>NZ_JBDQQN010000003.1:486482-712859 GCF_039888725.1 Solibacillus sp. CAU 1738
GAAGCAGCAGTAGATGGTACTGAAACTACTCCAGCGGGTACAAAGGGATCATTTAAAGTAACGATTACTTTAGATGACAATACGACAACAGTAGTAGTAACAGGATCAATCGCGGCGAAAGCATACGAAGCACAAGTGCCAGTCACTTACAGTGTGGCCACGGGAGATTCTGCAAATATTGTCATCTTCACATTCTCTGAGTCCATTGGTGAAAATGGGACTATTGATTTTATTAATACCGACGGAGTAACAGCTTCAATTTCAGAAGATGGAATTAAATTGACTATTTCCTTTGCTCCAGGAGCAGAAACAGTCCAAACTGTAAAAATCCCACTATCAATTGCTGGTGAAGTAGTTCAGGTCACGTTTACTTTAGATAACGATGCTTGGATTATTACTGATCCGGCAAATAGATTTAAAGAGGTTAACAACTTATTATCCCATCTGCAAAAAGGTGAGGAGTTGGTAGAGAATGACGGAGTATTTTCTACTTCTTTTAATTGGGGTTCCAGTTTAGGAATCGGTAATGAAGGAGTTGAAATATCTGGTTCGCCAGGTGGTTATAATTATTATACTGATGGAGTTTACTTACGATTCCAAGTTAAGCAAGGAGACGCTATCAAAAAGTTTGCAGAAGTATTTAAAACTATATCTGACGGAAACAACAAAATTGGTGGTATGACATTGAAAACTAATTCCGGTGATGTAAATGATATGGATGGTTCGTTAAGAGAACTTGCTGACTGGAATGGAGATGGTGGGGGTAAAGTAACAAATTTGCCTAATCCTGGTGGTAGTAACTATGTATTTTACGGTTTAATTCAGAATAATACTGTTGGAACTAAAACAGTTGGTTTTAATGCTAATGATCTTAGAACAATTGAGATGACTTTACAACCGTTAGATGAGCTAATGGTAGGAACATATACAATTACGGTTCAAGTATTGCAGCAAGGTAAAGAGGAAGTTCTAGATACAATTACTTATACTTTTACAAAATAAAGATAAGGAAACGTTTTCTGTTACTCCAGGCTTTATATTAAGATTTGCTATTGATTAGGTACGGCACTGTGGGTAGTAACATTTCTGCAGAGCTTTATCTTTAAATACCGTATCAACCAATAATTCTACCTTATCTTATTCCGAATAAAGTGATTCTAACTTATCCAGCTCTAATTCCTTTCGGGGGATTAGGGCTATTTTTAATTTAGAAGGAATGTGATATGAGAAATTATGATTACTCCGAGCGGTTACAGTGGTATAGGTTTGTAATCATTCAGAAATGAACTTAACCCCGAATAGTGGACACTTGAAGAAAGTGGACTTGTTCGGGGTTTTTCTAATTCTACGGTTTTTATATTTGTGTATGACATAAAAAATTATATAGATTTTAGTACCCTATAATAGAGACTATTTTAAAAGTGAATGCTTTCAGTTGTGAAGCAAAGCATTATTTAAACAAATTCAAATATTTAGAGCATCTGCTAAATCACTCGGGTAGGTGTTTTTTTTACTAGGAAATTTATCTCGAAATTTAGTGATTTTTTTTGTTTTATGACAACACAGCGTTAAAATTTTCCTATATATATAAATATTATAGTTATATAGTATAATGTCTAATCGTGAATATGAATCAAAAAATTACTAATTTTTATGATAATAGTGAGTAATATAATTTCGTATTCCTGTTTTATTTGAGAGGATGGAAAGAATGAAAAAACAAACATTAGCAGCTTTTACAGCAGCAACAGTGGCAGCATCAGTTGTCGTACCAGTAGCGAGTGCGAATACGTCTTTTACTGATGTATCTCCAAGCAGTTCTCATTACAAAGCGATTCAAAATTTAGTAGAGCGCGGAATTATTAAAGGGTATGAGGACAATACATATCGCCCAAATGCTACGTTAACACGTGGACAGGCAGCGAAAATATTAGCTAACGCATTACAATTAGATACATCTTCAAAAGAACAAAAGTTCACAGATGTACCAGTTAGTTTAGAGTATATTGGCGCAATCAATGCATTAGCTAATAAAGGCATTATTAACGGTTATGAAGATGGTACTTTTAAACCAGGTGCACCTTTAACACGCGGACAAATGTCGAAAATTATCGTCAATGCGTTTGGCTTAGAGGAAGCTAGTGAAGTAAAATTGCCATTTACCGATGTGTCAGCACAAAATGGTTATAAAACATTTATCCAAACATTGTTAAACTATAAAATTACAGAAGGTACTTCAAGCACAACGTTTTCACCAAGTGCAGCAGTAAAACGTGGACAAATGGCATCGTTTGTAGTGCGTGCAGAAAATGCAAAACAAGCACCGACTGAAGACCCTAATACAATTCAGTCGACAATTGTTGGGGTAGAAGAAGGTAAATTAGTACTTGATAACGGGACATATGAAGTGTCTGAAAGCTTACAGCAAGTGTTTGCTCCATATAATGCAGCAGCATTACAAAAAGCTCAAATTACTGCAACTGTAGAATCGGGCAAAATTGTTGATGTAAAAGCATTAACAATTACTGCACAAGGAACAAAAGAGCAGCCGGTTATTTTAAAAGATAGTGCTTCCGATGCAGCTGCATCAACTAAGTCAATTGCTACTACGTCTTCAAAAGTGAGCTTTGGTGGTGTTGTAACGGTTGCTTCAAACTATGTACAGTTCAAAGGGATTGAGTTTAAAAGCGAAGTAATTTTAACGAGCGCGGTAAAGCAATTCTCCTTCAATGAATCGTTAGAAAAATTAACAATTCAACAAGATGTAGAAGCAACAATAAATGGAACGGGTGACGTGAGCACTGTAGTTGTAGAATCTGAAAAACCGCTACACCTAAATATTGTAGGTACAGTTTCAACATTATCATTTGTAAATGCAAAAGCGGCGGTTCAGTTAGGACTATCAACAAAAGTTAATAATATTATTACGTCAAAAAACGTAGGGATAGAATCATACATCTCGAACTACTCTGCTGTTATCGGTAATATTGAAAAGGTAAATGGCTCAACGCCTACTCCGCCAAGCGTTGAAAAGCCTTCAATTGCTACAGTCACTGGAAAAGTAACAACTACTGATGGTGCAACAGTTATCATAAATGGCGCAAAATATTCTATAGCTAGTAATGTAAAAGCATTTTTCTCTACAAATAGCGAAAGCTTAATTGATGCGGATATTACGGCAACATTAACAAATGGAATTATAACAGCAGTTAATTCACTAGCGTTAAATTCATCTAACCAAGTAGTTGATGGTAAAGGGTTAGCTGTTACAGGTAATCTCGTAGTAAATGGCGATCAACTTGTTATTAAAAACTTAGTTGTTGCAGGGAATGTAACGATTACAAATAACGTTAAAACAAGCATTAATTTTGAAAAAGTAGATGTCAAAGGCAAAGTATTAGCTGAAGAAGAAAAAGCGGTTGCGCGTTACAGTAAAGGTGTGACGGTTCCGTTAGTTGAAAATCCAGTTACACGATTAAAAATCGTCTTTGCAGATTCGACAGTTGCCTATATGGAAATTGCGAAAAAAGACTTAGAATTAGGTATTTATGGACCATCAAAAATTACGACACTTTTAGTTATGGCCAATAGTTCAATTACAACAGACCCAGATGTTGTTTTACCAAAACTAACGATTTCAAAAGGTGTTACGAATATTGAGTTAAATGCCTCGATTGCTTCAGTTGAAATTGAGTCAAATGATGATATTCAAATTAGCGGTAAAGGGAACTTTGATCAAGTAAAAGTTAATACTGATAAAAAAGTTGTTTTAAAAACAACAGGATCAATTAAACAACTAGCTAGTGATTCTGCTAATATAACACTTGGTGACCATGTTAAAGTAGGAAAAACAACTTCGACTAGTGGTGAAGATAAATCTGCTAAAGACATGATCGAGAACTTTGAAGACGTGAAAGACAATGTAAACGTCGATATTGACGATGAGGAACAATACATTACCGCTAAAGTGATTCCTGTGGAAGGCAAATACGGTTATGTTACGCTTTCGGTGTTAAATAGTGAAGGTGCGACGATTAAATATCGCCAAGTTGCACAGGATTGGATGGGCGACAATCAACCTGCGAAAGTTGGTGAAAAAGTACCATCCAATGCCATCAAATACAACAAAGGCGATCAGTTCATTGATTGGAAAAACCATAATATTGAGGTTTATAAAGTTGATGCACAAAATAATGTAATTGATGTTTACGTAATCGATGTATATGAATATAGAGATGTTCCAGCATTTGATATAAAAGTGGATGGGAATATTTTAACGATAGACTCTGTAGCGAAGCCAGTTTACGAGTTTACAACGTATGACTTTGAAAAATTATATATTAGTTTAGGAAGTCAAATATATTCAGTACCTACCTCTGAGTTGCCAAAATGGTCAACAAAGGATGATGGCATTAGAACAGTAAGTGTAACATTACCATCAACATTAACTGTAGATAGTACAGCTTTAAATCGTGTATTCATCGGTTTAAATGGCTATTCACAGGAAGTATGGATAAAACCTTCTAATTATTCTATTGAGGCACGTGATTTGGCTAATATAGCGATTATTAATGATTTGAAAAACAACAGTGATATAGAAGAGTATTATAATAATTTCGTGTTTGACTGGGTGTTAAATGACATCAGTATGTATTACGATCACTCTTTAAATGAGTATATTAGTAAGTATAATACATTATCAATTACTAGAAATGCTTATATTGAACAGTTAAGAGCTAATTCATATACGAATGCTGAAGATATTCGAGCTATGATGGATGATGTAAATAAAAAATATGCTACGGCAGTAGATGCTTTTATTACAGCTGAAAAGGAAGTTAACGGGCTATTTGTAGAAGATTATAATGGTTTTCCTGAAGCAGAGCGTTTAGCGGCAAGCACAACAGCTGAGAAAATTGCAAAGGTAAAAGCAATAGTGAATGAGTTGCCAGGGGAATTGGTAGAGAGAACTCGTTTACTTAATCAAATTGCATACGCAGAACAATTGTTAGAACGGTTTGTGACGAATCCCGTAAATATGGCAGCTCTTGAAGCAGCTATTCAGAGAGCGAATAGTTTAGATGAGAATCAATATACTTCGGTTGTCTGGGATACTTTACAAACAATGTTGGAAACTGCACGAAATCTATTGAATAACGTTTACACATCTCAAAAAGAGGTAGATGCATTTACACAGTCATTAATAGATCAAATTGATAGTATGAAAGCAGCTTCTGATAATGTACAGATTACCAAAGTTACTTTACAGACAACACCAATAGATGCAAGTTTACTACTATATGAACTTCATTATTCTTTAGAAGAACAGCAAGGTAGTATTGTAACGATTGATAAAGTAGAGCATAAGTATGAAGATAGATCATTATTAATTGAAACGATAAAGGCTGCGGGTTATGAAGTGAAAGAAATTCCTCCTGCAGTTGGGGCGTATGTAGAGAAGTATAGCATTTCAAAATCAGATGCAGATGTGACTACTGATAATATATCAACGCTTGCAAAAGGTGCAATTGAATTAGCAACGAATACAACGGAAAATGGATACAAATATATTATTTTGACTGTAGATTTATTAAAACCATTTATCGAGGCTTCTCAAATTCAAATGGGTCAAGAAGAAGCGAGAACTTATGAAAATAAGGAAGAGCTATTCGCGGCATTACGAAATTATTATGGAACAGCATCAATTGAGGAATACAGTAATGGCTTTATTATGAAGGGCGATAAAGTAACAAAAGATAGTATAAAAGTCATTAATAATCCTAACGCTGTTGTGTACGAAGAAGCTAAATTAGAGCATAATATTGTTCTATCATTTTCAGAAAATGTAAAAATGGCAGATTTCCCTACTGTTGATATGAAAGTTGATGGTAAATGGGCTTATAGTTTTTCTGATATTAGTTTAATCGCGGACAATAAAGTGGAAGTTATTGTATATACTGAGAGCGAAGTTTTTGAACAAGCAAAGAGTGTAACAGTCTCTGTTAATGGTATTTTAGATGGCGAGGGTAAGGATGTCAGAGTTGACAATATAGTGTTGAAATAATGTAAAAAGATAGAGAACTAGTAGGACAAGCCAATAAAGGTTTGTCCTACTAGTTTTTCTTTGTATATATCGCTAGAAAGTGTACGCAAGCAGACCGAAATCCCCGTATAACCCCTATCCTAACATTCGATTCATAGATTCAAAGGTACCTTACTTATTCGGCGGAATTTGTCTAAGTTTTGTGAGTGATACTAGCACTGGAAAGTTACTGTCGAAATATATTTTATGGTATCGCCAAAATATCTTAAAAGCTCTCATAAGGTTTCAAAAGGTCTTATGGAGTTCATCTATTGGCGATGCTACCATTAATATAGGCATATGAATTTTTTGTATATTCGATGCCATTAAATAGAAAGGGAGCGCTGGTATATCGTTATGAGGTTGGATTTCCTGTTTTGTACTTGATTAGTAGCTGCTTCATCAAATTAATATTGAAAGGGGGATAGCCTTAATGGGCTGCGGGAAATTGAAAGCGTATATGAGCACTATTTTGTCTATCATTTTAGTTGTGAGTTTAATAGCACCAGCCTTTCCACAAACAGTAACTGCTATGAGTACTTCAAATGCTTCAGATCTATTTATTTCCGAGTATGTGGAGGGGAGCAGTTTCAACAAAGCTCTTGAACTGTATAACGGGACGGGAACGGCTGTTGACTTGGGTGACTATTCGCTGGAATTGTATGCAAATGGTGCGGTGACTGCCACAGCAAAACTAGCTTTGTCGGGAAGTCTAAACAATGGAGAGACATATGTAATCTATCATCGAGATGCAGCCCCTGAATTAAGAAGTAAGGGTAACCTTGATAATGTAAGTGTTATTAACTTTAATGGTGATGATGCCATTGTTTTAAAAAAATCCGGCAACGTAATCGATTCTTTTGGACAAGTAGGAGCAAGAAGTAACTGGGGAACTGATGTAACGTTAGTTCGAAAAGCTACAGTAATAGAAGGCGATCAAATTCCGAATGATGCTTTTAATAGGGATGAAGAGTGGATTGTTTATCCTAAAGATACGTTCGAGTATTTGGGGTTCCATGAAATGGATGGATCTTCACCAGTAGAACCGGAACCAATAGATGTTCTTTCAATTGCTGATGCGCGTGCACTACCTGTTGGTGAAACCGTTGCAATTAAAGGGATTGTCGCTGCCATCTTGAAAAATACAATTTCAGTCCAAGATGAGACAGGTGGTATTGCTGTTAGGCCAACTAGCTTGAATGTGAATATTGGCGATGAGGTCACATTATCTGGTACATTGGCGAATTTCCGCGGATTGCTTCAACTGGATGGGGCGACAATTGTTGACAAGGTCGAAAATATTGGAGCACCCACGCCAAAAGTTATCACAGGTGCAGAAGTATCGGAAGCGAATGAATCGCAGCTTGTAACAGTCCACAATGTCATTCTGTCTGATGTGCAGGCTGGAAGTGGCTGGGCAAATTATGTAGCAACAGATGGGCATGAATTCCTTGTTCGAGACGAAAATGCTTCGTTAGGTTTATCAGTTGGAACGGCGTATGATTCGATCACAGGCATTGTCCAGCAGTTCGATAACGATTATCAAGTAATACCACGATCCATTGCCGATGTTGTCGTGGATAGTACAATTATCCAACCTGCTTTAGCGAATCCGAGCAGTGGGACTTTCATTGGCAAGATAACAATTACATTAACTACTGGAACGATTAATGCACAAATTTTATATACGCTTGATGGAACTGATCCGATTGAAAACGGTGTAGCGTATACAGCTCCAATCGAAATTACAGAAGACACTGTGCTTAAAGCGGTTGTGAAAACTGAGGATCATCGCTTTAGTGAAGTGAGTACGTACACGTATGTGATAGCTGAAAGTCTCCAAATTCATGATATTCAAGGTGCGGGTCATACGTCTCCATTTGACAATCAAGTAGTAGAAGGGATTGAAGGGGTAGTTACGTATTCATTTACATTAAGCGGTTCTACGTACTATCACATTCAAACGCCAGATGAATTAGTCGATAAAGATCCAAATACGTCTGAGGCGATTATTCTTTACAGTGGACGAAATGCTTGGCCAATTCAAGTTGGGGATCTCGTCTCTGTTACAGGAAAAGTAAGTGAATATGCCATTGATGGATACGATGATCGCCAGCAGACAGATATGAAAGTAACGCAAATTAATGTCCGTGATGATCAGGGTGGGAGAGTTACTGTTCTAAAAAGAGGTGTGGCACTACCTAAGCCGATTACTATTGATGAAACTAATTTACCAACAGAGTATATCGATAGTGATTACTTAGCGATTTTCAACCCAGATGTCGATGCAATTGACTTTTGGGAGAGTTTAGAAGGTATGCGTGTACAAGTTGGTAATGTGAAAGCGACTGCACCTCAAGAGCATGGTGATTTAGTTACGGTTCTTGAAAGCGCAGCAACAAACACGCTACATGGCGGTGTTTTGTTAGAACAGAACAACCAAAATGCTAATCGCATTCAGTTCCGTTTAGAGCCGAATGGTCCTGGACGAGATTTCGAAGTGGCAACAGGGGATGCATTTAATGGTCCGATTACCGGAGTGGTCGGTTATTCATTCCAAAACTATAAGATTTACGTATCGTTGGATGAAATGAAAGTAGCGCATAGAAAAGGAAATGCTACGCCAGAGAAAACAACGATTGTCAAAGCGGAGGATAAATTAACAATCGCTTCTTATAACTTGGAGAATTTCTCGAATAACACGAAAACAACAACGGCTGACAAAGCAAGAAAATTGGCACGCGCTTTCGCAATCGATATGCAAAATCCTGATATTATCGGTGTTACGGAAGTTCAGGATAATAACGGACCAGACGCCGGAGATTCAAAGGCAGCTGCAAGTTATGAGCGTTTGATTCAAGCAATCAAAGATGCGGGTGGCGTCCAGTATGAATACGTCAATATCGATCCGGTGAACAACGAAGATGGTGGACAACCGAATGCTAATATTCGTGTAGGTTTCCTTTACAATCCGGCACGTGTGACTTTAACGGAAGGGATTCCTCAAGGGAATGCTACGACCGCGGTAGGTTATGAAAATGGCAAATTGACGCATAATCCAGGTAGAATTGAGCCGAACAATGCAGCGTTTAAGAGTAGTCGTAAACCGTTAGTGGCACAGTTTGAGTTCCAAGGAGAGTCTGTCATTGTCATAGCGAATCATTGGAATTCAAAATCGGGCGATACGCCATTATTTGGATCGACACAACCTCCAATCTATGGTAGTGAAGTGCAACGTAAACAAATTGCGAATATTGTCTATGGATTTATTGCAGATATTAAAGCGGAAAATCCGGAAGCTAATATCGTATCTGTCGGCGACTTCAATGACTTCCAGTTTTCTGATAGCTTAAAAATCCATGAAGGCGATCTAATGACGAATATGATTAATAAAGTAGAGACAGCTGATCGCTACTCGTATGTCTATCAAGGCAATTCACAAGTGTTAGATCATATTTTAGTATCTAATAATTTAGTAGAACAAACTGAAATCGACATATTGCATATTAATGCCGACTTCACGGATATGGCGGGGCGTGCAAGTGACCATGATCCGATATTAGTACAAATCGGATTCAATTCGCCAGTTATTTGGGAGCCGGTGCCAATTGGAAAAGTGTATAACTTGGTAAATGAGAAGAAAAAGCAAGTGGTGATAGCAGAACCAAGTGTCTCGGTGTATATGGATGCATCTACACAGCTGAAGGAAGGCATCTATCTCAAAGGCGATTATGCTGAACTGACTGGTGAAGGTTTCAAAACGAATCGTGTTATTTTGCAACCGAAGAAAAATGGATTAAGAGTCGACATGAAAGGCACAACGATGGGTCTTATCATTGTTGAGGGCCCAAATAAAGTAGAAATTAAGGGTGCTGAAAACATCCTAAAAATCGAGTATGTAGAAGGAGCCAATTCGGAAAATATCGTATTTTATGATTCGAATGGGAAACGAATTTACAATCCAACGAATAATGAAGCACCTATAGTCAAAAAAACAATTGCTAATCAACAAGTGAAAGTAGGTGAGACTCTTTCAATAGTACTCTCCGACCATTTCGCAGATCCAAACGGAGATAAACTGTTATATTCTGCGACGAAAGGGTCTATCAATCTTACAACTGACGTATTAACGCTTAAGCTCGAAAAAGGTAGCCATATCATTGGTGTCACGGCAAGCGATAGAGCGAAGTCAGTCACAATCAATTTCAGCGTAACGGTATCGGATGAGGTGTTACCACCAAACCCAACTGATGACTACTATAAAGATGCGATTGGGAAAGAAGGACAGGCACTTAAAACTTCTCTTCATGACATTATTTCAGGTCACAAGCAGCTCGATTATTCAGAAGTGTGGGTAGCGTTGCGAGAAACAGACGAAGATCCGAATAATGCGAATAACGTAATCTTGTTTTACTCAAATGAGTCGCGCTCAAAAAGTCGGAACGGCGGCAATGTCGGAGATTGGAACCGCGAGCATGTGTGGGCAAAATCCCATGGCAACTTCGGCACAAGTAAAGGACCTGGAACGGATATCCACCATCTACGCCCAACGGATGTTCAGGTGAACAGTGCCAGAGGAAATCTTGATTTTGACAACGGTGGAAGTCCTGTTAAAGGCTGTGATGGTTGCTTTAAAAAATCAAATTCTTGGGAACCACCTGATCGTGTCAAAGGGGACGTAGCAAGAATGCTATTTTACATGGCTACTAGATATGAAGCAGGCGACCGTGTAGATCTTGAATTGAACGATAAGCTTAATAACGGGTCGGCTCCATATCACGGGAAGCTATCAGTTCTATTAGAATGGCATGAACTGGATCCAGTAGACGAGTTTGAGAGAAATCGAAATGAAGTTATCTTCAAGTGGCAAGGCAATCGCAATCCTTTCATAGATCATCCAGAGTGGGTTGAATTAATTTGGGAAATGTCTGATTCGACAGTTTTGCAGATAGCATCTTAAATTGAAAATACGGGTCTGTGAGGACTGCATATTTGAATTGAGTCATAGAAAAGTAGAGTGGGGCATACATTGGCAAAGCACCAATTTACAAGAATAGAAATTCTATATTTAGAAAGGATGCGTTCATTATAGAATACTAGCAGCAAGTAAGGTCGATAAACTAAGAAATTCATGTAGCAAAATAATCTGTCCCTAGGAGGGTATTTAGTGAAGAGGAAACTTATTAATCGATTATTTAGTTCGTTCTTAGTACTAGCTATGGTCTTTTCGTTGTTTAGTCCAATAAATGTTGCATCAGCAAATGAGTTTAAACCATTTAAACCAGCTACACAAAACGAGAGCACCATGCAATTAAAGGCAGCGATTGCCGAACAATTAAATGTGCTTGAAGGCGGACCGAAACTACACCAAGAGTTACAAGGTCTATCTGGCAATCAAGACGTTGCAGTAATTATTCACCTATCTGAGAAACCGGTAGCCCTTGAAAAAGGCATACACAACTTAAGTGGTCAAGCGTTCTCTTCCGCACAGGAAAGTCAAGTGCGAACGAAAGTCCAAGAACAGCAAGCTTTTGTACTAAAAGAGTTAAGTATAAATAATATAAATATTGAAGAAGGATATACATTCGATACCGTATTAAATGGTTTTTCTGCAGTAGTAAAAGCCGACGATCTAGACAAACTCCTAACAATTCAAGGCATTACGCTAGTAGAGCCTGACACAATTGTTTACGCGCAACAACAAAAACAACCACTAAAAACTAAACCAACTACACCTACAACATCTAATCCACTAAAAGAAACACAAGTTAATGCGAATATGAATACAAGTATTTCATTCCTAGGAATTGAAAAGCTTTGGAACGAAGGATTTGAAGGACAAGGCATTAAAGTTGCTGTACTTGATACAGGAATCGATGCAGACCATCCAGAGTTCGCAGGAATTTATAAAGGTGGAAAAAACTTTATTCCAAACTCATCAACTTATACAAAAAACCGCGCGGATGATGATGCTTCAGAAACTTCACCTTTGGAGCGTCCAGCGGGTGTTCCTGAATTTGATAGCAGAGGAAGTGCGTTCTATACGTCACATGGTACGCACGTGGCAGGGACAATCGCTGCAATCGGTGCGAACGAATATGGTATTAAAGGAATTGCACCTAAAGTAGATTTATATGCATACCGTGTGCTAGGTGCATATGGAAGTGGATCTAGTTCTGGTATTGTAAAAGCAATTGATACAGCTGTCATTGAAAAGATGGATATTATTAACCTTTCACTAGGTGGCGGGTCTAACACAGAGACAGATAGTGGATCGTTTGCTATTAATAACGCTATGATGGCCGGCACAATTGCTGTTATCGCAACAGGAAATTCAGGTCCTAATCGTGGCACAATGGGTACGCCATCAACATCTCGTTTAGGAATTGCAGTTGGTAACACAACAAACCCAGAAGTAATGTATAACGGACAAATCAATCTTACAGTTGGAAGTTATAATCTATCGAAACAACTGCAATTGATGGGGACAACTTTTGGGAAGGATTTAGCAACACAACTTCAAGGCCAGTTTGATATTGTTGCTATTCCTGGGAACGGGGAAGCAAAAGATTATACTGGAATCGATGTTAAAGGGAAAGTTGCATTGATTTCTCGAGGAAGTATTGCATTTGTTGATAAAATTGCACATGCAAAAGATAATGGTGCAGTAGCAACAATTATTCATAACTTTGCGGGTGGTACAAATGCTCCAAATGCATCTGGAACATTCCTAGGGGATTCATTTGAATTCTTACCAACGTTTGATATGTCTCAAACAGATGGTGATGCAATTCGCGCAGCATTAAAAGATGGATCGGGAACGGTTACGTTTGGTAACTTTGGCTCTACTAAAACAGCTGGGGACGAAGTAAGCGATTCGAGTTCACGTGGGCCATCTACACCGAACTTTGATATTAAACCTGACGTTACTGCACCTGGTACGAACATTATGTCAACGATTCCGATGTACAAAGCAGATTTCCCTGACGTAAATTACGACGAGGCGTATGACCGTAAATCAGGTACGTCAATGGCTACTCCACATATCGCGGGTATTGCTGCACTTGTAAAACAGGCAAATCCGGATTGGAATGCGTTTGATGTAAAAGTGGCACTTTCGAATACGGCGAAAGTTCTTGATAAATCTAAATATGATGTATTCGCTCAAGGTGCTGGTCGAGTGAACGCTTATGATGCTGCACGACCAAGTATACTTGCCTATGCACTTGATAAAGCGGTGCAAGACGGAAGTGGCTCAATTGTTGATAACTTGAAAGGCACTGTGACATTCGGTCCTCAGCCACTATCAGAAAATAGATCGGTTACGAAACAAATTCTTGTAAAAGATACAAATGGTAGCGGCGGGAATTATAATGTGACGGTTGATGTTACGAAGTCATTTGGGGATGCTACAGTGACTGTTGACAAACCGACATTTACGTTAGCTGGAGAGCAATTGCTAAATGTGACATTAACAGCTTCAAAAGCTACAGCTCCAAAAGGTTCGGAAATTTTAGGATATATCCACATTAACGGTGGAGATTCTGCAATCTCATTGCCATTTGCGGCTGACTTTAGTACCGCAGCACCTACAACAGAAGTTACGAATATGGCTATTACTGAAACAGACCTATCCTTTAATGGGGACGGTGTAAAAGATTCGGCTGTACTTTCATTCACAATAACAGGCAATGTAGCAACTAACTATATTGAGCTTTGGGATATTATGGATCCTGAAGGCGGAGAATACGGAGATGGCTACATTGGGTATTTACATGCGGCTAATTCTCTTGCAAAAGGATCGTATACGCTAAATATTAATGGTCAATATAGACCTTGGGGTGGAACAGGTGTAGCAAAGATTCCAGATGGTCTGTATACAATTGACTTTACAGCACAGGCAGCTACAGGAATCATAGGTGACTATGTGGGGCCTATTTTCGTTAAAACAACAAAACCAGTAATTACAGGTTCGGTTGCTGGAAAAGTCGCAACTGGTAAAGTAGTTGATAAATATCTTGACTATAATGAAGAGTTATATTTTTATGGATTGGATTATGATTTAAATGAAAAGCTACACGCTTCGTATGTTCCAACGATTAACGGAAAAGAAGCAGCAGCTGTTCCATTCAAATTAGCACAAGATGGCACATTCACATTCCCTGTAACAGATGAGATGGAAGCTGTGAAAGTGATCGTGAAAGATGAAGCAGGTAACGTTGGAGAAGCATTGATTTATGAAAAAGAAGAATCTGAAGCAGTCGTAACACTGACAGTTAACCCGACAGAGCTAAAATTAAAGACAGGGGAAAAAGGTCAAGTAACTGTTACTGAAACGACAACTCCGGAAAAAGGAGATCCTACAAACAAAGACGTAACTACTGAAGCAACGTATGTTGTTGCTGACGAAAAGGTTGCAACGGTTGCAAATGGAGAGGTAACTGCAGTAGCTCAAGGTTCTACGACAATTACTATTACTCATGGTGACAATGAAGTAAAAGTAAATGTAACTGTAGAGGATCCTGTAGTTGTTGTACCAGGCGTGACACTGACTGCAAACAAAACTGAATTTGATTTGGTAAAGGGTAAAGAAGCACAATTGGTCATTAAAGAAGTAACAACAGCTGCAGACGGAACAACAAAACAGAAAGACGTAACAAAAGCTGCTAAGTACAAAGTAGCAGATAATAATGTTGCTTCTGTAAAGGATGGTTTAATCAAAGCTAAAAATGCTGGGACTACAACAATTAATATTAAATACGGTAAAAACGAATTGGATGTAAAAGTAACGGTTACAGAATCAGTTGTAACATTGACTTCGAACAAAACAGATATCAATTTGGAGCTTGGAAAAGAAGAAAAATTGGTCATTAAAGAAGTAACAACATTAGCAGATGGTACAACAAAACAGAGAGACGTAACAACAGCAGCTACGTATAAAGTAGCAGATAAAAATGTAGTTTCTGTAAATGATGGTTTAATCGTTTCTAAAAATCCAGGAAGCACAGAGATTACTGTGAAGTATGGTAAAAATGAGTTAACTGTATACGTGACGGTTACTGAACGAGGCGTAACGTTAACGTCAAACAAAACAGATATCACGTTGGAATATGGAAAAGAGTCACAATTAACGATTAAAGAAGTAACAACATTGCCAAATGGAACTACAAAAGAAACAAATGTAACAAAATCTGCAACGTATGAAGTAGCAGATGAGAATGTCGCTTCTGTAAAGGCTGGTTTAGTAACAGCAAAAGAAGCTGGAAGTACAACGATTACTGTGAAGTATGGTAAAAACCAACTAACGGTAAATGTAACGGTTATAAAGCCGGTTGTAACCTTAACGGCAAACAAAACACAAATTGATTTAGAGCCTCAGAAAGAAGATCAATTAACGATTAAAGAAGTCGTAACTGGGGCAGATGGTAAAACAAGAGAAACGAACGTTACAAATTTTGCTACTTATAAAGTGGCAGATAATAAAGTCGCTTCTGTATCAAAAACGGGTCTAGTAAGAGCTAAAAATGAAGGTAATACTACAATTACAGTGAAATATGGTGGAAATGAATTAACTGTAGATGTGAATGTGACAGTACCGGTAGTGACATTAGAAGTAGACAAAACACATGTTGAATTGGTAGCTGGTAAGGAAACGAACCTAAAAGTTAAAGAAATCACAACAACTGCAGATGGAAAAACAACAGAAAAAAATGTCACTCAAAACGCTAAGTATCAAGTAGCAGATAAACAAGTAGCTACTGTAAGCGAGGGATTAATAAGAGCAAAAGCAGCAGGAGAAACAACTATCACAGTTAAGTACGGAAAAAATGAAGTAGTTGTAAATGTAATTGTGAAAGAACCAAAAGTGGAAATTACTTTAGACCAAACACAACTTGAATTGGGAGCTGGACAAGAAGCACAACTAACTGTTAAAGAAGTAACCACTTCAGTTGATGGACAAATAACTGAAAAAGATGTAACAAGTGCTGCAAAGTATAAAATAGCAGATAATAAAGTGGCTACTGTCACGAACGGTTTAGTGAGAGCAAAAGCAGCAGGTAGTACAACAATCACAGTAGTATACAATAAAGTAGAATTCACAGTAGATGTGACTGTGACAGAACCTGAAGTAACACTCCTTGCAAGCAAAGACGAACTTAATCTGAACCTTAATCATGAAGTACAACTAATTATTACAGAAGTAACAACAGCGCCAGATGGGACAGTAACAGAAAAAGATGTAACAATTGCTGCAAAATATAAAGTGGAAGACAACAAAGTGGTTTCTGTTTTGAATGGTTTAGTAAGACCGAAAAAAATTGAAGGTACGACAACAATTACTGTAAAATACGGCAAGAATGAATTAAAAATTAAAGTGACTGTTGGGAACTTTATGACATCTGATGGTACTCTAATGACTAGCGAAAGTCTTCTAATTGATGACATTCTTAAAATTGATGACACACTCATAACGGATGATAATCTAATAACGGATGATAATCTAATAACTGATGATAATCTAATAACTGATGATACTCCTATTACTGAGAACACTCTATTAACTGACGCCACTTTTATAACTGGTTACATTCCATTGGGACTGTAATTTCTATTCGATAGGGTAAGTAGATACGATTCTTCCGTTCATGGAGAAGTACGAAAGATTACAAGTACGAAGTAGCTAGAAATTTAGCTGCTTCGTTTTTTTTGTTTGTTGAGCTTATGGAGTAGGTGAGGTAAATTACTACGCTACAATGTCAGCTATAGCTGCAAGTAAATTACATCGCATTCATGATTGCAAATGGACTCATGCTTTATTTATTTTCAAAAATGCGTATTTTAGCAAAATGGAATGGTTCGAATCGTGTAATGCATTAAGTTTTGGTAGAACGATACAATTATGTAAGTATAGTGGCTATTATAGTCAAAAAAATACTATATTTAAAGAATTTTTAAATATTTCACATGTTGTTATAAATGGAAAAACATTATATTTAAATAGTAAATATTACAATGACAAATACTATTTACCAATAATATTTATGAAAGAACATGATAAAAGTGGTTATATGTACAATGTTTTTAAACTATTGGTGTTAATTGTGAAAAACACATTGACATTAAAATACCATACTAATATACTTTTAATTGTTATCGTACATAACGAGACTGCTATAGTTAATATAGTAATAATTTGACATACAATTTAGGAGGAACTTATATTATGGCTAACCAACCAAAAAAATATAAAAAATTCGTAGCAACTGCTGCGACTGCTACATTAGTAGCATCTGCAATCGTTCCTGTAGCATCTGCTGCATCATTCACGGACGTTGCTGACACAAACTCACACGCTGAAGCGATCAACGCATTAGTTGAAGCTGGTATCATCAAAGGATACGAAGACGGCACATTCAAACCAGGCGCTACTTTAACTCGTGGCCACGTTGTTAAAATGTTAGGTAAATGGGTTGAAGCTCAAGGTTTCGAAATCCCAGCTGACTATGCAACAAAAGCTCGATTCACTGACTTAGCTGTTGATGCTAACGACCAAGAATTAGTTAAATATGCTGCATTAGTTAAAGATACTGGTGTATTCAACGGTTTAGCTGATGGTTCTTTAAACGCTAAAGGCGACATCACTCGCGAAAACATGGCTCTTACTTTAGACCGTGCTTACAAAGCAGTATTCGGTAAAACTTTAGTAGAAGTTGCTGAAGGTGCTGAAGAATTAACAGTTACTGACTTAGCTACTGCTAAAGCTGAAGCTCGCGAAGCAATCCAAGCTTTACGTAACCTAGGTATCTCTAATGTTGATACTTTCAACCCTAAAGACACTGTAACTCGCGGTCAATTCGCTTCATTCTTATACCGTACAATCAACGTTGCTGATGCTCCAGCTGAACTAAAAGTTGAATCAGTAACTGCAGTTAACGGTACACTAACTGTTAAATTAGCTGAAAAAGCTGAAGCG
Organism: Solibacillus sp. CAU 1738; assembly: GCF_039888725.1. NCBI lineage: Bacteria > Bacillati > Bacillota > Bacilli > Caryophanales > Caryophanaceae > Solibacillus > Solibacillus sp. CAU 1738. Next base: position 504,539 of record NZ_JBDQQN010000003.1, read on the forward strand.
GTTGATGTTAAAGATTTCACAGTAACTCAAGCTATCAACGGCGGTACAGCTACAGAAGTAACTCCTTCTGCTGCAGTTCTTTCTGAAGATGGACTAACAGTTACATTAACGGTTGATACAGTAGCAGCAAAAGAAACTACTGAACAATCAGTTGTTTACACTGTAAACGAAGTTGTTGCACCTGCATTTGTTGTTGAAGCTTCAACTCTAGCAGTAGATTCAGTAACTGCAATTAACGGTTCAACAATCCAAGTTAAATTCACTAAAGCTGTGAAAAAATCTACAGTTATCGAATCAGATGGTACTTTAGTAAATGGTGCATTTAAATATGCTATTGATGCGGCAGGTTCTGCGGACAATGGATTAGATGCAAAGTTTGGTGAATTATCTGAAGATGGTAAAACACTAACAATTTATAACGCTGCAAAATTAGAAGGTAACTATGTATTAACAGTTACAAAAGATGTTGTATTAACGGCTGACGGTTCAAAAGCATTACCAGAATCAAAAGTTAAATTCAATATTAAAGATACTACACGTGCAGCAGTTGAGAGCGTGACAAACGAAAGCAAATATGTGTTCAACATTAACTTAACTGAATCAGTAACTACTAAAGATATTGCTTCTATTACTGCTACTTTAGCGGATGGAACTTCAGTAATTAATGGTTCAGCTACATTAATTAATAATGGCAAAACGATCCAAGTTACTTTAGTAAACAATAATAATGCTGTAAATGCTGGAAAAGAAGTTACTATTACTATTCCTTCATTAACAGATTTCGCTGGTAATATTTCTGTACCAACTACTCAAACAGTTAAAGTATCAAATTCTGATGTTACGGCTCCAACAGTTGTTTCAGCTGTAGCAACATCTGCTAGAACAATTGAAGTAACGTTTGATGAAGCAGTAACTATTGATAAAACTAAATTCAAATTTAATGGCTCTACAGCTGATACAGTAATCGTTAACGTTGAAGCTAAAACAGGTGATACAACAAAAACTAAATTTGTTGTTACTTTAGCAGCAGATCAAAAAACGGCTGCTTACTTAGATTTATTAGCTGGTGCAGCAACAGACCTTTCAGGTAATACTTTAGAAGCTACTTCTAAATTAGTTGCATTCAATGCTGATAAAACAGCTCCTACAATTGTTTCAAATTCTGTACAAAAAATCGGCGGAGTAAACTATTTAGTATTAAACTTCTCTGAACAAGTAACTTTAGTTGGAAGCTCTAATTTATCATTCAAATATAAAGATGAATATGGTGTTGAACAATCACTTACATTAGCATCTCCTGCAAGTGCTATTACTGCTAATGGTACAGACGGAAAATCATTTAAAATTGAACTTACAAACGTATCTGGCTTAAAAACTGGTACTGAATACACTGTTGAGTTTGCAAAAGGTTACTTTAAAGATGCATTCTTAAATGATTTAGAAAAAACATCTGTTAAGTTTGTAAACAACTCTTCAGAATCAACTTCTACTAAATTAGTAGCTACAATTGGTAATGAAGGTGTAGATAAAGATGGACGTTACATTATTGTAAACTTTGATAAAACTGTTGACCCAACATCAGCAGAAGAAGCAGCAAACTATACTGTTGAAGGTGCAACTGTAAAAGAAGCTAAATTAGCTTCAAACACATCTACTGGTGCTTCAGTAAAAGTTTACTTAACTGCAGATACAGTGGAATTATCAGGTAATTACCAAGTAACTGTTAAAAATGTGAAAGGATTCAACTCTTCAATCACAGCTGTTGATGAAACTACAGCAACTGTAGCAATTAAAGAAAACGTTGCTGCGAAAGTGAAATCACATTCTATTACATTTGCTACTAACAGCACTCAAATTGATTTAACATTTGATGAAAATGTGACAGTTTTAACTGGTACTGATTTTGATTTATACATTGATGGTGTTAAATCAACTGCAACAGTTGCAACTGCTCAAAATGGTGCAAATGTCGTACGTGTAACAGTTACAGGATTAGACTTATCTTCTGATATCGCTTCTACTAAGAAAGTAGTATTAAAAGCAAATAGTACATTTGATATTAAAGATGCTAATAGCAATGTAGCTTCTACATTAGATGTAACATTAAACTAATTTATTGTAACTATTTAATAAACGATTCTACATGAGACGAGAGTTTCCTGAATCGGAGTAGAGAAGCTTGTCGGAGAATATTCTTCGACAAGCTTTTTCTTTTGCTGTAATGAACCTATTATAAAATAAATATATTATATCCATGTTTAAGCTCCAACATCTATGACAGGTGCAAGCTATTAAAACGTTTAGTGGTAACGTTGAATTAAAAGGAAAAGTAGCTCCAACTATTACAGCAGTAGAATTAACAGCTACTAACCAACTAACTTTAACATTTTCTGAAAATGTAGTTGAAACAAGTGTAGGTGGTAACTACGAGTTATTCTTTGGCGATTCTAAAACTGCTTTAACAATTACAGAAGGTACAATTGCAAATAACAAATTAGTTATTACTCTACCTGATGCTTTAACATCGAAGCTGAAGGTAAATATTGAAATGATAGCGGTGCTAATAAGACCACTATATTAAAATAAGCGGTTGAAAGTTCGAATAAATCGGACTTTCAACTGCTTTTTCTTTTGTGAAATTTTATTATTTAACACAAGACTTAATAATATATTCCAATTATCAATGGTTTGAAAAAATATTAGGAAATAATTAGAACTTATCTCTATAATAAGGTAGAATTGAAATATATTGATTCTGCCAAAGGGGGAAATTTAAGTGAAAAAACAATATAAATTTATCGCAGCAGCTGCGGCAGTTACATTAACGGCATCGGCAGTTGCACCAGTAGCGAATGCGGCATCATTTTCTGATTTAAAAGGCCATGTTCATGAAGATGAAATACTTTCTTTAGTCAATATGGGTATTATTAATGGTTATCCGGATGGCACTTTCCGTCCTAATCAAGCACTAACACGTTCGGATGTTGTGAAATTACTAGGAAAGTATTTAGTATCACTAGGTCATGAAGTTCCAACAGACTATAAAACAAAAATGCGTTTTACAGACCTTACAGCGAAATCACAGGACGAGCTATTACAATATGCGGCACTTGTTAAGGATGTAGGTGTTTTCAATGGTAGCAATGGCCTGTTGATGCACCGTGATGAAATTCGTCGCGATCAAATGGCAACAGTTCTTGTACGTGCATTCAAAGTAATAAATGATTTTGACTATGTAGCACATGTAAAAGACCAAGACTTTAAATCAAGCATTACAGATTTATCGAGAACGACAGCGGAACATCAAGAATCGATTACAGTGTTCGATTACTACGACATTACGAAGCAAATGACATTTAGTCCTAAAGATGTCACAAAGCGTGGCCAGTTTGCATCCTTCCTATTTAATATGTTGCAAGTGGAGACGCCGAAACCAGAACCAGAACTAACTATTAAAAAAGTCGAAGTTCAAGCTGTTGATAAAGTGCGTGTCACATTATCTGATGATAAATCATATATCGTTACACTGGCTACACCGCTAGTTGAAAACGTTGAAACTGAAATATCGTTTAAAATCGCTGAAAAAGATTACAAAGCAAAAGTGAAATATGAAGTTGCAGACTTAAAAGTTGCTTCGATTACAAATCCAAATGGTGGTCAGTTTGTAATTCAATTTAACCAATCTGTGACACTAGCGAATACACTCAATGAAGCAGAGATTAATAAACTCGTAGTAGCAACGGGTATTGATAAAACAGGTGGCGTTGCCTTACAAAAAGCAGAATTAAGTGAGGATAAGAAAACTTTAACTGTTTCATTAAAAGGAACGACTTCGTTAGAGGGACGTTACCGTATTATGGTAGACGGCATTAAAACAGATAAAGGTTTAACTCTTACTAAATATGATGATATTGCGACATTTACGAAAGATACGACAGGTCCAGCTGTTGCTTCTGTTGAAAATGTTGGTGCAACTAAAGTAAAGGTTAAATTTACAGAACCGATCAATAATCCTGTTGGAACTACTCAATTCAAAATACCATCTGGTTCGATTGTTTCTGGTGTTGTAGGCACGATCGGTACTAATGCGACAGAAGTTATTTATGATTTAACAAATGCGCGTGTGAACGGGGCATTATTAGCGCCGGGTACAATGGTAGCTGTAACATTTGGTTCAATCATTGATATTTCGAATAATTTATCATCACCAAATCCGTTGACGACTCACATTACAGTTGGCAATAAAGATGGGGTACTTCCTTCTTTATTAAATGTAGAGCAATTAGGTGCAAAAAAATTCAAGCTTATTTTCTCTGAAGAAATCCGAGCACTTGCAACAAATGATATCGTTGTTTCGCAAAACACTTATTCTCCAGGCGTTGCTTCAGTTGTCAAAGATGAAAAAAATCCTGCTGCCTATATCGTAACGGTAAATGGCTATTTAAATGGCTATGCAACAATTACTACGGCACCTGGCAAATATATTACTGATTTATCAGGAGAAACGAATGTGTTCTCTACTGCTTATAATTTTGTAGCAGATAATGCGCAACCAAATGTTCTTTCGGCAGCTGTAGTATCAGATTTAGGTGAAGAATATTTAGAAATTACGTTTGATCGTAATGTAGAAGTAAATCCATCATCGCGTGTACAAATTGCTGGCAGCTATGTACACCAAGGATTAATACGCGATCTACCGACTACTCTTTTTGCAGTGACGACAAAGCATGCGACAAATGACCGAGTGCTACGTGTCAAACTTAGTACGCTACTTGCTGGAGTAGATGTAAATGGCGCAACATATTTCACAAATGCAAAATTCACAAATATTTCGAGTGAATATGGTCAACCGGTAAATAATACGGATAACATATCGTTTGTTCGTGGAATGGATACTAGCTATAATCAAAATAAAATTGCCGTGTATTCAATTGAAACAGCAGTAAATCCAGGGTCGACACTTGATAACCAAACAATTGTTATTACATTTACGCAAGCTGTTGATGGACTAACTGGTTTTAATATTGCTAACTTTGTATTAGACGGTGCCGTCATTGAAAGCGCAAAAGTCCGTGCACTTGAGCCAAATAAAGTAGAATTGAAAGTAAAAGATAGCTCGGTATTAATGCAGTATGGGACAAATTTGACTGTAAGCAATATTAAAGCTGCGGGTTCAATATTAACGATGGAGCCATCTCGTCACATTGTATACTTTAATGAAAACGTACGACCTACAAATGTAGGCAATATATCTGTACCATCTGCAAATGAAATAGTATTATCATTCACTGAGCCGTTGCACAATATTTTAACGACATCGTTTATCGTAAAAGTAAATGGATATGCTGTGAATGTACTAAACGCTACTCCATATAATGTTGTAGATTACAATGGTTATAATCAAGTAAGATTGCAATTAGGAAGAAATCTAGTTGCTGATGAGTACGTAACAATCGAACTAGCGCCGAACTCAACAGTAAGCGATGCAGCGAAAAACTTGCTACTATTCAATCCGGTATACTTTACATTCCAAACAAATCAAACATTGTATTAATAATATGGAAAAGGCACAGAGAGGCGAAGAAGTCTCTGTGCTTTTTTTGATTTTGGGGAAATCCTTGTTACCAAGGGGACTTAATAATTTATCGTGAAATTTTTGAAAATATCGTGAAATCTAGAGTGTTTATCGTAAAATTATTGAGTATATCGTGAAATTCATGTGATATATCGTGAAACCTAGGAATTCGGCAAGTGCAGGAGGAACCTAATAATTTTATAGAAAAGGCGCAGGGGTCGAAGAAGTCGCTGTGCCTTTTCGTCTTGAGGGAGTAGTGGTGAGAGGTATTTGAAGAGTTTTGAGGTGATAGTCAGTGAATCTTCGGAAATATGTCAATAAATTCAACGGATAACTCATGAAATCCTTAGACATCATGAAGAATTTATAAAATATCGTGAAATTTTATAGTATATCGTAAAATGTATATTATATATCGTGAAATCTATGATTATATCGTAAAATCCCAATGATATATCGTGAAATCTTCATTCATAATCCAAAATGTCATCAGGGATAATATAAGATCTACCTTTGTTAGCACCTTCTGAAGGGAGTTTCCATCTTCTAAAGAGATGTTTTGCTTGTTGGTTACATTCAAGAAAACAAAAATCTCTTAGCTGTTCATTTGTAATTTTGGGTCCGAATAATAAGCGATAATCTTGTAATGTTTCCAGAAATATTCTCTTATCTTTCCAACCGCAGTAGGTACAGTGCCAAGTTCCGTGATAATAATTCATCGGCTTTTTACAAAAGCATTGAGAACACAATACACCTTTAATCACTTGTTCGTGCTTGAATTTTATTTGATAGGGCTTTGACTGATGAAGTTGTAAAAGTAATCCGACAAGCTGCTGTACTTCCTGAACTTCTAGTACCGCAGTATTGTGTTTTTTATATAGCTTGTCTACATGTGCCTGCAAACCACTCGCATGAATTATTGGAATATCACTTTGGAATTCTCCAATAATTGTCTTAGTCGATGCTAGGACAATGATAGATTCTATTGGAATACTAAAGTCATGCATTGTCAAAAGTTGTTGGAGATTGCGATGATGTCGTTGTAGTTGATCATGAGGGCTAAAAAATCCATCGATAGTGCCATCTGGGCGAGTGCGGGTAAACTGGTGGTGGTGTTTTTGGAGATCAATGCGCCCATGGATATTTTTAATCTCAGCAATTAAAATAAAAAATGGACATAAAAATAATGTATCAATCTGATGTGAAAAGCCTGAGTTATTGAGAAATGTGTAGTTATGAAATAAGTAATGCTTACATGGATGCGTAAGTTCTTGCCAAGTTTGATCAATACGCAATTCACCGATTAGACCATGTTTAATGCGGGCATGTTGCTCGTCGTAGAGAGGATAATTATGTTTGGATTTATGTAATCGGCGTAAAAGAGAAGAAAGAACTAGGAAATTTTCAGGCACTTTGCGCTGTAATATTATCAATTCATCCACTCCTATGTCTAATTATAAGACAAAAAACAAAAAAGACAATCATTTTTGATAATTTTCAGAAATATTATATATTTTTATATGAAAATTGGTTTATGAAAATAAATAATCAGTGTGAATATTATTAGTTGACTAGGTAGATTGGTATAGTAAATTGTTGTTAACTCCGAACAATGGAAGGCATCAAATTCCACACGTAAGAACAAACAAAAACGTTTTTGGACATTTTCTGACTTGATTATCAGTTTTCCGGTTCCTTATATCTCATTATAGGACGAAAAGCAAAAAAGACAAGCTTATTTAAGAAAATTCAGAATTATGTATGCTTTTTGTAAGTAAATAGGTTTAATAAAATTGTGAAAACAGTTAATTATAGTGAATATTGATTGGTGAATAGGTATATTGATGGGGATGGTTGTCTGTCGATATATGAAGGTATTGTAGCTGCATTAAAATGAAATTAAAGCGACTATGTAGCTAAATTAGCAAAAGGCATATGTGTGACGAATATTTATGAATACTGGTATATAATAGAAAATAATCTAAAGGAGGACTCTATAATGATCCAATCTAAAAGTATTGCAAAATACATAGCTGCAACAGCGGTATTGGCGACGACAGCGGCATATGTCGTTACACCTGCAGTAGGTGCAATGATCCCTTTTACCGATGTCAAGCCGTCTAATTCACATTATGAAGCCATCGCTATATGAGAATAATATAATAACAGGAATAACTTCTTCTTCTACATTTAAACCAAATCAAGAAGCAACTCGTGGTGAAGCGGCTCTGTTTTTAGCGAATGCACTAGAATTACATACGAAAAATGTAAACAATCCAGGCTTTAAAGATGTGCCAATTACTAGTGAATATTACGGGGCTATTGCGGCATTATATGAAGCGGGGATTGTAGGTGGTTATGGCGACATGTTTCGACCGGACACTACATTAACGCGGGCACAACTAGCAAAAATGATTACGATTGGATTTAATTTACAGAAAGCGTCGAATGCAAATACGAAATTTACAGACGTTAATCGGTTAACAGATGCAAATACGAAATACTATATTCAAACATTGGTCGACTATAATATTACGCGTGGTACTACAACAACTACTTTTAGTCCAAATCAAAATTTAACGCGCGGTCAATTAGCAACATTTTTATTTAATGCAATGAATGCGGTAAATGAATTTGAAGTAATTAGTATAAAATAATAATGAAAATGGATGTCGTTCAAGGGTGCTTACGGCTACTAAACGTAAAAAAGCAATTGATTAACAAGTTAGTTTGGGTGGGGAAAGGGAACGCGAGCACGCGTTTAGCCCATGTTAGCTCTAGGGAAGCGCCCCCAACACGAAAAAACCGCACAGTCATCGTAAATCCCTAACAAATCTACAAAGACTGTCAAATACCTATTTTTCACATGAATAAATGATGCAAAACATGTATACTAAACAAGTTGAAAAAATCGCGAAAAATTGTACATATAAGGAGGATAAATGGAAAGATGAATAAATTGGCTTCCATTTTATTATCGCTAGCACTAATAAGTTCGGTAACTTTACCTACTAGAGTTAGCGCATCTGTTGGTGTTGTCGAAAAGCAAATCAACACCGCAGAACAAAATACCGCACAATCTATAGAACAAACAAAAGAGCAAGCTGTTAAAACACAAACTCCTGATGACACGACAGTGACAGGGGAAGTTACTGTAGAAGAATTACCTGCTGATGAAAAGAAAGAATCAGAGGTTCCAAAAGAAGATCAACCTTCAACAGATGAAGAACAGCCAGAAATAAATCAAGACCCAGAGCAGGGAGAGGACCAACCGGCTACGGAAAATCCTAGCGAAGATTCTCAACTGCTAACGGTAAATCAAAAACTAGCCGATATTCCAAATTCTTTTTGGGCAAAAAATGAAGTTATGCAGCTTGTGGAAATGGGTGTTATAAACGGCTATCCTGATGGCGAATTTCGTCCGAATTTAGCGATTAATCGTGGACAGGCAGCAAACCTATTTAAAGGTGCGTTGAAATTGCCTGAAGCAGCATATCAACCTAAGTTTTCCGATGTAAGTAGTAAATCTAGCTTTGCGCAAGGGGTATTAGCGACTTACAATGCAGGGATTTTCGGAGGGAAACCAGATGGTCGTTTTGGTGTATCCGACGCATTAACACGTGAACAAATGGCGACGACATTAGTTAGAGCGTTTAATTTACAAGATACTGGTGAAAATATTACGTTTAAAGATTGGGACAAAATTAGCGTCTCTCACCGTGAAAACGTGAAAATTTTAGCGCAACATGGGATTACAACAGGTCGTGAAGACGGTACTTTTGATCCGAAAGCGACAGTAAATCGTGTGACATTTTCAGTGATGTTGCATCGTGCGCTAGTAGCAACAAACCAAATTGCAAAAAATGACTATACAATTATTCCACAACAAGGTTCGAACTTTACGTTATTCCGTAATGAAGCGAATTTCGTACAAGTAACACAAGGTGAAAATCCTCTTTATATTCGATCGGCTTCTGCCATTGCTTTTAAAGGGAAAACAACTGAAAGCTACGGAGTCGCAACGGATACAGTTTATAACTACACAATTGGATCACATGCAACATTAAAAGTAACAATGCGTGAATTAACGAATGGCGATCAATTTGTCTTTTCGACATTAAACAATACGGGCAAAACAAAAGTAACAGTTGATTTATTCCAAAAGGAAACAGATGTGACGAACTTCCGACTGTATCGTTATGACCGCTTCCCAATCGAAAAAAATTCAACTGATGTATTCGGATACGATTCATCTACGTATCCTACTGGTATGATGCGTTTCATGAAAAATGACAAACATGCAGGAGATCGCATGGTTGGACAAGCGTATCGTTCACAGCAGTTAAAACAAACGTATGATAATGGCGGCATTAGCTATATGCGTGATTTACAAGCAGAGTATGAAGCTTTATCCTACACATGGATGGGCACAGATTTAATTGCATTTTACACACTAGCTTCAAAAGGGCAAGATATTGTAGATACTTGGTATATGGATTCAACTGAAAAACTATTTATATCAGATCAACATATGAATGACTGGATGGTTGAAACAGCAGTCAACTTTAAAAAGCGCAACAATTGGTACACAGCAGAAGGTCCTTATAATAAAATGGCGACATCAACAGAGCCAATGCCTGCATCAAAACAAGGCTTTGGACGAAATTTACTGCTTGTAAAAGAAGACCGAGCGCTAGTTCTTTATAAAGAGCAAGGTGATCGTTATTTTGCGAATTTAGTGAAAAACTCGTTCGTAAACTTACAAAAATTTAAAGGTGATAAAACTTACTGGGAAACAGAAGTTACAAGCACGTATTTAAAAGGATTATACGGTATTCATGCACCGTTTATCGATACGCGCTTCAATGAACAAATTGCGCTGTTCTACTATAATTCTGGTGCCGATTTTGATATACCGAATTATAAACAACCGCTGAAAAACTATGCGGATTTACTTGTTTCACAAAAAACGAACGGCAATGTGATTTCTGTCAGTGGGGATGCGTTTTACATTCCGGATTACTTCCCAATTAAACAAAACGTCACAACACACACGTCAATGAACCATTTACTTGGTGGGATGAACTTATTATTGATGGCGTACAACGAATTCGGTGATGCGAAATATATAGAAACGGCTACTGCCATTCAAAAAGCAATTGCGCTTGAAAAAGATAAATGGATTCGACCGAATGGTGATATTTGGTACCGAATGAATAAACAAGGTCAGTTTGCAGGAGAGGATTATCAGCATTTAACGTTAGAAGATTTAATTCAAGCGTATCGCTTATGGCAAAACATTGATGAAACGTATTTACCGGTTCTAGAAGAAATGATAGCTTCGAAGTCTGGCTATTTATCAATAAACAACTTTGGTTATACGATGAAAATTAAAAATGGTCTAGAGGCGATTAATATGTCTCACTATTTACCGCAAGGATCTTTACACACAGACGCTTTATAAAACTGAAATGGGCTACTAAGTATGAAGGGTTACTTAGTAGCTTTTTTTTAGTTACCTTCAATAAATATATGCTTATTTTGGCATCTTCTAGTGAGTTGCTAATAAATCCCTAATTGCAGTCGATAATAATGTTAGAATAATGTCACGAATTAATAAAAATATATACATATTGCGGAAGGATGAGGGCAGTGAATAATAATGTACGTGTAGGTATGTTAGCAAGCCTATTATTAGTACCAGCAACATTAGCAAGTGCCAATGAAGAAGTTAATACCGAGCAAACCCCTGTCATACAAGAGGGAGAACAACAGCAGGTTCCGTTTAATGTATTGGCGAATGCGACAGATCGCGATATATTAATTAGTCGCTTTAGTGAGTTTCATGAAGGTTCATCAGTTAATGAAATTGCTAGTTTACGAGATTTACTAAACGGTTTAAAAGATGGTGAGTTAGAAGCGACGGATATCGAATTAATCAATGCTAAATTGTCCTATGTTGCGGAAATTACTACATTAACAGAGGAACTAAAAACATTAAAGCTTGAAATTGATAAACTAACATTAACATCCCCAACGATTTTGACGGATGTTCCTGCTGCTAGGGCGGAATATGATCGCTTACAAGGTGAGCTAAATCTAACGCAAACTACTATGAAACAGGCGATTGAAGCAAATACTTCAGCAGACAAAACGGTACTCACGGAAAAATTAACATTATTGAACAATACGGAAGAGCAGAATATTGCATACATAAAAAAATATGTAACTAATTTAGATACATTAACAAGTCGTGAAAAAGCGATTAAGAAACCACAGCAGTTTATTGAAGATTATATAGATACGAATAAGCTAACAACGCTTGAAAAAGACACTTTTGCTACGGATATTAAAGAAGCGAGCGACTTCTATGCTGGATTATCACCAGATGAGAAAAAGATATTAGCAGCTGTGAAAGTTGGCGATGAAGAAGTAACACCGTACAAGCTACTCCAAGATGCAGAAGCGATAAAGAAAGCAGTCGAAAAGGCTGATGCATTATTTGAAACGATAAAAAAAACGAACTTCACTTCTGCAGCTGCTTTTAAAACGAAAGTGACAGAGCTACAAAAAGCGGTGGAAGTTGTTGGGGAAGATTATACTCATTTAATGCAAAATGACGTAGCAGAAATCCAGAATTACTTACAAGTGCTAGAAGTTATTAATGGTATTGATGCGCTAAAGCCTTCAGCAGAAGAAACATATCGTGAAGACGTTAATAAATTATTAATTGAATTTGATTCAATTTCAACATCTGTACTAAAAAGCTTTGTTACGAATCATAAAGATTTATTAGAAGCACAAGCAAATATTGATAAAGCAGTAAAAGCAGAAGAGTTAATCGCTGCTATGACCATTGAAAATGCAGCGACAACATTAAAGATTGCAACAGATGGTTATAATGCATTAAGTCCTACGCAAAAGAAAATCGTCAACAATTACGAAGTTTTACAAGCGATGCAAAAAAATAATACGAGTGCTACAAGTGTAGTGAAATCAATTGATTCGATTAAACCGACATTAAGCTCTAGCTTTGTATCGAAAGTAAATGCGGCACGCCTTGCGTATGAAAAATTAGGCGACCCGGTTGTCGAAGGAGAAGAACCAAAATTATCAAATAGCCAGAAATTAGTGACAAACATTCAAGTGTTAACAACGCTTGAACAATTCTCTGACGTCACATCCAAAGTACTTGGGTTAAAAATGCCGAAAGCAACAGCAGAAAGTGTAGCAGCTTATAAAACAGCTGTAACAGAAGCGGCTACAGCATATGCGAAGGCTTTTACAGTAGATATTTCTAGCCTACCAGCTACTACAAAAACAGCACTGGAAAAATTACTTGCAGACGCCAATAAAAAAATCTCAACTGCAAATACGGATATTACACGTGCAGAGCAAATTATCGCTGCAATTGATGAACTATCAAGTACGGACCCGGCTGCAGCACCTTTACTAGAGCGAATGGCGATAGCGCGCGCCTTGTATAATGAAAAATACGTTGCAGCAACAGCTGAAAAACCGGCAGTTGGAACGTCTGCAGATGCAAAAAGACTAGTATACAATATTGCAACATTAACAAATCTTGAAAAGCAATATAAAACAGTAATGAAAGTGATTAATGATATTAACGCTTTACCGCAATATTACGGTAAAACGTCACTCTTAAGTCGCATTAAATCTGTCCAAAAAGCTTATGATAGTTTAGGCTCAATGCAATCATCTGTCTATAATGTAGGTGTATTAAAGGCTCTGGCGCCAGTAGAGAAATTCATTACAGAAGTGAATGCATTAAAAACAAAAGATGAAAATTATGAAGCAAAAGTGAATGCATTAACTACAACATATAATGAGCTATTAACAAGTTTTGCGGATGAAGAATATGCGCCATTACGTAAATTATTAACAGACCAGTATTATAAAAAACTAAATGAAGCAACAACGAGTATTACTGCGGCGACTACTGTAATTAATAGTATTAATGCATTAAAAACCGCTTCAGGTGCTGAGGTTGGTAAACTAATCGAGCAAATTAAAGCAGATTATAAAAAAGTGAAGGAAAAATCACTTGTCACAAATTACAACGATTTTAAAATTATCGAGAAAAATTATTCAACGGCAAATAAAGTCGTAATATTAATAGAAAAAATCCCAACTGCTACAAAAGCAAATGCTAAAGACTATGCGAAAAAAGTAGAGGATGCGAAAAAGGCGTACGATAAATTAACGAATGTCCAAAATATTTATGTAACGAACTATGCAAATCTTTCATCGGTAGTTGAAGCGGCAAAAGTTATTGGCGTTATTGCAAATTTAAAAACGTCTAGCAAAAATTATTTAACTGAGCTAGCAGCAGCGCGTGCGGCATATGATGCACTTACAGAGGTTGACAAGGAAAAGGTTATCAATGCGGACTTATTAACAGAAGGTGCGAGCACAGAAGCGTCAGTACAGGAAGTTATTGATTTAATTAATATTGCGGTCCCAACTGCAACTGATTATTTGGACAAGCTTGTAGCAGCGCGTAATGCCTATAATTCATTAAGTAAAGTAGAGCAAAATCTTGTAACAAATATTAAAGATTTAACAGCGCGTGAAAAAGCGTTGAAGCCTGTTTTAGATTTAATTGACGATATTAATAAGCTGGATCCTGCAAATGCGAAAAATTTCATTAGCCAGTACAAGTCTGCTATGAAAGCCTACGAGAAATTAAGCTATGCAGACCGTGTTTTATTAACGAATGAGCAACGTTTAACTATTGAATTAGCGCCAATTTACAATGTGATGGAGCAAATTTCGAAAATAAGTCAATCGAGCAAAACATTTGTTGAAGATGTGTCAAAAGCGCGTGCAGCGTATAATGCATTAACGCCAGTGCAAAAAGCACAAATTTCAAACTATGTGACATTAACGGATCATGAATTGAATGTTCAAGGTGGTGCAACGGTCGATAACTTAATTCGAGCAATCAAATCAAGTGAGCCGAAAGATTATATTGCCAATGTAAAAGCTGCACGAAACGCATACAACGCGTTAAGCTCAGCCAACAAGAAAGCTGTTACATTAGTCAATGAATTAAAAGCCGAAGAAAATTATATTAAACCAGTTGAAACGGTTATTGATTTAATTTCTGGTTTATCTAATCCGCGCAATAACTTAACAAAACAAGTGGCAAGCATTCAAAAGGCAATGGCCAAGCTTAATAATGAACAAAAATCTTTAATTACCAATTTAGATGATTACACTTATTTATCAAATGTTGTCCATGTTTACGAGTTAATCGAAAAATTAAAGCCATCTGATAAATATTACATCGGGAATTTACAAGCTGCACAATCGGCATATGGTAAGCTATCACCGGAGGAAAAGCAGCGTGTAACAAATTATTATAAATTACAAGAGGCAACTACGAATGTAGATGGTATTCAAGTAGTGATCAATATTATTGCTGGCCTTTCTTCTAGTTCAAGCACATACTTTGCAGATATTGAGAAAGCTTTGGATCAATATAAAGGGCTACCTTCTGCCCTGAAAAAGCAAGTAACAAACTATGATGTATTAAAGCTAGCTGAAAAAAATATGAAAGCAGCACAAAATGTCATAAAGCAAATTGAACAAATCGATCCAGATGTACGTAGCTTCGAATCAAAAGTGAGATCGGCTCGAAAAGCGTATGACAGATTGACTGCTGAGCAAAAGCCATTAGTTTCGAATTATATCTTCTTAACACAATATGAGCTGGAGCTAGGGTTACAATAAGGAGAAATAGACATTCGATTTCCCTTGTATTTTAGTGGAAATTTGGTAATATAAATAAAGCGTTTTTCGCCTTTCACTTATTGCAAGTGGAAGGCTTATTTTTCTGTTGTTTATAATCGGCAAGGGGGGTACTGAATGATTAAGAAATTACTTATTGCTGGGACGTTTGCGCTGTTATTCGTACAGCATGCTCCTGTTTATGCAGAACAAACTTCTACACATTATTTAACAGATGTAAAGAACACACATTGGGCAGCGGAAGAAATTATGACGCTAGTTAATGCTGGACAAATGGATGTATATGAAGATGGTTCATTTAGACCTAATGCTATAACAACGCGTGCAGAAGCCGCAGCAGTTATTGCACGCACAATGGGGACTTCACTTGAATCAGACTTTGAATTGCAAGCAATAGATGTACCAACAACACATCCATACTATGCTGAGATTCGGAAATTAGCTGAATTAGGTATTATTCAAAACAGTGAATGGTTCAACCCGAATGAGCCACTAAAACGTGCTCATATATCAAAAATGATTGCTCTTGCGTATAACATAACGGTAGATGAGAAAAATAAAGTGAACTTTAAAGATTTACCTAAAAATTATTGGGCAAAGCATTACATTGAATCATTAGCAGATGCTAGTGTAGTAACGGGGAAAACAACTACTACATTCGAGCCAAATAGCTATGTCACACGTGCACATGTTGCGGCGCTCACAGTGAGAGGTATGAAATTTGCCGAGAAAGTAAAAAAGCATGAAGTAATTTACGATTATTTGTCGAAAGACTATATTGCAACGGTTACAGATCGAAAAAAATGGGGAGAAACGAGTATAGAGGCTGTAAACAAGATACGTATAGAAAAAGGTTTAAAGCCTTTACTATATGATGCTGCTTTATCGCAACTAGCAGTTATTAAAGCGCAGGATATGATTGAGCACAATTATTTCGATCATTACTCATCGTATTACGGAAACCCGTGGGATATGGCGACATTATTTGACTATGACTATACTAGCTTTGGTGAAAATATCGCACGTAATTTTAATTCCGTAACAACGGTTGTTGATGCATGGATGGCATCCCCAACACACCGTGAAAATATATTGAAATCAAGCTACACGCATATCGGCATTGGTGTAAAGCAAGCGCGGAATGGTAATTTTTACTGGGTTCAACTATTTTCTAGTAAATAATATGGAAAATATTAGCCTTCAATATTACAGTAATATTACGCGATTAAATAAAAAGTTAATATTTTTCTGCTTAAGGAACAAAATTTCTGTTTAATGATAGAAATTTTGTTTCTTTCGTTTTCGACCAATCTGTTACAGAAGTGAAAAATTACTATACTTCTTTCTATGTTAATCTTTTAGTAGGCCAAAAAGCCAAGAGGTTTCGAAAGGAGTAGTAATTTACTTTGAAAAAGAAATATTTATTACCGATTTTTGCAGCATTTATGCTTTTTGCAGGAACGGACTCAAATACAGCAGAAGCAGCATCAGCAAATGAATTAACAACTACAGCATATCAATATATAGGGGTTCCTTACGTTTACGGAGGGACAACAACAAGTGGGCTTGATTGTTCGGGCTATACTCGTCTAGTATATTCAGACTTAGGAATAAAATTAAGTCGTACATCCACATCACAATATCAAGAAGGTAAAGCCGTTTCAAAAGGAAATTTGCAAACTGGAGATTTAGTATTCTTTAATACTTCAGGTTCAGGAATTTCTCATGTAGGTATTTACATAGGTAATAATAAGTTCATTCACTCTCAAACTGGTGATGGTGTAAGTGTAACAAACATTAATGATCCTTATTACTGGGGTAAACGATATGTTGGCGCAAAACGTATAACAACTTTTTCTGATAGTGGCAAAACTGTAGCGTCAGCAGGGGAAGTTAAAGATGCGGCAATCGACTTTTCAATCTATGCATCACGTGGAGAAGTAGCAATTCAATTAGCTAAAGCTATGGGACTTGATACTTCTAATACAAACTCTTCGTTTACAGATGTTAAACCAACATCGAAATATGCAGGAGCAGTTGCAGCACTTCAAAAAGAAGGTGTCTTTACAGGTGATGAAAATGGTAAATTCAACCCAGGATCACCATTGACACGTGCACAAATGGCAAAAGTATTAGTTATTGCATTTGATTTAAAACAAGCTGGCGATGCACCATCATTTACAGATGTACCTGCATCACATTGGTCACATGAATATGTATCAACTTTAGCTTCTACAGGCATTACAGTAGGTAAAGGCGACGGTACATTTGGTTTAAAAGAAAACGTAACTTTAAAACAACTAGCGGCATTTATTGATCGCGCAACTCGATAATCATTGTTAATAGCAACTTTTTATAAATTGATAGGGCTACCGTAAATTTATACTTGCAGAAAAAGTTCTTTAACATATTGATAGTAGGAGAGGGCAGCAAGCAGGCGCCTCTCCTATTTTTTTTAAAGATAAGAACGGATAAATTTTGTCACAACTACAGTCTTCGGTTTGTGGTATGTGTAATTTAATTCAAAATACCTATTTTTTATACATATTTTAAGTTCATTTACCTAATGAATATATTAAAAAAGAAGAACAGTAGCGGAAATTTATCGAATGACTGTAGAAAAGACTGATTTTTTCTCGAAAAATATTTTGATAGAATGAAAGTTGCATAATTTGAAGGGAGGAAAAAACATTGTATTTAAAAAAGTTCAGTCTGTTGTTAGTTATTGTCATCATGTCAATGTTCAGTATACATAATGTGTATGCGAGTCAGCGTTTTGCTGATGTCCCTTCTTCGCACGGTGCGTATGAAGAGATCAATTATTTAGTCGATTTAGGAGTGATTAAAGGCTATACGGAAAACGGTAAAACGATTTTCAAGCCGAACGCATTCGTCACACGTGGACAAGCTGCAAAAATGGTTATAGAATCGACAAATAATGAGCCACTTATCGTCTCAAAATCTTCTTTTTCTGACGTACAAGTTGGTACTGAATTGTCTGGCTATGTAGAAAGTGCGATAAAATTAGGTTACTTTACTGAATATTCACCTGGTAAATTCGGGCCAAACGTTCCACTGACACGCTATGAAATGAGTAAAATTTTATCGAAAGCATTTCAGTTAAATGAAGATGAGTATAGCAAGCTAGCTTTACCGTTTACCGATGTGAAACCGAGCGATCCATACTATAAGTATATTTCGGCTATTTACTATAATGGTATAACAAAAGGTGATACAACGGGTACTAAGTATAACGCTAAAGAAGCAGTAAAACGTTCACAGTTTGCTTCCTTTATTGCTCGTGCTAGCAATGAAAAATATCGTTTAGATTTACCTGTACAAGGGGGAACAATTCCTGATACAAAAGATGCAATTGGACAAGTACGTGCAACGACGGACGATTTAAACGTTCGTTCAACACCCGATTCTTCAAGTAGCTCGAATATTATAGGTAAAGTAAAAACAGGTGAAAAATTCGCTTTATTTGAGATTCAGCCGAGTGGTTGGTTAAAAGTAGCATATGAAGGCCGTTATGCTTATGTTTATAGAGATTATGTACAATATGTTGATGAAAATGGACAAAAGTTAGGTAAAGTTCAAAAGCATGTAAAAGCATCCGGTAACATTAGTATGTATAAAACGCGTGATATAAATGGTAAGGTTATTGGCTCATTTGCTGCTGATACAACAATTAACGTATATAGTACTATTGGAAATTGGTATTTGGCGGATATTAATGGATTACCAGGGTATGTTCGCATTTCACAAACGACTGAAATAGTAGAAGAACAACCAACTCCACCAGATAATTCTGTTGAGGAGAAACCAGAAGAGCCACAGTTAAAAACGAAAACAATTGGTAGTGCCACTGTTAATGGATTACATATTCGTGAAAAAGCATCGGGTTCATCTAAATCTTTAGGGAAAATCGACCGAGGTACGCTAGTAGAAGTACATTCTATTTCAGGGAATTGGGCTAAAATTACGTATAACGGTATCAATGGATATATTCATAAAACATATTTACGTTTAAAAAATCAAACAGGTTCACCAATTGCAGGGCGTATTATTATTGTAGATGCTGGCCATGGTGGTACAGATCCTGGTACTGCAAGTGGTAATGCAATAGAAAAAGAGATTACTTTAAATGTTGCTACTTTAGTTAAAAAGAAGCTTGAAAAAGCAGGCGCTATTGTAAAGATGACCCGCACAGGTGATACGTATCCGACCTTATCAGATCGTGTAAGCTTCGCACAAAAAAACTATGGTGAAATGTTTGTCAGCGTTCATGTAAACTCAGCATCTTCGTCTGCTAAAGGAACAGAGACATATTATAGCGTATCTAATAACACCAATGAAAAAGAAGATTATGCATTAGCGACTGCTATTAACAATCAAATAGTAAAAAATGCGAATATGAAAAATCGTGGTGTGAAACGAGAGGATTATTTCGTAATTAAAGGGCTTGTCATGCCTGCAGTTTTAGTAGAACTAGGTTTCGCAACGAATCCAGAAGATCGCGATAAACTAACAAGTGACAAATATGTAGATATATTCGCACAATCAATTTATAACGGGATTGTAGAGTATTATAGAAAATAACCAAAAACCAATTCCCTTACATTTCCAAGAGGGGATTGGTTTTTATTAAAGATAAGAAAGTAAAAAAAGTTGGCACAGAGGCTGGGACAAAATAATAAAACATCATTTTTCCAATTAGAAAAATGATGTTTTTTTGCATTCAGAAAATCGATTTTCGTTCGGGGACGCGTAGATGGTGTAGAAAAAACAGAATGTGTCACAGTGATAGAATTTATTGCAAGAACCGAGCATAGTTTTTGCCCAATTCTTCTTAACATCTTTTTGTAGTGTATTTCTATATTTTTATGATGTACAATTAAATTACAAATAGTGCAACAAAATACAAGGTAGATTCGTCTGTTTTGCAAAAAGCCTGCTTTATATACATATTTCGCTTTCTTTTTAATCGAAGCTTCTTATAGAAAAAGAATAATAATCGCTGAAACTTGTTAAATAAGGTAGAAAAGCCTGATTTTTCCGGTGATGATTTTTGATAGAATGAAAGTTGCATAATTTGAAGGGAGGAAAAAACATTGTATTTAAAAAAGTTCAGTCTGTTGTTAGTTGTTGTCATCATGTCAATGTTCAGTATACATAATGTGTATGCAAGTCAGCGTTTTGCTGATGTCCCTTCATCGCACGGAGCGTATGAAGAGATTAATTATTTAGTCGATTTAGGAGTAATTAAAGGCTATACAGAAAAAGATAAAACGATTTTCAAGCCGAACGCATTCGTCACACGTGGACAAGCTGCAAAAATGGTCATTGAATCGACAAATAATAAACCACTTATCGTATCAAAATCATCGTTTTCTGATGTGCAAGTTGGTACTGAATTATCAGGCTATGTAGAAAGTGCGATAAAATTAGGCTATTTTGAAGAATATTCAAGCGGAAAATTCGGACCGAATGTACCACTTACTCGTAATGAAATGAGTAAAATTTTATCGAAGGCGTTTCAATTAAATGAGGATCAGTATAGCAAACTCGCTCTTCCATTTACTGATGTAAAACCGAATGATCCTTATTATAAATATATTGCAGCAATATACTATAACGGTATAACGAAAGGCGATACAACAGGCACAAAATATAATGCTAACGAAGCGGTAAAACGCTCACAGTTTGCTTCGTTTATAACTCGTGCTAATAATGAAAAATATCGATTAGATTTACCGGTTCAAGGAGTAACGGTTCCGGATTCTAAGGATGCAATTGGACAAGTAAGTGCAATAACGAATAATTTAAATGTTCGTTCGTCTACGGATTCATCACAAAGCACTAATATTATCGGAAAAGTGAATACCGGTACAAAATTTACGTTATACGAAATTCTGTCAAATGGATGGTTAAAAGTAGCGTATGAAGGCAGATATGCTTATGTTTCTAAAGAATATGTGCAGTATCTTGAAGAGTCTGGACATGTATTAGGTGCAGCGGACAAGCAAGTGAAATCATTTGGTGAGATTAGCTTATATAAAACGCGCGATGTAAGTAGCAAAGTAATCGGTACATTTGCAGAAGATGCAACAATTAACGTTTACGGTACAAACGGGAATTGGTATTTAACAGAAATAGATGGGTTACCAGGCTATGTACGAATTTCTCAAACGACTGAAATTGTTGTTACTCCACCAGATGAAGAAGAGCCTACTACTCCTCCAGATAACACAGTAGAGGAAGAAAACCCAGGTGAACCAGAAAATCCAAGTGAATCGGAAAATCCAGGTGAACCAGAAAATCCAGGCGAGGAGACACCGGAACAACCTGAAATTCCACAATTAAATACGAAAACAATCGGTAGTGTAACAGTAAATGGATTGCATATTCGTGCACAAGCTTCTGGATCATCTGATTCTTTAGGGAAAATTGATCGTGGTACATTAGTGGAAGTTCATTCGATTTCAGAGAATTGGGCGAAAATCACGTACAACGGAATAGATGGTTATATTCATAAAACATATTTACGTTTAATAAATCAAACAGGCTCAGCCGTTGCTGGACGTATTATTATTATTGATGCAGGCCATGGCGGTAAAGATGGTGGTACTTCAAGTGGTAATGCAGTAGAAAAAGCAATCACTCTAAAAGTTTCAACTTTAGTTAAAGAGAAACTTGAAGAAGCAGGCGCGGTTGTGAAAATGACTCGTACAGGCGATACGTATCCGACATTACCAGAGCGTGTAAGCTTTGCGAAAGAAAACTATGGTGAAATGTTTGTCAGTGTCCATGTGAATTCTGCAACAAATACATCAGCTAAAGGGACAGAAACGTATTACAGCGTGTCTAATAACGAAAATGAAAAAGAAGATCTCGCATTAGCAACTGCTATTAATAATCAAATTGTAAAAAATGCACATATGAATAACCGCGGTGTAAAACGTGCGGATTATGTAGTCATAAAAGGGCAAATCATGCCCGCTGTTTTAGTAGAACTGGGCTTCGCAACGAATGCCGAAGATCGCAACAAATTAACAGACAGCAAATACATTGATATTTACGCACAATCTATTTATGACGGGATTGTAGAGTACTATAGTAAATAATATGGACAACCACTTTTCCTCTATTTGTAGAGGGAGAGTGGTTTTTTTGTTGGGACAATTTTCGAAAGGTAAAGGCTTAGGTAAGTTTCGTGTATTACTGTGCGGTTATTGTCGAATAGAGTGCGCATTCGAGTATATAGTGCGGCCACCTAACATTTGAGCGCGCATTGTCACTGCTTGCGTGCGCTTTTTATCCCCTTGAGTGCGTCTACAGGGAGCTAGCGTGCGCATTCGTGTTAGAATGTACCTTCTAGCGTCACTGCATAAGCCTCCAACAAAGAAAGCCAAAAAAGAACCCCCCTATCACATTTGGATAGGGGGATTCAAAAACAAATTATTTTGGTAAAACTTCCACTAAATCAGAACGAATCCATACATAGTCTGCTGGAGGGTTTGCGTCTGAATACACTTTGTACCAAACGTAGCCGTCATCCCCAGTCGTTTCATCAACGATTGCAACAGGATAGCCGAACATACCTGTCTCACCGATAACTTTTGCCTTATAAGTAAACATTAAAGCTGATGATGTAGTAGGTTCTAAACGAGTGTTCACTGAACTACCGCCATTTACAACCATTGCAAGACGCGCTTGTCCAAAATCTTTACGGCCAAAGCGATTATCCATGCGATACATATGACCAGCAATCTTACTTCCCCAATAAGGATCGGATGCATAATGGACGTTCATTCCAGCTGTTTTATTACCTGGGGAAGCACCTTTTGCAAATCCACCTGTTTGTGGTACATAGTTTTTATTCACATATTGGTTAATAAATGCGAGTATACTGTCATTCGGTGTATCGTAGGTTGAGCCAAGTGTTTCATCTGAATCATACACTTTAATACCGAAAATGTTGTTTTTCTCTAAGGAGTTTTTACTAATCCCGTAATCACTTTCATGCATCGCTGTAGCTAATATGAATAGCGCGTTTACATGATGTGTCGCCTCTACTTCTTTCAAGAAAGTACCTAAGCCAAGTAAACGGGATTCTGTTAAAATATTAGCATAGCGCGCATGTCCAGTTGCAAGACGTTCTTCAAGTAATGCATTGATAATGGCATTTAATTCATCTGCCGTATAATTGGAAGGCTGACGGATTGATGCAAATTGGAAATATGGATAGTGTGTGCCTACTAATTTGCCGTTTTCATTATAGAAATTCACGCCATCTTGACTATAGTAGTGGACACCTGCAGACATAAAGCTCGGTGCTTCCCCTACAACATAATCCCCATTATACGCCTGTTTAATATGGTTATACGTTTTATGCGTTAAATAACCACCTGCTACGTAATAGTATTCACGGCCTTTAATTAATTCAGTTGGCGTTAATGTTACTTCGGTCGTTTTTACATAACCTTTCGTATCAGCTACTTGTACGATAGCATATGTATCATTACTGCCGATATAATTAAATTCAGAGCCTTCAACAACATATGTTAGTGCATTAGTGAAATTTTTATTGCCGTAAATTGTTACGGTATTGGCCTGCACATCTGCTGCTGAAGCAATCCCTGCATTCATTTTAATAATTTTATCACCTTTGAAAATTAAATTAACAGATTTAGATGCATTGAATGCTGCTTCTGCTTGCTCGTATGTTAAGTAAACAGTTGGTTGTTTTTTTACAGTCGATCCTGAAATTGAGCCGACATAATAACTATTCGTATCTACTGTCGGTGGTGTTGTTGGCGGTTCAGGTTCAGTGTCACTACCATCTTGTCCAAATTGTTGTGCTACACTATTCATACGGAATAAAAATGCTGCTGCATGGGCAATTGTTGCAGAGCCTTGAGGTTTGAAAAATACCCCGTTTTTCTCGTGAGATCCGCGAATAATATTGTAGTAAACAGATGTTGAAACGGCATTATGGAATTGCTTACTTATTTTATTGTTATCTGTAAAAGTAAGCGGCGCTACCTCAAGTGGTACGTTTAAATAACGTAGCGCTTTATATAGCATTGCTGCCATATGCTGACGCGTAATTTTTTCATTTGGTTTAAATGTACCGTCTGGATACCCACTCAAAATACCAGAACCAGCAGCAGCTTGAATTTCCAATGTGATTGGATTATTTGCTTTTAAATCAGAAAACTGATACTTGTCTGAGGCTGGTAAGTTTAGTGCACGTGTTATGTACGCAGCAAACTCTCCACGTGTTACTG
Source organism: Solibacillus sp. CAU 1738 (assembly GCF_039888725.1). Lineage (NCBI taxonomy): Bacteria > Bacillati > Bacillota > Bacilli > Caryophanales > Caryophanaceae > Solibacillus > Solibacillus sp. CAU 1738. Next base: position 529,181 of record NZ_JBDQQN010000003.1, read on the forward strand.
GGCGATTTGGATTGTAATTTCCTTTGCTATCAGGTAAGATAACCCCTAAATTTGCCCAATACGTAAGTTCATTCACCATTTGATGCCCTTCAATATCGCTTGCATAGGATACTGATTGTGTTGAAATGGTTAAAGCAAAGATCATGACTATACAAATACTTATTATTTTTTTGATCACTTAAAGGACCTCCTTTCAATCTAGTATTATTTTAACAATTCTTACCGTATAATAATAGAAAAATCGAGGCACTTAAAAGGTTTGTAATATATTTGTAACCATATTATACTTAGTATCGTCTTATCAACTAGAGCTCAGAGAACTGTTCATAGAATATTAATATAGAGAGAGGGTAGACACATCGATGACAGACATTTCAGTGAAGGTAAGGAAACAAGAGTGGCTTGAGCTATTACTCGCAATTGCCGTACTTATAGCTGCAACAATAATTCCTTCACAAATAGCTTTAATTAGCACGGCTGTGTTCTTTACGCTATTTGCATTTTTCAAACCATTCCAAAGCTTAGTTATTTTAGTACCATATGTGATTTTCCGTTCATTCTTTATCGAGTTGAATCCAGGTATGAAGCTAATTGGGGATTTAATAACATTCGTCGTATTTGCCCGATTATTATTATTTAATCTTAAAGGCTTCAAAACGTGGTTCCACTTTAAAAAGTTTGAATGGTTTTTCTTTGCCTTCTTAATTTTTGGAGCGATCATTGGTTATATGAACGGCGTAAGTGTAGCCTCTGTTATATTCCAATTGCGTACGTTTTTAATTATGTATATTTTGTATTACGTTTTAAGTCGCAGCAAACTTCCACAAAACTTTTTCGTAAAGCTAGCGTGGATTACGGTTTTATCAGGAATTGTATTATTTGTTCAAGGCATTGTTGAGAAATTATCGTTGCGTATGATGTGGATGCCAGAAGCATGGACACAAAAAGTATTGTCAGGTACAAACTTTGCGCGTATTTACGGCTTGCTAAATAACCCGAACTCATTAGCACTTGTCATGTTTTTCGCGATTTGTGCTGCATTTTTCTTGCGATGGGCATACAAAGATGGGCAATTTAAATACGTATTAATTGTTTCACAAGTGGCATTTTCGGGCTTATTAATACTTACATTATCGCGTGGTACGTGGATTGCTTCATTTACGTTTGTAGTCTTCTTTATGTTACTTTCACGCAACTGGAAGTTATTAAAAAGTATCGCTATTACTTTTGTAGCGAGTATTGTTTTTGTGTACTTTCCGGTTAATATAGGTGTAGACTTGCTGAAAAATCTTGGAGTAGAGAATTCAATCGCACCTGAGGAAGCAACAACTAGTATTAGTGGTCGTTTTGCAGGTACATTTAATGAAGATACTTTAACGAAAATGAACGAAAGTGGACGCGTTTTCTATATTAAAAAAGGGTTTGAAGTGTTTAAAGATTATCCGATTACGGGCGCAGGCTTCGGTACTTTTGGTGGCTCAGCGACATTAACCTATGATTCACCAATTTATGAAGAGTACGGAATTCGCTCTGACATTTACGGAGGTAAAAACTTCTACTCTGATAATCAATATATCCAAGTAATCGCTGAGACGGGAACTGTTGGGGTCATATTATTTGCTGGCTTCTTATTGATGATGTTATGGATGTTCTGGAAGGAGCGCCATACAACATTCGGTCAATACATGATCGCGCTCTGGTTCGCAACAGGTATTTGCGGATTCTTCTATAATATTTGGGAATTAAAAGTATATACGATGTTCTACTTTATGATATTTGCGATTTTTGCAAGCAATCGAGCACTTTATCCAATGCTTGATTTGAATAAAGACGGAGAATGATAATGAACTGCTTTCGAATTTTGATTCGAAGGCAGTTTTTTTGTGCCCATTGAATGTGGAGTGGCGGGCTAGTAATAGGGAGTGAAGAGCGAGTAAATCGCATGGGAAAGCGAGTAAAAGAAGTGGAACAGCTAGTAAAGCAGGAAGTAGCGAATAAAAGCCTGCAAAGAGCGAGTAAACCTCATGGAAGAGCGAGTAAAAGCGGTGGAACAGCTAGTAAAGCAGGGAGTAGCGAGTAAAAGCCTGTGTAGAGCGAGTAAACCACATGGGAGAGCGAGTAAAAGTACTGGAACAGCTAGTAAAGCATCAAGTGGTGAGTAAAAACCTGTGAAGAGCGAATAATTTCATATACCTCACCGTTAACCATACTATAACAAAATCTTATTATATGAAAATGCCAAAAGGAAATTTTGAAAGCATTTATTTAACTGCTTTGACCTATAGAGTTTTGATTAAATACTCTTTAAAATGATATAAAGGAGGAGGTTGATGAATTGATTATTTTACCTAGAAAGGCGTCAAAAAAGATGCGAGTGCTTAAAAGTATATTACGAAGAGCTGAGCTATCGCCATCACAACGAGTGCAATATGAAGAACAGTTAAAAAGACTTGAAGCCGGCTATGCCGGAGAATGTCGTGCGGACCGGTACTGGGAAGAGCTAGAATGGCCAGAATCGCATTACTTATTTTATAATTACGAAACAGTAAACCAGTATGGATATACACATCAAATTGACACGATATTTTTAACTACAAAATATTTATTGATTGTCGAAATTAAAAATATTGCCGGGGTAATGAAAATAGATATGGAACATCATCAATTTTTACGCACGACCTCTGATGGTAGAGTTGAGAATTTTGTAAACCCAGTGGATCAAATTGAACGCCATGAAAAGTACATACACTCCATTTTGATTCAGCTAAAAATAAAGCTACCCATTCTTAAAGTAATTATCTTAACGAACCCTTCATCAGTCATTCAAACAACCTCGAATACAATTCCGATTTTTCATTTATCAGGACTTTCCTCTAAGTTAGCGCAATTTAATACTAACTACACTACTCAAATTGACCATAACCAAATAGAACACATTAAAAATGAATTAATGAAAAGATATCAACCTTCATCTTGGAGTCCTACTCAAATCTATCCAATAAAAAAAGGCATACAGTGCAGAAATGGACATACCATGCTATACAAAAGAGGCGCTTTCCGATGCGATTGCGGCGAAAAATCCAATGTTACTTTATCTGAAGCATTAACGGATTATTATTATCTTGTAAATCCGACTATCACTAATAAAGAACTTAGGGATTTTTTATGTATAGAATGTCCTCATGCAGCGAGTAAACTATTGAAAAAATTGGCTTTTCCTTCTGTTGGGGAATTTAAAAACCGCGTTTACTTCATTCCTAATTGCGAAATAGAAGTACAAAATAAAAGTCGCTACTCTAATAAAATATTAGAATAGCGATTTTGTGTTTTATAGCCCACCTTTCTTACAGAGAAATTAACATTTTAATACATTAAGTAGCTTATTTTCATATATTGATACATGATTGTAATAGAAACAATACCAAAAATTTGTTAAGGTAGTAGAGTATTATATTAAGAGAGGAAGGTGACATGCTTCGACAACTTTGAAGCGATAACAATGAAGGTTAAATTATCATTATTATGTAGTTTATTGCTAATGTTTTTTTTAATTTTAGGGGGTTCTGGTACAGGTTACGCAGCATTCCAAACAACGAATGAAACGTATCCTGTATCTCAAGGGGTAAATTATTCTAACTATACATATGCGCAATCCAACGCGAATGTTGTGAATCATTTAGAAGTTGATTTATCAAATCCATATACAAAACTTACTCTTGGTCTACCGACGCCAATTAATACAGTAATGACGACGACAGATCATGCGAATAAAAATTCAAAAGAAGGTAATCGAGTAGTTGGTGCGATTAACTCAAATTTTTACAATATGGGCGATGGTTATCCGCTCTATTTAATTTCCCAATATAATTCTATCGTAACACCGAGCGTCATTTCAGACTCGAGCTCGAACTTTGTAAGCCAACCGATTGCATTCGGAATTACGGCAAATGGTAATGCTGAGATTGCCTATTATAATAGTGATATTATTGTAAATTATAAGGGCGAAGGAATTAAAGTAGATGGGTTAAATGTGAAGCGTGGAACAGACGAAGCAGTTATTTATACACCACAAAACCATAGCTCACAAACTCCAAATGGCGGTAAAGGAATGGAGTTTATCGTTGAGACAGGTTCTACTGTGTCAGCAACAAAATTTGGCCAAACTTTAACTGGTAAAGTAACAGCAATACGTGGTTATGACGATGAAAAAAAAGCTAAAATTCCTCGTAACGGCTTTGTCTTATCTTTCAACGGATCGAAGTGGGGCGATAAATTCCGCAACATTAAAGTAGGAGAAGAAATTTCTGTTACATTTGCGATAGATAATCGTTGGATGGACGCACAGTTTATGATGGCGAGCGGTCCACTTTTAGTATTAGACGGTAAAGTGAATTTAACAATGGATCCAAATAGCTCGCGTGCAAAAGAAATTGCTCCACGAACAGCAGTTGCTATTAGTAAAGATAAAAAAACAGTGCATTTAATAACAGTAGATGGTCGACAAGGCTCTAGTAAAGGGATGACATTATCACAGTTTGCAAACTATTTAGTGAAGCTTGGTGTGGATCGTGCAATTAATTTAGATGGTGGCGGTTCAACGGCTATGGGTATTCGTAAATATGGTAGTAACACAGTCGTCCTAGCGAATAGTCCATCGGGTGGAGTGCAGCGCCGTGTTTCTGCCATTTTACAAGCAGTGAGCACAGGGACAACAGGTGCTCCAAAAACAATAAAAGTAACACGTGATCAAGTAGGCTCATTACTTGTCGGTGCAACGGTTAACTTAAAGCCTGATTATGTATTAGATGAGCACTACAATCCACTGTCAGTAAATGCTAGCGATTTTAATGTCACTGCACAAAATGGTACGATTGATGTAAATGGTCTTAGCTATACAGCAGTTAGTGCCGGCAGTGAACGCGTAACGGTAACGAATGGTGGCGCATCACAAACAATTACCTTTAATGTGTTAGATGCACCAGTAGGCTTCTCTATATCGGCAGCAACAACAACATTAGAGCCAGGTGCATCATTACAAATGAAAGCACATGTAACTGGTCAAAACAATGAGAATCTAGTGTATTCGCCTTCGCAAATGACTTGGTCTGTGGATGGGGATATTGGTACGATTTCTCAGACAGGGCTATTTACTTCTAATGGCAAGCTAGGAAAAGCAGTGATTACAGCACAGCTAGGTACGAAAACAGTATCGAAAGAAATAGAAGTAAAACAAACATTTACAGAACAAGTCTTTGCTATTTCTAACTTTGAAAAGCAAGATGAATGGCGTACAGAAGCGTCATTAGCTACAGCAAAAGCGACGTTAGAGGACGCGAAAACAATTGGCAAACAAGGTAAACATTCAATGAAATTTACGTATGATATGACGGGCAATAGTGAAGGAACAGCCGCTGCCTATTTACGTTTAAATTCTCTTGTACGATTGCCTGCTGAGCCGATTAAGCTAGGTGTTTGGGTATACGGAGATGGCAAAGGCACTTGGGTAAGAGGCCAAATTCGTGATGCAGCAGGTGGTAAGCATACAGTTGATTTCACGGCTGAAAACGGTCAAACATGGACAGGGTGGAAATATATCGAAGCAGATATTGCAAAAGATATTCCGAAGCCAATTTCATTTGAATCCCTATATATCGTGCAGCCAACTGTAGCGAAGCAAAAAGCGGGTACATTGTATTTCGACAAGTTACAAGCTATCTATTCATCTAATTATGAGGAAGCATTATTTACAGATATTAGCGCAAAACATAATTATAAAAATGAAGTGCGTTATTTAGTCGAAAACGGCTTAATTAGTGGCTATGGTGATGGTTCATTTAAACCAGAGCAAGCATTAACGCGTGCACATGCCGCTGTTTTATTATCGCGCGCCCTTAAATTAAATACAAAAGAAGTATCAAATCCAGGTTTCTCAGATGTATCAACAAGCCATCCGTATTATAAAGAAATCGCAGCAATCGTCGGAGCAGGTATTATGAATGGTACGGGCGACGGAAAATTTGATCCAAATGCGAAATTAACACGCGCGCAAATGGCTAAAATTTTAGTAGTTGCGTATGATTTAAAAGGGACGACAGATTCGAAGTTTAAAGATGTAAGTCCGAAACACTGGTCATATGATTATGTGCATACATTAGCGGCGAACGGTATTACGACTGGCTATGAAGATAATACATTTAAACCAGGAGTAGAAGTATCACGCGTGCACTTTAGTTTATTCTTATATCGAACAATTACAAAATAATTTTGGCTCCCGGGTGTGGTGTGAACCCGGGAGTTTTTGTTTTGGGCGGTCGAGGTAATTGAGTTTAGAGGAAGTTTGTGTGTTGTGGGGCTGCTGTCTTACGTAAGGGAAGATCGAACGCAAGCCCAGGGAAAGCGAACACAAGGCCCGAGAAAGCGAACACAAGCCTCGAGAAAGTGAGCGCATCCCCCGAGAAAGAGCGAACACTCTCCAGAAAAGCCGTCAAAATAAACAAATCACGGTTTACCTACATGCTAAATGCAACGAATAAAAAGACATTATGCTATACTTATACCAAATGAAAATGGAATGAAAGTGCGGGTTTTCGGGGCTTTTGTCGAACCAAACCTGCTCAGGAAACGTCACAGCAAATTATAAACTGATTAACAAAAGGATGAATGAACGTGAAAATTGGAATCGTTGGAAACTATGGAAATGATAATAATGGTGATGAGGCGATTTTATTAAGCATTATTCGCCAGCTAGAAAAAGCTTTTTCAATTCCTACAGAAAATTTAGTCGTATTTAGTAATAACCCGAAACAAACAGCTGCGCGTTATAACGTACAAAGTTACCCCCTTTATTATAAAAATGGTAATGCGCCGAAAACATTTTTCAAAACTTATAAAGAAAACTCAAAAGTCGTTAAAACACTGGATTTCGTCGTAATCGGTGGGGGCGGTATTTTAATGGATCTTTACAAGCGTGAGGCGCCACTGTACGGCTCCTACGCAATGATGGCCAAAAATGCAGGTGTGCCATATGTGGTGTATGGTTGTGGGGCAGGTCCGTTAAACACGGGGCTAGGTAAGTGGTTTATCCGCTATATGGCAAAGCATGCACAAAATATATCTGTACGTGACCCACAATCGAAAGCACTTCTACAATCAATCGGTGTGAAGCGTGACGTACATGTAATTGGAGATCCAGCATTTAGCTTAGAGGTGGAGCGTGATGGTTATAGCGAACAGCCGAAAAAAATTGGTGTGACAGCAGTACCGTATTACAATGCATCCTATTGGCCAACAGGTGATGAAACAAAATATCAAAATTATATTATAGGCATGGCAAAAAATTTAGACCGACTTATTGAAGAATATGATACAGAAATATTATTTTTCGCAACTAAATTCCCGCAAGATGCCGATGTAACAAAAGATATTAAAAAGCTAATGCAGCATGGTGAGCGTACGACAATACTCGATGAAAACTGCCCGCCACAGCGCATTTTACAACTAACAGGTTCGTTCGATGTATTAATTGGTACACGCCTCCACTCGCTAATTTTAGCAACTGATACGAAAACACCAATTATTGGGGTATCTTATCATGTAAAAGTGAATGACTTTTTACAAATGGCAGGCCTTGGAGATTATTCGATTGGGATAGATACGCTACATGAGAAAGATAATTATTTCACAACATTATACGAGAAAATGAATGCTAATTGGCCAGCTGCACAAGCGCTTGCAAATGCAACGAACGAAGCTTTTAAAGAAAAATCTAGTTTAGGTTTGAAGCTTTTAAAAGAAGGTGTGAAGCGATGAAAAAAGCGCTGATCATTAGTAATATGTATCCATCGCAGGATCACTTATCATACGGTATTTTCGTGAAAAACCAAGTTCAGCAATTAAATGAGGCAGGCATTGAAACATTATTGGCAGTAAATAATGATCCGGCAACAGGGAAGAAAAATGTCATAAAAAAATATTCGAAATGGGCGCTCAATGTGTGGTCCACATTTCGAAAAAATAAGCGTGATATAAGTATTACGCATGCGCATTATGTATTTCCTAGTGGGTTGTTTAGCTATTACTTGAAAAAGCGTTATAATGTACCGTATATTGTAACAGCACATGGCGGCGATATTAATAAAATGGCGAAAAAAAATTCACGTATTAAAAATTATACGGCAAATATATTGCAAAACGCAGATCATGTCATTGCTGTTGGAGAAGAGCTTGCGCAAACGATTCAATCAGAATACGATGTGCCGGAAAATCGCATTACCGTAATGAGTATGGGCATTGATCGTACGGTTTTTAAAGAAACAGACAAACGCACTGCACAGCTGGCACTCGGGATGGATCCGGAACGTACGAATTTTTTATTTGTCGGCAATATTATTCAAGAAAAAGGTGTTGAGGAACTAGTAACCGCATTTAACACACTAGATGCACAACATCCGAATAAATCTGCATTATATTGTATTGGATCAACGAAGGATGCAAACTTTACAACTAAAGTGAAGCAACTCAAAACAAGCGATAATATCCACTTTATTGAGCCAATGCCACAAACAGAGCTGGCACGATATTTCCAAGCGGCTAGCATTTTCGTCTTGCCATCATACATTGAGGGACTTGGACTTGTGGCACTTGAAGCAATGAGCTGTGGCACGCCAGTCATTGCTTCCGAAGTGGGTGGCTTAAAATATATACTAGCAAATAACACAGGTGTGCTTGTATCACCGAAAGACGCGTCAGCTCTCGAGCAGGCGATGTCTAGTGCATTGCAAGGCATCCAAGTAGATGAAGCAAAAGTGCAGCAACTACTTGAGACACATGATGCAAAAAATATTGTACAGCGTTTAACTACGCTTTATAAACAGATTGCAAAATGAGTAACAACTTCCACCTCACATTGTTGAGGTATACAAATTTGCAAAATGAACAGCAAAAGGATTGTGATTTAGTTTGAACCGTATTATTAAAATTGTCGGGGCAGTAGTTGTTGTTAATATGCTCGCACGACTTTTGGGATTTTTACGTGAAATAATTATTGGTGTGCAATACGGTACGACAACACTTGCTGATAGTATTGTGAATGCTTATACAATCCCAAATTTATTGTATTTAGTTATTGGTGGAGCGTTTACTACTGCCTTTATTTCGATTTATCATAAAACGAATGAACAAATAGAACATTATATTCGCCGTACGTTTACGACTATTTTAGTTTCTATTTCGATACTTTCGATATTATTTATTGTACTAGCTGATCCGATTTTACAATGGTATTTCTTTCAAGGTAAAAATATTGAGAACTTCCAAGAGGAATATAATTTATTAAAATCATTGTACATATGGATGATGCCTTCAACAATTATGCTTGTGCTATCTACTTGGTTAAGTGGTGTGCTGAATGTACAAGGGAAATTCCATTTATCAAGTTTCTCTGTACTCGTTTATAACTTATCGTTCCTCATTATTTCAGTAGGACTTTCTCTAATTATTGGGCCGATTGGATACGGAGTTGGTGCGTTAATCGGTGCTGCGTGTATGTTTTTCTTCCTCGTATTTGGGGTACGAAATATCCCACATATGTCATTTAAGCCGATGCTTCCAAATGCTGATGATCAAAAGGAATTATGGAAAGTCGCATTGCCGATTATGCTTGGTGGGGCAACAGCACAAATGTATATATTAATTCAGCGTTTCTTTACGAACGGATTAGCAGAAGGTGTCGTGTCAGCAATGAACTATGCTACGAAAATGTCACAGTTCCCGCAAGCAGTTTTAATGACAGCTGTCACAACGGTTATTTTCCCGCTCCTTAGTAAAAAAGAAGGAGAGGGCGATACTGCTGCTGTCAAAGAGTTATATTTGCGCGGTTTAAGATTGCTGTACATTCTTGTTATGCCGATTTCGGTGTATTTTTACTTTCAGGCAGAGCCGATTGTCCGTATCGTCTATGAATATGGAAAATTCGGCGCAGCATCAACAGCTATAACAGCACCGCTCGTGAAAATTTTCAGCTTAACGATGTTTTTCTTAGCTGCAAATATGTATGTAACGCGTTTCTACTACGCTAAAGGGAACTCCATGACGCCTGTACTATTTAGTTTAATATCAGTGTTTGGTGTTAATATAGCCGTTATTTATGCGATGATAGATGCTTACGGAGCGGATGCAATTGCATGGGCAACATTAATTAGTGCGATAGTAAATTTTGTACTGCTCGTTGCTTGGTTACAATTAAAGTACAAGCTATTGCTTATTAATAAGAATGCTTTCCAGTTTATGAAGTTTGGGTTATTAACAATTGGTTTTGTCGCTGTAACATGGCTCGTGTCAACGTATATCACGATTGATTATAAATGGCTTCATGTTATCGTCACATTCCTATTGACAGTAATAGGCTATATTACACTCTTATTCGTCATGAAATTCACAGAGCTGGATAGTATATTCAATAAAGTGAAGAAAAAGATAATGAAGAAATAAGTTTATAATGAAAGCTTTTTTGTAAATAACACATTATAAAAGCTAGGATTCCGTATATTAATGCGAATTCTAGCTTGTTTGTTTATTTGGAAATTACTACGTATTAATATATTGGAACTACTAAATATTAGGGTATTTGTTATTTTTGTGACGGAATCCTTTATTTTGAAAAAAAATTAATATATAATGAATGTGAAATATATGGTAATGAAAATACATCTATAAAGAGAAATAAAGGTGGATGAATATGGCAAGAGGAAGAAGAGTAAATTCGAGTGGTGAAAAAAGTAAACAGTTATTATTAGAAAAGGCGATGGAACTCTTTTCATCAAATGGTTACCATCAGACTAAAATTAGCGATATTGTAAAAGCTGCTGATTTAACTCAGCCGACATTTTATTTGTATTTCCAAAGCAAAGAATCTTTATTTAATGATTTACATGAAAATTTCCAAAAAAATTTATATGCGATTCTTTCAAACAAAGAAGCGGAATTACAGCGTGATGTGATTAGTGTAAAGGAAATAATACATAGTAATTTAACGAAAATTTTTACATACTTTGTTAAGAACCCGAACTTATCGAAAATTGGCTTTTATGATTCCGAGCAGGCAACAAACTTAAAAGCAAATTTAGTAAAGATTTTAGTGGATATATTAAATAATGAGTCAAATCAACTTATAGTGCAAAAACAAGTCGATAATTGTACACTAGCGCAAAGCTTAATGGGCACAATTGAACGTTTAACGTTAACAAATTTATTAACACATGAGCGTGAGCCACAACAATTAGCAGATGATATAGTCAATATTTACTTTGTAGAAGAACGTGTGCTAGTGACTACATAAAAAAATACGAGGTTGGCGTAAGCCACCTCGTATTTTTATTTTTGAAGACATACTCTTTATTTGACAGTTACATGTACGTAGCGACCACTTTTCAATTTTTTGCCGGCCTCATCTTTTACAGAAGGGTGAACAAGAAGCATATACTGTGCACCTTCTGTTAACGGCTTACTCGGTGTAATGAGCAACTTGTTTTTTTGTTGTTTCATTGTGAACGGCACTGTATCGCCACCAAGTGTTACGAGTTCAATCGCATTTGCAAGCTGATCACTTGAAACATCCTTACTAAAAGCAACTGTAAATGATTTCGTTGCTTGCACAGTGATTGGTGACAAAGCTTTATATGAACTAAATTTACTTACAAGCGCATCGAAATGGGCAGTCATAATTGGCTTAGCAGTTGACACTTGAGGTTTCACACCAACTTCATTTATTTGGCTTCCTTTTGGCCCAGTAAATTTTCCAATCGTTAGCTTTAAATAGCTTCCATCAGATAATTCATAAAAGCCTTGCATAGAGCCTTTACCATACGTTTGTTCTCCATAAAGAATTGCTGTCTCTTGATCGACAAGTGCTGCTGCCATCATTTCGGAGGCGCTTGCACTAAAACGATTTACTAAAACACGCGTATTGCTAGGAAATTGCACGGATTGCTTTACCGCCTTGTGAACAGATGTTTCATCTGCCATTTGTAATTTATAGGCAAGAGGAGTATTCGGGAACATACCAATTAGCTCTTCAGCAGCTGATACGTAACCTCCGCCATTATTTTGTATATCAACAATAAATGTTTTTGCGCCTTCCTTTTTTAACTTGTCATATGCTTTTTTGACTAATGGTGCAGCATCTTCTGAAAAGGAACTTAAATGAATATAGCCGACATTTCCATAAAATAATTCTGTTGTAACATTTGGCACAGTAAAAGATTTACGTACAAGTGTTTTCGAAGTTGTTTGTCCGTTTTGCAAAAGATCTATTTTAACTGCTGTATTTTTTTTACCTAAAATAAGTGAAGATGCTTCCTGTACAGACATGTCGACAGCTGATTGTCCATTAATGCTCACAATAATATCCCCAGTTTTAATGCCAGCTTTATAGGCACTTCCACCTTCAATGACTTGCATAATTACTATGCCTTGCTCGTGTTTTTCAATAACAACGCCGATTCCTACTGAAGTCATTTCTATAGAATTAATATACGCTTCAAATTCCTCAGCGGTAAAGTAAGTAGAATATGCATCGAGCATCTCCATTACTTCATCAATTGATTTTGCTTTTTTTAAATCACCATTAATTGTTCCAACATAATCAGACTGTATATACGATTTTAGTTCATCTAAAATCTCAGCATTTGCACCTGATGGTAATAAAAGTAAGAATGCGAAGCAAAAAAGTATACCTTTAATAAATTTCATTTCATCCACACCTTTTTTTGAGTTGATATTATTATATACATCATTTGAAAATTAATAAAATGTAAAATTTTCACAAAATAATAAATCAAAAAAAGAAGGGAGAGCTAGGTTTATAGCTCTCCCTTTACACTATATACAGCACGTGAAGCATTTAGACATGTTATTTTCGACTGCGATAAACGATATAACCAATTGCAAAACCAATAATGGCAGGAACTAGCCAGCCTAAATTATGCTCATAAAAAGGTAAATAGCTTAGTGCTTTTTCATATGCGGGAATTTCGATACCAACTTTTTTCAAGCCATCATAAATACTAACCAAAGCTGTTGCAATTAACGCTAAGCTGTATACTAATGGATTGTGGTTAAAGAGATTCGCAAATAATGCTAGTACCATAAGCACAATGGCAACTGGATAAATAGCTAATAATATTGGTAATGAATACGCAATAATATCCTCTAATCCAAAGTTTGAAATGATTAAGCTGAATAGCGTGAAAATGATTAAATATGCTTGGTATGACACTCCTGGAAGGTTTTTAGCAAAGAATGTTGCATTCGCTGAAAGCAAACCAACAGCAGTCGTTATACAGGCTAAAATAATAGTTGCCGATAAAATGATACTACCAGCTTGACCATATAACACTTTTGCTGCCTCGGCAATAATTATTCCACCGTCATTATAATAACCGATTGCATTAGTGCTTGTAACACCGATATAGGCAAGCGAAATATATACGAACGCTAATCCAATCGCTGCAACAATACCAGAGAAAATGGCGATTTTTACTTGTTGAGCGCTATTAGTCACACCGCGTGCGCGCAATGCTTGGACAATTACAATACCGAAAACTAAAGCACCAAGCACATCCATCGTTAAATAACCTTGGATAAAGCTCTCAGAGAATGCTGCTGTTTTATAGACTCCTTGTGCTTCACCAATTTGCCCCATAGGCGTAATAACACTTTTCACCGCTAATAATGAAATAATGATTAGCAATGTAGGCGTTAAAAATTTGCCGATTCGGTCTACAAGTTTCGTTGGATTAAACGCTAAATACATCGTAATACTAAAGAAAATAATAGATGTAATAAATAATGGTAGCCAGCTATCTCTCATTGCCTCGGTTAAAAATGGGGCAACTCCGATTTCATACGAAACAGCAGCAGTTCGAGGAATAGCAAAAAGTGGGCCGATTGATAAATAAACAATAGAAGTAAACACTATGCCGAAAAGGGGATGGACTTTACTTGCAAGAACTTGTAAATCGCCACCATTTTTTGCTACTGCAATAATTGCGATTAATGGTAAACCTACTCCAGTGATGAGGAAGCCAAGCATTGATATAAATATATGTTCTCCTGCCTGTTGACCTAATAAAGGTGGAAATATAATATTCCCAGCTCCTAAAAATAGCGCAAATAACATAAATCCTACAGCAAGATTTTCACGGATAAAACTTTTGGTGTTATTCATAAATGAAAACTAACTCCTTCAAGATTAAAAAGCCGAAACTTTCGAACAATATTTTGTAGTACACAGAGATGCATTTTAACATAATTTTTAGTTAAATCATATAAGTTTCGCGAAAATACTTTGTAATAATTTTATTTTTGTTACAACATTGAAAATAAGCTAGGAAAATAGACTGATTGCTTTTGGAAAATCACGGAAAAGCTAGAAATACAGGATAATAGCCCATTGCAGACAAGTGCTAGATTTCGGTAAAATAATAATAGAAAGAATAATAGATAGAGGGTATTTAATAACGAGAAACAGTGAATAGAAAGATTCTGTATTTTTATAGCTTATACTTTCTTCAGCCTTTGAGATTAATCGTCCTAAATGTCAATGTTGGCAAAGAAAGACGCTAATTCGATTAGTTGTTGTTAACGGAGTGCTTCATCTATTATACATTCTAAATTTATGAGCCTTCTACTATAATAGTAATATTTTTAGTGGGACTTCTTAAATAATTGCTAGAGAAAAGGAGAGTTTTCGATATGAAAAAGAAATGGCAATTTGCATTAGCGAGTGTATTATTAACATCTGCACTTGTTGCACCAGTAGCAGACGCCGCAGCATCGTATACAGTTCAAAAAGGCGATACTTTATCGAAGATTGCGAAAGCTCACAACACGACAATTCAACAATTAAAACGATGGAATAATTTAAAATCTGATCATATTTTTGTTGAGCAAAAGCTAATTATTGCAAGTGCTGGATCGAAGCCACCTGCCACAAATATAGTTCACAATCCTATTTCTCATAATAAACAAGAAGGGCAAGTAACAAATACTGTAGAAGTAGACACACAAACATATAAAGTACAAAAGGGCGATACATTAACAAAAGTCGCTAAAAAATACAATGTGACAGTAGCATCAATAAAAGAGTGGAATAATCTGAATTCAGATTCGATTTTTGTTGGTCAAATTTTGAAATTTGGCAAGGAAGAAGTTGAGGAAACTAATACTAATTCTCCTGTAGATGAAGTAACAGAGTCTGACAATGATGTTGGCGGACAGTTTACGGAGCAGGAAATTATTAGCGCGGATACGCAAATTGCAAGTCAGCTAGCAAAAGAAACGGTATTAACTTACGAACCAGGTGGGGAAGGACAAGCAAAGTATGAGAGTGTTCTAGCGCTTGCTCAGGGGCTAGTTGGTACGCCGTATATGTACGGAGGTAATACGGTAGATGGTTTTGATTGCAGCGGTTTTGTAAAATATGTGTATGCGAATACAGGTATGCCAATTATACGTAAAAGTAGCTTGAATTATTTTTTACAAGATACAACAATCGTTCAAAATCCAGTGCCAGGTGATTTAGTGTTTTTTAAAAACACATATATTTCTAATATTTCTCATATGGGCATTTATATTGGAGATAATGAGTTTATCCATGCAGGAGGTGCTGGGGTAGAAGTTTCAAACGTTACAAACCCTTACTGGCAAGATCGCTTTGTCGCCTTTAAACGCTTTAATTCGATTCAGTAAAGTAAATTATATGTTGAAGATATGACAGTTATCAATTATTGTGTATTGATTTCTAAAAGTTAGTAAAGTATGGGGCGTCTTAGCTATATATTAGACGCCCTTTTTTTATTGCTTTCGTACTAAAAAGTGTGAATATTACGTGAAGCAATGAATGCGAAAGTAATAATTGTTATTAAATAAGGGTAAATATTACAAATGTTACAATTGATTATTGCTTATATGTCAGATTATAACGAATTTTTTGGGGTTAATTATAAGAGGATAGTAGGTAGATGTGTTTAAAACCTTGATATAAAGGGAAATAAGGAAGTGTTTCTATTATATAACATAATAGGGTATGCGTAACTTCATTGTTACAGAACTGTAATGTTATAAAGTCCCAACTCATGATAATCTAATAACAATAAGTATTCAGATAATTACTGGACATATTGGAGGATTATAGATGAATTTTAATAAATACTTTCGTAATACAGTTTTAACATTCGTTGCAGTTATAGCTATTTTATTATCCCCAATTGGCGATAAAGAGGCATCTGCTTCGGATTTTAGCACTAAAGAGGTTAAGGAAATAGCTCAAAAATATTTAGGCTCTCCTTATTTATATGGTGGTACAACTTCAAAAGGATTCGATTGTTCTGGATACATTACTACTGTTTTCAAAGAGTTAGGCGTATCATTACCTCGTTCATCAGCTTCAATGTATGGAGTTGGAGAATCTGTTGATAAAAATGACTTAATCCCTGGCGATTTAGTTTTCTTTAATACTTCAGGTAGTGGAATTTCTCACGTAGGAATTTACTTAGGTGGTGGAGATTTCATTCATTCACAAACGGATATAGGTGTAAGTATTACAAGTATTAATGAAAAATATTATTGGGCAGATCGTTATGTAGGTGCAAAGCGCGTTGCCAGCGTTACATTTGACTAATCATCGCATATATACTCCAATATATAAAATATAAACTAGCATCCCTTATCTATATTAGATAGGGGATTTTCTATTTAGATAGATGACATAAACTAATTAAAAATGAGGTTTTTCCCGAGTTATAGTGTGCAATTCGTCAGACTGTGCGGTTTTCTGAGATTGAGTGTGGTTTACCCGAGTTAGCGTGCGCTTTTAACTCTCCTGCGTGCGTTTACCCTGATTTGCGTGCGCTTTTCGTCTGACTGTGCGGTTTTCTGAGATTGAGTGCGGTTTATCCGAGTTAGAGTGCGCTTTCTACACTCCTGCGTGCGTTTACCCTGATTTGAGTGCGCTTTTCGTCTGACTATGAGGTTATACATATGTAAAATCCGTAATTTAGCAGGTAAATCCCAAAGTAAAATAAATTATTTGTATTATCCACTCCATGTAAAAAACCCCTATCGAAAATAAAATTTCGGTAGGGGTTTTCAAATGCTATTGAGGTACGCGTGCTGTCCAGCGAGATAGATCGATACCTTTGACGTTAACTAATTGTGCAGGGAAGATAAATGTCCAAGGTTTAGTCGTATTCGGCTGCACCGTTAAAATAGGGTCTAATTTAAATGAACCTTTTGCCACTTGGTTACCTTTTGCATCGATAATTTCAAGTGGTAATTGCTCTAAGTTAATTGCTTTATCATTACCATTTCGGATAAAGATTGAAACATGTAAGCTTTTATCGTTTTGTAACTTAGCTTGTAAACCTGTGAAGTTCACTTCTGTTTTTCCAAGCTTCGGTAAATCTTTCACAATTTTCGCTAACTCTTCTTGTTGTTCTTTAGGTAATTGCTTTTTCCAAGTATCGTCTAAGTCTAATTGGTGACCGCGTAATGATATTAAATTAAATGCAATTTTCCAACCTTCTTCAGGTACTTCATCTGCTTCGATTGAATTGGCATCGAACTCGAATACCCAAGGGCGTGCACTTTCTGCTGGAATAACACCAAGATCTTTAAAATTGAACATTTTTGATGCTATACGTTTATCGTCTTTATCTAAAATAAATAGTTCGATTTCACCAAGTTCAATTGCTTCAGGAAGAGAAGAACGGAAAAAGGCTTTTACATTCCAAGCGCCTGAACGCGGATTTGTTTCGATATTAATTGCAGAAAGTGATAATTGGTTTGGCTTTAATGGTTGTAGCTCGTTTGCTAAAAAGTTAAAGACATATTGTTGTTCTTGTGGAACGTCCCATTCTGGATGGAATGACAGCTTTGTAATAACGTCTCTGTCGCCTTTTGTTTGTTTTGTACCTTTTGCTAATTCTTTAGAGTCGATTGCACTATCAGTACCGACTTTATCGCCTTTTTTGAAAAAATCAAATAAACCCATTTTATTGTTCCTCCTGCTCATGTACTGCTGTAATTGATTTCATAAATATTACAAGTTCTTCAACAATACCACGACGTAGCTCTTGGTAGTTTTTGCCGAATAATTCTAATCCTTCACGTTGGTATATACGCATTGGATCTTCTTGCTGGTAGTGACGTAATCCAATACCTTCTTTTAAATGCGCCATTTGTTCTAAATGTTTTACCCACATGCTATCGATGAAGCTTAGCATTACTTGTGGAATAATTTGCATCACTTGTTCATTTTCTTTAAAGCTTTCAATAAAATCACGTAATTCAAATACATTTGTATTTAATGAATCTAGAATTTTCGTTACTTTACTTTCAGTGCGATCAATTGTCGCAGGTGTTAGTAAAAGTGAATTTACTGTGCGCTCCATCTTATCAAAATCCCATTCAGAAATATCAACTTCCTCAGGGGCATTGTCACGTACTGCAAAATCTACTGTTTCATACATCATGCGAGTAATTTGCTCAAGCAGATTTTCTCTTGCTAGTACTTTATCACGAAGGTCATAGACAATTCGACGTTGATCATTAATGACATCATCGAGCTTTAAGTTATATTCACGCATTGAGAAGTGTGCGCCTTCAACAATGCGTTGTGTACGATCGATTAGCTCATTAATTTCTTTATTCTCGATACGTTTAATATCGTTTACTATCATTTTCTTTTTGAATTTTTCTACATCATCTTTTGCGAAACGTTTAAACATATCGTCTTCGATTGATAGGATGAACTGACTTTCACCTGGGTCGCCTTGACGTCCAGAACGACCGCGTAATTGATTGTCAACACGACGGCTTTCATGCTTTTCAGTACCGATTACGTAAAGACCACCAAGTTTGTCAACGCCTTCACCTAAGACGATATCAGTACCGCGACCAGCCATATTTGTTGCGACAGTAATACGTGATTTTTGACCAGCCTCAGATATTAATTCGACTTCTTGTTCCACTGTTTTTGCATTAAGCAATTGGTGTTTCAAGCCGTATTTTTTTAAATACTTTGATACTGTTTCAGATTGCAAAATTGAAGTTGTGCCGATTAATATAGGCTGTCCTTTTTCGTGACGGCGCAATGCTTCTTTGGCAACAAATTCGTATTTGTCTTCAGATGTTTCGAAAACAATATCTTTTTGGTCGATACGCTGGCGTGGACGATTCGTTGGAATTTGAATAACGCGCATATTGTATACTTCCAAAATTTCTTTTTCTTGTGTTTTTGCTGTACCCGTCATTCCTGACAATTTCGGATACATACGGAAGTAGTTTTGAATTGTAATTTGTGCCTGTGCTTTATTTTCTTCCGTAATTGTTACTTCTTCTTTCGCTTCAATCGCTTGGTGTAAGCCGTCTGACAGAGAACGACCTTCCATAATACGACCTGTAAACATATCAACAAGTTCGATTTTATCATCGCGCACGATATAATCTACATCGCGTTCGAACATAACGTGGGCACGAACTGCTTGAATGACATAATGATATAAAGTTTGATGCTCTAAGTCATATAAATTATCTACGCCAAAAGCAGCCTCAACTTTTTCAATTCCTTGCTCTGTTAACGAAGTTGCTTTCGTTTCATCATCGAAATCGTAGTCTTCATCCAGTTTGAAACGTTTAGCTAACATGGCTGCAATACGGTGTAATTCTTCATTTGCAGACATTTTTCCGGCAATAATGAGCGGTGTTTTAGCTTCATCGATTAACACAGAGTCTACTTCGTCAATAATCGCAAATGCATATGGACGTTGCACTTTATCAGCAATAGAGTGTGCCATATTATCACGTAAGTAGTCGAAGCCAAATTCAGTACCAACACCATATGTAATATCCGCGTTGTAAGCTTCTTTTTTATCGGCTGGCTCCATCATAGGTACGTTTAAGCCGACTGTTAAGCCTAAGAAACGGTGAATTTGCCCGATTTCCTCGAAGTCACGTTTAGCTAGGTAGTCATTGACTGTAATAACATGAACGCCTTTACCTTCTAAAGCACGTACATAGGAAGGGAGTGAGGCTACTAAAGTTTTCCCTTCACCAGTTGGCATTTCAGCAATATTACCTTCCGTTAAAACTAAACCGCCAATAATTTGAACATCATAATGGCGCTTATTTAAAACACGTTTAGAAGCTTCGCGAACGACAGCAAATGCGTCAGGAATAATTGCTATAATTTCTTCGCCGTTTTCTAATCGTTCTTTAAATGTTAATGTCATCCCTTGAAGCTCTTCATCTGTCATATGTGAGTAAGTTGCTTCAAGCTGATTAATTTGATCTACTATTTTGTAGTATTTTTTTAACTCACGAGTACTCGTTTGCTCTTTGTTACGATTGAAAATTGAGAACATTTTTTTACGCTCCTTTAAAATTGTCTATCATATAGTAGACACTTAATTATTTTATCAAACTTTAGGACGTATTACTACTTAAGGTTAAGAGAAAGGTGGCAATTTAAAAGTAAATTGGAATAAAGATACACATTTATTTTTTTAGGAATAATGTGAGAAATGCTCTAATAAATAAGTGCTATCCATTTCAAGATAAATGCTATATTTTGAACTGCAATCATGGTATAATTAAGTTGGTTTAAAATGTATATTAATTTTAAGGAGGAGAGACATGATTTACGTGTCTTTAATCGTGGCGTTTTTAGCGTCCATAATACTAACTCCACTTGTGAAGCGTTTAGCATTTCGTATTGGTGCGGTTGATGCACCTAATTATCGAAAAGTGCACGCACGCATAATGCCTCGACTAGGTGGCTTGGCCATATTTGGTGCGTTTATAATAGGTTTTATTTTTCTGAAATTAACGACAGGGTTTGAAAGTAAATATGCTTTTGCCATATTAATTGCGGCAACAATTATAGTTATTACAGGTGTTATTGATGATATGCGTGAAATTTCTGCTAAAGCTAAAATGCTTGGGCAGCTTGTTGCGGCATGCATCGTTGTATTTGTAGGTGGCATTCAAATTGAATTCATTAACTTACCATTTGAAGGTACATTGAGTTTTGGATGGCTGGGCATTCCGATAACGATTATATGGATTGTCGGAATTACAAATGCGATTAACTTAATAGACGGATTAGACGGACTGGCAGCGGGTGTTTCTACAATTGCCCTTATAACAATAGCTGCAATGGCGATGATCATTGGCAACGGTTTTGTCATTGCTATGGCGTCGATATTAGCGGCTGCAACTATTGGTTTTTTATTTTTCAACTTCCATCCTGCGAAAATTTTTATGGGTGATACCGGGGCGTTATTCCTCGGGTTTATGATTTCCGTATTTTCTTTGTTAGGATTTAAAAACATAACAGTCATAGCATTAATTATTCCAGTTATTATGTTAGGTGTGCCAATTTCTGATACATTTTTCGCGATTGTACGACGTTTGCGTATGAAAAAGAAATGGTCAGATCCGGATAAATCGCATTTACATCACCGTTTACTTGATTTAGGTTTCTCGCATCGTCAAACAGTACTCATTATTTATGGTATTGCGATGATATTCGGTTTGATGGCAATTATCTTCTCCATGGCGAAAGTATGGGGTGCGATTTTACTCGTTACAGTTATTTTGGTCGCAATCGAGCTCTTCGTTGAAGTGATTGGACTAGCCGGAAAAAACTACAAACCACTTTTAAATTTAGTGCGTATATTTAATAAATAAGGAAAGCCACTATTCATTGTGAATAGTGGCTTTTTTCATGGTCGCGCAGGAGATTTTGGGGCAATGGTCAATAGAATCTGAAATAAGGTCAATAGAATCTGAAATAAGGTCAATAGAATCTAAAATTAGGTCAATAGGATCCGAAATATGGTCAATAGCACCCGTATTTCATACAACGAATGCTGCTGTAATATGCAAAAAAATACCCTGACAGTTCACTCGCTGTTAGGGTATTTTTTTACTGTTGTACTGTTGATGTATTTGTTGATTCTAATTGTGTTTGTTCAATACCGTCTGATGTAGATGTGTTAGATACATTTGTTGTATCAGGTATTAAACCGAGATGACTTTTTAAAATATGCTGTGTTTCAGAAAGTGACTGTTCATCTAATTTATAATAATACACGCCAGTTGACATATCATTATCACCGAGTAACGTCAATGTATCGATTCGTGGTACACCTTGAGTTAAATAGCTAAAGAAGCCTTTCATTTCTTTAAACGTCATATCAGTTTTCATATTATTACCAACTGCTTCGATGAGATCATCGTATTTTGTAATAGATGAAACGGAAGCAGCTTGTTTCGCAATCGCTTTTAAAATTTCTTGTTGGCGTTTACCGCGTTCGATATCGTTGTCTTTTTTACGAGTACGAGCTAGTGCTAGTGCTTCTCGACCGTCTAATTGCTGTAGACCTGGCTGTAAATTAATCGTATTGCGATCAAATTCATCTTTTTCAAGCATTGCGTATGGTACTTCCACTTCAATACCACCAAGTGCATCGACAACATCGATAAATGCATCAAAGTTCATTCGTACATAATAATCAACCGGAATATCGAATAGTTCTTCGACAGTTTCAATTGTAGCAAGTGTACCTCCGTATGCATGGGCGTGGGTGATTTTATCTTCATAACCTACGTAAGGAATATAAACATATGAATCACGTGGAATACTAACTAATTTTACTGTTTTTGTTTTATTATTTAATGTAGCGAGTATCAATGCATCAGAGCGAGAACCCTCACCTTGACCACGAGTTTCACTATCGTCAATACCTACAAATAAAATAGAGACATTATCTTGTACTGGTTCTACTTTCGCTTCACGTTTGACAGACACATCACGATTTTCGACAGCTTCATATGCTTGATCGACAGCATGTTCCGCCTTTTTTGTTAAATACATCCCATAAGCTGACGCGCAAATGAGTACGGAAGTAGCTAATATTAAACATATTTTAAGAATTAGAGAAAACCTAGAGCCCTTTTTCTTATTCTGGTACGTTCGTTTCATGTTAATTCTCCTCTAGTATTAGGAATCTTACTATATTTTAATAGATAAAATTAATCAATCCTATCTATTATACTATGCACGCTTATTTCAGTAAATCAAAATTACCTTACATTCGGGGGAATTCGATAAATTGTTTGTCTTCACAAGTAATAACTGCTTGCCCATTAGTGAGTTCAATCATCCAGGATGTAAATGCCGTTTCTTCATCTTTTAAGACAAAAACAAAAACATCGACAGCATCCACGTATTGGATATCACGTAGAGTGTAACTAGATCCGCGTATTTCATTTTCTACCTTGCCAAGAAATGTATAATCGATTGAAACTTTCATTAAATGATGCAATTTTCTTTCTACCACTTGTGCGGCAGCAATGCCTTCAGTTGTAGCCTTTCCATAAGCGCGAATAAGGCCTCCACCACCAAGCTTAATGCCACCAAAATAACGTGTCACTACAACGACAGTATCTTTTAATCCTTGTTTTTTTAGTACTTCTAACATAGGAACGCCAGCTGTGCCATTTGGTTCCCCGTCATCATTTGCCTTTTGAATATTGTCGAATTCTCCAACTATATAGCAGGAGCAATTATGAGTAGCAGAAGGATGCATCTTCTTAATTTTAGCGATAAAGTCCAGTGCTTCCTGCTCATTTTCTGCGCGGTCAACATAAGTGATGAAGCGTGATTTGGACACAATAATTTCTTTTTCGCCGTAGCCTTTTACGGTAATATAGTCTTTTCTCACTATAAATTCTCCTTTAATATCCAAAAAATAGATGTTAGTATAGTTATAAAATTACTTAAAAATTGTTTAGAAAATGCTATAATAGTGTAGAACTATTGTATCTATTGGTAAAAACGTGTAAATACATAGAGCTTAATAACGTATACACACTGATCAGAATGGGGAAAAAATATGTTCTCAAATGAAAAATTCGATATCGCTTCACTCGATGTAATTTTTAATCGAATGCTTGAAACAATTGCGAATTCAAAAGATGATATTTTCATTATAAGCGAACAAAGTCGTCGAAGCTTCGAAGAAATGCAAAAAGAATTAGAAATAGTTCGTAAAGAAATATCTATTGTCATCGATGAAACAGACCATTTAGAAAAATCTACGCAACTTGCAAAGCAGCGTCTCGTCATTGTAAGTAAGGCTTTTGATAATTTTACAGAAGCTCAAGTGCGTGAAGCATATGAAACAGCTAATGATCTTCAAGTAAGATTATCACTCGTGCAGGCTAAAGAAAAGCAACTTCGAGAAAAGCGAGATGATTTAGACCGTCGTATGAAATTATTATACGATACAATTGAGCGCGCAGATCATATAGTAAACCAAGTAAACGTTGTAGTAAATTATTTGACATCCGATTTAAAGGATGTTGGACTAGCTTTAGAACAAGCAAAATTAAAGCAAGATTTCGGCATTAAAATTATTGCTGCACAAGAAGAAGAAAGAAAACGCCTGTCGCGTGAAATTCACGATGGACCTGCCCAAATGATGGCGAATGTATTAATGCGTTCAGATTTAATTGAACGAACATACCGAGAAAAAGGGATTCAACAGGCGATTAGCGAAATATCTGATTTAAAGATCACAGTACGTAATGCTTTGTCAGAGGTACGCCGTATTATTTATGATTTGCGTCCAATGGCACTTGATGATTTAGGTATTGTACCAACTTTGAAAAAATATTTATCGACAGTAATGGAATATAATAGAGGCGTTGATATTCATTTCCAATCTTTTAACCAAGAGAAGAGATTAGCTACAAACTATGAGGTTGCTATTTTTCGCCTCGTTCAAGAATCGGTAACAAATGCAATTAAACATGGAGAGTCTAGTGAAATATTCGTTAAACTCGAATGGCTCCCGAAAACAATCAATATTAGTGTCAAAGATAATGGCAAAGGCTTCGATAAAAATAATATAAAAGATCAATCTTTTGGAATTATTGGTATGACTGAACGAATTGATTTATTAAAAGGTGAAATAGATATTCACAGCGTAGTTGACAAAGGTACGATTATAATGTTTAAAATTCCTTTATTAAAAGATTAAATAAATGAATTTATTCGTATTAAATTATAGGGGGCAAAGTGATGACAAAAATTATTATTGTAGATGACCACCAATTATTCCGTGAAGGGGTAAAGCGTATTTTAGATTTTGAAGATACGTTTGAAGTAGTAGCTGAAGGCGATGACGGTACTGATATAGTTCATTTATATCGCATGAATATGCCAGATGTTGTATTAATGGATATTAATATGCCAGCTAAAAATGGTGTAGAGGCAACAGCTGACCTAATTGCTGAATTCCCAGAAGCAAAAGTAATTATGTTATCGATTCATGATGACGAGTCGTATGTAACGCATGCATTAAAATCCGGCGCACTTGGCTATATGCTGAAAGAAATGGATGCAGATGAAATTGTTGAAGCAATCAAGGTTGTTGCAAACGGCGGCTCATATTTACATCCGAAAGTAACAAAAAATTTAGTGGCGGAATTCCGACGCCTATCAGAGCATGAAAATAAAGGCAATTTCCATCAAACAGAAATTCGTCGTCCATTCCATTTATTAACGAAGCGTGAATGTGAAGTGCTTCAATTGTTAACAGACGGACAAAGCAACCGTACAATTGGTGAAACGCTTTATATTTCTGAGAAAACAGTGAAAAATCACGTTTCAAGTATTTTACAAAAAATGAATGTAAACGACCGCACACAAGCAGTTGTTACAGCTATTAAAAACGGCTGGGTAGAAGTGCGCTAAATGATAAAGCTACTTTGTAAGATTTTACTTACGAAGTAGCTTTTTTATATGCTAAATCATATTGTCGCTATTACAAAATTAGCTGCTTAGAATTGGCTAATTGCTGTTAAATAAGTTTGATTCTTTACGTGTTAATGTGGATTCTCGCAGTGGAACTCCTTTCAGAGAGAAGCGTCTATAGATTTTAAGTGCAATATGTTTATGTAATTCACTAATGGGCATTATGTTTACATCTATGCTACAATACATGCGCGGGAGGTTTTGGAACATGAAAAAATGGTTAATCGCATTAATGGCGGTGTTTGTTTTAGCTGCATGTAGTGATAAAGGGGAATTCGACGCTGAAAAGGCTGCAAAAGAAATTGAAAAGGGTACAATTGGCTTTGAAGTATTAGGCGGAAATATTGAAGAAGCACAAAATGTACCAGTAGAAGTAAAAGAGCAACTAATAGCGGCATTTACTGAATATGTAGATGCTTTTAATGCAGAAGATATTGAGCGCTATAGTGCAACATTGTCAAAAAATGCAAAAGGATTTAATTATGACCAAGATTTACTAGAGGCACAAAAAGTTTTTAATGATTATACAATCACTCGAGATGCAGAAGATATTACTATTGTAAAATATACTGACAACGAAGCCCATGTATTTGCCAACATTGCGGTGAAGATGACTGAAGATGCAACTGCAACTGAGCTTGCAAGTAATGGACGTCAAGTTACAGTATTTACGAAAGAGCAGGATGATTGGAAAGTAACGAGTGTTTATTATATTGGAAACGAATAACTAAATAGAGTAAATAAATAAAGCGTTTCGAGTACCTGTTAGGCAAGGCGAATCTCGAAGCGCTTTTAGTATTTTTTAATTCACAACTAAAGCTATATACGGTAATATTGAGAGAATAGGAGCGTGGGAAATTAATGAAAACTGCAATTGTAACGGATAGTACGGCATACTTATCACCGGAAGAACGCCAGCTTTATAATATTCACATGATTCCACTAAGCGTTAATTTAGAGGACGGTACATATGAAGAAGAAGTGGAAATTACTGCTTCCGAATTTTATGAAAAAGTGCGTGGAGCAAAGACGTTCCCGAAAACGACACAGCCGCCTATTGGTAAATTTGTGGAACTATTTGAAGAACTATCAAAAGACTATGATGAAGTAGTGACAATCCATTTATCAAGTGGGATTAGTGGTACTTATCAAGGTGCGATACAAGCTGGAAATATGGTAGAAAACATAAAAGTTACTGCTTTTGATAGCGAAGTTGCCTGCTATGTGCAGGGGATGTTCGCAATTGAAGCGGCTAAAATGGCTCAACAAGGTGCATCAGCGCAAGAAATTTATGCGAAGCTAGAAGATTTGAAAACGACGGTGGATGCTTATTTCGTTGTAGATGATTTAGGTCATTTACAGCGCGGTGGTCGTTTATCGGCTGCTGCAGCACTAATTGGTGGGCTATTACAAGTGAAGCCAGTATTGCATATTGTCGACAAAGTAATCGTGCCATTCGAAAAAATTCGTACGCGTAAAAAAGCACTACGTCGTGTAGAAGAAATGCTAGCGTCAGCTGTAGAAAAACACCCTGACTTGCAAGCAACAGTGATCCATAGTTGCTGCGAGGAAGAAGCGCTTGAGTGGATGCAACATCTTCAAGCTACTTATCCAAGCGTGGATTTCAAACTAACTTATTTCGGTCCCGTTATCGGTACCCATTTAGGTGAAGGCGCACTCGCACTTGGATGGATGAAAAAATAAAGTTTTAGGAACGGCCTCTACAAATAATGTAGGGGCTGTTTTTTTGTTGATTGGAAATACCAGCGACTTTGAGTGATTTACCGGCGAAAATCAAGAAATACCGGCGACTTTGGGTGATTTACCGGCGAAAAACAAAAAACACCGGCGACTTTATTAGATTTACTAACAAAAATCGAATACCCCGACAAATTTTAAAGAACTGGAGGATTGGATATTACATGTTCAAAAACACAATAAAAGCGAGTTATAAAGGATTAATTATTGAGCCGGCCATTGTTAATTTTGCTGCAGGGCGTATTTTAACAAAAGTAAATACACCGTTTCCGCAAGCGAAAATTGAAACGTACATTAAATATCGGCTATTCCACATAAAGCCTGCTATTGAGATAACGACAAAACTATTTCGAAAGCATTATAAATGCGGGCGCTGTTTAAATGACCAACAATCAAAATTTATACATTTTGATTGTGCGAAGTGTGATCAAATATGTACGTATTGCAGGCACTGTATTGCGATGGGGAGAATTATTAGTTGTGCAAATTTGATTGCGTGGAATGGACCGCAGCCGCATATTTCTAAAAACCACGAAATGTGTTGGGACGGTACATTTACTAAACTCCAAGCACGAGCCTCGCAAGAATTATCGGATAGTATTGCGGCAAAACGCCAGCATTTAATTCACGCAGTTTGTGGGGCTGGAAAAACTGAAATTCTTTTTACAGCAATATACAAAGCGTTAAAGAAAGGTTTGCGAATATGTGTTGCAACTCCTAGAACAGATGTTGTATTAGAATTATTTCCTCGTTTTCAAAAAGTATTTCCAAATACGATACTACATGCTTTATACGGAGGGGGACCAGAGCAAAAAGGATATCCACAGCTCGTTCTCGCTACAACACATCAGCTTTATCGTTTCGAGCATGCATTTGATGTCATGATCGTTGACGAGGCAGATGCGTTTCCATATACATTTGACTCAGCTTTACAAAAGGCGGTACAAAAAGCGAAAAAGCCAAATGCTCCGGTTGCCTATGTAACTGCAACACCTTCAGAAAAATTACTTGCATATAAAGAGGGATACTCCTTTATCCCAAAGAGATATCATAATTTCCCTCTACCAGTACCCCGTTTTTCTTCGCTTTGGAATTATGAAAAGCAAATAAAAAAAGAACAATTACCAACAAAGCTTATGGAATGGACGAAACAACGATTGGCAAGCGAAGAACCGTTCCTCATATTTTTCCCAACAATTGATTTACTGGAAAAAGCGATGCCGCTATTTCAAAAATTGCACGCTTCTATTACTAGTGTTCATGCTGAAGATGTTAATCGTAAAGAAAAAGTAATGCAACTGCGTAATGCTGAAATTCCGGGCTTATTAACAACAACTATTTTAGAGCGCGGCATAACAATAAAAAATGTGCAGGTCGCTGTGGTCGGTGCGGAAAGTTCGATCTTTACAGCAAGCGCGCTAATACAAATAGCCGGTCGAGTTGGAAGAAATGCGCATTTCCATGGCGGAGATATCGTATTTTATCATCACGGTATTACGACTGAGATGGATAGTGCTAAGGAAGAGATTGAAAATTTAAATGAACTGGGCTTTGGAGGTGAACTATGAAAAAGGAAATCTACTATTGTTTACTTTGCGAACGGGAATTACAAAATATTGTTACTTGGCAAACATTGCTTGAACGTAACTGGCCACAAACTATTTGCGACAAATGCGCAGGGAAATTTGAACTTAATGATAACATAGAAGATAGTGTACAAATTTTA
The DNA here is from genome assembly GCF_039888725.1 of Solibacillus sp. CAU 1738. Classification (NCBI taxonomy): domain Bacteria; kingdom Bacillati; phylum Bacillota; class Bacilli; order Caryophanales; family Caryophanaceae; genus Solibacillus; species Solibacillus sp. CAU 1738. The sequence continues at coordinate 558,547 of NZ_JBDQQN010000003.1, forward strand.
TATAGCTATAATGAGGCGATGAAAGATTATCTACATCAATATAAGTTTATGCATGATGTTGTGCTGGCGAAAGTATTTCGTAATGAAATTCACTTAGCGTTATCGCATCGAACAGAAACAATGGTTCCGATTCCTATGCATCCTGAAAAGCTAAGGCAACGTACTTTTGCACATGTCGATGAGTTACTAAATGCTGCTCAAATTTCGTACATCCATCTACTTGAAAAAACTACAACCGATACACAGGTCGGTAAGTCGAAGGAAGAGCGGCAGCGAGTGGCATCATTATTTCAAATTGATATAAATAAGCAAGTTGAACCTAAAGATTATTTAATAGTAGACGATATTTACACGACAGGAACGACAATTAAGCATGCACAACAAACATTACTTGATGCTGGAGCAAAAAGTGTGACGGCATTTGTTTTAATAAGAGGTTAAAGCTTGCTAGTTTGTATAAGTGCGCTTTTTTCGAAGTGAATTTTTTTATTTTCGCTTAATATAACTTATTTTATAGAAATGAAACATTAACAAATCGTACAAACTACCGATTAATAAAGTAGCAACTTTTGATGTATAATGTTAAGAAAATGTACGGGATGTTAGGAGGGGGAATATGGCAGAATTAAGAAATTGCCCGATGTGTGATGATTTTTTCAATTATACGGGTTTAAGAGAAGTTTGTCATAAATGTGCGCAAAAGGAAGAGGATTTATATCAAGTTGTGTACCGATTTTTACGTAAACGTGAAAATCGTGCTGCAACGGTTGATCGCATTGAAGAAGCAACAGGTGTAGACAAAGAATTATTATACAAATGGGTGCGTAAAGGGCGTTTACATCCAGCGACATTCCCGAATTTAGGTTACCCTTGCGATAATTGCGGTCATATTACTCATAAAGGAAAGTTATGCGATAGCTGTCAAAATTCGATTAAAGCAGATTTGCGAACGTTTGAGGCTGCAAAGGAATTCCGAAAAGAAATAGTATCTCGTGAACGAGGAACTTATCTCGCGGATAGAAAAAAATAATATGGATGGATGTGTTGGATGAACAACCAACACATCTTTTTTTGAGTTGAAAAGCAGATAGTAGTTACGGGGAAGCGCACGCAAACAGTGTGAAAGTGAACGCAAAAGGTATGAAAGCGAACACAAGCCACGAATATACAATAGATTTCTATAAATTTCTAAAGATGAAAATGATAATTTAAAAATGAAATTATTTCTCTTTTGATAGTCCCTTTCAGCTATTTAGCAGATGGTTTTGCTTGTATACACAAAAAATAGCAATGCTTTTTGTATTGGAAATTAAACATTTATGTGAACGCACCGAAATATAAAATATAGAAACAGAAATGAAGGGAGGAAACAATAATGAAAATCAATCCATTTAGTATGAAGCCGATTAATCCTTATAGTGCACAACAACGCACAGCAAAATCGGTCCAAAATAGCCAGTCATTTGCTGATAAAATTGAAATCTCATCTGCTGCCAAAGAAATGCAAGAAACATCTAGTTACAGTGCTGAGCGAGCAGAACGAGTACAAAAATTAAAAGCGGATATAGAGTCAGGGAACTATAAAGTAAATGCACGTAAAGTCGCAGAAGATATGCTGAAATATTACCGCTTCTAATCTAAGCAGAAAAAGGAGCATGTAAAATATGTCTGTTCAACTAATACTCGCTATGCTTGAAAAATTAGAGCGTATGCATAAAAGTTTACTCGAGCTCGCGTACAAAAAAACAGAAATCATTAAATCTAATGACATGTCTGAGCTAGATCAAATACTAAAAAACGAACAAGCACATATAGCTGCGATTGATACACTTGAGCAACAGCGTCAGTTGATGGTAACGGATTACCTTAGAGCAAATGGACTTGCTTACACTGACAAGCCAACTGTTGCGGAGCTGATTGACGCGGCTACTAAATCAGATAAAGAAGCGTTAATCGCTTTGCGTGAACGTCTTCTTTCATTAGTAACAGAGTTGAAAATGCAAAATGACTTAAATCAGAAACTAGTTTTTCAATCATTGCAATTTGTCAATCTCACATTAGAAGCTATGCGACCAGCAAGACCTGATTCCTTTAACTACTCTGGTGAAGAAGTGCGCGGCCAATCGAATGTTGGGAAAAAATCATATTACGACTCACAAGCATAGTCGCATGGTATTGCACGTTTTACGTGTAATGCCAAGCGTTTAACTATGCCTACATAAGGAGGAACACTCATGCGATCTACGTTTATGGGATTAGAAACGAGTAAGTCAGGCTTGTTTTTACAACAAACAGCCCTTTACACAACTGGGCATAATATTTCGAATGCAAATACAGCAGGTTATTCACGTCAGCGAGTTAATATGCAATCTTTACCGGGATTTTCTTATCCGGGACTAAATTCAGCGAAACTGCCAGGGCATCTCGGAACTGGGGCAGAGGCTCATTCGATTCAACGCGTTCGTGATCAGTTTATTGACCGTCAATATCGCCAAGAAACGAATAGTTTAGGGTACTGGGAAGCACAAACAAAATCGATTTCTCAAATGGAAGATATTATGACGGAACCATCTGAGTACGGTATAAATCAATCTTTCACAGATTTTTGGAAGTCTATGGAAGATATTGTTGCCAATCCTAAAGATACGGCAGCTCGCCAAGTAATGCTTTCTAAAGGGCAAGCATTAGCAGAATCTTTTAACTATATTGATACACAGCTAAAAAAAATCCAAGGTAATATTGGAAATGAAATAAAAGTATCTACAAATGAAGTAAATTCAATTTTAAAACAAATTGCATCGATTAATAAACAAATTCAAAAAGTAGAACCGAATGGCTATGTCACAAATGACTTGTATGATGCTCGCGATGTATTAGTCGATCAATTAAGCACTTATTTACCAATCACAACTGAGCAAGTGAAGTCTGGCGGTAATGCAAGTGATGTCGCAGAAGGTACGTTGACAATTTACTATAATGGTGTGGAGCTCGTAAATGGTAAAAACTATGCACAACTTTCTACTTTAGATGCTGAAGGTGATCCAGTTGATGGTGGCGTTGATGATGAAGCAACGAATGGCTATAGTGAATTTGGTAAAATTACAATTTCAGAAGTTGGAGAACCACCAGAAGATACGGTTGCATCAGAAATCGAATATGCAGATATGGACAAAGGAAAAGGGAAGTTAAAATCTCTTATCGATGCATACGGTCATAGTGGCGGACAAGGTGTATATCCAGAAATGCTTGCCAATTTAAATAAACTCGCTGCAGAATTTGTTAAAGAGTTTAACACGGCACACAATGCTGGTTATGGATTAGATGGTTCAACGGGTGTAGATTTCTTCACGGGTACAACTGCTAAAGATATTGCAGTCGCGATTACAGATCCAAAGCAAATAGCTGCTTCAGATGAAGATGGTGAGGAAGGAAATAATAAAAATATACTATTATTAGCAAAACTTCAGTCTAAGGTACAAGACAACCTAAATGGAGGGACATTCCAATCTTACTACGAGTCGTTAGTAGGTGATTTAGGCGTTAAAGGACAAGAAGCAGTACGGGAAGCGTATAATGCAGCTACTTTACGATTATCAATTGAAAATGATCGTGCCTCGGTAAGTTCTGTTTCTTTAGATGAAGAAATGACTAATATGATTACATTCCAGCAAGCATACAATGCGAATGCTCGTATGATTACAGTAGTAGATGAAACATTAGATAAAATTATTAACGGTATGGGACGCGTAGGTTTATAAGAGCCTACATAATATTTGTTGAGTGGAAAAGCGCATATGTTTAAATTGCCTTTTCCATAGGGAGGAGAAAGAAAATGCGCGTTACACAGTCAATGTTATCAAATAACATGCTACGTAATTTAAATACTAGTTATAGTAAAATGTCGAAAATTCAACAACAAATTGAATCTGGCAAAAAAATTAATCGACCATCTGATGACCCTGTTACTGCGGTAAAAGGAATGGCATATCGAACGGATATCGATAAAATTAATCAATACCAACGTAATATGGGTGAGGCAAATTCATGGCTTGATACGACGGACGAATCGTTAGGGCAAGTAGGCGAAGCGCTGAAGCGAGTAAAAGAACTCGTTGTCCAAGCTGCGAATGATACGAACACAAGTGAAGACAGACAAAAAATTAATTCAGAAATTGAACAAATCAAGCAGCAATTACGCGATATCGCAAACACAAAAGTGGGCGATAAATATATTTTCTCGGGTACACATACAGGAAAACCACTTTATACGGATCCTACAGCTCCAGGACAAAATCCAGATGTATCGATTCCTGGTGCAGAAAATGAATTTAAAATCGATGTTTTTGATGGCATTTCTATTAAAGTGAATACACAAGGTAGTAAACTATTTAACGATATCGATGAGTTCATGGGTGAAGTTTCTGAATTATTGAATAGTGGTGCTACTGGAGCGGAGATAAGTGAGGCGCTAGGTGCAGATTTAACTACTGTTAACGGTACATTCCCAGGGTTAGACACAGTTTATGAAAATGTGTTGACAGCTCGTGCTGATGTTGGAGCAAGACAAAATCGTATTGAAATGATGGGGAATCGATTAGATATCCAATTTGTTAACGTTTCAAAGCAAATGTCAGAAAATGAAGATACAGATTATGCAGCAGCAATTACTGAAATGGTGACGCAAGAATCCATTCACCAAGCAGCGCTTTCAGTAGGTGCTAAAATAATTCAGCAAACTTTAGTAGACTTCATTAGATAATTTAAACACAAAAGTTGAAGTAGAATTCTACTAATCTTATGAGACAATGATAATCTGTGGCGAAAGCGAATGCGACAGCCACAAACACTAGTAGACTTTATTAGATAAAATTTAACTAGTATTCTCCCCCCAATGCGAAGTGACAGGGGAAACGAAGTTAACGAAGTTCAACCATTCCCAAAAAAAGCGTTTGGACAAACTTGTTCAGACGCTTTTCTTGAAAGGATTGATAAAATGAGACTACCTCAAATTCAAATTAAAACAACTGATATTGAGATGGACTTAAATATTGCAAAACCTCGTCAAGAAATAAGACAACCTAAAGCAACACAGACGATTGAGCAGCCAGCAGCTATTCTCGAAATCAACACGACTAGAGGTGTACTGAAAATCGATTCATCACAGGCAAGACGTGATTTAGGCTTAATTGGTCCGCTTGAATCTAGTAGTAATTACGCTGAAAAAGGAAAACAAGATTCGTTAAAAGGGATGGCTCGACGTGCACGTGAAGGTAGACAATTAATGGAGAATGCAGGAAAAGACCAAGGGCGTGCTATACTTCAAAATATCGCCAAGCAAAACCATGGTCCGAAACGTGCAGGCCCTTACAATATTAAATTTGTACCGTCAATTGGCTCGGTAAAAATTGATTATACTCCTGGTACAACGGATGTGAATATTACTGCACAAAAACCAAAAATTTACGCAAAAGTAAATAAACCTGTCCATGAATACACACCAGGTAAAGTAACTGGTACAATGATTCAAAGACCGCGTGTTGATATTGACGTAATAGGTTAAAAGGAGCTACTAACATGAATATTGAAACGAAATTTTTAGGTGAAGTTGAAATTATGGAAGAAGATATTTATTCATTTAAAAATGGTTTGCTAGGCTTTCCGGATTTAATGAGCTTTGTTGTACTTCCACTAGATGCAGAATTGCCATTAGTATTACTTCAATCAACTGAGCTTTCCGAAATTGGATTCGTTGTTGCATTCCCATTTGCTTTTAAAAAGGACTATTCCTTTGACTTAGGTGAAGAGGACAAGGAAGATTTAAAAATTGAGCATGAGGATGATGTGTTAGCTTATACCATTGTGACATTACAAGAAAAGTTCGAGGATTCAACGATGAATCTACTTGCACCAATCGTATTAAATGTAAAGCACAAGCTAGGCAAACAGGTCGTGTTGCAAGATAATATTAAATATCCATTACGCCAGTCAATCGGTGCTTTGGAAGGAAGTGCGAAATAATGTTAGTCCTTTCCCGAAAAAAAAATGAATCGATTATGATTGGTGACCACATTGAAATAAAAGTTCTTGCTGTTGATGGCGATCAAGTAAAGCTCGGTATTGTTGCCCCTAAAACGGTAAAAGTACACCGCTCTGAAGTATTTGAGGCAATTCAGGAGCAGAATAGAGAAGCATTATCTGCAACACCGAATTTTTTAGAACAATTAAAGAAAAAATAGCGTTTGTAACTTCAGCCTATTACTTTTTAAAGTGATAGGTGTTTTTTGTAGGAAAATGAATCTAAATTAACTAATCTGTACTTCGATTTTTTTATAGTAAAATATCTACTACTGATGAAATTTCATCATCTATAACAATTTTCTCATCGAGTTTATCGATATAGCCAAAACGAGATACTACATATTTCGACAAATGTGATAATTCGAGATGGGAATTCGCTTTACCTAAAACTCAAGTCTGTTTTTAAAAAGACAAAAAAATATATAAAAATATTTTAAATAAACTATTAAACTTTCTCGATTGCTTACGATATATAAAGTGTAAGGCGGAGGAAGTTCATTCATCCAAAACCAAACTTTCCCACAAGGATGTGGGTCATAAAACAAAAATTCAAGGAGGAATTCTATCATGAGAATTCAACACAACATTTCAGCTTTAAACACACACCGTAACCTAACTTTCAACAACTCTCAATCAGCTAAAAACCTTGAGAAATTATCTTCAGGTTACAAAATCAACCGTGCCGGCGATGATGCTGCTGGTTTAGCGATTTCTGAAAAAATGCGCTCACAAATCAAAGGTCTTGATATGGCGACTAAAAACTCTCAAGATTCAATCTCTTTAATCCAAACTGCTGAGGGTGCACTTAACGAAACACATGCTATTTTACAACGTATGCGTGAACTAGCAGTACAATCTCGTAACGATACTAACCAGGATTCAGACCGTGATTTCTTACAAGATGAAATCGATCAGTTATTATCAGAGATCGACCGTATTGCTGACACTACTGAATTCAACGAAAAGAAATTATTAGACGGTTCTACAGGCGATTTAGTATTCCAAATTGGAGCTAACTCTGGTCAAACAATGACAATGGCAATCGGTGATATGAACGTTGATGCTATCGCTGGTGGTACACTTGATGGTCTTGATATTTCAACTGGTCTTGCTGCAAGTGCTGCGATTTCTAAAATCGATGCAGCTATTAAAGCGGTTTCTACTGAACGTTCTTCTCTTGGTGCCGTTCAAAATCGTCTAGAGCACACTATCAACAACTTAGGTGCTGCTTCTGAAAACTTAACTGCTGCAGAATCTCGTATCCGTGATACAGATATGGCTGCAGAAATGATGGCATTCACTAAAAACAATATCTTAACACAAGCGGCGCAATCTATGTTAGCGCAAGCTAACCAACAACCACAAGGAGTACTTCAATTATTACAATAATTAAGTACTTAAAGTGAGTTTTAAAAAGAAGGCAATCAATAAAATGATTGCCTTCTTTTTTATTGCTAATCTATTTATTAAATCTTTATTTTACCGATAAATAATGTGAGGTGATTTTATGTCCAATACTTCATTTAACATAGAAGAAATTAAAACAAAAAATATGATGGACACTGTAAAAGTGAACGGTTTTTTTTTACATAGTAAATTCGATCCTATAATAGAATCAATACGGTTTGTTGATAAAAATTATAAGGGAAAGAGATTACATATTTTATTTGGATATGGTTTAGGATATATAGTGGAGGAATTTTCAAAGCGGTTAGTTAATAATGAAAGATTAATAGTAATAGAGCCTATTTTTAATATCGAAAAATGTGAATTAAAGAATGTACAAATAATTAACATTAAAGGAAAGGAAAATCATTCTGTTGAAAAATTATTGAAAAATATTATTGGGTCGACAGATATGGTCACATTTTGTTGTTCGCCAAACTATGACAAAGTTTGTATGGATACTTATAAAGAAGTATTTAGCACTATCAAGAGAAATATATACATCCAATTCGTAAATGAAAATACAATTAATTTTATGGCGAAAGAGTGGCAAAGAAATTATCTTTATAATATTCAGAATGCTTTAAAAGGAAATTCTTTAAAGAAATTAGAAAAGGTTACCGATTGTCCGATAGTAATTGCATCGGGTGGTCCTTCATTAACTAAGCAAATACCTTTAATAGAAAAATATAGAAATAAAATGATTTTAATATCATCTGGGTCTACAATTAATACGTTATTAAAATTTAATATAGAACCAGATTATGCCATATCGATAGATAGTCAAGAGGTAAATTATAATCATTTCAAGGACCTTTATTTAAAAAATACTAGTTTAATTTACCATATGTATAATCATTATGGAATTCCGGAATCTTTTAAAAAAACTTCGTATTATTTTCTTGGAATAACAGACTCACACTTCCAAAAACATTTGCAAAATATAACAGATGAAGAAGTGCCATTAATTGCTGGTGGGGCTTCAGTGGCCAATTATGCATTGTCAATTGCAAGTTATATAACAAATGGCCCAATTGCTTTAATTGGTCAAGATTTAGCATATACAAATAATCAAACACATGCAGAGGCAAATAAACATTTTAAACAATTAAACGATGAAGAAATTAGAAGAAAAAGATATACATCTGCTGAGGGCTATTATGGAGATCAAGTTGTTACGGATTATCCTTTTTTGTCTATGAAACAAAATTTTGAAAATCTTAAAGAATATTTTGTTGATAACGATGTTTCTAATTGTACTGAGGGTGGAATAAAACTAGATGGATTTACTCAGATTCCTTTCCAAGAATTTTGTGAAAAAAATATGACTACTCCTTCTGATATAGTCTTAGAAGACCAATCGTTAAAATATTCCAATAAAGAATTGATAAGTAAAATTAAAGAAGATATAGTGATTGTTGAAAAAATTAATAAACTATCGAGTGAAAATTTAAAAATGTTAAAATCTAATACAAATCATTTTAAATTCTCTTTTAATGTTTTGCGGAGCTTGGATAAAAATGATGAAAAAATTTTAGAACTAGAATCAAAAAGTCCAGTTAATATTATTATGGGACCGGTTAATCTAAGAATATTAAAATCTTTTGCTCCCCCAAAAAACGAGACAAAAAAAGAAGCGTATTTACGCATATTTAAACAAAATGAATTGTTATATTCTAAATATGCTGAAGCATGTGAGGACACTAAGGTATTCTTGGAAAATTTAATTAGTAGAATAGAGGGAGAACAAAATGAATCAAATTATTAAAGAAACTATGGAATCCTATAATGAGTATATCAAAAAATTAATAATAGGATGCGAGACAATCTCTGAAGAATTAAGAAATCATGAACAAACATTACTGAATAATATAATGTTACTGAGTGAAGGAATTGAATGGCTAATTTCAGTAAATAAAAAGTTTTTCGAGTTAAATATAGGGGATTTAATAGATAGTAATGAAATAAAGTCTTTTCTTATAGAAATAAATGATGGTCTAGAAAATAAAGACTATTTATTAGTAGCTGATATTATTGAATATGAAATGAAACCTTTCTTTGAAAGCCTTAGTCCTTATGAAATTATTAATAGGCAGTAAACTATGAATAAAATAATAATAGAGCTTGCTAAAAATCAACAATATACGTGTAAATATTTAGAGAATGATAAATATAAATATTTGTATTCAAAATATATTCCTGAAAAAATAAATTTTGAAGTGAATATAAATGAAGACACTGAAATTATATTACTTTTAGGGTTAGGATTAGGGTATGAATTAAATTTAATTAGACAGAAAACGAATAAAATTATTTATGTATTAGAAAATAATATAGAATTTATAAAGCACAATAAGAATTTACCGGAAAATGTAATTTTGGTTTATGGGGATGAATATAAACAACTAGTTTTTAATAAGAAAATACAAATAGTAATAAACGATAATTTAATGAATATTAGTAAGAACTATTTTAAAGAAGTGTTAGATTATATAAAATTTAAAAAAAACATGTTAAAAATATTGGTTGTTGAACATCCAACGGTAATGTTAGATTGTGTAAAATCATTCGAAAAAATGGGATTTGAAGTAGACACAATTAATTTGAAAAATTTAAGTGAATTAATAGAAAGGCTTAATTCTAACCACTATGATTATATTTTCACGATAAATTTTTATAATTCTATAGCGAACATATGCGAGAAAGCGAATATAAAATATTTATCTTGGGTTGTAGATACGCCTTGTTATTCACTTTATATTAATGATTTGAATTTTAACTACTCATACATATTTATTTATGATAAATCAATTGTAAAAGATTTGAAGCAAAAAGGTGCAACGAATGTTTACTATTTACCTGTAGCAGTTGATGTAGATAGACTTGATAACATATTAAAAAAGGATGTTAAATATTCTTCTGATGTTTCTTTTTTAGGTAGTTGTTGTTCACATAATGAGTATTTGAATCATTATTATCCAGCTTTATCCAATGAAATAAAAGAATTAGTAGAAAAAATAATTGAAATTCAAATGTTATCGAATAATTATATTATAAAAGATTTAGTCGATAAGAATTTTTTGGATGTTTTCACAAAAGAAGGACGGATAAAGTTAACTAATATTCAGTTTAAACATTTAAGTAATGAAGATTTATTAGCTTTTTATTTAGGGCGATATCACAGTTATGTAGAAAGAAAAACAATTATTAATAACTTATCATCTAAATTTGATGTATCATTATATGGAGAAGAAGGATGGTTAAGAGAAGACCAAAATGGAATTATAAAAAAGATTTATCGTGGTGAGGCTGATCATTATAGTGAAATGCCCGAAATTTTCAGAAATTCAAAAATTAACTTAAATATTACTAGATCTTTTGTAGAGTCTGGATTACCAATGAGAGTATTTGACGTACTGGGATCTAAAGGATTTCTAGTAACTAATGATAAAGAAGATATTCATCGTCTATTTAAGCCGGGAAGAGATTTGGTGATTTATAGAGATTTAAAAGATTTAGACGAAATTATAAATTATTATTTAAACCATGAAACAGAAAGATTGGAAATTGCACAATCAGGTTATGAAACTACTAAAAATGAACATAGTTTTGAGCATAGAATAAATAAAATGTTCGATACAATAAAAAAATTAGATTAAGTATGGAAGTGAAAGAATTATGAAAAATGAAATTAAAGATAAAGTTATTCTAGTAACTGGTGGAACAGGTTCATTTGGTAAAAAATTTATTCGTAAAGCTTTAACATTAGGTGTAAGGAAAATAATTGTTTTTAGTCGTGATGAACTAAAACAATATGAGATGAAACAGGAATTTAAAGATGAACGAATCCGATTCTTTATTGGGGATGTACGTGATAAAGATCGTTTGTACAGAGCATTTGACGGAGTAGATATAGTCATCCATGCAGCTGCTATGAAGCACGTAGATGCGTGTGAATATAACCCTTTTGAGGCAGTGAAGACAAATATTCATGGAGCTCAAAATATTATCGAGGCTGCAATCGATCGCGGAGTTGAGAAGGTAATAGCACTTTCCACAGACAAGGCATGTAGCCCAGTGAATTTATACGGTGCAACAAAACTAGCATCTGATAAATTATTTGTCGCGGCAAATGCTTATGTAGGAGAAAAGAAAACTCGGTTTGCAGTTGTGCGCTATGGCAACGTAGTAGGAAGTCGAGGTAGCGTTGTGCCATTCTTTAAAAAGATTAAGCATACAGGCAAATTACCTATTACAGATGATCGGATGACACGATTTTGGATTACCCTCGATCAGGGAGTACAATTTGTATTAGATAATTTAGAGCGTATGTATGGGGGCGAAATATTTGTACCAAAAATCCCAAGCATGAAGGTAACTGATTTAGCAAAAGCAATAGCACCAGATTGTGAAATTGAAATTATCGGTATTCGCCCTGGCGAGAAATTACACGAAGCAATGATTATGGAAGACGATGCACGCCATACAATAGAGTTTGACAAATACTATATTATCCAACCAGAGTTAGCTTGGTGGCCACAAGGGCAATTAAATGGCGGTAAACCTTTACCTGAAGGTTTTGCCTATACGAGTGATAATAATTCAGAGTGGTTAACAGTTGATCAATTACAAGAGTTGGTGGAGAAAATGTAGTCTTTGACTGCATTTTTTTCTATAAGGAGAGAATAATATTGAGAGATTCTTATTTACCATATGGGAAGCAATGGGTTGAAGATGATGATGTAGATGCAGTAATAAAAGTATTAAAAAGTGATTATTTAACGACTGGTCCAACAATAGCTTGTTTTGAGCAAAAAGTAGCTGAATATGTTGGAGCAAAATATGCAGTAGCATTTTCGAATGGGACAGCTGCTCTTCACGCTGCATGTTTTGCTGCAGGTATAGGTGAAGGAGATGAAGTGATTACAACACCGATAACTTTTGCTGCAAGTGCAAATTGTGTACGTTATGTTGGTGGGACAGTAGTTTTTGCTGATATTAAGGAAGATACATATAATATAGATCCTTTAGAGATTGAAAAAAATATCACGCCAAATACTAAAGCGATCATTCCTGTACATTTTACAGGACAACCAGTACAACTAGATGAAATTCATGCTATTGCCAAAAGGCATAATTTAATTGTAATTGAAGATGCTGCACATGCGCTCGGTGCTGAATATAAAGGGGAAAAAATTGGTGCATTGAGTGATATGACAATGTTTAGCTTTCATCCTGTAAAACATGTGACAACAGGTGAAGGCGGCGTTATTACAACTAATAATAAATATTTCTATAAACAGCTATTACAATTCCGTTCTCACGGTATTACGAAAGACTCGGAAAGTTTATGGAAAAATGAAGGACCTTGGTATTATGATATGCAGTTTTTAGGCTATAACTACAGAATGACAGATTTTCAAGCTGCTCTCGGTATTAGTCAGATGAGTAAATTAGAAGAATTTGTATCACGTCGTCGCGAGATAGCTAAAATTTATGATGAAGCATTTATAGAAAATGAATTGATTATTACTCCTAAACAACATCTAGAGGGAAATTCTAGCTGGCATCTATACATTATTAAATTAAACTTAGCAAAAGTAAATGCAACTAGAAAAGATATTTTTGAAGCATTGATAGCTCAAAATATTGGAGTAAATGTTCACTACATTCCAGTGCATACTCTGTCGTATTATCAACAATTAGGTTATAAGAAAAGTTCTATGCCAAAAGCTGAGGAACTATATGAAGCTATTATTACATTACCCTTATTCCCAAAAATGTCGAATAGTGACGTACAAGATGTAATTTATGCAGTAAAAACGGAGCTAGAAAAGGTGAGAACATGAGAATAGTTGCGATAATTCAGGCAAGAATGGGGTCTACACGCTTACCGGGTAAAATTCTAAAAAAAGTAAATAACCGCCCACTACTTTCTTATCAAATTGAACGTTTACAACAAAGTCAGTATATAGATGAATTAGTGATAGCTACAACAATTAAACAGCAAGATGATTTAATAGTAGAGTTTTGTAAGGAAAACTCTATATCGTATTATAGAGGTTCTGAAACCGATGTTTTAGCTAGATACTATGAGGCAGCTTCAGCTTTTAAAGCAGATGCAATTGTTCGTATTACTTCAGATTGCCCAATTATTGATGTACAAATTGTAGATTTAACGATACAGCATTTTATAGAAAGTAATAAATTCGATTATGTTTCAAATACGGTAGAGAGAACATATCCACGAGGGTTAGATACAGAAATATTTTCATTTGCGGCACTAAAAAAAGCGTATAATGAGGCTTTGTTAGAAAGAGACCGCGAGCATGTAACTGCTTTTTTCTATTCAAACCCTGATGTATTTTCCATTGGTCATATTAAAAATGATAAGAATTACAGTAAATATCGTTGGACTGTTGATACTGAAGAGGACTTGGAATTAATAAGAAAAATAATTCAAGGACTATATAATAAAAATCCACAATTTACTTTACAAGATACAGTGAATATTATGGATAAAAATCCCGATTGGTTTTACATTAATGCTCATATAGAACAAAAGAAATTATAGGTGATAGCATGAACGTATTTATTCGAGTAGATGCTTCTGTTGAAATTGGTACAGGACATGTTATGCGTTGTTTAACTTTAGCACATCGACTAAAAAAAGAAGGGAAAACTGTCGCTTTTATTTGTCGAGGGACAGAAGGGGATTGTATAGAATTAATCGAACAACAAGGCTTTCAAGTATATCAATTGTCTAATTTTCAGGGAACATTATGGGCGTATGTTGAAGAACAATGGGAAAAAGATGCTAAAGAAACGATTGATATTTTATGCAATTTTAAAGTAGCACAGCTTATTATTGATCATTATTCAATCGATATTAAGTGGGAGCAATTAATTCGCCCTTTTACAGAACAAATAATGGTAATTGATGATTTGGCAAATCGTCAGCATGATTGCGATATATTACTAGACCAAAATTTTTATTTGAATATGGAAACTAGATACGAAGCTCTAGTTCCCCTTAATGCAAAACTGCTACTCGGTCCAACCTATGCTTTATTACGTGAAGAGTTTATCGAAGAAAAAATGCACATTAGACCTTTTAATGGTAAATTGGAGCGTTTATTTATTTTCTTTGGTGGTAGTGATCCAACAAATGAAACGGAGAAAGTTTTATTTGCAATCAAGCCGATAATAGAGCGATATAAATTAAGTGTTGATGTCGTTGTAGGTAATTCGAATCCGAACAAATTAGAAATTAAACAAATATGTGATAAAATTGAAAATGCCTATTATTATTGCCAAGTGAATAATATAGCCCAATTAATGGCACAAGCAGATTTAGCAATAGGTGCAGGTGGGGCAACTACGTGGGAAAGAATTTTTTTGGAATTACCCTCTATTGTTATTGCAGTTGCGCAGAATCAAATAGAAGTTGCAAAAGCAGTAGCGAGTACCAGGGCAATTTTTTATTTAGGTACCGCTAATGAAGTAAACCGTGAGCAAGTACTTACAATTGTTGAACATCTTTATAGAGATACTACTGAATTAATACAAATCAAACAAAATTGTAGTAATTTGATGTCGTGAAGGGAAGTAATACAATGTTTGATGCATCACTTAGAGACATAGTTGTTGATGATTTAGAAAAGATTTTAGCATGGCGTAATCAAGAACATATTAGATCTGTTATGTTTAACAATAACATTATTTCATGGCAACAACATATGGATTGGTACAATGAATTAAAGAATAAAAAAAGTAAAATTTCTAAAATGTTCACTTTTAAGGATGTTACTTATGGTGTTTTAAATATTAATGATATAGATAAATATTCTAATAAATGTTCATGGGGCTTTTACATAGGGGAAATAGAGTCACCTAAAGGTACAGGGTTATTATTAGGCTATACGTGTCTGGAGTTCATTTTTAAAGAATTAAAGTTTCGCAAATTATGTGCAGAAGTTATTGAAACAAATAAAATAAGTTGCGGTTTTCATGAAAAATTAGGATTTAAATTAGAAGGTACATTACGTAAACATATTAAACGGAATGATAGGTATGAAGATATTTATGTTTACAGTTTATTTGCTAATGAATGGGAAGAAAAAAGAATTGAATTAAAGTTAGAATTAGAGGAGAGATTTAAGTGAAGCCAATCACAGTAGGTCAATATAAAATTGGATATAAAGAAAAACCATTCATCATTGCAGAGATGTCTGGAAATCATAATCAGTCTCTCGAACGTGCATTAGAAATAGTTGAAGTAGCTGCAGCAAGTGGAGTTCATGCTTTAAAAATACAAACATATACTGCTGATACAATTACCCTAGATGTTGATTCACCTGATTTTATGATTGCAGATGAAGGGAACTTGTGGAATGGTAGAAAACTTCATGAGTTATATGATGAAGCGCATACTCCATGGGAATGGCATAAACCCATTTTTGACCGAGCAAAAGAATTAGGCATGATTGCTTTTAGTACGCCGTTTGATGAAACAGCTGTTGATTTTTTAGAGGAGTTAGATGTACCGCTATATAAAATTGCCTCTTTTGAAAATACAGATTTACCACTAATCAAAAAAGTGGCAGCTACAGGAAAGCCAATGATTGTATCTACTGGAATGGCAACATTAGCTGAATTAGACGAATTAGTCCGTACTGCAAAAGAAGCGGGATGTAAAGACCTCGTACTATTAAAATGTACAAGTACTTATCCAGCAACACCTGAAAATACGAATATATTAACTATTCCACATATGAGGGAATTATTTGAAGATGTACAAATTGGATTATCCGATCATACGATGGGAATTGGTGTAGCTGTAGCCAGTGTTGCGTTAGGTGCAACGGTCATTGAAAAACATTTCACACTAAACCGTGCTGACGGAGGGGTGGATTCGGCATTTTCAATGGAGCCAGCCGAAATGAAAGCACTTGTAGAAGAAACAGAACGTGCTTGGTTAGCGATGGGGAAAGTTACTTATGGTCCAACAGAAAAAGAAAAAGCATCATTAAAATTCCGCCGTTCGATTTATGTATCTAAAGATATTGAAGAGGGTGAAGAGTTTACAAAGGATAATATTAAAATTGTACGTCCAGGGTATGGTCTTGAACCGAAATACTATGAAAATATACTAGGAAAAGTAGCAAACAAATCTATGAAAAAAGGGACCCCTTTAAATTATCAGACTTTGTTTTAACAAATAGTTTAAGATTAAAATTGACTCTGTATTTTTAATGCATAATATAGATTGTAAGAAGATAAGATGACATCTTATTATTCAGTTGTGGAAGATTATGTTCCTGTATTAGTGTATAAAATTAAAATGTATTAAATTGAATTAATTTTTTAATTTTATAATCTGTTTTTTACCAATAAGTAAGAGCACAATTAAAATATTTGTTAGTATAACTATATATAATCCGCTATAAGCGGACGCTTATAGCGGGCAAGCACCGAGCAGCTTCCCTAGCTACGCTCAGCCCATGGTCTCTTTCTGCTTGCCACCTGGAGTCGTCGCCTTCCGCTCATATCAAATAGTTCGTGTATCTTTATGGAAATAATATTTGTAAAATTGACTCGAATATTAATTAATTACATCTGCTCTCTTCCCTTATATATAAAACCAATTAAGAATAACAGCTATATAGTAATTAATTCTTTTCAACTGTGATATTTGTAGTTTTAAGTAAAATAAAGAAAAGTTTCTCCGATATAAAAAGAAAGTAATTCGATACGCTCTAATTAATTTCAAGGAGGATGGATATGATGCGTATTACCTCTCAGTCTTTAGTTGAACAAACAACATTGACTAAAACTAGTCATGATATTGATTCGTCAACAGGCAAGGTAGTTACACAAGGAAGTGAAGATACTACAATTTCATCAGAGAAAAGTCAGTATGTAGAAGTTAATGATAAAAATACAAGTAAAATTGAACAAGCTGTTAAGACAATGAATGAAGTACTGAATATTAATCATAGTACTTCAAAATTTGTATATCACGAGGGATTAGGTCGTTATTACATTACTGTTGTTGATAGTGATTCAGACGAAGTAGTAAAAGAAATTCCACCCAAAAAGCTACTAGATGCCTTTTATGAAATGCAAAAAATGTTAGGCATGATTGTAGATGAAAAAATTTAATTATTGGAGGTAAAAAGTATGGCATCAACTAACGCAACTTCATTTTCTTATTTAAGTACAGCAGGTAATCGCTTTACAGGATTAGCTTCAGGAATGGATATTGATTCAATTGTTGAAAAGCTAATGAAAGCTGAAAGTGCAAAAATGGAAAAGCTTCAGCAACAGAAGCAAAAGTATGAATGGCAACGTGATTCTTATCGTGACATAAATAGAAAAATGGAAGCCTTTAGAACAGAAGCGTACGATAAATATAAGCCAAGTTCATTTTTATCAAAGACTGCTTCAGTGTCTGATTCTAGTAAGGTTTCCGTTATTGCAGGGTCTTCAGCAGCGGGGTTATTAGAAATTTCATCTGTCACACAATTAGCAAAAAATGCATCAGCAAATGAAAATTTAAATACTGTTAAAACTCTTAACGGTAACCATAAATTGTCTGATTTGGGCATTGGAACTAGTGGTGCGGCGAAATTCACAATTAATAATGAAGAAAAATCGCTAGTATTTAATCCAAGTGATTCAATCAATTCTATTGTTTCAAAATTAAAGTCTACTGGATTTGAAAATGCTAAATTTGAAAATGGCTCGTTTTCATTAGGTCAAGATGTAAAAGTAACAGAAGATAATATTGAATTTTTAGATAGACTTGGTTTTGATGTGGTTGAAAATGAAACTTTAAAGGATACAGCGACATCCAGCATTAGTGGTAACTTTACAGCTAATAGTTCATCAACTCTAAAAGATTTAGGGCTTGATTTAGGTGACAAAGAATCTGGAATCATAACATTTAATGTTCTTCAAAATGATGGTTCAATGAAAGCAACTTCAATTGAATATAAAGAAACTGATACAATTGATCAGTTAGTAAAACAAATTAATGGCTCAGGTGCAGGGGTAACCGCTATTTTTAGTAATGGTCAGTTATCATTAAGCACAGTAGCGACAGGTGAAGCTGCTGGAGGTTCATTACAAGTTAGTTCAGATACAGGTAAATCACCTTTACTTTCTTCAATTGGTTTCTCTAAACCTACAAATGAAATTGAAGCAATTGGAAAAATTGCAGATGGTCAAGATGCTAAATATACTATAAACGGTATTGAAAAAACATCCCATTCTAATACATTTACTGAATCAGGTTATTCAATTACCCTAAAACAAACAATGAAAGCAGATGAAAAAGTAACAATTAGTTCATCAACTGATACAAATTCAGTTGTAGATAAGGTGAAATCCTTTGTTGAACTATACAATGGCCTAGTTGAAAGTTTGAATAATCCTATTAAAGAAAGAAAAGATTATAATTATAAGCCTTTAACTGATGCCGAAAAATCAGCAATGTCAGAAGATGAAATTAAGAAGTGGGAAGAAAAGGCAAAGCAAGGTTTACTACGTAATGACAATGCAATTAGCACAGTTGTTTCGGAGATGCGCACAGCTATTTATTCAATTAGCACTAATAAGGATGATAAATACAATACTTTATTTAATATGGGTATTACTACTTCCGATAAATATACGGATGGCGGTAAATTAGTAATTGATGAAGAGAAGCTTAGAAAAGCAATTGAAACAAACCCGGATGCAATATCAGATTTATTTACACGTACTGCTGGGACAAATGGTACTGAAGATAAAGGCGGACTTGTAACACAATTGCGAAGTATTGCGAAAACAGGTATTGATTCTATTGCTACAAAGGCAGGAAAAGAAGGTGCAGTTGAAAATTCGTTTACTTTAGGCAAAAATTTAATTTCAGTTGAATCCAAAATTACAGAGTGGAAAACTAAATTAAAAAAAATAGAAGAGCGTTATTTTAAGCAATTCTCGGCAATGGAGCAAGCTATTCAAAAAGCTAACTCACAATCTAGTATGTTTGCACAAGGATAATTTTGGAGAGCAATATGGATAAAATATTAACTAATTATTTGCAGACATCTGCCCAGCTGTTTAAATATTTGACGCAAATTCCAACTGGCGAAGAACGTACTGAATATATTAATAAAATTAATGAATATTTAGATGAGCGCGGAAAACTAGTAGACCAATTAAAACAGTTTAACTTTAAATATAATGAAACAATTAAAATGCATCAAACATTATTTGAATTAGATAAAGGCATTCAAGAAAGATTAGCTATCGTTATGGAAGTTGTTAAGGAAGATATAAAAGAATTGCAAAATACGAAAAAGCATGAGCAGCAATATATCGATCCGTATGAAAGCTTACGAATTTTAGAAGGTCGTTATTATGACGGAAAAAAATAGCAGTTATTTTTATAGAGGAGTGTCTCCATGGCAACACAAAATGCAGCTTACAACGCCTACAAACAAAACAGTGTGACGACAGCTTCACCAGGTGAGCTGACGTTGATGTTATATAATGGATGTTTAAAGTTTTTAACGAGAACAAAATTAGCAATCGATGACAAAAATATTGAGCAACGTAATTACAATATTCAACGGTCACAAGCAATCATTTCAGAGTTAATGGCTACATTGAATATGGATTTTGACATTTCAAAACAAATGCTGCCATTATATGAATATATGCAACGTCGATTAACGGAAGCAAATATTAAAAATGATGCTGCCATTGTTGATGAAGTAGAGGGTTTAGTAACTGAATTCCGTGATGCATGGAAGGAAGTTATTAAAATTACGCGCCAGCAACAATTCGTTAATCAGGATCAGATTTAGTGATTTGTACAATGTCGTGAAGAAAACCGAGCTAAAAAATAGCTCGGTTTTTTCATATTAACATGCTGGACCAAACTTCATTTAATCAAATTAGCTAGGGCAATTCTACCGATATATGAAATTTATAACAGAAATATGTAGACTGAATAGTCGGAATAGCGTAAAATAAGAAGTGGTTTAAAGTATATTTGATTTATGTAGATGTCTATCGATGTACCTATGTGTAACTATTTAGGGTAATCAATCGATTGACTGCATGAAATCAATGTCTTTTTACTACTTCTATGCGTCCAGGATGATGTTTGTGTAGCGGTGTTTTTGTCAATTGCCAGCAATACGATTAGACCTGAACCTTTGCACCCTCAGAGTATTAGCTACAATAGTAAGCAGGCTTGAACAAAGCATTGACGAATACCCCGTAGCGTTTAAAAATTCCATTTCATTAAAAACTTAATTGGCTTAAAGTTTTTCCATGCAGAACTGGTGGGGATTTATTTGCGTTGGAATGAAAGCGCTTTATTTTTCGTTTGCTAACACAACTGGACATGCTCGCGATGAAAGGAGTGAGAAATTGCATAATAAAACAAAAATAAAAACCCTTTAGTACTAGATCCCGCTAAAGACCGTACTAAAGGATTTTGGGAACCGGAGTATACCGGTTAATTTTCAGTATACTCCTTTTTTTCAAAAAATAAAGGGGGGAAAGACATGTTAATATTAGATCATTATATTTTTAATACTAATACGGCAATGCTAGGTCAGATGACAAATGAGTACGGCGAATACTTTACAGTAATAGTTGAAAATAAACGCATCTATCGAGTAAACATGCCAATGCAAAAGTTAATAGAAATTAATCTGAATTATTATGGGTCAAGCTTCCGGGGGGCTAGAGATGGATCGCGTGCAATTTTAGGTAATATTCATATGTATCCTATAGCGATCAACATAGCGAAAAATATAATATGGTTCCCAAGCGAATCAATGAAAAATCCAAGTCTACGATGGTTTGCACTTGACTGTATTCTAACTTTCGGCAGAAGCGGAGATAACGAAACGGAAGTAACGTTAACGAGTGGATTGAAGTTTGTTATTCCAGTAAAACATAAGGAATTCTTAAAGAGGTACAATCATGCTCATTTATTAAAGTCGAAAATGGAGCAACGTACGACTCATATGTCACAGTTTATTGCTGAACGTTTTATCGAATACAAAGTTAAAGATGACGAAATAGATCTTAACGAATAATTAGTATTAATGCAGTTCTGTAAACATGAATTTATAGGACTGCATTAGTTTATTTGTATTCGTATAAAAGCCTGGAGCTTATATAGTTCAACGTTAATTAATGCTCTTATTATTACAAATGCCAATAGGTTGGGGGCATTATTACCTTTTCTAAATATCTCTTGAAAAAACGGTTTGAAGTATGAATCCCTATTCCAACGTGCGCACGATGGATGGCATGTATTATGACAAGAAGAAGTAGGGGGAAATGTGCTACTTTATTCACAAACTACTGAATTTTTAATCGTAATTATTACCATAATCGTGTAAACTAAATGTAACAAATGCTTCAAAAAGGAGTGTCTCTTATTGGCAGCACAAACGGCAGCATACAATGCGTACAAACAAAATAGTGTCACTACAGCATCGCCAGGCGAATTAACATTAATGCTTTATAATGGTTGTTTAAAGTTTTTAACAAAATCAAAAAAAGCAATTGAAGATAAAGATATTCAAGAAAAAAATACAAATATCCAAAAGGCACAAGCAATTATTGCAGAGCTAATGTCTACATTGAATATAGATATTGAAATTTCTAAGCAAATGCTGCCATTATATGAGTATATGAATCGTCGTTTAGTAGAGGCAAATATTCAAAATGATATACATATTATCGTAGAGGTTGAGGGATTAGTTACTGAGTTCCGTGATACGTGGAAGGAAGTACTGAAAATTACTCGTCAGCAGCAATACGGTAATGCTGAGCAAATTTAAATAATTGCCAAATGCTCAAAAAATCCAGTAGCGGGTTTTTTGAGTGTTTTTTTTAATTTAAATGATTTGCTGAATTTAGTAAAATATATATATGACAAAATTGTTCTAATTATTTCGGTTAATTAGGTATAAAGTAGATAGACAGCAAAACATTATATACATAATAATGAATACGTACATAGTTTTTACAAAAAATGTTATTCTGTTCGGAGGAGAATTGTATGTTTTTTAAACGTAATGAAGGTTTTCGGTTTTCATTTGACGACCCGATTCCGGCAAGTGTGGTCGTTTTAGTGGATGGCAAACCAGTCGATATAGAAAACACAAGGCATCAATGTGGTATTTTGGATATTAGCCCACGCGGAATGAAAGTGTTTAGTGAGTCAGATTTTGGTGCACATTATAATGAGAAGCTCCAGTTAGAAATTCATTTCGTACTCGATATGACGGATATTGTCGGAATTGGTGAAATAATGTGGGTAAAGCCTTTTGGGCGAGGTAAACAATATGGCATCATTTTTCATGAGCAACCTTCTGTGGAGGATTTAATCATAAATGAATTAAAAAGTCGACGTAAAAAAGAAGTGAAGAAACATAAACCGTCTATGTAGAAAAATGTCGAGAAATGAAAAAGTTTTTTTCATAAATCAGCAGGAGTTTTTAAATTTGCGTCGAAATGAATTAGTATAGCTTTAAATTAAGGAGGAGTTTCATATGCTAAACTTTAATATTCGTGGTGAGAACATTGAGGTAACTCCAGCGATTCGTGAGTACGTTGAAAACAAAATTGAAAAGGTAGAACGTTATTTCAGTGATGATATCAATGCGAACGCTAACGTCAATTTGAAAGTGTATAATGATAAGCAAACAAAAGTAGAAGTAACGATTCCGATGAAAAATTTAACGCTACGTGCAGAAGAGCGCCATGACGATATGTATGCTGCAATTGATTTAATCGTCGATAAATTAGAGCGACAAATTCGAAAACATAAAACAAAAGTAAATCGTAAATTCCGTGAAGGTGCTGGTGTATACTTTGCAAACATTACACAATCAGGAATACCAGTAACTGAAGAAGAGTACTCAGTAGTTCGCACAAAACAATTTGATCTTAAACCAATGGATCAAGAAGAAGCCATTTTGCAAATGAACATGCTTGGACATGATTTCTATATTTTCACAGACGCAGAATCAGACAGCACAAATATCGTTTATAAACGCAAAGATGGAAAATACGGCTTAATTGAAACAAATTAATTATGTAAATAATGAGGATTCCCAAATTGGCGGGGGTCCTCTTTTTATTTTTATGAATAAAATTCTATTATTAAACTACATCCACAACCAAGAAATACTGGGAACCTTAATTCGACCATGGGACCTCGAAAATCGCTCGTGGGATTCGAAAATTCGCCCGCAGGTACCAGTAAGCGCTGGTAAAACGAAATTCGCACTCAAGAGTCACTAATTCAACCGAATAAAATAGATTAAAGTTCCCCTGAACAATCAATATAGAGATCCATCTTTCACCTTACTTTAATATGGAAAAAACTCTCGAGAATAAATGTTCTCCAAAAATGATTATTAAGACTTAAAAATGAAAATTATTATACGTCTACAGACCCCAAAAACAAAAAAATCTATAAAAAAATAATACTCAAAAATAGTAAACTATATATATTTTGGGGAATAAGATAATTTATCCTAAGACAATTAGGCTACTTCTGAATTTGGAAAATTCTAACTATCTTTGACATCCATCACTTCTAAATTATACTAAAAATTGTAAGTATTTATTATTTATAACATTCTCTATTATCTGAAAGTAGGGGTAGCTATGTTAGAAGCAAAAAGACGCGCTGCAATCTTTTTAATATTAGCCTTTCTGATGGCGGCTGTAGTGGGTTATTTAGTATTAGAAAAAGTAAAACAGCTAAATGCAGAACTTGGAGGGATGGTTGAGATTTATGTCTCAAATGGAAATATCCCTACACGTACATTGCTTCAACCAAACCAATTATCAAAAATGGAAATACCTCAAAAGTTTTTAACAGATTCGCATATTACGGCAGACTCAGAGATTATTGGGTATGTATCAGTGGTTCCTTTAGAAGAAGGGGATATTGTTACGAAAAATATGCTAAAGAATTTTGCGAATCTTCAAAATGAAAATAATCGACTAGTAGCACTTTATAGAACCGATAAAGTGCAATTTGATCAGGAAATTGCTGCTTTGGATCGGGTAGATATAGTTGTATCACACGACAAGAATGGTGAAAAGACAACCGAAATATTTATGAAGGATGTGCCTGTAGCTTTTGCTCAAGGAACGAGGGAGAATTTTGCTGGAATCGCAGTAGAAATCTCTATGACAGACGCCCCAAAGCTCATCCATATGCAAAATTATGCGGAATATATCCGTGTATTAAAGGCGAATGTCGGTAAAGATGGTCAAGTGGCTGAGGAAGAGATTGCTGAAATAGAAGAAGGTGAAGGCGTGACCGAAGAAGTTCCGACCGAGGAATCTAAAGTTAGAGCAGACGAGCAAAAAACTGAGGGGAATTCATGAAGCAGGAGGTTGTAGCATGGAAAAAAAGTTAAATATTTTAATTGTTAGCGATAATTCAGTTCAAGTGCAGCAGCTTACGACTATTGCAGAGAGCACAGATGAAATTGTACTAGCTGCTACAACTACAGATGCAATTCGGGAAATGAATAGGGAAACAAGAGATATCGTTATCATGACTCAACCTGAAACGGACATGGCAATTGAAATGGTTCAATTGATGCGACAAATCAATCCACTCGTTCTCATTATTTTTATTGCGCAAGAAACAGACTTTGTTTTATTACGTAATATGATGCGTGCAGGAGTAGATGAATTTTTTGTTTTCCCAGAAGAAACCTCATTGTTTACAAGTAGGTTTTCAACAACCGTAAAAAATTACGCCATTAAGAAAAATTCAAGAGAAAATGGCATGTCTATTTCGTTCGGTAGAGGAAGAGGTCAAATCTTTTCTTTCTATAGTGGAAAAGGTGGAAGTGGAAGAACAGTCACTTCTTCGGTTCTTGCACAAACGTTAAAGCTAGAATCAACTGCAGAAGTTATACTTATCGATTTAAATGGTCAATACGGTGGGATTGAGTCGATGTTTTCTATTGAGTCGAATCGTTCTTTAGCAGATTTATTGCCAGTTATTGAAGAGTTAAATGAAAGTCATATAAGAAATGTTTCTAAGACAGAGCAACACTCAAAGCTTGAAATATTAATTAGTCCGAATGATGCAGAGGTAGCTGAATCACTTGGGGATGAATTTGTTGCTAAATTACTACGTATTTCAAGGAGGGCATTTGATTATGTCATTGTTGATTTACCTGCCATGCTTTCTGGCCCTGTCATAACAGCGATGGAGGAATCAGATAAGATTTTTTACGTATTAACACCAGATACGCCATCTTTAAAAGTACTAAAGCAATACGAAGATTTATCAGCTCGAATTGGCGTTAATTTAATGGATAGAATGGAGGTTATTTTGAATTTTATTTCAAAAGAAAATGAAGTTCAGCAAAAGGATTTAAAGCAAATTCTTAAGTTTCCAATCGCAGCAGCTCTTCGCAAGGATGTAAAAGGGTTGCAACCATTTATTAATAAAGGTGAGCCTGTTCGAAAGCTTGCGAAAGAACGAAAATTAATTCCATTCGCAAAGGATGTTCGTAAATTAACGCATGAAATATTGAAACGATAAGGGGGTGCAGTAGTGGCTTCTATTTTTGAGAGAAGAAAAGAATTGGCTAGCCAAATGAGAGCCGTTTCCTATCAATATGACAATCATCTTGTTGATGAGCTTGTGGAGCATTATAAAAATCGCTTGCTTCGAGATACGAATTTAGAGGCGTTAACACAGCTCTCACAGGGAGAAATGAGACTGAAGATTGAACAATATGTCTCACAATTTATGTCTGAGGAACGCGTTGTCATTTCACGTCATGATAAAGAGCTCTTAGTTACACGTATTTTAGATGAATCAGTTGGGCTAGGGCCACTAGAGCCTCTTATCAATGATCCGAATATTACAGAAATCCTAATAAATGGCTATAACGAAGTGTACGCGGAACGAAATGGCAAGCTTGAAGAGGTTGAAATATCTTTTCGAGATGATGAACATGTCAGACACATTGTGGACCGGATTGTAGCGCCACTTGGTCGTCGAATTGATGAAAGTTCCCCAATGGTTGATGCCCGATTACCAGATGGGAGCCGTGTGAATGCTGTCATACCACCGATTAGTTTAAACGGTACACTTGTCTCAATTCGAAAGTTTAGAGCAGAACCTTTTCAAATTAAAGATTTACTTGAACTAAACTCCATAAGTGAGGATATGGCTTATTTCGTTGAATGCGTAGTCAAGGCGAAAATGAATATACTCATTTCAGGTGGGACAGGCTCAGGGAAAACAACACTGTTGAATGTTGCAGCAAACGCTATTCCTCCATATGAACGCGTCATCACAATAGAGGATTCTGCAGAGCTTCGATTAAATCGTCCAAATGTAGTAGGGATGGAGGCGAGACCAGCAAACGTGGAAGGAAAAGGAGAAGTGTCCATCCGAAATCTCGTTCGAAATGCACTTCGGATGCGACCGGATCGTATCATTGTTGGAGAAGTACGAAGTGGGGAAGCGTTCGATATGCTTCAAGCAATGAATACTGGACATGAAGGGTCGATAACAACTGTCCATGCTAATACGCCAGACGATGCATTAAGACGGGTTGAGTCAATGGTCATAATGGCTGGTATGGATCTACCGTCCTCCATTATCCGTGAGTTTATTGTCGGTGCATTAGACATTATTATACAAGCAACAAGGTTAACGGATGGAACAAGGAAAATAGTATCGATTTCAGAAGTTCAAAAAAATGATGATGGTACATCTAGGATTATCGAAATATTCAAATTTAAAAGAGTGGGTATGTCGGAAAATGGAGATGTCATTGGTTACTTCATACCTACAGGAAATAGGCCGCAATGTTTAGAAAGGATACGAATGTTTGGAATCACGATTCAAGATAGTTTATTTAGGTCGCGGCAGCAGGAGGTAAACATATGATTGTCGCTTCCATAGCTACAATATCAACTATTCTTTTACTTTTTGGTTTATACAATTTGCTAGGCTATCGTAAAGAAAAAAGAGAATGGCGTAAAAAGACGCATCAATTTTATCTCGAAGGCGAACGCCGAAGAAGTATGCTTATTATTTTAGGAACTAAATTCGATAAAACCGATACCGCTAAAGAAATGGAAGGGAAATTAGCAGATGCAAATATTCCGTTTACTCCTTCAGAATTTATCGGCGCGCTTGTTGTTTCATTTATGGGCATATTGTTCGTGCTCGTCAACATTTTTAACGTACCAACATTCATTGCGATATTGATTTCTTTCCTCGTTTTGGAAGGTGGAAGAAGAATGCTCTTTAGTATCCGAAAAAACAGAAGGCGACAAATTTTAGTCGAGCAACTGCCTGAAATATGTAGGCTTCTAGCAAATTCAACAAGGTCAGGCATGACGCTAAATCAGGGTATTCAATTAGTAGCAAAAGAAATGGCGGAACCTGCAAAGAGTGAATTCAAAAATTTAGCTCATGAATTATCTTTAGGAATCGACTTTGGTAGTGCAATCCGTGCATTAGAAAAAAGAGTAGACAATAAAGAGTTCCATTTATTCACTGCCACTTTGCTTATTCAGAAAAGAGCTGGTGGCAATTTGTATATAGTGTTGGATGAAATGAGTCAGACATTAGATGAAAGAAAATTGCTAAAGCAGGAAATTAAAACAATGACTGCTGAGCAAAGATATATTTCTTATATTGTACCGGTTATTCCTATTTTTCTCGTGCTTATGATGAATAATGTTGTAGACGACTTTTTAGATCCTCTCTTTTCAGGAATTGGTCTTATACTATTAGCTATTTTTGTAGTAGGAATGATATTTACATTTGTCATCGTACGAAGAATTACAAATATTAGGGTGTGACAAAATGGATGGAATTATTGCAATTACAATCATGCTTACAGTTCTCTTTTTTGGAGTTGGACTAAGAGCCATATATGTATTTTGGCTAAATCATAAAGAGCTGAAAAACACGGTTTTTGACACGCTAGTTGATGATGTTATTAAAAAGAAAGTAACTCGAAAAGAAAAGCTTATAAAGAAAGCATTGCATTTTGCAGATGATTTTGCGGACTTAGGTCAGCGTATTAATTTCTTTAGTGAAAATGCAGATGTAAAGAAGTGGATTATTCAGGCAGGACACCCTTATGGACTGACGGTAGAGCGGTTCCAAGGGTTAAAAATATTTCTACTTATTATGGGAACAATCTTAGGTGGAATTTTGCTTATTTTAGGTTTTCCATATGCTCAATTTCTCGTCATCCTTTTACCGATAGCAGGTTATATGGGCGCGATTTTTTGGATACGTTCGAAAGCGAAGGGGAGGCAGTTGGAAATATCGTATCAACTTCCAGATTTTCTCGATACGATGAGTGTCACGTTACAGGCTGGTGTTAGTATGAATCAAGCTTTACGTGATATCGTGCCGTATTTCGAGGGACCTATCAAAGAGGAGTTTAGCCGTTTTATTCAAGAAATTAGTATTGGTGTTCCTCGAGTAGAAGCATATCGTTTGCTACTTGAGCGGAATGAGTCAAAAGAGTTTCAGCTATTAATAAAATCACTTATTCAAGGCGAACGACTAGGTGTACCTATAGCAGATTCTTTCAAACATCAAGCCGAAGAAATGAGAAAACTAAAAAAAGAGATGGTGAAAGAAAAAGCAGCAAAAGCTTCACCGAAAGTGACTTTAGTGACAACGTTTATTATTTTGCCATCTTCCTTAATTTTAATTGGTGGCTTGATGATTATAAATATGTTTAGTCAAAACAATGGGATTTTTGAATTTTTTAAATAAAACTAAAAAAGGGGAATGAACATGAAAAAATTATCAATGAAAGTATGGATCAAAATGATGGAGCCAATAAAAAACGAGAGAGGTGCACAATCTTTAGAGTGGCTGGGCTTAGCCGCATTATTAATTTTAGTGCTAGGCATTATCTCGACTGCTGTGAAAGGTCAGGAAAGTTTAATTGGTCAGTTAATTGCTAATATAGTATCGAAAATTTCTGGAATGGTAGGAGAATAGATTTTGTGAATTAAAGTGAATGAAGTGTCTATCTAAACTATGCGAAGTTTGTATTATTGAAAATCTAAAATAATATGTACTGTATCTTTTGGAAGGCATGTTGATAGGAGTGTAGTTTTTTGAAAAATAGATTTAGCTTAATTACGTTCCTCATCGTATTATGTTTTCTACTTGCTAGTTGTAATGAGGAAGAACAGGTCGTGCAAAATCCAGTTTTAGAAGTTCAGAACGAAACAAATGAAGAAGAGTCAATAGTTGATTCGGAGACAAAAGTGGAAGAGAATCAGGGAGAATTTTTAATAGCTCCCCCCCTACCGACAACATTAAAGGAGCTTGAAAACTTATCTGTAGGCTATACGGAATATATTAATAGACTCTCTGAAGAAGGGCAACAGCTTATAGATGAGTTAACCGAAGAAATTCCTGATATATCCAATAATCCTACGACAGAACAATTAAATCGGTATTATGAAGCCATTTTATCTGTTTTTCAAGAGGACTTTGTAGGGCCTGAAGAAATAATAGAAACACTTAAATTCCAATCTATCGGTAGCCCTGATATTGAAGACCCTCGCTATCAATTTAAAGAAAATTTAAATGTGGTCATCATTTTAGATGCTTCTGGCAGTATGGCAAATATGGAAGGTAGTGTAACTCGGATGGATGCCGCAAAAACGGCGTTAGATGAATTTGTAAAAGGTTTGCCAGAAGATGCGAATGTTGGCTTACGCATTTACGGTCATAAAGGAACAGGGAGCAGCTCGGATAAAGCACTTTCCTGCAGTAGTAGTGAATTAGTTTATCCAATTTCCAAGTATAGTGCGGAAGGTTTTAATCAAGCTTTAGAAAAATCGAAGCCTTCTGGGTGGACACCGATTGAATTAGCAATAGCAGAGGCGCAAAAAGATCTGTCTGCATTTAAAGGCGATACCAATACGAACATTATTTATTTAGTGAGTGACGGCATTTCAACTTGCGATGACGATCCAGTTCAAGCAGCGAAAATGTTGTATGAGTCAGACATTACGCCAATCGTGAACGTTATAGGTTTTAACGTAGATCATGAAGGACAGAAGCAATTACAGAACATTGCAAAGGCGACAAAAGGAACTTATAAGCATGTAACAGATGCGCAAAGTTTACAAGATAAGTTGAATGAAGCCAATGAAGTCGCGCTAAAGTGGAAACAATGGAAAGAGTCTCAAGATGGCTGGTTAGGCTATTACAGAGTAAACAACTCGCTTGATATTTACGTTTACATTAGCCAACAAAATGTGAAAATGCGTAAAGAAAGAAGTGAATTAGGATTTACGATTACGCATTTATATCAACAAAAGCAAAAAATGTCCCGAGAATCACACGATTATTTAAAACTAAAAAATGCGGAATATCATGACTGGATTGAAAAAGAATATGGCAAATTAAAAGCTGATTTAGAAGCTTTAAATGAACTTAATTATGCGGAAGCGGTACAGGAATTAGAAGATAAATATATAAAAAACACAAGCGCCCAGTAAAAGAATTGAGGTGAAAGTGTGCAAAACAGAAAGTTGAGGAGAATAGTAGCTGTCTTTATGACGGCATTTATATTATTTTGGTCTGCACTCCCCGCTATAAGTATGGCATTTTTTATCACTCCGGGTACGCCAATAAAACCTGGGGAAGCAATCACTCCTGGAGATGCAATTATTCCTGGACAGCCAATTACTGGTGGGCAATTTATTATACCTGGTGAAGTTTTCCAACCGGGCAACGCTATTCAAGGTGGGAAGCCATATCAACCTGGCTCTATTTATCAAGGAGGAAATGCACCTGTTTCTGGGCAGCCAATAATCCCAGGTACTCACATACAAATTGGTCAATTCATCATTCCAAATATAGCAGGTAGTTTACCTATTAATAACAATTGGTTAGTAACAAGTGAAGCAATAACTGGTGGAAATGCTATAGAAGGTGGAAATGCGTTAAATGGGGGTAATGGTCCAGGTGATGGCACTGCAATAAATGGAGGCAATATTTCAACAGGTGGAGAAGGTCCAAATGGAGGCAATGTGTCGACAGGTGGAGAAGGTCCAAATGGAGGCAATGTTTCAACAGGTGGAGGAGGTCCAAATGGAGGCAATGTTTCAACAGGTGGAGAAGGTCCAAATGGAGGCAATGTGTCGACAGGTGGAGAAGGTCCAAATGGAGGCAATGTTTCAACAGGTGGAGAAGGTCCAAATGGAGGCAATGGCTCAACAGGTGGAGAAGGTCCAAATGGAGGCAATGTTTCAACAGGTGGAGAAGGTCCAAATGGAGGCAATGTTTCAACAGGTGGAGAAGGTCCAAATGGGAGCAATAGTTCGACAGGTGGAGAAGATCCAAACGGGAGCAATAGTTCTACAGGTGGGCGTACTTCAGGAGAAGAAACCATTAGTAATATTCCATCAACAATGAATATCATTTTTAATTCAACAGATACTAGTAGAGGACCTTTAGGGGTTATATCTGGAATTTTGAAAGATGGGAAGCGATTTATAACAAGTTTTGGAAAGAACTTTTCTGAGGGGATGGCAGCCACTTACGCAGGTTTTAGATTTGATGAGTTGAAATCTGGAAAGTATAAAGTACAAGGTAATGCTAGTTTGAAAAATCCAATAATGAATTATTTTTATGATAATTACAAAAAATATAAGATTGATAATAAATCTGCTTATATGCCTGCGGGTAAGACAAATCCAAAACAATACAAAATAGATAGTTTTTTTGAGAGTAAAAAATTTACGCAATTTGGATCTGCTAAAGATTTTTTGGGCAGCACTTGGAAAAGTGTTAAATCAGGTTTGAATGATGGTTTTAATATATTTTCCAAAAGTTTTCGGTCAAAATCTAATGTGCTAAAACTAAATGGCCCTGTGAGTATTGCTACAAGTGCTTTTAACAGTGTATACGATTATGGATGGGGCACTAAGTCTGATTTAGGTTTTAGCTCTTCCAATTTTCATGCTGATTTAACAGTAGATCTTGCGATTGGCGCTGGTACCACAGTTCTTTCGAGTATTGCATCAAGTATTACGGCTGGAGCAGTTGCAGGTTCGGTTGTGCCTGGCTTGGGAACAGTTGCAGGTGCTGTTGCAGGTTTGTTGGTAGGTATAGGAACTTCATATCTAATTCATGGAACTAATCGGGGACGAAATATTAAGAAATGGGCTAGTGATGGCTTAAGTAAAATCTATAGTAAGGGTGCTGAAAAAGTGAAAGGTTTCCTTAGTGGGACAAAAAAGCTGTTTGGTTTTGGAAGTTGATAGGGTTGCTCCATTTGGGGCAATCCATATTAAATGAGCGGTAGGTGAAATGATGTTTAATACGATGAAATTTTTACAAGCAGTTGGTGTAAGTATTTTATTAACAGTAGTAATTTCATTTATTTTAGGCTTCATTCCGATAAATAATTTTGCAATCTTTTTATTCATTCAAACAATTCTTGCATATGGAAGTATAGGGTATTTTGGAGCAAAATGGAATCTGCAAGCACCATATACTGCCGCATATTTAGGTGCTGTTGTCATAGCACTTATTAATCTCCTATTATCACATTTCATATTTAATATTTTAGTATTTGTAGATGCCGGGTCAATTGCAAGAAGTATTTCTCTAGCGGTTATTGTCAGTATGATGTTTGCGGTAGTAACTATATTTATAAAGAATAAAAGAGAAGGTGCTCTATCATGATACGTGAAATTTTAGATATTTATAATCGAAATTGGGCACAGATTCTTACCTGGTCAATTGTAATTATTTTGCCAGTAACGATTTTTAGTTTCTTAACGATGATATTTATAAATATATCGGAAGATTTGATTGCACCGCATTACTTCACTAGTTTAGTTTTTGTAATAAACTTTATTATTTGTATTCCACCATTTGTAAAGATGGTATTAAAAGATGAGCAAGATGAATTGCTCCATCCAATTGAAGGGATTGCCCAATTTATTCAACAATTTGGATTTCTTTTATTGTTTACGGCTAGTTTTTATTTTATTGGCTTTATAGGAATGTATTTATTATTTATTCCAACGATTTTCGCCTTGTTTGTAATGTTAATTTTCCCGTTTTTTTCTGATAGTAAGAGTGTTAAAGAAGTATTTGTTCGTACAATAGAAGCGATAGCAAAAGAAAATGTCGCCCTATTTGGGGACCTTTTAATTATTTTAAGTATTAACTTTGGGATTTGGGCAACTGTCATGCTATTTTTTTCTCAATACGATAATAATATGTTGGCTTATTTAATTATTAGAGTAGTGCTAAATATTCTTATATTACCTTTTGTTTATATTTATTTGACGTTGAGATATCGCGTAGATGGACAATTTAGTAAATAGACGATAAATGGAGATGAAATGGATGGAACTATTAATAAACGCTCAAAAAGAGGAAAGAAGCCATTTCAAAAAATCAAACTTGTTTTTACTTTTTGTTTTGTCATTTATCACATTTGGAGCATATATAGGCATTTGGTTTTTGAAAAACAAAAACACTATGCAGAATATGTCAAGTAAAACAACTATACACTTTGGTCTTTGGAAATGGTTTACGATTGTATCTTTCCTGTTCTTGTTTATTCATTTCTTTGGAGAAATGGTATTTAGTGATTATGGAATGGCTAATATTAAATCATATGAAATCATATTCTCTTTCTTTTTTGTAGGTTTACTATATTACTCGATTTTTAGATTGCGAGAATTTTTTGAGGTAACATATGCAATCGAGTTAAATAAATATCTTATATTTTTTCTTCACATATTTTACATTCAATATAAAATTAACGAAACACAGTGAAATTGGCGAAATATGAAAAGGAATGATCCCATGGAAAAACCAATTGAACATGTATCATTCGCTAAAAATAGAGTTTTTCTTACGCTATTTTTACATATAATGCTCGGTTTTGTAAATAGTTTTATACCAGAAGAAAATATCGGGTTTTGGATAAAAATTAATTTAAGTTTAGCAATTTTATTAGCAGTAACGAACTATATTATTTGGATTTACCATAAAGAAAATAGTAAGAGGTATTTTTCCTTACATTCTTTTGTGTTGTTTCTAGGTGTTATATTTTATTTTATGTCACCCGTTTTTAAAGGGCTCTATCCAACCGTGTATTTTTGGATTTTACTCATGATAACTGTAGGATTAGCTATCTTTTTACTTATTAAGTATAAAGTTGTGACAAAGGTGATTGTGAATCCACAGCATTACTTATTTAACAGTTTATTGATGCTATATGTTGGAATCCTCCTGCTTGTTGGAGGAGTATTATGGGCATACATGCTTGCGTTTGAGCCAATTTCATGGATCCCTGTTGGTATTATTTTATATTTCATAGCCCTCTTTTTTGTCTTTATTGCCCCAGTGATGTTGGCTACACCTGAGAAAGTGAAGGAATTAGAGGGAATAGTGAAGGAAAGGTAAATACAATAAAGCCTGATTCGTTACTATTAATTTATAAATAACGTGATAGCAGAGTCGTAAAACGAGAAGGAATGATCTAATGAAAAATTCAAATGAACATGTATCATTCGCAAAAAACAGAGTATTTCTAACGTTATTTTTGCATTTAATGCTTGGATTTATTTCTAGTTTTATGCCAGAGGAAAATATCAGATTTTGGTTGAAGGTGAATATAGGTTTAGCAATTTTATTAGCAGTGATGAACTATATTATTTGGCTTTACCATAAGAGAAATAGTAAACGTTATTTTTCTTTGCATTCTTTTGTAATGTTTATTGGTATTATAGTTTTCGCGATGTCACCTATTTTTAAAGGTCTCTATCCAACCTTGTATTTTTGGCTGTTACTTTTCTTAACTGTAGGATTAGCTTTCTTTTTACTAATTAAATATAAAGTTGTGACAAAAGTGATAGTGAACCCACAGCACCACTTATTTAGTAGTTTATTGATGCTATATGTTGGAATTCTTCTGCTAGTTGGTGGTGTATTTTGGATGTATATGCTTACAGTACAGACAAGCTCTTGGGTTCCTGTAGGTATTATATTTTATTTCTGTGCTCTCTTTTTTATCTTGATTGCTCCCGTGATGCTTGCTACACCTGAACAAGTAAAAGAATTCAAGAAAATAGGGAATAATCGGTAATGGCAATTGCCGATTTCGTTATTCTAAATGAATTTACAAAAAGTCGAGTATGATTGGGTAAAAAAATCGATAAGGAACGATCTCATGAAAAATTCAAATGAACATGTATCATTCGCCAAAAATAGAGTGTTTCTTACGCTATTTGCCCATCTGTTTTTTGGAACTGTTACAAGTTTTATACCAGAAATAAATATAGGGTTTTGGTTGAAATTAAATATTAGTTTAGCGATTTTAATGGCAATAACTAATTATATTATTTGGATTTACCATAAAGATAATAGTAAGCGGTATTTTTCTTTACATTCTTTTGTAATGTTTATTGGTTATATTTTTTATTTAATGTCACCCGTTTTTAAAGGGCTTTATCCAACCGTATATTTTTGGCTTTTGCTCTTGTTAACTGTAGGATTAGCGGTCTTTTTATTAATTAAGTATAAAGTTGTGACGAAGTTGATTGTGAATCCACAGCATTACTTATTTAGTAGTTTATTAATGCTATATGTTGGAATTCTCATGCTAGTTGGGGGGATATTTTGGGCGTATATGCGTGTGTTTGAACCGCTTTCATGGGTTCCTATTGGTATTATATTTTATTTCATTGCCCTCTTTTTTGTCTTGATAGCACCCGTGATGTTAGCTACACCTGAACAGGTAAAAGAATTCAAAAAAATAGGTAATAATCGGTAATGACAATTGCCGATATCGTTATTCTAAATGAGTTTACAAATAGGGGTGGCCAATTGAGTTAAAAAATCGAGAAGGAATGATTTCATGAAAAATTCAAATGAACATGTATCATTCGCAAAAAATAGAGTATTTCTAACGTTATTTTTGCATTTGGTTCTTGGATTTGGTATTAGTTTTATGCCAGAAGAAAATATAGCATTCTGGTTGAAGATTAATATAAGTTTAGCAATTTTATTGGCAATAACGAATTATATTATTTGGATTTACCATAAAGAAAATAGTAAGCGATATTTTTCTTTACATTCTTTTGTAATATTTATAGGGATTATATTTTACTTGATGTCACCCGTTTTTAAAGGGCTTTATCCAACCATCTATTTTTGGCTTTTGCTCATATTAACTTTAGGATTAGCGGTCTTTTTACTAATTAAGTATAAAGTTGTGACGAAGGTGATTGTGAACCCTCAGCATTACTTATTTAGTAGTTTATTGATGCTATATGTCGGTATTCTCCTTTTAGTTGGAGGTGTTATTTGGGCATACATGCTTGCAGTTGAGCCAAAATCCTGGATTCCTGTTGGTATTATTTTGTATTTTATTGCTCTCTTTTTTGTCATGATAGCACCCGCGATGTTAGCTACACCTGAACAAGTGGAAAAGTTAGAGAAAATTGGGGGATGATAGATAATGACAATAGGAGGAATAAACGTATGGTGGGGGTATATAAAGCCTCAATAATTTCTTATTTTATGCCGATAATTTCAAGCTTATTTGCATTTTTTATGCCTGATACTAATCAAACTTTTAACTATATTATTATTTCAATCTTCATTTTTAGCATCATCATTTACCCTATAGCGTTATTTATTTTTAAAAAGAAAAAACGCCCTAATGCAGCAAGATTCATAATATCTTTTAATATGTTATTGTTTTGCTTTTTCTTTACAGTACCTTTAATAAAAGTAGCTATTGAGTATGTGCTGCTGCAATTGTTATTAGTGCTCTTTTATTTTCTTTGTATTTTGCTTGCCGTCATTGATCAAAAATCAAAAAATGCCCTTGTTTTACCAGAAAGCGGAGAAAACCGAAAACTTACATATGTATATTTTGCCATTCCTGTCGTCGCTATGTTTTTAGGTGGCGGAGGAAGCATCATAATAGTCAGACAGATGCACAATGTACTTGGTGATCCGTTTATGTTCGTATGGGGGCCCATTATACTTTATATAGTAGGTTGCTGGTTGACTTTCTTGTTCAGTTCTTTATTTTATAAAGGGTTTACTAAAAATGGAATGTGGATTAAATGAGTAACGATAAAGGTTGATCTCATAGCAATTTGAACAAAAAAGTTA
The DNA here is from genome assembly GCF_039888725.1 of Solibacillus sp. CAU 1738. NCBI lineage: Bacteria > Bacillati > Bacillota > Bacilli > Caryophanales > Caryophanaceae > Solibacillus > Solibacillus sp. CAU 1738. The sequence continues at coordinate 596,297 of NZ_JBDQQN010000003.1, forward strand.
TGAGTGTATTTTGAGTAAACATTAAGCTAAAGTGGGTGAAATGGATGCGAGCAAAAAAAGTTTTGAGAAGTGAAAAAGGGTCGATTTCGATAGAGTTTTTAGGCATTTTACCATTTTATTTTTTATTTTTTCTTCTTCTTTGGCAAGTAGTTGCATCAGGCTTTGCCGTATTCAATTTAAAGGCAGCTGCTTTAGAAGGGGCTCAAATTTATGCAATGTCTGAAAATGACTTAGAGACGGAAGCTGTAATTAATCAATCACTTGAAGGTGGAGAGTTACTTACTAACTATAGCTTTCAAATAAACCGAGATCCTCATAACAGTGACTTATTTGTAATAACGGTAACAGCTAAACACCCATTAGTATTCCTCCCAAACAGTTGGCGTGAAAATACGCTTATTACATTGAACTCAAAAGCAACAGGTAAGGTACTTGTGCCATGAAATACTTGAAAAATGAAAACGGAAGCGCAATCTTTTATTTATTATGGATTATGACAACAATCGTGATTATTTCGGTTATTGTATTAAACATTGCCCGTGTATATGTTGTGAAACAGCAAGCTGCGACTGGGGCACAGCTTGGCGCAATTGCCGCGACAAATGAAATACTCGCCACAACAAAAGCGGCAATCCAAGAATATGATACTGAAATGGCAAGGATTATTGCGGAAAGAAATGCAGAGCTTGAAGAAGGTGAAGAACCTGAAGTATACGACCCACTTTGGGATAGTATATGGGAAAGAACTAATCAATTAACTGCACCGGGTAATTCACGACAAATGGCATATATTCAGGCATTGAATGGTATATTGCCAAGTATGTTAAATGATTGTTCAGCAGATGACGCCCCCTGTTTGAAAGAAATCCTTTACACTAAAGTGTTTATCGATCCAGCATTTAGAAATCAAACTTATGATGTAGTTAAGCGAATAGTTATAGAGAATGGTGGAAACGAAGAACGCCTTGAAATCAAAATTTCTAAAGATAAATATCGGGTAGAAATTAAAACGGATGCTACTTACGAATCCATAACGGATGGCAGCCTTTTAACCTCATTTTCAAAAGATATTAAGCAGCAAGGATACGGTCTGCCCTTACTATATTTAAAGTATGTATTTAATTAAAATGAAGAATAGTTAACTTTTTATATAAAGTAATGTTGATCTCGAGCTTTTAACGGGATCAATTTCTTTTTTTCCTGCAATAAAGTTGCCAAACATTTTCAAAAATACGTACGTCAATTTGCACCTTCTACATATGTAATGATAAAATGGAATTTGATACTATATGGGGTGAATATAAATGCTAAACATATTAAATAAAATGTTCGACTTTAATAAAAAAGAATTAAAACGTTTAGAAAAAGTAGCAGACTCAGTAGAAGCATTAGCGTCACAAATGGAAGCATTAGATGACGAGGCATTACAGGCAAAAACCGCAGAGTTTAAAGCACGTTTTCAAAACGGGGAAACATTAGAAAGTTTATTGCCTGAAGCATTTGCTGTTGCACGTGAGGCATCTCGCCGTGTGCTTGGTATGTATCCGTTCCGTGTGCAAATTATGGGTGCTGCTGCGTTAAATGACGGTAACATTGCTGAAATGAAAACAGGAGAAGGTAAAACGCTAACTTCTACAATGGCGGTTTATTTAAACGCGCTTACTGGCAAAGGAGTTCACGTAGTAACAGTCAATGAGTACCTTGCATCTCGTGACGCGACAGAAATGGGTGAGCTATACAGTTGGTTAGGTCTAACTGTTGGCTTAAACTTAAATAATTTATCAAAAGAAGAAAAACGAGAAGCGTATGCAGCTGACATTACGTATACAACAAATAATGAATTAGGGTTCGATTATTTGCGTGACAATATGGTGTTGTACAAGGAAGAGCGAGTACAACGTCCACTTTATTATGCAGTAATCGATGAAGTTGACTCGATTTTAATCGATGAAGCGCGTACACCACTTATTATTTCTGGACAAGCTGGTAAAACAGCACAGCTTTACGTACAGTCTAATGCGTTTGTGCGTATGCTAACAAAAGAAGAAGATTATAACTACGAAGAATCAACAAAGGGCGTTACGCTTACAGAGAAAGGTATTGAGAAGGCGGAGCGTGCATTTGGTATCGATAACTTATTCGATTTAACGCATGTTCGTTTAAACCATGCGATTAACCAATCGTTAAAAGCTCACGCATCTATGCATTTAGATGTAGATTATGTTGTGCAAGACGGAGAAGTTGTTATCGTTGATGGCTTTACAGGTCGTTTAATGAAAGGGCGTCGTTATTCAGATGGCTTACATCAAGCAATCGAGGCAAAAGAAGGCTTAGATATTCAAAATGAATCGATGACTATGGCAACTATTACGTTCCAAAACTATTTCCGTATGTACCAAAAACTTGCAGGTATGACTGGTACAGCGAAAACGGAAGAAGAGGAATTCCGAAACATTTATAATATGGATGTTGTTGCGATTCCTACAAATAAACCAATTGCCCGTGATGACCGTCCAGATTTAATTTATGCGTCCATGAAAGGCAAGTTCGAGGCAGTAGCTGCGGATATTGCGGAACGTCATAGAGCAGGTCAGCCGGTATTAGTTGGTACAGTTGCGATTGAAACATCAGAAATTATTTCTGATTTACTAACAAAGCACAAAATTCCTCATAATGTGTTAAATGCGAAAAACCATGAGCGTGAGGCAGAAATTATCGCAGATGCTGGTAAAAAAGGCGCGGTAACGATTGCAACAAACATGGCTGGTCGTGGTACGGACATTAAACCGGGTGAAGGTGTACTTGAACTTGGTGGTTTAGCGGTAATCGGTACAGAGCGCCATGAATCTCGTCGTATCGATAATCAGCTACGTGGTCGTTCTGGGCGTCAAGGGAACCCAGGGGTAACACAGTTCTACTTGTCACTTGAAGATGAATTAATGCGCCGTTTTGGTTCAGATAATATGAAGGCGATGATGACAAAGCTTGGGATGGACGATTCTCAGCCAATCCAATCTAAAATGGTATCAAGAGCCGTAGAGTCAGCACAAAAACGTGTAGAAGGAAATAACTTTGATGCACGTAAACGCTTGTTACAATATGACGATGTACTTCGTCAGCAACGTGAAGTTATTTACAAAGAACGTTACGACGTATTAGAGACAGAAAATATGCGTGAACTAGTTGAGTCGATGATTCTCCAAGCGATTGAAAATGCAGTTGCTGTGCATACGCAAGGCGATGAACTTGATTGGAACTTAGACGCGCTAGAAGATTATATTGCGGCGAACTTATTAGAAGAAGGTGCCGTGAAAGCAAGCGACCTACAAGGTAAAACAGCTGAGGAAATGGTTGAATTTATTTATGCAGCTGTTCAAGTTCGTTACAACGAAAAAGAAGAGCTGCTAACTCCAGAGCGTATGCGCGAGTTTGAAAAAGTAATTTTACTGCGTTCAATTGATACGAAATGGATTGACCATATCGATGCAATGGATCAGCTGCGTCAAGGTATCCATTTACGTGCTTATGGTCAAACAGATCCACTTCGCGAATACCAACAAGAAGGATTTGCGATGTTCGAGGATATGGTTGCAGCTATACGTGAAGATGTTGCGAAATATGCAATGAAAGCCGAAATTCGTAGCAACCTACAGCGTGAAGAAGTTGCAAAAGGACAAGCAGTGAATCCAAAAGAAGAAGCTGCACCGAAGAAAAAAGCACCAATCCGTAAGGCTGAAAACATCGGTCGAAATGATGCTTGCCCATGCGGAAGCGGTAAGAAATTCAAAAACTGCCACGGTGTCGGACAGTAAAGAAAAATTTATCATTTTTAGCTATTGCTTAGTATAAATTAGTAGTCAAAAAAATAAACTATTTTTTGTAAGCTTGGTTGACTGTGCAGTTTTCCAGTGATAGCGTGCGCTTTCGGAATGACTGTGCGGTTTCCCCATGCTTGCGTGTTTTTTTCGGTGTTTGTATGCGGTTTTCTCGTGGATTACGTTAAGTGCAATTGGTTGATGCTGACTACCCGAAACTTACATGCAAATACTAACGCCTTACCAATACAAAGCACCATCCAAACGATTTACCCGAATATTTATTAATCCAACCGATGCTATCTATTAGTAGATGGCTCGGTTTTATCAATTTTTATATACAATATCCATATTTACGGAGGATTTCTCATGATTGAATTAGCAGATGTAAGAAATGCATTAGAAACTACAGCCACTAAATTGGCGGACTTTAGGGGGTCTCTTTGACTTAGAAAACAAAGAGGCACGTATCCAAGAGCTAGACGAAATGATGTTAATGCCAGGCTTTTGGAATGACCAGCAAGCAGCACAAGTAGTTATTAATGAAGCAAACGGTATTAAGGCAATAGTTAATGATTATAATGATTTATTATCAACACATGAAAATTTAGAAATGACTTTAGAACTTTTACGTGAGGAACCAGATGAAGAATTGCAGGAAGAACTAGGTACAGAGCTTGCAGATTTCCAAGCGAAAATTGCAGATTTTGAACTGCAAATGCTACTTTCTGAGCCTTATGATAGAAATAATGCCATTTTAGAGCTACACCCTGGTGCTGGCGGTACTGAATCTCAAGACTGGGGTTCAATGTTACTTCGCATGTATACGCGCTGGGCAGAAAAACGAGGCTTTAAAGTATCGACAATGGACTATTTACCAGGTGATGAGGCAGGTATAAAATCTGTAACGTTATCTATTTCTGGACATAATGCATACGGCTATTTAAAAGCAGAAAAAGGCGTACACCGTTTAGTCCGTATTTCGCCGTTCGATTCATCTGGGCGTCGTCATACGTCATTTGTTTCTTGTGAAGTAATGCCTGAATTCAATGATGACATCGAAATTGAAGTGCGTTCGGAAGATTTAAAAATCGACACGTATCGCGCAACAGGTGCTGGTGGTCAGCATATTAATACGACTGACTCAGCTGTTCGTATTACGCATACTCCAACTGGTACTGTCGTGCAATGTCAGGCAGAGCGCTCGCAAATTAAAAACCGTGAAAAAGCGATGCAAATGTTAAAGGCGAAACTATATCAGTTAGAAATCGAAAAACAACAAGCGCAACTAGATGAAATTCGTGGTGAGCAAAAAGAAATTGGTTGGGGCTCGCAAATTCGTTCTTATGTATTCCACCCATATTCAATGGTAAAGGATCATCGTACAAACGAAGAAACAGGAAACGTTGGTGCTGTAATGGACGGCGATATTGATGCGTTCATTCATGCATATCTACGTTCACGAATTGCTAAATAATTATGAAATCAGCAAAAGTCCTTAAAGTACAAGTATGTATTTTAAGGACTTTTATTATTGGTACTGTTTATTATTAATAGATTTTGAAACTAAAATTTAGATAATCAAAAAAGCACTCTCTCAAACGATAATTGCTTTGTCATAGAATTAATAACACTTAAGAGTTTAGAAGTGTCTGAAAATTAAATTGGATAATTTACCCTTTTAATGTATAGTTAGAGTGAATTTAATATGATACACCAATTATATGTAGTTGGAGGGAATCTTAATGAGAAGAATTATTTTATCGACTGAGAGTGGGGCGGATTTGCCTGGAATTTTAGCTGACAATCATGAAGTACAAGTGGTACCGATGCACGTCATCATGGAAGGTCAGGATTATTTAGATGGCCATCTATCAGTAGAAGAAATTTTTGATTATCATGATCGGACAAAAAAGATACCATCTACATCTGCGACTAATGTCCATGAATACTATGAGTTTTTTACAAAAATAAGAAATGATTTTCCTGATAGTATTATTATTCACGTTGGTTATACGTCAAAGGCATCTGCTTCCTTTCAAAATGCAGTAATTGCAGCGGAAGATTTTAAGGATCTTTATTTAATTGATGCTTTAAACGTTACAGGCGGATTAACTGCAGTTGTAATGTATGCTGTTAAATTGCTAGAGAAAGAACCTACGATTGAACCCATTCACTTAATAGAAAAAATCGAGTCCAAGGTACCTAAATCAAGGCTGGCTTTTATTCCAGGTAGCTTAGATTTTTTAAGAGCGGGTGGGCGAGTAAGTAATTTAGCTTATCTCGGAGGTGCTTTGTTGAAAATAAAACCATGCATTGAATTAATAGAAGGAAAGCTTGTTTCAACTAAGAAATACCGTGGAAATATGAGCGCTGTTGCGGAAAAGTTATTGCGTGACTATTTAAATCAATATGACATTGATAAACAACAAATTTATTTTATATACTCAATCGGACTCAGTGAAAGTATTAAGCAACGGATGAATGAAATTGCCAATGAAACTGGTTTCGAAAATACAACTTGGATTCAAGCCGGTGCTATGATTACTACTCATTCAGGCCCTGGAGGTTTTGGTATTGCAGGACTAGAATATTAACCTTGTATACAAGTATTCAAAATCTATCAATTTTTAATTGGATTACCGTATGTCTGGTGGCGTGCGTCAATATATTGGTTTCGCTGAGACGCAAGTATTCCCCTTGGAGCTAAAATCCAAAACGAACTTTTACCATTACAATTTGTGATAGCCTACACGGTTTGAAGAGGCGCATTCACTAAGCGCTAATGACTGGACAATAAAAATATTGGATATTTTACTTAAAATGATATTTTTATAGAAAAAAGGAGCTGTCTCGAAAGACTTTTCAGACAACTCCTTATTGTATAGAGGATAATATTACAAAAATTATTAAAAATGGCGTGTCCATTTTGATGTTAAATATTTATGTAACATCGCTGAACTAACGTATTGTTTACAAAAGGATGCGTATTGGATGTCTAAGTCGGCTTCGGTGTGATTTTTAAAAGTGACATTGATTTGGCCTGCGCGGTCTTGGATGTTGATCAAGGAATTAAAGGATACCCAGCAATTATAGGGTGATTTTGGGGACATTAAAGGGAACATAATACACGGATTACCATAGTCCATAGCAACAACAATCGGCAGTTTATGTTTTTTTTCACCGAAATATTGTTTGGAAATGTCGAGGGCGGATTGATAGCTACTGCCCATTTGTCGACAGGAAGCGCGAATAATCTTCATTGGGCTTTGTGTAACATGGAGGATACCTGTTTTGTCATAAACAACGGTGTGTAGTTTTTTTTCATGACGAAGTGGAATAAGTAAATAAGTAGCATTTGTTATGTGATAAAAGTCTAGTTGTTTAATGTTTCGGTTCAATTTTAAACCTCCTTCAATAAATAAAATAGTCAATTTATCCTCTATAATATCCATCATAATACAAAAAACAAGTAAATTCAATACCGTTTTCAGCTAAAAGTAACGATTTCGAGAAAAAAATAGAAGTCAGAAAATATTGCAAATTGATTGTGCCTTTTTTATAATAGAAAAAAGAGCATCGGGGTGATATCGATGGATAAATATTATTCATACACAGATTTTTTACGTGCAGTAGGGCAGTATTCTCATAAAAATCAATGTGAGCAGTTGTTGAGTGACATTTATTTAGATTTATTTTTAAACCGGCTTCAACGTTTATACAGAATTGAACAGTTAAAAATGCTCATCGATACGTCATTGGATCAAAAAAATGAAGCAGCGTTTTATGAATACGCAAGCGAACTGAAAGAGTTACAAGAACAACCGAATGAAGAAAACGTTTCTTTTTGCTAACCAAATTAACTTATAAATATGAACGTAAAAATCCTTACTTCCACAATCTTCGGTTTGTGGTTTTTTTGTGAAAATAAAAAGAATATACGTTCGCTTATTAATCGATATTTGGAAATGGTTATGCTAATATAAACATATTAGGGTCGTAAGAAAGGACGAAAAACTGATGAGTGAAACTTTCGATTTACAGTCTCCTTATAAACCGGATGGTGATCAGCCCAATGCGATACTGGAGCTAGTGCAAGGTATTAAAGAGGGAAAACGACATCAAACATTACTCGGGGCGACAGGGACAGGGAAAACATTTACAATTTCAAATGTGATTCAACAAGTAAATAAGCCTACCCTTGTAATGGCACATAATAAAACATTAGCAGGTCAGTTATATAGTGAATTTAAAGAGTTTTTTCCGAATAATGCAGTAGAATATTTCGTTAGTTATTATGATTACTTTCAACCAGAGGCATATGTACCGCAAACCGATACATATATCGAAAAAGACTCGAGCATTAATGACGAAATCGATAAGCTACGACATTCTGCGACATCAGCATTATTTGAGCGTAAAGACGTCATTATTATTGCCTCGGTTTCTTGTATTTACGGTTTAGGGTCTCCGGAAGAATATCGTGAAATGGTCGTGTCAATTCGTACCGGCATGGAAATAGAACGTAATCAGCTTTTACGGCGATTAGTCGATGTGCAATATGAACGTAATGATGTTAATTTTACTCGGGGAACATTTCGGGTGCGCGGAGATGTCGTAGAAATATTCCCAGCATCTCGTGATGAGCGCTGTATTCGAGTTGAATTTTTCGGTGATGAAATTGACAGAATACGCGAGGTAGATGCATTAACGGGTGAAATTTTAGCAGAACGCGAACATGTAGCTATTTTCCCAGCTTCCCACTTCGTTACGCGTGAAGAAAAAATGATTAAAGCAATTGAAAATATTGAAGTTGAGCTAGAACAACAGCTTGAAAAGTTCCGTTCAGAGGGGAAGCTGCTAGAAGCGCAGCGACTTGAGCAACGAACGAATTATGATTTAGAAATGATGAAGGAAATGGGCTTTTGTTCAGGAATTGAAAACTATTCGCGGCATTTAACTTTACGAGAGTCCGGGGCAACACCTTATACACTACTTGATTATTTTCCTGAAGATTTTTTACTAGTTGTTGATGAGAGTCATGTTACATTACCGCAAGTGCGCGGGATGTTTAACGGTGACCAGGCGCGAAAATCGGTGCTTGTTGAACATGGTTTCCGATTACCTTCAGCGCTAGATAATCGTCCATTAAAATTTGATGAGTTTCAGACAAAATTTGGGCAGGCTGTATATGTATCAGCTACGCCGGGTCCATTTGAGTTGGAGCATACACCAGAAATGGTTGAACAAATTATTCGTCCAACTGGCTTGCTTGACCCAACAATAGATGTCCGACCAATTGAAGGTCAAATTGACGATTTAATCGATGAAATTCATGAACGAATTAAGCGCAATGAACGTGTGTTAGTGACTACATTAACGAAAAAAATGTCCGAGGATTTATCTGCTTACTTAAAGGAAATGGGCTTGAAAGTAGAATATCTACATTCGGAAATTAAAACTTTAGAGCGTATTGAAATTATTAGGGAACTGCGAAAAGGGACGTATGATGTTTTAATTGGTATTAACTTACTGCGTGAAGGTTTAGATATTCCGGAAGTATCATTAGTCGCTATATTAGATGCGGATAAGGAAGGGTTTTTACGATCTGAGCGTTCGCTTATTCAAACAATCGGTCGTGCCGCGCGTAATGCGAATGGACATGTCATTATGTACGCGAATAATATGACCGATTCGATGACAAAGGCAATTGAGGAAACAAATCGTCGACGCTCGATTCAAATAGCATACAACGAAGAGCATGGCATTACACCGACAACAATTATAAAGAAAATACCGGATGTCATTCGTGCAACACAAGCAGCAGAAGAGGAAGAAACATATGTTACAAAAGTGACGAAAGGAAAAAAATTAACGAAGGCAGAAATGGACAAGTTAATTGCATCACTTGAGCAAGAAATGAAAGAAGCAGCGAAAGCACTAGATTTTGAACGTGCCGCAGAGCTTCGTGATACTGTTTTTGAGTTGAAGGCAGAAAGGTAGATTTAATGTGAAAAATACCGAAATAGTTGTGCAAGGCGCACGTGCACATAATTTAAAAAATATTAATGTTAAAATTCCGCGTGATCAGCTAGTCGTACTAACTGGCTTATCTGGATCAGGTAAATCGTCTCTTGCGTTCGATACGATTTACGCAGAGGGACAACGCCGTTATGTCGAGTCTTTATCTGCGTATGCGCGCCAATTTTTAGGACAAATGGATAAGCCGGATGTTGACGCAATAGAAGGATTATCCCCAGCTATATCGATTGACCAAAAAACGACGAGCCGCAACCCACGTTCAACAGTTGGGACCGTTACAGAAATTTACGATTATTTACGTCTATTATTTGCGCGTATTGGTAAGCCGATTTGTCCAAAGCATGGCATAGAAATTACATCGCAAACAATTGAACAAATGGTCGATCGCTTACTAGAATATCCAGAACGGACGAAAATGCAGCTACTAGCACCAATAATTGAAGGGCGTAAAGGAACGCATATCAAGCTACTAGAAGACTTGAAAAAACAAGGCTATGTGCGTGTTCGCATTGACAGCGAGCTGCGTGACCTAGATGACAATATTGAGCTTGATAAAAATAAAAAACATACGATTGAAGTTGTAGTTGATCGTGTTGTTATTAAAGAAGGGATTGCCGCACGTTTAAGCGACTCATTAGAAGCTGCACTACGTATAGCGGAAGGTCGAGTACTTGTCGATGTGATGGAGCATGAGGAATTATTATTTAGTGAGCATCATGCTTGTCCGCAATGTGGCTTTTCAATCGGTGAATTAGAGCCACGTATGTTTTCATTTAACAGTCCATTTGGCGCTTGTCCTTCATGTGATGGGCTTGGAGTGAAACTTGAAGTCGATGTTGATTTAGTTATCCCTGATTGGAATCTATCTCTCTTAGAAAATGCAATTGCGCCATGGGAATCGGTAAGCTCGCAATATTATCCACAGCTATTAAAAGCAGTATGTGATCATTACGGCATTCCAATGGATGTACCGGTAAAAGAGTTGCCAAAAGAGCAACTAGACAAAATATTAAATGGCTCAGGAAAAGAGAAAATCCAGTTCGATTTTGAAAATGAATTTGGACATAAGCGTAGTCAAAAAACAGAATTTGAAGGCGTGTTGAAAAATATTGAACGCCGCTTCCGCGAAACCTCGTCTGATTATATACGGGAGCAAATGGAAAAATATATGGCGGAGCAGCCGTGTCCTTCGTGTGATGGTTACCGGTTAAAGCCAGAATCACTTGCGGTAAAAATCGATGGTAAGCATGTTGGGCAAGTAACACAATATTCCATTATAGAAGCGAATGCATTTTTTGATGGGCTTCATTTATCGGAAAAGGATTTTCAAATTGCCCGTTTAATTTTACGTGAAATTAATGAACGACTTGGCTTTTTAGTTAACGTCGGCTTAGATTATTTAACATTATCGCGTGCTGCGGGAACTTTATCAGGTGGGGAGGCACAGCGTATTCGTTTAGCAACGCAAATTGGCTCGCGTTTAACAGGTGTACTCTACATTTTAGATGAGCCGTCTATCGGGTTGCATCAGCGTGATAATGACCGATTAATTTCAACATTACAGAGCATGCGTGATTTAGGGAATACGTTAATTGTCGTCGAGCACGATGAAGATACGATGCTAGCTGCTGATTATTTAATTGATGTTGGCCCAGGTGCTGGTGTGCATGGCGGACAAATTATTGCTCAAGGAACACCTGCTGAAGTAATGAACAATGATGCTTCAATAACAGGGCAGTATTTAAGTGGTAAGAAGTTTATTCCTTTACCTGTTGAACGTCGTAAGTCAGATGGGCGTAAGCTAACGATAAAAGGTGCAACGGAAAATAATTTGAAAAATGTAAATGTCGATATCCCACTGGGCATGTTTGTCGCTGTGACAGGAGTGTCTGGTTCTGGGAAATCCACACTTATTAATGAGATTTTGTATAAAACATTGGCACATAAATTAAATCGCGCTAAAACGAAGCCAGGTGCACATATAACGGTTGAAGGTGTAGAACAACTTGAAAAAGTAATTGACATCGATCAATCTCCAATAGGTCGTACACCACGCTCCAATCCGGCGACTTATACAGGTGTATTTGATGATATTCGTGATGTTTTTGCAGTAACGAATGAAGCGAAAGTGCGTGGCTATAAAAAAGGTCGCTTTAGCTTTAATATTAAAGGTGGACGTTGTGAGGCTTGTCGCGGTGACGGCATTATTAAAATCGAAATGCACTTCCTGCCAGATGTGTATGTACCTTGTGAAATATGTCATGGCAAACGCTATAACCGTGAAACGCTTGAAGTGAAATATAAAGAGAAAAATATTGCCGAAGTACTCGAAATGACGGTTGAGGATGCGGTCGTATTTTTTGAAAACATCCCTAAAATCTATCGCAAGCTGCAAACGATTGTTGATGTAGGTCTAGGCTATATGAAGCTTGGACAACCTGCCACAACATTATCAGGTGGAGAGGCGCAGCGTGTGAAATTAGCTTCTGAGTTACATCGACGCTCCACAGGTAAGTCGTTTTATATTTTAGATGAGCCGACAACAGGTCTACATGCAGATGATATTGCCCGTTTACTTGTCGTCTTACAACGCCTAGTAGAAAATGGCGAAACGGTACTTGTCATAGAACATAATTTAGATGTTATTAAAACAGCTGATTATTTAATTGATCTTGGTCCTGAAGGCGGAGATAAAGGTGGAACGATCGTAGCAACTGGTACACCAGAAAAAATTTGTACGGTTAAGGCTAGTCATACTGGACGTTATTTAAAACCAATTTTAGAACGAGATCGCGCGCGTATGGCTAAGCAAATTGCTGAAGCTACCGCGAAATAAAATTCTACAGAGCGTATATGAAACTTTTTTACCTCCCTCGTCGTATAATTTATTATACAAAGTAGAGGGAGGCTTTTTATTATGCAAAATGAACGTCAACGTATTCTACAGTTAGTCGAAAATGGAACGATTTCAGCAGAAGAGGCCATTATGTTATTAGAGGCGTTAGGAAAGGACAAGCCGACAGAGTCCGTGATGCCTTTAACACCACAAGCGGAGGAACCGAGAGAGGAACCGAAACAAACATCTCAAAATTTTGGCTCAGCAGGTGCTGATCAGCAGAAAAAAACGACAGGCTTTGAAGATCTTTTCGGTAAAGCATTTAATGATAAAGAAATGAATAAAAAAATGAATGAGTTTATGCATGATTTAAAAGAAGACTTATCACAATTTAGTAATCGTATGGCGAACTTAATGAATACAACTTTCTCAAAGGTGAAGGATTTTGATTTTCAATTTCCATTTGGAGAAAAGGTCGAGTTCGAAAAAACATATGCATTTAATGCCGAAGAAGTGAATGGCTTTGAAGTGGATGTTCCAAACGGTAAGCTAACAATTGAAAAATCTGAGGATTCACAAGTGTTAGTTGAAACACAAGTCAAAGTACCTCGAAATGCAGATAACAATGAAGAAGAAACAATCGCTCGTTTTACAGATGGCTTTGTTACATTACAAGAGGGGAAAGTAACAGTTGCGACAAATGTTAAAATGGCAGCTGTGTCAGTTCGTTTACTCGTACCGGAAAAACAATATGATGTATTCATTACCCGCGTATTAAACGGTAGTGTAACAATTAGTAATATTGATACAAAATTATTAAAAGTAAAAACATATAACGGTACTATTAAAGTAGAGCACGCGACGTTTAATAGTGCAAACCTTGAATCTGGAAACGGCATGATCGAAGCAAGATTCGTTAAAGGTGAGGACTTAGAAGCAGAAACTGTAAATGGTCGCATTTATATCGATGGTAGTTTAAAGGAAGTAGAAGCGGAATCTGTTAATGGCCCTGTTACAATCACTAATAGCTCCGAAGCTGCTCATAAAGTAAAAGCTACAACCGTTGCAGGTACTGTTGAATTATACGTACCGAAAACTGTATCGATTGACGGGCAAGTTGCAACGAATTTTGGTAAAACAGATGTCGGCTTGCAAGACGTAACAATGCGTACAGAAGAAGATCAATTTTTATTGAAAACTATGCATTTCGACAAAATTTTAGAAAATGCTCCAGTGTTAAAACTAGTAGGTGAAACACGCACGGGCTCGGTTATTGTTCGTTATATAAATAACCTTTAATAGTTATACAATAGGAAGAAATTTCACATATAAGTAAAAAATCTAAGCCGCTCTCATTAAATAGAGAGCGGCTCAGATTGTCGACAAAAGGGCTTCAGAACGGTCTCGTTCTGAAGCCCTTTTGTTTTTTTAAAAGTTTTTTGTGTATTTTACAGTTTTATTTTAATCAAAAGGCTATTTGAGTATTCTGATTTAGACCGTTTCTTGATGCTTGCCATGTCTTTTTTTAAATTTATCAGGTGGTATCTTCCCGTGATCAATTCGATCTCGATTCAATTCTTCCTGAAGTTTTGCTTCATATGCACGCGAACTATCTTCTTTACGAACTTGCGTTTATTCGCACTTGCTTTAACATGAGTTGAATCTATAAAACATGGTCAGCACTTAATAATCCTTTACAGTATTTTCAGCAAGTTGAGAGTGAGATATTTTACCATTAGACAATGCAAGTTGATTGGAGTGGAAGGTGCGACACTCCTGCGGGAACAGCAATGTTTTCTACGGCGAAAGCAGAGCGACAGTCGCACGGGCGGAAAATCCATTTTTGCGGCGATCCGCCGCAAAAATTAGTTGAAGCCGTGCCCGCGGAAAGGGAGCGTCTGGAACGGAAATCAACAGTTTCTTACTATTTATTCTAGTAGGCAAACTCAAATTTCTATGAGTTTGTCTACAGTCTGAGCCGCTCTCATTAAATAGAGAGCGGCTTTTTTTCTATATTTAAGGATCGAAATAGTATATGTAACTAACAACGCGTGCTAATAGCCTAATGCCTGACAATATGATAGTCTATAGAAAAATATGAAAAATATAGCAATTTTATATGAAATTTGCGCCATAAATTACATGTAAAAACTATAATATTGAAATGAAAATGTAATAAAAACAGTCTGGTAGAATGCTATAATAGTGGGGTAAGAAAAAATCTATAAAATAAATATAGTTATTTTTTAGAATATAGGTGGTCAAATAGATGATTCAGATGAATAATGTCATAAAAAAATATCCTAATGGCGTTGTAGCAACAAACGGGATAACAATTGATATAAAGCAAGGTGAATTTGTGTATGTAGTAGGCCCAAGTGGTGCAGGGAAATCTACTTTTATAAAATTAATGTATAGAGAAGAAAAGCCAACTTCTGGTGAGGTAATTGTAAACGGTATTAACTTAGCGACATTAAAAAATAGTCGTGTACCACAGTTACGTCGCCAACTAGGCGTAGTATTCCAAGACTTTAAGCTTTTACCGCGTTTAAATGTTTATGAAAATGTGGCGTTTGCGCTTGAAGTAATTGAAGAACATCCGAAAATGATTCGTAAACGTGTAATGGAAGTTCTAGAGCTTGTTGGATTAAAGCATAAAGTACGTATGCTACCAAATGAGCTATCAGGCGGGGAGCAGCAACGTGTGGCAATTGCACGCTCAATTGTGAATATGCCGAAAGTTGTCATAGCAGACGAACCAACAGGAAACTTAGACCCAGAAACTTCGTGGGAAATTATGCGGATTTTTGAAGAAATAAATACACGTGGTACAACAATTGTCATGGCGACACATAACCGCGAAATTGTTAATACGATGCGTAAACGTGTTATTGCAGTCGAAAGTGGCATGATTGCACGTGATGAATACGGAGGTGACTACGGCTATGAAGGGTAGAACATTAAGTCGTCATTTCCGCGAGAGCTTTAAGTCTTTAGGCCGTAATAACTGGATGACTTTAGCCTCGATTAGTGCTGTCACAGTAACTTTACTGCTTGTCGGCGTGTTTGCCGTCATTATGTTGAACTTGAATAAAGTCGCAACGGATTTAGAAAATGATGTAGAGATTCGCGTATTTATTGATATAATACCTGATCAAAAGGAAGCAAAACTAGCGGAAGAACAGCTCATTGATGAAATTCATAATTTGCCGGAAGTGGCAGAGGTTGTCTATTCATCGAAAAAAGATGAGCTTGATAAGCTAATAAAAGATTTCGGTGATGAGCTAAGCTTATATGAACAAAATAATCCGCTTCATAATGTGCTCTACGTAAAAGCTGTTGACCCACTACAAACAGCACAAGTAGCAGAGAAGATTGCAACTTTCGACAATACATATGATGTGAAGTATGGAGAAGGTAAAGTAGAGAAATTATTTAATTACATTAAAATTAGTCGTAACATCGGACTAGTTTTGATTTTAGGCTTATTATTTACAGCAATATTCTTAATATCTAATACAA
This sequence comes from Solibacillus sp. CAU 1738, assembly GCF_039888725.1. Classification (NCBI taxonomy): domain Bacteria; kingdom Bacillati; phylum Bacillota; class Bacilli; order Caryophanales; family Caryophanaceae; genus Solibacillus; species Solibacillus sp. CAU 1738. The sequence continues at coordinate 612,512 of NZ_JBDQQN010000003.1, forward strand.
TTCGTATTACGATTATTGCGCGAAAAGATGAAATTGAAATTATGAAACTTGTAGGGGCAACGAATTCCTTTGTCCGAATTCCGTTCGTTTTAGAAGGTATGTGGTTAGGAATTTTAGGCTCGATTATTCCGATGATTGTTGTATCCGTTGTATATTACAATATCTACATTCAGCTAGCGCCGCGCTTAAAGGGCGAACTACTACAGATACTTCCTACGACACCACTACTATATCAAGTGAACGGTTTGTTAATTTTACTTGGCGTGTTTATCGGTGTATGGGGAAGCTTCATGTCTGTACGTAAATTCTTGAAAATATAACAAGCACTGAAGGGAGTACTCCTCATTGAAACCGTTACGACGTAAGCAAGTAAAATGGATTGCATTAAGTATGGCGATGTTGCTTGTGCTACAAGTACCAGCTGCCTATGCAAATACACTAAATGATTTAAAAGATAAAAAAAATTCAGTAGAACAACAAAAAAGTAGCTTAAATAAATCAATCAATGAAAAATCAGCTGAAATAAATACGATTGAAAATAAGCAAGATAAATTAATAGCGCAAATTCAAAAATTAGATAACGAAATTACGAAAACAAATAAAGGAATCGAAGCTGTTGTAGAAGATATTAAACTAGCAAACAAAGAAATTGCGGAGCTAGAGACAGCTATAGAAGAACTTGAGAAAAAAATAGAGAAGCGCGATGAGTTATTGCGTGATCGCGCTCGTGCAATTCAAGCAGGTGGCACGGTTTCCTATTTAGATGTACTGCTTGGTGCTAATAGCTTTGTTGATTTTATTGACCGATTTTCAGCAGTTAATACGTTAATGGAAGCCGATCGCCAAATTATGCGTGATCAAAAAGAAGATATTGAAAATTTAGAAGAACAAAAACTTATTTTAGAAAATAAGAAAAAGAAATTAGAAGAAAACTATGCAGAGCTTGAGCGTTTACGCAATTCATTAAGCGGACAAAAGAAAGATAAAAACAAGCTAATAGATGAGCTTGAACGTGAGCAAGAAAAGCTAAAAAGTGAGAAGAAATTATTAGAAGAAGATTATTCTGAAGCGCTACAAATTAGTGATGAGTTGCAACAGCAAATTGTTGCTGAGCAAAAGCGTCTTGCTGAAATTGCTCGTCAAGAAGAATTAAAACGTAAGCAAGAAATGGCGAATAATAATATTCCTGACGTATCTTCTGGTACTTGGATGAAACCTGCGAATGGGCGATTTACTTCTGGCTATGGTTGGAGAAGTTTTGGTGGTGCAGAGTTTCACTATGGTCTTGACATTGCCAATTCTGTGGGTACACCTGTAGTTGCTTCGACAGACGGAGTGGTTTCATATGCTGCTCCATTATCGACATTTGGTAATTGTATTATTTTGACGCATTCTATTGATGGTGAAATTTTCACATCTGTTTATGCACATTTAAGTGCCTTTAATGTAAGTGTTGGAGATGTTGTGTCAAAAGGGCAAACTATTGGAGCAATGGGCAAAACAGGTCGCGTAACAGGACCGCACGTACACTTTGAAATTCATATTGGTGCATGGCGTGGACAAAGCACCGGCTCAGTTAACCCATTACGTTACATTTCACTATAACGAACAAAACGGTTTCACTCGTACTGCACTGTACAGGTGAAACCGTTTTTCGTTTCAAGTATTCTTTAATTGTGCTATCCTCAAACTAGCACAATTTGGAGGGTACATATGAACAAAAAAAATATTGGGCTCATACTCGTTCTTATATTAGTAGCGATTATGCTCGGGACATATATTACAGAGCAAATAGAAAAAAGTAAACAAATAAAAGCCGAATCTATCGGTCGAGAAGTAGAATTAGTAGGGGCTGAAAAAGGAAAGCTGGCACCTGATTTTACGCTTCAGACATTGGAAGGCGATACGGTTTCGCTTTCTGATTATAAAGGGAAAAAGATTGTATTAAATTTTTGGGCATCATGGTGTCCGCCATGTAAAGCTGAAATGCCACATATGCAAGACTATTATAAAAAGTATGCGGACAAAGAAAATGTTGTCATTTTAGCAGCGAACTTAACGTATGAAGATGGTTCGAAAGACAAAGTACAACAATTTATCGACAGCTTTAATATAACATTTCCGATTTTAATGATGGGTAACAAAGAAGTTGTAAATACATATAAAGTAATCTCACTACCGTCAACATTTATGATCGATACAGACGGGCGTATTCAGCATCAAATTGTCGGTCCGCTTGATCAAGCATCATTAAAGGAATATGTCCACAGTTTAAAATAATTAAAGAGGTTCGGCTTTTATGTATGACTTGACCTAGCTTTTCATAATTTGATTAGTAGGAGGTTAGTGTGGATGCGTAAAACCCGAATTTTTTTATTGTTAGGGATTGTATGTTTTGTTGCGGCTGGTGTCATGTGGTGGAAAAATCCGATACAATTCGCTAGTAAAAATACCGATAATGAGCTTGCAGTTGTCAATGAATTATTTTCAATTATATCGAAGCAATCTGTTTATGATACGGCTACAGATGCGTTAGTAGAAGGCGCGCTTAGAGGAATGGCGTCTGCTATTAAAGATCCGTATAGCACGTATTATAATGAGCAGGAGGCTGAGATGCATAAACAGTCGCTCGCTGGAGAACGAGTCGGTATTGGGGTTGAATTAGCGGAGAAGAATGGGCGGTTCATTGTAATAGCGCCTGTGAAAAAATCTCCGGCAGAGCAAGCAGGGGTACGTCCGCTAGATGAAATAATCCAAATTAATGACGTTCGCCTTGAAGGAAAGACAATGGGAGATGTAATGCGGCTTATGCAAGGAAAGGCAGGACAAAAAGTAGCACTAGTATTATTTCGACCGAATGTGGACCGTCATATTAAAGTAACAATTGAAAGGGCGGAAATGAAAAATGAAACGGTAGAAGCCCATATGATTGAGCGTGAAGATGCTCAGTTTGGCTATATATCGATTTCCTTATTCGGTGAAAAAACAGCAGAAGAATGGAAAAAAGCGCTAGAAAAGATCGAACAAGAAAAAATTGCCGGTTGGATTATTGATGTGCGAGACAACCCAGGCGGCTACTTATTTAGCGTAGCTGATTTGATTAGCACATTCGAAACACGAGAGAGACTATTTGCGTATATGCAAAATAATGTCGGTGCTATGGAATCGTTACTGACAAAGCCTGCGCAAATTGATGCACTTAAAAAACCGGTTGTTGTGCTACAAAATGAAGGAAGTGCCTCTGCAAGTGAAGTATTCACAGGAGCGTTACAAGCATGGGAGCGTGCTACAATTATAGGGATGAAAAGCTTCGGTAAAGGGACAGTGCAAAAATCATGGGAATTACAAAATGGCGGGGAAGTGAAGCTTTCAACGAATAAATGGTTAACACCTAAAAAAGAATGGATTCATGGTAAAGGGATTTTACCAGATATTGAAGTGAAGCAGCATCCATTATTCGCGCTGGAGATCATTCCTTTAGCTGGAGTATTTAAAGAAGGTGATTTCAGTGAGGAAATTGCTTACACACAACATGTATTAAATGAACTTGGTTATGCGATTGTGCGAAAGGATGGTTTCTTTGATGGGCCAACTGCCGAAGCGGTAAAATTATTCCGAGAACGTCATGATTTACGTGAAGGAGATGGCTTGGATGAAGCATTTTTTGTCGCTTTGCAAGAAGAAGCGATGAATTATAAAGCACAGCCTGAACATGATTTGCAGTTAGAGATGGCCATTAGCTTTTTAATGCACCAACTTGAAAGTGTTAAATAACCGTTTAGAGTACTAATTTTATATTGAGACAATTAATACTACGCAACGTACTAGCCATTTGTTACAATAATAGTAGAAATAGAGGACGGTAGGTGGAAATGTGTATTCAAACATTGTAATCGAACTATTAATGGCAATCGGACGTTTTTTTATGAATCCACTATTGTATATAGCTGTTATTTTTTCCATTTTCCTTGGCTACCGCCGTGTGAAAAGAGAAAGACGACATTTTAATATTCGTATTTTAGATGGTTGGTCAGAGTTACGTAGCTTTTTAGCAGTACCCGTTTTAATAAGTTTAGTCGTTTCAATTCTAAGTATTGGTATTGGATTGACAGTGCCTGTGTCGTTTTTAATAGTAATCACCTTAGTTAGTATTGTTGCTTTACTATCTTACGTATTTCATTTCTTATCACCGATTGTGTTGTTTGCCGCAAGTTACTTTTTTCTTGTAGCGATGCATTATTTCGATAAGAGTTTTCACCTGTTTGGCTACAAGCTGAGCGGTTTTAATTTAATGGACGGTTCAATCGTTACGATTACGTTAATCGCTGGTTTGTTATTAATGGCGGAAGCGCGGTTAATTCGAAAAACGGGGGCGAAATTTGCATCCCCATTACTAGAAAAAACGAAACGCGGGTTGAATGTTGTACCGTATTTTAGTAAAAAACTTATGTTAGTGCCTTTATTTTTTATTGTGCCAGGAGATGCGATTAGTGCAAATTTACCTTGGTGGCCACAAGTCACTTTAGGAGCTGAGCAGTTTTCACTTGTTATGTTTCCTTTTGTAATAGGATTCCAGCAAATAACACGTCGTACATTACCACATTATTTTTATCCGAAATACGGCCGCTCGCTTATGATTTTAGCGCAACTTGTTGTAATAGGTGGTTTAGCCGCTTATTTTCAACCGATTATCGGTGCTATAGTGCTAGCTGTAGCGGCGATCATACGCTTAATAATGAGTCTCGTTTATAAGTTACAGCAGCGTACCGATGCTTATGCGGTGGCACCATCATCTAAAGGTGCAATGATTGCAGCTGTATTACCAAATTCTCCAGCAGAGAAGATGGGGTTAGTAGCAGGCGAGGTTATCCGGAAAGTGAACGGTATGGAAGTATATTCAGAGAGCGAGTTATACGAAGCGTTGCAAATCAATGCAGCCCATTGTCGACTAGAAGTACTGGATCATCAAAAGGAAGTACGATTAACACAGCATGTCGTACATAGTGATGACCATTATCGAATCGGTTTATTATTGGCAAGGTAAGGGGTATGATTCGTGGGAAAAATAGTATTCGCATTATTTTTACCGGGGCTGTTAGTCGTGCTGTTTACACGTATAACGTATAATCGCTACGTTGCGTTATTACTCGCAATCGCACTGATTGCGGTGTCAGTATATGCAGGCTATACTTCGTCTGCTACCCTATTTGTTATTGATGCGCTGTCGTTAACAGTTGGCTTTGCAGTTGCCACTCATTTGATGAAAGCAAAAGAAATATAATAGAAAGCTGTCCTAAAAGTGAGGATTTCAACTCATTTAAGGACAGCTTTTTTATGTTGTATTGACAGTCTAAGGGTGCAGTGAAATTCTCCACATCTAACATTTGACGTATAATCTTTTTCATTAATGTAAGCTCGTGTATGATTTAGCCCTTTCATACATAGAACATTAAACTATAAATGGCTAGCACTCCGATTGCCCCAAGGACAACAAAAATCACGTTCACCCCCGAATAGGCAATGCCAAAAGCGACAACAGCGCCTAAAATCCCAAAGAAATAATCTCCTTGTTTCACGTAAAATATCGCAGGGAAAATAAGTGCACCTAAAATAGCAAATGGTATATTACGCAAGACACTTGTTAAAAATGGTGGTAGCTCAATGCCTTGTAAAAAAGTTAACGGAACTGCACGAGGTAAATACGTGACGAGTGCCATACCTAAAATCATCCACCAATAGGAAATACCCATAGGAAACCTTCTTTCTTATGTTAGGGAATGTTGTGCCCCTTTTTTTTTCTTGTCGAATCGTCTGTATACGATTTCTACAATAAGTGCTGATGCGAGCGCAGAGACAATAATTGCCCAACCTGTTGTTAGCCAATTTGTCCAATAAAATAAACAGTTAATAAGTGCTGCACTAGCGGCTAATATTACGATTTTACGATTGCCTTTCATAGATGGAACGAGCAGACCGATAAACATTGCATATAAAGCAATCGACATAGCGGACTGTAAAAATAGCGGTAAATTAGCACCAATTAAGTGCCCGACAGCAGTAAATAGCCACCAGCTCGTATATGCAGCGATATTAACGCCGCAACCAAATGCGAGTGGTAATCGTTCTTCTTTGCGAGTAGCTAAAACAGAAAATGTTTCGTCCGTTACTAAAAAAGCGAAAATACCTTTTCGCCATTTTTTATCCGCTGCCATTTTTTCATTTAATGAGGCAGACATTAAAAAATGACGGAAGTTGACGACAAATGTATTTAACACAATTACAATTGGATCCACTCCTTTTGAAATGAGCGTTAATGAAATGTATTGGGAAGCGCCAGCATATACGAAAATACTCATGGCCATAGCTTCGAATAAAGATAAACCAGTTGATTTTGCGAGCAAACCAAACGTTATAGCAACGGGGAAATAGCCAATCGCAATCGGCATGCCTGCTTTTAATCCATTAAAAAATCCAAGCTTTGTCATTTTTCAACCGCCTTAACTTAATTTTTTTGGCTATAATGAAAGAAAATATTCTATAATGTTTATTAGAGTATACATTTGTCTTTTTAAATAAACAATTAGGTTGTGAAAAAATGGAAGAAATGAGTCGCAATATTGGGTTTCAGCTAAAAAAAATTCGTCAGCAACGTCAAGCGAGTTTAGACGATATTGCAAAAGCTACAGGTGTCAGTAAGGCACAGCTTGCGCAAATCGAAAAAGGTGAGTCGAATCCTACTGTATCGACAATTTGGAAAATCGCATCAGGCCTTCGCATTTCATTTTCCTCTCTTTTGCAGCCACCAAAAGAGCAATTTCAAAAATACAATAGTAACCTCGCTGATTTTGTTGCAGAGGATGAAGGCAAATATCGTGTATATTCGATTATTCCGTATGATCCGGAGCGCGGCTGGGAGTTTTATAAAATTGAAATGGAGCCAGGTGTTATTCATAGAAGTGAGCCCCATACTGATGGGGTTGAAGAAACTGTAACTGTTATACAAGGACAAGCTATTATTCAATCTGGCAGCATGAAAGAAACTCTTGTAGCAGGCGAAACACTTGTTTTTTCGGGACAGCAAGCACATCAATATGAAAATCCAACTGAGCAATTAACAACATTGCATTTAATAATTCAATATAGATAGAGGAGATTGGCAGTGAAAGAATGGTTTACAATTGACACTATAGAACATATTATTCAACAGTATCAAATGCTAGGACCGCTTTTTAGTATGTTACTAACGGCGGTAGAAGCTTTTATACCGTTTATACCTCTTGTCGTAATCGTCATTGCAAATGTAAATGCATTTGGGTTCCTGTTCGGCTTTCTTATTTCATGGGCAGGTTCATCAATAGGTGCATATTTGCTATTTTTAGTCGTAAGGAAATTTGGTAAACATCCGAAGTTTCAAAAATATATCCAACGGCAGCGTGTACAAAAATTGATCAAATGGGTTGATATGAATGGTTTTACACCGCTATTAATTTTGCTATGTTTTCCGTTTACCCCAGCAATTATCGTGAATATCGTTGCAGGCTTATCGAATTTGCGCAAACAATATTATTTAATAGCAATTCTTGTCGGTAAATTAATAATGATCTTGACGATGAGCGGACTTGGCTATGATATACGCGCATTATTAACGGATCCTATAAAGCTTGTATTAGTAACGATTGTGCTCGTCATATTATGGTTTGCTGGCAAGCAGATGGAAAATCGATTAAATAAAAAAGTAGAGCGAGATTTGCGTGCTTTGGAAAAGGAAAAGGGGGTGTCCAGAAAGTAAAAACTTTCTGAACACCCTTTTCGCCTTTTGTTAATTATCAATTAAAAGAGGACGTCTCAAAATTACTTTTCAGACGTCCCCTTTTTGCATTACACGAACGTATATTCTTTGTATAATAGAAAATAAGAGGAGGGATTTGCGTGTCATTACGTATTATTTCTGGGCGTGCCGGAACTGGTAAAACGACGATGATTCACCAGGAAATTGTACAAGATTTAAAGGACAATCCATTTGGTCCACAAATCTTTATGATTGTGCCAGACCAAATGTCATTCAAGGCAGAATATGATTTAACAAATAAATACGGCATACAAGGAATTATGCGTGCACAAGTTCTCACATTTAAACGTTTAGCATGGTTTATATTACAGGAAACGGGCGGCATTGCACGTGAGAAAATTGATAGCTTCGGTTATCGCATGCTCATTCGCCGTATTTTAGAAGATAATAAAGAACGATTTTCACTTTTTAGACAAGCAGCCGGGAAGCGTGGTTTTACGCAAGAAGTAGAATTATTACTACGTGAATTTAGTCAATATGATGTAACAAGTACATCGATTATTGATGTCATTGCTGAGCTGGAGACAAATAAAGCACCAAACACTTTAATTGCGAAAATGAAAGATTTCCAAATCATTTTACAAGAGCTAGAAGTGTATATCGGAGAAAGCTATGTAGATGGAGAAGGCTTTTACCCTATTTTAGTAGAGCAATTGAAAAACTCATCCAAAATAAAAGATGCAGATGTTTATATAGATGGATTTACAGCGTTTACCGTCCGTGAATTTGCCATTGTAGAACAATTACTTGCTTTAGCGAAACGTGTAACAATCGTATTGCCATTTGATGATGTGCACGCTGCTACTGAGCCGGAAGCATTATTTCACCGTGCCGCATTTACGTATGATAAGCTCATAAATTTTGCGATGCAGCAAAGCATTGATGTCGAATCTCGCGTGCATTTAGAGAGAGGACATCGCTTTAATAATCCGGACTTAGCGCATATTGAAGCGAATTTTCATGCACCAATACCGGCTACACAGCTAGCGACAGGCGATGTGCAAATTTTTGAAGGGGCCAATCGCCGTGCAGAAGTGCAAAGTATTGCTCGGGAAATAGTACGCCTCGTTACAGAGGAAAATCTTCGGTATAAAGATATTGGGATTATGTACCGTCAAGCAGATGTATATGACCCGATTCTTTCCACAACATTTCAACAATATGATATTCCATTTTTCATGAATGAAAAGCGCCCAATGCTGCATCATCCGTTCATAGAATTTATGCGCTCATCATTAGAAGCAATCACTTCAAACTGGCAATATGAACCGGTATTTCGGAGTATAAAAACTGATTTATTTTTTCCATTAGGCGTGAATATTAGCGAATACCGCGAAAAAATGGACAATCTCGAAAACTTTGTAATTGCCAAGGGGATTATCGGCAATCGCTGGCATGATGACTTTATGTGGCAATACCGAAGATTCCGTGCGCTCGAAAAGTTTGAAAATGTACAAACTGATAGTGAGCTAGCGATACAAAAAAGATTAGCAGATGCACGAAATATTGTGCGTACACCATTAATGAAGCTGCAAACGGCATTAAAACAAGCGACAACAGGGCTAGACATTGGGCATGCATTGTACGCGTATGCAGAGGATTTACAGCTGTATGAAAAGTTGCAAGTGATGAAGGAACAGGAATTAGAAAGTGCTGCACTCGATTTCGCGAGCGAACACGACCAAGTGTGGAATGGTTGGGTAAATGTACTTGAGCAATTTGTACTGATGTTTGGAGAACAGGAAGTATCATTAGAAGAAGCGGCTCAAATCCTAGATGAGGGCTATGATTCACTCCAATTTTCAAATATCCCACCAGCAATAGATGAAGTTACGATTGCTACTGTTGAATATTCTCGCTTTGATAATATGAAAGCGGTATTTATTATCGGTGTGAATGATGGCGTATATCCGATGCGTATCGATAAAGAAGGCTTAGTATCAGATGCAGAACGCGAATTCTTTGATAGCATTGATTACGAACTATCGCCAAATTCAAAAAGTCGTCTATTGCAAGAAGCATTTTTAATTTACCGAGCGATGACATCACCAACATCAAAACTTTATATTACTTACCCAACTGCCGATGAGGAAAGTAAAGGATTATTACCATCGCTTTATATAAACCGCTTGCATAAATTATTTACAATTGACGGCAAACGTACATTACCTCATATTAGAGTCTTTATTGACCCAATTGAAGAAATGGATGTAGAGCGTGTTTTAACATATATTCGTCATCCGAGTCCATCTGTTGCTTATTTAACAATGCAGTTAAAGCAAGCGCAGCACACGAAAGAATTAGCACCAGAATGGGTTGCCCTACATGCATTTTATGAGCAATACCCAGAATGGAAACGGGTCCTTCAAATAGTAACGAAACCATTATACAAAAAGAATGAAGCAGAACCATTGACGCCAGAAGTGACAGAAGCATTGTACGGGCAAGAGTTGCAATCGAGTGTTTCACGCATAGAGAAATTTTATCGTTGTCCGTTTTCACATTTTACGACGTACGGTTTACGCTTAGAGGAACGCTCGGAATATCGTCTTGAAACATTTGCAATGGGTGATTTATTCCACGAGGCGTTACGTACAATTTTAGCGAGTACAGATGGACCTCCAAAAAACTATTTGGAATGTTTACAGAAAGCGCGCGACACGATTGAGCCACTCGTTGGTATTTTCTCGTATCGTATTTTGGAAAGTAATGCGCGCTACACATATATTAAGGAAAAACTAATTCGAGTTGTTGCTCGTACATTATTTGCATTGACAGAGCACGCAAAAGTATCGAAGTTTAAGCCGATTGTACATGAAAAGCCGTTTGGTAAGCGTGATGATAAAGCAACCGATCAAGGCTCTGTACCATTACCGGCACTTGAGATTCCTTTAAATAATGAACGAAAAATGTATTTACGAGGGCAAATTGACAGGATTGATGCATTCGAGGAGGATAAGCAAGTGTATTTACGCGTCGTCGATTATAAATCATCGAGTCGCGACTTAGATCTGAATGAAGTGTATCACGGTATTTCATTGCAATTATTAACTTATTTAGATGTTGCACTGCAAAATGCAAATGAGCTATTGCCACTAGCAAATGATAAAGAAATAATTGTCGCTCCAGCAGGAATGCTTTATGTGCACGTACATGACCCACTAATTCGGTTAGAGGAATACGTCGACGAGCAAGTGCGTGAATTACAGCGTCTTGAAAAATATAGAATGCAAGGCCTAGTGACAAATGAGCTTGATGTACTAGAGGCGATGGATGAAAACTTATTAGAAAACAAAAAATCGACTATTATTCCAGTAAGTGTTACGTCTAAAGGTGCGATTGGAGCACATTCCAAAACTGTAGAGGCAAATGATATGCCGATGTTGCAGCAGTTCGTTATTGAAAAGCATAAAGAAGCTGGCAATGAAATTTTCTCTGGCACAACAGCCATTCACCCTTACAAATTAAAAAATTCAACGGCTTGTGATTATTGTCAATTTAAAGCCGTTTGTCAGTTTGATCCGAGTGATGGGCATCAGCATTATCACCAGTTAAAAACACAGAAATCTGGGGATGTCATTAATCGAATGAAGAAGGAGTGTGGTTATGTTGAGTATACCGAAGAAACCGATTGATGCTCAGTGGACCGATGAACAGTGGAAGGCGATTTGGGCGACTGGACAGGATACACTCGTTTCGGCAGCAGCTGGCTCCGGTAAAACAGCCGTACTTATCGAGCGCCTTATTCAAAAAATATTGGCGAAAGACAATCCAATCGACGTCGATCAGCTGCTTGTCGTAACGTTTACGAATGCATCAGCTGCAGAAATGCGTAGTCGTTTAGCGGCAGCACTTGAAAAGGCGATTGCAAAAGACCCTCATAATTCATTTTTAAGACGTCAATTAAGCTTAGTCAATAAAGCGCAAATATCTACGCTACACTCGTTTTGTTTAGCGATTTGTCGCCAATATGCATATATGATTGACCTTGACCCAGGTTTCCGAATTGCCAGTCAAGATGAGGCGGCCCTACTGCGCGATGATGTACTTGCCACTGTTTTAGAAAAAGCATATAGCGAAGAAGGCGAGCTGTCTCAAACAGAAGTCTATCATCTAGTTGATAGTTTTTCGTCTGACCGTCATGACCAAGAGATTGAAGTATTACTTGAGCAACTATATGAAATGTCGCGCGTGCAACCAGAGCCGTTTAAATGGCTAGATACATTGTCGCAAGCGTATGATTTACCACCAAATACAACAGTAGATGAACTCGAGTTTGTAGAAGAGCTAAAAAAATCAATCGAACATTCGTTAATCGCAGCAGAGAAAAATTTGCTATCAATGAAGCGCTATGCGGAAGGGGATTTTGGTCTTACTGCATACGCACCAACTGCAAATGAGGAATTAGCATTTGTGCAAGTAGTGCTAGAAAAACTTAAGTATGGTACATGGCAAGATGTTCATGATCATATGCAACACGCGGCTTGGGGACGCATCCCGACTATTAAAAAGGCGGATAATGCAGATCCTATTATAAAAGATTTAGCAAAAGAACATCGCGATATTGCCAAAGATATTGTCAAAGGCATTAAAGATACGTTTTTCGTCCGTCAGCCGCATTATTTAGTTGAGGAAATTCGTCAAATGAAACCGATTATTGACACGCTAGTTAAGCTTGTTAAAGTGTATAGTGCTGCATTTAAAGCGGCCAAGCTTGAGCGCGGCTTAGTCGATTTTTCAGATTTAGAACATTACGCTTTAGAAATTTTAACTGAAAATGTAGATGGCGAATTATGCCCTTCAGCAGTAGCAAAAGATTTCCAAGAACGATTTAAAGAAGTTTTAGTTGATGAATATCAGGACGTCAACATGTTACAAGAAACCATTTTACAGCTTGTGAAAAGTGGTAGTGAAGCAGATGGCAATATGTTTATGGTGGGAGATGTAAAGCAGTCGATTTACGCATTTAGACTTGCTGAACCGCGCTTGTTTTTGCGTAAGTATAAAGATTTTGAAGAAAATCCTATAAATACGGGGATGAAAATTGATTTAAATGCCAACTTCCGCAGTCGTTCAGAAGTATTAGCGAGTACGAACTATGTTTTCGAGCAAGTAATGGATGAAGCAGTTGGGGAAATCGACTACGATGATCAAGCCGCTCTGAAATTTAGTGCGAGCTACAATGACAATAATATTCCAGTAGAGCTTGTGATTTTAGATCAATTTGTCGAAAAAGATGAGGATTTATCCGTTACGGAAACAGATGAAGAAGATGAAGAGCTAAAAACATCACAGCAGGAAGCACGCTATATGATTCAACGTATTAAATATATGGTTGAAAATGAAGTGCCGGTGTTTAATCCAAAGGACGGCTCAACTCGTCCAATTCGATACAGTGATATTGTAATTTTAATGCGTTCGATGAAATGGGCATCGGATTTGGCAGAGGAGTTTAAAGCAGCAGGAATTCCACTCTATGCCGAGTCTTCAAAAGGCTATTTTGAAGCGCTTGAAGTGATGGTCATGTTAAATACGTTAAAAGTAATTGATAATCCGTACCAAGATATTCCACTTGCTTCGGTACTACGTTCGCCGTTTATAGGTTTAACAGAAAATGAACTAGCTGAAATTCGTTTAACTAAGCGGAATGTACCGTATTTTGTTGCGGTAAAGGAGTATGTAGAGCAAGGAACGAATATGCATACTGCGGAAAAATTATCAAGCTTTTTGAAACAGCTTGAAAAATGGCGACAGCTTGCAAGACGATGGTCGCTTGCGGATTTAATTTGGACGATTTATTTAGATACGAATTATTATGAGATGGTCGGCGCAATGGCAAACGGGAAGCAACGACAAGCTAATTTACGTGCACTTCACGACCGTGCACTCGCTTATGAAAAGACATCGTTCCGTGGATTATTCCGCTTTTTACGCTTTATTGACCGTATGAAATCGCGTGGAGATGATTTAGGTATTGCCAAATCAATTGGAGAAAGTGATGATGTCGTACGTTTAGTAACGATTCACTCATCAAAAGGGCTAGAATTCCCAGTTGTGTTTGTAGCAGGGATGACACATCGATTTAATCAGCAAGATTTTAAAGGCTCTTATTTATTCGACCAAGATTTTGGAATAGCTGTGAAGGCAATTAATGCCGAGGACCGTACAATTTACACATCTCTTCCATATTTAGCGATGAAAGAGAAAAAAATAGCTAAGCTAAAGGCAGAAGAAATGCGAATTTTGTATGTAGCAATGACACGTGCGAAGGAGCAATTGATTTTACTAGGTACAGTGAAAAATTGGGAGAAGAAAAAAGCTGATTGGGAAGCGGTGCAAGATTTACCAGATCGCGCTATTTTACCTGATTATATACGTGCAAATGCAAGCAGCTATCTCGATTGGGTTGGCCCAGCTGTTGCTCGTCATAGTGATTTTTTAACGTTGTCTACTCAAGATGAGGCATTTAGTATGGAATTTATCAAGCCACAAACGGAGTCTTTATGGTCGGTGAAAGTGTTGCCGGTTGAGTTATTCAGTGGCAAAGTAGAGCAGCTAGAAGTTTCAGAGCAGGTAAATGAGCATGTAGTAGATAACGCGCTTTTAGCTGAAATAACCGAGCGTTTCACTGCTTCTTATAGGTATTTACAGGCAGTAAAGAAAAAATCGAAAACATCAGTTTCAGAAATTAAACGTTTCGAAGCTCTTCAACAGGAAGAGGATATAACGTATAATCCTTTAGCAAAAAAACAGGCATCATTAGCAAAACGACCGAGCTTTATTCAAGCAAAAGCTTTGTCTTCAGCAGAAATGGGTACGGTAGTCCACGCAGTTATGCAACATGTACCGCAACAAGGATTTACGTCACTAGAAGATGCCAATGACTTCTTGCAAAGCTTAGTGGCACGCGAGTTACTTACAGCAGAAGAAGCCGATGTAATGGATATGGAAAAAGTGCTGCAATTTTTTGCATCTCCAATTGGACAGCGCTTCAAACAAGCGAATACGCTACTGCGGGAAGTACCGTTTACACTCAGTCGAGCGGATCGTGACGGGGATGTGCAAATTGTCCAAGGTGTTATCGACTGTTTGTTCGAAGAAAATGGCAGCTGGGTATTGCTAGATTATAAAACAGATAAAGTGCGAGCGCCATACGATCAGGAGCCAGCTTTAACAAAAGAAATGACTAGTCGCTATGGTGTCCAGCTCGATATTTATAAAGAGGCAGTCGAGTCGATTAAACGTATTCCAGTAACAGAAAAAGTATTGTATTTATATGATGTTGGTGAAACGATAATATTGAGCTAAGCTAGCGGGCTACCTTCGACTTTTGTTGGGGGTAGCTTTTTTTGCAAGTGAGCTGGATTGTGAGTCTTACGGGCGAAAACTCGAGTCTCGCGCGAATTCCTGGAGCTTGAGTGCGGTTTTCTCGAGCTTGTGTGCGCATTTCTCGGTCTTGCGTGCGGTTTCCTTAAGCTTGAGTGCGAATTCCCCGTTCTTGCGTGCGAATCCCCTATTTTAGATTGAACAATCCCGTGCAATTTCACGACTAAGTAATAATCTGCTATAAATTCATCACAATTAATACGACCTTCGTTTCGAACTTAATGTAAGATAGAATTAGAATGAAATGTTATAGTTTTTAGCCTAAGTAATAGCATTCATAAAAAGAAATTAACTTTTACAACGCATCAAGGAAGGGGGCACAGCTGTGAAGTTTCAGCCAACAGAAGTGAATGAACGTGTTCACACATTGGATATTTTAAGAGGATTTAGTTTGCTCGGTATATTATTAGTTAATATGTTTGGCTTTTATTTACCAATGCCTCATATCGATTTAAGTCAATGGTTTACAGAAGCGAAAGATATTATTTGGCATCAAACTTTAGATATTTACGTGCAAAGTAGTTTTTACCCGCTGTTTTCTATTTTATTTGGGTATGGATTGGCGATGCAGTTTATGAAATCTAAAAAAACAGATGTGAATTTTTATAAGTTTGCGCCGAAGCGTTTAGTCATTTTATTAATAATTGGCTTAATTCATGCATTTCTTATTTGGTGGGGTGATATATTAACGATGTACGCATTTTGTGGATTTTTCCTACTAGCGCTAATTCGTTTAAAAAGCGGATGGCTAATTACAATCGCCATAACACTTAATGGCCTCATGCATGCATTTATTTTATTCCTCTATTCAGCAGCAGGCTTGCTATTAGAGGAAGTAGATGCCCGCTTTGTTGATATTGTCAAAGTGCAAGATGCTATAACAGCTTACGGAGTTGGCTCGTGGACAGATGCCTTTATGCAACGCTTAACAGATTTATCAGTGCAAATGAGCTTCGGCATGTGGTTCTCTGCTTTATTTACAATTTTACCGTATATGTTAATTGGTGCAGCAGCAGCAAAATGGCGTTTAATTGAACGTGCGAAAGACCTCAAAGTACTGTGGATCGCACTAGCAATCATTTGTATTAGTGCAGGCTTATTTATAAAAAGTGCACCGTTTATGTTTACACAAACATACTTACTAGATTATTTAAAAGTCTATATAGGTGGACCGATATTAGCAGTAGGATATATCGCAGCTATAAATGTGATATGTATGCTTCCGGTTGCTGTTAAAATTTTATCGCCTCTTGCAAAAGCAGGGCGTATGTCGATGACGCTATATATTATGCAGTCGATAATTTGTACAATTTTATTTTATAACTTTGGCTTTAGTTTATACGGTCAAGTAGATGTGCAAATGGGTACGTATATTGCAGTTGCCATTTTCGTATCACAGCTCATCATAGCAGAATTGTGGCTTTCTAAGTTTTCACAAGGGCCACTTGAAGCAGCGATTAAAAGATTAACTTACGGAAAAGTGTTGTCAGAAAAGTAAGGCTTTTTAGTGGCGTATGATGTATGATGTAGAAAAAAGAAGGAGCTTAATTATGAAATTATTATCATTTAAGTTTGATGGGCAAGTAAAATTTGGACCAAAAGTGAAAAAAGAAGAAGCTGTTTGGGATGTACTCGCAATACAAGAAACGCTTCAAGTTCTCCCTTCTTTTCCATCTACGATAATTGAAGGTATTTCGCTAGGTTTTGATTTTGTAGAGCAAACACGCAAACTAGTTGATGCAGCGCAAAAAAGTGAAAATGCGGACCAATATAAACATACATTTAAAGAGATTGAATGGCTTTCACCGATTCCACGTACACCGAAAAATATTATGTGTATCGGTAAAAATTATAATGAGCATGCGAAAGAAATGGGTGCAGATGCAGCTCCTGAGCATTTAATGGTATTTACAAAATCTCCGACTGCTATAGCTGCTGATGAGGCAACATTACCAGTCCATGCAAATAAAACGAGTATGCTAGATTACGAGGGTGAATTAGCAGTAGTCATTGGCAAGCGCGGTAAAGAAATTCCTAAAGGGATGGCATATGATTATGTATTCGGGTATACAATTGGTAATGATCTTACAGCACGCGACTTGCAATCCAAACATAAACAGTTCTTTTTGGGTAAAAGCCTAGAAGGTACTTGTCCACTTGGCCCTTACTTAGTGTCAAAAGATGAAATTCCAGATCCGCACGTATTGTCAGTAGTAACGAAAGTGAACGGTGAAGTGCGCCAAAATGGGTCGACGAAAGATATGATGTTTAGCGTAGCTGAATTAATTTCAACGTTATCGCAGCACGTTACTTTAGAGCCGGGCGATGTTATTTTAACAGGTACGCCAGCTGGAGTTGGAAAAGGGATGACACCCCCAACTTTCTTGAATGCAGGAGATGAAGTGAAAATCTCCATCGAAGGGATTGGTACATTAACAAATCGTTTTGCTTAAAAATGAGCAAAATGGCTCTACAATTATATTTGTAAGTTCTTATTCATTGAAACGAACTACCTCTCATGGTAGGATATTGCATGAAAAGAAAAATATAAGGTGGGGAAATAATGGATTTTTTAACTGGTTCAACGCACATCCACATTACAACATGGGTACTCGCAATCGTACTATTTTTAATTGCTGCATTAGCTAGCAAACCAAATAAAGGTGTACATATGGCACTCCGCGTAATGTACATATTAATCATCATTACTGGTGGAGCATTATTCATGGAAAACCGCAGTATTATTGCTGAAGGCGGTATGTGGTATGACATGAAATTATTATTCGGTGTATTAGTAATCGGATTTATGGAAATGATTTTAGTCCGTAAAACGAAAGGTAAGTCTACTACGATGTTTTGGGTACTATTCGGTATCGTATTTTTAGTAACACTTTACCTTGGTTTATTTGGCGGCATTAGCATGAACTTCTAATAGTAAAATCTGTGAGGCTATGATGCTTCACAGATTTTTTTTATGTAAAGGGAAAAAGGAGAATAGTAGATAAATCTGATTTTCACCTTGAATCAGTATGGAAGAATGCTCTTTTCATGGATAAGTTCACCTTTTAGACGTATTTGTGATTTGAATTGTGACAATATTAAAGAAAATAATACAACCAGCACGTGGAATTTTGGTAGAATGAAGTTGGATTGTTTTGAAAGAGAGGGATTATATTGAGATTCAAAAAGTGGATCAGTGCGACTGCAGCTAGCATTATACTAGCAGCCTCGTTTTCAACAGCTTCAATTTCTGCTGAAGAAACCCGAACAATCGCAGATGAAAGTATATATGATGTATTAGTTGACCGTTATTTCAACGGCTCAGGGAACAATGATATTGATGTCAACACGAAAGATGTAACACAATTTGCAGGTGGCGATTTTGAAGGGTTAGTAAAAAAGCGCTCTTTAATAAAAGATATGGGATTCACTATTGTCTCAATTGGCTCAGTGTTTGAAACAGAAACATACGATGGCCAAGCTGTAACGAGCTATGAAAAGATAGAAGAGCATTTTGGAACAAGTGAGGAATTTCTAAACGTAATAGATACATATAAAAAAGACGATATGTCGATTATGGTTGACTTTCCGCTTTCAAAAGTGAGCGAAAATCATGAGTGGGCACAAGATGCTGCGAAAAAATCGTGGATTAAAGCAACCGAAAACGGACTTGTAGAGTGGGATTTATCAAATACAGATGTACAAATGGCTTTAAAAGAAGCTCTTGTCAACTTTGTAACTAGCTATAATATTGGTGGGGTGCGTTTAACAAATATTACAGGTGCCGATACGGCTTACATTAATAGCTTAATTGATACATTGAAAGCTAAAAATCCTGCATTGTATATTATTTCAAATGAAGAAAGCGATGCAAACTTTGATGCGAAATTTTACAATGAAACGAATGAAATTTATCGTAATATTTATAAAAATGTAGACTTAGATTCAAGTAACTTATTGAAATATGTAGACCCGTATTTAGCTGGTAAGGAAGTGCCAGCTCAAATTATGTTCGACTCGTTAAAAACAAATCGTTTTACATTCGATTCAGCGGAGCAAAACATGTTTCCTCCGACTCGCTTAAAAGCAGCGTATGCGTCCACGTTATTTTTACCAGGAGTGCCGGTTGTACAGTATGGTTCTGAAATTGCGATGAACGGGGAAGCGGGTCCAGAAGCACACCAGTTCTACAATTTTAAAACAGATGAAGAGCTAATCCATTATATCGAAAATTTACAAAAGCTTCGCAACGAATCATCTACGCTTCGCCACGGTGACTTTAAAATGTTGAAAAACGAAAATGGCTTTATCGCCTTTACACGTAAATCAGCAGAAGAAGAATGGCTTGTTGTTATTAATAATACGAGTAAAACGAATCATGTAAATATTTCACAAGAGGAAATCGGAGAAGATAAAGAACTTCGTGGGATGTTAGATAGTGATATTATCCGGGCTAATAAAGACGGAAATTACGCGGTTATTTTAGATCGAGAAGTAGTTGAAGTATTCCAAATCATCGATAAGCGCGGTTTAAATGTTTCGTATTTAGTCGCATTAGGTTTAGTGTACGTACTATTTATTGCATTTGTGATCATAATCATTAAACGTGGTCGTGAACGTCGTGCAATACAAGATGGTGAAAAATAGTTTATTATAAACTGCCGTAACAGGGCGGCGCCAATCATATAATAGAATAAAAAAAGTCGTACATGCTTTCAAAAAGTATTTACGGCTTTTTTTTTACAAAGGAAAGTCCTTAATATTAAAAATAAATTATAATAATACAAAAAAATATATAGTTTGCATTTATGTAAAAAAATGTGTATTGTGGAATAAGTCGTTTCTATTTTATTTCTATTTTCTGATAATTAACATCGGTAAAAAAGAGATTACTACACATAACTTTTTGCAAGGTGGTGTTATATAAAATATTTTATATAGGTTATTTGATATAGGTTAATAGATTATTTGTCGAATAATGCACGAGTAGTGTACATAAAATTTCGGATTTTTATACAATCGATATTCAATAAAATATCTTTTTTGACATAATATGTATATCGATATTGCGTAAAGAGTGTCTAGTTTTTTAAAAGAATTATATGCATAAACTAGCGCTTTAGAGTATTAAAGTAGGAATAGCGAAAATAACTTGTAAAAATATTAGATTAGTCTTAAAATTTTGTTATATTAGAATAATTAGAAATGAATATATTGACTTCAATTATTTATAAATAGTATAATTTGAGCAGTTATCTATTTAATGTATTAAATAATAGAAATAGGAAGCGGTTTTAGTAGAATCACTGGATTTTTTATAAATTAAATTTTCATAATATTCTCAACCGGTTGCTTGAAAGGAGAAAGAATTTGAAAACGTCAGAAGAGCTTTTAGTCATTAAAGATTTGCATACAGGTTTTCGAATTAGAGATTCGTACTTCGATGCAGTAGACGGTGTTTCACTTACGCTAAGAAAAAATGAAATTCTTGCGATTGTTGGAGAATCTGGTTGTGGTAAAAGTACGTTAGCCACTTCAATTATTGGTCTTCACGATCACAAAAAAACACGTGTTCAAGGCGAGATTTTATTTAAAAACAAAAATTTAGCGACAATGACTGAGGATCAGTTTAATGAAGTCCGTGGATTAGATATCGGAATGATTTTCCAAGATCCTCTTTCTGCACTAAATCCGTTAATGCGTATTGGAGAGCAAATTGAAGAAGGCTTGATTTATCACACGAATTTTACGAAAGCGCAGCGTGCAGAACGCGTGCTAGAGTTATTAGCACAAGTAGGGATTCCAAACCCTCCACGTATTGCGAGACAATTCCCACACCAACTATCTGGTGGTATGCGTCAGCGTGTTATTATTGCCATTGCGATTTCTTGTAAGCCACAAATTATAATTGCCGACGAGCCAACAACAGCTCTTGACGTAACAATTCAAGCGCAAATTCTAGACCTACTGAAAGATTTACAAGCGGAAACTGGCGCAGGAATTATTTTAATTACGCACGATTTAGGTGTAGTAGCTGAAGTAGCTGACCGAGTAGCTGTTATGTATGCGGGTCAAATTATCGAAGAAGCATCGGCTGAGGAATTATTTACGAATCCGCAACATCCGTATACAAAGTCATTGTTTAACTCTATCCCTCAAATGAACTCAAGTGGGGAAAAGTTAAATGTAATTGAAGGAATAGTCCCTTCTTTATTAAAATTACCTCGCCAAGGTTGTCGATTCTCTCCACGTATTTCGTGGATTCCAGCAAGTGCACACGAGGCAAATCCAGCCCTCCATGAAGTAGCACCGGGTCATTTTGTAAGATGTACATGCTATAAAGAGTTTCATTTTAAAGGCGAAGAAGGAGGACGTTCATAATGAGCTTTATGCAAATTAACGATTTGAAAGTCCATTACCCAATTCGCGGTGGATTTTTTAATACAGTAGTTGACAATGTATATGCAGTAGACGGCATTTCTCTTGAGTTTGAAAAAGGGAAAGCATACGGTTTAGTAGGTGAATCTGGTTGTGGTAAATCGACAACAGGTAAATCGATTATCGGTTTGGAAAAAATCACTTCTGGTTCGATCATTTATGAAGGAGAAAACGTAACGAATAAACGTCGTGACCGAACTTCATCATATAATCGTGATATCCAAATGATTTTCCAAGACGCCAATTCGAGCTTAAACCCAAGAAAACGTGTACAAGATATTTTAGCAGAACCAATTCGTAACTTCTTAAAGCTAACACCACAAGAAGAAAGCCGTAAAATTAGTGAGCTACTCGCAATTGTTGGTATGCCAGACGATGCAAAGCTAAAATATCCACATGAATTCTCAGGTGGCCAAAAGCAACGTTTAGGGATTGCGCGTGCAATTGCTACAAATCCGAAGTTAATTATTGCTGATGAGCCAGTTTCAGCACTGGATTTATCTGTTCAAGCACAAGTGTTAAACTTTATGAAAGACATTCAAGAGGAATATGGCTTAAGCTATTTATTTATCTCACATGACCTTGGTGTAGTGAAGCATATGTGCGATGTTATATCGATTATGTATAAAGGGCGTTTTGTAGAGTCTGGTTCGAAGCAAGATATTTATGAAAACCCGCAACATATTTATACGAAACGTTTATTATCGGCGATTCCAGAAGTAACACCAATTGGACGTGACTTGCGTAAGCGTGAGCGAATCGAAGTAGAACGCCACTATCAAGATGAACATAAAAAATACTTCGATGAAAACGGCCGTGTATTTGACTTAGTGCCAATTTCCGATACGCATCTTGTAGCAGCCACTTCAGAATTGAAGGGAGGCAACTAATATGTGGAAAACGATATTACGACGTATGGTGGTTATGATTCCACAATTATTTGTACTTAGTTTATTAATTTTCGTTTTAGCAAAATTTATGCCGGGAGATCCGTTCACAGGGAAGATTACACCGGAAACAGATCCTGCTCGTGTTGAAGAATTACGTGAAAAAGCAGGCTTAAATGATCCTTGGTATGAACAATATGTTCGCTGGATAGGCAATGTCGCTCAAGGAGAACTTGGTAATAGTTATACGTATAAAGTAAAAGTAACGACATTAATCGGTGAACGAGCATTAAATACGTTCTGGCTATCGTTACTAACTGTTATTCTCCTGTATGGGATTGCAATTCCACTAGGGGTTTTTGCAGGACGTTATGAAAATTCGTGGTTTGACCGGGGAGTCGTGCTGTATAGTTTTGTTAGTTATGCGATTCCTACATTCGTTTTAGCATTATTTTTACTTTATACTTTTGGTTTCAAATTGCATTGGTTCCCGACAACTGGCTCGGTTGATGTAAGATTCGATCCGGGAACATTCAGTTATTTTATGAGTAAAATTTATCATATGCTATTGCCGGCTATTACGGCTGCATTGCTTGGTACTGTAGGTATTATTCAATATTTACGTACAGAAATAATTGATGCGCAAACGATGGATTATGTAAGAACAGCTCGTTCTAAAGGTGTGCCAACACGTAAAGTATACTCAAAGCATATTTTCCGTAACTCATTATTACCAATTGCAGCGTTCATCGGTTTTACTATCACGGGTTTACTAGGTGGTTCGGTATTTATCGAAACAATTTTCGGCTACCCAGGCATGGGGTCGCTGTTCATTTCATCTATTGCATCTCGCGATTATAGTGTCATTACAACGCTTGTAATGTTATTTGGCTTCTTAGCATTATTAGGTAGTCTATTATCCGATATTATTATGAGTATTGTTGACCCACGCATTAGGATTGAATAGACCATACTAAATGTTAAGGAGAGGTGATTGAAATGGTTCAACAAGATAACAAAGAAAAACAAGAAGTAGTAAGCTCTCCGCCGACAGGTATGCAAGTTGTTTGGCGTGAGTTTAAAAAAGATAAAGTGGCCATGTTCTCATTAGTAGCGTTGGTTATTACCATTGTAAGTATATTCATTGCTGCGTATTTCTTTATCGATCAAGAAGAGGCAATGAAAATTTCTTTACGTGGTAAATTTGCTCCTCCAGGTGCAGATTATTGGTTAGGTGCAGATGTAGGTGGTCGTGATGTCTTCGGTCAGCTAATCATTGGTGCGAAAAATTCATTATTGATCGCAATCGTTGTTACAGTAATTACCGGAGCATTCGGTATTTTTGTCGGCCTTGTGTGTGGTTATTTTGGTGGCTGGATTGATAATCTGTTCATGCGTATTATCGACTTTTTCATTACAATTCCATCTACAATGCTAATTATTGTAGTAATAACAGTTATCCCGAAGTATAATGCTTGGGCGTTTATTGCGATTGTAAGTGTTTTCCTATGGACTGGTACAGCGCGTCTTGTTCGTTCAAAATCTTTATCTGAAAGTAGACGCGATTATGTCAATGCTTCGAAAACACTCGGTACGAATGATTTTGTCATTCTTCTAAAAGAAGTAATGCCGAATATAAGCTCGATTTTAATTGTAGAGCTAACGTTAAATTTTGCCGGAAACATAGGCATTGAAACTGGTTTAACTTTCTTAGGCTATGGGTTACCACCAGAAACACCTTCTTTAGGTATGCTTGTTAGTAACTCGAGATCGCCATTAGTAATTGAAAATTATTGGTGGGCATGGTTACCTGCAGCATTGTTAATTTTATTCTTAATGTTATGTATTAACTATGTTGGTCAAGCATTACGCCGTTCTGCGGATGCACGCCAACGTTTAGGATAATAGTAGTTTGAGAGGATTAGTGCATGCGCACTAATCCTCCTAAAATAAGTTCAAATTGCTAGATTTAGAGCATACAATTAAAATATGTTTAAAAAAGGATTTACCAGCCCTTAAGTTATGCGCTAAAATAACTGAATATTAATTATTTTGTGATTTACTAGAATAATTTATTGAATTTGGTACCATCATATTTGCCATTTAATAGGGAATATGTTATTTATAAAGATAGCTAGTTTTTTAGGTACAATTTTCTAGCTTAAGAAGAAAAAGGGAGGAAAAACAATGAAAAAACAACGTTGGTCTCTTCTTGCGATGTTATTTGCAGTTCTATTAGTATTAGCTGCTTGTAACGGAGATAAAGAAGAAACAAGTAAAGAAGGTACTGTTGACGCTGGCGAAAAAGACAGTGGCACAAAAACTGAAGCAAAAGTGGCGGTACCAGTAGGCGATCAAGAATTAGGTCTTGAAGTTACAAATGAAGGAACTGCTATTAATGGCGGTACTTTAATGGTAGCGCTACAAAAAGAAGAGCCTTTCCAAGGAATCTTCTCATATGCCCTTTATGAAGATGGCTTTGATGCAGAAATAATGGCATATGCTAACACATCAATTTTTGATGCTGATGGTGACTTCTTATTAACTGACACAGGTATCGCTTCGATGGAATTAACAAAACAAGCAACTGAAGGTACTGATGAGCCAAATATCGTAACAATCAAAATCCGTGAAGGCATTAAATGGTCTGACGGTGAGCCTTTAAAAATTGAAGACTTAATGTTACCTTACAACATTATCGGTCATGCTGATTATACGGGTGTACGTTATAACTCACAATTCCGTAACATTATTGGTGCTGAAGAGTATCACGATGGCACAGCCGACACTATTGCTGGTCTTATCAAAATTGACGAAACAACTTTAGAGTTACACTTAAAAACGGTTTCTCCTGGTTTATTCTCAGGTGGAGATGGTCTCTTGTCTTATGCTGAGCCAAGCCATGTTCTTGGTGAAGTTCCTGTAGCAGATTTAATTGAACATGATGCGGTTCGTAAAAACCCACTTTCTCTTGCTGCTTTCGTAATCGACAAAGTAGTACCAGGTGAATCTGTACAATTTAAAGCTAATGAACATTACTGGAAAGGTAAGCCGAAATTAGATGGCGTTATCATGAAAGTAGTACCATCAACTTCTATTGCAAAAGCTTTAGAATCTGGTGAATATGACACTGTAGCTATGTTCGGCTCATCTAAATACGCTGAAATCAAACACTTAACAAATATGGATCTTTTAGCACGTCCTGAGCTTTACTATAACTATTTAGGGTTTAAACTAGGTAAATGGGATACTACTACGAAAGAAGTAGCTACTAATATTGAAGGTTCAAAAATGGGTGACGTTAAATTACGTCATGCAATGGGATATGCTTTGAACGTAGAAGAAGTAACAGAAGTATTCTATGATGGGTTACGTACACGTGCTACTGGAATTATTCCTCCAGCATTCTCATCATTCCATGATTCAAGCTTAGAAGGATTTAAATATGATCCAGAAAAAGCGAAGGCTTTATTAGAAGAAGCTGGCTATAAAGATGTTGATGGTGATGGTATCCGTGAAGATAAAGAAGGTAAACCATTCGAAATCAAATTCGCTACAATGTCTGGTGACGACGTTGCAGAACAAATTGCTGCTTACTGGTTACAAAACTGGAAAGACGTTGGTTTAAATGTAAGCTATACTGATGGTCGTACAATTGAGTTCAACTCATTCTATGATAAAGTAGAAGCTGACGATCCAAATATCGATATTTACATGGCTGCATGGGGTGTAGGTTCTAACCCATCTCCATCAGGCACATATGCGCATAATGCTGCATACAACTTTGCTCGTTATACTTCTGAGGATTTCCAAACAATTTTAAAGAACATCGATTCTAATAAATCGTTTGATGCAGGTTACCGTGCAGAACAGTTCGCTGCTTTCGAAAAACATATGGCAGAAGTAGCGCCAGTCATCCCAATGATGTACCGTTTAGAACTTGTACCAGTAAACAAACGTGTTAAAAATTGGACTATTGAATACGGTAAGTCAACGTTTGATAACCTTGAAAATGTTGAATTAACTGCTGAAGCGCCAATTAAATAATATTTAATTCGGGTAATCAGTATATGAAAACCTCCTTCTTGCTTTTAGTGAGAAGGAGGTTTTTGGAATTTTGTGTATTTACGTAAAAATCGAAAGATTATTAATTTAACTAATTTCAGTTGCTATATATTTTTTATTTTAAATGCAATTAGTTACACCCATTTGTTTGACCACATCCAAAAAACATCTTATCCAATTCCGAATGACCAATTGTTTCGCGTTATTTCTTACATTTCTAAAGAAGTAATAAGATGAACAAAGTTATACGTATCATCCCAAAAAATCAATCCACTTTTCTATTAGCGGGTGCTGTTTTATATATTATTGAGAATCCGTATACGTAAAAACAAAACAATTTATAAAAATTTTCCAAACCAACTTCCTATTGATAGAATTCCATAACACGTCGGGGCTATAAATAAGAAAACTTATGGTAGTTTAGCCTGAAAAAGTTGAGTGGTATGATTTCGATCGCAATGTTCCAGGTGAGATAAGAAATTCATTTCACAAAATACCAAGTCTCAAAAATCCGAATATTTGGTAATTTAAACTTCCAATAACATCCTTTATATGTTAATATATACATATATTAGTAAGAGAGGGGGGAGCATAGCATGAAAAAAAATATTAAAATTGTTGTAGCTACTTTATGTCTTGCTGCATTCTTTGTAGTACCTAGCGGAGCATCTGCAGGTGGTTTGTGGCAAGGATGTGGTACTTCTGGTCAACCCTGTTATGAAAATAATAACTAAAGCAATGATTATTTAAATTATTGTTTTGCTCCTTATTAGGTAGACAGAGGATAAATAAAATCTGTCAATCTTATAAGGAGTTTTTGTTTTGAATAATTATTATTAATCGCAAGGATTTATACTGAATGACATTCAACGATATTTAATAGGGATCATTGATTAGAGAAAGTATTTGATTATTTTTAACTTCATAAAGTTACTGTGAAGGGATGATATTAAAACTTAAAGTGTTTGGTTAAGAAGATCGTTCACTCTTTTGTTTCCTAGCGAAGGTAACCAAAGTAACAGAAAAGAATTGCTTTAGGATTAAACTATTTATTTAAGTAACATGCTAGGATGAAGCGTCAATGTCGGACATTTACAACAGAATTTAAACTTGTGATGCTATTTTAAGATGGTAAATTTCGTGCAGTTACTGTCAAGAAATATTTGAGTATGCAGGGAAGCCCTTTGATAACGCTGTGGCTGAAGCGATGTTAGAGGAATATAAAAGGATTCACTAACAGAGCTTGGAACTTGAATATTTGCGTACATTGATTCAATAAACTTCGGATTCAAGGAACTCTGAACTATCTAACACCAGTGGAATTAATTCAACAGACCTTTTATTGTCTAGTTCAAGTAATGTCTCTATTTTGCTCGTTCTGATATGAAAAGATGTGTATAGCCCATAACGGTTTACTACGTAAAATATTGGTGTAGTAATTCAATTGACATGAGATTGTTATGGGCTTGTATATTTCGCCTTAGGTGTAAGGACATATTATTACTATTCGATAATAATTATAACTTCAACCGCTCTGCAAGGAATTTGCCGATACCGTCTTCGTTGTTAGAAAGGGTAATTTCATTTGCCACTTTTTTAAGCTCATCAATACCGTTATTCATCGCGACACCAATTCCTGCATAATCAAGCATTTCTAAATCATTATCTTCATCACCAAAAGCAATAATGCGGTCGCGTGGGATTTGCATTTCGTGCGCAATATGCGAAATACCGACAGCTTTATTTAAGCCTTTACGGACGATTTCTACGACGTTGAATGGTGAGCCCCAACGACGATGCTCGATTAGTTCTGCATGCACAGCTTCTAAATGCTGGCGAATAATCGGTACATTCGCATCGGTCGCTTGAATTAATAAGCTAGTTGGATCATCGAGTAAATTAAGTTTTAAGTTACCTGTTGTCACACGCGGATTGCCCATGCTCAAAATATTTAACATGCGCTCATCATCAGTATGAAGGTAAACGTCATCAATGACTTCTGCTATTAAATTTTCGTAATGGTATTTATCTACTGAATCGACAACATCGTGAACGACGCTCATTGAAATGGGTGAATGTAACGGTGTCCAAGAGCTATCTTTCGGATGGTGAACGAACGCACCGTTAAAATTCACGATCGGTGTTGTTAGTCCGAGCTCACGGTAGTATATATCACTTGCGCGGTAAGGTCTACCAGTAGCTATCATGACAGCGTGTCCGGCAGCTTTTGCTTTTAATAAAGTTTCTTTTGTATAAGGAGAAATTTTTTGCTGGTCTGTTAGTAATGTACCGTCTAAATCTAAGACGATTAAATGTTGTTTCATATTGGGAAATCCCCCTTTCTTTACGTTGTTAATTTTATCGTTAAGTAGTATAGCAAGTCAAAATTTTGTAACTACATTAATTTTTTGTTACTCTAATTTAGAGACAAATTTTAGGTGGTGAAAAGAGTGATTGTACAAAAAGAAGTGTGGAAGCGCATTCCATTATTACATGTTTATAATGAGCAAATGACTTCCGAAAGTCCGGTAGTTATATTCATTCACGGGTTTAATAGTGCTAAGGAGCATAATCTACATTACGCTTATCAGCTCGCTGAAAAAGGTGTACGCGTCATTTTGCCAGATACATATTTACACGGAGAACGTAAAGAAAATTATAGTGATATGCAAATGGAGCTAGCTTTTTGGAAAATAGTCATAAAAACAGTCGCAGAAGTAAATACGATTTTTCAAGAACTACACTTAAAAAACATACTAACGACAAATAATATTGGTCTTGCTGGTACTTCAATGGGGGGAATCGTTACATCCGGCTGTTTAAAAATATATGATTGGGTAAAAACTGCTGGTATTTGTATGGGCACAGTAAGTTATACAAAGTTTGCGCAATATCAGCTTGAGCAATTTGAAAAAGATGGGTTGGATTTTCCGATGACGGAAAAAGAGCGTAATGATATTTTCTCGATGCTTAAACAGTATGATTTAGAAGACAAGCAAAATATATTAAACAGTGTGCCAATTATGTTTTGGCATGGCAAGCAAGATACAGTTGTACCATTTGCGATGACTCACCCTTATTTTGAAGAACATGGTGAAAACTCTTGCTCTACCTATATAGTAGATGAAAAAGCGGGTCATGTAGTATCGAGAGAAGGTATGCTTGCGGTAACGGACTGGCTTGTACAACATTTGGCATAAGCGCATTGTTCTGCTATTATTACAATTAACATCTTGTGAAAGGGGAATACTTTTATGGCAATCGATCAAGATATGAAAGATAGCATGTTTGGAGCTTTAGAAAATGTAATTGACCCTGAGTTAGGTATTGATATTGTAAACTTAGGTTTAGTATATGATGTAGATTTAGATGAAGCCGGATTAGCGACAGTTACAATGACTTTAACGTCAATGGGCTGCCCACTTGGACCAGTAATTGTTGACCAAGTGAAAACAGCTTTAGGTGAGCTTCCTGAAGTAAAAGAAACAGAAGTAAATATCGTGTGGACACCAGCATGGTCAAAAGACAATATGTCTCGTTATGCGAAAATGGCTTTAGGTATCCGCTAAAAGATAAAAACCCGTTGTGAATGCAACGGGTTTTTTGTATGGAGTAGAAATTTGGTTAACTTGACTGCATGAGGTGATTTCACGACTTCTGGAGATTTACCGGCGACTTATCGTGTTTTACCAGAGACATACTTTTTCTCGCCTTCAATCAATGCGACAAATACTAATCGGGCAGTTTTCGCAGTTGATTTCATCTTTTAAATAATGGAAATCTAAAATCGTAATATAGCTTTTGTCAAATGAAATAATATTGTGTTTTTTTAAGTCATTTAGCATACGATTAATCATTTCACGACTTGTGGCACAAAGGTTTGCTATTTCGGTATTTGTTAAGGCAAAATTGATGAAAATTGCCCCATCCTCACGCATCTCCCCGTATGTATTCGCTAAACGTATCAAAGTTGAAAACAAAGCTCCTTTTTTTCCATGTAGCATTAAATCGCGTAAACGACTCTGATTTTTCATATTTTCTATTTGCAGCCAATTTAAATAATCTAACATTAAAGCAGGATGTTCGGTTAATAATAACTCAAAAGAGCGGTATTGCAGTGCAAGTAATGTAGTATGTTCCAATGCTTTCGCAGTTGCTACATGATAATGTAAATTGCAAAACGGTGAGCCTTCACCAATCATGCCATTTGTGCTGCAAATTCGTAATGTTAACTCTTTGCCGTTTTCAGTTTCTTTACTAAGTTGAATGATGCCACTTTGAATGAGGAATATATCTTCTGCTCGCTCGCCTTCCTGAAAGAGCTGGCATCCTTTTTCAACTTTAATAACTAACCCATGCTCTATAAATAATTCATGAATTTTCGTTGGTATTTTTGCTAAAGTCATAATTGAATTCACATCCATTGTAAAAATGTAAATAAATAACATGGGTTTTCGCTTGTTTAATAATATCACAGTATGTATAGGGAAAATATAATATTTTAGTTGAAGGAGCTGAAAAAATAGCTGACCTTGAAATTTACTTGATTTCAACTGTGGAGACAGTGGCAATTAGGGGATCATGAATGTAGTTTTTCGAATAAAATCCGATAGTAAGCTCGCTCAACATCGATTTCTCGTTTGAAAGGCGTTACTGATATGCTGATTATTAGCGGATTAGGTAAATAACTTACAATAATAGATAAATATCGTATCAAATTAGGTAAATAACTTACAATATTAGATAAATACCACATGAAATTAGATAAATAAGCCATGCTTCATACGTACTGCAAAAAGCATATCATTTCTACGTCGCAAGTGCAGCGACAGTAGCAAATCTTTTTCGGTAACAAGAGTATGAACTTGGAGATTGAGACTACACTCTTTTTAAAGGCTCATGTAAAAAGTACTGGCACGAGCACTTCGCGAATGATTGAATCAAACCTTTATATAAAGAAAATGGGTCGCGTCTTTTTTTGCATTTTATGAAGGAACATTTTATAATCAAATTAGTCAGTAAAGGTCAAACTTTTTGGAGGGATATATGATGCAATTTAAACAAACAGAAGATAACCGTCCGCCTTTAGAACAATTTGGACGAAATTTAATTGAAGAAGTTAAAAACGGCAAAATGGACCCTGTCATCGGTCGAGATGAAGAAATCCGTAATGTCATTCGTATTTTAACGAGAAAAACAAAAAATAACCCAGTGTTAATCGGTGAACCTGGTGTCGGTAAAACAGCTATTGTGGAAGGTTTGGCCCAACGTATTGTGCGGAAAGATGTACCAGAAGGCTTAAAGGATGCCTTGCTTTACGAGCTAGATATGAGTGCGCTAATTGCAGGTGCAAGCTATCGTGGTCAATTTGAAGAGCGTTTAAAAGGCGTATTAAAGCAAGTAAAGGAATCAGAAGGGCGCATTATTTTATTTATTGATGAAATCCACACAATTGTTGGTGCAGGGAAAACAGATGGTGCGATGGATGCAGGGAACATGTTAAAGCCGATGCTTGCGCGCGGTGAGCTGCATTGTATTGGTGCGACAACATTAGATGAATACCGTATGTATATCGAGAAAGATCCTGCACTTGAGCGCCGTTTCCAGCAAGTATTAGTGCGTGAGCCATCGATTGAAGATACGGTTTCCATTTTACGTGGATTAAAGGAGCGCTTTGAACTGCATCATGGGGTACGCATTCATGACCGTGCTATTATTGCAGCTGCTGAGTTATCGAACCGCTATATTACAGAACGTTTCTTGCCAGATAAAGCGATTGATTTAATTGACGAGGCATGTGCTATGATTCGTACGGAAATCGACTCGATGCCACAAGAATTAGATATAGTGAAACGACGTTTAATGCAGCTTGAAATTGAAGAGCAGGCGTTGCGAAAAGAAAAAGATGAAGCGAGTAAAAAACGACTTGAAATATTACGCGGTGAAATTGATCAATTAAAAGAATCTTTTAACGGTATGCAAAAACAGTGGGAAGCAGAAAAAGAAGGGCTGCAATCGATTCAGAAAAAACGAGAGCAACTAGATAAATACCGTCGTGATTTAGAGGAAGCAGAAAGTAAATACGACTTAAATAAAGCGGCTGAGTTACGTCACGGAAAAATTCCAGCATTAGAAAAAGAGCTCACTACATTAGAGGCAGCACTTAGTGATGAAGAGTCGCGAATTTTACGTGAAGAAGTAACATCCGATGAAATTGCGTCTATCGTTTCTCGTTGGACTGGTATTCCAGTAACAAAGCTTGTGGAAGGCGAGCGCGAAAAATTACTACGTTTAAAAGACACATTGCATGAGCGTGTTGTCGGACAAGACGATGCCGTTACTCTTGTGACTGAGGCAGTATGGCGTGCTCGTTCAGGTATAAAAGATCCAACTAAGCCAATTGGTTCGTTTTTATTCCTTGGTCCTACAGGTGTCGGTAAAACTGAGCTCGCAAAAGCACTTGCTGCACAGTTATTTGACTCGGAGGAACATTTTATTCGTATTGATATGAGTGAATATATGGAAAAACATAGCGTATCGCGACTTGTCGGTGCACCACCTGGTTATATCGGCTATGAGGAAGGTGGTCAGCTAACGGAAGCTGTGCGTCGAAATCCGTACTCAGTAGTATTACTTGATGAAATTGAAAAAGCACATCCGGATGTCTCGAATATTTTACTGCAAGTATTAGATGATGGACGCATTACAGATAGCCAAGGAAGAATAGTGAACTTTAGTAATACTGTTGTCATTATGACGTCAAATATTGGCTCGAGCTATTTATTAGAGGAGACTGAAGGGGCAGAGCAGCAAGTTATGGCAGCACTACGTCAGCATTTCAAGCCAGAGTTATTAAACCGTGTTGACGATATAATACTATTCCACGCATTATCAGACGAGCATTTCCATGCGATTGCTTGGAAATATGTTCAACAGCTGCAAAAGCGTGTAGCTGAGCAGGAGATTGAAATAGTCGTATCAGATGAAGTGATCGATTGGATTGTTGAGCAAGGTGTCGATATACAATTCGGTGCACGTCCATTAAAACGTTTCGTACAGCGTCATGTTGAAACAGCTGTGGCAAAAGCATTATTGCGAGGAGACGTATTACCGGGGGATACATTAAACGTGTCACTAATGAATAATACCTTACATGTTGAGAAAAAATAAAAAAAGGTTGTCCGGTAATGGACAACCTTTTTTTTATTAGTGATGGTCAGTGTCTGCAACTGGTTCGTTCGGAATAATTGCAGCAATAATTAACACTAGTACACTGAATGCTACAGAAACGATAGCACCGTCAGCGAAGTTAAATGGTACGTCAATTACAGAGCTTACTACATAGTTTAACATTGAAACTAGTAGGAATGACCAAAAGAATGTCATGATATATTGCATCAGTTTCACCTCATATAAGACTTAATAATTGCTTCTTTATTTAATATTACATCCTTAATATCATATCATACGTTGAATAAAAAGAAAAATGTTCTTTTCAAACATTTAGTGACCAAACGTAGGGGGAAATTATTAGTTGCTATCAGAAAAATTGTTAGCTATAATTATGACCAAGTGCTAATAATAAGTGGTAACTGCAAAGGGGGATGTTTTATGAATGCAGGCATAATTGGAATTGGAAAATATGTACCTGAAAAAATTATGACAAATGTGGATATGGAAAAAATTTTAGATACAAATGATGAGTGGATCCGAACACGAACGGGTATTGAAGAGCGTCGAATTGCTGAAAAAACAGAAGAAACATCCGATATGGCATATAATGCGGCTATGGAAGCGATCAAATCAGCGGGAATTGAGGCAGAACAAATCGGTTTGATTTTAGTTGCTACGGTTACTCCTGATAGAGCGTTTCCAAGTGTAGCTTGTCAAATTCAAGAGCGCATGGGTGCAAAAAATGCTGCGGCGATGGATATTTCAGCTGCATGTGCTGGATTTATTTATGGGCTGGTAACAGCAAAGCAATTTGTTGAAAGTAATAGTTATGAATATATATTAGTAGTAGGTGTTGAAAAACTTTCGAAAGTAGTCGATTGGAATGACCGCAATACAGCTGTCTTATTTGGAGATGGAGCAAGTGCGGCTATCGTATCAAAAGTATCGGAAGGAAGAGGCATTTTATCATTTGAGTTAGGCGCAGATGGTACAGGTGGCAAACATTTACTTTTAAATGATGAGAAAACGATTTCGATGAATGGCCGTGAAGTATTTAAATTTGCAGTCCGTCAAATGGGCGAATCTGCGATGAATGTAGTAGAAAAGGCGGGTTATTCGAAAGAGGACGTGGATTATTTAATTCCTCATCAAGCGAATATTCGCATTATGGAAGCTGCTCGTGAAAGACTCGAGCTGCCTGAAGAAAAAATGTCAAAAACGATTCACAAGTATGGTAACACATCTGCAGCATCAATCGGCATTTCACTTGTGGATGATTTACAAGAAGGCAAAATTAAAGATGATGATATACTTGTATTAGTAGGTTTTGGTGGTGGCCTTACATGGGGTGCCGTTGCAATCCGTTGGGGGAAATAACGAAAGAGAGGTAAGCATAATGGAAAAACGAAGAGTAGTTGTAACAGGTATTGGCGCAGTGACACCTTTAGGTAATACAATCGAAGAAACTTGGGAAGCAATTAAAGCAGGTAAGTCTGGTGTAGGACCATTAACGCGAGTAGACGCAGAAAAGTTCCCTGCAAAAGTAGCCGCTCAAGTAAATGACTTTAATATTGAAGATTTTATAGAACGCAAAGAAGCACGTAAAATGGACCGTTTTACACAGTACGCATTAGCGGCTTCAATGATGGCAGCTAAAGATGCAGATTTAACAATTACAGAAGAAATGGCGCCGCGTGTTGGCGTTTGGATTGGTTCTGGTATTGGTGGTATGGAAACATTTGAACAACAGTTTGTAACATTCCAAGAGCGAGGCGTTCGCCGCGTTAGTCCGTTTTTCGTACCGATGATGATTCCTGATATGGCTTCTGGGCAAGTATCGATTTATTTAGGTGCAAAAGGTATTAACTCATGCTCTGTAACGGCTTGTGCTTCAGGAACAAATTCCATTGGCGATGCCTATAAAGTTATTGAGCGCGGTGATGCAGATGTTATGATTACTGGTGGTGCAGAGGCGCCAATAGTTCAAATGGCAATTGCGGGTTTTTGTGCCAATACAGCTTTAACTTTAAATCAGGATATTACAACGGCATGTCGACCATTTGATGCTAACCGTGACGGATTCGTAATTGCAGAAGGTTCGGGTATCGTAATTTTAGAAGAGTTAGAACATGCTAAAGCACGTGGGGCAAAAATATACGGAGAAGTAGTAGGCTATGGTTCAACTGGTGATGCGCATCACATTACAGCGCCAGCACCAGGCGGAGAAGGAGCTGCACGTGCGATGGCACAAGCGTTACAAGACGGTGGCGTAGAGCCAAGTCAAGTTGGTTATATTAACGCACACGGTACGAGTACGCCTTATAATGATTTATTTGAAACACAAGCAGTAAAATCAGTGTTCGGTGAGCATGCTTATAATTTAGCGATGAGCTCAACGAAATCGATGACAGGACATTTACTAGGTGCTGCAGGTGGTATTGAAGCGATCTTTACGGTGCTCGCGTTAAAAGAGGGCATTTTACCGCCGACGATTAATTTACTAGATCCAGATCCTGAATGCGATTTAGATTACGTACCAAATGAAGCGCGCGAAGCTTCGATTGAATATGCGCTAAGTAATTCGCTAGGCTTTGGCGGCCATAACGCATGCTTACTATTTAAAAAATACTAGAAACTCGGTCATTGCGGTACCGTAGTTGAAGAAAAATGCGTCTAGGTTATCGCCTAGACGCATTTTTTTGCTTACATTTGAATATTTGTGTAAAGAAAGGATGGTGTTATCGTAAGATTTGCATTGTTTTTATTTAGCTACGGGCTGTGTGTAATGTCGATAAGTAACTGTATCATGTATTTAAATTACCGTACACTAGGCTATTCCTGGCATGCCGTTTTTAATTTTATACTGCATACATATGAGCTATATATCGCACTTGGCTCGCTTATTGTATTATTTATCGTCGTTTACGGCCAAGGCCCATCGCGTTCTCCATTTTCTTAAGCGTCTTAGATGCAATAGCATTTGCTTTTTTAGCACCCGCATCTAAAATATCATCTAGTTCAGGTGAATCGATTAATGCATAGTAGCGCTCCTGAATGGGTGTTAAGTGCGCAATGATTGCTTCTGCCACGCCTGCTTTAAAGTCGCCGTACCCTTTGTCAGCATATTTTTTTTCTAATTCTGAAATGGACGTGCCACTTAAAGCTGATTCAATTGTAAGTAAGTTTGATACGCCTGGTTTATTTTCAACATCAAATTTAACAATACCTTCAGAATCTGTTACAGCAGATTTAATTTTCTTTTCGATTTCTTTTGCTGTATCAAGTAAACGAATTGTCGCCTTTGTATTTGGATCAGACTTACTCATTTTTTTCGTAGGCTCTTGTAATGATTTAATACGAGCGCCTTCTTTTGGTAACTGAATATCCGGAATTGTTAATACATCATTATAGCGTTTGTTAAATCGTTCTGCTAAATCACGCGTTAATTCAATATGCTGTTTTTGGTCATCCCCAACCGGTACAATATTTGTGTTGTAAAGTAAAATATCGGCTGCCATTAATGGCGGGTATGTTAATAATGCAGCAAGTACAGATTCTTTACCGTCTGATTTGTCTTTGTATTGTGTCATGCGCTCTAATTCACCGATTGAAGCAACGCATTGTAGCATCCAGCCTGCCTGCGCATGTGCTGGAACTTCAGATTGGATAAATAAAATGGACTTTTCTGGATCAATACCGACTGCAATATACATTGCAGCTAAGCTACGAATATTATTACGTAACTCGAGACGGTCTTGTGGCACTGTTATCGCATGTTGGTCTACAATGCAATAAATTGCTTGCCCTTCATCTTGAAGAGCGGGGAACTGTTTAATTGCTCCGATGTAGTTGCCAATTGTTATCGTGCCTGTTGGTTGTACACCTGAAAAAATAGTTGTCATCCTTTTTCCTCCTTCGAATTAAGGAATGCGCATCCTCGCTCGTTTAGACACGAATACCTAGACACTCCTTCAACTCCAAAAATTTCTTTATAAATAAAAAAACATCAAGCGTCCAGTCGAGTTTTCGACATGGGACGAATGATGTTTAAATCCGCGGTACCACCCAGCTTGCTCACAACGAGCCACTTTACCTTCGTAACGTGAAGTGAACGAGCTTTACTACTAATCCGTTCATAAAGCTAACTCGGAAGTCCATTCTGTTTGCATGATGGTCTGTTTACACCAACCACAGACTCTCTACACATCAAAATCAAACATACTACTCTTCGTCATCGTTTTTATATTTGCTAAATTATATTATAGACATGTACAAAAATGCAAATTATTTTTCCGCATGAATAATAACCGCGTTTTTTGGATACGATTTTTATAGGAATATAATCGCGTAAGCATTTTCCTAACGGTGTAAAAAGGACTGAAAACTTACTTCAAAGCTAATGGAAGTTTCATCTTATGGAACTAATTAGTTGAAAAAACGTATATGTAAGTAAACTGTTTCCTTATTTTTTCTCGATTACCTTTTTATAATTGAGAAAAAATACGTCAAATTGGTGTACTAGTCTTTTATTGAATGAGTATTTAAAAAATTCCAATTTCAATAATCTGATGAAATAATTGTATTTTCGAGCTAAAAATCGAATATTTATTAGATAGATGAAAGGGGTTTTTTGTTGACATTCTATATTCAAAAGAAAACAAATGGTGTATAATGGACATAGGATTTTAAATTAAATTAATTCTAAACTAATAACTCTGTATGAAATAGATGATCTTATTAGGAAAGGGAGGGTTACGATGCTAGTTACTTTATTTACTTCTCCAAGTTGTACATCATGTAGAAAAGCGAAAGCATGGCTTGAGGAGCATGAGATTCCATATACAGAACGCAATATTTTTTCTGAACCGTTAACAATTAGTGAAATAAAAGAAATTTTGCGCATGACAGAAGATGGCACAGATGAAATTATTTCAACTCGTTCGAAGATTTTCCAAAAGTTGAATGTCGATGTTGAAAATTTACCGCTACAACGATTGTACGAGCTTATCCAAGAATATCCCGGCTTACTTCGCCGACCAATTATTTTAGATGAAAAGCGTTTACAAGTTGGCTACAATGAAGATGAAATTCGCCGTTTCTTACCACGAAAAGTACGTGCCTACCAATTGCAAGAAGCACAGCGTATGGTTAACTAATGAATAATGGACTCTTGAGATGTTGCGTCTTTTATATGCCGTAGCATCTTTTTATTGTTTATAGGGATAGCAAACAGGGTATTAAATTACATAATAAATGTCTTGCATCCCCGTTTTTGTAGTGCGGAACTGTAAAATCTGTTATTTAAGGGAAAAATGGGCAACAGCCCTTTTCCTTGTTGCAAAATTTGTCTTGTTTTCATATCTATAGTACAATACAATTTTAATATTCAAATAATTTATATTTTGTTAATGTTTTTCCTTTTCATTTTACGACGGAACATCATACAATAGAGTTATAGAAAATAGTTTGTTTTCTACAGCTGTAGTGACATGTTCAACTGTTGAAAGTGCATGTATGAAAAAGCTTTAAAAGTTGAAAGATAAAGAAATTAGCCCGTACATGTTTACTCAACAAATGACTGTGAAGGGAGTTGAGGTCGAATGGACATTGAACGTATCAATGAAAATACATTAAAACTGTTCATCACGTACAGTGATATTGAAGACCGTGGTTATTCACGTGAAGAGATTTGGTATAATCGTTCCAAAGGTGAGGAACTATTTTGGGATGTCATCAGCGAAGTTAATACAGATGATTATTTCGATTTAGAAGGCCCGATATGGATTCATATAAACGCATCGGAGCAAGGGCTTGAAGTAATTGTAACACGTGCGAATATGGGCATGGAAGGCGAAAGCTTGATGCAAAACTTTGAGGAAAATCGAGATGTCGCAGCGCAATTACGTGAAATGGAAGAGTCGATTTATGAAACAACTGACTCTGAAGAACAAGAGGAAGAATCCATTTTATTAAGTGCACGCTTTAAATTTAAAGATATAGATGAATTAATCCCTGTTGCGAAACGGATTGTCGCA
Source organism: Solibacillus sp. CAU 1738 (assembly GCF_039888725.1). NCBI lineage: Bacteria > Bacillati > Bacillota > Bacilli > Caryophanales > Caryophanaceae > Solibacillus > Solibacillus sp. CAU 1738. The sequence goes on from NZ_JBDQQN010000003.1 coordinate 652,345, forward strand.
TATGGAACAGCATCTTCCCTATATAAAATGGAAAATGAATACTTTTTATCGGTTGATTTCACAACAGTAAATGATGCACGAGAGCGCCGCAATGCGTTAGCGATATTAAAAGAGTATTTACAGCCTACAAGAATAACAATTCACCGTATTGAGGAATATGGTATACCAGTAATGCCACAAGATTGTTTTGAAACGGTTATACAATACTTTGCTTAAATGAATAGCTTGATTTTTTATCTATAAAATTACGTGAAGAATAAGTCAATTATTACTTTGTCGTCACGCTGAAATCCCTAGTCTATATGTGAGCTAGGGATTTTTTTGTGCGATTTTGTGACGTGTGAAGCGGACGTGAATGCACTTTTCATAGTAAACCACATATGAATCACTCAATCAAAATCAATTTTATCTGTTTACAAAGCACTTAGGTAAATAATATATGCGATAAGGTTGATTTGTTAGTGGATTAGATAAATAACTGATTCGTTACCCAAAAGTTGGGGGTGTTATATATACATGGCATACTGTACTCCAAGCTGACGCTTTCCGCGGGCATGGCCTCAGTCTCCTCGTCGCTCGTACCTCATTCCTGTGGGGCCATCAGCCCATGTGATTGTCGCTACGCTTTCGTCACATGATTTGCTATTCCCGCTGGAGTAGCCGTTCTCCGTTCCATGTTCTACAAATTCTGAATAAATAATGGTTTACCACTAAAAATCAGGGATAACCAATTATTTAATATAGCACGAGTTGATTGGAGTGGAGGTTGGGCGACTCCTGGGGGATTAGCGTCCAAGATGAGACCCTGGACTGAGCTTGCGAGGGAAGCGGCTCATCGGACGCCCCCCGGAAAGCGCCCAACTGGAACGGAGATCGACGCCAAGTTACGGTGATGAACCGATAACATGCAAAATTAGATAAAAAAACAGTGTACGAGATGTAATGACAGGGCAGGTATCTGAACCCTGTTAGAAAGCTACCCTATAAGTTTCAACCAAAAGTTAACGCAAAGTGCGATTTATTAACTTTGGAGCTTTTTTTAACTTTCCTTTGAAAATGATGCCAGCTACTTTTACAATAGAAGTAAAGGAGTTGAGTATGTGTGTTAGTTGCACGTACAATGAATGGAGAGTTATTAATATTAACTGCCGATTTATGTCCTAATGAACTAAGCGAATTGCGTAAAAGGACAAGCTTTTTTTGCCCGCAATGTCAGAGTAAATTGCAATTGAAAATTGGACGAGTTAAGATTCCTCACTTTGCCCACCTGCAAACTAATTTTTGTGATACTACTTTTTCAGAAGGTGAATCAGCCACACACTTACAAGGTAAACAACAACTTTTTACTTTCTTTTCTAAACGAACGGACGCTGTTGCACTTGAGAGCTATATCCCTCAGCTAAAGCAGCGGCCTGATCTACTCGTAACACATCAAAATAAACAATATGCAGTTGAATTTCAATGTAGCCGTATCCCTACTACGCAAATACATGAAAGATCCGCTGGTTATAAAAACTTTCAAATTACCCCACTTTGGCTTGTGAAAACACCCCACCAGTTTCGAAAACAAGGCATTTCAAAAATTTCATTAAATGAATTTTATCAGCAATTTATCGCACACTATCAAAATGATCGCTATTTATTAACGTATAATTCAGAAAAGCGTGTCTTTACGTACTTTAGTAATTTACATTATGTTCAAGGAAGTATGTGGTTAGGTAAAGTCCAAACATTGCCGATTGAGCGCCAACAATTTCCCTTCTTTGTCCCGAAACGATTAACCGAAAAGGAGTATAATCTACTATGGATAACTTATAAAATACATCGAGAAAACTTTTTGAAATCAAGAATATTACTAAGCCGTAGCGGAGTAAATGATGTTTTTTTGCGGGGCATTTATGAACTTCGTTTATCGCGAGAGGCACTGCCGCACTTTATAGGAATCCCAATTTTGGGAAGCGAAGCGATTCCTTTATTTAGCGCAGAATGGCAGTTAAATTTATTTTATTTTTTGCATATAACAAATATGAAGCTTACGCAAATAAGTGACCAAGTGATTCATGCGTTTTTAATGTGGAACAATTTATCAGAAACAAATAATGCCCAGCGACTTATTTCGCGCTATGTGGCATTTTTGAAAAAAATAGGCGTAAAATATATTCATACCGAAATTGATGAAAATTCAATATTCAATCAATTATACGGAGAATATATTGCTTTTTTACAGGATAATTGAGAAAATAGAAGAGCAATTTCGAATTTTGAAATAAATAGTATGGAGGCTGTTAAAATATGGCGAAATTATTAACGCGTGAGGAAGTACCTACAGAATTGACGTGGGACTTAACATCAATTTTTTCTTCAGATGAAGCATGGGAGCAAGAATTTTCAGAAATTCAATCACTAATAGGACAAGCAGAAAACTATAAAGGAAAAGTAGCAGAAGGCGCAAAAGGCTTGTTTGAAACATTACAATTTAGCGATAATGTTGGACAACGCTTTAACAAATTATATGTTTATAGCCATTTAAAGCATGATCAAGATACGGCAAATAGCAAATATCAAGCAATGGATAGCCGCGTCAAATCACTTAGTGCAAAATTAAGTACTGCAATGTCATTTATGATTCCGGAAATTTTATCATTAGACGAAGCAACTATTGCGTCATATATTGCAGAAAATGATGACTTAAAATTATACGAGCAAAGCTTAAAAGAATTAAACTTAGGTCGTCCGCATATATTGTCAGCTGACAAAGAAGAGCTTTTAGCACAATTATCGGAAGTTTCTAATGCGTCAGGTCAAACTTTTAGTGCATTAAATAACGCCGATATCGAGTTTCCAAAAGTGAAAAATGATGAAGGTGAAGAAGTGCCATTAACGCATGGCTCGTACATTTCGTTCTTAGAAAGTGCCAACCGTGAAGTGCGTGAAGGCGCATTTAAAGCGATGTACGAAACTTATGGTAAATTCCGTAATACATTTGCTTCTACTTTATCAGGTAATGTGAAGGCGCAAAATGCAGATGCAAAAGTGCGCAATTATGAATCGGCACGTCATGCGGCGATGAGTAATAACTTCATTCCGGAAAAAGTGTACGATCAATTAATTTCTACAATTCATGATAATTTACCATTGCTACACCGTTATATAGCATTACGTAAACAAGTACTTGGCTTAGAAGAACTGCATATGTATGACTTATTCACACCTCTTGTGAAAGAATCAAAGATGGATATGCCGTACGACAAAGCGAAAGGCTTAATGGTAGAAAGCTTTGCGCCACTTGGAGAAGAATATCAAGCAACGGTTCAAAAAGGCTTAGATAGTCGCTGGGTCGATGTAATGGAAAACAAAGGTAAACGTAGTGGTGCGTATTCTTCGGGTACATTTGGTACGAATCCATACGTATTAATGAACTGGCAAAATAATATGGATAACTTATTTACTTTAGCGCATGAATTTGGTCATAGTATGCATAGTTATTATACACGTGCAAATCAGCCATATCCATACGCTAGCTACTCAATTTTCGTAGCGGAAGTAGCTTCTACTTGTAATGAGGAATTATTGTTTGACTATTTATTAAAAACAATTGAAGATCCACAACAAAAAATATATTTATTAAATCACTGGTTAGATGGATTCCGTGGAACTGTATTCCGTCAAACAATGTTTGCTGAGTTTGAGCACATCATCCACGAGATGGATCGCAATGGTGAAGCATTAACTGCAGAAAAATTTACTGAAGTTTATTACAACTTAAACAAACAATATTTCGGAGATGCAATGGTAGTGGATGAGGAAATCGGTTTAGAGTGGGCACGTATTCCACACTTCTACTACAATTACTATGTATACCAATATGCTACAGGTCAATCAGCTGCCACTGCGCTAAGCAAACAAATTTTAGAAGAAGGTCAACCGGCAGTAGATCGTTATATTAACAACTTCCTCAAAGCGGGTTGCTCAAACTTCCCAATTGAAGTATTAAAAGCTGCAGGTGTCGATATGGAATCTCCAGCACCGATTGCAGAGGCGTGTAAAGTGTTTGAAGAAAAACTAATTGAGTTAGAAAAGTTATTGTTGAATAATTAATGGCTGGAAAGCTACAGGTCACTATCTGTAGCTTTTTGCTTTATTATGAAATGTTTTTGTGGGGATAACGTTAATCTACTCAATTAATTTGACTTTGTGAAATGAAAAGTTGCATTGTAATTCTATTATTTTAAAAGAAATAAAGGTTTTAATTACTATATTATTATTTATTTGGAATAATAAGTAGCTGAAAAAGTTGATTTCACAACTATTATGAGATTTAAGTATAAAATCAGGAATTTTGGGAAATAATATGAATGCAACCGCTTACTATATGGCGATTTTGTGAAACAACTCATAGAGCGTTGCAACAATTATTATTCCATGATAAAGTAATATACGTGAAATAAATCACATAACAAACATACACCCCTTTGTTTGAACGTGAACATTTCTCCCATCCCCTTTGTGAAAAAGAGGCGTCCTATTTGTCGAGAATAGGGCGCCTCTTTTGTTTTTCTGCTAGCTACTTATTAGTTTGAAAAATCCTAAGATAAATAGCTGACCACATTAGATAAATAGGACGATGTAGTAAACAAATAACTGTGCTTCACCCGTACCCACTAAAGCGAATTCTTCCTCTGACGAAAGCGTAGCGGCAGGCACTGGATCAATGGATTGCTATTCACTGCGCTCTTTCTTGCTAAAGAAGTTGATTTCGGTTCCGGGCAGCGCGCTTTTCGCGGGCACGGCTCCAACTAATTTTTTCGGGATTAATCCCGAAAAAATGGATTTTCCGCACGTGCGACTGTCGCTGTCCTTTCGCCGTAGAAAACATTGTGACTTCCGCTCTGCTTTCGTCACAGATAGTAATTTGCTGTTCCCGCAGAAGTCGGCTGCCCTCCTCTCCAATCAACGTAATCTTTCTAACTAAGATGCACTCCTACATTTTTATATTCATAATTCAATAATATCTTCGCTTTAAAATGGTCATGCTTTCGAAAACAATTAGCGTTTCTTTTTATCAGTTTTGAGGCATTATTAATCGCCTCTAAAAAACATCCAAATAGCCGAACACATAGCTACTTTAGAATTTCTACCTGCCAATTTTTAAACATTTTGATTGCTTTTAAAAATACAGGATCGACAGAAATGTTCTGTTTTTCTTTCGCACTCTCTTGCCATTTCTTATACAGTTCTTTTAATTCATACGCTTCTTTCGATTCTGGTGACATGTCGATGTATCGGTTTAAATACCAGTGTTCTTTCGGTGTTAAGCTTCAGGTGATTAAGTAATATGTAACGCATTCTTTACGCTTTTTTACAATCATATGCATGCCATTCTTAATGCACTTTACGCTTTTTTTATATACTCCAACAAATTTTAAAGAATAGAAAAAAAGCACTCTTCGGTCAAAATTGACGAAAAGTGCCTTGTATATAATGCTAAAAATAATTTCGTAGTTAAAAAGTGAGTTTCTAGTAGTCTTCTAATTAGGACTATTTTTGTCGCCAAAGTGTTACATCATCATTCGTAATACGTTCTACTTTTTGCTGCAGCATACGTTTTTTTAATTCTCGCTCAGCTGTTTGTTCTTTAATTTGATAAATTTCTGCTACTTCAGCTGTTGTTAACGTTTGGAAGCGATTGAGTAATTCATCCAGTGTCGGTAGAGGCTGACGGATTAATTGTTCCTGAATCATTTCTTGTAAAATATGTTCATACACTTCGTATGTATAAACACCACTTACTTTTAAGCCCTCTTCTTCAATGCACTCACTAAAAAAGACGATGCTCGGTACTTCTTCAACTTGCATTTCCCGTTTAATATATAAATCACATTGGAAAGCATGTGCTGCTTCTCTTGAGCCAAAATCAACACGAAATTCATTCATGTCCAAATTCACTTCTTGTGCAATTTGTAGTAAAGCAGCATGGGAATGTACATTTTTTGTTTTCAATGTAGCATGTTCTTGTATTTTCGTTAAATAACGAAAACTAGCACGCTTACCTTGTAATTCAGCAGCTTTAATTGCAATTGAAGGTAATACTGGATGGGTAATATCCAATTCTGCACCTGACACGCAGCCTTTAATACGGTTGCTTACACAATTCAGAGTTGATAGCTCCGTACTTAACACATAACGCCAAGAGAAATAATGCTCGTATTCTAGTTGTAGTTTACGAAGCATAGATTGCATTGCAAAAGTATTCGGACACAAAGGGTCAATGAATACATATAATTCTACTGGCTTATTTAGTGTAGAAGGTGCGGTAGGTTGCGGTAACATTTGGATATTATTCACTCAAATCCCTCCTCATCTTCGTTCGGTGAGTTGACCATGTGATGAGCAGTTAACACGAGGCGTTGATAATAGACGTCACGGAACTTACCGTCTAGACCAACTTCATCCATCGCTTCTGCCATACATTCTAGCCAAGCCTGTGCACGATCAGGTGTTATTTTGAAATTCATATGTCTAGCACGCATCATTGGGTGACCGTGCTCTTCTGTAAATAGATTAGGTCCACCTAAGTACTGGGTTTGAAATTGGATTTGCTTACGAATTGTTTCAGTTAAATCTTCTGGGAAAATCGGGATTAATTCAGGATGTTTCCCAACACGGGCGTAAAAAGCATGCAAAAGCTCAGAAAGTTTTTCAGCACCAAGCTCCTCGTAAGGAATCGTATATTTTCGATTCATAGGTGATACTCCTTTGTACTTGCAGTTACTTGTATTCGTATATTTAAGTTGTATTTACAGTTGGTTAATTATATTAGTGATAGCCTTATTCTAACAACGTCTTTTCGATTTAACAAACAAACAGCTCTACACAAAATTACAGAACTACTAAATTACTAAGTACGATAATAGTTTAATACCTTTTTCACATAATTAGTTGTTTCGTTAAATGGTGGAATGCCATCGTATTTTTTTACGTTTCCTGGCCCGGCGTTATAGGCGGCTAGTGCTTTTTCAATGTCATTGTCAAATTGATTTAACATTTGACGTAAATATTTAGCGCCTCCCATTATGTTCTGTTCAGGATTAGTTGGATCGGTAACACCTAAAAATTTTGCTGTAGAAGGCATTAGCTGCATAAGTCCAGTTGCACCAGCAGTACTAACTGCGTTCGGATTAAAATTAGATTCTTGTTTAATAATAGCAGCAATTAATTTTTCAGGTACATTATATGTATTTGCGGCTTGTGCAATAGTTTCGCTATAGCTACTCGCTCCAGCTAACACATTTTCGTAACCGCTTTGTCCAGTATAATCATTTAAATATTGATCTATTGTAGTGTTCGCCTGTCCTTCCAAAAGAAAGGCGTCTAAATAATTTTTAGGTGAGATAGCTAATGAGTCAGCAGATGCCATTGAGCTGTAGCTATTTAACAAACTTGCGGCATTTTTAGTTGCGTCTGTAAGTTCTGATTGCAGTAAGTCGTCAACCATTGATGAAAAAACGGATGGACTAGCTGAATTGGAGTTAGTCCCACTTATCGTTTGTAGAGCTTGTAGTTCCATGAGTGTTTTTATTGATTGGATATCCATAATGACCAACCTTTCTATAAAAGATAAAAAAGAATAATTTTGAGTTGAAAGAGCGTCCAGGCATTCGGAATTCACGCCACATGCTCAAGGTCGCTTCGGTAATTTTCTCCAGCGCTTTTCGCGTGTAAAAAGGCAAGAAAGCGCTTGTATTATTATTCGGATTGACTAGCAGCTAAAGCGGCAGCAAAACGCGCAATTTTCTTCTGAGCGTGCGCGACAGGGATATTGTATTTTACTAAAAATTGTCGGAAAATGTTTTTTCCAACTATTTCATCTTGTGTTTCATATTCTACCTCATAATCGTCGCACTGCAAATAATAAGAATGATCAAGTACTAATAAACCACCTTTATATGCTATTTCGACACGATCAGTTACTAATGAACCGAATAATGAGAGGCTCTCAACATCAATGCCGAGTTCAATAAGTCTTGCTTTCACATTGCTTGCAGGAAATATTAGCCCATTAGTCATTTGTGTTGCTTCATCTACAGTTAATAAATCAGTAGTTTCAATATGTGTATTTTCATTCGCTTGTTCTTTTAATGTACATTCAATTTTATTCGGTAAAATGCGAATACGCAGCCCACTCGCTAAAGCTTTTAGTTGGAAATCAGGTGTATCGAAATAATGGTTTTCTTGCCGAATAATCGAATCTCTATTTATGTCGAATGCTGTAAGTAGTTCGTCATATTTCGATTTCGACAGCATATTCTTAAATTCGATCTCAATTTCTTGGTTCATCATTTTCCATCCTTTATTCGGTGTTTTTTTATAGTAAAATACATTCTTCTTTCAATGCTGTAAAAACCACACTGCATCAAACTTTGCGGTATGATAAAATATGAACAGAATGACTTGAAGGAGAGAACAATCTCGTGCGTAACATTTATACCATTCATCATACTGAAGAATTACATAACGACATTTACTTTAGTCTAAATAATAGCGGGCTAGCAGTTCAATTTCAACCTGTTGGTCAAGTAATTGCAGATTCGGACAATGAGGCATTTATTTATATCGTAGAAGAAGCGGGTGTATATAGTTATTTAAGTTTCCCTAAAAAAGTATGGCCAGCGCTTGTCCAAGTAGTACAAAACGGGCGCAACCCATTTTTATACCCGAATATAGAGTTGACGAATTTTTTTGAGGAACTCGAATCACTACTTTGGAATATTCAAGGTAACGATAATTATGGCAGTGCTTTTGTGCAAGCAGTTGAAGAAAGTTTTGGCGTTATTTTTAATGCATAACATAGTAAAATGATTAGTAGTAGTTTGTTGATGAAATAGGGTTACTTACTATTTCATGTTGGGAGGTTTTCATTATGGGACAGTGGGATGTTTTTCTAGGTCCGTATAAACAAGCTGTTGATGAGTTGAAAGTAAAATTAAAAGGTATGCGTTCGCAATTTGGTATCGTTAATGCGAATTCACCAATTGAATTTGTAACAGGTAGGGTAAAGCCATTAGCGAGTATTTACGATAAATCGCTTGAAAAAGGTATCCCATTTGAACCTGCGGATGAATTAGCAACAGAGCTTCAAGATATTGCGGGATTGCGCATTATGTGCCAGTTCGTTGATGATATATCAACTGTAACGGAGCTTATCCGTCAGCGAAAAGATATGCAAGTCATTGAAGAACGAGACTATATTACGCATAGTAAGCCAAGTGGTTATCGTTCACATCATATGATTGTAGAGTATCCGGTTGAAACAATTCAAGGAAAGAAAATTGTCCTAGCCGAAATTCAAATTCGTACACTCGCTATGAATTTTTGGGCTTCGATTGAGCATTCCTTAAATTATAAATATAAAGGTCTTTTCCCAGAAGAAATTAAAAATCGCTTGCAAAGTGCCGCGGAAGCAGCTTTTCGTCTTGATGAAGAAATGTCACTTATACGTAATGAAATTCAAGAAGCACAGGCGTATTTTAGTGAATTTAAAGAAGCAACCAATCCAGCATTACACACAACAAAGGACAAGGAGCGTGACTAAAGATGAAATTTTCAATTCAATCACGCCGAGATTCTCAATCGAATGAACTGATGGATCTCGCAAAAACTTATTTGCAAGACTTTGGTTTACAATTTGATGAAAAAGAGCCGGATATTGTCCTATCTATCGGGGGAGACGGTACGCTTCTACACGCATTCCATCGTTATTCGCACCGTTTAGATAAAGTAGCATTTGTTGGAATCCATACAGGACACTTAGGATTTTATGCGGATTGGAAGCCATCTGAGCTAGAAAAGTTAGTATTATCCATTGCCAAAAAGGAATTCAATGTTGTAGAATATCCGTTACTCGAAGTACAGGTGCACCGTCATAAGTCTGAGCCTAGTGCATATTTAGCATTGAATGAAGCGACGATAAAATCACCTGATGTGACACTTGTGATGGATGTCGAGCTAAATGGCAATCATTTTGAGCGGTTCCGAGGAGATGGGCTTTGTGTATCTACCCCATCTGGTAGTACGGCATATAATAAAGCATTAGGTGGAGCAATAATCCATCCGACATTGCATGCATTTCAATTAACGGAAATGGCATCAATTAATAACCGTGTGTTCCGTACTGTTGGATCGTCACTTGTGTTGCCAGCCCATCATAATTGCGTATTAAAGCCGGTTAATGATCAAAGGTTTAACATGACGATTGACCATGTGCAGTTAACAGAATCTGATGTCAAATCAATTACATTTAATGTAGCAAATGAACGTGTGCGGTTCGCGAGATTTCGTCCATTCCCGTTTTGGGAGCGTGTGCATGATTCATTCGTTTCAAATGAATAAATGAGGGAAATATGAATAATAGATTTGAAATTCAATTTGTTGCAACTGAGGAAATACTACTGCGCGAGGCCATTGCTACTTGGGGGATTTCCAAGCGGGCTCTTACATCAATAAAATTTGATGGTGGCGGTATTTTTGTTAATAATATAGAGCGCAATGTTCGATATAGATTAGTGCAGGGAGATGTTGTGAAAATCATTTTTCCTGCAGAAGAGGTAAGTGAAGGGCTAGTCCCACAGTATGGTAAGTTAAATATTGTATATGAAGATGACGCACTGCTTGTCATTGATAAACAACCATATATGAGTTCGATTCCTTCGCGGGAGCATCCTGATAGTAGTGTGGCGAATTTTGTCTATGGTTATTTTCAGCAACAAGGACTTGCATCGACAGTTCATATTGTAACTCGTCTTGACCGTGATACATCTGGGCTAATGTGTATTGCCAAACATCGACATATTCATCATTTAATGAGTGAAGCGCAAAAACGTGGCGATGTACAAAGACAATACGAGGCGATTGTTCATGGTGAAGTACAAAGTCAGTCCATTATCGAACCAATAGGGCGTAAGGATACGAGCATTATTGAGCGCGAGGTACGATCAGATGGGCAATTTGCTCATACAGATGTGATATTGTTACAGCGTGCTAAAACATGCGGTACACCTATTTCACATATTCGTTTAAAACTGCATACTGGACGCACGCACCAAATTCGTGTGCATATGGCGTACATCGGACATCCTCTAGTCGGAGATGAATTATACGGTGGCGATAATCAAATTATTGACAGACAAGCACTTCACTGCGTGTCGCTCACATTTGAACATCCATTAACGAAACAGCAGCTAACCTTTTCGAGGGAGCTACCTAAATCGTTAAAAAAGCTATTAAATGACAATGATTAAAGTAAGATGTTCGCTTAATACGAACATCTTTTCCTTATTTTAAGATGTAAAATTGAAAAGATTGTATATAAGAAAATAAAGATTTACGAATTCGCAATATCGAAATATGATAAGTTTTGAGAGGAGGGGACAAGGATGAAAGAACCAAAATATGATAATGATGAAGTGCGTTATAATGAAGAATTTTTACAAATGCTTTTATTAGAAGAAGAAATTGAAGTATTCCGTGAACAATTTTTAGCGCTACATCCGTATGATCAAGCCCAGTTTTATGAAAAGGTGGGACCTGATATACGACGTACTATCTATTCATACTTGTCTCCTGAAGAACTGGCGGTTATTTTTGAAGCGATAGAGCTCCAAGATGATGAATATGAACACTTTTTAAGTGAAATGGATACGTCTTATGGAGCCGCTATGCTCTCGTTTATGTATACAGATGACGCAGTAGACGTATTAAATGAACTAGATAATGAGCAGCGCGAAAGCTATTTAGAAATGATGGATAGTGAAACAGTAGATGAAATTAATGAACTGTTAGGCTATGCAGAATATACTGCTGGAGCGATTATGACGACGGAATATGTGTCGATTTTAGAAAATTCGACAGTACGTTCTGCCATGGCGGTGCTGCGTAATGAAGCCCCGAATGCTGAAACAATTTACTATGTTTTCGTCGTTAATGATATGCGTCAATTAACCGGTGTTATTTCGCTCAGAGATTTAATTATCGCTAAGGAGGATGCATTAATTAGCGATATTATGAGTGAACGTGTCGTGTCGGTAAAAGTTACAGATGACCAGGAAGACGTTGCTCAAATTATGAGAGACTATAATTTCTTAGCGATTCCAGTAATTGATGAAAATCGTGAAATGCAAGGGATTATTACTGTCGATGATATTATCGACGTTATCGATGAAGAAGCGTCAGATGACTACTCGAAGCTTGCCGGTATTTCTAATATGGACGATATTGATTCTGGTCCATTTAAAGCTGCAACAAAGCGTTTACCGTGGCTAATAATTTTGCTATTTTTAGGAATGTTAACTGCAAACTTAATGGGGCAATTTGAAGAAACGCTTGATAAAGTAGCATTGCTTGCAGTATTTATTCCACTTATTTCGGGTACATCCGGGAATAGTGGTACACAGGCACTGGCCGTTGCGATACGCGGTATTGCAACGGGTGAAGTTGGAGGTCATAGCAAGTTTAAGCTATTAGCAAGGGAATGCTTAACTGGTTTAATAACAGGTGTTGTATGCGGAATAATCGTTGTCGGTATAGTATTCATTTGGAAGCATCAAATTATTATTGGTTTACTTGTAGGAGTCGCGATTTGTTGCTCCATTGTAGTTGCTACATTAGCAGGTTCCTTTATTCCGTTATTAATGCATAAGCTTGGTATTGACCCTGCTGTTGCATCTGGTCCATTTATTACAACTTTAAATGACGTAACAAGTATAATAATATACTTAGGTCTAGCGACGACGTTTATCAATCAGATAATGTAACAACGCAGAGAGCAATTGCATATCGTAAGGAAAAAAGGTGGGCGAATGGATGGAACATGAACCGTTACTTTTTATAAAAACGCCGTCATATGCTGTGCAGCTCGCAATTAATGAAAGTACTTTATTTGATGAAAGTACGTCCATTTATGAAATACAGGCTCCACGAGTAATAGAAAACGCATTGATTGCGCATCAGCTACGCTTTTTTGCTCGACCAACGAAAAAAGATAGGGTGTTGCTTGTCGTTTTGAAAAATGACGAACGCTTAGTCGGGACGGTGGAGCGCCTGCAAGGGGTTGATGTAACGATGAAAATATTTGAGAAAAAAGTTATTATTGATGGCAATGACATCGTAGCAATTTATGTATCAAAAAAATAAAAAAAGCGGCAAAGGTCTAAAAGAACTTTGCCGCTTTTTTTAGTTACAAATACCTAAGTTGACGTCTGCGATACATTGTACTGCGCAGAAGCAATCTAAGTCTACAGTAATACAGCTATCTGATGCTTTGAAATCCGTTACTTCACAAATTGCTCTTAATGATACTTTAGTACCATCACCATTTAATAAATCTACTACGTCTCCACCGCGATCTAATGGAATTAATACACGTAATGTTGCACAGCAATCATCAAATACATCTTCTACTCGGAAAAATACTGATGTGCAAACACAATCTGTTGAATCATCTGTACTAAAAGTTGCTACAAACGGTGTACCGAATTTTGTTAATAGCATAAATACACGTGTATCTGCTGAAGATCTCGCAGGACTAACAATTCCACCTAATGGCTCTAAAAAACAGTTTGTTGTACAAGTCGAACACTCATCTTGTACTGCTTGATTTTGGATGTCTAAAATGGAACGTACAACTTCACAAACACAACCTCTACCCGAGCTTGTAGGGCTAACTTCTCCTCTTCCACAACCCATGCTCTCACCTCCTAGATAATTTCTCTCTACAATATGAGAGGATTCCCGACTGAATAGGGCGTTCGCATAGAAACAACTGCCTATATTTGTGAATAAAGAAATAAAAATACGCACATACTTCGCAAAAAAGGAGGCACAAAGGTGAAATATTTTTTGAGCATTGTAGGATGTGTGCTCCTACTGTCTGCTTGTGCATCAGCTGAAAAAATTGTGATGTACGATGAACAAAGTGATAAGGCGAGGGAAATAAAACAACAGTTGGAAAAAACAAAGGAAGTAGAGAAGGCAAATGTTGTAGAAATCGATGACGAAATACTTGTGGCGGTACAAACAAAACCGTTGAACTCATTTAAAGAAAGAAAAACAGCAAAAAAACTACAAGATAAATTAGAAGAAAAATGGCCGAACTATGACATCCTCGTATCGTCAGATTTTAAATTATATTGGGAAACCTCGAAATTAATTGCTGAAAAAGATAGGCAAAGAGTAAGTGAAAAAGTGAAGGAATTGAAAAAACTAGCGAAGGAGGAGTCTTAATGAAGCAACAACAATACAAAACAATAGAACAACAAATTACACCAGCTACTCCGTATGTACTTAATGCATTTAAAGCGTTTGTCGTAGGAGGGTTAATTTGTGTAATAGGACAAGCTATTGCCTTTTTTTATATGATATTTTTTGACTTCACTGAAAAAACTGTAGGCAATCCAACCGTTGCGACGATGATATTTATTTCTATGATTTTAACTGGATTTGGACTTTATCGCAAACTGGGACAATTCGCTGGAGCGGGGAGCGCTGTTCCTGTAACTGGATTCGGTAACGCGGTTATTTCAGCAGCGATTGAGCATAAAACTGAAGGGCTAGTTTTAGGGGTTGGTAGCAATATGTTTAAGCTTGCGGGTTCTGTTATTGTATTTGGTACCGTATCTGCATTTTTTGTCGCACTCATTAAAACACTTCTTGTAATGATGGGGGTACTTCAATGGTAATACTTTTTCAAACGAAGCCGTCATTATTAGCTGGAGCTGCAATAGTAGGCCCGTTAGAATCTCGTAGTGTATTTCGCTCTTATTTCGATGTAGTAGCAGAAGATGAGCTTTTCCAGGAGAAAACGAATGAGCGTGGGCAGAGTCGTTTAATTACAGATACTTGCCAGCTAGTGATGGACAAGGCACAAATAAAAAATTTAGATGTGGATTATTTTTTAAGTGGCGATTTAGTCAATCAAATGACCCCGACAAATTTCGCAGCACGCGAACTAGCGGTGTCGTTTATTGGCTTGTTTTCTGCATGTGCAACATCTGTATCCTCCGTAATTATTGCAAGTTTACTAACTGAACTTGGTGCATCGCAATTAGCGATTGCGGGCTCCTCAAGTCATCATAATGCAACAGAGCGTCAATTTCGATATCCAGTGGACTACGGTGCACAAAAGCCTGCTACTGCACAATGGACTGTTACAGCTGCCGGTTATACTCTTGTTGGAAAGTATAATCCTGAGTTTCCTTATGTTGTTGCAGCTACTGTTGGAAAGGTTGTAGATTTTAATGATACAGATCCCTTTCATATGGGCGGGGCAATGGCACCAGCAGCTTATGAAACCATTACAACACATTTAAAGCAGCGTAAACAGAAAATCTATGATTACGACATGATTATGACGGGTGATTTAGGTAATATCGGCTTGAAATTAGTAAAGGCTATGCTCGCACAAGATGGAATAAGCAATGATGAATTAAAGCTTATTCGAGATGCTGGAGCTGAATATTATGGTGAAGATAAATCATTCCTAGCAGGAGCAAGTGGAGCAGGATGTTCAGCATCGGTGTTTTTTAGTTACGTATTAAGTCAGTTTAAAACAGGGCGTTATAAACGGGTTCTACTTGTGGCAACTGGTGCTTTACTTTCACCTTTGTCTTTCCAACAGGGTGAATCGATTCCTTGTACAGCCCATGCAATTGAAATAGCGATGAACTGAGGTAGGATAAATGTATACTTTTTTATTTGCTTTTTTAGTAGGAGGCATCATTTGTGTCATTGGCCAATTATTAATGGATGTTGCAAAGCTAACGCCAGCGCATACATTATCTACATTAGTCGTATTGGGCGCGATTTTAGACGGTTTTGGTTTATATGAGCCACTCATTGATTTTGCAGGTGCTGGTGCCACGATACCAATTACATCTTTTGGTAATGCACTTACACATGGTGCGCTAGCTGAAGCAGAAAAACATGGATTAGTAGGAGTTTTAACAGGAATGTTTGAAGTAACAAGCTCAGGAATTAGTGCAGCCATTATTTTTGGCTTTATCGGTGCACTTATTTTCCGCTCAAAAGGCAAAGTAGACTAGGGCGTTTAGCCCTCTTTTCATTTTTAGTGAAGCATACACTAAAATGTAGAAAGGAGGGGTATGTATGTCTGGCTATGGATGGCAAGAATGTGGAAACGTGCAACCTGCTTATAACAATTGTTACAGTGGTCATAATAACGGTTCGACATTTGTATTAATTGTCGTATTATTCATTTTATTGATTATTGTCGGAAGTGTATTTTTATAAGGAGGGAGGATAATGGAAAACAAGTTTTTCAAACAATTTGAAAAAAAAACGGGTGTCCAAATGGATGAAGTATTTGCACTAGCCCGAGCGATTCAACATGCAGATTTTACGAGCGAAAAACAAGTGAGAAAAATTGTTCGAAAAGTAAGTAAAGTCGCAAATAGAAATATATCACCACAATTAGAAGACCAAATTGTTCAGTCTATAATAAAAGATGGCCATTCTCTTGATATGAGTAAAATTGAGAAAATGATGAGATAGAAAGAAGAGGGTGGTTTCAAAACGATTTGAAACACCCCCTTCTCTTTTGTTAAATATTTTTTTCCATTGCGCGGTGCGGAATACCAGCGTCCATAAATTCTGGAGAAGTAACGACGTATTGCAGCTTTTCGTAAAATGGTACAGCATAGCTTTGTGCATTCAGCTTAAGCTTTTTCAAATTACTTTCTTTAGCAACTTGTTCGATATACTCCATTAATAAAATACCTAAGCGTTTACCGCGGTATTCGCTTAGCACACATACACGTTCAACTTTGCCTACTTGTGGCTCGAATTCACGTAGGCGCGCGGCAGCAATCGTTGTGTCACCGTCCATTACAATAAAATGAAGAGCAGTTTTATCATGCTCATCTAGCTCTAAATGTACAGGTACACCTTGCTCCTCAACGAACACTTTTGTACGAATTGCAAATGCCTGCTGTAATTGTTCATTTGTTGTTACGGATTTTACTTCAAACATGAAATCATTCAACTCCACTCAATCTAAACGTTTCGATAGTTACCCATTTACCGTTATCCTCTTTTAGTAGATGAATGCTATCAATTGTTTCTTTTTCATTTATACCTGCCATTCGTAATTGCCCGAAAATGTCGTCATGTTCAGCTGAGGAAAGTTTTTGTGCGATAGTAATATGTGGGACGAAGACATGTTTTGATGTGCCATATGTGATTTGTTCTTGGAGCGCACTATGAATGCTTGCAAGCTGATCTGTCGGCTCAACACGGAAGAAAATTGCATTCGTCGTTGGGAAGAACGAACTAATGCGCGATGCGTGAATCGTCAGAGGTGCATATTTCGATGCAATTTCGCTCAGCTTTGAAGTAATTTCTTCTAATTTGCTTTCATCCGCTTCAAAAGCATCTTTTAGCGTCATATGAGGGGCAATTTGCGCATAATGCGGGTCATACCTTTTCCGATAATTATTCGCTAAATCTTGCAGTTTGTTCGATGGAAACGCAACAATACCATATTTCAAGTTCATAACCTCCCGAATAGTTTTAATATTTTTTCTTTTTATCAGTATAACAGAAGTTGTAGCCTTCGACATTTCATACGCCCATTTAGCCGAAAATTTCTACTAAAGCTCTTTTTAAGTCAGGTTTCCAATATTTCCACGTATGGTTGCCGTCGAATTCCTCATAAAAGGTTTGGAAATTTTTCTCTGCAAGCAATGTATGGAGTGCGCGATTAGGCGTTAAAAAATCTTTTACTGATTTATCGGTTGTTACTACTCGATCTTCGCCTGTACCGATAATCTGATAAATAAATAACGCTTCGTAATTTTTGGCATTTGTAACGGCAGCGAGTACAAGATCGTCTACATATGGTGATTGTAGTACTGCTTTACCGAATACGCTCGGATACTTTATTGCGGCCATTAATGCAGCAGTAGCAGCCATTGAATCCCCAACTACAGCACGAGTAGAGCCGAGCTGATAAGTTGCGAATTCTTCATCTAAATAAGGTACAAGCTCGTGTGCCAAAAAACGAAGAAAAGAATCATGCTCTTCACCTGAAGGGATATATTTTTTTTGACGATCATAAACATCTTTATATGGAATGCCGACAATTATCGTTTGTTCCATTTCATAATTATCAATAAGTTCATCAGCTAATCGAGGAATTCCCCCTAATTGAAAATAGTCTTTGCCATCAGTAGCGATTAAAATGTTATATTTATATAGTGGAGAATAATTTGCTGGAATATAGATGAGCAGCTGCATTTGTTCTTGCAGTGCATCACTAAAAAAGGTTAAGTCTTTTACTGTTCCTTTATTCACAAAAGTCACTCCCTCTCACAGTTGTACCGAAATTGTATCATATCCACATTTAAAGGTATAATATGGTGAGAAGAAAAATAATTAATGAAATGAGGATTTTTCTATGCATAACAAAAATATTCGTGTTCATTCAGATCAAGTAATGGCTGCAACATATGCTGCTCTTGAACGCCGGGGTGTAAAAGTTGCTGATATTGCAGATATCGTATATAAAATGCAAAACTCATATAATGAAGGTTTAACGATGGAGCATTGCATTAAATCGGTTGAGCGAGTTTTAAATAAACGTGAAGTTCAGCATGCTGTTTTAGTTGGTATAGAGCTTGACGAATTAGCTGAGAAGAAATTATTATCAGAGCCATTACAATCAATTATAGAAGCAGATGAAGGGTTATTTGGTGTGGATGAAACAATTGCATTAGGATCAGTGTTTACATACGGTAGTATTGCGGTGACAACATTTGGTCATTTAGATAAACAAAAGATTGGAATTATTGAAAAACTTGATACAAAAGCTGGGCATGGTATACATACATTCCTAGATGATTTAGTCGGAAGTATTGCTGCATGTGCCGCTTCACGTATCGCTCACCGTATGCGCGATTTAGAGGAGGAAGGCGAAACGTTTGCAGATATACCGCCAATTGTACTTGGACCACAGCCAAAGCCAAAAACAGAAATCTAAAATAGACATGTAAATCGCCATTCACTACGATTTGTGAATGGCGATTAATTTCTTTTTTTGATAGGATATAAGTATTGAACGAGAGAGGATCAATTTGTATGAAACTGCAAGATATTAAAACACTTATTACGAGTGGAACTATATTACTTGGACTAGCATTATATTTTATTTTCGCTGATCCACCGCCAAAGAAAGTAGAAGATACGCCTTATCAAATAGAGCAAGGAACTGCTACAGAACAAACTACTTCGGAAGTGAAAATTCCAGCGGAGTATGCAAAGCAAGCAACTGGAAATGAACTACAGCAAGTAAAATTCCTTGCTGCAAATGACGGCGATACATTTAGTGTTGAACTTGATGGTAAAAAACAAAAAGTTCGATTATTAATGGTAGATACTACGGAAATGAACTACAATAAAGGCGAACCGATGCCCTATGCAGCAGAAGCAAAAGCTTTCACTGAAGATTTATTGAAAAATGCTTCTACAATTGAGTTGCTATTTGACGTTGGACCTAAAACAGATAAATACGACAGATTACTAGCGTATGTTTATGTAGATGGTGTACTTTTACAAGAGGCTTTACTGGAAAATGGACTAGCAGTAATGCGTTATATGAATAAACCGAATAATACACTAGAACAAGAGCTGCGTGATGTGCAAGCACAGGCAGAAGCAAGCAAGCTGAATATTTGGGCGCACGAAGGGTATTTTGAAAATAACCAATTCCACGTAGAAGCAGTACAATAATAACAAAAGGGGATAGGGACAGCATAGCTCATCCCCTTTTAGTTTGATGTAAAAAGATGATCTTCTAAAAAAAGGTTACTTGACGTAATGAAGTTGTTAAATTAAACTAAGTTATGAATAGTAAGTTATAAAACTGTACTATTCAACATATATAAATAGCGGCACGATTTTTAGTACCTATTATTAGGGAATCTAAATTATCGTCAAGCTATTATATTTTTAATCCATTATCTCGAATTCGAGATAAAATCACATCGTACTTAGGAGGAATTATTAAATGGCAAAATGGGCAATTGATCGTTCGCATTCAAGCATTGGCTTTACAGTGAAACACATGATGGTTTCGAAAGTTAAAGGCGTTTTTGATTCTTATACTGCAGATGTTGAAGCAGAGGATTTAACGGATTTAACAAGTGCTAATATTAGTTTCGATTTTGATATAGCAAGCATTAATACGCGTAGTGAAGACCGTGATAATCATTTAAAATCAGCTGATTTTTTTGATGGAGAAAAATATCCAAAAATTACATTCAAATCAACTAATATTACAAAATCAGATGATACTTATAAAGTGACTGGTGATTTAACAATTAAAGATGTTACAAAATCAGTGACATTTGATACAGAATTCAACGGTAAAGGGAAGAACCCATGGGGCGTGGATGTTTACGGCTTCGAAGCGGAAACTAAAATTAACCGCGAAGAATTTGGATTGACTTGGAACGCTGCACTTGAAACAGGCGGGGTACTTGTTGGCAAAGACATTAAAATTCAAGTTGAACTAGAATTAAATCCAGCGTAATAAATGTAAAAAGCTTAAAAGAGACGCACTCTTTTAAGCTTTTTTTGAAAAATAAGAAAGTATAAGTTTTTAGAGATGTCTAGTCATTCACGCTAGACGATCGAGGTAGCTTCGAAAGTCTCTACGCGTGGCAAACACGCTAGGAGCCGTTCGCAAGCGCAGGCAGTTTTCTTAGCGGCGAAGGGATTTTTGGGATATGGTCAGTAGGAAGTCACTATTCGGTTTGGGATAGTGGTTTTTTTCATGGCCTCGAGGGGCATTTTTGAGCATTTGGTCAATAGAATCGAAAATAAGGTCAATAGAATCAAAAATTAGGTCAATATCATAGAAGAGTATGAAGGCATTATTCGGTTTGTGAATAGCAGTTTTTTCTTATTATTGAAAACAAAATTTACACTATTACTAAATATTTCATAAGTTCATTTCATATAGTAAATAGAATGTAAAAAAAGGAGCTTATTATATGGAAATGAATAATAAAAGTATATTAATCACAGGTGGATACGGTTTTGTAGGAAGTGTTGTTGCTCGAAAGTTATACGAGCAGGGAGCAGAAATAACTATTGTTGATAATTGTAGCACGGGGAATAAACGAACGGTGCCATTCCCGCATAATGCATACGAAATGAATGTGGAAGATGCACTATGTGAAACGATTTTTAAGCAACATAAAATTGATATTATTATACACTGCGCTGCACAAACTAGTGTTACTACATCTATGAAAGATCCGATACAAGATAGTTATAGCAATGTATTTGGTGTAATTAGAATGTTAATGTGGGCTCAAAAATATAATGTTGAACATTTTGTCTTTACATCCTCTGCAGCTGTATATGGCGATCAACTAGAATTGCCAATTACTGAAGATCGACAGTTAAACCCTTTGTCGGTGTACGGTATGAATAAGCAAATTGGAGAAATGTATTGTGAGCGGTGGCAGCAATTTCACAATCTCCCTACTTTGATCTACCGCTTTTCAAACGTATATGGTCCAGGAGCTAATCAGACTGATGCCATTATTCCGAGAATAACAGAGAAAATTATTAATAATGAAGTGCTAACAATTTACGGAGATGGTAACCAATCGCGTGATTTTATTTATGTAGATGATATAGCAAATGCGATTATAAGAGGTGTTGAAAGCCGTTTACAAGGCATATACAATATTTCAACTAATGAGCATATTTCATTGAATGAACTTATCCAAACTGTACGAGAATTAGGTTATACGCTTACTGTAAATAATGAGCAGGCAAAGGATAGCGATATTAAGCATTCATTGTTATCTAACGAAAAAATTGTCAAGACGACTCAGTGGCAGCCAACTGTGTCGATAAAAGAAGGTATTCAGCGTTGTATTGAAAGCAAAAATCAGGCTTCAGCCCAAATTAGTTGAGATTGTAGACGCTAGTCTGTAATTCGGATAAATCAATAATATTGCATAAAAGAGCATCTTGGAAAAAAACTTAAGGGGCTACATCAAAAGATGATGCAGCCCCTTAAGAGGGCACTGAAAACTTAGTCGTTATTTTTTTAGTAAATTTCTATTACAAGCATGTTTATTTACCTTTTATTGTTAAATGTCGAATTGGAATACGTTGATTTCCGCTACTGCAGAGGCCAACACGATGTTGGTCACGAATACGTTGTCAGAAGATGTGACGCTTTTAGTATTCGTTCCAATATTTCCGCAGGCACGGCTTCAACTAATTTATTTCGGCTAATGCCGAAATAAATGGATTTTCAGCTCGTGTGTATCCTGCTCCTGCGATTACTCGTCGCAAATAAAAATTGCTGGAGTCGAGTCCCCTCCGCTCCAATCAACTATCAAGTCTTTTATTAAATAGTCCACTAAAGAAACACGCTTATTATCTTCTAATCACTATGTACATTACAATTCCTACTTAGTTAGAGACACTAATTCAATAGGTTCAGAAGGAAAATTCATACTCAATCGCGCCTTGCATGAAGCGCAAAAACGAGTCGTATAAGACAGTACAACTGGCTTGTGCGTCTCATGCGCTAGCGCGATTGACTTGATAAATATATCAACAGAATGCTAAATCATTGTTAGTTAGAAAGCGAATTTCTATCATAAAATTTCGGGTAAATACACTTTTTCAGTGCCCTCGCCCCTTAATAAAACGTTTTTCAATAATAGCGATCCTTACTCATATCGTTCAACTAACTCTGTTTCAGCCTTTATTAAAAATTTTTGGTAGTATTCGTATTGCTTTTTGAGATGCTTATGCGCTTCTTCACGCTCTTCTGGTGTTCTCGCCTCTATATAGGCATTTACGCTTTGAACATATTTGTTCTTCGTATCCATATAATCCATAAAATACGATTCTTTAATATGTGGCTCTAATTGAAGTCCACCACCAGTATGATTAGCAACATCTGCAAATGCATCGTATAATTGCTTAATTAATTGCGCCCTATGCTCATGCGTATATTGTTCTGCTGTTTCTTGGAATATCAAAATACGTTCTATTGGCATTTGTATTATGTACAGTTGATCGTAAAGTAGTGCCCTATAATCTTTTATTAACTTATGCTGCTGATAAAAAACCGCACCTATCACCATCACTACTAACAATATTCCTACTATATTAAACTTTTTCATGAAATAATACTCCTACTGTCATGTGGGCATGCCCTTTATTTGAATTACCGAATATCGATTTACTTCGGAAATCAGTCATACTTTGTAAAAAGAAAAGAGCTGTCTCCAAAAAGTCATTATTATGCCCTTTTGGAACAGCCCTTTATTTTAATTCACTATGTTGCTCAAAAACGGTCGCAATAGTTGCCAAATCTTTATAAGAAACAGCTTGCAGTTGATCGAGAGCAGCTCTGTCAAACGTCATAGTAAGTACTTCAGTGTTTTCACTATTAATAACTTGGTACCAAACGAATGTAAACTCCGCAATTTGTGGGGAATTCGCTATTTTTACTAGCATGTTATAGCTATCCTTTAATAAAATATCCGCTGTCATAAACTCCGAGCTTTGCATTTTTACTAATACAATTTCATTATTTTTTTCAGGCGTTACTTGAATATCTAAAACCGCATCTTGTAATTGCTGTTCTTTCGTCATTTCACTAATAGCTAACATCGTTTCATAGCCAGGTGTATTTTCTAAAACGTTTTTTTCAATTACGTCTTCAGTTTCTTTGTCATTTGTAATAGATATTCCAAAAAGACCCAATACAATAAATAGAACAAGTAGTACTATATAAAAGTTTACGAATTTTTTCATTGACTGTGTCCCCCATTGTTTATTGAATGATAAAGAACAGTAATAATTAAAACATTGATTTTAGATAGATTTTTTTTGTATTCTACATTATTAAGTATAAAGGCTTACTATATTTTTTGCTCACTAAATAATTCTTTAAATAAGGTCTATGTAGTTTATAGCAATGCACTGCATTACAATATGAAAAAGACCCCCGGCAATCCGCGCCGTTAGTGGGGTCTTTTGTAGTGGCATTAGTTGTTCCGACTAATGTCACATAGGTTTGGCACCTAATAAAAAATTATACGATGTTTTTTGTATAATTGCAAACGGTGGCTTTTCAATGAGGAGTAGAGTGGCATACTACTGTAATATGGAAGTTTTGAGTAATTTGAATTTATGCCCTAATTAAAGATAAATCTTGTCGTAAATGTGCTTTTTCTTATATTCAGTTCATGTAAACGGTCATCGTGATACAAACAAATGTCATGTATGAGCAAGGTAACGGTTTAAATTGTGTGAACCGAAAACGATACTCATTTAATAATGTATGAAAAGGAGTTGTCTCAAAAAAAGACTTTTGAAACAACCCCTTTCTTTGAGAGAGTCGAAGCCTATATTTAGGCATATTTTTTATTAAGATGTATGTTCTTCCTGCGGCAAATGTTGTACTATGAAATATAAAAATGATTCATCCTCAAGTTCTACCATTTTTTGCTCATTAATACCAATAGATAAAGGTCCAGAAAAAATAGCTTCCCACCAAGTTTCTGTTATAATCATTGAAATTGCCCCCTTGTTCACTGTAGAAATAAATTTGTTATTTACCAGTGTATTCCCAATTGTGTTTGTTTGTAAACGAGTTGTAGAAGTGTTAAGATGCTACCAAATTCAATTTGAATATGCTGTAAAAAGGATTTCACGTGACCGTTATAGTAGTTAATATGTGTGAAAACTATTGAAATATGCATAAAAATTAAAAAAGGGAAGGAAGTTTTTTTTGTGAATTTTACAGCCCAAGATGTAGAAGATTGGATTTCAGAGCAAAGAAACTTGTATTTTTCAAGCGTTACAAAGGATATCGAGTTTCGTAAACAGCAATTAATTAAGCTAAAAGAAACAATAAAAAAATATGAAGCCGACATTATGCGCGCTTTAAAATTAGATTTAAATAAAAGTGAATTTGAGGCGTACACGACAGAAGTTGGTATTGTGCTTGATAGCATTTCTTATATGGTGAAAAATATCAATGACTGGGCAAAGCCTATAGCAGCGAAAACCCCTGTACAGTTTCAGCCAGGGAAAAGCTATATTATTCGGGAGCCTTATGGAGTAGTACTTATTATTGGCCCTTTTAATTATCCATTCCAGCTCGTTATGGAGCCGTTAATTGGTGCGATTATTGCTGGTAATACAGCGATTGTTAAACCATCTGAAGCGTCAGTGAATACAACAAATATTATAAAAAAAATCATCGCAGAAGTATTTGAAGAAAATTATGTACGTGTAGTGGAAGGGGAAAAAGCGGAAGTTGAGGCACTTATTCATGCTTCATTTGATTATATTTTCTTTACAGGTAGTGTCTCGACTGGAAAAGTAATTATGCGTGCAGCGGCCGATAGACTCACACCGGTTACGCTAGAGCTTGGCGGCAAAAGCCCTGTAATTGTTGACCAAACAGCAAATTTAGATGTAGCAGCAAAACGGATTGCTTGGGGGAAATTTAATAATAATGGGCAAACTTGTGTCGCGCCTGATTATGTACTCGTGCATTCATCTGTTTACAAAAAATTCATTAAAATTTTAAAGCAAACGATAACATCATTTTATGGGGAAGATCCTCAAACGAGCAAAGACTATGGCCGAGTTATTCATACACAACATTTTGACCGTTTAAAAATGATTTTAGATGCTGAAACAGATCATATAACATTTGGAGGAAAAACGGATCGCGAAGATTTATTTGTTGCGCCGACGATTATCGAAGGTGCTGGTTGGGACAGTAAAGTAATGGAGGACGAAATATTCGGACCTATTTTACCGATTATGGCGTATAACGATTTAGCTAACGCGATTTACCAAGTACGCAAATTACCGAAGCCTTTATCAGCTTATTTATTTACAGAAAATGATAATGCGATGAACTATTTCTTAAATGAATTACCGTTTGGAGGAGGGTGTATTAATGATATTATGACCCATGTTGGAAACACCCATTTACCATTTGGTGGTGTTGGACCATCTGGAATTGGTGCATACCACGGTAAGGCGAGCTTCGAATGCTTTACACATCCTAAATCGATCTTACAGCGTTCTACTAAATTGGCAAATAATTTATTATTCCCTCCATATAAGAAAAAAGTAAAGCTTGTGCGAGCGATAATAAAATAGTAAAAAGAGCTGGCGACTGCCAGCTCTTTTTATTATCGGCACTTTTGCAAATACCTGTCGTAAAGAACAGCTTGCATTAGAACAATTGCAACTGCTACATAATCAACGCTTTATAAAAAGCATTATTTTTCAATAATAGGGAAACTAATAATAATTTGAGTACCGACATTTTCTTTACTTCTAATTTTAATAAAGCCATTATGTTCTTGGACGATTTTATTCGTTATCATCATGCCGAGGCCAGTACCTGTTGATTTAGTCGTATAAAATGGCTCAAAAATACGTTCCACTAAATAATCAGATATGCCTATCCCATCATCACAAATTGCAAAATAAACATTTTGTTTGTCATCATATATATCAAGTGTAATTTTTCCATCGTGTTGAATCGCCTCAATAGCATTTTTCATAATATTAATAAATACTTGCTTAATTTGATTCCGATTCCCTAATATAAAGGGGTTTACGGTATTTATTTTTGTATAATATTCAATATTCCTATTTTCGAACTCTATTTGGAAAAATAATCCAATATCATTTAAAATATTTTGAACATCAATGATTTCCTTCGTGTCAGCTTGTGGCTTTGAAAGCACTAAAAACTCAGAAATAATTAAATCAATGCGCTCAATTTCGGATTTAATAATTTCAGTATAAGGATGATATGGGGAATCTTTATCTTCATTCATTATTTGTACAAAACCTGAGATGACAGTCATAGGATTACGAATTTCATGTGCAACACCTGCTGCGATTTCACCTGCAAGTTTTAATTTTTCAGATTGTATAATTAGTTTTTCATTTTCTTTAATATATGAATTGTCCCGAGAAATAACGGAAACAGCGAGCATTTCTCCATACGAATTATAGATTGGAGCAAGTGAAATTTGGGCGTCAAATAAAGTGCCATCTTTGCGCATATCTTGCGTCTCAATTAAATGAAAACGTTCACCTCTCAATATCTTTTGGAGTCGTTGTTGCATAACGTCAAAATTTTCGGGAGGTACTAAAGGTAAAATGTTGCCGATGCATTCTTCACGAGTCCACCCGTATAGCTTTTCAAATGAAGGGTTTACTTCTATAATTTTATTGTCTAAATCAAATACAGCAATCGCATCATCCGCATTTTCAAAAAACAGTTTTAAATATGCTTCAGTAGAAGATAGTTCATGCTCTTTATCTAATATTCTTTTCTCAATATGCTCCCAAAGCTGTTTTATATAAAGGGTTTGCATTAGAAATAAGCAGCAACTGAGCAATAAAAATAATAAGTAAGTCTCGGTAGTAACATTTCCACTTATAGCACCATGTTTATATAACCAGCTTAAAATGAGTGCAACTTCTATTGTCGTTAGTAACGTGAGAGTAATATTTACCTTTAATGACCGGTAAATACACATTAATAGTAAGTAATAAAGAAACCAGTATAAAGAAAATATTTGTGAGCTTTGAGTTACTATAAACACGATTACCACATTCCATCCAACCATTAATATTAACTGTATTTTTTGAGGATGGACTTTGAAATAAAAAAACGCCCCGATGAATATGACGATAGTAATGGCGAACATTGGGTAATAATAAAGATATTCATAAATACCGATTGCAATTGCCGTCATATGAATTGTTAAGCTTATAAGTAATGAATAGAAAACGAATAAATTACGTTTATGTAAAGTTTCTAGTTGTTGCATTGCACACTCCTAATCTCGTTAATATTTTTATGATACATGATTTAACTGTGTCGATAAATGCTAAATTTTGTTATGATTGATGGAAATGGGGGGCTTTTTATGAATAATGTATTTAATCAACAACAAACATTGTCTTTATTAGAACAACTAGTGAATATTGCAAGTCCATCTGGCTATACGGCAAATATTATGCGTTTTATGGGACAATTTTTACAAGACCACAATATTCCATATACTAAAACGAATAAAGGTGCCATTATAGTCACATTTAAAGGTGATAATGATGATCAGCATCGTTTGTTAACGGCGCACACAGATACGCTTGGTGCAATGGTAAAGGAAGTAAAACAAAGCGGGCGTTTAAAGCTTGCAATGATTGGTGGTTTTAACTGGAACGCTGTAGAAGGTGAATATTGCACAATTCATACAGCGAGCGGTAAAAAAGTGCGTGGTACAATTTTAATGCATGAAACGACGGTCCATGTTTACCGTGGTGCAGGCGATTTGAAACGCGACGAAAATCATATCGAAGTGCGTCTTGATGAGAAAGTATTCAGCGCACAAGATACACGTGCGCTAGGTATTGAAGTAGGCGATTTTGTATCATTTGATGCGCGCTATGAAACAACGGAATCTGGATTTGTTAAATCTCGACATTTAGATGATAAAGCGAGTACAACTCTTTTACTGCAATTAATGAAATACGTAAAAGAAAACAGTGTAAAACTTCCATACACTACACATTTTTATATTTCAAATAATGAAGAAATCGGCTATGGCGGCAATTCAAATATTCCAGAGCAAGTTGTTGAATATATCGCAGTTGATATGGGGGCGATCGGTGACGGTCAAGCTTCTGATGAATACACGGTTTCGATTTGTGCGAAAGATTCGAGTGGTCCTTACCATTATGAATTAACTCAACATTTAATAGGTCTTGCAAAAGCAGGGAATATTGATTATAAGCTAGATATTTATCCGTATTACGGTTCGGATGCTTCAGCAGCAATTCGTGCGGGCTATGATGTGCGCCATGCATTATTCGGACCAGGCATTGAGTCGTCTCATGCATACGAGCGAACACATATTGATTCCCTTCAAGCGACAGCTGCGTTATTATATGCTTACATTACTTCGCCAATGGTTGAAATGGAGGATTAATTTATGTACGCAGAGGAATTATTATTTGCGATTCCGCAAAAGAAAATAATAGGTCACTTACCGACAAATGTTAAAGATATTGCAATTGATTCACGCAGTGTTCAGCCGAATAGTGTCTTCATTTGTATAAAAGGCTATACACACGATGGGCATGATTACGCGCAAAAAGCAGTGGATGCAGGCGCAACAATTATTGTGACGGAGCGCGAATTAGAGTTGTCAGGTAATGCTGCACAAGTAATTGTAAATAGTACAGACCGAGCGCTTGGTTTATTGTCTGCGAAGTTTTTCGAATATCCTTCAAAGGATATTGTCATGATTGGTGTGACAGGAACAAACGGAAAGACAAGTGTAGCGGGCATTATTCATAATATACTAATTGGCTTAGGTGAAAAGTCAGCATTGTCAGGCACTATTGGCTTTAACTTAAATGGTATTTTGTACGAATCGGCGAATACGACTAGTGACGCACTAAATACGCAACAAATGATATTCCGTGCAAAAATGGAAGGTTGCCGTGCTATGGTTATGGAAGTATCATCTCACGGATTAACACTTGGACGATTAGCTGGTGTTGACTATGATGCAGCTATTTTTACGAATTTAACACATGACCACTTAGATTTCCACGGTACGATGGAGGAATATGGTCATGCGAAAGGCTTGTTATTCTCGCAGCTGGGACAAGATTTAGAAAAAAATAAACATGTTGTATTGAACGCCGACGATCCGTGGTCAGAACGCTATGCCAAAATGACACCGTATCCTATATGGACATATGGCTTGAAAAATAAAGATGCATTATTCCGAGCAGAAAATTGCCGTTATGAAAATGGCATGACTAGCTTTGATATGATTACACCAATAGGTACATTCCCGGTGACAATGCATTTACTTGGTGAATTTAATATTTATAATGTGCTAGCGGTGTGTGCATATTTTTATGCAAGTGGCTTCGGGTTAGAGCAAATTTTAGAGCAGGTCGAAAAATTGCCTCCGGTAAAAGGGCGTATGGAAAAAGTGCAGACTGATTTACCGATTCAAATTTTCATCGACTATGCACACACACCAGATGCGATTGAAAAGGCAATACATGCTGCACTGCCTTATAAAAAAGAAGGTAAAAAACTGATTTTCTTAGTTGGTACAGGAGGAAATCGGGATAAATCAAAACGTCCAGCGATGGCTGAAAAAGCATCATTAGCTGACTATGTTATTTTAACGACAGATGATCCGCGCTACGAGGAATATGACAGTATAACGAGTGATTTGGCTAAAGGTATGCAGCATGACCAATTTGCTTGCATTGGCGATCGCGCAGAAGCGGTACGTCATGCAATTAGTGTTGCTGAGCCAGGAGATATTATTATTTTTGCTGGCAAAGGTCATGAGGATTATCAAATTATTGAAGATACAAAATATCCGCATAGCGATGCGAATATAGCAATTGAAGCTGGTCGCTTGAAATTTGTGTAAATTGTAACCCTTATTTGTGAACAAGCAAATAAGGGGTTTTTTTCGTTTAAAGTAAAAATGGTTGTACGGGGTACACCTTTTCTTTTAAAATAAGTAAGTATGAAAAAAGGAGACGAACAAAAAAATGACTTTAGAACAAGATATATTATCCCGTCGAACATTTGCGATCATCAGTCACCCGGATGCTGGTAAAACGACGATAACAGAAAAATTATTATTATTCGGCGGCGCGATTCGCGATGCTGGAACAGTAAAAGGTAAAAAAACAGGGAAGTTCGCTACATCTGACTGGATGGAGATTGAGAAGCAGCGTGGGATTTCTGTAACTTCATCTGTTATGCAATTTGATTATAACGGTAACCGTGTGAATATTCTTGATACACCAGGGCACCAAGATTTCTCGGAGGATACGTATCGTACATTAATGGCGGTGGACAGTGCTGTCATGGTAGTCGATGCGGCTAAAGGGATTGAAGCACAAACATTAAAATTATTTAAAGTGTGTAAAATGCGAGGTATCCCTATTTTCACCTTCATTAACAAATTAGACCGACAAGGGAAAGAGCCACTCGAGCTAATTGAAGAATTAGAAGAGGTACTTGGCATTAGCGCGTATCCTATGAACTGGCCAATTGGTATGGGGAAAGAATTTTTAGGTATTTATGATCGTTACAATAAGCGAATTGAGCAGTTCCGTACAGAGGAAGACGAGCGCTTCTTACCAATCGATGAAAACGGTGAATTAGCTGTAGATCATCCTATGAAAGTAACGTCGTATTATTCACAGGCAATGGACGATATTATGCTACTTAACGAAGCAGGTAACGAATATTCAGAAGAAAAAATTCGCCGTGGTGAATTGACACCTGTATTTTTCGGTTCAGCGTTAACAAATTTCGGGGTACAAACATTCCTTGAAACATATTTACATTTTGCACCAACGCCTCAACCACGCTTGACGGAAGACGAACAATTTATCGATCCAGTTGAATACGGGGAATTTTCTGGCTTCATCTTTAAAATTCAAGCGAATATGAATCCTGCTCACCGAGACCGTATCGCGTTTGTTCGTATCGTGTCAGGGAAATTTGAGCGCGGTATGAATATGACGCTTTCCCGCACAGGAAAATCATTTAAAGTATCACAATCAACACAATTTTTAGCGGATGATCGTGAAACAGTAGAAGAAGCAGTAGCTGGCGATATTATCGGGCTTTATGATACAGGTACTTACCAAATTGGTGATACAGTAGTTGGCGGTAAGAAAACATTCCAATTTGAAAAATTACCACAATTTACACCAGAAATTTTCATGCGTGTAACAGCGAAAAACGTAATGAAAGGAAAACAATTCCATAAAGGGATTTTGCAACTTGTACAGGAAGGGGCAATTCAGTACTATAAAACACTGCATACTGAAGAAGTAATCCTTGGTGCTGTCGGTCAATTACAGTTTGAAGTATTCGAGCACCGCATGAAAAACGAATACAATGTAGAAGTAAAAATGGAACCAATCGGTAGCAAAATCGCTCGTTGGATTGAAAATGAAGATTCAGTAAAAGAATCAATGTCTTCTGCACGTTCAATGTTAGTAAAAGACCGTTTTGACAAATATGTTTTCTTATTTGAAAACGAATTTGCAATGCGTTGGTTCTCAGATAAAAACGAAGATATTAAATTATACAGCTTGCTTTAATTTGTGAAAGAGCTGTCGAAAAGTGAACTGCACCTAAAATTAGAGGTGCAGTTTTTTTTATGTGGATTTTTAAAGCGTGGTTGTGTTCAAGGACAACTTTTGCCGTAAAGATGATTTCTAATTAGATAAGATAAATAACTTGCAAAATTATATAAACAATACAAAAATTAGATATATAAACTATGCTTGTCGACAATAAGAAAGGGATTACTAGTAAAATGTCGAATAATAACTTTTATAGAGGGAAAAATAAAACGAACAATTTACGGTTTCAAGTTAGGAGTTTTCAATAATGAAATTAAGCGATTTTTCAATAAAGCGACCGGTATTTACACTCGTAATGATGGCGCTTGTCATAATATTAGGTATTGTGTCGTTATTTAAAATTCCGGTGACACTAATCCCTGACTTGAATCCGCCAATCGGAGTTGTTGTTACTAACTATCCAGGTGCAAGTCCGACAGAAGTTAATGAAAAGGTGACAAAGCCTTTAGAACAAAGCTTAGCAACGTTACCAGGTATTAAAAAGATACAATCTACAGCGCAAGAAAGTGCCAATTTAATCATTTTAGAATTTAATTGGTCTACTGATATGGACAAAATTCAAATGGAAATATTACAGCGCCTTGACATAGTAAAGTTACCAGATAATGCGGGCAAGCCTTCCTTTTTAAAATTTGACCCATCACAGTTTCCAATAATCCAATTATCACTACAAGCAGAGCGCCCAGACGTAGATGTGCGTGCTATTGCAGAAGCACTTGAACAGGAGCTGAAACGAACTGAGGGAGTCGCAAGTGTTACAGTATCAGGTAAACTGATTGAGGAAGTACAAATCATTGCTGATGCTGTCAAGCTTGAGGAAAAAGGGTTAACACAGAGTGATATTGTCCAGCTTGTTCAAGCGAATAATATTTCATTACCGGGCGAATCAGTTAATACAGCAGCAGGTGAACTTTTAACTACACGTATTATTAGTACATTAACTTCACCAGAAGAAATAGCAAACCTTATTCTTTCCGTTAATCCGTTAACGGGGGAAGCGTTAAGACTACAAGATGTTGCGAAAGTTGAACGTGTAGAACAACAACAAAAAACAATAACACGTGCAAATGATTACCCAGCTGTGTTAATTTCCGTGCTACAAGAATCGGGTGCTAATACAGCGAAAGTTTCCGATACTTTTCAAAAAGAGTTAAATACATTACTGACGAAACCCCAATATGAAGGTGTTAAGGCACATATTTTATTTGACCAAGGAGATTATGTAAAGCTAGCTATTAGTAATATTAGCTCTACTTTAATATTCGGCGGTATATTTGCGATGATCGTATTATTTGCCTTTTTACGAGGATTCAAAAGCCCACTAATTGTTGGGATAGCTATTCCATATTCAGTTATTGTTACGTTTGTTCTAATGTATTTTGCTCATTTTTCACTGAATATTATGACGCTCGGGGCACTGGCATTAGGAATCGGGATGCTAGTAGATAATACAATCGTTGTAATTGAAAATATCGAACGCCATATTGCACTTGGCAAGTCGCCTAAGGAAGCTGCATCAATTGGTTCGAAGGAAGTCAGTCAAGCAATTACTGCTTCAACTTTAACAACAGTGGCCGTTTTTGTGCCTGTAATATTCATTACAGGCTTAATCGGACAAATATTTACAGAATTCGCGCTGACAATTTCTTTTAGTTTATTTGCTTCATTAGTTGTAGCTTTAACGGTTGTTCCGATGCTCGCTAGCCGCTTTTTAAAACCGAAAGCGCAAAATTTAAAAGCGGAGAGAGGGCCATCAAAGCTATATAGCGCATATAAAAAAGCAGTTGAATGGGCACTTCATCACCGTGCGATTGTCCTTGTTACGACTGTGATTTTATTTGCGATTTCTAGCCTTTTACTTTATCGTACAGGGACAGAATTTATTCCGCCTACAGATGAAGGATTTGTAACAGCTAATGTGAAGCTTGAACGGGGATCTTCGTTACTGGCAACACAATCTGTAGTAGCAGACATTGAGCAGCATATGAAGCAATATGAGGAAGTAGAAGTACTTGTTAGTTTAATTGGTGGTAATCAGCAAACATTATCCCGTGGAACGAGCAATGCCTATGAAGCGGAGTTATATATAAAGCTTGTACCCGTTGCTGAGCGAGAGCAATCGATTTTTGAATTTGTTGAAATGCTTGAAAATAAGATGCCAGACGTCGTTGATAAAAGAGCAGAAGTTTCCTTTTCATTAGCATCCTCCTCAGGTTCAACACCGAATACATTATCATTCCGTGCGACAGATTCAAATGAATTACGCCTTCAAGAGACGGTTGCAACTATTCAACGGGCAGTTGCGAGTATTGATGAAGTCGTAGAAGTAACGACGGATTTAGATAGTGTGACAGATGAAATTCGTATTGAGGTTGACCGAGAAGCAGCGAAAGATTACGGGCTACTTCCCGCACAAATTGCGCAAATGGTTAATAGTATGACGCGGGGATTATTTACTACACAAATAATTGCGGATGACGGGACAGTATTATCTGTTTATACAAGCTTTGGTGGCGTATTTAACGAAAGTGTAGAAGCACTTAAAAATATGAAGCTTCGCACACCAGCTGGATTATTTATCACACTTGATGAAGTAGCGGATGTATCAATCGCCACAGGCCCAACTTCGATAAGACGCTCAGATCAAGCTTCTGCTGTAGCATTTTTCGTGAAATATAAAACATCCGAATCGTTAAGTGGTATTTCATCAAAAGTAGACAAAGCATTAAATGACATCGATTTACCAGATACGACAAAAATCGTATTTAGCGGAGATCGTGAATTATTCGACAGTGCGAAAAACGATATGTTGATGGCCATTTTATTATCAGTAGTGCTCGTTTATATTGTGATGGCTGCACAATTTGAATCATTTAAGTATCCATTCGTAATAATGTTTAGTGTACCTCTTATGATAATTGGTGTAGCGATAGCATTATTTTTAACGAATACACTACTAGGTGTAACTGCGATTATCGGAATTTTAGTGCTTGTCGGTATAGTTGTGAATAACGGTATTGTGCTTGTTGATTATATTAATCAGAAAAAAGCACAAGGTCATAGTTCCTTGGATGCGATCCTTATTGCTTGCCAAGATCGTCTTCGTCCAATTTTAATGACTGCCCTAACAACGATACTCGGGCTTGTCCCACTCGCGCTCGGTATAGGTGAAGGTACAGAAATAAATGAACCAATGGCAATTGTTGTTATTGGAGGGCTACTAACATCAACATTGCTGACGCTATTTATTGTGCCGATTATATATAGCTTATTAGATAAGGAAACAAGGAGATTATAATGTGGAATTAAATTATAATGATTTTCCTTCACCTTGTATTCTTTAGGAGATTGTTAAGTATCGAAACACCATTTAAAAGAAGCAAAATAAGCTTGGATATTTTTTGTTGCTAAACATAGGAAATGTAAGTTATAATAGTTTGGCAGAACAACTAAATATCCGTTGACATTTTGTCAAAGGGGAGTAGCTATAAGTTGTTTAGGGACTGCTTGCATTGATTTTATTCGCAACAGCCTTTCACTACTTACTTCACATTCGTCATGACATGGTAGGAGCCATCGGGTGTGATAGCAATTAATTTGCTTAGCAAGACCTTTGCCTTTTTAGGCAGAGGTCTTTTATTTTTGCCTTAAAAATGGATATTTCTGTAGAAAATGATAATTAAATATGCCTAGAACTTAGGTATATCACAACAAAAGGAGGCAATTTTAATGGAAGCAATTTTATTAGAATACGCTTGGGTACTAGTTGTATTAGTATTCTTAGAAGGATTACTTGCAGCAGATAACGCCGTAGTAATGGCAGTAATGGTAAAACATTTACCGCAAGAAAAGCAAAAGAAAGCACTATTTTATGGACTACTCGGGGCATTTGTTTTCCGCTTCATCGCACTGTTTTTAATTACTTTTCTCGTGAATTATTGGCAAATCCAAGCGATAGGTGCGATTTACTTATTATTCATTTCGCTTAAGCATTTATATGATGTTAAATTCAAGAAGGAAGAAGAAGAGCATCACAAAGAACAGAAAAAAGGTTCTGGTTTCTGGATGACTGTTGTAAAAGTAGAACTTGCAGACATCGCCTTCGCTATTGACTCAATGTTAGCAGCAGTTGCAATTGCAGTTACATTACCACATGTGACAGAGTATCATATTGGAGGTATTAACGCAGGTCAATTCACTGTGATGTTTTTAGGTGGTATTATCGGTTTAATAATAATGCGTTTTGCGGCACAATGGTTCGTTAAAGTACTAAACAGTTATCCATCGCTTGAGACGGCAGCGTTTTTAATTGTCGGCTGGGTAGGTGTGAAATTAGCAGTATTAACGCTTGCGCACGATAAAGTAGGTATTTTACCGCACGACTTCCCACATTCTACTGCATGGGAATTAACTTTCTGGACTGTCTTAATCGGTATTGCAGTAGGTGGTTATTTCACAGGCGTTGTAAAAAACAAAAAACAACAAGCTTAATATTGAATAGAAGGAGGAGGCGACTATGCTTCCTCTTTTCATTTTCCGCGTAATTCTCTATACTTAAGTTCAAAGTAAAGAGAGGGGCGTTAAAATGCGCATCAAGAGAATACAAAAAAAAGGAATAACGCCGTTCCAAGTACTTGTTTCGTATTATTTTATTGCTATTGCTACGTCTTTTTTATTGCTGAGGCTCCCAGGAGTACATCAGGAAGGTGTACATGTTGCTTATTTAGATAGTTTATTTTTAGCTGTTAGTGCAGTAAGTGTAACGGGTTTGACGACTATTAATATTTCTGAAACGTACTCCGTATTTGGACAGGCTATAATTTTACTTATTTTACAGTTAGGTGCAATTGGTATCATGTCGCTCGGAACGTTTGTTTGGCTTCTTGTTGGGAAAAAAATCGGCATGCGTGAACGTCAGCTTATTATGATAGACCATAATCAGTACAATTTAGCTGGGGTAGTGCAGCTTATTCGTGAAATTGCAAAAATTTTATTTTTAATTGAAGCTTTAGGAGCAATTATTTTATCATTGCACTTCAAACGTTATTTTGAAACATGGGAAGAGTCATTTATTCACGGTATATTTACATCTGTTTCTGCAACGACAAATGGAGGATTTGATATTACCGGCATAAGCTTGCAACAATACCATTTAGATTATTTTGTGCAGTTTGTGACGATGGTGTTAATTGTGCTCGGTGCAATCGGGTTCCCCGTGCTGATTGAAGTGAAAACATATTTGAAGAACAAAAATCCTGGCTTTCGCTTTAGTTTATTTACAAAAATAACTACTACAACATATGGCATTTTGTTTGTTGTTGGTGCATTTGTTATATTACTAATCGAATCTTTTCAGTCATTCAAAGGGATGAAATGGCATGAGGCGTTATTTTCTGCGATGTATCATTCAATTTCAACGCGCTCTGCTGGGCTAACAACATATGATGTCCGAACATTTAGTGAGGCAACAGATATTTTTATGAGCTTTTTAATGTTTATCGGTGCATCTCCTAGTTCTGTAGGAGGCGGGATTCGTACGACAACATTTGCAATTGCGATATTATTTTTAATAACGTATGCGAATGGGCGAGATGAAATCCAAATTTTTGGCCGCGAAATCCATTTCATCGATGTGTTCCGTTCATTCGTCGTTATTATTTTGGCGCTCTTTATGGTGTTACTAGCAACGATGATTTTACTCATTACAGAGCCTCATGCAACAGCAATGCAAATTGTTTTTGAAATTACGTCAGCCTTCGGAACATGCGGGATGTCGCTCGGTATAACCGAAGATTTATCAACGGCTGGTAAGGTTGTAATAATGATACTAATGTTCATCGGACGTGTTGGTTTAATATCATTCCTATATACACTTGGTGGAAAATCGCAAAAACTAAAATATCGCTATCCAAAAGAGCGCGTCATTATCGGGTGATGGCTTGTAAAGCTTGGTTTATAAGGGGTTACAGGGTACTAAAAAAGGGTCACTCGGAAGAAAGTGACCCCTTAACAAAAAAATTAGATTGGAAGTGCCGAAGTATTTCAATAAATAGCTATCATTAATAGCAATAGAGGTCTTTTTTAATACATGAAGCTAGCCCCGACAATAATTAGAAGAATGAACAGGACAACTATTAGAGCGAATGCTGAGTTATTGCGTCGACCATAGTTGTCGTTTTCATTGTCATAGTTTCCCATGAAAACACCTCCTTTCTACAACTTATAATATGTGTAGTTATAGAAGGGAGAAGGGTTAATCATCTAATCAATAGTTTTTTTTGAGATTTTAAATTACATGCAAACTATTTTGCGGATAAAAAAAACTGGCATCCATGCAAGGGCATTTAAAAAAATCATTATAGTTTCACTTATAGAGATATTAGGGGGATAAATCGTCTAATAACTCTTTTTTTATGCAGTTTTTCAGTTGTTTGCCGAAGTTTTCCGCGGGCGAAGGATATAATATAGCCTCCTTGGGGTTACAAAGCTGTTGTCACAAGGATATAGCATGTTGCAGATGTATAATTTTGAGATGTTGTAAAATACAGTGTACGTTAGATTACAGAAGGGGGCGGTAAATAAAAAATCAAGAATGTTTTTAAATCAACATTCTTGATCTTTATTTACAGGTGCAAAAAGTCGGAATGGTATATAGTGGATATCCTATTGAAGTATTAAATCTGCAAAATATGGCTGCTGTCCATGACGGAAATAGGTGAATAAATAACCTTGCTTTTTCGACACTTGCCCATTTGTAAAATCTTCATATGAAATTGTAGATGGAATAATGAGTGAGTGTTTAAATAAATCTTTTTCACTTACTTGCATTGCAGCAAAATCTTCTCCTACAATTGCTGGATTATTACGTATTGCAGAGTAAAGTTCTTTTAACTGCTCACTATTTGCACGCTCATCCCACCAAGGCTTGCGCGGTTGGAACTGATGTGGTAATAAATAATCTATTTGCATAATATTTTTCAAAACATCTAATTCGATATTTGGCACCGTTTGTAAAAATTCTATTAACCGGCGGAATAAGTCTTCTAATTGATGACCGATACGTGACCAGCCTTTATTTTCCCAATAAGTACCGAAGCTTTGGAAGAAATCGAATGGTGTGTCGAAAATATCCGTCACTAAATATTCAATCGTATTGTCCATTCTATGTGCATTCCAATACTTTTCTAGTACGTCCTCAGCATGTTTAATGCGCACAATATCATCAAATGTTAACACATTATTTGAAAATATTTCATAAGGTGCCATATCGACATATGTGTAGCCGTATTTTGGGGCTTCTAGGCGCAGTCCAGTACCTCTTAATAATTTTAAGAAACCAAGTTGTAATTCTTCAGGACGCATCGCGAAAACATCATTAAACGTATCTCTGAACGATGAATAATCTTCTTCAGGTAAGCCAGCAATTAAATCTAAATGCTGATCAATTTTTCCGCCTTCTTTTACCATTGTGACAGTACGCTTTAATTTTTCAAAATTTTGACGGCGTTTGACAAGCTCATTCGTTAAGTCATTAGTAGATTGGACACCTATTTCAAATCGGAACAAACCTTTTGGCGCGTTATCATTTAAAAATTGAATAACCTCTGGACGCATAATATCTGCTGTAATTTCAAATTGGAATACAACACCTGGCTGATGTTCATCAATTAAAAATTGGAACATTTCCATTGCATAGCTTCGACTAATATTGAATGTTCGATCGACGAATTTAATTGTTTTCGCCCCGTTGTTCATTAAAAAGCGAATGTCTTCTTTAATCTTATCACGGCTAAAATAACGTACACCGACTTCGATACTCGATAGACAGAACTGGCATTGGAAAGGACAGCCGCGACTCGTTTCAATGTATTGAATGCGCTTGCCAAGATGTGGTAGGTCCTCTTCAAAACGGAATGGTGTAGCAAGCTCACGTAAATCAATTTTGGGTGGCTGCGCATGGATTTTTACTTTGCCATCTACTAAATAGCAAATGCCTCGTACGTCCTCAAGTGGCATGTCCCCATTAAAATAGTGCATTAATTCTTTAAAGGAAACTTCGCCTTCTCCCATAATAATAAAGTCAATTTCCTCGTATTTTTTTAGCCAATCATGTACGTCATAAGATACTTCAGGACCGCCTAGTACGATCTTGGTATTAGGTAAAACTGTTTTTAGCATTTTTATAACACGAATTGTTTCTTCGATATTCCAAATATAGCAGCTAAAGCCGACAACATCCGGCTGTTTTTGAAACAAATCTGAAACGATATTAAAAGCGGGGTCCTTAATCGTATATTCAGCAAGCTCTGGGTCGAATTGAGGTCGAGCACTTGCCTTTAAATAACGAATTGCTAAGTTCGTATGGATATATTTTGCGTTTAATGTTGCTAGTACGATATTCATAATTT
Organism: Solibacillus sp. CAU 1738; assembly: GCF_039888725.1. Lineage (NCBI taxonomy): Bacteria > Bacillati > Bacillota > Bacilli > Caryophanales > Caryophanaceae > Solibacillus > Solibacillus sp. CAU 1738. Next base: position 693,060 of record NZ_JBDQQN010000003.1, read on the forward strand.
CTCTCCTCTACATGTTATTTATTGTAGCAGTGTGCTGGTGTGGCGACAATATTATTGTTATGGGATATAACTTTGTGTATAATTTTGGAACAATATGAAAATAATTTTCGGAAAATATAGAAAATTGAGTTATAAAAAGGTAAAATAGTTAATAGGATATAAATACAAGCTATTTTCGCTATGTGATAAAACTATAATAGGAGGTTCGTTTTCTTTGGGTTATATTGATATTACTATGTTGGATAAGCTTTTTGTTGATAACGAAGAGTCGATAATTGCGATTCACGAAAATGGTCAAATTCAAAAGATTAATAAAGAAGCTGCAAATTTTTTAAAAGTGGATAAAAACATGCCGAATCAATTAATTCTTGATGAATCTTCTATTGAAAAATGGGATTGTTTCGTAAAACAAATGCAAAGTACAAGTGTATCATTTTGTGATGTATACATTATTGTAGAAAATGAACGTCTTTATACACGAGTGATTGGTTCTTATCATAAAGAACAAAAAATTATTTTTGCACGGCTTATTACAAATCCATCAATAAATAGCGAGCAGCCTCTTTTAGAAAAAAATCAGCTTTTCTCTGTTTTAAACCATGTTGGACAAGGCGTGCTGTTAACAGATAAAAATGGGGTCGTCATCGATGTTAATATTGAAGTATTAAAAATATTAGGGTTTAGAAAAAGCCAAATACAACATAAAAGACACGAACAATTATTATTAACTTTAGGTTTTACTGAAACTCAAATTACTCAATATTTTCACGATATTATTCGCAAATCAACTGGGTCTATTATTTTCGAGAACAAAATTCCTGGTTTTAAAACAAAATACTACGAGCTTTATACGAGTATAGATTTCGCATATAATCTTTTAATAACAACATTTAAGGATGTAACATCAAAAATGGAGTCTGTGGATAGAAAAGATTCACATTTATTAAGTACTATGAATCAAATGGTAGCAACGATCGCCCATGAAATCCGCAATCCAATGACATCATTAAAAGGCTTTTTACAATTGCTAAAAACTAATACAGATGAAGAAGGATTGTATTATTTTTCTATAATTGATTCTGAATTTGAACGATTAGAAATGATATTAGAGGAAATTCTTTATTTATCAAAACCGCCTCAGTATTTAAATACTGAAGTCTCTTTACTTAATATTGTAAAACAAGTAATCGATATTATGCAGCCCCAAGCAATTGAACATAAAGTATTATTGCTTTTACAATGTCCTCCGATGGAACGATTTATTATGTTTGGACATGATGCGCGTCTAAAGCAATTATTAATTAATGTTATTAAAAATGCGATTGAAGTAATGCCTTTAGGTGGAACAATTACAATTACTTTGAATTTCAATGTCAATGGTGATATTGAAATTGTTATTAAAGATGAAGGACTTGGTATGAGTTATGAAACGAAACAAGCTTTGTTTACCCCTTTTTTCACAACGAAAGAAACAGGTTCAGGGCTAGGGCTTCCACTCGTGAAAAAAATAATTACAGAGCACAACGGTCAAGTAAATGTGAAGAGCCAAAAAGGAGTAGGTACAGAATTCATATTTACTATTCCAATTGTACAAAATGAATATTTATTAAGTGTATTATCACAGCAGGAGCCTTTTATACCCACATCTAAACGTACACAAAATTGATTAAATCTACCAGTATATAGAATGTATAAAAATTTAGTATTATAGAATGAATGGAAGCTTTCAGTAAATTATAAAATGCCATATATAATAATATTTATTTTTTTGACAAAGCTTTCCACGAATAGCTATAATGCAAGTATAACTTTTCGAAAATAAAGGATGATTTGTCATGTCTTCAGAGGAAGTAAAACAATCGTTAAAGCTATTTATCGTATTATCACGAGCTCATAAAGCAATTAACGAATCGACAAATCAATTTTTTCAACAGCATGGACTCAACCCAACAGAGTTTGCCGTTTTAGAGTTGCTTTATCATAAAGGACGTCAGCCGTTGCAACAAATTGGTAATAAAATATTGTTAGCAAGCGGCTCTATTACTTATGTAATTGATAAGCTAGAAAAACGGGGCTATTTAGCGCGTGTATCTTGCCCGTCTGATCGTCGTGTAACATATGCAGAAATTTCAGAAGCGGGCACACAGTTTATGGGAGAGCTTTTCCCGCAGCACGAGCAGCATTTACATGACCTACTTAGTGCATTGTCACCAGAAGAAAAAGATACGGCAATTGATTTACTGAAAAAATTAGGTTTGTCTATAAAAGATTTATCGTATTAAAAAACAAGTTCAGGCAAGCCTGAACTTGTTTTTTATTATTGAATTGTTAATCCCATTTTTAAAAAGGCGTCTGTTAAATCTGACTCGTCATCAAAAATAGTTAGACGTATAAATTTGTTATTTGCTTCGTAAAGCACTGTTGAAACTGTTTCTGCTTCTAGTTCAACATGAAAAGTATGAATATTTGAAATTTGCTTTCCGATTTCGACATTAGTCAAATCCATTTCTTTATATTGACCTTCAGGGGCTATTGCCAAAACACTATCCTTTGTGTTATTTAATAACTCTTCATACACTACTTCTGCTTTCTTAAATGTTTCAATACGCATTGATACAGCATTATTTTCATTATTAAGTACCATATCACGCCCAGGCTCTTCTGCAGTTAATGTGTAGCCATCGAGTAAATTAATCGTATAATCCTGCTGCGAGCTATTAACGTTAACTGTAGGGCTTGTTACAGCTTTTCCTTTAGTTGTATAAGTAATGGAATGCAATTTTCCATTCGACTCTTCATTAGTGCCTTCTTGTTGCCCAGTTTCCGTAATTTCCTCATTATTTTGGGCCGCTTCATTATCTTTTTCAAGTTCACTGTTTTCATCTTTTGCTGTAATATTAGTAGGTTGTTCTTGTTCATTTACTGGCTCATTCGTTGTAGTATTACATGCTGCAAGAAGTAGCATGCTTAAGAATGAAAGTAAAATTATGTTTTTTTGCATAGAACATTCCCCCTTCTGGTAGTATAGACGCGAATATTGCTGTAAAGTTTCCGATTATACGAGTGGTAGAACTAGAAATAGTAACAAAACAAATACAATATGCGATACAATAATTAGTGGTAAACTTTTTTTCCACTCATAAAGTGTACCCCATATTAATCCGGTTACAAATGCAGCGATTACCCCTGCTGTAAAGCCGCTAATCGCAACTGATAAAGAAAATAGTATTGCCGTAATGAAAACAGCGTATCGCCTATTTGTGTAACGTTTTAGCTGTTGCTGTACGTAACCACGCCAAAACATTTCCTCACCAACTGCGATAATAAATATTAGCAGTAAATAATGCCAAATCGAAGTTGGACCATAAGTTGCTAAAAATTTTTCAATGTCATTAGCGACGTTTGCATTAATGAGAGGTAATACAATATAGCCTAGCTTTACTACCCCATACGTAATAGTACCGTAGCCTATACCGTACAATAAATATTGCCAAGTAGGCAGGCGATCTTCAAATTTGCCTGACAAGAGAGAAATGGCTATACCGATTAATATTGTAAAAGCATATAAGTACCAAAAAATCGCTTTTTCTTCAAACGTATAAAATAGCATTGCATACATGAAAACTAAAGAAAGCAGGAGCACTATTGTCTGTTTGGATAATTTCATAAGTACATGACCTCCATAACGTTATAGTAACAAAAAAAATCCCCTTCTTCATCTTTTAAGATAAAAAGGGAATTTTCAAAAATTACACTTCATTACTATTCAAAATTTTATAACGTTTATGGTTAATTACGGTTTTTTCTTCCATCTCAAGTTCAGTGAAATTTTCCATTATCGTTAAATCTACTATAACAGAGTTTTCGTTTACTTTTTCAACAATACCTTGTAAACCATCTTTAAACTCGACAATATTTCCAACTTCAGCTATTTTCACAGGCAGTCAGCTCCTTTATCGATTAATAACTAACAGTTTGCAATAAAATACAGTAAACGTAAAGAGTTTTTTGAAAATTTCTTCAAAATATTAGTGTAACTGCATCTAAATTGGAGTGAAATTGCTAATCGAACAGAAAGTAACTTCCTTAAAGTTTATTGAACAACACAATGACATAGACTACATCCATTACAATTTTTCATAAGATGCTCGCAGTACGCCATCCCGTTCGAAAATGGTTACGCGAATGGATTCCCCATTATCGGCGGTAATAACGGTCGTTCCTACTTTAACTGGTTTAATGAACACAATCGCCGGTTTTATTGGATTTTCATAGGAGATTATTGTTCCATAATCGGATGTATAGGCTACAATACGGGCTATTGATTCATCTTCAATAACTAATTTATGAATGTCATCTGGATTTGTGAATTGTTCATACATATAAAATTTTCGTAAATTTGTATAACTATCTTTATGTTTTTGGAGTTTTTCGATCATTAATGCCAATTGGGAACGCGTAACTGGTTTAGATAAGCCGTATTCTGACTCAGAAATTCCAGCAACTAAATTAAAGTAGTTTAATGTCATTACCTCTCTACCAAACTGTTTATAACCAAACCCACCATCGTACTCTTTCAGAAGATCTGTAAACTTTTCTGGATTATTAAAGGTATGAATAGAAAGAAGAGGTACATTAAAGCTCTGCACTAATATTTTTGCCATTTGCCCTCGTGTTAAATAATCATTAACGCCAAACTCATAAAAATTATAGCCTGTGATAATTCCTTTATTATGCATAATGCGAATATATTTGTAAAATTGATGGGATTTCGGTACATCTTTAAAATTGTCAAGATCAGTTGCATTCTCATAATCTAAACCTGCTGCAATGGCAATTATTTTTGCTGCTTGCCCACGTGTAACATATTCATTCGGACGAAAATAATCAAGGTGGCTACTAATTGCTTTTTGTTCTATTAAGCTTTCTACTGCGGAATAAAAATTATGTGTTGGTTGAACATCCTTATATTGCATTGCTGCCTTTGCCTCTGACGAAATAAAAAGTAGTCCAAAAGTGCAAATTATAGTCATTACCCAGTTTTTCAATTTATACCCTCCTTTTAAAGTGTAGTATAAGTGAAAGGTTGTTGAATTGAAAGGAGCGTCATTAATTTTACATTTGTCATTTTAGGTGGTTTTTAATAAACTACATTTGATTTCCGTCAAGGATAATCTATAAAGTGGGTGACTTTAGGAAACTAAATAACGTCTAAGTGATAAATGGCTTAAAATACTGTAAAGACCTTTGAGATTTGTTGTATTCACTCAAGTCCAAAGATATGTATAGAAAGGGTGTAATAAATGAATAATTATGAAAAAATGATCGATGAATTACGGAATGGGGAAGTTCAATCAATACAATTATCAAAAGAAAACTTTTTAGAGTTTCGGAAAGTGTTAATACAAGATCCACAATTCAAACATTTTAGAGGAGAAGCGAAGCAAGGTGGAGATATAGTTTTTACATTTTTAGACAATGCTAGAACTTAGCTGTCGAAGAGTGTCGCAAGTTATTTTTGATGATCGATTTGAAAATAAGTATAATAATTACAGTATAGATTAAACTTAGGGGGGAAATGAGGGTGGATAAAGGTTTTTTAAAGCAGCTAGAGCGTACTCGTGAAATGATGATACAATCAGGACTGAAAAAAGGGCTGCTGAATGCCGAAACAATCCGTTTAAGTAAAGAATTAGATCACCTTATGAACAAATACGCTAAAGAAGCACAATATATAGAAATGAATGATCGGATGATGAATTGAAAAAATTTATTATAATTTTTAAAATAGAGTTTAAATCACGTGATGTTGGGAATAATAAACTTTGAACACAGCAACATTCTCATTTCCCCCTTTAAGAGCAGTAGCGCTAAATACGCTATCTGCTCTCTTTTTTTGTTTTTTTTTTACTTTATTGCAATTAGTTTTGATACACTTAATTTAACAAATATTAAGGGGGAATATTAATGGCAGCAATTGCATTTATCGGAACAGGCGTTATGGGGGCAAGTATAGTAAAACATTTACTAAAAGCAGGACATGAAGTAACGGTGTATTCACGTACAAAAAGTAAGGCGCAACCGTTATTAGAGCTTGGTGCTACTTGGTCAGAAACACCAGCACAAGCTAGCGAAAATAAGGACATTATTTTTACAATGGTTGGTTATCCAAAAGATGTAGAAGAAGTCTTTTGTGGCCAGAATGGTATTTTTGAAGGGGCAAAGCAGGGGGCAATCGTAGTTGATATGACAACTTCAGAGCCGACACTTGCTAAAAAGTTATATATGATTGCGCTAGAAAAAGGTTTGCATAGTATAGATGCACCTGTTTCTGGAGGGGATATAGGCGCACAAAATGGGACTTTATCGATTATGATTGGTGGAGATGCTGCAGTTGTTGAAAGTATTCGTCCTGTTCTTGAAACATTCGGTACAAATATCGTCTATCAAGGAGGAGCAGGTGCTGGTCAACATACGAAAATGTGTAATCAAATTGCTATCGCCTCAGGGATGATTGGCGTTTGTGAATCAATCGCTTACGGGTTAAAAGCGGGATTAACAATGGAGCAAGTATTAAAATCAATTTCTTCAGGTGCAGCAGGCTCTTGGTCATTATCAAATTTAGCACCACGTATTTTACAGCAAGATTTAGAGCCAGGTTTCTATATTAAGCACATTATTAAAGATATGAAAATTGCTTTAGATGAAGCTGAACAGATGAATATCCAATTACCAGGGCTACAGCTAGCAAAAGATATGTACGACCAATTACTTATACAGGGGTATGGTGAAAAAGGGACTCAAGCTTTAATTAAATACTACGATAAATAATGTAAGTTTAGAAATGTCACTAATTAGACATATTTATATTGATGTAAAATGTCACATATTGTAAAGTAAAGAAGTAATAAGAGGTATATTGTAATCAATAGTTCATTAGTCTTATTTTTAAAGAAGAAAATATGTAAAAATAATGACAACTCTGTCAAAAATAAAAATCACTTATATAACAAATTACAGTGCTATGATACAATTAATGTATAAATCAAGTGGTTTAAGGAAGGAGCGGGCATCCTTTGGAACATAAAGGGATTTTATTAGAAAGTGGGACAAACGAACTTGAAATTGTTGAATTTGAGGTTGCAAATAACAAATTCGGTATTAACGTTATTAAAGTCAAAGAAATTATTCAACCAATTCCAGTGACATTTATTCCACATGCACATCCTCATGTAGAGGGTATTATCCAACTACGCGGTGAAGTTTTACCAGTTGTAGATATGTTAAAAGTATTAGGTATCCAAAATGCTGATCGCAATCCACAACAAAAGTACATAGTTGCTGAATTTAATAAACAACGTGTTGTATTTCGTGTAGATAATGTAACGCAAATTCATCGCATTTCTTGGGATCAAATAGAAAAACCTTCAGATATGTACCAAGGTGGTAATTCTCAAGTAATTGGTGTTATTAAGCAAAACGAAGAAATGATTTTACTTCTCGATTTCGAAAGAATTATGGTCGATATTAATCCAGAGTCAGGTATTAGTGTAGAAGCCGTTAAAAAGCTAGGCCAACGAGAACGTTCTGAAAAGAAAATTGTTATAGCAGAAGATTCACCGCTACTACGTAAATTACTTTACGATACAATGAATGAAGCAGGTTATGTGAATGTAGAGTTTTTCGAAAATGGTCGAGATGCATATGAATATTTAGAGACATTGGCAAAAGCGGATAGTAATATTGCAAAGCATGTGCAATTAGTAGTTACTGATATCGAAATGCCACAAATGGATGGTCACCATTTAACGAAAAAAATTAAGAATCATGCTGATTTGAAAGTATTACCAGTCATTATTTTCTCAAGCTTAATTACAGATGATTTACGCCATAAAGGTGATCAAGTTGGTGCTGAGGATCAAATTTCTAAGCCTGAAATTGCAGAGTTAATTTTACGCATAGACCAATTAATTTTGTAATTGCTGCGAAATAATATATGTTTTACAAAAGCCGGATACTTTGAAAAGTTGTTCCGGCTTTTTTGGAGCAAAAAATAAAATCAGAAATTTTTGAGAAATTGATAAATAGCTGTATGACTTGAATTAACAAGAAGAGAAATGAGGGCTAAGCAAAAATTGAAAACAGCTGTTATTGACATCGGTTCGAATACTGTCCGTTTAGTTATGTACCGTTATGATAAAAATGAAGGTTTACATGAATTTGGAAATATTAAAACAGTTGCTAGGCTACGTACGTATATTTTACCGAATGGAGAAATGTCGGAGGAAGGAATTCGATTATTAGCAAAAACATTACTGTCCTTTAAAAAAATATTGCAAGACTATGGTGTAACAGATATTCAAGCAGTCGCAACAGCAGCAGTGCGACAAGCTACGAATAATGAATATATCGCAAGCCGTATGAAAGAAGAAACAAGTATAGAAATCAATATTTTAACTGAAGAAGAGGAAGCATATTTGGGGTTTTTAGCAGTTTCCAATTCTATGCATACACCGTCCGCTGTGACAATCGATATCGGTGGTGGGTCAACCGAGATTACGATGTTTAATAATAAAAAGTTGCAAAAAACATATAGTTTCCCGTTCGGTACTGTATCGTTAAAGCAAAATTTTGTTAGTAATGCGGTCATTACAGAAGAAGAAAAAGAAAAATTGCGTGCATATGTCCGTCGGCAGTTTGAATCAATTCATTGGATCAACGAAGCGTGTTTACCTGTAATCGCAATCGGTGGCAGTGCGCGTAATATAGCTCAAATACATCAGCAAAAAATTGATTACCCAATCTCTGGTATGCACCAATACGAAATGTCTAAAAAGGATATTGATGAATTAAAAAAAGAGCTTGGCGTAATGACTTTAGAACAGTTACATCAATTAGACGGTTTATCTTCAGACAGAGCAGATAGTATCGTACTAGCAATTGAAGTATTTGCACTACTTATGGAAATTGTTCAGACAACTCAATTTCAGCTAAGCAAAAAAGGATTGCGTGAAGGAGTGATTATTAATCGCATACTTCAAACGGATATGAAGGCATTGGATAAATATAATGTATTTGAAGAAAATGCGCGTCGGATGGCATTCGAGTATGGTCGATCTGAAGAGGAAGTAAATACCCTATACACCTTAACAGAGCAAATATATCGTGAATGCTGTCATTTAAAATTAATTAATTTTAATGAAGCGCATTTTCAACTCATCAAAAAGGCCGCGAAAGTGTTTGCAATTGGTGAATATATCGAGCTTGATTCAGCAAGTCAGCATACATTTTATTTAATTGCCAATCAGTCCGTTGTTGGAATGAGTCATGTAGAGCGAATTAAACTTGCATTACTTGCCTCTTATAAAAATCGTGACTATTTCAGACGTTTTGCGCAACCATTTGCAACATGGATATCACGCGAAGAGTTAAAGGAATTACGTGATATTGGCGCCCTTCTAAAATTCGTTTATGCACTGAACGTCTCAAAGCGAAATATCGTAAACGCGGTAAAATTTGCAAGAATTAAAGGAGAAATTCATATATTTGTAACGACAAAGGGTAGTGCTGCTGCTGAAATTTACGAGGCAGAAAAACAGAAAAAGCATATTGAGCGTGTCTTTAAACAATATGTATGTATTCGATTTACAGAGGAAGGGTGGTAAGAAAGTTGACTACAAGCTTTGATGTAGAACATGTAGCAAAGGACGAGGACAAGGCGAATACATTGCTGTCGAAAAATATACTATTAGAAGAAATTGCAAAACCTCAATATTATAATAACCGTGAATTAAGCTGGTTAGCGTTTAATGAGCGTGTACTAGAGGAAGCGGAGGATGAGAACAATCCGCTACTGGAACGCTTAAAGTTTTTAGCTATTTTTAGCTCTAATTTAGATGAGTTTTTTATGGTGCGTGTAGCCGGTTTGCAAGATCAAGTACGTGCAAGCTTCCACAAACCGGAAAATAAATCCGGCTTAACACCGAAAGAACAACTAACGAAAATCGCAGAACGTACACAAGCACTTGTACGTCGTCAAACGGAAGTGTATCGTCATTTAGTTGGCGTTTTATTACCTAAGGAAAATGTTTATATCCGTGATTTAAAGCTACTAACACCTGAGCAAAAAAAATATATTAATGAACTATTTGAAGAAAAGATTTTCCCGGTGTTAACACCTGTTGCAGTAGATGCGTATCGCCCATTTCCGACATTACTCGGAAGAACACAAAATTTACTAGTATTACTGGAAAATAATAATAGCTCTAGTATAGAAAATAATGAAAAGGTTGCGATCGTCCAAGTACCATCTGTGCTAGACCGTTTCATTAAAGTACCAAGTAATTCTAAAGAAACAGTCGTTGTGTTACTTGAGGATGTTATTTCAAGTCAAATCAATAAATTATTTTATGGCTATACAGTGAAATCTTCGCAAGCATTTCGTTTAACAAGAAATGCCGATTTAACAATCCATGAAGAAGGTGCACAAGATTTACTTGTTGAAATTGAAAAAGAGTTAAAAAAACGTAAATGGGGCGTAGGAAGTCGCCTTGAAGTACGTGATGGAGAAATGAATGACGATGTACTTGAATACTTATTAGATGAATTTGAAATTGAAGAATCAGACGTTTTTAAAATTGATGGACCGCTGGATTTAACATTTATGTTTTCGTTTGTAAAAGCAATTTCAGCTGGACGGGAACATTTAGAATTCGAAAGTTTTATTCCACAGCCCCCTCAAGATTTAAGGTCTGATGAAAATTTATTTGAAAAAGCACTTGTACAAGATCTCTTTTTCCACCATCCGTATGAATCATTCGTGCCTATTGTTGATTTTATTACGGAAGCGATTAATGATCCATCTGTTTTGGCGATTAAGCAAACATTGTACCGTGTAAGTGGGAACTCACCAATTATTCAAGCATTAAAGCAAGCAGCGGAAAATGGCAAGCAAGTAACTGTGCTAGTAGAATTAAAGGCACGTTTTGATGAAGAAAACAATGTCCATTGGGCAAAGTTACTTGAGCAAGCAGGTTGTTTAGTTATTTACGGTATGAATAACTTGAAAACACATTCGAAAATCACATTAGTAGTACGTAGTCGACAAGGGAAAATTGAGCGGTTTGTCCATTTAGGTACAGGGAATTACAATGATGCAACAGCGAAAATTTATACGGATATGGGGATCATCACATCGAATAAAGAATTCGGTATTGATGCGACAAACTTCTTTAATTTTTTAAGTGGATATACTGAAAAGCCAAAATTCCATCATTTGGTTGTTGCCCCATTCGATATTCGTGATGAATTTATTGCACTTATTGATGAGGAAATAAAGTGTCATCAACAGCATGGCAATGGTTTTATTAAGGCGAAAATGAATTCTTTAACGGATAAAGATTTAATGATGAAGCTATATGAGGCATCAATAGCAGGCGTGAAAATTGAGCTTATTATTCGGGGAATTTGCTGTATTCGCCCAGGCATACCGGGCATAAGTGAAAATATTACGGTCACTAGTATTGTCGGTCGTTTTTTAGAGCATTCTCGCATTTTTTGGTTCCATCATAATGGTGAAAATAAAATGTTTTTATCATCGGCAGATATGATGACTAGAAATATGGTTAAACGAGTTGAAATATTGTTCCCTGTATATTCCTCAGATATTAAAAAGCGTATTATTTCGATTATGAATTTACAGCTTGAAGATAATCAAAAGGCACGCATTCAAGATGCAAACGGTAAATATCATTACAAGGAAGATCATAACGGAACGAAGCGTATTAATAGCCAAGAAGCATTTTTACAAGAAGCGATTGGCGTTGTAAAAGTAGAAGAATAACAAGCATCGACGACATCTATGAATAGTGGAGGATACTATAACAGCTTATGACGAAAAAACATATGAACAATATATTAGAAAAATTAATTCAATTAAATCCGTTTGATGCAGTTGCCGTATTACAACAATTTGACGATCGTTTTATTGTAGAGAGAGTAAATGAAAAGGCATTAGCTTTATTTAACACGTTTGAGCAAGGTATGGAGGCAGAAGCATATTTTAAAACGTCTAATTGGCAGCTATTAAAGCCGAATATTATGCAAGATGCTCATGATATTTATATGATAACTTTGGACGATAACTCGGAATTCGCAGTCAGTATCCAATCTTTCATAGAAGATAATGTACATTATGTATGTTTAGTACTTCGAGTAATGTCAGCAGGAGAAAATGCATATCGTGATGAGCTTACAGATTTATATAATCGCCGTGCATTATATGAGCGCTGGAAAAAAATTAATAGCTTGAAAGATGAAAAAAGCATTGCCTTAATTTTAGTTGATTTAGATCGTTTTAAAAAATTTAATGAATCACTCGGGAAGACAAAAGCAGATAGTTTACTGCGTGAAGTAAGTCGTCGTTTTAAAAAATTGAGCAGTGAATGTTGTGATGTATTTCGGTATAGTGGTGATGAGTTTGTATTCATAATGTACTATGTAGATAGAGTAGAAGTAGATGAATTCACGAAAAACATATTCAATTGCTTGAAAAAGGCATTTATTGTAGATGAGCAAGATTATTTTATGAATGCCTCTATTGGTATTGCGACTGTAGGAAATGAACATCGGAATTTAGATAAATTATTAAATGAAGCCGATCAAGCATTATTTTATGTGAAAAATAATGGGCGAACTACTTATCGTTATTATGACAAACAATTGAGTCATTATTTTCCGAATGAAGCTTTAATGGAGGCGCATTTACACCGTGCTATAGAGCTAGATGAATTGACGGTACACTTTCAACCACAAATCGATTTAAATACGAATAGGATTAATAGCTTTGAGGCTCTTATTCGTTGGAATAATCGGAAGTTCGGTATGGTATCTCCGGGGCAGTTTATACCGTTAGCAGAATCATCAGGGCTGATTTTATCGATTGGTGATTGGGTGTTGGAGCGTGTTTGCCAATATCAAAAAGAATGGCGTTTACAAGGATTCCGTCCGGTAAGAATTGCTGTCAATATTTCGCCAAAGCAGTTTAAACAGAAAAATTTTGTAACGCGTGTAGAGCAGTTATTAAAAAAATATGAAGTAGACCCGCAATATTTAGAGCTAGAAATTACCGAAAGCTCTATGACAAATTTGCATGAAACAACATCTATTTTAATCCGCTTAAAAAAGCTTGGTGTGTATGTTTCGGTTGATGATTTTGGCACAGGTTACTCATCGCTTAGTTATTTAAAAACATATCCAATTGATATTATTAAAATTGACCAATCATTTATAGCGGATATCCAAAAGGACAAAAAGAATGAGGCCATTGTAGCAGCGATTATTTTATTATCCCATACTTTAGGGATGGAAGTAATTGCAGAAGGCGTTGAAGAGGAAGTGCAAGAACAGTTTTTACGGAAGTTTAACTGCCAAAAAGTCCAAGGTTATTTATACGACCGGCCATTACCCGCTAACCAAATTGTGGAACAGTACTTTATGAATTAAACATTTCTAACGTTGCCTAGTGCAAAATAGGGAGTATACTTGTCATAATTGCTCCATATTAATAATTGAATAATGAATAGCTGGATGAGTGCATACTAACTGAAACGGAAGGAGTGTTTCGATTGGGTATATGGCTTTACCCGGCTATTTTTGTTGTCATTTTGCTTTGTGCATGGAGTTATTATGTGACTGTTCGTGTTGCAAAAGAAACAGAAAAACTCGATAGTAATAAAGACGTACCAATACATGAAGCAATTAAAGATCATCCATTTATTTTAAACCCAATTATTATGATGTATCTTATTGTCGGCCTTTTTATGGGAATTATGATTTTTTATTATTGGGCAACTTCTAGCTCTTATTAACTTAATTTAGTGAATAGTATCTTATGGATTTCATGGCAACTTCTGCTCCTTTTGCATAGTCATTCTGAAAAGAACTGTGATATTATAAAGAAAGGTAGTATGTTGTTCTTTTTTAGGGACGCCAAAAGGAGTAGAACGTCATGATTTCATTAAACAACAGAGCTTTACTAGACATGCCAATTAGCGACTTTATTATATCCTCTGAAAAAGTTGCGCACGTTCAAAGTGGTAATAGTGCAGAACATGCTTTACTCGTATTAACAAAAACAGGGTATTCTTCAATTCCTGTGTTAGATGTTAAATATCGTTTACAAGGCTTACTCAGCATAAAAATGATTACAGAAGCGATTTTAGGATTAGAACGGATCGAATATGATAAGCTTGCATCAATAAAGGTAGAAGATGTAATGGAAAGTGAAGTTGCTTATTTAAAAACGACCGATACTTTCCAACGAGCGCTTGATTTAGTTATTAATCATGCCTTTTTATGTGTTGTCGATGGAGAAGAAGGAACATTTGCCGGTATTATGACGCGCCGTGTAATTTTAAAGCAATTGAAAAAATATATTTATTCAAATGAAAAATAACAGATTCATAGAGTCGGCAAAGTCCTTAATTAAGGGTTTTGTCGATTTTTATTAGGAATTCTAGCACTTACAATACTACTGTAGTGCTGTCTGTTTAGGATGGAGTGGTTAGATGACGGCAACTGAAGCTGAAATCATTAAAATATTAGCAGAGGAGCGAAATATGCGGAAGGGAGCAGAGCGACTATTTTTAACGCAGCCTGCACTTTCACAGCGTCTTCAATCGATCGAAAAGGATTGGGGGATACAGTTGTTCCTACGTTCACCAAAAGGCTTAACGCCAACACCAGCAGGCGAACTAGTTGTACAATATGCGATTGAAACTATTGCAAGAAGGGAAGAAATTTTCGAAACGATTCAAGCACTAAATTCTAAAATTCATGGGACGTTAAAAATCGCCTGTGCTTCAATTGTTGGTCAAAATTGGTTGCCTAAAGTACTAAAAGATTTCGTAACGCTATATCCAGATGCCAAAATTTCTTTAATGACGGGATGGAGCTCGGAAATTGTTAAGGCTTTGTACGAAGGAGAGGCGCATGTAGGTATTGTGCGCGGTCAAGTTGATTGGAAGGGGACAAAAATCCACTTATTTCGCGATATGATGTATTTCGTAGATAAAGAAATAACCGATTTACAAGAAATTCAAACAACAGATCGACCGTTTATACAGTTTAAAAGTGACTCGAATTATTATCAGGAAATTCAGCATTGGTGGCAACGTCATTTCAATTCCAATCCGCGCCATCAAATAATTGTTGACCAAATTGAAACATGTAAACAAATGGCTATGAATGGGATTGGCTATGCGATTTTACCATCTATAACATTAAACGGAGAAGAAAAAGTGAATAAAATTCCGCTGACCAATTCTGAAAAGGATTTGGGCTTAACGAGGGATACATGGTTAATTGGTTATGATTCATCGTTTGAGTTACGCCAAGTTGCAGCATTTGCAAATGTAGTACAAGATCATGCACGTTGTTTGTATGAATATAAGAAGTGAGTCAATTTTAAAAGCTAAATAAAAAGTGTGTTGATTTACCTTTTATTTTTAATTATAGATTAAGAATACGTTGATTTCCGCTACGGCTGACTCGCTTTCCGCAGGCACGGCTTCAACTAATTTAGTTCGGCTTATAGCCGAAATAAATGGATTTTCAGCTCGTGCTTTTCCTGCTCCTGCGGTTACTCGTCGCAAAGAAAATTGCAGGAGTCGAGTCACCTTCGCTCCAATCAACTAGAAAGTGTCTTTTTTCTGATATTTGTATAATCGACACACCTGGCTAAATAAAAAACTATCCCACAATGAGTTATTTTCTCATTTTAGGATAGTTTTTTATGTTTTTAATTAAAACAACCAGCTCCATACAATTGCGAGGCCTTTGCCAGCAAACCATAATATTGCAATGGCTGCAATAGCTGTGAGGGCACAGCCGATTCCTAATCCGTAAAATATTTTTTTCGGTGATGGTGTTTTACGATTACCCCATTCGGACGGATTGTCGCTTACAACTGTATGGATTTTGTTGCAGTTTGGGCATGCTTCTATATAGGTACGGTTTTCGATTGTTTTGCCGTTAACGCGTGCTATTTGTACGGATAGGCTCGCTTTAGCGAAATCTATAATAAATTCCTCACCGCATTGTTCGCAATGTTGTATTACTTTTTTGCTTCCATTTAATTCAGTCCTTTATAATTATTCACTAGTACTAGCTTGCATTAAGTGAGGTGCTTTTTGCTTTGTCCACATGAATGCTAGTAAGAAGCATGCGAGTAAAATGCTTGTTCCTAAAATATATGGTGAATTTATGTTCCAGTCAAATAAAATACCAGCAAGTGCTGGACCGATCATATTACCTAAGCTCATATACGCATTATTCATCCCGGCAGCAAAGCCTTGCTCAGCTCCTGCAAGTTTCGAAATAAGGGTATTAACAGCTGGGCGTATAAATGTTGTTGCAACAGAGAATAGTGTTGCGACAGTTAAAATAATGAAGAAGCCGCTAATATAAATAATAAGGAACATCATAACAGCAGCTAGCACTAAATTAAGTAAAATTACTTTCATCTCACCAAAGCGCTTAAATAATTTATCAATAATAAACATTTGTAAAATTACACCGATAAATCCGCCTACTGTTAAAATAATCGCAATATCTGTTGGTGAATAACTATATTTATTATCTAAATATAGTGATAATGTTGATTGGAAATTCGCAATGCCAAAGCTAAATGTGAAGACAACGATCAATATGACGAAATATGGCATGCGGACAGATTTTGCCAATTGCTTAACTATATTTTCGCGAGGCGCCATTTCTTTCGGTGTACTTTTAATATTTGGCAATACAATATAGGATACGATAGCCGCAATTAAAGATACGGCACCTGCTATATAGAAAGGGAAATGCAAATTAATGTTTGCTAAAAGGCCACCGACACCTGGACCGATCATAAAGCCGAGTGACATTGCAGCACCAATCATCCCCATACCTTTCCCGCGTTCCTTGTGAGTTGTAATATCCGCCACGAACGCCATAATTGGTGGCATAATAAAGGCTGCTCCCGCTCCGCTAAGGAAACGTGCAACAAACAGCATCCATACATGTGTTGAAAGCCCGAATAATATTTGCGCACAGCCGTATACGACAAGACCGGCTATAATAAACATTTTTCGTCCGTGTCGGTCAGATAAATCACCAGCTATCGGAGAAAGTAAGAATTGGGCAAGTGCATATCCAGCAATTAAAAAGCCTAATACTTGTCCTCCAACGCCAAAAATTTGTAAGTATGCAGGCATAACAGGAACGATAATACCAATACCGCCCATCGTAATAAACATATTAAACATTAATATATAAAGTGCGAATTTATTCGATTGTTGTGACATACACTGCCTCTTTCTGTAAATATATTCGATACTTTAAAGTCTACCATAACTTTTAATAGACAGCTATTTATTCAGATTTAGAATGACAAACGAAAAAAACAATTAATTTTTGGGGGAATGAGTGTATATTAGGAGATTGTAAGTGGGGGCGCTACTATTTGCTTGCTCATTGATTAACATAAAATACGCCGTAAAATAAATATCCCAATGAATAAGAATTTAATAAGGAAAAAGAGCTGCATTTATTACTTTTTATGTCTCGTTGTTTACATGAATTATGCTTTTCCGAGCAGGAGTATCGCACCGCCACGCCATTAACTATTAGTAAAAGCGTAAATTTACTACAAAAAAAGGTTCTAATTCAAATGTTGGGGTGTAGTGAATAATTTCACTGCACTCTTTCTTGCGAAAGAGGTTGATTTCCACTCAGGGCAGCACGCTTTTCGCGGGCACGGCTCCAACTAAATTGTTTCGGATGGAACCGAAACAATTTGATTTTCCGCCCGTGCTGTTCCCGCAGAAGTCGGCTGCCCTGAGCTCCAATCAACGTAATCCATATTGATGTAGCGATTTATATACCGACGTTCTTTCAGTGTTAAAGCATCAGGTGATTTATTTAATACGTAACGCATTCTTTTCGCTTTTTTACGATCATATGCATGCCATTCTTTCTGCACTTTTCGGCGTACTTCATCCACTGCCCAGTGAATATAGCGACTGTAATGAAAACGATCAGCGACAATAACCGGACGATTCAATGCCTTTTTTACAGCTGCCTTAAAACTTGGGTTCATGTCCATTACGACAATTTCTACATTGGCTCGGTTCTCTTGTAAATACTGCTTAATTGTTTCTTTACGGCGGTTTTCGGTAAAATATCGATTGGCGCATGAGTTTCGGCATCCGCAATGATCAACTGATACTTCCCTGCATCCGTATCAGCTTTGTATTCATCTATCGCAATGGCACGTGGTAACTGCACGCCACTTGGAAGGGTTGATATCAACTGCTTAAAACGTCGAATCACTGTTGTTGAAGAAGTGCCGAGTACCTCAGCTGCTTCTTTAAACGTTTTCGCTTTTACTGAACGAATTCGAACAACCTGATTCCATTCCTTAGAATAGCGTTGATAGCGGTCTATAAAAGTGGGGTTCTCGGAAAAACGTTTGCCACATGTACAGGCATACGACGACGTTTATAAAATAAAATCGTTAATCGTTCAAACCATTTTAGGTGTTTAATTTTTTGTATCCGATATTCATGTATTTTCATTGTTTTTGGGCCATATGCCGGACAAGTGCGTTCCTTTTTGTATAAAAATGGTGCAACAACAAAAATAAGGGGTGACAATTTATTGAGAGTGTTGATTGTAGTGGAGGTTGGGCGACTCCTGGGGGATTAGCGTCCTAGATGAGACCCTGGACTGAGCTTGCGAGGGAAGCGGCTCATCAGACGCCCCCGGAAAGCGCTCAACAGGAACGGAAATCAACCCCAAGTGAAAGTGGTGAACCAGAAATGTACAGAACGATACGTTGCTTCTGTTCCTCTAGGTGATCAATGATGACGTTTTTTAATCCTGGGATATACATGTTAATATTCATAACTCACCTTTTTATTCTTGTTTCTAGTCAATTCAAGTATATAAAAAAGAGTGTGCTTTTTTTGTGTGAAATTGTGCGAACACCCCAACAAATATTATAGAACCCCAAAAAATAATAAAAAACATACTAAGATTAGTAGTGCAGACCAAGGCATTGGTTCGTACTACTATTTTTTTATATAGTAGAGGTGAAGAAAAGGTCGGGCAGCTCTTTGGATCTTGAATCCGTAAAAAAAACTGACCTACTTCACAACCTTATTTGAATCAGGTTTAAGTATGTTGGATCCTTTGAGATCGTGTATAAGAAATGGGAATCAATAAGGCTAATGTGAAGACTTCAAAACACATAGGGAGGGAGAACATGAAACATGTCATCGCCTTTGATATTAGTATGGGAAAGAGTTATATGGTTGTCTATAACGCGCTGAAAAAATGTCAGTTGGAAAAGGAAATCGCGCACAATCGTCCGGGATTTATGGACCTTAAAAAGTTAATTGATGACTTAATTGAAGGATATGATGAGCAACCTCATATCGTATTTGAATCTACCGGAGTCTATTCAAGAACACTGGAACGTTTCATGCAAGAGAACAACTATTGTTATTGCCTATTAAATCCCTTGGAAGCAAAACTCCAATGTGATTCCTTACGGATCCATAAAACGGACCGAAGTGATGCACATCGATTGGCACTCACACACTTTACGCACGAAAGACGGATTGAAACAGATTCCAATGATGTTTACCGTCAGTTAAAACGATTATCGAGACACTACAGCGAATTGGATGATGAATTGAGCGTCACCCGCAGTCGATTGCATAAGGTCGTCCATGAAACATTTCCTGAACTTGAGAA
>NZ_JBDQQN010000004.1:0-350776 GCF_039888725.1 Solibacillus sp. CAU 1738
AGCCGTGGCTTTCTAATAAGGTACCGTCAAGGTGCCGCCAGTTACTACGGCACTTGTTCTTCCCTTACAACAGAGTTTTACGAACCGAAATCCTTCTTCACTCACGCGGCGTTGCTCCATCAGGCTTTCGCCCATTGTGGAAGATTCCCTACTGCTGCCTCCCGTAGGAGTCTGGGCCGTGTCTCAGTCCCAGTGTGGCCGATCACCCTCTCAGGTCGGCTACGCATCGTCGCCTTGGTGAGCCGTTACCTCACCAACTAGCTAATGCGCCGCGGGCCCATCCTGTAGTGATAGCAGAACCATCTTTCAACATCCCAACATGAGTTGAAATGTATTATTCGGTATTAGCCCCGGTTTCCCGGAGTTATCCCAATCTACAGGGTAGGTTGCCCACGTGTTACTCACCCGTCCGCCGCTAACGTTTTGTCGGTGCAAGCACCAACAAAACGTCCGCTCGACTTGCATGTATTAGGCACGCCGCCAGCGTTCGTCCTGAGCCAGGATCAAACTCTCCATAAAAGAGAAAATTTGATTAGCTCAAATTTTTGTATCTGTCGCTTCCGCTTTCGATACATAAAAACATTTGCTGGCATCAATTTTGATGTCCAAAATTTTTGTTTCATAATTAAATGAAACTTTATTGATTAACGTTTTGCTTGTTCAGTTTTCAAGGTTCATTGTGTCACCCGCTTCGTTTAGCGGCGACTTAATTAATATAACTCATCCTCAACTCACTGTCAATACTATTTCAAAATATTTTTTCGTAGTAAGTTTCTGTCGTTAAGGACAAGTAATAATATACATCTAATTAAAATATAAATCAAGCATTTTTTCTAAAAAAGTTTTTAATTTTATCTAAATCCACTACAAACAGCATAATACCAACGATTATAACACTACCACCAATTACTTGGGAAAGAATTATATGCTCAGAAAAAACAAAGAATGCTAAAATAGCAGCTCCTATTGGTTCAAACAATATTGCTATAGATATAACATTTGTACTGACGAATTTCAGTGACCAATTAAATAAAGTGTGTCCAAGTAAATTTGGCACAATAGCTAATAACACAAACCACATCCAATCAATAGCTGGATACGGACCAAACGACTCTCCCTTAAATAATACATAAAAGAATAAACAAATCGTGCTACTTGTATACACAACCATTGTATATGTGATCAAGGATAATCTTTGACGGACATCTTGTCCAAATAATAAATAACCGGTAATAAGCGCACACGCAATCAATGCTAAAATATCTCCGTAAAGTGCCGTCCCACTAACTCGAAAATCTCCCCAACTAATCAATACACTACCAGCAATTGCAACTGCTGCCGCAATAATCGTTTTAATAGAAATCTTTTCTCCAAAGAAAAAATACGTTCCAATAAAAGCAAATAGCGGCTGCATCGTAACTAGTACAGTAGAACTTGCGACTGATGTGTAATGTAATGATTCAAACCATAAAATAAAATGAAAGGCTAGAAAAACACCCGCTATCCCGGAAAATACCCAATCACGTTTAGTTAAGAGCTTTATTTCTTGAGTATATTTTAATAAAAAAATCGGGCTCATTAATAATACAGAAAACAACATCCGGTAAAATGCGATAACCCCTGAATCCGCATTCGCTAATTTCACTAGTATCGCAGATAAAGATACGGAAATGACACCAATAAATATAGGAATGAAAGGATTTATTACTGGTTTATTCACTCTACCACCTCCAAAAAACAATTTTTTTTACATTTACTCATTTTACATTAATAAAAAGCATTCGCAATATGAAAATCATAAAAATTTGTTATTTAGTATTTGAAAACGCTGGGGGAAATTCACTATTTATAATGTGTAAGCCTCCATTTCCGGTTTCAAAGGTGCTCGAGCTAGTAGATACTCCCTCCACAATCACTTATTACTCGGCGCAGAAAACATTTTGATCCTTTCTTTTCTCTGCAACATCCCATTAACTTTATGAATAATGGCATTTCAGAATTTCTTTCCCAACAAAAATTACTGTAGACATCGGCGCAATTGCAAATAGTTATTGCTCATTGAACGCTTTCATCCATTATGGAAGTCTAAATCTTTTTTTCCTTTTATATAGATAAATAAGGAGGCGTGTTTCATTGGATTTTCTTTTAACTAACACTTTTTCATGGGAAATTGTCATTAAATTAATTATCGCCGGTGGATTAAGCTTAATAATCGGCATTGAGAGGGAATTAAAGAAGAAGCCAGTTGGACTAAAAACGAGCCTAGTTATTGCAACATTCAGCTGTTTGTTAACAGTCATTTCAATTGATACTGCATATACAGTTCCTGCACGTGATGATATTAATATCACGATGGACCCACTACGACTAGCCGCACAAGTTGTAAGTGGCATTGGTTTTTTAGGTGCCGGTGTAATTTTGCGCAAAGGCAATGATAGCATTACTGGTCTCACTACAGCCGCAATGATTTGGGGAGCTGCTGGCATTGGCATTGCAGTTGGTGCTGGTTTTTACATTCAGGCCCTTATTACCGTAATAGTTGTTGTCATAGGAATTGAATTAATCGCGCCTTTTTTAATGAAAATTGGTCCTAAACGTTTGCGCATGCGTGAAGTTTCACTGAAAGTTCGTATCAATGAACATAAACATATTGAAAAATTGCTGCATTATATGAAGGAACGTGAAATGGTTGTCGAGAATATTTGTATACGCGATATCCCATTAGCCAATGAAAAAGTATGGCACGATGTAGATATTCGATTTTCTACTTTATACGGGAATAACACATTATCGCTCTATAATGATTTACGTGGCCAACACTATATCGAAAAAATCGAGATAGAATTATTAGCTTAAATTTGGAGGAAAGCGTATGAAGGAAATATATGCGCTATTAAAAATGTAATACACCTTCTTTATTCGCACCTATACAAGACATCGGTTGTTCTTTATCGACAAAGTAACTACGTTTGCTTGTATTTAACGGACTCATGATAGAGGCAGCAAACCAATTTTTGAATTTATTCGGTTCGTCATTATTAAATAGGAAACACCTCAATTTCCAACTGGTTACGAAAGTGTCTATAATTTAGTCTGTTTAGGCGCTGTATTAATCATTGCCATTCTATAATAATAGACGATTTAATAAAGTTGTATTACTTAATATATCTCGGTCACCCGTGTAAACCAGGTTGTTCACCGCACAGGTACGAACTAGCAATCGTCGTTGTGTTGAAGAGGACCATCTTCAAAAAATAACACTGTTTATTAACTCTCACCTTTTAATATTCGCTACTTAAACACTTGTAGACAAAGCCAATTCCGACTTTGTCTACACTTTGGAATCAAGAATATAAATTCAGCAACATCCTTGGTTTATCATCCACTTAGTTCATTCTTCTAGAATTTTTTATAAAGCATTTTCTAAAATTGTTCGAACATCTTGTTGTTCTAGCTTTTTAAAATTACCAAATGGTCCATTTGCCATTGCATGTTCAACAATTTGATTGAATTTAGAATCGTCAATATCATAATCAGCTAAACGGGTAGGTGCACCTAAAGAACTCCAAAAAGCACTTAAACGGTCAATTCCTTCATAAGCAACTTGTTCAACTGTTTTCCCTAACGAATCAACTGCGAAAACGCGAGTCGCTAATCCTGCGAAACGCTCTGGATTTACCTGTACAGCTAAACGCATCCAATGTGGCTGTAATATTGCTAAACCACCTGCATGTGGAATATCATAAACAGCGGAGACTGCATGTTCAATATTATGCGTTGCCCAATCACCACGAGAACCGATTGATAAGAAGCCATTTAAACCAATTGTCCCTGCTATCAAAACCGTTTCCCGTAACGCAATATCATCTAAATTTTCCACAAGCTTTGTTGCTGCAGCCATTACTGCCCGTAATACTCCTTCACACATTTCATCTGTTACCGGTGTATTCGTTGCGTTATGGAAATATTGCTCGAATATATGCGACATCATATCGACAATCCCGTAAACCGTATGATTTCTCGGTACACTTAATGTGTAAGCAGGATTCAAAATAGAGAACTTAGGGAAAACAGCAGGACTACCCCAGCTAAATTTTTCTAGTGTTTCAGCATTTGTAATAACTGACCCTGAATTCATTTCTGAGCCTGTCGCCGCTAACGTTAATACCGTACCGAGTGGTAAAGCATTTGTAGCTATTACTTTTTTCGTTACTATATCCCATGCATCACCATCATATTTTGCTGCCGCAACAATTAATTTTGCACAGTCAATAACAGAGCCACCACCGACAGCAAGAACAAAATCAATATTTTCTTTTTTACAAATCTCAGCCCCACGGCGAGCTGTTTCCACACGAGGATTTGGCTCAACTCCATCAACTTCGAACACTTTTTTTCCTGCTAGCTCTAATACACTAATAACATCATTATAAACACCGTTTTTTTTGATACTACCACCGCCATATACAATAAGAACATTCTTACCGTATTCATCTAGTTCCTTCGGTAGTTTATCAATTGCATTGTCTCCAAAGTGGATTTTGACTGGATTATAAAATGTAAATGGATTCATATTAACCACCCCTTCTTCATTAATTTTCTCATGTTTCTACCTTAAATAGCAAAAGTTTAAGCTAGAGTATATGCAATCCGTTTAAGTCTTTATTTGTGTAGCTTACAATTTATATCCTCATCGATGCATACTCAGTTTAAAATCGCTAATGTACAAGAGCATTTATTGACAAAAATACAAAACTACATTTCTCTATTACCTCCTACACCAATTAAAAAACTCCCGAATCAAGTAAAAACTTGAATCAGGAGTTTCGAATTGATTAAACCCAACCACGGAAGCGAGATGCTTCAGCTGTGCGGCGAACACCGACCATGTATGCAGCTAAGCGCATATTGATGTTACGGTTCATTGCTGTTGAGTAGACGTTGTCGAATGCATCTACCATTTTACGATATAGTTTTTCGCGCACTTCTTCTTCTGTCCAGTAGTAGCCTTGGTTGTTTTGTACCCATTCAAAATATGATACAGTTACACCGCCAGCTGATGCTAAAACGTCTGGCACTAAAAGAATGTCACGTTCTGTTAAGATTTTTGTTGCTTCTGCAGTTGTTGGACCATTTGCAGCTTCCACAACGATTGTTGCTTTAATATTATGAGCATTGTCTGCAGTAATTTGGTTTTCAATTGCTGCCGGCACTAAAATATCACATTCTAACTCTAGTAACTCTTTATTTGAAATTGTATTTTCAAATAATGTTGTAACAGTACCGAAAGAATCACGACGATCTAATAAATAATCAACATCTAAACCATTCGGATCGTGCAGTGCTCCATAAGCGTCAGAAATACCGATTACTTTAGCACCTAAATCACTCATGAATTTCGCTAAGAAACTACCAGCGTTACCGAAACCTTGGATAACCACGCGCGCGCCTTTAATATCAATATCGCGTTTTTTTGCAGCTTCTTGAATAACGATTGTTACGCCTTCAGCAGTTGCACGGTCGCGCCCTTGTGAACCACCAAGTACTATTGGTTTACCTGTAATAAAACCAGGTGAGTTAAATTCGTCCATACGGCTGTATTCATCCATCATCCATGCCATAATTTGTGCGTTTGTAAATACGTCTGGTGCAGGAATATCTTTCGTAGGCCCTACTATTTGGCTTACCGCGCGTACATAACCGCGGCTTAATCGTTCAATTTCACCCATTGACATTTGACGCGGGTCACAAATAACGCCACCTTTACCACCGCCATACGGAAGATCCACGATACCACATTTTAATGTCATCCACATTGAAAGCGCTTTAACTTCTTCCTCAGTTACAGCTGGATGGAAGCGAACCCCACCTTTTGTCGGTCCTACTGCATCATTATGTTGTGCACGGTAACCAGTAAATACTGTTGTTGTACCATCATCCATTTTTACAGGAATACGCACTTGTAACATACGAAGTGGTTCTTTTAGTAATTCGTACATTGCCTCATCATAACCAAGTTTTTGCAAAGCATCTTGAATGACATCTTGTGTAGATGTGAACAGATTTAAATTTTCAGCCATTATAAATTCGCCTCTTTAAAATTTAATAGTGTTTTTAATATCGCCAACATTGTAACACACTTCTATACGCAATTGTTTATAATTTTGTCACATTTCTAACACTTTTTTGTAAAAGTTTACATATTCGCAAGCAAATCATACGAATTCAACAAAAATCAGACAAAAATAACAATTCAAACGAGTGAAAAGTGTCATTTTTCCGAAATTGATCCCCTCAGAAAAATAACCGGCGCTTTTTAAAACGCCGGCTACTCATTTTATAGCATTTCTGAAGTTGTTTTTGCTTGCATGTGTAATTGTAAATAATCTGGACCGCCTGCTTTTGAATCAGTGCCAGACATATTGAATCCACCGAATGGCTGGTAACCAACAATTGCACCTGTGCAACCACGGTTAAAGTATAAATTCCCAACATGGAAATCCTCACGTGCTTTTTCTAAGTTCATACGATTAGTTGTTATGACAGCACCTGTTAAGCCGTATTCAGTATCATTCGCAATAGCGATTGCTTCGTCAAAGTCTTTTGCTTTAGCAATGGCTACAACCGGTCCGAAAATTTCTTCTTTCATAATGCGAGCTGATGGAGCTACGTCTACAAACACTGTTGGATGAACGAAATATCCAACTGAATCATCTGCTGTACCACCTGCTACTAAACGGCCTTCACCTTTACCAATTTCAATATAGTCGGTTACTTTATTGAACGCTGCTGCATCAATAACCGTAGCCATAAAGTTTTCTACATTTGCAGGATCTCCTACTGTTAGCGCGTTCGTTAGCTCTGCTACGCGCTCGACTACAGTATCATACACATCCTCAACAATTACTGCACGTGAGCAAGCTGAGCATTTTTGACCTGAAAAACCGAATGCAGATTTCACGATAGACTGTGCTGCTAATTCAAGGTCCGCTTCTTTATCCACAACGATTGTATCTTTACCGCCCATTTCAGCGATAACACGTTTAATCCAAATTTGCCCGTCATTTAATTTAGAAGCACGTTCATTAATTCGTAAACCTACATCGCGTGAGCCAGTAAAGCTAATAAAGCGAGTACGCGGATGATCTACTAAATAGTCGCCTACTTCTGCACCATTTCCAGGTACATAGTTTACTACACCAGCTGGTAGACCTGCTTCCTCTAAAACTTCAACAAATTTATATGCAACAACTGGAGTAGTTGAAGCTGGTTTTAATAATACTGTATTCCCCGTTACAACAGCCGCTACAGTAGTACCTGCCATAATTGCAAATGGGAAGTTCCAAGGTGAAATAACGATGCCTACTCCAAGAGGAATATAGTCATAACGGTTATACTCGCCCGGACGACTTTCAACATGTTGTCCGTCTTTAAGACGCAGCATTTGTCGACCGTAATATTCTAAAAAGTCGATTGCCTCTGCAGTATCCGCATCTGCCTCATTCCAAGGTTTCCCCGCTTCTTTCGTCAGTAGGGCAGAAAATTCAAATTTGCGACGACGAATTATCGCCGCTGCCTTAAATAGTACATCAGCACGCACTTCTGGCTTTACTTTTTTCCATGTATTAAACGTCGCATCAGCTACTTGCATTGCTTTTTCTGCAAGCTCCTTTGACGCTTTTGAGACAGAGCCAATGACCTCTGTTTTGTTCGCTGGATTATAAGATATAATTTTGTCTTCTGTTGTAATACGTTCTCCCCCAATAATAAGCGGGTAGTCGTTACCTAAATAGCTATCAACTGTTTTTAAACCTTCTAAATAAGCATTGCGGTTTCCTTCTTTCGAAAAATCAGTAAATGGTTCGTGCTTGTATGGAATCATGTGAAAAATCCTCCTTATTAGGTCATATTACATTTTAATGCAAAGAATATTTGCACTATATTGAACTTTCTATATATAATAATGCAAAAGATTATTGCATTTTTCAAGTAATAAATAACAAATATCCCATTTTATTCGAGGTGGTTTAATAAATGGAACAGCAAAAGCAGCTCTTACCGTTTTATGCGCATGCAGTAGAGCATATTTCAGTTGGCATTCATGCTATTGATGCAGACGGCAAAACACTGCTTTATAATGCAAAAATGAAAGAAATAGAAGGCAATGCATTTGATGATATGACAAATCAGTCACTAGTAGAATTATTTGCCTTTCGTAAAGACAGTACGTTATTACGTGTGCTACAAACAGGACGCAAGGAAGTCAATGTAAAACAAACATATTGGAATAAAAGCGGGCATGAAATTACTACGATTAATGATACATTCCCTATTTTTGAGGAAGATAAATTGATTGGTGCGATCGAATTTGCGCGTGATATAACCTCCTTAGAAAAACTCATCTACCAGCCACTTAGACGATACGGCGAACCATTAACATTTGATGTCATTACAGCAGTTTCCAATGAAATGCAGCAAGTAATAGCTAATGCCAAAAAAGCTGCCCATGCCCGTATTCCAGTATTATTAATCGGTGACTCTGGAACAGGAAAGGATTTAATCGCCGAAGGAATCCACCATGCTTTATCACCAGCAAACGACAATTTCATTACATTGTTTAGCCGTAGAAATAAGTCCATATTAGAAAACGTGCAAGCTCATCTGCAATCGGATAAGTGTTATACCTTTTTCTTTGAACGCATCGAATTTTTGTCGATTGATATGCAGGAAGAATTACTCGATTTGTTAAAGGAACTTTCCTTAACAAAGCACATGGTTATTGGTAGCATCGGAAGTGATCCCATTGATTTGATAAGCAGCGGGCAACTGTTAAAAGATATTTATTACTTTTTCGCTAATTTAATGATTATTATTCCGGCACTTTGTGAGCGTAAAGAAGATATAGCACCATTTGTTGCTGATTATTTTAGTCGTCACCGCGCTCGTTTTGCATCGACAGTTCAAGGGTTATCACCTGAAGTAATGGACATCTTTATGAGTTATGACTGGCCAGGTAATTTAAAGGAGCTTGAATTATTACTAGATGAAATTGCGTCCATGATGACGAATGAAGAAATAGTGACCTATGAAATGCTCCCACTCCATTTTCGTTTTAAAGTGCAGCAAACTGACACTTCTACTAGCTTTATCCCGAATAACGAGTTACTGCCATTGGATGAATATTTACGTGAGGCCGAAATATATTACGTGCAAAATGTGTTGAAAATGTTTGATGGGAATGTGACAAAAACTGCAGCCGCACTTGGCATGAGCAGACAAAACTTACAATACCGTTTACGGAAGTGGAAAGCGGATTAAGGGAGGCGTTTTGATTTTTGCTGGTAAATCACAGAAAATCGCCGGTATTTCTCGTTTTTCGCCGGTAAAAACAGAAAAAGCTTCCTAAGAGTATCACATCACTTGCATCATGCAAGCCTAGTCGCCAGTAAAAAAGACAGACGAGAGATTTCTCTCGTCTGTCTTTTTAATTTTGACCAGATTGATCTATCCAGTCTTGTAGTTTATCTCTTAATGGTTGGAAGCCGGCTGCATCATTTTCATCTACGCGGTCTTGAAGTGATTTACGCGGCATTTCTTTTTTCTTATAAGGCGGTTCTTCTTGTAAGGCACGAATGGATAAGCTAATTTTTTTGGATTCTTGCTCGATTTCTAGCACCTTTACAGTAATTTCATCGCCAACTTTTAATAACTCGCCAACATCCTTTACAAAGCCGTACGTAATTTCAGAAATATGCACAAGTCCTTGCGTATATTCATCAAGTGCTACAAACGCTCCGTATGGTTGAATTCCAGTTACTTTTCCAGTTAGCACGTCACCTACTTTGTATTGTTTCACCATCTTTGCTCCTACCTTCTGTGTCTTATATACGAAAATGTCATGTTAAATTATAACATATCGCTACACACGGAACAAAGAAACTCCCTAATCGCTTAATGTAGAGATGCTCATATTGTAGGTTTGATTCGTTTATAGTGGATATTTTTGTAATAATACAGAATTCCAAAAATCGCTATAGCTTATTTTATCAAGTGTAGGTGATTGTCCCATTGTTTCTATTTCGTGTAAAATAGCCGTTGCAAGATCCGCCGTTACACTTTCAGATTCTATTAATTGATTCATTATTTTTATAAAGCGTTCATTATACGTACCATCACTATTTTTAACAACATACTCCTCACTTCCTGTAAACAGTTTCATCATAATCAACTCATAATAGTTTTTCATCACGCTATAATCAATCATTTGTTCATAGGAAGTCGATTTTAACGTTTGTTCTAATATGAGCATTGAGTGCACAATGTTTTCTGGGGTATCCGCTAATTCTCCTCCGTACATATATGATTCGATTTTAAATAATTCAAAAAAACCAAATGCATTAGGAGATACTATACTAAGTAACTGCTCTTTAATTGGTTCATAATCATAATAAAATTTTTGTTCATTAGCATCAAAATACATATTTTGGCGTTCTGCAGCTTGAACAATACTCGAATCTATTTTAACTACATCATTATAAGCTACTTTTAATTCATTTATTTTCTTACTATAACTTGCAATCCATTCCCAATCTTCAACTTCTTTCGGTTCATTCAACATATCCGCAGGTGTAGTAAATAATTGACGCAAATACTGTTCTTCTGATTGTATAAAATCCTTTGAAATATAAGAATGAAATTCACGATCTACTGTAAAGTTTACTAGTGCTTGTGCAGATCGCACACTATTAAGAGCTAGAAATATTTCTTCAGGTAATTGAAGTTCTTCCTTTAGCTGCACTTTCAAGTTTTCGAATAGTTTAGGGTAGTCCTTTTTAAATTGAACAATCATTGGATCATTATTGATTTTCTCGAGCTCCGACTCATACTCATTTTGCTCTAGCTGCTCAGTAATTGGTTGAGCAGTATGTTCATCTTTTTTGTTTAAATACGGTGCACTTAGTACCCCAATAATGAAAATACTCGCAGCAGAAATGAGCCAAACAAGGGGTTTTTGGCAGCTACGCTTTTTCCGTTGTTGCAGTTTTTCCATGACTTCATCCAAATCCAACGTTGAAGGTATTTCATCGTAACGATTATTCAATTTTTTCATCCGCGCTTCAAACTGTTTATCGTCCATAGCTTAGCCCTCCCTGCTGTAGTACTTGTTTTAATTGCTCTTTTGCTCGAAGTATACGAACTTTCACTGTAGATAACGAAATAGATAATATTTCTGCAATTTCTTCGTATTTCAAACCATGAAAATAGTACAGTACAATCGGTATTCGATATTTTTCACCGAGTGCAAGAATCGCCTCGTGTAATGCCGTATCTTCCTCATCTATATGTACATCTGTCGCCCAATCTTGCTGTAGCAATTTTGCTTCTTTTAATTTTTCACGCTGTTCTTTTCGGTAATAATCACGTGCTGTATTTAATGTCACCTTATAAAGCCACGTCGTAAATTTTGCTTCGTGGAACTGATGTAAAAAACGATAAAGCTTAATAAATACTTCCTGCGTAACATCTTGTATATCGCTATAATTTACTCCGCACTGAAAGGCAAATTTTTCAACTGTTTTATAATGAATCCGTACAAGCTCTGCATACGCTTCTTTATCCCCTTGTGCGGCTCGTTTAAGTATTATTTCTTCCACCGACTTTGCCCTCCTTTTCACATTCTTCACTAATGGTACGAAAGTTTTTTCGATATTGTTACATGAATTAATTTAATTATGATTTTTTCTAAAAGTTTAGTAAAATAAAGCTTTGTTTTATGGAGGCATTATTTTGGTTTCAAGGGAGCAATTTGCATCTAAGATAGGTTTAATTTTTGCCGCAGCTGGTAGCGCTATCTGACTTGGTGCTATATGCATTACTTATTTCATTATTTGCAGGTTATCATTATTCACGAAAATAGCACAGCAAGAATTACAAACATAAATGATATTATTTAAAACATGGTATAGTATCGTTCGTTATATGCACCGCTTGCGATTATCATTATTTTAATACGTGGTGTGTTAACTTAATAAAACAAATAAAAAGAGAGACCGCTAATTTCATATGGTCTCTCATTTTTTAGTTCAATAATATTTGTTGGGGTATCATAATTTTGTCCTTAAAGCACAAGATTACACTTTTATATACTTGAATTGTCGAGAAGCAAGTAAGAGAAAGGTGATTTGTGCTCTACGAATTGTTCCGTGAATATGCCAGGCAAAGGTTTTACTCAATCATGAATATAAAGAAATAGGCGTTCATCTTGGTTAAGGACGTGTTGATTGGAATGGAGGGGCGGCGACTCCTTGGGGATAAGCGCGTGCGGAAAATCCAATTGTTTAGGTCACATCCGAAACAATTTAGTTGGAGCAGTGCCCCAGGAAAGCGTCCGAACCAGAATGGAAATCAACGCCCCCATTCAAAAAGAGTGCAATAAATTTTAATTCTTTAAAATTAGTACACCCCAATATTTGACGGAGAATCTATTTTTTATACTTGTACCTCACTCATTAGCGCATGAGTATTACCTTCTGTGTCGTTGAAAAATACCATCCAAGTTTCGACTTGTCCTATTTTTGCTACGATATGTGGCTCATCGATAAAAGCAACCGCTTTTCTCGCTAAATCCTCATAACTATTATGAATATTTTCAACTTGGAAGTATATAACCGAGGAGGCACTAGCAAACTCC
Source organism: Solibacillus sp. CAU 1738 (assembly GCF_039888725.1). Taxonomy (NCBI): domain Bacteria; kingdom Bacillati; phylum Bacillota; class Bacilli; order Caryophanales; family Caryophanaceae; genus Solibacillus; species Solibacillus sp. CAU 1738. The sequence goes on from NZ_JBDQQN010000004.1 coordinate 12,692, forward strand.
TCTTTTTCTGGCAGGCTTAATAAAAGACGTAACCCATCACATTCAAAAAATGCCAAGCCATCAACATTAAATAATAAAGAAATCCCTAAAATATCTTTATAAAAATGTATAGCTCGATCTAAATCTTGAACCGGAACCGCAATTTGCCCCACTTTTTTAATTAGCTTTGTTTCCATACAATATCCCTCCATCTCATTTTATTAAACTTATTAAAAAGGGACATCTGGAAATTTTCAGATGTCCCTATATTAATCTTAAATAATACATTTTGCTTCGAATTTTATAGCTATTAACTTGTAAGCCATTTCAACACATTGCTCAAATGGAATCCAACGTTCAAATGAATGCTCGTAAACTCTTTGAATAACTTTAGCTAAATCACTCGGGTCGTCTATTCCTTGCAGCGCTGCCACAACATCAGCCGTTTCTGTATCATAGCCATCTGAACCTATCTTAAAAGGATCCCAATATGCTAATGTCAGAACTGCTCGTTGATTCATTTGTATATTTTCCAATTTTATAATCACCTAATTACTCTTTTTAATAATTCGTATGATAACATATTATAGAATACATCAAAAAGAAAAGAGTGATTTTATATGTCTATTTTCAATATTTCAGTCGATCGTCGTAATTCTCGTTCTTTTAAATGGGATATGATGGAACAAACTTACAACTTAGATGATGCTTCAGAGATTTTACCTATGTGGATAGCCGATATGGATTTTGCTGCTCCAAAAGAGGTAGTGGAAGCAATTGAAGAACGCTTAAAACACCCTGTTTTCGGTTATTCATATGTTTGTAATGGCTGTAAAGAAGCGATTGTCGATTGGTATATTCGCCGTCATCAGTGGACTATTAATCCAGATACAATTTTATTCCACCACGGTGTTGTCCCAGCAATTGCTAGTATTATAGAAACATTTACGAATACGAATGATAAAATAGCAATTTCTACACCAGTCTATCCACCGTTCTTTAACGTGCCAACAAATCAAAATCGTGAAATTATTACTTGTGATCTAGTTGAAATTGACGGCTCATATACGTATGATTTTGCAGCGCTAGAAGAAACATTTAAACAAGGTGTTAAGCTATACATACTTTGTAATCCTCACAATCCAGCTGGAGTAGTATGGAGCCGCGCACAATTAGAACAATTAGTAGCATTATGTATTAAATATGACGTCTATTTATTAGCTGATGAAATTCATGCAGATTTAATGAATGAAGGGAATATTTTTACACCAGCCCTTACTGTAGCTGGCGCTGACCAAGCAAAAATCATTTCTTGTATCGCACCGACTAAAACATTTAACTTAGCTGGCATTCAAGCTGCGATGATGGTTGTACCTGATGACCATTTACGTGCACAGCTGGAACAAAATGCTCTAGCTCATGGCAAAATGGATTTAAACGCATTCGCCTCTGCTGCTGTACAAGCGGCTTACACACACGGGGAAGAATGGTTGAACGAATTACTACAATATCTTTCAACAAATATGGATTATGTCGTAAAAGAGTTAAATGCAATAAACGGTATTTCCGTAGCAAAACCACAAGGAACATACTTAATGTGGGTAGACTACCGCGGAACCGGTTTGTCAGAAGAGGAAATAATGGACCGCCTTCTATCAATTGGTAAATTAGCACTTGAACCGGGTACAAAATACGGTGAAGCTGGCCGTGGCTTCTTACGTATGAATATTGCCTGTCCACTCGCAACAGTAGAAGACGGCGTAGCTCGTTTTAAAACAGCCTTACAATAAATATAAAAAACGACAGATTTCTAAATAAAAGATTTCTGTCGTTTTCTTATTATGATAATATATGGATATTGTAAGATAATTTCGACATTTCTCTTTACACAATGCCATAAAAGAGGTGTTTAGTTCTACTCTTCCACGAAGTAGTTCTTTATATGAAAAATATATCGTTACGCTCAAAAATGTTTATCTTCTCATTTGTACTTGTAGTGTTTTCTATTTTAACTAGCGGCATACTTATGATACATAATATTTCCGGAGCTTTTGAAAAAGAATTTGGCGCACGAGCGATCGCGATTGCTAGAACAGTTGCACAGTTTTCCGATATTCAACAAACAGTTGGCACAGCGAAAGGATTTGAAGTCATCCAACCAATCGCTGAGCGCATACGACTCGCTACTGATGTAGATTATATAGTTATTTTTGATACAGAAGGGATACGTTATTCACATCCTTCCGAAAGTAAAGTCGGTACTTTTTTTGAAGGGGCTGACCAAAGCGAGGCACTTTCACAGAACGAGTATATTGCAAAAGCATATGGTGTGCAAGGTTTCGCCATTCGCGCTTTTGTTCCTATTATGAATGTAAATGGAACAAAACAAGTTGGAGTAATAATCGTCGGCATTTTATCTCCGAAGTGGATACAGCTTGTGGCGGAATATCGTTCGGACATTTTCTTCTCTTTACTTTGGGGTGTTTTGATTGGTTTTATTGGTTCACTTTTAGTAGCTAATCATTTAAAACGCCAAACTCTCAACTTGGAGCCATATGAAATTGCACGTATTGCACAGGAGCGAGCAAGTATGATGCAAGCTATGGACATAGGGATTTTAGCAACAGATGCGAATGGAAATATTACGTTTATTAATAGGCTTGCAAGACAATACACGCACTTTTTCGGACAACAAACTAACTTACACTTTTTATTTGCTGATACATGGCTTACTAATGACCCACTAGAAAGCATCGAATACTCAAGACCTTTACTTGTAAATAATCAAATGTACTTAGTGCGTACTTTTCCGATTCGTATTAATGAAAAAAATGCTGGTTTTCTTATTATTATGACGGACAGAAAAGAAGCACATATGCTTGCAGAAGAATTAACAGGAGTGAAAACACTTGTTGATTCATTACGTGCACAAAATCATGAGTATATGAACCGTTTACATAGTATAGCTGGTTTAATTCAATTAAATCGAAATGAAGATGCATTAAGCTTAATTATCGATGAGATAACAGATGAAGAAGAAATTATGCAAAGTTTGCGTGATAAAATTCATGATTACTCAATTCAAGGGTTACTACTCGGAAAATATGCACGTGCAAAAGAATTAGGTACTACTCTTATTATTGATGAAGACTCTTATTTCATTGAATGCATGACTGGTTTTTCTAGTGGAGATATGGTGACGATTATTGGAAATTTACTCGACAATGCGATGGAAGCTTGTACGTTAATGGAGACACGCGATGTAAGCCTACTCATTCAAGGTAAAAAACATTTTGTCTTTATTGAAGTACAAGATAGCGGATACGGCATTGAATTTCCGCAACGTATTTTTAATTATGGGTATAGTACAAAGCAAAACGAAGGACGCGGAATTGGTCTAGTACTAGTTAAAAAAATTGTTGAATCAAACAAAGGGACAATACATGTGAAATCTGACCTTAGCCTCGGGACGACAATTACAATTAAAGCAGGGGTGATAGACATATGACGAATATTTCCGTATTAATCGTAGAAGATGATCCTATGGTACTTGAAGTAAATAAAGGATTTTTAGATAAATTAACTGGTTTTAAACTGATTGGTGAAGCTACTACAGGGACAGAAGCATATAAAAAAATAGTTGATTTGCAGCCTAATTTAATATTGTTAGATATGTTTTTACCAGATATGACAGGTATAGAACTATTTTTAAAGCTTCGTAATGAGCGTATCCCTTCAGATATTATTATGATTACCGCTGCTCGGGATGTTTCAACTGTTCAAGAGACAATACGAATGGGTGCTGTCGATTATCTTATTAAGCCCTTCCGTTTCGAACGCTTCCAAAAAGCGCTACAAGAATACTATCGCAGCACGAAAAACTCGCCAAAAAACGCCACCCTAAAACAAGAGGATGTAGATTTATGGCTAGGCAGACAAGAGGACGGTATTCAATTACCTAAAGGGCTTAATGAAATTACAATGAAGCAAATTACTGACGAGTTAATCGAGAATAATGCACCTATTACTTCTGAGCATCTCGCACAAAATGTCGGTATGGCTCGTGTAACGGTCAGAAAATACTTAGACTTTTTAGCTAGTAAAGGGAAAGTGCATATTGATTTAAAATATGGAACAGTCGGTCGCCCAACAAAATATTATTCTTTAAAGTAAAAGTAGAAAAAATCCATCAAACGAATTATGCCTTAATATAATACAAAGCGATATGTTATTCGTTAGTGGATTTTTTCGGAATATTTACCTCGATCCTCCCACCGCCCCCCCATTGCTAGTTATTCAGCAACTTTTGGCTGCCCACCCCTTTTCACCTGCACCTACGATCACTCACCGCAATTAATATATTGTCTTGTAGGATTGTGGGGGGCATCTCACTTTTTTGTATTTCTACTAATATGTATCTCTAAATTTTTACATAACTTAATATAAGCTTCTGTAGTTACTCAGCGCAAAAATGATTGACTTTTAGTTGCTTTGTATAAAACGAAAAGTAATAGCGCTCCCGCTAATATGTAGTAAGCGTTGTTTATTTATGCAATTCCTTAAGTTATTTATTTTATCTGCTATCACTCCCCCTACCTTGCTTTATAACAGTTCAAAAGTCACCGCAACTGTTATATACCATAAAAACCAAAATGTCCAATAACACCATAATATTGTTAAATTTAATCTATTAACTAAAATAAAAATATTCGCAAATCGATATGAGGAGTAGATTGCATGAAACGTTTATTTGGAATAGTTCTATTAACTCTCCTTATTTTTATTCCTATAATTCTCGCAGCATGCCAATCTACTTCGGAATATCCTATCGATTATGAACAGTTAGGAGAAGATGAGCGTATTGTTATTCGTTTTTCTCACGTCGTTGGTGAAGATACGCCAAAAGGGATGGCAGCCCGAAAGTTTGCCGAACTTGTCAAAGAACGCAGTGATGGCCAAATCGAAGTACAAGTTTTTTCTAACGGTACACTTTATAAAGACGGAGAAGAATTGAATGCTTTACTGCGTGGCGATATTCAAATGATTGCCCCCGCTACATCGAAACTGACAAATCTTGTACCAGAAATATCGATTATGGATTTACCGTATGCCTTCCGTAATTACGATGAAATTTCTGATTACATCTTTAGCGATATCGGTAAGGCATTGTTCGATAAGTTAAAAAACCATAATTTACGTGTAGCAGGATTATGGCATAGCGGATTTAAACAATTAAGTAATAATATCCGCCCGATCACCCATTTTTCGGCACTTGATGGTTTACGAATACGAATTATGCCTAGCGATATTTTAGCAGAACAATTTTCAACATTCGGCGCTTCTCCAAAACGCATTGATTTTAATACGGTATTTAATCAGTTGCAAAAAGGGAATATCGATGGCCAGGAAAATACCCTCTCTAATATTACGAGTAAAAACCTTACTTCCTTGCAAAATTATTTAACGATTAGTAATCACGGCTACTTAGGTTATTTCTTACTTTTTAATTCAGAATTTTGGGAAATCCTGGATGAAGATGTCCAAATTCTATTAACAGAGACGCTTGAGGAAGTACAGCTTTGGGAATGGGAGCTAGCAAAACAGATGAATGAGGAAAAGCTTTCTGAAATCGAAAACTGTGAATGTATTGAAATTCACTATTTATCCGATAAAGATATAGCACTGTGGGAGGAAGCTTTTGAACCCGTATATACGTACTATAAAAAACAATACGGCTCAAAAAACGTTGATGCGCTACCTAAATTTTCACACTAAATTCGGTTAACGAGATAGTCTTCTATCTTTTAACAAAATAGATCTAGGAGGAAACACATAATGAAAAAATGGTTATTACTTACGATTATTAGTGTATTTGCGCTCGCACTAGCAGCATGTGGTGGCGACAAAGAAAGTAAAGGAGAAAAATCAAGCGATAGCTATACTGCTGAGAAGCCATTAGTTATCAAATTTTCTCACGTTACATCAATTGAATCTGTAAAAGGGAAAGCAGCAGATCAATTTGCAAAATTAGTTTCTGAAAAAACTGATGGTAAAGTAAAAGTTGAAGTTTATCCTTCATCACAATTATACGGAGACAATGATGAGCTAGATGCTTTGATGTCTGGAAACGTACATATGATTGCGCCATCTGTAACTAAAATGGTAAAGCTAGACCCACGTTGGCAATACGTTGATATGCCTTTCTTATTTGAAAATGACGAGCATGTTCAAAAATTCTTCAAGTCTGATATCGCTCAAACAATTTTAAACTCTGATCAATTAGCTTCTAATGACATTAAAGGTATGGCGTTCTGGGGTAATGGATTTAAGCATTTCTCGAATAGCAAGCACCCACTTATTTCTGTAGATGATTATAAAGGTCTAAAATTCCGCGCACAAGCAGGTAAAGTTCTAGAGGCGCAATTCCATGCATTAAATGCTGGTTCTGCAACAATTGCATTTGGTGAAACATATGCAGCACTACAACAAGGTACTGTAGATGGACAAGAAAATACGTTCAATAACTTCGATACACAAAAATATCAAGAAGTACAAAAATATCTTTCTACAACAGCTCACGGTCGTTTAGACTACGCTATCTTTGTAAATAAATCATTTTGGGATAAAATCCCTGCTGATCTGTTAGCACCAATTGAAGAAGCATTAGTTGAAGCAACGGATTTAGCAAACAAACTAGCATCTGAAGAAAATGCTAAATCATTCGAAAACATTAAAAACGCTGGTACTGTAGAAGTTTACGAAATGTCTCAAGAAGAGCGTGACACTTTAAAAGCAGCTTTACAACCTGTTTACGATGAATTTGGTGATGTAATTACTGCTGAATTAATTGACGGTATTAACGCTCTTAAATAATTAGTTTCAAAACTTTAGGACTTTCATTAAGTCAGAGACTATTACGTTTTTGAGCTATCACTATTCAGGGAATCCGCGAAGCTCCTGGGGATTAGCAAGAAATGCAAGACTCAGCAGGCATTCCAATGCCGAAGAGACTTAACTCACTTGCCCAGGATGCACTAGCGGATTTTTATTAATTACATGATAGAAAAAACAGAAAAACGGCTCGTTATTCCAAAAAATAGAGTTAGGAGTGATCAATTATGAAGGCCCTACAAAAATTATGGACATATGTAGAAGAGATAGCTGCTGGTATCTTTTTCGTTTCTGGTATAGGTCTCATTTTCTACGGTGTTGTGATGCGTTACATATTTAATTCCCCTTTAGCATGGGTAGAGGAAGTTGCTCGTTACTCGATCATTTGGGGCACATTCCTCGGATTCGGATTAGCTTTAAAACATAATCAACATATTCAAGTAGACATTTTATATGATCGTTTAAGCAAGCCTTTACAAAAAGGATTAGATATTTTAGCAACGACAATTAGTATTACATTCTGTCTTATTTATACTTATTACGGCTATGTATTAGTGGAAAATCGTTACAGTTCAGGCATGGTATCTTTGGATGTTGGGATTCCTATGTGGATTGTGTATTTGATATTACCTATTTCTGGGATATTATTCTTGTTACGTTTCGTAGAGAGATTAGTCAATATTCTACGAGGAAAGGATGAAGAATATGCTAACCCTCTTAATTAGTTTCTTTATATTAGTATTTTTACGTGTACCAGTTGCTATAAGCTTAGCAATGTCAACAGTATTCGTCTTATTCCAAGCAGATTTTAATATGAATATGATGCCTCAACGTATATTTACAGCACTAGATTCCTTCCCAATGATGGCTATTCCTGGTTTCGTATTTGCTGGAGTTTTAATGGCACGTGGTGGTATTTCTAAATATTTAATTGAAGCATTACGTTCTTGGGTAGGTCACTTACCTGGTGGATTAGCAGTTGTTACAATTTTAGCTTGTGCAATTTTCGCTGCAATTTCTGGTTCTTCTCCAGCAACAGCTGCTGCGATTGGCTCAATCATGATTCCTGCGATGCTTGCTGCTGGCTATAATAAACGTTACTCAATGGGACTAGTAGCTGCTGGTGGTACATTAGGTATTTTAATTCCGCCGAGCGTTCCTTTAATTATTTACGGTATTACATCAGAACAATCTATCGGTAAATTATTTATGGCTGGAGTTATTCCTGGTTTAGGTTTAACAGCATTACTTATTGTAAGTGCTATTATTTATGCAAAACTTAACGGCTTTAAAGGAGATAAGCCTGATACGATGGCTGAACGTGGTCAAAAATCATTAAAAGCAATTTGGGGTGCATTTTTACCAATTCTTATTTTAGGAAGTATTTATTCTGGGGCAGTAACACCTACTGAATCAGCTGTAGTAGCATTAGTTTACGGACTCATCGTATCCGTATTTATTTACCGCGAGCTCAAATGGAGCGATGTTCGACCAATCGTTGTGGAATCGATAAATATTACAGCGATGATTTTCCTTATTATCGGAGCTGCATCATTATTCGGTTTATATTTAACGAACGCACAAATTCCTCATTTAGTTGGCCAATGGATTGCAGAGAGCGATCTAAATAAATGGGTGTTCATGTTAATTATTAACATCTTGTTCTTCGTGATGGGTATGTTCTTAGAAGCGGTTTCAATTATTTTAATTACTCTACCTATTTTAATACCGATTTTAGTGCATTTTGATATAAACTTAATTCACTTTGCAATCATTATGACGATTAACATGGAATTAGGTATGATCACACCTCCAGTAGGTTTAAACCTATTCGTTGTAAGTGGTATCGCAAAAGAAAAGCTTGGTGAAGTTGTTAAAGGGGTCATCCCTTTTATCGTTATTATGATTATATTCTTAGTAGCGGTAGTCATTTTCCCACAAATGTCGTTATGGCTACCCGAACTTATGAAGAAATAGGGATAATAAAAGAAGATGGAATGCGACTAACGCATTCCATCTTTTTTAATGACTCGCTTCTTTATTCATTTTTGCATCACGTTCAGCTAATGCGCGTGCTTCAAGTATTTTTGCCGCATCCGCTTGTTTATTCGCCATACGACGAATCCATCTGAAAGTAAGTACACATAGGATTATCATAATGCCAAATTGAATGGCAGCAGGGAAATATGCAGACTTATCTTCAGGGACATATAAAAAACCGAAGTTTAGAATAAGTTGAATCATTTTTTCACACTTCTTTCAAATTATTGTTCAAAAACAGTGATCGATTCAATTTTAACATCTTCTTTTGGTTTATCGTGCATATTTCGGTCAACGTTCGAAATTTTGTCAACAATATCCATACCTTCAATTACTTGACCGAATACAGTATGTTTACCGTCTAACCAAGGCGTACCGCCGTTCTTTTTATATACTTCTACTTCTTCTTTTGACCAGCCACGAACTTCCATTTGTTTTAACATTGAAACTTCTACTTGTGGTGCTTGTACAATGAAGAATTGAGAACCGTTTGTACCTGGACCTGCGTTAGCCATTGATAATGCGCCGCGAATGTTTAATAACTCTGGGTGACACTCATCTTCAAATGTACCGCCCCAAATTGATTCTCCGCCCATACCAGTACCTGTTGGATCTCCGCCTTGAATCATGAATTTAGGGATAACACGGTGGAAAATAATACCGTTATAATAGCCTGATTTTGCGTGTCCTAAAAAGTTTTCAACCGTTTTCGGCGCATGCTCTGGGAATAATTTAATTTTAATTGAACCCATTGTTGTGTTCATTTCTACTAATACTTCACCAGCATTTAGTTCTTTCGTTAATTGTGGAAACATCATTGTCTCTCCTTTAAAAATGAAATTTAAGGTATATAAACATAAACCTTACTCTACCATGTTTCAGTTTACCATAGATAATGCATTTTTTCTGCTCTTTACACTAGTCCACTTCCTTCGTGAGGCGAAATAAGTTATACTAATTAATAGACTTTTCAATACTAGCGGAAGAATGTGATTTTATGCAAAATAAGAGGCACAACTTCATTATAATATTAATAGCAAACTTTATCGTTGCTGCTTCTTCAACAATGATTATGCCGTTTTTATCACTTTATATTAATACGTTCGGTAATTTTTCGGAAAATTACGTGCAAAAATGGGCTGGACTAATTTTTGCTGCGACATTTATTACCGCCCTTTCAATGTCTCCTATTTGGGGACGTATTGCGGATAAGTATGGCTATAAACCAATTATGATTATTAATTGCTTTGGTATTGCGATTAGTATTTTCCTTATGGGCTATGTGCAAAATGTAGAGCAATTTTTCGTATTACGTTTATTTATGGGTGTTGTTACCGGCTTTATCCCAACTTCTATGGCATTTATTAGCCGCCATACGCCTAAAGAAACCGCCGGAAAAACACTTGGGACACTGCAAATGGGTAGTGTTGGCGGGTCTTTATTCGGTCCTGTTATTGGCGGTGCACTAGCCGATGCAGTTGGGTTTAGCTATACATTTATTTTTACGGCAGTGGCAATCACAATTGCAGCAATCATTATTATTGTCGGCATTCACGAGCCCGAGGTTATTCAAAAGAAAAAAAGCTCTGTTTATTCACGGAAAAATGTTTTGTGGGCAATTTTCCATCACCGTTTAATGCTAAATGTCATGATCGTTACGAGCATAATCCAAATTGGTAACTTTAGTATTCAACCACTATTATCACTTTATGTCTCACATTTAACACCAGCCGCCGAGGTAGCTATGCTTGCAGGTATTACGTTTAGTGCTGCGGGTGTCGGCAATATTTTATTTGCTCGATTTTGGGGTAGATTAAGTGATCAAATTGGCTATGAGCGAGTGCTAACGTACTTACTTATTAGCTGTGTTGTTTTCATTATTCCACAAGCTTTTGTTACAGAACTTTGGCAACTCATCGCATTACGTCTTTGTTTCGGAATCGTTGCAGGTGGGCTCATTCCAATTACTACAGCGTTAATCCGCCGAGAAGCACCGGTTGCAATTCAAGGCGAAATTATGGGCTATAACCAAAGCTTCCGTTTTTTAGGTAATATTATAGGTCCAGTTCTTGGAGGAATTGTAAGTGGCTTCGTTGGCATTTCGTCGGTATTTTATGTTACAGGCGCGCTCTTCTTTGCAGCTTTCTTAATCGTTTACTACATACGAAAACTTCCTATACAATATATGGATGATATATTGAAAGAGCATGCGTAAAGCATGCTCTTTATGCTATGCTAGATTTTTAGATAAGTCATTATCGGAGGATTTTCCATGAAACAAATCGTAGGCTATATGCTCATTATTTGCTGCATACCCCTTCTTTATCTTATTAGTAAAGAAATTTGTAATGAGATTGCTACAGCACAAGCTCATGAACAGCAAATCGAACAAGCAATTGTATTACCAGAAATAAAGGTACAACTACCAATAACTTTAAAGGACGAAAACGGAAAAATTTATAGTGAAGAATATGTAGAATGGCGACAACCAACTCCTTTATCTAATATTCCTGAGATGGCAAAAAATTTATTCCTCTATAGTGAAGATGAGGAATTTTTCAATCATATCGGTTTTGATTTAAGTGCGATCGCCCGTGCATTCGTCGTCAATACGAGTGAGCAATCGGTCCAACAAGGCGGCAGTACAATTACACAGCAGCTTGTGCGAATGCGTTATTTATCTGAAGAAAAAACGTATGAGCGCAAACTAATGGAGCTTTTTTATTCATATGAACTTGAAAAGCTTTATGATAAAGAAACAATTTTAGAAATGTATTTAAACGAAATTTATTTTAGCAATCAAGTATACGGTATTGGCGGTGCTGCTACATATTATTTTAATAAGCCCTTAGCTGAGCTTACACTAGCAGAAATGGCTTTTATTTCAGCTATTCCGAATAATCCATCACTTTATGATCCGCTTAAAAACTTCGACAATACGAAAGCAAGACAAGAGCGTTTACTCGATACACTTGCGGAAAAGGGGATCATTACTGCCGCTGAGGCTACTATACAAAAACAGACCCCTGTCATACTTGATGTGAAAGAAAAGGTACAACTATATCCGGCTTACAGTACATATGTGCTTCAAGAATTAAAATGGCTAGTCGCGCACAATGAAGGCTTAGATGTGGCATTAGAACAAGCTGAATCGGAAGAAGCAAAGGCAGCTATACAGACAAAAATACAAGCAAAACTACAGGAATTATTGCAATCAGGCATTGTCATCCATACTGCCCTCGATCCAAATAAACAAACTCATGACGAGCAAGCTATTAATTCGATCCTTACAAAGCCCGATTTACAAGCGAGCGCCGTTGTTATCGATAATGCTACACGTGAAATTAAAAGTATGTACGGTGGGAAAAATTATGAAAAGTTTGATTTACATCGTGCATTCCAAGCACCACGTCAGCCAGGTTCAGCGTTTAAACCACTTATGGTCTATGCACCTTATTTTGAAACGACAACCTATTCACCTACTTCAATTGTAAGCGGTGGCGCATACTGTATCGGCAATTTCTGTCCGAAAAATTATGGTGGTGGTGTATATGGTAATGTTGCGATTTCTACTGCCTTCAAATACAGCTATAACACAAGTGCAGTACGTTTATTGAATACTGTTGGCATTGATACTGCATTTTCTTATATTGACCGTTTTAATTTCCAATCAATTACCGAAAAAGACCATACTTATGCCTCTGCACTCGGAGGTTTAACATACGGTGTGACAGCGCTGGAAATGGCAGATGCATATACGAGTTTTATAGACGGTTCTTATATACAAGCACATGCAATTCGTAAAGTAACTGATTTACAAGGTAATAAGATTTACAGTTGGCCAACTGAGAGAGATCTTATTTGGTCTACCAAAACAGTGAAATACATGCGCTCTATACTGTCCGATGTAGTAAGTAGTGGTACCGGTGTAGGTCTATACACAAATACAGGGTATATTGGGGCTAAAACAGGTACTACGAATGAATTTAAAGATTTTTGGCTAGCCGGGTTAACGGATACCGAAACAGCAGCTGTGTGGATTGGTTACGACACCCCGCGCTCAATGGAAGCACTTGAACGCAATCAAATGCATTTTTCAATATTCAATGCAATTACGAACTAAGAAAAGATCAAAATTCTATGATAAATCTGCTTTCTAACTAAACAATGATTAATAATTTTATTGATTTATTTGTCACGGCAATCGCGTTAGCGTTCGAGACGCACAAGCTGTGTTGTACTGTCTTATACGACTTGTTTTTGGGCTTTATGCAAGTCGCGACTTACGAAAGTACTTTCCTTCTGAACCTATTGTTATAGAGTGTCTATTAAAGTAGGAGTCGTATTCTCCATAGGTGATTAGAATGAAGTTTATTTTTATTTGGCGGGCTTTACGTGCGGTATGAACGTGAAGAATGAGACTACGCGCATTTTGTAGGCTCATACTGCACGTACCGCCACCCGCCGAATGATAACAATCTATTTAACAGAAATTTACAAAGAAAAATGACAATTAGTTAGTTTTTCAGCGGCCCCTACTTGCCTCGTGAAGAGACTTTCGAAGTGACCTCGAGCAGCTAGAGTAAGTTCCTAGGCATCACTCCAGACTTGTACTTTCTTATTATTTAAAAAGTTGTGTGGCGAAAATCATGCCACACAACTTTTTTAATTTGCGAATGGTAAACTCGCTAACACACCGTTATACAATTTCATTACGACATATACAATGGAAATAACAAATATTGACCAAAATAATATTTCAAAAAAGATAAGTCCAATCATGCCAGATATAGACATAAAATGGCTCATTTTATATACCGTATAAATAAAATAAATAAAAATAGTGATCGCAAAAATAGCTACAAGCACTATAATCGATTGAATACCAAATGCTGATAACAGTGCACCAAAGAAGAAAATAACATATCCTCCGCGCGCTACATTCATCGTTTCCCCTGCCTTATCACTAGAAAAGAACAACATCCCAAGCTCGTGAATTGTCTCTCCGATTAGCTTTAAAGCTGAAAATACCATGAAAAATATTAATGCGAATACAATTAGTAAAAAAACGCGTAACTCTAAATCAGATAAAAATTCGCGCATCCCTGCGTATACACCAATTGCATTGAACAACTCGATCGATTCCGTTACTGCAAAAATGCCGAACGTTAAACTAAATAACAAGATTGTAAACAGCGGTAAATAGCCGTACAAATATGGATTTTTCATGAACATTTTCCCTTTATCTATTCTATTTCTACATATTTATAATACCGAATACAAATACTAACTAGCAAGAGTAGAAATCATTGCTTCACATGCATTCGTATATGAAATAAGTTATAATTATTAACATTCACTGCGTTCAAACGTTTCGAAAGGAGGATTTTCATGATGCAAGTACTCGCTATTTTTATCCCGTTACTCGTTGCAATATTTATTCCTTTTCTATTTAAAAAAATTCGAGCTATACATACGGGTTGGTTTGTACTAATTGTGCCAATTATATTAGCAGCGTATTACGTAACGTTTATTCCACTCACTATGGATGGACAAGCGGCAATCGCCTCATTTGATTGGATACCATCACTTGGTATTTCCTTCGTCTCCTATTTAGACGGACTGAGCTTACTTTTTTCCATTTTAATATCTGGAATTGGTGCACTCGTCGTGTTGTATTCGATTTTCTATTTAGATAAGACGAAAGAACAATTACACAATTTTTATGTGTATTTATTAATGTTTATGTCGGCTATGCTCGGCGTTGTGCAATCAGATCATATGATTACACTGTATTTATTTTGGGAGCTTACATCAATCTCCTCATTTTTATTAATCGGCTATTGGTTTAATCGCGATAAATCACGCTTTGGTGCATTAAAATCAATGATGATTACTGTAGCAGGCGGGTTAATGATGCTTGGGGGCTTCGTTTTACTTGCTCTTATGGGCGGCACGTATTCGATTCGTGAATTAGTCGCACAAGCACCTCTTCTTGTTGGACAGGATTACTTTGTATGGGCGCTTGTCTTAATCTTACTCGGTGCATTTACAAAATCTGCACAGTTCCCATTTTATATTTGGTTACCTGATGCAATGGAAGCCCCAACACCTGTTAGTGCTTATCTGCATTCAGCGACAATGGTAAAAGCGGGTATTTATTTAGTAGCACGCTTTACGCCGATTTTTGCGGCTTCAGAAGTATGGGTATGGCTCGTTACGGGCATCGGCTTACTTACGTTATTCTGGGGTTCATTCTTTGCGGTGAAACAAACCGACTTAAAAGGAATTTTGGCATTCTCGACTGTGAGTCAACTCGGTTTAATCATGTCATTACTTGGCGCAGGAGCGATCGCCTTCCATGTAGATGATGCAGCTAATACTGTATTCAAGTATGCGGCATTTGCAGCGATTTTCCATTTAATAAACCATGCGACATTTAAAGGAAGTTTGTTTATGATCGCGGGAATCGTTGATCACGAAACAGGTACACGTGATATTCGCAAGCTTGGAGGGCTGATGAGTGTAATGCCTCTTAGCTTTACCGTTGCTTTAATCGGTAGTTTGTCCATGGCGGGCTTACCACCATTTAACGGATTTTTAAGTAAAGAGATGTTCCTTACAGCGATGCTAGCAATTAAAGATTTCCAATTATTCGAATTTAGTACGTGGGGTATTATATTCCCTGTTATCGCCTTTATCGCGAGCGTCTTTACATTTGTTTATAGCTTTTATTTTGTGTTTAAAACATTTACAGGGAAAATGTCTAAAGAACTACCGAAAAAACCACATGAAGCACCGCTTGGCATGTTAATTTCGCCTATCATTTTAGCTATATTCGTTGTGACAATTTTCTTCATTCCAAATTTAGTTTCGGAAGTCTTTATTAAACCAGCTGTATTTGTTATTCAACCATTTTTATATCAAGACCCTTATGTTGCATCTATGCCATCTATTATCGATATTACAATTTCGGCTTGGCACGGGCATATTACACCCGAGCTATGGATGACAATTGGTATAGTTGTGCTTGGTTTACTTTTATTTATGTCTTTAGCAAAATGGCAAAAGCTATATGCTATTCAACCAGCACGCCTATCACTGAATTCGCTATATGACTTTATGATGGACAATGTATTAAACCGTGGAATGTACCGTTTTTCTAAACTTTATATGACAGGTTCAATTCGTCAATATTTAACGTATATGTTTAGTTCGATTGTTGTAATCGTAATCGGCACATTATTGATTAAAGACGCTTTGAAAATTTCCTTTAATAGCGCAGCAAAAATTGATATTTATGAAATCATTTTGATCATTGTACTAATCATCGGAACATTAACAACTTTGTTAGCGAAAACACGTATTACAGCAATTGTTGGTTTAGGGGCTGTCGGCTATACAGTAGCGCTATTTTTCGTTATGTTCAATGCACCCGATTTAGCTTTAACGCAGCTAGTCATTGAAACAATTTCTGTCGCCCTCTTTTTATTAGCGTTCTACCATTTACCGAAGTTAGGTAAAGTGGAAGAACGTGTACGCTTCCAATTTGGACGGGCGATTATTTCAATCGGTGTTGGTGCAATGGTAACATTATTGGCACTTTCTGCTCACTCACAAAAATTAATAGAGTCGATTAATGAGTATTATAAAGAAACCGTTTACTCTGAGGCAGGCGGCGGCAATATCGTCAACGTAATATTAGTTGACTACCGTGGTTTCGATACGTTATTTGAGATAACAGTACTCGGTATTGCAGGGATGGGCATTTATGCGATGATTAAGCTTCGTTTAAGTAGAAAGGAGAAGACAAATGAAAACAAATAATGTTATTTTGCAATTTACGACGAAAATTGTCTTTTTCATTATTTTCTTCTTCTCCGTTCATATTTTCTTTGCGGGGCATTATACACCAGGGGGAGGATTTGTCGGTGGCCTTCTCACTTCGAGTGCGATTGTACTGCTTGTCCTAGCGTATGATTTGAAAACTGTGCGCAATATTTTGCCTATTAACTATATGTATATT
The DNA here is from genome assembly GCF_039888725.1 of Solibacillus sp. CAU 1738. NCBI lineage: Bacteria > Bacillati > Bacillota > Bacilli > Caryophanales > Caryophanaceae > Solibacillus > Solibacillus sp. CAU 1738. The sequence continues at coordinate 29,628 of NZ_JBDQQN010000004.1, forward strand.
ACAGCGAGCGGGCTTATATTAGCACTTGGAACAGCAGCATTTCCGATGTTTATCGGCAAACCATTTTTCACACATTTCTTTGATTATTTTGATTTACCGCTGTTAGGGGAACAATCGCTTCATACAGCGGCACTATTCGATTTAGGTGTATTTTTGGTTGTTGTAGGCGTTACGATGACCATTATTCAAACGATAGGAGAGGATGAATAATGGAGATAGTAATGGCATTTGTATGCGGCTTTTTATTCATGGCTGCCATTTATTTAATTTTATCACGAAGTTTATTGCGTATTATTATCGGTACAGGGCTTCTTAGTCACGGAGCTCATTTACTTATTTTAACAATGGGTGGACTTGGTGGAACTGCCCCTCCAGTGCTAGCTGATGGCGTGTCAGATTTTGCAGATCCAATACCACAAGCACTCATTTTAACAGCGATTGTCATTTCTTTTGGGGTAACAGCATTTTTCCTCGTTCTAGCATACCGTGCATATCAGGAGCTTGGAACAGATGATACAACATTAATGAAAGGAAGTGAGCAAGATGATTAACTTCCTTCTTTTCCCGATACTCATTACATTTTTTACGGGTATGGTGTTAATGTTTTTACAAAAAAATATTCGCCTACAGCGTACAATATCTTTAGTGGCCCTTTTTGCCGCTTCTGTTTGTGCCTTTCTCGTTATGTTGAAAGTACATCAAGATGGCATACAATCCGTCACATTCGGTGATTGGCCAGTACCATTTGGAATTACTATGGTCGCAGATGGCGTATCTACTTTACTCGTTTTGACTTCACTTGTTTTAGCTTTCTTTATTGTATGGTACGGTTTTGCCTCAATTGGTGAAGAACGCGAACGCTTTTTCTATTATCCTGGGGTCATGTTTATTTTAACCGGGGTAAATGGAGCGTTTACCACAGGTGATATTTTTAACTTATTCGTATTTTTTGAAGTACTTTTAATGTCTTCTTATTTACTAATAGTACTCGGTGGAGAAAAAGGTCAGCTACGTGAATCGATAAAATATATTTTAGTCAATGTAATATCATCTGCATTATTCGTCATTGCAGTTGCCTATTTATATTCGGTTATTGGTACTCTGAACATGGCAGACATTTCTGTGAAAATCGCTGAAATTAATCAACCAGGTATTATTACAACAATAGCAGTACTATTTTTAATGGTATTCGGCTTAAAGGCAGCCATTTTCCCGCTGTACTTCTGGCTACCTAGCTCTTATGCTGCACCACCCATTCCAGTACTAGCATTATTCGGTGCATTGCTAACGAAGGTCGGTGTTTATGCGATTATGCGTACATATACACTATTTTTCGTCCATGATCTTTCATATACCCACGAGCTCTTATTGATTCTTGCGGTATTAACAATTGCAGCAGGCTGTATTGGGGCGCTTGCACATTTCGATGTGAAGCAAATTATTATTTATAATATTGTTATAGCAGTTGGCGTCATTTTATTCGGAGTTGCGCAAATGAACTTCACGGGACTTGAAGGCGCGATGTTTTATTTAATCCATGACATGATCATTAAAGCAGCGCTATTTATGTTAGTCGGCATAATTGTTTATGTCACAGGCACAAGTGACTTACGCAAAATGGGCGGTTTGATGAAAAAGTATCCTGCACTTGGATGGTTTTATTTAATCGCTGCATTTGGCTTAGCCGGTATTCCGCCACTAAGCGGCTTCGTCGGTAAATTATTAATTGTACAAGGTGGATTTGCTGCTGGTAATTTATGGAGTAGCATTTTTATATTAGCTTCTAGTTTAATCGTATTATTATCTGTCATACGTATTTTCATTTATGCGTTTTGGGGTGAGGGTGGACAAGTTGTAGCTGTTGATAAAAAGGTATACAATCGCTTATTCTTCCCAACAGCGTTGTTAATAGTTGTATCCATTGCATATGGAATTGGCGCAGAATGGATAACACCATTTATGGATACAGCAGCGCGCGTCTTAAGTGATCCGTCTATTTACGTAAATGCTGTTATGAAAGGAGGACAATAATAATGGCATTTCAACTATTATTAAATATCTTCCTCGCATTTGTATGGATGTTCCTCAGTAATAAGTTCACGGCAAGCGTTTTTGTAACCGGCTTTTTACTAGGGCTAATTGCAATCATTACGATGCGCCGCTTCTTTAATGGACGACTTTATATCGGCCGTATGTGGGCATCCATTAAGTTAACTATACTGTTTTTAAAAGAGCTAGTCCTTGCGAATATCGCGGTATTAAAAGTAGTATTAAAACCGCAACTGACGATGGAACCTGCCTTTTTCAAATACGATACTAAACTTACAAAAGATTGGGAAATTACGTTGTTATCTAGCTTAATTACACTTACTCCGGGTACAGTTGTCGTACACGTATCCGATGACGCAAAAAGCTTATACATCCATGCGATAGATGTTGGGGATGTCGAACAAACAATCGACTCGATTCGAAATTCGTTTGAAAAAGCAATTATGGAGGTGAGCCGCGCATGATGTACTTTATTTGGGGCTCGATTGTCATCATTTCGCTATCAATGATTGCAGTTATTTACCGCCTTGTGAAAGGCCCTAATGCATCTGATCGCGTAGTCGCACTTGATGCAATTGGCACTTCTCTCATTGCTTTAATCGGTTTGTTTTCCATTATGGTGGAAACGAGCTTTTATTTAGATATTATTTTACTATTGGCGATATTATCGTTTATCGGAACGGTTGCCTTCTCTAAATTTATAGAGAAAGGAGATATTATCGAACGTGACAATTCTCGCTAATATTTTAATCGTCTTCTTTATTGCCGTTGGAGTGCTATTTATCGTCGTAGCGGCTATAGGCATATTCCGACTTCCTGATTTATATACGCGTGCACATGCGGCTTCTAAAAGCGCCACACTCGGTATAATGTGTTTACTAATCGGTGTATTCTTTCATTTTTGGTTAATCGAAGGCCAATTTAACCCGCGTATTTTACTCGGCATCCTGTTTTTATTTATAACAGGCCCTGTTGGCGGACATATTATGAGCCGCTCTTCTTATATTGCAGGTGTTAAACCATGGGCAGGTACAGTGCGCGATGATTTACAAGAAGAAATCGACCGCATGAAAAAGGAACAGAATATTAAATGAAAAAAGAGGCTGCTCCCTTTGAGTAGCCTCTTTTTCATTAATAATGTCTATGTGGATGTCTATATGGTGGGCGATATGGCGGATAGTATGGATACGGTGGATAATATGGGTAATACGGGTAATATGGATATTGCTGATATGGATAAAATCGACTTCCTAAAAAACTACCGAGAAACCCTCCTAAAAACGGAGCTCCAATCGGAAAGAATGGCATTTGTGCAAAATGATTACGAGACATCAAACTCCTCCTTTGTATTACTATATGTCAGGTGACGCAAATTTGCTTTACCAAATATGTTCGGGCATTTACTGGACTTCTTGTGTTTTGTACGACCACGCCTGAATTAATTTATGCAAATGAGAAGTAGGCGTCTCAATATATGGACTGACCCAATTTTCAGAGGATACATCTCCTCATCACAATTCACCATATTCATCGCTCGAAGGAAATACTCGCTTTTTTCCATGAGATACTCGCTCTTCTTCGCGATTTACTCGCTGTTTTGCATGAAATACTCGCTCTTTCATGGATACTCGCTGTTCTACACGTTTACTCGATCTTTTGCATGAAATACTCGCTCTTTCATGGAGTACTCGCTCTGCTGCTCAAATACTCGCTTTTCTGCATCAAATACTAGCTCTTCTTCATGATTTACTCGCTCTGCTACATCAAATACTAGCTCTTCCTCACGATTTACTCGATGTTTTTCACGATTTACTTGCTCTTTCATGGAGTACTCGCTTTTCTTCACGTTTTACTCGCTGTTTTCCACGAATTACTCGCTCTTTCATGGAGTACTCGCTCTGCTACACGAAATACTCGCTTTTCCTCACGATTTACTCGCTGTTTTTCACGATTTACTCGCTCTTCAGAGTCAGCCCACTCTAATGCTCGTTATTGTAAACGGTTTATATTTTTTCAATGTAACTAAAAAAGCATACTGGAGATAATCCAATATGCTCTGAATAGAAAAACACTTTTTAATTAAACAGTCCCAAGCATAAATTGAATGAGATTATCTTCTTGAATCGTATCAAGTGCGACTTTATTTCGGCCAAGCTTTTGGCATTTCGTACATTGGTGGACAATTTGATAACCCTTTTTCCCTGAATAATCTAGTCCAATTGGCTTCATTAGCCCTTTACAATTACTTGTGCGATCACCAGGTACATTATCCATATGTTTGGAATACAAACAGTTAGGACAATGATTTCGGAAACTTCCATTAGTTAGTGGCTTTACTACCACACCACAATTTTCACATTTAAATTCAGTATTTTCATTTGTTCGACTCAATTGCCATTCCTCCAAGATGTTTTTTTTCATCTTTGGAGAAAGGGTTCCGTTCATTTTTCTACATATGTAGTTTCAGGCTTTTATAAGGAATGGACCGATTTATCGTCTTGTTTTTGCAAAACGATTACTTCTAGTTCCTGCTTCATAAAGACTTATTTCATCCTTTAATCCGGACCTCGATTGATGTTGTTTATTTGTATCAACCACTGTAAGACGGACATCTCCACCTTCCACTAGTAGGTGTTCTCTCATAATCACTGACTTTGGCACTCGTCCCCTAGCTGGCAATTGATGTGAATAAATAGGTCATACATTTATTCACTCCTTATTTGTGTTCAATCTATTCTTAGTTATAATAACAAAATTTAGTGATATAGGGGAATTATTCTATCCTCTACCATAACTAGAGGATTTCCGTTCCGACTGGGTGCTTTCCTGTGGGGCGACCGATGAGCCGCTTCAGGCCAACATGACGTTGGTCACGAAGGCGTTGTCACAGGAAGTGACGGTCTTAGCCTTCGTTCCTTTATAGCTCCCTCCAGGGTCTCGGGCCAACATGATGTTGGTCACGAAGGCGTTGTCACAGGACGTGACGTTTTAGCCTTCGTTCCTTTTTTCACTACATCCCCAAGGAGTCACCCAGTCCCCACTCCAATCAATTTACAAAAATGACATACATTTTAATAATATCGCCCTCCTTTTGGCAAAATCTTTTGTAAAGAATTATTTATCCATAAATTATCAGATAACAGAACTGACGTACAACGGCAACTCCCGGGATAATGTGAGGTACACAAGCTGAAGGCACAGAAGAAATGAGGTACGAGCGATGAGGAGACGGAAGCCATGCGTACCCTGGATGCGCGTCCGCTCGGAGTGTTGCTATGTATTTATAGCACATCCGACTTTTAGATATAAACCAATAAATTATATTTTGCAGACAATTGAATTCCATATATTGTATAATTATTAATAAGAAGAAAAACAGGTAATTTAGTAAATGGGGGTATAGCAAAATGGAGAAAGACATTGTATCTATACGTTTTAGTCTTGTTGCAGACGAATGGCCAATTGATAAATTTACAGAAGAAATTGGTATTGTGCCAACAGAAGCTTATAAAATTGGAGATAAGTATATTCGTGGAACAAGAGAAAGAAAGCGTTTTGAAACTGTTTGGGAGCTGGAATCAGGTATTATGAAGATTAGTTATACCGAAAATGAAGAAAAAGAATTTTTCGAATCAGTAATTAATCCTTTACGACCACATATTCAATTAATTAATGAATATAAAGAAAAGTATCACCTTACACCCATTTTTTTCGCACATTATATATTCTACTGGGCTCAAACGCCAGGTGTACGTTTACATCCAGAAATAATTACATTTGCCCATCAAATAGGAGCTATCATGGATGTCTATATTGATAATATCAATGACACAAAAAGTTAATGTCTCAAAGTATAGACATAGTATCGAATACAAATAAGGGACAGTCCATTAGCCTCTCGCTTAGAACTGTCCCCAATATTTTTATGTTGTTTAGCTCACATACACTTTGTATTAAGCTTCTGCTAGTTGTTCAATAAAGCAAGCTAGAGTGCGCACCATTGCACCTGTACCACCTTTTGGACCAAGGTCATGAGGTGCCGCTGCGTCTGAAGTACCCGCGATATCTAAATGGATCCACGGTGTTTCCTCAGCGAATTCACCTACGAAGCCACCACCGAAAATCATGTGACCGTCGCGACCTGGTGAATTATTTAAGTCCGCCATATCTGATTTGCGAATACGCTTTTTATCGCTTTCTGTAAGTGGTAAGCGCCATACGAATTCACCTGTTTCTATAGTTGCTTCCATAAATGCTTCAAAAAATGCCTCATCGTTCGTTAATGCACCTGTTTTATCATTACCTAGTGCAACAATTACACCACCTGTTAATGTCGCAACATCAATTAAATAATTTGCCCCTTGTTGTTTAGCATACGTAACTGCATCGGCTAACACTAAACGACCTTCAGCATCTGTATTTAATACTTCTACAGTTTTGCCGCTATACGTTGTAATGACATCATCTGGTTTGAATGCTGTGCCAGAAACCATATTATCAGTTGAGCCGATAACAGCAACAACGTTTTTGTTCGGACGTGTTTCTCCGATAATTTTCATTGCGCCAAGGACAGCTGCAGCACCACCCATATCGCCTTTCATACCGACCATACCTTCACGTGGTTTTAATGAATAGCCGCCTGTATCATATGTTACCCCTTTACCGACTAACCCGACTACATCTTCCCATTTATCTTTCGCTTGGTATTTTACTGTAATGAGACGAGGTTCTTCCGAAGAGCCTTGGTTCACACTTAAAATACCGCCCATACCTAGCTCTTCCATTTGAGCTTTATTTAAAATTTCTACTTCGAAATCATATTGATTACCAAGCTCTACTGCGTAATTAGCTAAATCTGTCGCTGTTAACATATTTGGTGGTAAGTTAACTAGGTTACGTGCTTCGTTTACGGCACTCGCATAAATAAGACCTACTTCATAGCTAGAAGTTACTTCATCCATATTTGCCTCTGTTACAAAATGCACAGTATCTAAATACGTATCTACTACATTTGACGTCGTTTTATAATTTGGAATTGAATAGAAACCAAGACCTGTACCTTCACCAGCTAAAAACGCAACGTCCTCTGCTGATATATTTTCCGTCACGAAAGATTCAAGCCAAATAGTATATTCGCCTGTTTTTAATGCTTTTAGTTCTTTCCCAACTAAACCGAATGCACCGCGTAATACTTCTTCTGTTACATTTTTACCTTCACCGATTCCGACAAATACAATACGTTTTACAGTTTTACCTACAACAGGTAACTTCGTAATCTTTTTCTCATCCGATGAAATATCTCCCGCTTGTAGCCATACGTCGATTTCTTCACCGAAAGCGGCTGGGAACAATGACCAATTTTTCATTTGCTCACGGTGCTTTTGAACACCGACTACTAATACTTCAGTTGAAATAGTTTCAAATGTTTTTGCTTCTTTTACAATATTCATAAATAAAGGCCTCCCAATAATTCTATACTCTATTATATACATATTCCGAATAATTCGGATAGCGAAATGACTGTTTTTTTATTCCCCTCCCTTATGCTATACTCTAATCAAAATAAGGGAGGCAAAAATAGAGATGGGAATATTAAATAACACACCGCTATGGATTGGCATTTTTGCTATTCTCTTTGCACAATTTTTAAAAGTGCCGATTTATTTTCTAGCAACAAAAAAAATCAACTGGGGCCTTCTTACTTCAACAGGAGGTATGCCGAGCTCACATTCTGCCGCTGTTACAAGTCTTGCTACTGCAGTTGGCTTTGAAACAGGATTTGATTCACCCATTTTTGCAGTTGCTACGATGCTTGCTGGAATTGTTATGTACGATGCAAGTCATGTACGCTTCGAAGCAGGGCAACATGCTGCCGTGCTCAATGAAATTCGCCAAGACTTACAAAATTTCTTTCGTGAAGTGAAGCGTTGGCCTAATTTAAATGAAGAACAAAAAATCAAAGAATTAAAAACATTGCTCGGTCATAAAAAAAGTGAAGTGTTAATTGGAGCTTTAAGCGGAGTTGTACTAAGTATTATTATCTATCAATTTATACTATAAAAAACGCATGCATCGTTATGATACATGCGTTTTCACATTAGAACATTCGGTAACCGTTTTTACGTAATAAAATCATCACAATGCCTGCAACGATTGCCCCAGCGAAGCCACCAGATAAAATGACTATATCGACAACTTGAAGCGCTTGAAGCTTATCCATTAATGCCGGGAAAGCTGTACCTGGTTTAAAAATATAATCAAGGAAGCTTACTTCATCTACTATAAATACAACGACAATTGGATAAATGACAGCCATTAACCATGTCATACGCAGTAGCATGTTTAATAAAAAGCCAATGCCAAAAAACATAACGAAGAATAAAACGACCGAAATAATTAATTGAACTACAGTAACTGGACCATCCATTATGTAAACCCTCCGTTTTCCTCTAACTAGTTTACATGATATTGGAAAGGCTTTCAATGCTTAGCACTATTCTAATAGAATAGCTGCGCAAAATACGAACGTAATTTGACACAGCTTTTTCAAGGAATAAGAAAGGAAAGAATTTAGTGATGTTTATTCATTCACAGCCAAACAGAAGCAAATGTGCTTTTTGTCTATTCGGTCTCTTCTTCGTTTTTGAAAAATAAATGGTACTTCGTATATCCAAATACATTACCTGGGTCAACACCATCTATTAAATGCAGTTGAAAGCGTTCGACGTGTCGTGTCGCCATTTCAACTATCATCACGGATGATTTTTCGTCAATCGCTAATTCCTCTGGTGACATCCACCTTGCTTCTACAATCTCTTTCTCTTGTATATGTAGCGGTTGCTCCTCTGCTTTACAATAAAAAATTGCCATATTGTCGCTAATATCTTCCTGTATAACACCTGAACGAAAACCTACCAACCCTTCAAGTGTACAATCAATGCCAGTTTCTTCTTTTACTTCACGAATCGCTGCCATATCTACAGTTTCTCCTTGTTGTACAAAACCAGCTGGCAGTGACCACCGCCCCTTTAAACCACTATATGCTTTCTGTACAACGAGCCACTCACCGGCATTATTTTCTACAATTGCCGCTACCCCTAACCACACTTTGCCTCGGTCTCGTGCCATATCGATCACCCTTTTCCCTTATATTAATTCCATTATATAACTTTATCAATTCAAAGAAAAACACCACTCTTATAAAAGAGTGGTGTACTAGGGTAATATTTTTCTAAATTAAATTAATTTGAATTTACCTTTTTTCACCGTTAAGCCAACGCCACCTACTAAGAATAGTGCGCGGTTATCAACGATTTTTTTCAATGCAGATGCAGTTTTACCTGAGTATTTGCGTCCTAAAGCATCGCCAATTGCATCGTCGTGACCTAATGAACATACAGCACCTTTGTCATCGTATACAAATGTTTCTGTCTCTTCACCGTTCATAAGGTGCTTAATGTTTTTCGCGATATTTACCGCTTGTTGCATTGCGATTTGAGCTGTTGGTGGATAAGGACGTCCAGCCTCTTCATTTAGAAGGAAGGCACAGTCACCAACTACGAATACATCATCAAATCCTGGAGCACGCATATCTTTGCGAACTGCGATACGAGCACGGTTCGATTCGATACCAGAGCTTTCTACTAGTTTGTTACCACGTACACCAGCAGCCCAAATTACTGTGCCCGCTTTAATGAATTCAAACTCATCTTCACCTTTTTTGATTTTAACGCCTTCTGGAGTTGCTTCAACAACAGGTGTGCCGATTGAGAATTCGATACCTTTTTTAGATAATTGAGTTTTTGCATATTCTACTAATTTTGGATCGAAGCCTGGTAATACCATTGGCGCTGCTTCAACACATAATACTCTTACTTTTTCTTGTGGAATATCAAACTCTTTGCAAAGTTCAGGAACACGGTTTCCAAGTTCACCTAAAAGCTCGATACCTGTGAATCCAGCACCACCAACAACGATAGTTAGTTTGCTGTCATCTTTTTCATCATCTAATGACCATGAAGCAAATTGATATTCGATGTGCTCACGAATTTGGCGAGCAGCATTTAGATTAGCTAAAGATAAAGCGTATTTGTCTAAACCTGGAATACCGAAAGTCTCACCTTCGAATCCTAGACCAAATACTAAATAATCATAAGTCATTTCTCCAGCAGAAGTAACTACTTTACGTGCATTAACATCTACGTTTTCTACAGTAGCTTGTACAAATTTTACATTGTTGTTAATAACGCTTGAGATTGGGTAACGTGCTTTATCTGGAGAAATTGTACCAGCACTAACTTCGTGTAACCAAGTTGTTTCGTAGTGATAATCATTTTTATTCACTAATACGATTTCCGCTTGATCGCCACCTACCATTTTTTGTAGGTTTACTACAGTTGTTAAACCGCCATATCCTGCGCCTAATACTAAAATTGTTGGTCTTTTCACTTAAATCAAAACCCCTTTAATTTTATTGTACTAGCGCAAGACAAACAAAAAAGAAGTACATTGCATACTTCTGCCGTTTGTTACGCTAGGTCGACATATTTTCGACAAAAATTCCTTATTACTATATTAGCCCTTTTACACCACAATTTCAACACCTTATAATTTGTGACTTTCAAATCAAAAAAATAAATAGTTATTAACGAGTTAGAAACATTCTAATTTAAGTTATTTTGTGCATAAGGTAATATATTTATGCGTTTAAAAGCAAAAAACGTGCGAACTCACTCTGTAAATAGTAGGTGAATTCGCAAATTTTTATTAATTCACAATATTGTGTTCGTATAAATATTCATACGAAATATCCACGAACAAGTATTCGTTTTTTGGCAATGCCATCGAATATGTTCTCGTTAATTCTTCTGTTTCTATGTCACTGTACGTAGAAGAAAATTCTCCTTGTTGATCATGTCGCATTTTAATTAAATTTAATAAAAAATACGGACGCCAACTCCAATTTTTACGGAACGCTTCTTGCTGCACTTCCCAACGCCCTTCTTTAAGCATAATATTAGGCGTCGTTTGGAACCCTTCTCCATCACAAATATATAGACGGAAAATATATGGACGTAGCCTTTCAGCGAGTGTTAATAGTGTATTTGTATTTTTACTAGTCGGATCGATTTGTTCTACTGCTGTTGTTATTTTTTTCTCTAACGTTTTCATAGCTTCATATTTTTGTTGAACCAATTTTTTCTCTGTTGCAATGAACTGCTTACATTCATCTTGAAAACGTGACTTTAATGTATCACGTAAAATAAAATCTTTCGCAGGTCGCTCTAAATAAGGCCCTTTATAATAGCGCGCGCCGCTTTTCCAGCCATGCTGTAATTGATATACTGTATTAACACCACTAACCATTAGTGACGCCCCTATTTTTAACGCCAGTGAACGCAATGTTGTAAACACATGATTTTGTGGACCCCACTGATTGTAATTCAACTGTTCTACGTTTATTTTTAAGACATACGGTTCTAGTAATATCATATGATCTAAATTACTATGTGGTCCAATATCATCAAGCGCAATCTTAATACCATACGTTTTCATGTATTTTATTACGTGATGGAGCTGTTTTATATTTCCTTCGAATTTATGCTCAGCAATGACAAGTGTTATATGTGATAGTAACTCATCCTGCACCATTTCCTTTAATATTGAAAAATAACTTTCTCCAAAATCCAGCATAAGTAAATTTGGATTGCAAGGTATATATATATCTACTTCCGCAAGTCCTTGTACGGCAGTTTGTAACGCTTGACGAATAACTAATTGTTCGATTTCTACTCGAATATCTTCGGGTACTTCCTCGCTATACGAAAAGGTGTTTAAATCGAATTGCTCTCCTTCAATAGTTCCGATTACTTCATACGCGGCAATACTATGCTCATCAGCACTATAAATCGGTTCAAAAAAAACTTTCATTTGGTCTAAATTATCCAATACTTTTAAAACATCCACTACATAACCTCCTCGCGTATTGCTACCTTTATCATAATGCATCTTTTTTTTTATTCAAAGTGTTACGACAATTCACAAGCTATATAATTGGGTGAATAGGAGTTTTACGTAAAAAAAACATGCGGGTCATTTCGCATGTTTTATTTCATTATTCAGTTCAATGACAAAGTAATATTTCGCAATGAATTTTTCGAGTTGTTTAATTCAAATACTTGAAGCATAATGCATCGCCAATAGAATCTTCAGGATAATAGAGCCTGATCTTAAACCTTCAAATCTTCGATATTCCAATTAAGATTTAATATATTTTTTAAATTTGATACTTGTACTTCACCGAGTGTATTAACTAGTTGTTGTTCAATCTCTGCTTTATAAAGTGCATTTTTTTCATAGCAAATTTCTCCAAATTCTGTCAGACGAATCGCTTTATGTTTTTTACTATGCTGGACATTGCTAACCTCTACCAACCCTTTTGCCTCTAAACTCTTAATAAATTTATGAGTAGCTTGGCGAGAAAAATCAACACCTTTTGCTACATCTGAAATTGTAGGTTGTTTTTTATAAATTCTGCCCAAAATACACCATTCTGAATTGGAAATATATATATTATTATTATTATTCCACTTATCTTCAGCAAGTCGTCGAAGTATTTCGTGACGTTCGCTCAACAAATCAATTACATCAAGGTTCTGCATTTCGTACTTCAACTAGTTCACCTTCATTCCATATTTTTTCGTAATTAATATACAAAAAAAACCACCCATCGTCAACTAAGTTGACAAAAAACATTTAATTGCTTACAATTGATTTAGTCAACTAAGTTGACAATATTGTTTATGGAGGGAAAATACATGTACAATGTTGGCGATGTAGTCATTTATTCATCACACGGACTTTGTTCTATAAAAGATATTTGTGAACAAACCTTTAGCGATATTACAAAAACTTACTACGTCTTGCAACCACTCAATGATCCAAACTTAACAATTCGTACCCCTACTGACAATGCTAAAAAGCAGCTAAGAGATATTATGAAAAAAGAAGAAGCAATCAAAATATTACATTCATTTACTTCCCCAGGCATCGAATGGATCGAACAAAGCACACATCGTATGAGACTTCACGTAGAAATTATCAAAACTGGTGATAGACAAAAGCAAGCCCACCTCCTAAACACACTATTACGCAAAAAGATCGATTATGTAGCTCTCGAAAAAAAATTTCCAATTCAAGAAGAAAAATTACTTCATTCTTTACAAGAACTCATATTTTCAGAATTCTCCATTGCACTTAATAAATCTTCTGAGGAAATTTATGACCATGTATTAACACAAATCAGCTAAAAATTTCTTTCTCTGTACATAAAGAAGCCAAGAATATTTCTATTAAGAAACATTCTCGGCTTCTTTCTACGTAGTATAGAAAAAGTATACCTATTTGTTCATTTCTATTTATGCTTTAATTCAAGATCCTCTATGCACCTTTAGATGAACTACTATCAATCACAAACTTCAGGTGTACCTTCACGTTTTGCTGCTTTAAAGCTTGTTCCACACCCACATGAAGCAATTGCATTTGGATTATCGATTGTGAAGCCGCCGCCCATGAGGGATTGTTTGTAATCAATTTTTGTACCCATTAAAATTGGCGCATCAAGACTTGCTACAACAATTTGTAAGCCATGCTGCTCGTCTATAAAATCATCATCGTGTTTTTCTGTATCAAAAGCCATACCGTATGAAAGTCCGCTACAACCGCCGCCTTTAACTGCGACGCGTAAATAGGAGCCCTCTTCTTCGTTATGTGTCATCATCTCTTTTACTTGAAATGCTGCTGCTTCTGTTAATTCGATTACTCGTTTCGCATTCATCACAGTCACCTTCTTTCTTATTATTCATCATATCAATAGTGTTTAATAGTTGACAACAAAACTGCCTTCAAATGTTGCTTATTTTGTGATTGATTTTTCCATAGAGATGTTATAATTATCCTATACATAAATAATAGCGAGGAATGATTTTATGGAGTTATCACCGTTTTATGAAAAAAAGATAGACTGTTTGCACTGCAAAAAAAGCTTTCCTACTCTAAAAGTTCGTTCCAAATTCATAAAAGTAAAAGATACAGAAAGCGACTTTCATCCCGTTTATACAGATGAAAATGTCAATGCACTGTATTACAACGTATTTGTTTGTGAGCATTGCGGATTTTCTTTCACTGAAGATTTCTCTAAATATTTTGCACCTGGTGTGAGTGAAGTGATTGATGAACAAATTACAAAGAAATGGGTTCATCATGATTTCAAAGGCGAGCGTACTGTATTCCAAGCGCTGCAAGCATATAAATTAGCTTGGCTATGCGGTACAATAAAAAAAGAAAAATTCGTTGCACTTGCAGGCTTAACACTGCGTATAGGATGGCTTTACCGTTCTTTAAATAATGCCGGTCAAGAAAAACGTTTTTTGCAAATAGCTCGCGATTTATATACTGAGTCGTATTCAACTGAAGATTATGCTAGCACACAAATGTCTGGTGTTCGTATTATGTATATGATTGGTGAATTATCTCGTAGAATTGGTGATTTTGAAACTGCCACTCGCTTCTTTTCAAAAGTTATAGAAAATCAACGTGTCGGTGGCGAGGCAAAGCTAGTGGACATGGCAAAAGAACAATGGGAAATCATTCGCTCAGAACGTAGTAAAGTATAAAACAAAAAATAAGAGCAGTCTCAAAACTTCGAGGCCGCTCTTTCCATTTATTAAAATACTTGTTCAACTTCAATGATACCTGGTACTTCTTCTAAAAGTGCACGCTCGATACCTGCTTTTAATGTAATTGTAGAACTTGGGCAGCTTCCGCATGCACCTAGTAAGCGTAATTTTACGATACCATCTTCAATATCAACTAATTCGCAGTCTCCACCATCGCGTAATAAAAATGGACGTAATTTATCTAAAACTTCTTGTACTTGTTCATGTTGTTCTGTATCTGTCATTTCTCTCGACTCCTTTCACTAAAATTATTATAATGTGAACAAACTAAAAAAGCCAATATTGAATGACGAAAGGTTGGAATTATAATGGAATCAACAAAAGCTATAATTGAAATTTACGGCGCAAATATTATTTGTGCAAGTTGTGTAAACGCACCTTCTTCAAAAGATACATATGAGTGGCTACAGGCAGCTATTGATCGCAAATATCCTAATCAAACATATAGCATTCGATATATTGATATTGAGTCACCATTAGAAAATGACCGCGATAAAGATTATGCAAATCGCATAAATGAGGATGAGTTTTTCTATCCACTAGTTTTAATAAATGATGAAGTTGTTGGTGAAGGCTATGTACAATTAAAGCCTGTTTTCTCCGCGCTTGAAAATTTAGGTTATACTCCAGAAATGTAAAAAAAGTGTCCTAAAAATACAATTTCGTATTTTAGGACACTTTTTTTAATTTATATATTTCTATCTTTATAGGCTTTTAAATAAATTATTTGCGTATACAAACAAATTGCTTCACTTATGAACTCATCTAATAATTAATTATCATTTTGGCGCTTATACATCCATAGCAAACCGGATTTCATAATGCGAGCTATACGGCCTGTTACCGTTGTATCAGCTAAATGAACGAAACCTTGTTTTTTCCCTAAAGAACCCATAAAGCCTTTTAATTTAATTTCTGGCATTTTCTCTGGTAGTGCTTCATTATTCCAGCGGTGTCTTAGTACTTTTACGATACGCTCTGCCTGTTCTTCTGCTAGCTGCGCACTTGGTGGTAATTCTGAAGATGCACAGTCCCCTACAACATATACATGTTCATCATCTGGTAAATTGAAGTATTGTGTGACAATCGGGCGACCAAATTTGTCTTTTTCGGCTTCCATTTCACGTACTAATTGAACTGGCTGAACTCCCGCTGTCCAAACAATTGCATCTACTTCAATTACTTGATCATGATTATAAAGGCGTGTTTCCTCCACCTTAGTAATATTTGATTCTGCAATTACTTCTACATTATGTTTCGTAAACCAAGATTTTACGTAATTACTTAACTTTTCTGGGAAATCACGCAAAATACGAGGTGAACGGTCAAATAGTTTAATTTTTAAATCTGCTCGACTTTCGCGTAGCTCACTTGCTAGCTCGATACCAGATAAACCGGCACCAACAATTCCAACAGTTGAGCCTGGTGGTAATCCGCATAGTTTTTCAAAAGTAATGCGAGACTTACCAATTGTTTGAATACTGTATGTGTATTCCTCCGCACCTGGGACTCCGTGATACTTATCCTCGCAGCCTAGCCCAATTACTAGATCATCGTATTCAATAACTTCGCCATCTTCAAAATAAACAACTTTTTCCTCACGATTTATACGACTAATCTCCCCAAAAACCGTTTTTAATCGTGGATGCTCTGGAAAAGTTACACGAATTTCTTTATCCGTTGAAGTACCAGAAGCTAAGGCATAAAATTCTGTTTTTAAACTATGGAATGGTGTACGATCCACTAAAATAATTTCTGTATCTTCTGGAAAATTATTTGGTAATAAGCGTAATAACACACGCATATTCCCGTAACCGCCACCTAGTAGTACTAATTTTTTCATAATTGTCTCCTTCATTCATTATTAATCAGTATGCTCAAATGACTAATATTGAACTTCATTAAATATGTTCACAAAGTATCCATAAGTGAGTATATCTCATTGTGATATGTTTCACAATACATTATCTGAAATTTTGTGAATCTTTTCACAAAAAATGATATTTGACGTATCAAAAAAAACAGCGTAGCATGACTAAGAGTGAGGTGATCGCTGTGAATCCAATGGTTGAATTTTGCATTAGTAATTTAGCTAATGGCGCACAAGAAACGTATGAGGTACTCGAAAAGGACCCTAATATCGATCTTCTTGAATATGGCTGCTTAAGCTTTTGTACGAAGTGTTCGCAATCATTTTATGCACTCGTAAACGGCGACATCGTAGAAGCCGAAACACCGAGTGAACTAACAAAAAAAATCTATGACTACATTGAAGAAAACCCGATGTGGTAAATGAAAACGCCAACAAAAATCTGTTGGCGTTTTTTATATTACTATTTGTAACTTTTAGTTTAAGCCTTCTATGCATGATATTTTAAAAAAACATTAACCTTGAATACTTTGATGTTCTTCATAATGAACCATACAAGCATCAATATAATTAATAATCTCTTCCTTGACAGGGTATAGACCTAGCATGTCTGAAGAATCTTTTGATTTTCGAACCGCCCAAAATTTCTCGATCAATTGCTCATCTCCAGCAAACGTATCCATAGATAAACGATAAATATCATCTGCTAGTAGTTGTGCCGCTTGCGAGGTTGGTGATTTGCCCTCTGCCATATAAAGTTCCACACGTTTTAATATATTTATCCATTTCAAGATAGTACTTTGCGGATCTTCCATTTTAGGTAGATGCGTTGATAAACTAGCTTGCTCGTCCTTATTAAACAATGTTTCCATAGCCATTTTTCGCATTTCACTATGCTGTTGTTTTGTCTTGTCAAACAGCGTTAGCAAATGCCCCCATTGAAGTTTCTCCTCCACCTTTAGCATATGCAATAACGTGTGCGTACGTTTTAATGATGTATCTACTGTTGCTAATTCCATCTGCAACTTTTTCAGGTGAATTTTTAATACTTGTTCAACCGAAATATTGTAAATCACTTGTTGGATTTCCTTTAAAGACATCGAAGTTTCCTTTAATAAGCAGATTTTCTGTAAAAGTAACATATCCTCGTCAGAATAAAATCGATTGCCATTATCATTTTTATACGCTGGTGTTACTAGTCCAATTTGGTCATAATATCGCAAAGTCCGTATAGAAATATTCAATGCCTTGGCTGTATCGCCTGTTGATAAATAATTCAAATAAAGCCCCCCTTTCAAAAAATACTTGCACGTTACGTTACGTCACCAATTAAAGTAAATATAACAGAAAAAGGTACATCAATGTAACTATCGGACCTTTTCTTTTACAGGCTAGCTAAAATGCGCCGTCTTACTTGTCTTTACTTTACGTGATGAGCTACCTACTCTAAGTTGGCTCATTAGGCTCTTTTTTCGGCTATCAAATGCACAAAGATAAGAAAATATTTAACTAGCCCGTGAATTAGAGAGTATTTTGTTTTCGTAATGAACTATAAGAAATATGAAAGTAGGGATTTGTTTTGTTAATTTCAGAAAAACTTTGGGGTTGGAAAGAACTTGTTTTACTATTGGTCATAACACTAGTGATTGTACCTGTAGCGATTGAAACATATATTCAAAAAGCGCTTTTTCAATTATTGGAAAACCCTTTATACTCAGGCACTATAACAGGCGCAATAATGGCGATTATTTTTACATTGAGCATTTATATGATTGCATTAAAACCAAAAGGATTAAGTATGAAGGCTGTTGGACTATCTTCATTTTCTAAAGGGTATTGGAAATGGATTGTATGGTGGTTATTCGTCCATATTTCACTAAGCATTGTCATACTTATTTTAATGGATATTTTTAATATTAGTTGGGAAAATTCTAAAACACAATCATTGCAAATGGATATGACGTGGTTTAATATAACGATCGCTTTTATTTCAGCTGCTATCATTTCTCCTATTTATGAAGAAATTTTTTATAGAGGTTTTTTGTATAAATGGTTACGAGGGAAATGGGGCATCACTGTCGGTTTATTTGTAAGCTCAACTATATTTATGATTGTTCATATTCCAACTTACAATACATTGCCAGTTAATTTTATAACAGGTATGATTTGTGCTTGGACATATGAAAAAACAAGTTCGATCTGGCCAGCAATTATTATCCACGCCTCCTTTAACGGCATTGCTTTAATACTGACTACACTAAACTAAAAAGAACAACTATTTTACTTTTATATATGCAAAATAGATTCTGAAACGGTTAATATTTTAAAATTTACAGTATTAACTTGATTTCTTTATTCCCAAAAAGACGTAATAATTTTATATGTTCTAAGTCAATTGATAAAAATTTTTTTGAGTTTTTTGTCAAGACAATCGCGCTAGCGCACGAGACATAAAGCTGCGTTGTACTGTCTTATACGACTCGTTTTTGCGCTTCATGCAAGGCGCGATTGATAAAGGATTTTCCTTCTGAACCTACTGTTTTAGAGTTTCTTATACTGTAGGGGTCGTATTTACCAAAGTGATTAGAAGGAAACATTTTTTATTTGGCGGGCTTACGTGCGGTATGAACG
Organism: Solibacillus sp. CAU 1738; assembly: GCF_039888725.1. NCBI lineage: Bacteria > Bacillati > Bacillota > Bacilli > Caryophanales > Caryophanaceae > Solibacillus > Solibacillus sp. CAU 1738. The sequence goes on from NZ_JBDQQN010000004.1 coordinate 48,915, forward strand.
TGGAGAATGAGACTACGCTCATTTTGTAGGCTCATACTGCACGTACCGCCACCTGCCAAATGATAACCCTCTATATAATAGAAATTTACTAAGAAAAATCACAATCTGTTATTTTTTCAACAGCCTCTGTGGTGATCATATCAAGATATCACCATCCTCGTCGTAAAAGTGGCGTCTGAAAATGAATTTTCAGACGCCACCTTTATAATTATATGCTTTCTAAATTTTCAATGCAGTATGTCGGTTGTTTTTCCTTTTTTTGTACTTGCTCTGTTGGCGTGACACCTGTGTTGACATGAATTGTATCACAACCGAAATTGATGCCACATAAAATGTCTGTATCATAATTATCACCAATCATGACCATTTCACTTTTGTCATACCCGTACTGCGTAGCAATGACTTCTAGCATGACCGGTGACGGTTTGCCAATATATAGTGGCTCCACCCCCGCAACATTCGCAACTAAGCGTACAAACGAGCCGTTGCCAGGTAAAAAGCCATTGTCTGAAGGGAATTTTATATCTTCGTTTGTTCCGATTAACTGGGCACCATTTTGTACTGCCAAGCACGCCTTTGCAAGTTTCACATAATCAATTGTACGGTCAATCCCCATTACAAATGCATCTACTTGCTCCTCGTCACTAAACTTAATGCCTTCCTCTTCTAAAGCGGTACGAATACCATCCGAACCGATCATTTGTACTTTAGCATTTGGATAATGCTGGGCGATATATTTTGCTGTAACGAGCGCGCTTGAATAAATATGCTCCACTGGGGCATTAATACCGATCTCCGCTAGGGTTGCTTGTAATTGATGCGGCGTTTTCGAAGAATTATTCGTAACATAAAAAAGCTCGATACCTGCTTCTTGAAGCTTATGAATAAAAGAAATAGCAGTAGAAATACCTAACTTGCCTCGATATACCGTACCGTCTAAATCGAAACAATACGCCTTATATTGCTTCATTTTGCATCCTCTGGTAAAAACGCTGATACAGGGCCAAGTTCATTTATTAAGTAAGCATTTACTTTGCTAGAGAATTGTTTCATTGCATGTAGCGAGGATGTTAATACTTCGACAACTTCTGCATGATCTACTGCGATAAACTCCCGCACAAGCATTTTACGCAAACCAACTACAGCTTTTAATGGTGCATCCATTTCTGTAGTTATTACTTTTTCATCGACTAAAATATCGATAATATCTTCATAGCTACCTGGATCGCGCATTATAAAACCATCAATCATTAAGTTACCAACATCCATCATAGCTTCCATTACATTATGTCCAATGCGCTCTACAGCAAGTATTGTAATATCATCTTTTAACCAATTTTCCTCGCGATCAAAAATAGTTAAAAGCTCATCTAAATGGTTTAAATTTAAAGTTATTTTGTTTCTATCTACGAAGTACATAAATAGGCCCCCTAATTGATAAAAGTTGATAGTGTTTTCTTATATATAGTAACATATTCTAGAGATGGGGAAGGAGATTGAACAGATAATGGAAAGATTTTTCTTATATGATGATGTAGAGGACACAAAGACGCGTTTTGTGAGTTTTGCTGGTAAAACACAGCGCTACGATTTAGCTATTTTACAAAGTAGTCGATTCTTTGGTAAAGTGCTAGTTTTGGATATTCAGTTTGGGAGATTTGCGATAATTGGGCCAGATGATGTGGAAGAACCAGGCTATTTAGAGCAAGTGTATAATCGCTCTGAAGCTGAAACAGAAGATTTACGTGAATATTTGACAGAGCTATTAAGTTAAAAAAAGTGCATTCGCATCCGTTTAGCTGCGACAAGCGCTTCGTTTTTAATTAAAAAAAGTAATGTTCTTCAAAAATAAATAAACGGCACTTTTTGTTCGATCGTGAACAGAAAGTGCCTTTTTCTTTTGCTATTTCGTTTATTTTTCTTTCTTGTACACGAAAGCGTCCGCTGAAACGGAAATCAGCGGCATCGAAGAAAAAGCAATAGCCTAGACAATTTATCGTCTAAACCATTGCTTAAGTTCATTTTTATATTTTTCAGTGCCCACGGATTTTCTCAAGCGCCATTTTCATATGCACTTTATTCTACTGATTCTACTGATTCGACAGCTTCTTCAACGGTTTCTACAACCGCTTCTGTATAAGGTGCGCGTCCTGTTTTTTGTACGATAAAGTACGCACAGCCAAAGTTACAATATTCGAATAAATAATCCTCAAATGTACTAATCTTTGTATCAAATGTCGACTTTTGATTTTTATCATCAAAGAAGCCTTTTAATCGGAGCTGTCCATAACCCCAGTCCCCTACAATATAATCGTATTTCGCTAATATATCAGAATAACGTGCTAAAAATGCATCTTCTTGAAATCCATCTCGCACATTTTCTATAATTTCGTATGCATAGCCTTCTGCTATAATCATTCAGACACCACCAATCTTCTATCATCCATGTTAAGCAATGTTACGCTCGAAATCAACATCTTACACTTCCACTTTTGCTTGACGTTCTTTTGTGGCAGCATTAACTTGCTCATCAGCATGATAACTACTACGCACTAATGGACCAGCCTCACAGTGAGAAAACCCTTTTTCCATCGCAATTTTACGCAGTTTGCCAAACTCAAGTGGTGTGTAATATTTTTGCACTGCTAAATGTTTCTTTGTTGGCTGTAAATACTGACCAATCGTCATAATGTCGACATTGTTTGCACGTAGGTCATCCATTACTTCTAAAATTTCATCCCACGTTTCACCTAGGCCGATCATTAATGATGATTTTGTCGGAATATCAGGTTGCATTTCCTTCGCACGACGTAAAAACTCAAGTGAACGATCATATTTTGCACGTGCACGTACTCTCGGTGTTAATCGGCGTACTGTTTCGATATTATGATTTAAAATATCTGGTTTTGCGTCCATTAACAGTCGTAAGTTTTCTTCAGCACCGCTTAAATCTGATGGTAATACTTCAATGGACGTAAATGGGTTTTTACGGCGAATGGCACGAACTGTTTCTGCAAATACTCCAGCGCCACCATCCTTTAAATCGTCACGAGCTACCATTGTAATAACAATATGCTTTAAATTCATAATCGCTACTGAATCAGCAACGCGCTCTGGCTCTTCTAAATCCAGCTCAGTCGGTAAACCTGTTTTAACTGCACAAAAGCGACAAGCACGTGTACAAATCGAGCCTAAAATCATCATAGTAGCTGTACGGCGCTCTCCCCAGCATTCGTGAATATTTGGACAACGCGCTTCCTCACATACCGTATGCAAGTTATTTTCACGCATTAATTTTTTCAAGCCTTTGTATTCATCGTTAGTATTTATTTTAATTTTTAGCCAGTCAGGTTTTCGTAAATGCTCTTCAGTATTACTAGTAGGTTTACAAGATGTCATTAAATTTTCGCCCCTATCAATTTCAATAACTTTACTACTTCTGTCAATGTAACATATTCCCACAATTGCAACAACTAACTTTCGAAAACTATTTTATACTATACTTTACTCACCATTTGGAATAGGAACCGGTACTTCTATTGACGGCTGTGTCCCTTCTCCTCCATTTGTATATATATGAGGTACTTTTCCACTAACAAGGCCAATTGCTACGGGAATAGACTGCTCTACTGTCGCAGATTTACTAGCAAATGGGACTATTATTTGTACATTTACTTCTAAATGTATATTAACTTCGACTATAAGATTATTAATACCAAACTCCGTATAAGTTGTTTCTACATCGCTATGTACATTACCAATAATATGAAAGCGAATCGGTATTTTCGGACCTAAATTTCCAAGTAGAGGTAAATTAGCTGCTTGCCCTAATGGAACAAAAAATACAATTCCATCTCCTGCTTGCATTTCCCCAACATCATATTCTACATTATCTAAATTTGGTAAGTGTGTTAAGTTTCCACTTTCCGCTTGCTCTAAATATTCCTTTACAAGCGCTGTCGTTTCTGCACGCACTTGATTAATTATTTCTGTATTAATTTTTGCAGAGATCATTCCATTTGACCCTTCTGGCATTTCATCGAAAATCTCATTTATATCTAATACACTCGATGTTCGAGAATTAATTGCTTTACTAATCACAAATGATGCCACTTTATGAGTTTGTACTTCTGCATATTGTAAATAAATCGGCATTAGACGTGAATTAATAAAATACAAAAAATAGATTGTAACAGCGATCAGGCTAAAAAGTAATATAACTATATAATTCCCTTTACGCTTTTTTTTCCTAAATTTCATACCCTTTCTTTGACGAGAAAACACAAAAATCCCCCTTGCTCTAAGTTATGAGAAAGGGGGCTTGGACTATTCTGTTATGACATAATCCGTTTCAATTTTTTCTATAGTAATATTAGGATAATCAAATAAGCTAAATTCATATGTAGTATTAATAATATTGTCATCTTCCTCAAAAACACGTACTAAAGGACGAGATGGATCGACATCATTTTGTTTGGATACAACTGCACGACGATTGTCTGATAATACTAAAACCGTACCGTTTGGATAATGTACTACACTATTCTTCAAAGCAGCAACTACACGTGCATCATAAAGAGTACCACTACCTGCTTCTAGAATGGCAATCCCTTGCGACGGAAACAGCTTATCACGGTATACTCGATTCGATGTAACAGCATCAAATACGTCTGCCACACCAATAATTTTGGCAAAAGGATGAATTTCAAAATCAACTAACCCTCGTGGATAACCACTTCCATCAATTCGTTCATGATGCTGAAATGCACAGTGTGCTACGAGTAATGAAACCGAATGAAGATTACGTAATAAATCAAAACCGTAGCGAGTGTGCAGCTTCATTTCATCGTACTCTTCATTTGTTAATTGGTCCGGTTTTTTTAAAATCTCAGGTGGAATTAATAGCTTGCCAATATCATGTAACATAGCGCCTATACCGATTAATCGCAAATCATCGTACGAATAGCCCATTTCTTTCGCAATAGCAATGGAGTACATCGTCACTTGAAATGAATGATGATATAAATACTCATCATAAATATAAGCATCCGTTAATATCGTTAATATTTCATCACTATTTAAAATAGCATCTAATAATCCTTCCACGATATTGCAAATTGCTTTCGACTGCTGATCAAGCACATATGACGCCTGATTATGTTTAACTTTTTTAATGGATTCAAAAGACTGTGTAATACTATGTACTGCTTTATTACGAACTGCAGGTTGTACTGTTTCTTCAATTTGTATCCCCTGCGAAATAGTATCTTCAATATACAAATATTGAATATTTAATTGCCGCAAACGGTTAATAATTGGATCACTAACAACTACATTTTTTTGTAATAAAGGGTGCCCTGCTTCATTCCAAATCGTTCTCCCAACGACCATGCCTTCTCTCAAAACATCAATTGATATTAATCGCATGTTACTTTTTACCCCAATCCTTCAGTTACATTATGTTATTATAAAGGCAATTCCCTTAACAGAGAATATATAAAGTTTTAACATACAAAATTCACTTTTCCGTATTCTCTAAAAATATCTCGTAAAAATAGCGGTAAATAGTATTCTTTTTTTGCATATTTAAAATTCGGGAAAAAGTAGCCGAATGTGAACATATCTAAAGTCACTAATTTGTACGTACGTTGTATGTCCACCACATTACCACGAATAACAAGCTCACGATTTCCGTTGACTTTAAAATCATACGTTAACATTTTGCCAAAAACAATACCTCTAAAGCCTAAACCTTTCAATTGCAAATTTGGCCACTCTTCGTTGTTGGACTGTAAATATACTTCTTTTAACTCGGCCCCAGTTAACTCGATAACACATAAATTGATCGGGTGCGGTAAAATACCATGAATATCATAAGCAGAAACATGTCCTTTATTTAAATCATCTAAAAAAATACCTGCATTAAACATAGCACAATCTGCTTTCGTATAATCAAGTATCGATTTTGCAAATAAATCAGATAACTGCGAATAATGGAACCACTCTTTATAGTATGGGCGGTGCGTCGTAAAAATAGGAGCAGATAATTGTTTTTTGCCTTCTCTTGACATTCGTTGTAAATAATTTTCTTCATCTTTCGAACTTGGTAATAGCGCGTTTTCAATAAGTGTCTCTTGTTTAGTAATAGTTTTCGTCTCATGATCAAATTCCAAAGTTAAATGACCTGTAAACTGACCAAACTTTCCGCCACCTGTTAATAATACACCTTCTACAAATTTTCCTTGTTCCAATATATGATGCGTATGTGCACCAAAAATAACATCAATTGCCGGACATTCACTTGCTAGTGCCTCATCTTCTGTTATCCCTAAATGTGAGAGGCATATAATGATATCCACTTGCTCCTTTAATTGCTCTACGACTTGAATAATTGCAATACGTGGCTCAGAAACGTCCCAATTTAAGGCTCTATAAAACGCATCATATTGTGCTGTTGCACCAACTACTCCAATTTTTGTTCCGTATTTTGTAGTTAATATCGTGTAAGGCTTTAGCCAAGTTGGATTTTGACCATTTAATGCTTGGATATTCGCTACAACGACATCAAATTCCGCTTCATTATACAATGTATAAAAATCTTCATGCGCTAATGTAATACCTTCATTATTTCCGATTGTTACTACATCATAGGCGGCTTCATTTAACATTTGGACATTGCCTTTGCCAACTGTAGCCTCTGTGAAAATATTTGACCGGTCTATATGATCCCCGATATCAAGTAAAAAGCTAGGTTCTCCTTTTTCTGCTAATAGTGCGCGCTGTGTACGAATATAGCTTTGTGTACGTGGCCAAAACTCAAAATGACTATGTACATCATTCGTATGGAAAAAATGAATTTTTTCTCGCACATTCGGCACCTTCTCTCGCTTAAAATAATCCATCTAAAATTGAACGAATTCCTAGTAATAGTAAAATAATTCGTAATGCAAATACGAGTGTTTCGGACTTTAGTTTTTTATTAAGAGCCGCACCTATTTTAGCCCCTAAATACGCGCCTGGAATAACAGGTAATGTATAAAGCCAAGGTACATTCCCTAAATAAATATGACTAGCAGAGTTGACGATTGATGTTAAAAACACTAAAAACATCGATGTCGCAACGGCAACATGTGGCGGGAATAAGAATAAGATAAGCATTGCCGGCACAATCATCGAGCCGCCGCCAATTCCAAATAACCCTGACATACAACCGACTACAAATGTTAATAGGAATGCAAACCAAATTGGATAACCGTATACATATTCTTTTCCTTCATTATCGATATATGTACGCTTCATACCGTGCTCTACAAACCATTTTACTGGCTTTAATTTATCACGTATGAGTAAAATTGTTGCCAAAATAATGAGTAATATTCCGAAGTATAAATTAAAAGAGGGCAAATCTAACCCTTTATTAATCCACGCACCGACCATTGTACCCGGTACACTACCTGCAAAGAAAATAAACCCTGTTTTATAATCAACAGTACGCGATTTCATATAAGATAACGTTGAAGCTAATCCTGTAAAAATCATCATAATAACCGACAAACCAACTACTGTCTGCGGTGTAATATCCGGAATAAAGCCTAAACTAATTCCGATAAAAAGTGTTGCTGGTACTAAAATCACACCTCCGCCAAGACCGACAAGTGCCCCGATAAGTCCCGCGCTAAGTGCAATAATAAATAGTAATGCAAATTCCATTAAAACTCTCCTTCAAATATATTCAGTTGCTTTGGTGAAAGGCCATTAAACTGAAGACGTAGCATACTTTGCAATAACTTTGCATTGCTCGCTGCATGTCCCCCAGAATTATTATTTAGTAATACAAAAACTTGTTTTCCTTGTGAGCGTAATGTTTCAATATGATGTGCCATTTGCTGCAATTCTTCACGATTATAATCATATAAAAAGCGTACTTTGCGCCAATTATCCCCGTGCCCAATATTACGCCAGCCATGTACATTGCGCCCGTGCATCCGGATGAGTGCTTTCGTCGATGTCGCAATCGGCACAAAAGGCACAGAGCCAACACCCGCTTGCGGCTCATCACATATCGTATGAATCAGTTCGTTTTCTTCAAGAAAATCAAATATTTTCCCTTTCATGTTACTAGCGTACCACGTTTGGTTACGAAATTCGATAGCTATTGGGAAAGCTTGTAATTGTTGCTTGATGTAACGAATATACTGAACATTTTTGGCTGTACAATCAAACCACGGTGGAAATTGCACTAGTATCATTGCTAATTTATTTCGAAACGTGCTTGCACATTCAATAAATGAATTGAACATATCATTGCGAGTTTCATATGGCAAATCCTCACGAAGATGCCCCGTCATTCCTTGATAGGCTTTTAACACGAACGAAAAATTTTCTGGTGTATCCTTGCACCATTTTTCAACATGCTCTTTTCTAGGAATAGCATAAAATGACGTATCGACTTCCACTACTGGGAAATGACCACTATAATCAAATAGCTTATCTTTTGCAGACGTTACTTCGGAATATAGGTCAGGGTGATCTCCCCATCCAGTTAAACCAATTTGTATCATTGCGCCTCTCCTCTATTTATAGTATTTATTAAAACAATTCCATAGTTCATCACTTTATTTTGATATTATAATATCAAATATGTAGATATTTCTTCTATTTTACAATATCGAGTAAGTAAATAAAAAATCGAAATCATCCAATTAATAAACCTACAAAAGTAAACTATTGTTACGAGGTTTTAATTTTACGAAAACAGGTTGCTATGAAATTTTCCGTTCTATTTTTTAAATTTATACAAACATACGCGCTATAATAAACACCTATAATTTTGCTGACCTGTGCGTGGTGCCAGGTCTTTTTTTAAAATAGTTTTCGTTTTCCATGAATTAATTTAGTTTTTTTACTCATACTATTCCATGCATGTAAATGCTATAACGAAAGGAAGTGCGTGTATGGGAATACTAAGCGGAAACCCAAAAGATGAACCATTACACTATGGTGAAGTGTTTGGTGTTTGGACAAATCTGGCAACAAATTATGGAATGATTGCTGGATATCAAACATTTTATAACCACACTGGTGATGAAGATTTAAGAAAAATTATTGAAGATATCATCCAAGGGGCTCGAGAAGAAGTAAAACAATTAGAAAAGATTTTAAAAGTTAATGGTGTAGGATTACCGCCTGCTCCTCCTGAACGACCTTTAGCAAGACTTGAAGATATACCTCCTGGTGCAAAATTTAATGATCCAGAAATTAGCGCTGCCTTATCAGCTAACCTTGCCGCTGGATTAATGGCATGCAGTCAAGCAATGGGAATGTCTACTAGGGAAGATATCGGATTAATGTACGGACAATTTCATATGAATACAGCACAATTAGGTGCACGGTTATTACGCCTTAATAAAACTAAGGGTTGGCTTGTTCCACCACCACTACATGTAGATTATCCACAAAAATAACATTTCTTAAATTGGTTTCCCCAGTTAATACTGGGGATTTTATTTATTTTTTATTTTGAGCACTATATTTATTCTGATTTACTTGTTTTGAGTTCTCAATTTGTTCTTTCGTTAGATCATTTTCTTCACGCACATCTAAATCATCTGGACTTAAATCTGCACTGAATTCTTCTCTCTCTATTTCTTTCTTATTTCCCTTTTCTTTTGACATAATTATCACCTCCGATTAATAAATTAACCATTTTGGAATAATCTATTCTCGAATAAGTAAAAACTAAATATTAACTATACTGTCCCTAGCAACGCTAACGTATATGGGTAACCCTATCAATACAATTGATGAGGATATTTAACTATTTTGCAAAAATTAACTATTAAGTTAGATGATTAACCCTTCTCCTTTCTATAACTATACATACTATAGATTGTGGAAAGGAGGTGTTTTCATGGGAAACTATGAAAATAATAACTACGAAGATAACTATGGTAGACGCAATAGTTCATCATTCGCTCTAATCGTTGTCTTATTCGTGCTTCTAATTATTGTCGGAGCAAGTTTCATGTATTAACATAGACATCTGTAGCTGGCTATAATAGTCAATTAACAATAATATCTCAACACTTCTTTTCTGATTTTTTGTTTAGGGTCACTTTCTAGCGAGTGACCCTTTAAATAGTTTCTATCCTCTTCTCGATAGTTTACTCGCCCGTCCACGGCTTGCCCCAACGCTTTTTCCCATTCAATCGTCTCCCATTACAAAAAAAACACTCGTTAACCTTTTTATCTAAGTGGATTATTTTAATTCTAGTAATTTATTTAGAGCAAATTCAAAATCCTGTATTTCTCCAATCTCTTTAAAATTAAAAAAAGGATTAATTTAGATACTTACTTTGATTAGATAATGCAATCAAAATCACTACCCTAGTTCATTTCCTTAAATTGTTTATTTTAAATGAATTTTTTCGATCAACTAAATAAATGCAATTATCATATACTTATATGCTTCTATTCCTTCGCCACTTTTTTCCTTACATCAACAGTGAACTTTGTATAAAATTACGGTCGCTGGGGAAATTAGAAGTAAGGATAATGTGTTCTTTTACTTGTTTATAACATAAAGAGCACCATATCTAAAAATGAGGAGGTATAACATAGTGGGGACTTTATATAGGATTGCTCTAGTTCTAGTAATTATTGGTGCAATAAACTGGGGACTAATTGGATTTTTCAAATTTGATTTAGTGGCTTATTTATTTGGTGGTCAAACTGCAGTGCTATCAAGATGGATTTATGCTCTTGTTGGAATTGCTGGACTGGTATCTATACCGATTCTTATGAAACCATTAAATGATGAAGAGGATGTTGCTTCCAATTCACATACAAGAGTTAACAACAAACCGAGTTATGACATGGAAGCTGGCAAAGAAGCTGATTTCACAGATATAGAAAAAAACAAAGAAAAATAATTACAATAAAAAATTTTAGTTTATCTCACAGCACAATTTAACCGATGCATATTTTTGAATTTATCAGTTTTATTTTTTTGGTGAATTATAAAAAGGACAAAGACCAGGCTTACAAATGAGTACCCCTGGTCTTTGTCCTTTATTTAAATACCTCATCCAGTTAATTTCTGATTGAGCATATTTTTTGAAATGTTCTTTATCATAAGTAAGTGAACGTTGGGCCATATCGAGTAAGATGTAACAGTTGCCTTTGCTAGTGGGTACTCATATGTGTAAGGGACTGGTGTAACAGCTAAAACACTTTCGATAATAAAAGTTCGCTATAAGTTTGAGCCAATTTTGATTTATTACTCCTGCGTTCCTCCAAAATTACATGTAGATTATCCAGAAAAGATTAAATTTTTTTACGCATAATAGAACCTCCTCTGTACAGACTAAATTTCAGGAGGTGAGATTCATGCCAAACAACAATCAAAATTTCAATCAAAACATGAACACTGAATTTGGAAGTGAGACTGATGTTAACCAGGTTAAACAACAGATCCAACAAGCAGAAGCTAAAAAACAACAAGCTTCAAATTCGAATACTATGAATGTAGAATTCGGAAGTGAGACTGATGTTAATCAGGTTAAACAAAAAATCCAACAAGCAGAAGCTAAAAAACAACAAGCATCAGGTATATTTGGAAATAATGGTTACCAAAACGGTAATAAATAGATTAATTTAACATTCAACCGGCAAAATTTTTTGCCGGTTTTTTTCTACCTTTTTACGACACATTTCACTCAGACTCTATAATAAACACCTTGAAACCCAATGAATTTTGTGGGCAAAATGTAAAAAAAAGTTTCCGAGCATTTAATAACACTCGGAAACCTTTTAAAATCAAGGCTTATTGGATATTAACCAATACTGCCTTCCATTTCGAATTTGATTAGGCGGTTCATTTCTACCGCGTATTCCATTGGTAATTCTTTTGTGAATGGCTCAATGAAGCCCATTACGATCATTTCAGTTGCTTCTTGTTCAGAAATACCGCGAGACATTAAGTAGAATAATTGCTCTTCAGATACTTTTGAAACTTTTGCTTCGTGCTCTAAAGATACGTTATCATTAAAGATTTCGTTGTATGGAATTGTATCTGATGTAGATTCATTATCCATAATTAATGTATCACATTCGATATTCGCACGTGCACCACTTGCTTTCGGACCAAACTTCACTTGACCCATGTAAGATACTTTCCCACCTTGTTTCGCAATTGATTTAGATACAATTGTTGAAGAAGTATTTGGTGCTAAGTGAACCATTTTTGCACCCGCGTGTTGATGTTGACCTTTACCAGCAATAGCGATTGATAACGTCATACCGCGTGCGCCTTCACCCTTAAGAATACAAGCAGGGTATTTCATAGTAAGTTTAGAGCCGATGTTACCGTCGATCCATTCCATTGTACCGTTTTCTTCAACAACTGTACGTTTCGTTACTAAGTTATACACATTGTTCGCCCAGTTTTGGATAGTAGTATAACGGCAGTATGCATCTTTTTTAACAATGATTTCTACTACAGCTGAGTGTAGAGAGTTTGTTGTATAAACAGGAGCTGTACAACCTTCAACGTAGTGTACTGAAGCACCTTCATCAATGATAATTAGCGTACGTTCAAATTGACCCATGTTTTCAGAGTTAATACGGAAGTAGGCTTGTAATGGTGTTTCCACTTTTACACCAGGTGGTACATAGATAAATGAACCACCTGACCAAACTGCTGAGTTAAGCGCAGCAAATTTGTTGTCAGTGTAAGGAATTACTGTACCCCAATATTTTTTGAAAATGTCTTCGTTCTCACGTAAAGCAGAGTCTGTATCTTTGAACACAATACCTAAGTCTTCAAGATCTTTTTTCATGTTGTGGTACACTACTTCAGATTCATACTGAGCAGATACACCTGCAAGATATTTTTGTTCTGCCTCAGGAATACCTAATTTATCGAATGTTGCTTTAATTTCTTCTGGTACTTCATCCCAAGACTTTTGCGTCGCTTCAGATGGTTTTACGTAGTAAGTAATTTCATCGAAGTCTAAAGCGCCAAGGTCGCCCCCCCATTGAGGCATTGGTTTTGTATAGAAAGTTTCAAGAGCTTTTAAGCGGTATTCTAACATCCACTCAGGTTCTTGTTTCATATTTGAGATTTCACGAACGATTTCTTCTGTTAATCCACGTTTTGAACGGAAAATAGATACGTCCTTGTCATGGAAGCCATATTTGTAATCGCCGATATCTGGCATTTTTTTAGCCATTTTTTCTCCTCCGTTCATATAAGAATAGTGCTAAAACGCTGGCTGACCTGCGAAAAGCGTTAGAGTATAATGTAAACCTTAACGATGCCACTTTGGACAGCGATATTCCTTTATATACTTATAGCCCTCTAACAGGAAGCGTTTTAGCCTAGACAGCTCTTTCATAAAAAAGCCTAATTATTTATCTTCGCTTTTTACGCCTTTTTCCATCGCCTTCCAAGCGAGTGTTGCGCATTTTATACGAGCTGGGAATTGTGAAACACCTTGTAATGCTTCCACATCACCTAAATCGTATTTATCTGTATCGAAGTCTTCTCCAAGCATCATTTTCGAAAAAATTTCTGCTAGTTCAAGCGCTTCATCTAATTTTTTCCCTTTAACGATTTGCGTCATCATAGAAGCAGAAGACATCGAAATCGAGCAGCCTTCACCGTCAAATTTTGCGTCTTCAACAATACCATCATTTAATTTTAAAGTTAAATGAATACGGTCGCCACAAGTTGGGTTATTCATATCAATTGTAATATTGTTTTCTTCTAATGACCCTTTGTTACGAGGGTTTTTATAGTGATCCATAATTACGGATCGATATAACTGATCTAAATTATTAAAAGACATCGTTGAAATACTCCTTCGCCGCGCGCAGTCCTGCAACTAAGCGGTCAATATCAGCTTCGTCATTGTACATATAGAAGCTAGCACGCGCTGTTGCAGACACTTGCAGCCATTTCATTAGCGGTTGAGCACAGTGGTGTCCTGCACGTACGGCAATGCCATTCATATCTAGTACTGTAGCTAGATCATGAGGATGTACATCGTTTAAATTAAACGTCACAAGTCCGCAACGCTTCATCGGATCTCGAGGGCCGAAAATAGTTAATCCATCAATTTTCTCCATCTCGTCCATCGCATACGCAACAAGCTTATGCTCATGCGCTTCGATATTTTCTAATCCGATTTCTGTTAAAAAGTCGATTGCTGCACCTAAACCGATTGCACCTGCAATTATTGGTGTGCCGCCTTCAAACTTCCACGGTAGCTCTTTCCATGTTGATTCGTGAGTTCCTACGAAATCAATCATTTCACCACCAAATTCAATTGGCTCCATGTTTTCTAAAAGCGCTTTTTTACCATATAGTACACCAATACCGGTAGGAGCACACATTTTATGCCCTGAAAATGCTAAGAAATCACAATCTAAATCTTGTACATCGATTTTCAAATGTGGTGCACCTTGAGCAGCATCTACTACCATAATTGCACCATTTTCGTGTGCAATTTTTGCAGTTTCTTTGATTGGATTGATTGTACCCATAACGTTTGAAGCCATACCCATTGCAACAATTTTCGTTTTTGGCGTAATAGTTTCACGTACTTTTTCAATGGAAATCGTACCATCTGCTTCTAAATCGATATATTTTAGAGTAGCGTCTTTTTCTTTCGCAAGCTGCTGCCACGGAATAATATTCGAGTGGTGCTCCATATACGTAATAACGATTTCGTCACCTGCTTGTATCGTTTGGCGACCGTAACCAGATGCAACTGTATTTAAAGCAGTAGTTGTACCGCGTGTAAAAATCACTTCTTCTGTAGAACTAGCATTAATAAACTTACGAACCTTTTCACGGGCGCCTTCATAGGAATCTGTTGCACGGTTTCCTAATGTATGAACACCACGGTGGACGTTTGAGTTGTCTAGTTCATAATAATTTTTTAATGCTTCTAACACTTGAATAGGCTTTTGCGACGTCGCTGCGCTATCAAGGTAAACGAGAGGATGCCCATTTACTTCTTGATTTAGCACAGGGAAAAAACTTTTAATGTCTTTAATATTCATTATCGAACTTTCCTTTCGATAACCTCCGTCAGTTGCTTTTTAACACCTTCGATTGGCAGGTTAGTAACAACTGGCGCAAGGAATCCATGAATTACAAGACGCTCTGCTTCTGCTTTCGAAATACCACGGCTCATTAAATAATAAAGCTGAATCGGGTCAACACGTCCAACAGATGCTGCGTGTCCTGCTGTTACATCATCTTCATCAATTAATAAAATTGGATTTGCATCTCCACGCGCTTTTTCAGAAAGCATTAATACGCGAGATTCTTGCTCTGCGTTTGCTTTCGTTGCACCGTGTTCGATTTTACCAATACCATTGAAAATTGATTGTGCTGCTTCTTTCATAACACCATGTATTAAAATTTGACCATCAGAGTTTTTACCCCAGTGGCGAACTTCAGTAGTGAAGTTTTGTTTTTGTGTACCGCGTCCGACAACAACTGTTTTTGTATCAGCTGCAGAACCGTCACCTACTAAATGCGTAATATTTTCAGAAATAGTATCTGAATCGTTCATTAAACCTAATGCCCAGTCGATTTTTGCATCACGTGCAATATGTGCACGACGGTTTACATATGTTGTAAAGCCTTTTGCAAGTACATCAACTGCACCAAAAGTAATTTGAGCATTATCTTTCGCAATTACTTCAGCAATAATATTCGCTTGACCTTTACCTTCTTCAACTGTAGATACGTAAGTTTCAACGTATGTAACAGCAGCAGATTCTTCAGCAACTACTAATACATGGTTGAATAAAGAAGCGTCAGCATTATCGTTTACAAAAACTACTTGAAGCGGCTCTTCAACGATTACATTGCGTGGTACGTATACGAAGACACCACCGTTAACAAGTGCTGCGTGGTAAGCAGCTAACTTATGCTCATCTACCTTTACAGCAGTAGTCATGAAATATTTTTCAACTAACTCACTATGCTCGCGAATAGCTGTTTCGATATCCGTGAAAATAACACCTTTATTTACCAATTCTTTAGAAACTTTAATAAACGCTGGTGTATTGTTGCGTTGGATATAAAGGTTTTCTTGACCTTCTATATCAATTAACGCTCTAACTTCTTCTGGTAGTTCATCTAATGAAGCGAAACCTTCACTTTCCACAGTGTGAATAGGGAAATCTATGAAGTTCCATTTCGTAATATTTGTTTTATCAGGCGTTGGCAATGCTAGCTCAGCCGCTTTTGCTAATGCTGCTTCGCGGAAATCAGCAAACGATTTTGGTTCATTGTTGCTTTGCGAGAACGAGCGTACTTCTTGTGCTGATAACGCCAATTTTGTTTCAACCGTCATCTCATTCGTCCTCCTTAATTATGCTTCTGCTTCTACAGTTTCGTCTTCGATACCTAGCTCTTTTTTGATCCAGTCGTATCCTTCTGCTTCTAAACGTTGTGCAAGCTCTTCGCCACCAGATTTTACAACTTTACCTTGCATCATTACGTGTACATGATCAGGTGTGATGTAGTTCAGTAAACGTTGGTAGTGAGTGATCATTAAGCAGCCGAATCCTTCGCCGCGCATTTCGTTAATACCTTTAGATACAACTTTCAGTGCATCGATATCAAGACCGGAGTCGATTTCATCAAGAATCGCGAATGCAGGCTTAATCATCATTAATTGTAAAATTTCGTTACGCTTTTTCTCACCGCCAGAGAAGCCTTCGTTTAAGTAACGTTGACCCATTTCTTCTGGCATTTCTAAAAAGTCCATCGTTTTGTCTAATTCGCGGATGAATTTCATTAGTGAGATTTCATCGCCTTCTTCGCGACGAGCATTGATTGCTGAACGTAAGAAGTCTGCGTTTGTTACACCATTAATTTCTGATGGGTATTGCATCGCTAGGAAAAGACCAGCTTTCGCGCGTTCGTCAACTTCCATTTCAAGGACGTTCTCACCGTCAAGTAGAACCTCACCTTGTGTTACTTCATATTTAGGATGACCCATAATTGCAGATGCTAACGTAGATTTACCAGTACCGTTAGGACCCATAATTGCGTGTACTTCGTTTGTGTTGATAGTAAGATTTACACCTTTTAAAATCTCTTTACCGTCGATTTCAACGTGAAGATTTTTAATTTCTAAAGTTGCCATTAAATTACCTCCATAATGTTCTTTGCATGGTTTTCCATTGCAGAATTATTGTCATGTTCAATCTTAACTGAAAAGAAGTTTCGTTGCAAATAGTTTAGAATTATTTTAATTAAATAACTAGAACTATATATCATAAAACGTTAGCATATAAAACTACAGTCAAAATCTACTTGCTTATTCACGAATTTTCTATTTTCAATGGACAATGCTTTATTGAGAATATTTTTCATTCCTTTCGGTTATTGTCACCGCATAAATAGACAGTTTAACGTACCTCAACTCGTATTAGTTCATATATTTCCTAAAAAGGATTTTTTTACACTAAAAACTAAGGCAAATTTATTCCTAGTGAGTATTAATAGACGATATTTAATTAGAGGCCTTTTTTTATTAACACATTTTCTTTATTATTCAGATGAAAAATACGTAAAAATAACTTGAAATTTCCTAATAGTATTTACATTTCGAAGTTTTCAAAATAACATAATAAGTATAGGTTGAGTTGAAATTAATCTAAAAGCGAGATAAACGAGGTGCAAAACTTGGAATTACGCCAATTACGTTACTTTGTAGAAGTAGCAGAACGTGAACACATTTCGGAAGCAGCAGAGCATTTGCATGTTGCTCAATCCGCAATTAGTCGACAAATCGCTAACTTAGAAGAAGAACTAGGTACCCCCCTTTTCGAACGAATCGGGCGCAATGTAAAGCTAACACCGATAGGGAAAATTTTTCTAGAGCATAGTATTGCTGCTTTGAAAGCAATCGATTTTGCTGTTAAACAAGTAGATGAATTTTTAGACCCTGCAAAAGGGACAATTAAGGTTGGCTTCCCAACAAGTTTAGCAAGTTATGTTCTACCTACAGTCATTTCTGCCTTTAAAAAGGAGTATCCTAACGTGGCTTTTCAGTTGCGTCAAGGCTCTTATAAATTTTTGATCGACGCCGTTAAAAACCGCGAGTTGAATTTAGCATTACTCGGTCCTATCCCACCAAAAGATGGCCAAATTAATGCAACTGTATTATTTAGTGAAAATATACATGCTTTACTACCTGCAACCCACCCCCTTGCAAAAAACGAGCAAATAAACTTGGTAGACTTACGGAATGACGATTTCGTGTTATTTCCAGAAGGCTATATTTTGAATAAAGTAGCTGTCGATGCGTGTAAATCTGCCGGCTTCTTACCGAATGTTACGTCGGAAGGAGAGGATATGGATGCATTGAAGGGGCTTGTTGCTGCAGGTATAGGTGTGACTTTACTTCCGGAGAGTTCGTTTTATGATTCTTCTCCTCGTCTAACGGTTAAAGTACCGATTGCAATGCCAGCAATTCGCCGTACTGTCGGTGTCATTTATCCAACAAATCGTGAGCTCGCACCTTCTGAACAAGTTTTTTTAAAATTTGTGAATGATTTCTTCTCAAGACTAACTCAATTTCAATAATATATAAGCTATTTTTTAAAGTGGCTTTTAATTTGTTTGTAAAACAGGAAAACTGTCCCGCTACTATTGTAGCGAGACAGTTTTTATTATTCTTTATGGAATTTATCGACGATCATCGCCAGTGCACCATCACCTGTTACATTAGTCGCTGTGCCAAAGCTATCTTGTGCCATATACAATGCAATCATAAGAGCGATCATCGTTTCATCAAATCCAAGCATCGTTCCAAGTAAACCGAGTGCAGCCATAACAGCTCCCCCAGGAACACCAGGTGCAGCAATCATTGTCACACCAAGCATTAAAATAAACCCAAGCATTGAGTTGAAGTTAAAATCAACGCCATTCATTAGCATAACCCCGATGGAGCATGTTACTAACGTAATTGTTGAACCTGATAAATGAACTGTCGCAAAAAGTGGAATTGTAAAGTCTGTTACTTTTTTAGTAGCACCTGTTTGTTGTGCTTGACGAAGCGTTACTGGAATCGTCGCTGCGGATGATTGTGTACCGAGTGCTGTGAAATATGCAGGTAACATCACCTTTAATAATTTAATAGGATTTTTACCATTTAGTAAACCAGCAGTTGTATACTGGATAATTAACATAGTCCAGTGCAGTGCAATTATTAGTATAAATACGACTGCAAATACAGATAAGATTTTTGCTACTTGTCCCGCGAACGTCATATTTAAGAAAATCCCGAAAATATGAAATGGTAATAGCGGAATAATAATAGTAGAAATCAATTTTTCCACTATTGTATTTAATTCCTCAAAACCGCGTTTTAAAACATCACCTTTAATGACCGTCATCCCTACGCCTACAATAAAGGCAAATAATAATGCAGCCATAACATCCATAATTGGCACCATTTCTACTTCAAAAAATGCCGTAGCTAAAAAGCTCGTCGGATCGCTTATATCCGCACTAGATTGTTGAGAAATAAACATCGGTAATACATTACTTGCTGCAAAATAAGCTAGTATGCCTGCAATAATTGTTGAGGAGTATGCGAAAAATGTCGCTAGTCCTAAAAGTTTACCCGAGCCTTTTCCTAGCTGCGCTATCCCAGGTGCAATAAAACCTATAATAATAAGCGGCACGACGAAGTTTAAAAACCCTCCGAATAAACCGTTAAATGTTGCAAATATCCGTACAAACCATTCTGGTGCAAAACTACCTACTACAACCGCAAGTACAATCGCAATCAATATACGGGCCAGCAAACCAATTTTTAACTTCATTGAAATGTCCTCCCTAAAAACACATGTGTATGTCTAAGATGTAATACTAGCACTTTAACATAGTGAAACACGAAAAGGAATACGTATTAAATTAGTCGTAATTTTACTAATATTCTGTTGTTTTATTTCTTCTCAAATGAAGGTAAAGTTACATGCTAAAAACCAAAAATACACGTTATTTTGGTTCTAATTCAAGAGTTGGGGTGTAGTGAATACTTTCACTGCACTCTTTCTTGCGAAAGAGGTTGATTTCCGCTCAGGGCAGCACGCTTTTCGCGGGCACGGCTCTAACTAAATTGTTTCGGATGGGACCGAAACAATTTGATTTTCCGCACGTGCTGTTCCCGCAGAAGTCGGCTGCCCTGAGCTCCAATCAACGTAATCTTTCTAACCAAGATGCATTCCTACATTTTTATATACATAATTCAATAATATCTTTGCTTTAAAATGCTCAAACTTTCGAAAACCATAGGCGTTTCTTTTTATGACTTTAGAAATATTACCTTAGCTGCTTCTTTAAACGATTTCGCCTTCACTGAACGAATCCGAACAACCTGATTCCATTCCTTAGAAAAGCGCTGATAGCGGTCTCTAAAAGTTGTGTTCTCGGAAAACCGTTTGCCACATATGCAGGCATAGCGACGGCGCTTATAAAATAAAATTTTAAGCGTTCAACCCTTTTTAAGTGCTTAATTTTTTGCATCCGATAATCATGTACTTTACTTGTTTTTTGACCAGAAGCCGGGCAAGTACGTTTTTTTTGTATAAAAATTTCTCAACAAAAATCAGGGATGGCAATTTATAAAAAAATGTGAGTGTTGATTGGAGTGGAGGTTGGGCGACTCCTGGGGGATTAGCGTCCTAGATGAGACCCTGGACTGAGCTTGCGAGGGAAGCGGCTCATCAGACGCCCCCCGGAAAGCGCTCAACTGCTCCTGTCGCAAGGCTTTCGTCGCAAATATATTTGGAACGGAAATCAACCCCAAGTTAAAGTGATGAACCAGAAAATACGATACGCTCCTTTGCGTTCTTTTATCTGATCAATGATGACATTTTTTAATCCTGGGATATTCATGTTAATATTCATATAGCACAACTCACCTTTCCTTTACTTGTTTCTCGTCAATTCAAGTAAATAAAAAAGAGTGAGCTTGTGCTTTTTTTGTACGAAATTGTGTGTATACCCCAACAAATATTATAGAACCGTTATTTTTAGTTAACTTTCTATTTCACGCACGAAAAAACTCCTAGTGAAATGGTCACTAGGAGTTTTCTTGAGTTTTATTATTCATTTACAGGAACTACAGCCCCGTTCCATTCGGATTGGATATAGTCTTGTACTTCTTTAGAATGTAATACATCCATTAATTTTTTAATGGACTCTTTGTTTTCATCACCTTTACGCACTGCTACTACGTTTACATAAGGAGAATCAGTACTTTCAATGGCAATTGACTCTTTAAGCGGATTAATTTGTGCATCGATGGCGTAATTGGAGTTAATAACTACTGCGTCTCCTTCATCTTGTTCATAATACGCAACTAACATTTCCGCTGGTGAGTCAGCATCAATTACTAATTTTTTTGGGTTTTTAACGATGTCTGAAATCGTAGCGGCTGATTTATCAATACCATCAGCTAATTTTATTAACCCTAAACTTTCAAGTAAAGTTAAAATACGACCTTGGTCTGTAACTGAGTTTGAAATAAGAATGGTAGCTCCTTTAGGAAGGTCTTCAACTGATTTATATTCTTTGGAATAAATACCGATTGGTTCGATATGAACACCACCGGCATTAACAAAATTATAGCCTTTACTTGCAATTTCATCTTCTAAATAGGGAATATGTTGAAAATAGTTTGCATCTAAATCTCCAGAGTCTAAATCTTGGTTAGGCATAACGAAATCTTGGTATCGGCGGATTTCTAAATTTACACCTTGCTCAGCTAAAATTGGTTTTGCTTTTTCTAAAATAAGAGCGTGAACACCGTTTGAAGCTCCTACAACTAACGTATTCTTTCCAGTTGTAGATTCGTTATTTGATGTATCATTTTCGTTTTCTTTTACTGTTTCACCTTTACCACAAGCCGCTAAAGCTAATACGACTACGGATAAAAGTAGAAATAATGATAAAAACTTCTTCATCTGCTCTTTCCCTCACTATACTAAACTTGCTATTTTTAACTAATTATCGTTTATCGACGAGCGCTGTAATCGCATCTCCAATCCACTGAATGATAAAAACAATAATTAAAATAATGATTGTTGCCATTAATGTCACATCATCACGACTACGTTGGAAACCTTCAATAAAGGCCAAGTTCCCTAAACCGCCCGCACCGATGATACCTGCCATCGCTGTATATCCAACAAGCGCTACCGCTGTCACCGTGATTCCCGAAAGAAGTCCTGGCAGAGATTCTGGGATTAATACTTTAAAAATAATCGTAGATGTCTTTGCTCCCATTGAACGGGCTGCCTCAATGACTCCTTTGTCAATTTCTTTTAGAGAGATCAATACCATACGTGCATAAAATGGAGCAGCTCCGATAATTAATGCAGGTAAAGCGGCATTTGTTCCACGAATTGTACCAACTAAAAGCTTCGTAACTGGTATTAATAATATGATCAATACGATGAACGGAATCGAACGGAATATATTGACGATTGAGCTTGTTAAAAAGTTAACAATTTTACTTGCCCATACTTGATTTGGACTCGTTAAAAATAAAACAATCCCGATAGCTAGTCCTAACACAAATGTAACGACAGTAGAAATAGATGTCATATAAATTGTTTGATATGCGGCTTCCACCATCGTTTCCCAGTTAACATTCGGAAATAATTGCTCAAGCATGTTCAATCACCTCCGTTTGAATTTCGTGCTGTGCAAGCATGTTAAGAGCTGCCTCAACATTTTCTTTCTCTCCATCAATTTGTACAATTAGCGTTCCGTATGGGCCACTTGTCGTATGTGAAATCGTACCATGTACAATATTTACTTCTACGTTAAACTGTTTAATAAGCTGCGACATAATTGGTTGCTCCGTTTTTTGACCGATAAATGTTAGTCGAACAATTTTCCCTGTAGGATAATTCGATAAAATTTGCTCAATCGATTCCTTCGTTTCATTAGAATCTGATATTTGCGATACGAATTTTTTCGTAATTTCAGCTTGTGGACTTTGGAACACACTTAAAACAGCCCCTTGCTCCACAACTTTTCCCGCCTCCATTACTGCAACACGGTGGCAAATTTTACGAATAACATGCATTTCGTGTGTAATGAGTACGATCGTTAAACCTAATCTTTTATTTATATCAAGTAATAGCTCTAAAATTGATTCTGTCGTCTCTGGATCGAGCGCAGAAGTTGCTTCGTCACAAAGCAAGACTTCAGGATTATTCGCTAGTGCACGTGCAATACCGACACGTTGTTTTTGACCACCAGATAACTGCGAAGGATACGCCTTCCCCCGACCAGATAATCCAACAAGCTCAATTAACTCATCCACCCGTTTTGCTCGTTCCCCTTTAGGTATACCCGCAATCTCAAGTGGAAATGCAATATTTTCTTCAACAGTACGTGACCAAAGTAAATTAAAATGTTGGAAGATCATACTAATTTTTTGACGTGCGGCACGTAATTTGCTACCTGAAATTACTGCTATATCTTCTCCATTCACGATGACAGATCCCGTCGTTGGCTTTTCTAAACCATTTAGCAAACGAATCATTGTACTTTTTCCGGCACCACTATAACCAATAATGCCAAAAATCTCCCCTTTATTTATCGATAAGTTTACATCATTGACAGCCGTGAACTCACCGTTTTTCGTTTTATAAACTTTCGTAATATTATTTAGTTGAATCATTTCATTGCTCCTTTTATCCATCAAAAAAACCTCTCCACTTTGAATTAGTAGAAAGGCTTTCGCAAAGATTGTATACGCAAGACCGTTCTCTCATCTTTCAAAGTATAACTTTGTGTGACTTGGCACCTTTTCACATATGTGATGGTTGCCGGGCTTCATAGGGCACTTCCCTCCACCGCTCTTTATAAGAGTAACGCTATTTATTTTGATTAATTATGAATGTTACTTTATCACGATAGAAAATACTCGTCAATTATTTTTTTAATATAGCATATAAATTAGTTACAGATTGAAATGCGTAAACCTTTTCTGTCACTTTTCCATCTTTTGTTATAAGTAGGCAAGGAACACTTTCAATTTCCAAATCAAAAGCTAAGTTATTTGTATAGTTTATATTTGCCATGCCTATAGGAACGTTAGGTAGCAACTCTACTACAACGTCCATCATTTTTGAAGCGACAGCGCATGTACCACACATCGGCGTATATAAATAAAAGGCTGTTATATCAGCACTGCTCGCATATGTTTGCCACTGTTTTATCGACCATTCTTCCATTATTCCCATCCTACTTCGTTTTTATTTTCAATTCATTTAATAGCACAGCTAAAACTTCTTTAGGCGTATTTGCAACTTCTAAATATTGTTTAGGAATTTCAAGCTGCACTGCATCTGAATACACACTTTTCATAAGTTTTCGTAGTTTATCTCCCGATTTATCGGCATCAAATAACGTATAAAAATCAAGATACTCATAGGGTTCTAAAAGTTCAAGCAATGCGTCTTCACTTATCGTACCGTTCGTACATAAAATAACCGCTTCTTGTGCTAGCACTTGCTCAAGCTTTAGCTTATCAGAACGGCCTTCTACAATTATGCAAATCATATAATCCCCCTTTTAAAAGCAGATTTATATCATTAATTTAACATCACAATATTATTTGTTAATGAAATTTGGCCGGTAGATTATTTTTTCGAAAGCGTAGAAATAAGTATATCAGCTTCCTCCAAACCATCCTACAAATTAGTACATCACCGTAACTTGGGGCTGATTTCCGCTCCTGTTGTGCGCTTTCTGAGGGGCGTCTGATAATAGAACCCCAATTAAAAACACCAAAACCTGCTATAGGTTTTGGTGTTCATGTATTATTCTTCGATTAGTTCAGCGTATTGTTCAGAAGTTAATAGTTCATCTACTTCTGAAGGGTTTGAAAGTTCTACTACAACCATCCAAGCTTGCTCGTATGGAGATTCATTAATGAACTCTGGGTTATCAGATAACTCTTCGTTTACTTCAACAACTGTACCTGATACCGGTGCGTAAAGTTCAGAAACCGTCTTTACAGATTCTACGTTACCGAATGTTTCGTTCAGTTGTAGCTCGTCGCCTACTTCTGGTAGTTCAACGAAAACGATGTCCCCTAATTCGTTTTGTGCAAAATGTGTAATACCAATACGTGCTTTTCCATCTTCAACTTTTACCCACTCGTGATCTTTTGAGTAACGTAATTCTTTTGGTGTGCTCATGAAAACCCCTCCATATATGTAGTTCATTCAAATTCAGTTTGCCATATTTCTACAGCAAAAACAAGATACTATTCATTTTATTTCCATGATTCCAAGAAGTCAGACTCCTTAAAACCAAGCGTTATTTTTTTACCATCCGTCACTATTGGACGCTTAATTAACATGCCGTCTGATGCTAAAAGCGCTAACTGCTCATCTTCGGTCATATTAGGGAGTTTATCTTTTAAACCAAGTTCTTTATACTTCATGCCTGATGTATTAAAAAAACTCTTTAATGGCAAGCCGCTTATGTCGTAAAACTGGCGTAACTGTTCCTTTGTCGGTGTTTGTTCTACGATATGAGTTAATTCATAAGCAATGCCGTTTTCATCTAGCCATTTTTGTGCTTTTTTACAAGTCGAACATTTTGGATATTGGATTAATTGAATCGTCATACTTGTACTCCTTTAGTTCATCTTTGTTTCTATTGTACTGGATAGTATGCTAGAAAGGCAAAAAAAACCGGGTGTATATTTTACACCCAGCTTTGTTTATTACACGATATACTTTTCTGCCTCAATTAATTTCGCAGCAGCTAAACGTTTTTTAGGAATTAAGTTGTACGGGTTGTTGCGCGTTAATTTGCGTAATGCAGATAACGTCATTCGCGCTGCATCGCCCTCTACTGAAGCTAAAATTGTGTCTTTAGCTTCTTTTTCGATTTCTGCAAATGCTTCTTGACAGAAAATTTCTGTGTAAAGAATTTTTTGAGCTGCTTTTTCTACACCGTCACGCTCGATTGCTTTTTGCGTACGAATGACTGCTGATTCCATTGCGTATAATTGGTTGGCAATGTTTGCGATATTTACTAGCACTTCTTGTTCAGACTCTAATTTTGCACCGAATGCCTGTGCTGCTGCACCTGCTGCTAACACACCAATTTTCTTCGCATTTTTTACTAGGTATAATTCTTGTGCTAACGGCTCATCGCCAATTTCCTCTGGAATTAACATAAGAAGCTCTGATTGTAGGTTTTGCGCTACCTGAAGTAATGGTAGCTCACCTTTCAATGCTTTTTTCATAAATGTGCCAGGAATGATCATACGGTTAATTTCGTTTGTACCTTCAAAAATACGATTAATACGAGAATCACGGTAAATACGCTCTACTTCATATTCAGCCATAAATCCGTAGCCACCATGCAACTGTACCGCTTCGTCTGCTACATAATCTAATGTTTCCGAACCGAAGATTTTTGCAATTGAGCACTCGATTGCATATTCTGCAATTGCAGCCGCAATCGCTTTACCGTCTTTTTGTTCTTCGTCAGAAAGTTGGCTTAAAGTATCCTCAAAATAGCCTACAGTACGGTAGTTTAGTGATTCGGATGCGTATATATGTGATGCCATTGTCGCTAATTTTTCTTTTGTTAAGTTGAAGCTTGAAATTGGTGTTTTGAATTGTTGACGTTGATTTGTATATTGAACAGCAAGCTCAAATGCACGTTTAGAGCCACCTACAGTTCCAACACCTAGTTTATAACGACCAATGTTTAAAATGTTGAAGGCGATAATATGACCGCGACCAATTTCACCGAGAAGATTTTCTACAGGTACCTCAGCATCTTCTAAAATCAACGTACGAGTTGAAGACGATTTAATTCCCATTTTCTTTTCTTCTGGACCAACAGAAACACCTGGGAATGCTCTTTCTACGATAAATGCTGTGAATTTTTCGCCATCAATTTTTGTGTACACAACAAATACATCAGCAAAGCCAGCGTTTGTAATCCATTGTTTTTCGCCGTTTAATACGTAGTGTGTACCTGCTTCGTTTAATTTTGCCGTCGTTTTTGCACCTAATGCGTCAGAACCTGAACCTGGCTCAGTTAATGCATAAGCTGCAATTAACTCACCTGACGCTAGTTTCGGTAAGTATTGTTTCTTTTGTGACTCGTTACCGAATAATACGATCGGTAAAGAACCGATCCCTACGTGTGCGCCGTGTGTAATTGAGAAGCCACCTGCTACTGACATTTTTTCAGCAATTAGCGCAGAAGAAATTTTATCTAAACCAAGCCCATCGTATTCTTCTGGTACATCCGCTGCAAGTAAACCAAGTTCACCTGCTGTTTTTAATAAACGTACTGAATGTTCAAACTCATGATGCTCTAAGTTTTCAACAACTGGTAATACTTCGTTTGTTACGTACTCTTCAGTTGTTTTTGCAATCATTTTTTGCTCATCTGTGAAATCCTCTGGTGTAATTACACGCGAAATTTCCACGTCTTCTATTAAAAAGCTACCACCTTTAATAATGTTTGTTGTTTGTTCCATAAAAAATTCCCCCTTAATATGAAGTAAATTGTATTGTCCATTCAATGTGAATCATTATTCATAAAATATAGAGAGAAAAGCTGGACTACTCATCCGGAGGCATTTAGGACATGTAATCCGCGCTGTTCTAGCAAGCTAATACAATTATTTTAAAAATTTATTACAGAATTTCAAACACACCTGCAGCACCCATTCCGCCGCCAATGCACATTGTGACTACGCCGTACTTTTTACCACGACGTTTTAATTCATGAATTAACTTCAATGTTAAAATAGTTCCTGTTGCACCAAGTGGATGTCCGAGTGCAATCGCTCCACCATTCACATTTACCTTTTCTTCGTCGATGCCTAAGTGGCGCACTACTTGTAGTGATTGCGAGGCAAATGCTTCGTTTATCTCCCATAAATCAATCTGATCTTGTGATAAACCTGCAATTGCCAATGCTTTCGGTACAGCAACAATTGGGCCTATACCCATAACATCTGGTGCAACCCCGCCAACTGCAAAGCCTAAAAACTTCGCTAGTGGCTGTATACCCTGTGCTTCTGCTTCTTCACGATCCATCACTAAAACGGCAGCAGCACCATCTGATGTTTGAGAAGAGTTCCCTGCAGTAACAGAGCCCTTGACATTGAATGCTGGGCGCAATTTGGCTAAGCCTTCTTGAGATGTATCTGGACGAACCCCTTCATCTGTATCGAAAATAAATTTCTTTTGTTGCAATTTATTATTAGCATCGACATAATGCTGAACGATTTCAACGGGTACGATTTCATCTTTAAATTTGCCTTCTTTAATCGCTTTTTCAGCTAATTCATGTGAACGAACGGCAAATTTATCTTGGTCTTCACGGCTTACATTATATCGGTTTGCTACTTCCTCCGCTGTATGGCCCATGCTCATATAATATTGCGGTGCTTCTTCTGCAAGTTTTGGGTTGAGACGAACTGTATTACCAGTCATCGGAATCATACTCATCGATTCTACACCACCTGCAAGTATTACTTTTGAATGCCCAAGCATAATGCGTTCAGCTGCATAGGCAATCGTTTGTAAACCTGATGAACAGAAACGATTGACAGTTAGTGCTGGCGTTGTATCTGGCAGTCCTGCAAGCGCGCCAATATTACGCGCAACGTTCATTCCTTGCTCTGCTTCTGGCATTGCACAACCCATAATTAAATCATCAATTGGTCCTTCGTAGCCTGCTCGTTTTAATGTTTCTTTGACAACGGCTGCTCCAAAATCATCTGGACGAACAGTTGCAAGAGACCCCTTTTTCG
The DNA here is from genome assembly GCF_039888725.1 of Solibacillus sp. CAU 1738. Classification (NCBI taxonomy): domain Bacteria; kingdom Bacillati; phylum Bacillota; class Bacilli; order Caryophanales; family Caryophanaceae; genus Solibacillus; species Solibacillus sp. CAU 1738. Next base: position 77,777 of record NZ_JBDQQN010000004.1, read on the forward strand.
CTTTTCCAATCGGCGTTCGCGCACCTGCTACAATTACGGCTTCACGCATAATGATGTATCCCCCTTATAAGCTAGCCAAACTAGCAATCAAGTAATAGTGAAATTATTAGTTACGTAACGGCTTTCCTTTCACAAGCATATGCTGCATACGCATTTGTGATTTCGGATCAGCGACTAATTGTAAAAACGCTTCTTTTTCTAAGTTTAATAAATATTCTTCTGTTACTTCTGTTCCGTATGGTACTAAGCCACCTGCGATAACATACGCTAGCTTTTTCGCTATTTTTAAATCATGCTCGCTAATATAACCTGATTGGAACATCCCTTGCGCACCTAGTAATAATGTAGCGTAACCTGGAGCTCCTACTACTTTTACCTTTTGCTTCAGTGGTGGTGTATAGCCAGCCTCATAAAGTGCTAATGCCGCTTGCTTTGCATCGTACAAAAGATGATCTGGGTTAACTGAAATGCCGTCTGCGAAATTTAAGAAGTTATTTTCACGTGCCTCTTCACCTGAAGTGGAAACTTTGGCAAGGGCAACCGTTTCAAATACTTTATTAGCAATATGTTGATAGTCAATTTCAACACCATTCGGTAAGCCTTTTATGAACTTTTCATAAAGACCGACATTACCACCACCGCCTGGAATTAAACCGACACCTACTTCAACTAAACCGATATACGTTTCTGCCGATGCTTGAATATGTGCTGCAGGTAAACATACTTCAGCACCTCCACCTAGAGTCATTTGGAATGGTGCCGCGACAACTGGCCTTGCGCTGTACTTAATACGACGCATCGCATTTTGGAATGAGCGAATGACGAAATCTAATTCGAAAATATTATCGTCCTGTGCTTCCATTAAAATCATGCCTAAATTTGCACCTACGCAGAAGTTTTTGCCTTGGTTCCCGATGACAAGTCCTTTATAATTTGCTTCAACTTCATCAATCGCAAAGTTAATCATTTGAATAATATCTAAACCAATTGCATTTGATTGTGAGTGGAATTCTAATAGTGCAATGCCATCTCCTAAATCTATTAAACTAGCACCAGTATTTGATTTAATAACACCATGCTTTTTCTTATAACGTTTTAAATCAATTACTTTTTCGTTTACCGGCACTTTTTCATAGTCTGTTCCATTATAAAATGCTAAATCGCCGTCAATTTCTTTGTAGAAAGCGTCAAAGCCTTTGTCGAGTAAACCTTTAACAAATACCGGAATGTCGCGTCCCTCTGCTTCCATTTTCGCTACGGAATCTTTTACGCCGATTGCATCCCATATTTCAAATGGTCCTTGTGACCAACCGAATCCCCATTTCAATGCGTTATCAATCGCTACGATATCGTCTGCAATCTCCCCATGCAACTGCGCTGAGTACAGAAGTGTTGGTGCGAAAATATTCCACAATAGCTCCCCAGTACGGTCTTTTGCGTACACAAGTGCTTTCACTTTATTTGCTAAGCCACGTGTTTGCTTTGCCATTTCAATAGAAGGTGTCTTTAACTTTTTGACTGGCTCATATTCAAATGTATCTAAGTTCAGTTCCAAAATGTCCTTGCCCTGTTTCAAGAAGAAACCTTGGCCTGACTTAGCACCTAACCAACCGTTGGCGATCATTTTTTTCAGCACTGGAGATTCCGCAAATACTTGCTGTTCTGCTCCCATCGTTTGGTCATACACGTTTTTTGCTACATGGGCAAATGTGTCTAGCCCTACAACATCGAGTGTTCGGAAAGTGGCTGATTTAGGACGGCCAATTAATGGACCCGTAACAGAATCGACTTCCCCTACAGAATATCCACGCTTCTCCATTTCCTGCATCGTAACAATTAAGCCATAAGTGCCGATACGGTTGGCGATAAAGTTTGGTGTATCCTTTGCAATAACTACCCCTTTACCTAGCACATCTTCACCGAAGTGTTTCATAAATCCAACGACTTCTGGTGTAGTCGTCTCGGCTGGTATAACTTCAAGTAGCTTTAAATAACGTGGTGGATTGAAGAAATGCGTTCCTAAGAAATGCTTTTGGAAATCTTCTGAACGCCCTTCAGCCATTGTATTAATACTAATACCTGACGTATTAGATGTAATAATTGTCCCCGGCTTACGCACTGCATCAATCTTTTCGTATAAGCTTTTTTTAATGTCTAAGTTTTCAACAACTACTTCGATAATCCAGTCCACATCTTTTAGTTTTTCTAAATCATCATCAAAGTTCCCAGGTGTTAGTAAAGCAAGGTTTTTCTTTGATGAAAGTGGTGCGGGCTTTTGCTTTAACAGCTTTTGCAGTGCGCCTTGTGCGAAGCGATTCTTCACCGCTATATGTTCAAGCGTTAACCCTTTTGCTTGTTCCTCCGCCGTTAACTCTTTCGGTGCAATATCTAATAGTAATGTTGGAATTCCGATGTTTGCTAAATGTGCTGCAATACCTGAACCCATAACCCCTGAGCCTAAAACGGCTGCTTTTTTAATGTTGTAAGCCACGAGCAATTCCCCCTTGTGAAATCTTTTGAATGAACGGTCATTCATTTTGAGACTAAAAAAAAACTTCAATCAGTATTTCTGCTCTTAGTGTAGTTTATTTTGTCAATTTTAGCAATCTTTTTTTCAGTATTTTCTAAAAATTAATTCAGTTAAACTAGAATGCTATTGTTATTGAATCATTACAAACGAAGTCAAAATTCTTCCACTACTTGCCGAAAATGTGTACACTTGTTTATAAGGAGCGTGATATACAATGGAACAAATTACTACATTAGAACAATTTAACGACATTACATCATCTGACAAGGCTGTTATTATTAAATTCTTCGCTGGTTGGTGCCCTGACTGCACACGTATGGATATGTTTATTGATCCAATTATCGAAGAATACAGCCAATACACTTGGCACTCAATTAACCGTGATGACTTCCCTGAGCTTGCTGAAAAATATCAAGTAATGGGCATCCCATCATTATTAATCTTCAAAAATGGCGAAAAGTTGGCTCACTTACATAGTGCCAACGCAAAATCACCAGCACAAGTAACTGAATTTTTAGATGCACAAGTGTAAATTTTATTAAGCAGTACTCATTAGAAATTAGTAAATCTAGCTATAATTTGAGACACAATTCCATAAGGATGAGTGTCTCTTTTTTATTGCTATATTAGCTTAAACTTTACAACAATAAAGATTTAGGTTCTAATTCAAATGTTGGGGTGTAGTGAATACTTTCACTGCACTCTTTCTTGCGAAAGAGGTTGATTTCCACTCAGGGCAGCACGCTTTTCGCGGGCACGGCTCCAACTAAATTGTTTCGGATGGGACCGAAAAAATTTGATTTTCCGCCCGTGCTGTTCCCGCAGAAGTCGGCTGCCCTGAGCTCCAATCAACGTAATCTTTCTAACCAAGATACATTCCTACATTTTTATATACATAATTCAATAATATCTTTGCTTTGAAATGTTCATACTTCCGTGAACGAATACGAACAACCTAATTCCATTCCTTAGAAAAGCGCTGATAGCGGTCTATAAAAATTGTGTTCTCGGAAAACCGTTTGCCACATATGCAGGCATAACGACGGCGCTTATAAAATAAAATCGTAAGCGTTTAAACCATTTTAAGTGCTTAATTTTTTGCATCCGATAATCATGTACTTTACTAGTTTTTTGACCACAAGCCGGGCAAGTACGTTCTTTTTTGTATAAAAATTTCATCAACAAAAATCAGGGATGGAAATTTATAAAAAAATGTGAGTGTTGATTGGAGTGGAGGTTGGGCGACTCCTGGGGGATTAGCGTCCTAGATGAGACCCTGGACTGAGCTTGCGAGGGAAGCGGCTCATCAGACGCCCCCCGGAAAGCGCTCAACTGGAACGGAAATCAACCCCAAGTTAAAGTGATGAACCAGAAAATACGATACGCTCCTTTGCGTTCTTCTATCTGATCAATGATGACATTTTTTAATCCTGGGACATTCATATTAATATTCATATAGCACAACTCACCTTTTTATCTCTTGTTTCTAGTCAATTCAAGTATATAAAAAAGAGTGAGCTTGTGCTTTTTTTGTCCGAAACTGTGTGAACACCCCAACAAATATTATAGAAACAAGATTTCAATCAGTGATATTAAGAGAGAAACAAATAGTAAATGGATATACTGAATGCCACAAGTACTTAGTTAATAATATCCAATTCAATAAATAAACACCAAGAGAACATACATTCGTGTTATAATTTTATTAATGTTACTAAATGAGGAGAATTCATATGGAATTAAAGAATATTAACATTGAAGAACGAATGCAATTTTTTAACGTTACAGGTATTAGCATCATATTGCTTGGAAACGGTCAAATCATCGGAACTCAAAATTACGGCTTATTAGAAGTGAAAAGCAATAGAAAAGTAGATAAAAATTCTATTTTTAGTGCGTGTTCAATTAGCAAGTTTTTAACAGGAATGCTTGCAATTAAGTTAGTAGAAGATGGACTGCTTGATTTAGATGACGATGTAAATGAAAGTCTTATATCGCGGAAAGTACCAGAAAATGTATTTACTAAAAATAAAAAAGTTACATTGAGAAACTTACTAAGTCATCAATCTGGTATAAAGGATCCTGAAGATAGTTTTTCTGTACTGAATCCAAAAACAGGAATTCCTTCGATGGTTGAATTATTAAAGGGAGAAACAGCTTATTGTAAAATCCCTATTGAAGTGCAGTGTGATCCTGAGAGTGAATTCCACTATTCGGATGCAGGTTTTTGTATTATTCAACAACTGATAGAAGATGTTACTGCAAAACCGTTTCATCAAGTTATGAAAGAGCAAATATTTGATCGCCTAGAAATGATAAATAGCTATTTTTATCCTACAATGTCGGAAGTGGATAAAGAGAATTTTGCGTGTGGGCATAACAAAAACGGGGAATTAGTAGCTGATAAATTTCCTATATATCCTTATCCAGCAGCCTCAGGACTATGGACAACTTCTTTAGATTTAGCTGAATTAGTACTTGAGTTCATGAATGCTGTAAAAGGGGCAAGCAAGGTTGGCATTTCGGAAAATTTAGCAAAAGAAATGATAAACCCACAAAGAGGTAAAAATTGGACTGGACTAGGTATGTTTCTTGAATGCGCTGAAAAAGAACTAGAAATTTCATCACTTGGTTGGGGAGTAGGTTTCCAATGTATGATGGTCGCGTTTCCTTATTTACAAGAAGGTGCCGTTATTATGACGAATTCAGAATTAGGTGTTCATCAAATGCAAGGAATTATAGGCGAAATATATAAATCTCTTTTGTCTGAAAAGCGTTATGTTTAGCCTTTGCAAATCCAACTTGGAATTGTGACGTTTATCCAAGAAATCTTATACCGTAATAACCGTGTTGTTTTATATAATTCCGCAAATAAATCCCCGCTTTTAGTACTATGCCTGTATCATTGTGCATATATATATGAATAAAATGGGGATAGTATTTGTTTTTTTTCACACCGTTTGCTGGATGAAGAAATTGCTTGAGGAGGTGGCAATTTGGGTGTAATGTTAAATGTCATAGGTATGTCGCAATATAGTGAAAACGTTCGTTTAGAGTACCAAAACTCTGCATGTGGTCCAACTACAGCTCATGTAATTTTAAATCATGTTTGTGCAAATCATGCCATCGCCAAAAAAGATGTCAATGAACTTTATAAACTTTTAGGTGGCACAAAAATTGGTTTGTTCAAATGGCGCATGATTAAAAATTTGAGAGCTTCTTTAGGCGATGATTTTTGTATTGAAAGCTGCACCATTTCAGAGGCTATTGAACAACTGCGTCATGGGTATCCCGTCGCAATGAAGTTCGATCAATATTTTACGTTTCAGTGGTTTCCGAAAATAAAACCACTTTTTAAATACCATTGGGTTCCGCTCATTGGTTATGAAATTAAAGACGACCAATTATATTTAATTATTCATGATAATGGTGGGCGCAATCGAGAAAGTCAAATTCGTTCTTTCCGCTATGATGATAACCGTAAAGTAATAAGCTTCGTGAAAATTGAACCTAAAAAGTAATGCAACAGCATCGTTCAAAGCTGTTGCATTTTTTATTATTTTTGGCACTTTAAAAAATGTTCTTGCTTGTGAAATTATTTTGTATATAATAAATTCTTGTGCCTAGCACGAATAATTTTTAAAGGCGGAGTGATAAATGAAAAGAACCCTTACAGCAGTTTTACTATCTGCAATGTTCCTCGGTGCATGCTCATCGGGAGAATTAGAACAGAAAGTAGCAGCAACGGAAGTAGACACAAAAGCGTCAGCCGAAACTACTGTGGCAGTTAAACCAAAATTAATTCAAGGCGAAGATTACGATGAAATGGCTGGAGCAGATGCGTATGCAAATGCTGGCGACAACTCACAATCTCGCTACTACAAAGCACCTGATTTTTACAATTTAAAATCAGATGATCAACTTACTATTATCGAAAACTTTGAAACATTCATCCAAACGACGGAATGGTCATGTGGTCCTGCGACAGCTTTAATGGTCGCTAATCATTTCGGTTTTAATGAAATGACAGAAATGGATATCGCAGTGCAAATGAAAGCGATGACGGATTTAGATGTAGAAGGGGCATTACCTGGCTCTGCAAACAACTTCCATGAATACGGTTCAGATGTTAGCCAGCTACACGACTTTTTCGCAAGCTTAGACGGCTTTGAAATTGTAGAAACTAGCTATCGTGAGAACTATACTGATGCCGATTTAATCCAACCAGACAGCGGTGCAACAGAAAATAATGTCGGAAATTTACCTGCAACATTCACTTGGAACAGCTTATATTCATCTGAAAATACAGATGATACAGAAGCTTGGGTTGAAGATGCAAAAGATAGTTATTTCGTAAAATGGCTGACAAACCATTTAAAAAACGATCGACCAATAATGGTTGAATGGACGGACTGGGACGGTCATTGGCAAGCAATTATTGGCTACGACAATAACGGCACACCTAGTATTGGTGATGATGTATTAATCTTTGCTGACCCGTATGATACATCAGATCATTGGCAAGATGGTTATTACTTCTATCCATTAGAGCGCTGGTTCGCACAATGGAACGACCGTAATATCGCACCGAAACCATTCCAACTACAACCATTCCTTGTTGTGGATTACAATAAATAATAATAAGCTCCCGGCTCTGCATAAAGAGACGGGAGCATTTTTATTTACATATCAATTACTTCTTTTATTACCTTAGCTAGTACCTCAGTAGTTCTATATGTTTCTTCTAGCGTATTTTCAACTCCACCAATTTCTAATAGGGATGAATTATCTAGCACATCTTGATTATACGTATTTCGAGGTTTTCCTTCTTTTTCAACTACCCCTCTCGATAATCCAGGATATAATTCTTCTAATTTTTCATGAAGAAGCATTGCAAAGTCCCTGTTTTTCTTATAGTTATCACTTATTGTTGATACAACAAATACAATTCTCGCATAATCTTGTCCATTAATGTTAATTGTCGTAGCCTTTCTATTTTGAGAATCTCTGTGAATATCAAAAACCATCTTAATGCTCTTGTTAGCATCCAACCCATTTTGTAATTGTTCTCTTGATACAATATACGAATCGGCAAATGATAAATTTCGTTCCTTTAAAACTTCAGCGATATTCGTACCATCGTGGATTGAATTTATATTATTATCCTTCAGTGCTCTACTTAACTCCTTACCAATTAGTGTTACATTTTTAGTCTCACTAATTACTTGATAATTCGGGGCTTTTCCATTGATCTCAGGAATAAATGACTCCATATTATGTGAGTGATAAATAAACACTAATGGATCATTTTTCTCAATAGTGGCGGACATAGATTCCTCTCCAAATCCATTTATTACCGCTGTCATTACATCTTTTCCACTAAATAAGAATAACCAAGAAAAAGTAAACGCAAAAAGCAAAATGCCACTTGATATTGCAAATACCTTTTTTACTTTCGATTTTCTATTCATACTTCTTGCATGTTGTCTTAGTTTATTTTCAGTTGATACAATAAAATCCTTACTTGGATTTTGAGGATAAATTTCCTTAATCAAATTAAATAAATCTTTTTCATTTTGCATTGATCAAAACCTCCTCTGTATCAATATTTAGTTTTCTTTTGAGGTCTTTCAGGGCTCTGTGGTAATCTACTTTCACTTTTGCTTCACTACATTGTAGAATTTCAGAAGTCTCTTTAACGGAAAATTCGTTAATGCCACGAAGTATGACAACTGATCTATAACTAGGTTTTAATTTGGCTATTGCATCGTGTACAAATTGTTTCATTTCAGTTATTTCGAATGCTTCGTTAGGCTTTTTATCGTTTGACGCTAACTGTTTAAAAAATCCATCCTTAAAAACAGAGGCGAATCTCTTTTTCCTATAATGGTCAATAGCTACATGTTTTGCTATCGAAAATATCCACGTTTTCAATTTATGTCCACTATTATAATTAGAAAGATTTTTTAATACACGAATGAATACTTCTTGGGTCAAATCCTCCGCATCGTTCTGATTTCCTGTGAAGCAAACAAGAAATCTATAAACGTCTAAATAATGGTCATTGTAGATTACAACGATACTTGACTCCAAGTTTTGCAAGTCAATCAAACTTTTCCCCCCTCGTTATATATTCACTTATTATTCGTTTGAGGTTTAAAAAAGGTTACAATTTTTTTCATCAAAAAAAGCAGAGCATATTTTTCTATACTCTGCTTTATAAATATATAGAAGTATTTTGTTAGAATGTTTGAGAAAAGCTTGAATTTCAATTAGTAAATTGTTTAGCAAATACTGTTTTACGTAAACTACTTGCTATTATAATCCCTAACACTGCGCCCGTCACACTCGACATTAAGAAGGCAGGCATGAAGAAGAGAGCTGCTACAGATGTTCCCATTAATAACTTTGCATAAGGTACTGCCACTAACGAAGCAATAATACCTGTACCGACTATTTCCCCCGCACTCGCTAGCCACATTTTATTGCTATACTTGTACGCAAGCGCCGCAAAAAGAGCACCAATTACACTGCCCGGAATAGCTAATAAAGAGCCTGTACCTGTAAGGATTCGAATAATAGCTGTTACAAAAGCAATCGCTACAGTAGGCACAGGTCCAAGCAAAATAGCACTCACTACATTAATGGCATGTTGAATAGGATAGGCCCTTGCTATACCTGTTGGAATTGCTACAAACGTGGAACCCGCTACAGCTATAGCTACTAATAGTGCCATAATCGTTAACTTACGAATTGACAAACAAATCACTCCTTTTCATAATATCGAAAAAAAAGCCGCTTCCCCTCAGCAAAGAAGGTAGCGGCCTTGAATTGTATATTATAAAAAAGCAATACAACAACAAGTGTCGCCACTTCCCTACGCTAGTGTGAACTAGATCAGGTTCAAAGGGTCCGTATACTATATACGTCTCAGCCTTCCAAAGACTCCCCTAGTGGTGTTGAAGCGATTTAATTTTCATTCCTATTATTTCATAGTACCAAATATAGTCAATCGTTTTTTTTATATTTTGGATTTTCAACTACATTACGAGCTGTTACCTAAAAATATAACGAGCGCGCATGTTTTGCAATCAATCGGAATCCATTGTCTTCTAATTTAGCAAATGTATTTTGTTCATAAGATGACAGCTGCAATGAAGCCAAGTCCGCGTCAATTGGTGCTGCGCAATTTATTGTTGCGAGCTGATGCGATAGTTTGAGCATGTCTACATTATCGTTAATTTTTGTACGCTGCGCAGGTTTTAAAGTATCAATTGCAGCTAGAACACCGTCAATAGAGCTATGCGCTTGAATGAGCTGGAGCGCTGTTTTCGGACCAATCCCTTTTACGCCTGGATAGCCGTCACTCGAATCGCCCATAAATGCCTTCACTTCTGCAAATTGCTTTGGAGAAATACCGTATTCCTCTACAAAGCGGCTTTCTGTGTAGACATCGTATTCTGTATAGCCTTTTTTGGTAAAAGCAATGGTCGTTGAAGGATTCAGCAGCTGTAGTAAATCTTTATCGCCACTAATGACCGTAATATTTGCGTCATCCTTCCATTTTTCAATCATCGAGCCAATTAAATCATCCGCTTCTAAACCTTTAATTCCAAAGTTTTGCCAGCCTATCATTTCCGATACTTCTTTCGCCATATCGAATTGAGGAAGCATCTCTTCTGGTGGTGCAGGACGATTCGCTTTATAGCCATCAAATAAATCATTGCGGAATGTGTGCATGCCCATATCCCAGCAAATGGCCATATGTGTTGGTTTCATCATGTTTTGTGCCGTTAATACATGCCTCGCAAAGCCTTGTACCCCGTTTGTCGGCGTGCCGTCTTCCATACGAATAAATTGGTTCATCGCAGCAGACGCGAAAAATGAGCGGAATAGTAATGCCATTCCGTCTACTACGAGTAAATGTGGTTTTGTCATAAATGTACCTCCGTTTTATACTACTATTATAGCAAAACCTCATTATAATCGATTGAGTAATATATTTCCTAAGAAATAAGCGCAATGTTTACGTGAACGAATGTAGAGTGTAACAAATGTAGGCTAACGGAAAGCACACTCAAACCGAGTCTATCCGCACGCAAGCAGTCGGAAAGCGCACTCAACCCAAATCTATCCGCACGCAAGCGACCAATAACCGCACAGCTTTCTAGTAACCACACATAAAATTCTAGAATCCTCACATAAAAATTAAAATCAAGGCATCAAGTATTCGGCAATTGCTTCTACATCCTTATTGAAAATGCGATCCTCTGTTATAGCAGGAGCAATTTCTCTAATCTGTTGCCACTGTTTATACAATTTCGGTGCCATTTTTTCAACACCGCGATATTCAACACCTTGTGACGCGCAGAAGGCTTCAATCGCGAGGACACGACGCGTATTCGCAATAATATTATACGCATGCCGCGCACCCGTCGTCCCCATGCTGACGTGATCCTCCTGATTGGCAGAGGAAGGAATCGAATCTACTGAGGCAGGGTGGGCAAGCGTTTTATTTTCTGAAACAAGACTAGCTGCCGCGTATTGTAAAATCATAGCTCCTGATTCTAGTCCGGGATCTGCACATAAAAATGGTGGTAGTCCTTCACTTAAAGCTGGATTCACTAAACGCTCAATTCGGCGCTCTGAAACATTTGCTAATTCTGCAACACCAATCTTTAAGAAATCCATCGCAAAAGCAATCGGTTGTCCGTGGAAGTTGCCACCTGAAATAACTAAATCATCTTCATCAAATAATAGTGGATTATCTGTTGCCGCATTCATTTCAATTTCTAGCTTCTCTTTCACATAGTTTAATACTTGCCAGCTTGCTCCGTGAATTTGTGGAATGCAGCGCAGCGAGTATGGATCTTGCACTCGTATGTCGCCTTGTGATGTTATTAATGAACTACCTTCAAACCAATCACGCATGCGCCCAGCGACTTCGCTTTGCTCCTGAAAACCTCGTGCCTCATGAACAGCAGGATGGAACGCATCTTTTATTCCGCGTAAGCTTTCTAGCGTCATTGCACTAATCCACTCACTGGCATATGCAAGCTTTTCTGCTTCGATATAATTGACAACTCCTTGTGCCGTCATTGCTTGCGTCCCATTAATTAGTGCAAGCCCTTCTTTTGCCCGTAGTTTGACTGGCTCCATACTATATTCCTTCCAAACATCCGCAGCAGCAATCAATTGCCCGTCACGTAACACTTCTCCTTCGCCAATTAACGTCAACACTAAATGCGAAAGTGGTGCCAAATCCCCTGATGCCCCGAGCGAGCCTTGTTGCGGAATGGCTGGATGGATTTTTTCATTAATCATAAACACTAAACAATCAAGCACTTCTAATCGAATACCCGAAAAACCTTTTAATAACGCATTTAATCTTAAGACTACCATGGCACGAGCAACGACTTCTGGGAACAATTCACCAAAACCACATGCATGTGATCGAATCAAATTTACTTGTAATTTATTCACTTCCGATTCAGCAATTTTCACATCACTAAATTTTCCGAAGCCAGTGTTAATGCCATATACTGTTTTATCTTCACTTACGATTTTTTCTACGCGAGCCCGACTTTTTCTTACGCGCTCTTTTGCCGTATCATCAATTGCGACCTTTTCATTTTTAAATAAAATGTCTTTCATTTGTTCTAGTGTTAACTCGCTGCCATTTAATAGAATCATGTTGTAATCTCTCCTTTAGCCAACAACTTTGGCGCCTTTTTTCCATACTTGTTCGACATGATTTACACCGAATACGTAGTGCATTTTTTGATAGTTCGAAACATCCCAAATAACAAAGTCTGCTTGCTTACCAACTTCAAGTGACCCGATTTTTTCTTCCATACCGATTGCACATGCCGCATTATATGTAGCGGCACAAAGTGTTTCAGCTGGCGTCATGTTCATTGTGATGCAAGCTAAATTCATTGCGAGTAGCATCGATGTTGTAGGTGCTGTTCCTGGATTACAGTCAGTTGAAATGGCTACTGGTACACCTGCAGTAATCATTTCGCGCGCTCTCGCTGGTTGCTCTCGTAAATACAATGCTGTCACGGGGAGCAAGCATGCAATAACTCCATTTTTCGCTAACATTTCAAAACCTTCATTTGACGTTTTTAGTAAATGATCCGCTGTAATCGCACCAACCTTCGCTGCAATTTCTGCACCTTGACATGCGACAATTTCATCCGCATGAATTTTTGGAATGAGACCGTATTCCTTGCCTGCCATGAGTACGCGCTCTGCCTGCTCTGGCGTAAACACATCCTTTTCTAAAAAAACATCGCAAAAAACAGCTAGCTTTTCTTTTGTTACAGTAGGGAGCATCTCCTCAATAACATAATCAATATAAGCATCCGCCTCACCAGCAAATTCCTCTGGTACTGCATGAGCACCCATAAAGGTTGGAATGATTTCAATTGGATGCTTATTATTTAAACGTTGCATAATGCGCAACTGTTTTAATTCTGTTTCGACGTTAAGACCATAACCACTTTTACTTTCAAGTGTCGTTACCCCATGCTTTAAAAAGGAATCTAAGCGATATGCCGTTTCGTTGTATATTTGTTCCTCCGACATTTCCCGCGTTTTACGCATAGTTGCATGAATACCGCCTCCAGCATTCATTATTTCCATATACGATTTACCTTCGATTCGCATTTCAAATTCAAACTCGCGGCTACCCCCAAATACAATATGCGTATGTGGATCAATCAACCCTGGCGTTATAATTTTACCTGTCGCATCAACGATTTGTGCTTCATGTGCACGTGGCATACATGTTTTAATAAGTTCTTGCATTGTGCCAACTTGTTGAATGACACCATCTTCAATCCACATACTGCCGCCTTCAATAATGGCTAGTTCTGACATCTGCTCCTTTACTCGCGGCCCTTTTCGATCACTCGCTAAAGTAATCAATTGTGCAGCATTTTGAATCCATATCGGTTTTGTTGTTTGAAGCTGTTTTCTATGCATTACTTGCACTTGCTCTAAAAAAACTTTCATCTTTAGACACCCCTTCAAAAATTCCGATCTCTTTAATTACATTATTAGCTATAAAATAGTATTTTTCTAGTCGTTTTTTCAATAAATTCCTTTATCTAGGTAGTGTGTAGAAGTGTTTTGTTATATCGAAATAATTTAATGTATCAATATAATTAAATATTTACATAAACAAAAAAGCCCAAAAAGTTCTCTTACGAACTTTTTGAGCATTTCTAAATATCTTTACCCAACACTGATTGTTATGTGTAATTACTAAATAAATTCATTTGCGAATAATTATTTTCCAAAAATAAATTCAATTTAGTAGTTTGTAAAAATTATCCTTTTTAGTGCAAAACATTCTTAATATACAGCTCACTAGTTTGGCTGTACTAATAAGTATTGCGATGACTTTAGGTATTCGCTTTTTATTATTCTCTCCAATGCTTTAACGCCAGCATCATACGACCAATCGTTGAGTGTGCAACATAGCCTGAATACACATCGACTACTTGTCCACCAAAACTTTGTTTAAACTGCGCAATCATTACATCATTTGTTAAACCGCCCGTATCATATAACACATAATTATTCTCTCTTAAGTACAATAAATTTTGCCACCATAAATAGCGATTGGCATACCTTACTTGTTGCTTTATATCCTCACGCAATGTATATGGCCAAGTAGCGACATAATACGAAAGTGCACTTTGTCCATTGATAATATCAATTCTATAACATAAAATCTCGCCTTCTGTATTTGCAACTGAACTAAAAAGAACGGCCTGCTGCTGTAGAAGTAATTGTAATGTTTTTTTATTAAATATAGAAATGCCAATAGTGTTTTTCATTTTGGCAAATGCTCCATAAAAATCATAGAAACCGTTTAATTGATCGATGGTTGGCATCGTCGTCTGTGTCACGACATAGCCCTCTTTTTCAGCACGCCGTAGCATTTTCTTTGTGCGACTGGGCAATGATTCATGTAGATCTTCACTGAGCTTTATATGAACGGTTTGCTGTCTACTTAGCTTGCGGCTTGGTTTTAACGCATGCGTATAACGTGTCAATGTTGCTTTATGTCTCGTTGGTTTTATAGCTTTTTGGAAAAATTGCTGCTCGATTGTAAAGAACGTGTTTGCTCGTCTAATTTGCATTGGTCCACCCCTCTCACTCTTCGAAACTCCCATTTAAGAAACTTCATATAAAAGATTTGTTCTATGCAAAAGAACTTTTCATTTAGCAACTTTTTTGCACGCCTCTTTTTCAAGAGTGGATTAATAGCGAGGATTTTCTTATATTGTTGTTCATAAAAATAGTGACAAATTGTAGCTAGCTCCGTTTCCTCGAATTGCGAAAGAAACGCCGTTTTTGAAGGTATTGGCTCTAGTAAAGCAATTTCATCATAGCGCAGCACTTTATCGTGATATATAAATACCGTGTTTTTATTCAAGCTTTCTTCCTTAAAAAAACGATAGCCTTTATACATAAGCGAAACGTTCATTTTATCCCATGGAACTTCTTTCAGCTTCTGTTCGATATACGTTTGTTTCCTTGTTATATCATCTTGAACTAACTGTTTTTCATATATGTTAACCCACTCTACAGTAAATAATTGCTTCCAAAATGAAAATAACTCTTTTATATTTACAGAGCGTAATGAATAGCTTAATGTATCTAACACTTTTCTTTTCAACCGCACAAACCAGCGTTGCTTGTTCAATAAACTCACTAAAAAGCTTCGTGTACTAATTGCTAAAGCAACCGTTCCTGCCTTTAGTGATTTCGTACTGCTAATATAGCTTAGAACGAAATCATTAACAGTGTGCCAATCATATTTATAACTTTCATAGCCAATACTTAAATCAAATAAAGAAAAGCCTTCCTTACTAATGGCTTGAATAAGCAACTGATCAGTAATTCTCCCTGGGCCAAACATATCAAATGCCGGATCATGACCGAGCGTGTAACCAATATAGCGATCTCGGCAACTAACACCTAATGCAAAAGCAATCCACTTCCCTTCAAACAAAAGGGCATGTACTCGAACATCGACAGCCGCTTCATTGTTCGCGATACTGTGAAATAATTGCTGCACATTAAATTCAGCAAAACGATTCTTACTGTGTTTTTTCTTCCAACGCTTTTTAAAAATTGACACCATATTATAAAAATCTGAGCTTTCTACTTCAACAAACTGCCATTGCCCTAGTTTTGTTAATCGCTTTGTCCGACGATTTACACCGTGCATATTGCGCCTTTTATATAGTAAATTTTCTGCCTCTAACTTTTGTAATTGAATAACTGGGGATACTGTACGAAACAGGCGATACGTAGTGCAATGTTCAATAAAATACGCTTCAATATGTGCAGTTGTATCGCTACTTTCGAGTAAACCATTGAAGCGAAATACAGCATGTGGATAGCGTTTTTCTAATGTCTGAAGCAAATAAAATATGGCATTTTTTTTATCTATTTTTCTTGCAATGACATCCATATAATTAGCTTCTGGAAAAGTCGCATAAGAAAATATATTTACGCCAAGCATTTTCTTCTTTTCAAGTGGAATAAAGGCAATTGGCTTACCATCTTGTTGTATAACATAAATCCGTATTTGTTCATTTTCTGCTATATGCTGCCACCAATAATAAATCCATTCAAACTCAATAAATGGATTATTATTTTGTTCGTCTTGTAAAATTTTTGTCCAGCTTCGTCTGTAAGCATTTAATTCATCAACAGTCGTCACAACACTATACGTTAACATGTACACTCACCCTTACTTGGACAGCTCCACATCTATTATCCATATACGAAATCATCTGAACTATTTTCATTTTTAGTCACGTCCTCTACATGCACCGTACATAGTGCCAGTAGTAACTAAACATGTCGTATGCAAGTTTACTAGATGTTCGTCAATGCTTACTATTACGAATGCATTATAATATTAATCCATTACGCCTAACTTAATGAATTTTCAAATCTATAGTTTTCTATATGACTGGCTATACTTAGAAATGCATAATAGTGAAACTTTTACTGCTTAAAAAAAGTATAATAAAGATAAATAGATTTTTTTATGGAGGTAATTTTATGGGACTATTACAAGTAGGAATCGGTGCAGCACAAGGAGTTTTAGCAGATCAATGGCGTGAATATTTTTACTGCGAGTCAATGTCAGCCAATGTATTAATGACAAAAGGGGAACAGAGAAAGGCGAAACGAAGCTTTAATTTTAAAGGCAGTGATAACATCATTAGCAACGGCTCCATTATTGCAATCAATGAAGGGCAAGCGATGATTATTGTCGATCAAGGACAAATTGTTGAATTTTGTGCAGAGGCCGGCGAGTTTGTGTATGACACATCAACTGAACCGAGTATTTTTTACGGCGACTTAAACGAAAATATTAAAGCATCTTTTGAATCATTCGGAAAACGTGTGGCTTTTGGTGGGGCAGCTCCAAAAGATCAACGCATTTACTATTTCAATAAGAAAGAAATTCCAGGCAATAAATACGGCACTCCAATGCCAATCCCGTTCCGTGTCATTGATACTAACATCGGGCTAGATATCGATATTTCAATTCGCTGTCACGGGGAGTATTCATATAAAATTATCGATCCAATTTTGTTCTACACAAATGTAGCAGGGAATGTGCAAGCAGAATTCCAGCGCGACCAAATCGAGAGTCAGCTGCGTTCGGAATTATTAACTGCTTTGCAACCCGCTTTTGCAAAAATCTCATCGTTAGGTATTCGGTATAGCGCATTGCCAGGTCATACGTTAGAGCTTGCGCAAGCGTTAAATGAAGTGCTATCCGAAAAATGGGCGAAAACACGTGGCATTCAAATAGTATCATTCGGTGTCAATACCGTAAAAGCTTCTGAGGAAGACGAAGATATGATTAAACAACTACAAAGAACTGCCGTACTTCGCAATCCGAATATGGCCGCTGCAACAATGATCGGCGCTCAAAGTGATGCAATGAAAATGGCAGCTCAAAATGACGCGGGTGCTTTCGTTGGCTTTGCCGGTATGAATATGGCAGCTCAAGCTGGTGGCGTAAACGCGCAAGATTTATTCAAAATGGGGCAGCAGCAAGCACCTCAAGCCTCACCCGAGCAACATACTAGATGGACTTGCTCTTGCGGCACAGCAAATAGCGGGAAATTCTGCACGGATTGTGGTAATCCTGAGCAAAAAAGTGGCTGGACTTGTAGCTGTGGTACACAAAATGAAGGCAAGTTTTGTATGGAATGTGGATCACCTAAAAAAACAAGTTTTAAATGTGATAAATGCGGATGGCAACCTGAAGGCATAGTACCAAAATTCTGTCCTGAATGCGGTGATGTGTTTGATGAAAACGACCATGCATAAGGAGTTTACAATATGAATATCGAAGAAAAGGTATTACAACAAGTAGATGAATACGATGCTAAATGTCCTTCTTGCGGGGCTTCGATAAAGTTTAATCCTGCAAATGGTATGCTAACGTGCCCTTATTGTAGCTATGAGGAACAAATTCCACAGCCAGAGCTACATACCGATGCAGTAGCACATGAATTAAATTTCGAGGATGCACTAAAACGTAATAGCTTTCAATGGGGTTCAGAAAAAAAGACGGTAATTTGTAACGCATGTGCAGCTGAATCAATATATGATGCACTTGAAGTGGCAAATGTTTGCCCGTACTGTGGTTCGAATCACGTAATGGAAAGCGCTTCTGAAGATTCACTTGCTCCAAATGGGGTATGCCCTTTTGAAGTAACAAAAACAGAGGCCGACGCTAATTTCCAAAAATGGATAAAAGGCAAGTGGTTTGCACCGAATGAAGCAAAACGCTCTGCAAAGGCAGATTCTTTTTCCGGCATTTACTTACCATATTGGACATTTGATACAAAAACCGCTTCTCAATACACAGCTCGCTATGGTAAACACCGTATTGTTCGTGATAAAGATGGCAACGAAAGAACTGTGACCGATTGGTATAGGACAAGTGGGTTTTATCAGGAATTTATCGACGACCATTTAGTACGAGCAACGACCCGTTACGATGATAATATTTTGCGCTCAATAGAACCGTTTTCTACAAATAATCCGCGCGCATTTAATCAAGATTATTTAACAGGCTACATTGCGGAGCGCTATAGTATTGGTTTAGAAGATGGTTGGAAGCAAGCACAAAGAGAGATTCATAACTATATTCATAGTTGTATCGAATTACAAGTACGTCGTCGTCACGGTGCAGATGTCGTGAACAATATTAATTTCTCTACTGTTCATAGTAATATTACGTATAAATATTTAATGTTACCGTTATGGCTTTCTTCATTCCGCTTCAAGAAAAAAACATATCAGTTTATGGTTAACGGGCAAACGGGTAAAGTCGGTGGACAATCTCCCATTTCTGCGATCAAAGTAACTGTTGCTGTATTGATCGTGCTGGCAGTAATTGCCGTTCTCTACTTTTACAATGAAGGGTATATTTTTTAACTAAAACATACTAAAGCCTGCTACTATAAAAAATAGTTAAAATTTGATTGGGATGTAGGAAGCTATTGTGATAACAAAGGTAAAAAATATTAATTTCAGAAACGTGACTTGACCTTTAGATGTTATCATACTATAATTTCGATTATTATTCTAAATATCGAATGAGCAATGACAAGAACATATTAAGCCAGATCTCCCTGTTGGCAGAGAATCAGTGGTTGGTGGAAACTGATACAAAGATCTGTGTGAATTTCATTCTTCGAGCTTTTTTTATACTGCATATTCGAACATGTTGTATAAAAACGGTTTAAACCGTTATTTTACCAAGTGGGAGACATGGTTTGTTTCCAATTAGGGTGGTACCGCGTGAACAGCCACGTCCCTATCGTTACAGATAGAGACGTGGCTTTTTGTCTTTTGCTTTGTTTTACAGAATTTAGGACGTAATAAAAATAGATTGGATTGATTAGCATTCAAACATCACAGCAATGGTCATCGAAGATTGGTTTTATATTATCTGCTGCTGGATCAGCTATAGGCGTAGGCGCAATTTGGAAGCTTCCCTATGTAACTGGTGTCAGTGGTGGCGGGGCATTCTTCCTGCTATTTATTTTATTCTCATTATTTATTGGTTTCCCGCTGTTACTAGCAGAGTTTATCATTGGGAGAAGTACTCAAAAGGAAGCAGTTAGTGCTTACCGTAGTTTAGCACCAAATACAAACTGGCATTGGATCGGAAAATTAGGGGTATTTACCTGCTTCCTATTATTATCCTTCTATAGCGTAATTGGTGGATGGATCGTCATTTATTTTTCCAAAGGCTTGTTTGGCGGGATCATTAGCGAAGGCGCAGATTATAGCTCGGTCTTTGAAGCAACAATTGGAAATCCGACCTTGGTTATTGGCGCGCAATTTGTATTTTTAGCTTTTACAGTTCTAGTTGTAGCAAAAGGAATTCAAAATGGCATTGAAAAAGCAAGTAAAATATTGATGCCTGCATTATTTATCCTATTCTTTGTTCTAATTATTCGCTCACTGACACTCGATAACGCAATGGAAGGTGTGAAATTCTTCCTAGCACCTGATTTCTCAAGCCTCACATCACAAAGTATTTTGTTTGCGATGGGACAAGCTTTCTTCTCTTTAAGTATCGGTGTATCAGTAATGGTAACGTATAGTTCATATCTTTCGAAAAAAGAGAGCTTAATTCAGCCAGCAATTTCGATTGTTTCCATGAATTTATTCATTGCTTTACTAGCAGGATTAGCCATTTTCCCAGCTGTCTTTTCATTAGGTTTAGAACCAGATGAAGGTCCTGGTTTACTGTTTGTTGTATTGCCTGCTGTATTTGATCAAATTATTTTTGGTGAAGCTTTCTTATTAGGATTTTTAGCGTTATTCTTATTTGCTACATTAACTTCTGCTTTTTCGATGTTAGAGATTATTGTAGCTTCTCTTGTAAAAGGAAAAGAAGAACAGCGTACAAAATATGCCTATATGGTTGGTGTGTTAATTTTCGCAGTAGGTGTTCCTTCTGCATTATCGTATAGTGTGTTTTCGGATATTTTGATCTTCTCGAAGAATATTTTTGACTCGGCCGATTATTTAGTTAGTAATATTTTAATGCCACTTGGTGTTTTCTTAATCTCAATTTTCGTACCACTGAAGATTAAGAAGAGCACTTTGCGAGAGGAACTATTACAGCATTCTCGTCTAGGAGCTACCGCCTTTAATATTTGGTTCTTCATTATGAAGTATATAATTCCGCTAGTTATTATCATCGTATTTCTTGATATTACAGGCATACTTGATAAAATTATTGGACTTTTTTAGGATGCAAACACACGTTATTTAAGTGCATAAAAAGTTATGAAATTTATGAAAGGGGGCGTCTGAAAAGTAATTTTGAGACGTCCCCTTTACGACGAGGATGGTGGCATTTTGATGCGACCACCGCAGGAGCAATATTTCTTTCCTTGATAATTATCAAGGAAGGAGCGAAAAGGGTGTCCAGAAAGTTTTTACTTTCTGGACACCCTTTCTTTATTTCCTCTTCATATCCCGTATTGCTTGAATCGATAAGCGCACGAGCAATATCGCACATAAAAACAATCCTAAATAAGCAACCGTATTTAAGTAAATAGCATACACATTGTCCATAATCTGTGAAATAGCTAGTAATGCAACCGAAATTACACCAAATGTAATGCCGACAAAGAGAAGGATAAATCTTGAAAATAACTGCGTAATAAACACTGTATTTTGCGTATCAGAAAAAATATCATGATGCAAAATAATTTTACCACTCTCTACTTTTTTTAATAATTGATTCATACGGCGAGGCATTTTGCTGAGCGTTGGTAAAATGAGTGCTAACTGTTCCTCTAAACGTTCCATTACAGCTCCCGGATCTTTCAGAGGTCGCTTCATACTCGATTTCACATAGCTACTTGAAAATTGCCTTGCTTCTTGGAAAATATCAAATTGTGGATAGATTATACTTAGTGTGCCGTCTAGTGTCACGATAGCCCGAAGCGCCATGCTAACAGACGGATAGAAGTGTAGTCCAAACTCACGTACAATAGAGAAAATAGAGTAGACAAGCTCGTCTGTTTGAACACGCTCCACATAAGAAATTTTCAAAAGCGCTTGGCTAATGGCCTGTTCAATTTCATCACTTTCTACTTCAGCTGCGTTATCTACAAGCTTAGTAATACCTTCATATACGACGCTTGCATCATTTAAGGAAATCCCTATTATAAATAACTTCAAGCCTTCCTGCTGCTTCGTTGCTAATCGACCAACTGCTCCAAAATCGAGCAATGTCATCGCACCTGTACGGCTATCGATATATACATTGCCTGGATGTGGATCTGCATGGAATATTCCCGAAACGAGCGCCTGCTCTAAAAATGATGACAACAGCGTTTGTGCAAATGCATGGCGATCTATATTAAACTGTTCAAATATATCGTCTGCAATTGTAACGGAACTACCATTAATAAACTCTGTTACAAGAATATTAGCATTACTATACTTTGTATATACTCGTGGAATTTTCACTTTACTATTAGTACCGCGTAACACATTCGTTACTTGCATCGTATTACGTGCTTCAATATTGAAATCAATTTCTTCAATTAATCCTGAAGCAAAACCAATTGCTAAATCACGAAAACCTAGATTTTCAGCCCAAACAGATTTATTAGATACCCAATTCGCAAATTCTACTAAAATACTTAGATCATCGCGCATTATTTCTTTTACATCAGGGCGCAACACTTTTACAGCTACTTGCTCATTAGTACCTCGCAGCACTGCTTTATGTACTTGCCCTATAGACGCAGCTGCCAGTGGCTTTTCGCTAAAATAAGAAAATATTTCATCAACTGGTTGCTGTAAATTTTTCTTGAGCACTTCATTTACTTGCTCATTCGTTAATGGTCGAACATTGCGCTGAAGCTTTTCTAGCTCCTCAATAAATATTGGTGAAAATAATTCTTTGCGTGTCGAAAGTACTTGCCCAAATTTAATAAAAATACCTCCGCATTGCTCGAGAGTATCTCGCAGTGCAATCGCTAACTCGCGGTCATTATCACGATTGCGTGAATATTTCATCGTACGTGTAATGCCATTTGAAACAGCGACTTGCAAAACATGGCGCAGGCGTTTTTGTCTCCGCCATTGATTAATAATTCGCTTGAACAATGATTTTTTCCCTGTTACTCGCTCACCATTTTCATCAAGCTCAATCGGATCAAATAATTCAAACAGTAAGTAAAACAGCATAGAAATAAGTAACATACTGCCTACCCAAAGTAATGTTGCTACGTTCATAACGCTTTCGACAACATCGCCATTCAAATAGTCTGTATCGCGTAAATACGTATACCAAAAGACAAACGTTGTGAGGGATATGCTCATTATGACTGACAAAATCCGCCTTAGTAAAATTACATTTGAACCGATTAATCGCCCACTTACAAAAAAGATTAAGATGGAAAACACAATGATTTGTATTACAAAATGCATCCAGCTCATCGAATTCCCCCTAAATTATTGTTAATTGTAATTGAATATCCACATTCCCCTTTAACGCCTTGCTAATCATACATGTCGATTCCGCTTTTATCGCAAGTTTTTCTGCCAATACCCTATTTTTATCCGTATCATTTTCTAGTACTATCGTTAAGTTATGGATTATTTGTTCATAAGTAAAGACGCCATTTGTCACATCAACTATTCCTTCTGATTGTAGTGCAAGTGAAGCATCAATGTTCGTGCGCTCAAGCATCGCCGCTAGCGAAATAATGTAGCATGTTGCTGCTGCACCAAGTAGCATCTCGTCTGGATTAGTGCCAATTCCCGGTCCGTCCATTTCAGGTGGAATAGATATTTTTGTCGATAATCGGTCTGCTCGCAAGTCACCAACTGCATTGCGCCCTCCATCCCATTTTGTATGCAAAGTAAAATTATGTTGCATTATTTACATCCCTTTCTGTAGGCAGTTCAATTATACATACTATACCATGTGGGAAGTGGTCGATTTAATGAAAACTGTTCATGTTATGAGATTCTAAGAACAAAAAAATAACTCAGGGAATATTAACCTAAGCTACTTTATTTTGCGTATCCTTGTAGAAACACCATTTTCACTTGCAATGTGAATAAGCATCTCATTACTACCTTTTGTTAACACAATACCATTCAACTGGCCACCTTCAAGTATAACTCCACCGTCAATTCCTATTTTTTTATGACAAGGAGATATCCAAACATCTCCACTGCCATCCACATTTAATTTTTGTGTTTGTGTATGTCCGAACACGACCGTTTCTTTTGCTTTATGTGGGAAATGAAGAAATTCATCACGAATCCATAAAAAATCTTCTGGATTTGTTTCTGTCGCTTGTTCTACATGTGGATCAATACCAGCATGAACAAAAAAATATTCTCCCCATTGCATAAAGCGCGGTAAAGTTTTAATCCATTCTAGCAATGATGCGTATTCCACTTGAATTAAAGCCGCAATTTCTTCAATGGACTTCTGTACCCATTCCGGCTTTTGAAAGCTTTGAATCGTGCTCGCCCCTCCGACATTGACAAACATATAAGAATCGGTTTTCGGAAAATTTAACCAGTGTAAGAAGAGTTGTTCATGATTACCTATTAACGCAGTCGCCCCATTTTCTACAAGCGACTTTACTTTTTCTAACACTTGTAAGCTTTGTGGTCCTCGATCGATATAATCACCTAAAAAAATGAGATGCTCCTCTTGTGGACGCCATTTCTCCAGTAACTGTGTTAGCAAATCGAAATTCCCATGAATATCACCAATAACAAATGCCTTCTCCATTCAAGTATGCCTCCCATTCGAAAAACGGATTGTCACATGACAACCCGCTTACAACACTAATATTTCTTTTTCGGCAAATGGAAGGAAAATCCTTCTATTGCTAATCTATTTTTTGTCGGATAGTAAAAAATCAATGTTTTTTT
Source organism: Solibacillus sp. CAU 1738 (assembly GCF_039888725.1). Lineage (NCBI taxonomy): Bacteria > Bacillati > Bacillota > Bacilli > Caryophanales > Caryophanaceae > Solibacillus > Solibacillus sp. CAU 1738. The sequence continues at coordinate 102,303 of NZ_JBDQQN010000004.1, forward strand.
CATTTAAACTGAATATATCACCAACAACCCCAGGGCACAGTTATTAATTTACAATGCTTCGATTTTTTCAAGTAAGCGGAAGACAAACGTATATAGCTTCTCAAATACTTGTTCAAGCGTTAAATCTTCGCTGAAATCATCCATTGCTTCAATTGCTATATTCATTTCCCAGACACCCTCTTGCCCGTTAAACGCTACGCTGCATTTCGCTTGCTCTAAATCTAAACTAGATAATAAATGTGCTTGAATGTCGGTTTTATATTTCTTTTGTAGCGCTACTGCAAACAATGCTGTATAGTTTTCAAACGCTTCGTCAAACTCAAGCGCAAAAGCATCTGTGCGAATACGGTCAAACTCCTCTGTCGCAGCATAGATAAATTCTTTTGGATGCTCTTTAAAATAACGAATCGGTGTTGCTAAAAATGAATCTTCTACTTCTGCTATAAGTTCTTCTGTTTCCTTATCACAGCGCTCTAACACTTCGAATTTGAACTTCTTTTGTTGCACAATTACTCCTTCAGGAAGTAGATTATGCTTTTCTGCATAGGCTTGTTCTACAGCAAAAAGTGATAATTCCTCCCCCTGTTCTTCTATATATGGCTGCATTAGTTGTTTTAGCATGTTAAGCGCTCCTTTAAATAATTTCTTTTGTAAGTATAGCCTAAAAGAGGCGTTTGGAATAACAAATCCTAAATCATCTTAAATAATATACATTTTCTTATTCAGACAAATAACTTAAATCCTATAGTCAAACGCATATCCCCTCCTATACTGATACACATATAAATATAGAATACGGGAGGTGTGATTTAGTTGATATTTAAAGATAAAACGGGTAAACGTTGGCTCCTAATAAAACTCTCTCTTTTAATCGTTTTGCTACTTATCTTGACAGACATAATATTATACGGACTAAATCTATACAAAATAATTGAGTTTCCATTAATAAATATTTTCCTAATAAAGATCCTTGAAGCCTTGAAAAAAATTTTTGTAGTCTATTTGACTTTCACAATTATCATAGGATTTGTGCGCATGCTTATTATTTTCTATTTTGCGATTAAACATTACAGGCGGCCCCAAATTACGCATAATCTTAATAATAACTATCCTGAATATAAACCGACAGTAACAGTTCTTGTTCCTATTTACAACGAGGCTATTGTAATTAACAAAACAATTGAGGCCATCTTACAAAGCGATTATCCAATAACAGAAATATTAGTAATTGATGACGGCTCAACAGATGCAACAACAGATATTGTGCAAAAAAACTATGGTAACAATAAGCTTGTTAAATTAATTTCAAAGAAAAATAGTGGTAAATCCAACTCATTAAATATAGGGATAAAAAATGCGATCGGAGAAATTATTGTTACGATTGATGCAGATACCGTATTTCACCGTTCAACGATTACTCATTTAGTTAGCCATTTTTCCGATCCAGACGTAGGTGCTGTTTCCGGCAACTGCAAAGTCGGTAATATTATTAACCAACTAACACTGTGGCAGCATATTGAATTTGTAACTTCTAACAATTTGGAAAAAAGAGCTTTTGATGTACTTCAATGTATAACGGTTGTTCCAGGCTCCAATAGTGCTTGGCGCAAAAGGGTTGTGCAAAATATAGGCTATTACCATTACGATATATTAGCAGAGGACGCTGAACTTACTATAAGAATTTTAAATGCTGACTATAAAGTAATGTATGAGGACCGTGCCATTTCTTACGAAGAAAGTCCTGAAACATTTAAGTCATTCATAAAACAGCGAGTTCGCTGGTCTTACGGTATTTTACAAGTAGCCTGGAAGCATAGATGGAATATTGCTCACTCATCAAATAAAACACTTAAATATTTTGCCATTCCTAGTATGCTATTTTCTTATCTATTATTTTTAACTTCGCCACTTATCGATGTTATTTTTATCGCATCATTAATAGAAGGAACAAAGTCTATCTATTTATTTGCCCTATTATTTTATGTAACGGACTTTTTAAATTCCTTTGTAGCCTTCAAACTAGGGAAAGAAAACATGAAACCACTACTATGGATATTTATCCAAAGACAAGTATATCGTTACTTATTAGCGTACGTAACATGGAAAGCAGTTCTTATGGCTCTAAAAGGAGTCCATGTAGGTTGGAATAAGTTAAATCGTTCAGGAAATAACGTGCATAAAATATGAAAGGTAGATCCTTATGAAAATAGCAATTCATCAGCCGAATTATTTACCTTGGATTGGTTTTTTCGACAAACTTGATCAAGTCGATAAATTTGTCATATTAGATAAAGCAGTTCATTCGAAAAGCGGTTATATTAATCGCTCAAAAATTAAATCACCACAAGGTAGCCTGATGCTTACTGTCCCATTAAAAAATAAAGAAATACCTATTAACGAATTACAGATTGCTAATAATTCTAATTGGCAAGTAAATCATTGGAAAGCGATAGAAGCGAATTACAAGAAAAATATATACTGGAATGCCTACAGAGAAGGGTTTGAACAGCTATATACTATCAAATGGGATACTATTGCAGAATTAAATATTGCACTTATTAAACATATAATGACGCAACTTCATATCACAACTGAACTATTTATAGAATCAGAATTCCACTTAGATTTCGGCAGGAGCAATGATCGAAATGCCAATATTACGATTCACTTAGAAGGCGATATTTATGTATCTGGAAGCGGTGCTCGTGCTTATAATGATGAAACTATTTTTCAAAAAAATAATATTCAACTAGTCTATCAAAATTTTCAGCACCCTGAATATCCGCAACGTTGGGGACAGTTTCAACCAAACCTTTCCATTATTGATATGCTTTTTAATTGCGGGCCAGAAACGATGGATATTATTCGAAAACACAGAGTCTAAATCGCTATTAAGTTTTTATAAAGCGAAAATGGCGTAGACTCTTGCGGGGAAACAAGTCACTCAACACCCCTCCGAGGCTTGGACTTGCCGGCGAAAAGTGAAGCCATTTTCGCCAATATTAACAGTAGAAATTAACAGAGTCTAAAAAAATGAATAAGGGAGGTGAGTTCATGATTACATCTGGAGTCGAAAGAATTTTAATTATTGCACCTCATGCAGATGATGAGGTACTTGGGTGTGGAGGATTAATTGAAAAAGCATGTAGACATAAAAATGAAGTTAAAGTAGTCGTTATAGCAGTCGGAGATATAACTCACCCACATAGTTCTGAAAAAGTCCTCGCTGCTACGCGAATCGAAGAGCTAAAAAATGCTTTAGCAGTTCTCGGCTGTAACGATTTTGAAGTTATGTACAATGATAAAGACTCTCTTCTCGATACTATTCCTAAAAACGAGATTATTTCGAAACTCGATAATATTGTAAATAATTATTCGCCTACAATGGTGTTTATTCCACTTCCTAGCTATCACCAAGATCATGTCGTACTATTTGAAGCTTGTTTTGCCGCACTTAGACCACGGCCAACTCAAAGTATAAAACTCATTGCAATGTATGAATATCCACTCATTTCCTGGTATTATCAAAAGTTTTGGAACACTGGCGAACTATATTTAGATTTATCAAATACAGTTCATAAGAAAGTGGAAGCATTTTTACAGCATAAATCTCAGCGGCGCCCACCTAACCATCTTATATCTCCAGAAAGCGTTTTAAAATGGGCGGAAATGCGAGGCCTCGAAATCGGATTACCCTATGCAGAGAAGTACTATATTTTACGCTCCCATGTTTTATAACGTCTAAAATAGAGGAGGTGATTTTGCATTTATAGCAAGATAATTAATAATTTGCTCGGCTTCAATTATATACCGCATAATCGCCCCACTCTAGGACGTGAAGAAAAAAAGGCGGCTATTCAAGTACTTCAGTCTAGTTGGCTTGCACAAGGTAAAGAAGTTGAGCATTTTGAAAATGACTTTTGTGATTTTTTAGGCTTGCCTCAAGGTTCAGCTATAGCCGTCTCAAGTGGAACTGCAGCATTGTATTTAGCTCTCATTGCACTCGATGCACAAGACAAAAATATCGCTTCACCGGTCTATTCATGCACTGCTTTACGAAATGCAACTGCTTTAGCTGGGGGCAATTTATTGTTAACGGATAGTCACATTCATTCACCGAACATGAATATTCATGCAATTGACAGCACAGCACATATTGCGATTATTCCACATATGTATGGACTACCACAGGATTTTTCAACACTTAACCGGAAAATTAGTATTATTGAAGACTGCGCACAATCATTAGGGGCTACAGTCAATCAAGTTCCAGTTGGATTACAAGGAGACATTGGGATCTATTCATTTTATGCGACGAAGCTAATCACATCTGGCGGACAAGGCGGCATGATTGTTTCTAAAAATCCTACAATTATCGAAAAGTTAAAGGACTATCGTTTATATGACCGAAGATTTGACGATCTATTGCGCTTTAATTTTCAAATGACTGACTTACAAGCTGCTATTGGTCGCGCTCAACTAAAGCAATTCCCAAAATTCCAAAATAGAAGATCCGATATTTTTCAACAATACAAAGAAGCAAATTTCCCACTACTAGATGCTACTTCTGACATGTCGCCTGTTCGTTTTCGAGCTATTTTGCAAACAACAAAACAATTTGAAATACTCACTGCATTAAGTCAGAATAATATTTCTGCTGTCGTACCACTTCAAGAAATTGAACTACTCGGACCAAAAGAGCACTATCCAAATGCCTATTCTTGGACACAAAACACGGTTTCCTTGCCAATTTATCCATCTTTAAAAGATAAGGAAGTACAGCGAATTATTCGTATTGTAAAAAGCATATTGTCATAGAGTAACACTTAGTATTCTGTAATAATTTCCCGAATTGTAAAAACCCTCGATGTACAAAAATCGAGGGTTTTTCTAATAGAATACTATTTTAATAAATCCTAGTCGTTTCGTGTACTAGGCAATCACGCTAAGCGCACAAACGCTACGAGTTTCTTGTTGTAGAAAGTGAGCTTGAAGAGGCTTTTCTTAGTAAATCTCATGCGAATCGTTCGATCAAAACCAATTTTATACGTCTGAAAAGCCTCGAGATAGATAACTTACTAAATTAGATAAATAAACTATACTTCACACGTAAACACAATAACAAAAATCCTTTCTGCAACCTCACATATGCTCTACTCACATACTAAAACTTGCCTTTCAAAAGTTCCCTTCTTTACGACACAGCGATCAATTATAGTAAAGCCCACTTCATTCACAAAATCATCCATTGTTTCAATCGTTACTAGCACGACCTTTGTGGCAATTCTACGTGCAGCTTTAATAATAGCAAACTGCGAATCCGTAGAAATATGTGTAAATAGATTGTAGGGCATATCAATAATCGCTACATCATAGCTGTCCGTATTTTGTGTAATATCACCTTTTTGAACATCCCCGTGCAAGCCAAAGTGAGCTATATTTGTACGTGCCCCTTTTACTACTAGCGGGTTAATATCTCGGCCGACAATATTCATATTCATAGACAGCGCCTCTACTAACACAGTACCAATTCCGCAACATGGATCGATTGCCTTTACACTCGCTGGATCCGGAATTGCAATATTGGCTATTGCTCGTGCTACTCGTGTACTTAGAGCTGTCGAATACATTTCTGGCTTTTGCTGATGCTTTAGCCAAACTGCCTCGCCCTCTACATAATACCCAAAATACCAGCGTTCTTTGTGCCACACAATGCCAAATGCAATTTCAGGATTATATAAATCTGGTTCTGCCTGAATATTTAATCCAATTTCCCGCTCTACTTGCTGGCGTGCATGTTGTTGAATTTTTTCAATATCCCCTATAGCAAATTTATTTAAGCAAAACACTTTAAATGTCGCTCCATCTAAATCTAGGCTTCTGGCAAAGTGAGCAATTTCGGAAATTTCATTTGCTTCATACAGCACATCTAGGCGACTCCGTATAAACGGACTTCTACTAGGCTCAATTTTACGCGGGGATTGTAGTATATTCGATGCCACATCAAAACTAAACAATGCCCTCATCTCTAATTTACAAAGCTCTTCTTCGTCATTTTGCCACGCATAAGTATATAAATATGAAGAAACTTGCTGTTTTAACATAGCGTTCCCTCAAATTCCATTATGTTCTGTTTTACATTTAATAATGTACGATTAGACCGTTTCAATATTAGTAATTCCGTCACCTTGTTTAACATCTTTTTCAGCTCCAATAAATTAATCATAACTACTAGTATAGCTTAGATTGCGAGACAGGTTAAATAATTGCTGTAGTTCTCTGCCGTAGAGAGTATTTACTAACTCGGATTGTGGGTTTACTTGCGGGCGTGCGGATAGACTTGGGTTGCGTTCGCTTTCTCGTTGACTGTGCGCTTTTCGGTCCCTTGCGTGCGGTTTGCTCGCCATTGCGTGCGCTTTCGGATCCCTTGCGTGCGGATAGACTCCCGTTGCGTTCGCTTTCCCGTTGACTGTGCGCTTTTCGGTCCCTTGCGTGCGGATAGACTCCCGTTGCGTTCGCTTTCTGACCACTTGCGTAAGAGTTTTCCATAACAAAAAAATCACCCTGTTTTTTCCGACAGGGTGATGATCGATTATAGAACAAAATGCTTTCCATAAATATTAACAAAAAGTGTATGTGCAATTTATGGATGCACATGCTTCATTTTAATTTAATACTTTTATCTTTACTGTTTTTACTCCCCATGCCATCGCATTATCATGAGATGGAATAAATACATCGATTTTATTTCCTTTAATAGCTCCACCTGTATCACCAGCAATCGCTTCTCCATATCCTTCTACCCAAACTCTTGTGCCGAGTGGAATAACCCTTGGATCAACTGCGATCACTTTCTGGTTTGGATTGGCTCGCAAATCAATGCCGTAAGCGGTCGTTCCGGAACATCCTGTACAATAAGCTGTATATGCTGTTGCTGTCACGACCATTTCTATAGATTCTTCATCAGATGGGGCTGGCTCAATTTCCTCGGTCGATTCAACTATAGCAGGTGGACTATAAATAGTAGATGCGACTATTTTCTGCTGCTTATCTGACTCAATTTCTTGAATAGTAGTTCCTATTGATTCTTCACCATCTACCTTTAATTCATCTCCGGGGTAGATCAAATGGCTCGTCAAATTATTCATGCTCATCAGTGATTCAAGTGAAACATTGTGCTCTAGTGCAATGCGAAACAAATTATCCCCCTCACTCACGGTGTAAAACTTTTCTTCAATTTGTTCATTTAAAACGACTGTCGAATCTAAAGCATCCCACGCATGTATGTCCATTTTTCCATCCATATCGTTAACAGTAGAATATACATCATTTATGGAGACAGGAAAAATTGTAGTTGCATAGGATACCGAATTCGTTGAAAAAACAATAAAGGCAATAACAAAAAACGCCCTAATTTTCAACATAATACTCCTCCTTTGTAATAATCTGTTGTTTTTTGCCAGTGTTACCCCTCAATTACAAAAAATATACATTTTCTTGAAAATAAAAAAAGAAACTACTTCCTCAAACAGCTAAAACCTGTTTAGGGAAGCAATTTCTTTATAGATTTTATAAGGGAAAATCAATTAATAATATATACCGTTGGAATAACGAAAAGAGATAGCGGCACCTCTTTAGAAGCAGAGATCAAACTATTACTAAGTGATGTATAACTGATCCACCTCGCAATGCACGAAGCGGGCAATTTAATTCCTTATTACAAACGAAAAGTGGGAATACTATATATTGCGTGGAATTCCCACAAGCCTCTCTATACGCAATTCATTCTTTATGGAGATCCTGCTTCCTTTGATAACTCTTTTATTACAATATCCTCTTGCGCATTTAAATTGGTAGGTTCATTCTTTTTGCCTTTAAATCGCCACGATATCATCCGTTTAAAAACACCTCTATCTACATTGCCCGTTCCAATAACAACGCCTGCAATAATAAAGAAGCATCCGATTAATTGTTGCCACGTAATAATTTCATTTAAAAATAATGCTGCGCCAAATAAGGCAAACATCGTATTAAAGTTAGTAAAGATTGCGGATTCAGCTGCACCAATATGCTTAATACATAAGTTATACAATGTATGACCGATTGCTGTCGCTAAAATTGCGGACAATAAGAAAATAGTCCAGACAAATGGGCTTAATGTTAAAAAGCTTCCAAAACTTGTCGGATATATAATCGTTGTAAATACTAATAAAACAGATGATCCTAATACTAGCATCCACCCAGTCATTAACATTGGTTGGATCACTCTCGTTGCGCGGCGAATCGCAATAAAGCTAAAAGCCTGTAAAAAGAACGACATGAACACAAAAAAGTCGCCTAATTGGAGTTTGAAAAGCGCTGTGAAATCATCAACTACTGCTATAAGGACACCTACTCCGCCAAGTGCAAACCCAATAGCTTTAGTTTTTGTCATAATCGTATCTTTAAAAACGACTGCAATAAATGCTGTAATTAACGGACTTAATCCGCTAATAATTGCCGTTTTCATAGCGGTTGTTCTTTCAATCCCGTACGCTAGAAATCCATGATGACAAATGACACCGAAAAAACAGCCGATTAATATGTATTTCCACGGCATTCCTTGTACATATAATTTTTGCTTCATGAGCTTTAAAATGATGAACACTGTAATGCCTGCTAAAAATACACGCATTGTTTGCATCGTTAGCGGTTCTCCATTTGACACGATTACTTTTAACCACGTAACATTCATTCCCCAAACAAACATGACTAAAATTAATATGGAATATACTTTTGCATTGCCCAAGTAATCGCCTCTCTCAGTTTTAATAAAAAGACCCCATAAGCAACATACTTATAGAGCCATCTCCTATTATGAAACTTTTTTATAAATATACGTACCGTCAACGATTTCGTCGAGCTTTACTGCATCCCCAATTTGAACAGCTTCATCCATGCGGACAGTTAACTTTGCACTGGAGTTGTTTAGCTGGACTAAAGCGACTGTATACGGAGCTAAATGAGCATATTCCGGTGGTGCAATATGAATAACGGTAAAACTATAAACCGTTCCTTCGTCAGGCACTTCTCTTTCATTCGTTATCTCTTTGCTACAGTTGCTACAATACACTTTTTTCGTTACAGATTCGACGCCACAGCATTCATAAACTTTCATTCATTACACCCTTTCTAATATATGGACAACGGAATATGCTCCTGTACCACCTAGATTTTGTGCAAGTGCTAAACGTGGCAGTTTTTCTAACTGGTTTGGCGCATTTCCACGTAATTGGTGTACTAATTGATAGATTTGAGCAATACCTGTCGCCCCAATCGGATGACCCCGTGACAATAATCCACCACTTGTGTTCACAGGCTTTTCCCCATTCACACGTGTCTTACCTTGCTCAATCGCTAGCCAGCCTTCCAGCTTCGGGAAAAAACCTAGCTCTTCAATAGCGATCATTTCTGTCATAGAAAAACAATCATGAATTTCAACAACATCAATATCTTGCGGGCCAATACCTGCTTTTTCATAGGCTTGCCTTCCTGATAGACGAATAGCTGATAGCGATAGCAGATCAGTCGCATCCTGCATCATCGTTGGTCCAGATGCTTGGGCAGAAGCTAATATTTTTATATCAGATGGTTTACTAGATAAAACAACAGCCGCTGCACCATCTGTAATCGGTGAACAGTCAAATAATCCGAGTGGGTCTGTAATAATCCGCGCATTTAATATTTCTTCGATTGTCGTTGGTTTTTGAAATTGTGCAAGGGGGTTATTCAGTGCGTTTTCACGATTTTTTAGGGCAATCATTGCTAGATGAGCTTTGCTTGCACCTGTCTCATAAAAATAGCGGTTGGCAGTCACACCGAAAAAGCCTGGGAAAGTAAGTCCTGCATATTTTTCATTCGTCGTTTGATCCATTGCAGAATTAATGACTTGTGTCACTTCGGCAGTTGATGCATGCTTCATTTTTTCTGCGCCTACGACTAAAACATTTTCATATTCCCCACTAAGTATCCCTAATACGCCTTGGCGAAACGCAATCCCGCCTGATGCACAAGCACCTTCTAGTTTTGCTGTCGGAATATATCCGAGTCCAAGATCATTTGCGACTATTGCACCTAAAATTTCTTGATTCGCTAAGCTTCCACCCATAAAATTCCCGACATAAACGGCATCAATTTTTAATCCATTTGCTTGATCAAGTGCTTCTCGACAAGCTGCTAGCATTAAATCTTTTAAGGAATTATTTTCACTATTACCGAATTTCGTCATGCCAACACTATGAATATAAACACTCATTTTGTTACCTCCGCATGCAGTTTTACTAATTCACGCTTCAAAATTTTGCCGTACGAACTTTTCGGTAATTGTTCGACGATATAAATTTCTTTCGGCTTTTTAAAACTAGCTAAATGATTTTGACATAACTGCAGTAAAGCTTCTTGCATGACTTCTCCGCGCCCATTTGGTACGACATAAGCAATGACGGACTCGCCCCATTTCTCATCTGGGATGCCGATGACACAAGTTTCTTTTACATAGTCATGTTTATTTAATACTTCTTCAATCTCACGTGGATAAATATTAACACCACCGGAAATGATGACTTCTTTTTTACGGTCTACAATAAATAAATAACCGTTTTCATCTAGCCGGCCTAAATCGCCCGTATGGAGCCAACCGTTACGAATAGTTTCCTTTGTCGCTTGTTCATTATTCCAATAGCCTTGCATGACGAGCGGACCTTTTGCCGTAATTTCTCCGATTTCCCCTACTGGACATTCATTTCCTGCATCATCTACAATTTTGACATCGACAAATGGACCAATTCGCCCGCAAGAATCTAATCGAGTTGCAAGGTCTTGTCGCGGCATGATGGAAATACACATTGGCCCTTCGACTTGACCATATGTTTCAACAAATTTCGTCCCGACCTTATGTAACGCTTCCTGCAATTTTGCAGCAGCAATAGGTGAGCCTGCCATATTAATCGATTTAATCGTTGCTAATTTTTCAGGATCAAAATGTTCATGCTGAATCATTAAGTTCACCATTGTCGGTACTAAGAAAATAATAGAAATACGATCTTTTTCAAGCAAATTGATAAATTGTTCTGGTTCAAACTTATCGTATACAACTTGCGTTAAACCATAGAGCCATGCAACATGACTTAAAAAATTTGCACCATGTGTTAAAGGAGCTACATGACCTATAATGTCATTAAAATCAACCTCGCAGGCAATAGCTAACGATAATGCCCCACTAACCATATTTCGATGTGACAGCATGACCCCTTTTGGATTGCCTGTAGTACCTGACGTATACATAATGGCCATCGTGTCGTTTTCATCTACTTCATTAATGTGAGCTTTTCCTGTAAATTGCTCGAGAACTTCCTCATATGCCTCTCCACTATATAAAACCGGTAAATCGGCTTGTAGTAAGGAAATTAATAATTGTTCACCTATAAGGAAGCGCATATCTGAATCTTCAATTTGGTATTCAAGCTCTCTTGGATGTAGACGATAATTTAATGGTACTTTTATTAAGCCATAAAGAGAGACTGCTACATCCAGTTCGATATGCTCTAGACGATTCGACATTAACACGCCAATGCGGTCACCCTTTACTAAATTTCTACTTTGGAAAAAAGCCGTTAATGCGTGTGCTCTTTCTAGTAATTGCGTATAAGTGATTGAGCGCTCATGAAATTTAACCGCTAATTTATTTGGATATGCACGAGCTGATTTTGTTGCTAATTGTCCAATTGTACTCAATTAGCTCCCTCCCGTTCTTCAAATTGAAAGAATGGTACATTAAATTCTTCATCTATCCTTCTTTTCACGACAGTATTTTTCATAACATGAATCATGAACTCAATCGTAATAGCCGTGACATTTTCACCTTCAACAAAATGGCCGCCATCTATTTTTTTAAAACAGTCTACGAATGAGCCATGAAAATGAATTTCTAGGTCATTCGTTACTGCGTCAACACCAATAAACCCAAGACCTGATATGAGCTCAACTTCCGTGCTAGTACGTACTTTTGGTGAATAAACAATCGTTCCTTCCACTTCGCCTTTTGCAACTTGATGAAAAGTAGCATATGTTAATGAACCCATGCATTGAAACTGGCCCGCTGTCACACCAAATTGTCGGCAAATTTCTTTAATACCCGTAAATAAATCAGTACCTTTTTTTAATCTACCAATAATTCTCTCTGTAGAACGGTCGTATACAGCTTGCCACCTTGGATTATCCAATGCTAATCCCTCCGTCTACTTTCAATACTTGAGCAGTCGTATAACTTGCTTCTCTCGAGGCGAAATATAGGACAGCTCCCGCAATATCATCTGGAACACCGATGCGCTTAATAACCTGTTGATCTAAACTGTACGGAACACCAGACGTAATGCCGGTTAAAGTTGCACCAGGAGCAACTGAATTACACGTAATGCTAAATGGCCCTAGCTCTTTTGCTACCCATTTTGTTAAAGCAATGACCCCACCTTTTGAGGCAGCGTATGCTGGACCTGATCGACCTGTACCATCTTCTCCAGAAGTGACGCCTCCATTTAGCCCTGACACCGAGCTAATATTAATAATGCGTCCATAATTGGCATCTTTCATATGTGGGTATACACAGGCTTGCGTAAATAAAAACGCCGCTTTTAAGTTCGTGTCCAAATCACGCGACCACTCTTCAGCTGTCATCGTCTCGATATTTTTCCGGCTGCACGTCCCTGCATTGTTTACTAATATATGAACCTCACCAAACTTTTCAATTGTCCGATTGACAGTTGCTTTCACAAAATCTTCGTCTCGAATATCTCCTAAACATTCTAAAAAACTTGTGTGAGACAATTTTTCAATCGTTTTTTCACATGAGTTTAAATCAACAAGTACAACATGTGCGCCTTGCTTTGACAATTGAATTGCTACTGCCTGTCCGATCCCACTTGCAGCACCAGTAATAATTGCTACATCATCTTTTAACATCATATAGATTTCCTCCATCACTCATTACTTAACGCCAAGTAAATCTGGTAAAAACGTTGATAGAACAGGAACATATGTCACAAGTAATAACACGATAATAGAGGCAATAATAAACGGTACTACCCCTTTTGAAATTTCAATAATATTTGATTTCGATAAGCCCGCAGCAACATATAAATTAAGCCCTACAGGTGGTGTGAATAAGCCGATTGCTAAGTTAATTGTCATAAATACGCCAAATACAGTAGGATCTACGTTTAACGACAACATAATCGGGAGCAAAATCGGTACAAAAATATAAAAGGCCGAAATAGCATCAATAAACGCACCTGCAATGAGTAAAATGATATTTACTAATAGTAAAATCATAATCTTATTATCCGTAATGCCTAATACTGCATTCGATATAGATAAAGCAATTTGTTCAGTTGTCACGATGTAAGCAAAGACTGAAGCCGCACTTACGATAATCATTACGACCGCTGTTTGCAGTGCTGATTCAATAAAAATACGGTACATCATTTTTAAATAGCCTTTACGGTGAATAAATAAACCAACGAGAAGCCCATACACAACAGCTACTACAGCTGATTCAGTTGGTGTAAAGTAACCACCATATATCCCACCTAAAATAATAACGGGAATCATCAACCCTGGAACCGCTTTAAAAAAAGCATCCCAGCGCTCTTTATTAGTACTTTTGCGCATACTTGCTTCTATTTCATTGTTAAATAAGCCACGCTTCACATCACGATTTCGTACATACATACCGGCTATGAATAATCCTATCCCTACTAATATCCCTGGAATAACCCCAGCCATAAATAAACGGTTAATCGTAATTGGAATTTGATCACCTGCGACAACCGCAAAGATGATAAAAGCAATTGAAGGCGGAATAATAATTCCAATGGCACCTGCACTCGCCACTAAGCCACCTGCAGTTTCTTTACGATAGCCATTGGACACCATCGCTGGAATTAAAATACCTCCTATAGCAGCAACTGTTGCAGGACCTGAACCAGAAATCGCAGCAAAGAAAATAGCAACTAAGACGGTTACAAGGACAATTCCGCCTTTTCGGTGACCAACTAATGTTTGTGCAAAATCGATTAGTCGCTTCGATATACCAATATGATCCATTATGACCCCAGCTAATATGAAAAATGGAATTGCCAGTAACGTAAACTTTGCGACACTTGTATACATAATATCTGTTACTGCCTCAAAGCCCGCTAACCCATTTGAGATAAACATAACGATAATCGAAGCTACGGCTAAAGATGCAGCAATCGGTACACGTAAAAATACTAATAGAATAAAAGAGCCAAAAAGTAATAATGCTGTCATGTTAACTCATCTCCTTTAGGCTCCTCTGCTTGCCTTTCTACTTCCTTCAATTCTTCAAACGTCACTTGCACTGTGCGTATTAAGCAAAGTAGAGCACCAAGTGGCAGAGCTAATGATAGTAGCCATTGTGGCATCCCTAATGCAGGAGTTGTTTGTTGAACTTTCATTTGGAATAGAACCATATCCGTTCCGTAATAAAGAAGTATCGCAAATAATAATCCACTCGCTAGGGAAGAAACAAGGACGATAATTTTTTTTGTTGTTTTATTTCCCTTGTCATACAGCAATGTAAAGCCTAGGTGTGCATATCTACGCACACCTAAAGCCGTTCCTACAAATGTTAGTAACACTAATAAATTGACTGTTATTTCTTCCGTAAAAGAGAGGGATAAGTTTACTAAATTACGAGAGACTACGTTAGCAAACGTAATGAGCGTAATAGCAACAAATGTAATGCATAGTAATATCTCTTCAAAGTAATCTAATACTTTCATAAAATCCCTCCTCTTATGGTGTAAATGCTTTTAATAAATCTTCTCCCCAAACGTCTGTATACTTATCGTATATCGATTGAGAAGCTTGTTTGAATGCTGCGATTTCAGCTTCAGTTGGCGTATAGGCAGTCATCCCTTTTGACTTCAGGTCTTCTAATTGTGTTGCTTCTTTTTCACGTGCAATCTTCACCTGATACGCAGCGGCTTCTTTGCCAAGTCGGTCAAACATTTCACGATCTGCTTCACTCATAGAATCATAAAGTTTCTTATTCATCCCTAGTACTAGTGGATCATATGAATAATTCCAAAGTGTTAAATACTTTTGTACTTCGTTTAATTTAGAAGAAGAAATAACGTCAATAGGGTTTTCTTGTCCATCAATTGTTCCTTGTTGTAGTGCTGTAAATACTTCAGAGAATGTCATCGTTGCTGGGTCTGTTCCTAAAGCACGGTATAAATCTGTGTACATTGTAATACCTGGAATACGAATTTTTAGCCCCTTTAAATCTTCCGGTGACTTAACTTCTCGAACACTATTCGTTAATTGACGGAAGCCATTTTCGCCATAACCTAAAGCTTGAACACCTTTTTCAGCTAAAATTTCTTTTATCTTTTCTCCACCTTCACCGTTAAATACTTTATCTACTTCCTCGTGGTTATTAAATAAGAATGGTGCACTTGCTACGCCAAAACGAGCATCTAAAATGGAATAAATGATTGTTGAGTTAAATGTTAAATCGATTGATCCTTTAGCCAATCCTTCAACGGCTTTACCAGAATCTCCTCCTGATAATTGCTCATTTGAAAAGACATCAATCGTAATTCGACCATCTGTTTCCTTTGACACATCTTCTGCCAATTTTTTCGCAGCTATATACCAAGTGGATGAATCCGATACGGTTACTGACATTTTTAATTTGTGTGCTTTTCCTTCAGTACTTGCGCCTTCTTCTCCTCCGCAGGCTGCTAACGCCGTCGATAAAATTAATAGCATTACTAAGAGAATATATCTCCCTTTTAGTAAATTTTTCATATAGCATCTCCCTAGCAAAATTATTGAACCGGAAACTTTCGGCTCAATAATAATTCTATAATTCTGAAAACTCTAAATATATGTACTCTAAGAATAAAAATAAACTGTTATGCTGTCATTTTTTGTCCTTCGTAAATAAAAAAACGCCCAAACTGAGCGGAGGGCAATGAAAAATTGTATTTACCTGAAATTTTATGATGAAATTCGCTTTCTAACTAAACAATGATCTAACATTCTGTTGATTTATTTGTCAAAACAATCGCGCTAGCGCACGAGACGCACAAGCCAGTTGTACTGTCTTATACGACTCGTTTTTGCGCTTCATGCAAGGCGCGATTGTTAAAGTATTTTCCTTCTGAACCTATTGTTATAGAGTCTCTAACAAAGGAGAAATCGTACTTTCGGTAGTGATTAAAGTTTTGTTGATTATATAAATATTATTGGAACGAATACTAAAAACATCACATCAAGTGACAATTTATCTGCGCGAAAGCAAAGCGACAGCGGCAACGTATTCGTGACCAACAGCGTGTTAGCCTCAGCCGTAGCGGAAATCAATTCATTCCAATATGCCCTTTAACAATAAAAGGTAAATCAGCATGCTTGTAATTAGATTTTACTAAAAAAATGACGACTATTTAGTTTTTCGGGCCCTCTCTGAGCATTAGTAATATTTTCTGTATAAAGAAATCGCAATCATTAGTTCTACTTTATGTTCATTATTATTAATATCGAAGTTTAGTAGCTTTTCAATTTTCTTAAGCCTGTATTTCAGCGTATTTTTATGGATGTGAAGCGCATCCGCAATATCTTGTAATGATTCATTGCATTTGAGCCACATCTCTAAATTTAATATTAATTCATCCTCGCGTAATATTGGCCCTATTGTTCGTGATAAAAAATTACGCACTTTTTGTTCCTCTAAATCCGCTAGTAACAGTTCCAGCTTTAAGTCTTCCTCGAACACAATTGTCTTATTTTTTGTTACAGCGGAAAGAGCAATAGTCGCTTGTTTAAATGAATCTTTAAGTTGATAAAAACTTTGAGTATTCCCGACTCCAATAAAAATATCATCTTTAAATAATTTTTCTAGTTTTCTATTAAACGAAATAAGTGTTTCCTCTAAATGTGCACGCGTTACTTTCGGTACGAGCAAGACAAGTTTGTCGAAACTCCACTGAAATATATGTAATTGCGGATGAATAATTTGGATATTTTTCAAATAATCAATTTCCTTAATGTCGAATCGCCTTTCCAATTGGATAATGATGACTCGGTCATATAGTTCGGTGTCAATATTAAGCATTTCTGCTCTTTGTTCAAGGAGTGTTTTATCAACCCGACCGTTTAGCAAATCTAGTAAAAAGAACTCAAACATCCTCGTTTCACGTTCTTTTTCCTGCCGCATTAAAAAATCCTCCACAAATAATTGTGTAATTTTTTGTACAAGCTTCCCGTATTTTTCGATTTCTGAAGGTTGCCCTGTCACACCAATGACTCCTATTGGCGTATCTTCAATAACAAGTGGCATAACCATTCCTTCACGCACTCCTCTTAATTTCGATGTCAGCTCTTTTGTCATATGCATAGCTTCTTTTTCTTTCATCGCAATGAGTGAGCCTTCATGAAACTGATTCATCCGGGTCGTGTCAGTACTCGCAATAATAAAGCCATTGTGATCAATAACAACGACATGTTGATCGATTAAAACACCTAGCTCTTCCACAATTTTAGTACCAATCATTTGCAAATCGAACATCCGCCCCACCCCCAAAACACCATTTATATCTGAAAATTCACACTACTCAACTATTCTACCATTCTTTGTGATACATTCATAAAGAAAATCGACAATATGTGTAGCGCGCATCTCTGACTGAAGTTTTTCTCGGTGGATTCCTGCTTGTATTTGTAACAAACAACCAGGGTTCGCTGTAACGATAACAGTTGGGTTCATTTGCTTAATCGTTTGCATTTTAGTTGTTAAAATTCCGCCTGCTACTTTGGGCTGCACTAAGTTGTATATGCCCGCGGAGCCGCAGCACGTACTTGCATCGGCTAGTTCTTGATATTCCACTCCTGGCAACGCTTGCAAAATGGCTCTTGGCTCTGCGATTACTTTATTAACGTTTCGTAAATGACAAGAATCTTGGTACGTTACAATTATCCTTTCTTCACTTGTAGGTATGGATAGTAAAAAGTCTAGCAGCCCCGCTCTCACAAGTAAGCTAGCAATATCGATTGTTTTTTCTGAAAAGCGCCTTGCCTTATCACGGTACCGATCATCACTTTTCAAGTGTTTTTCATACTCTTTTAAAAAAGCCCCGCAGCCACCCGCATTATTAACGATGTAATCATATTCATCCGAATCAAAAGCTCCGACATTTCTCACAATATTTTGCATTCCTCGTTGCAGCTCACCACTATGACCATGCAGAGCACCACAACACCCTTGATTGTCAGGTATTTCTACTTGTACCCCGAGCATTTGTAGTAAAGCAATCGTTTTGTCATTTGTTTCTTTATAGAGCGTATCCATTAAGCAGCCAACAAAAAATGCTACTTTTAACAAAGATGTTTGTACTTGTTTTAATGGCTCTACCTTATTTGCTAAAGGCGGTAAAGAAGCCTCCATTGATTGTAAATGGGAAGGGAATAAGTTGATGAAGCCTATTTTTCTTAGTGCGTTTTGTAAGCCCGTTTTTTGATATATTTTAACTAAGCTAACCGTTCTATTCATGTTTTTTTGGTTGGCGAATAAATGGTTAAACACAATATTTCTCGTCGTTTTTTCAAGAAGCGAATTCGATTTAGCCATTTGGACAGCTTCACGTGTTTGCTCAATTAACGCACCATATTGTACGCCAGCAGGACAAGCTGGCTCACATGCACGGCACCCTAAGCAAACATCAAAGGCATTTTCTACCGAGTGATCCCAGTCGATAACACCATCACGAACAGCTTTCATTAATGCGATGCGCCCTCTAGGAGAATGGGATTCATCACTATCTAGATGAATATAAGTTGGGCAGCTTGGCAGACAGAAACCACAGCGCATACAATCGAGCAATAAATTTTCATCTACATTTGTTTCAAATGACTGCTGCATCTTTTGTTGTAAGCTAGTTTCCAACATGGACCACCACTCTTTTTTTAGTTT
This sequence comes from Solibacillus sp. CAU 1738, assembly GCF_039888725.1. Classification (NCBI taxonomy): domain Bacteria; kingdom Bacillati; phylum Bacillota; class Bacilli; order Caryophanales; family Caryophanaceae; genus Solibacillus; species Solibacillus sp. CAU 1738. Next base: position 121,336 of record NZ_JBDQQN010000004.1, read on the forward strand.
CTTTAGCAAATACTTTTCCCGGATTCATAATGTTGTTTGGATCGAATGCCTGTTTAATAGATTTCATTACAGCCATTCCAACCGGACCAATCTTCCATTCTAAATAAGGGGACTTCATTTCCCCTACACCATGTTCTCCAGTTATTGTGCCACCTAGTGAAAGAGCCGCTTCAAATATTTCCTCAAATGCTTCCTCAACACGTTGCATTTCATCTTGATTGCGAATGTCCGTTAAACAAGTTGGGTGTAAATTGCCATCACCCGCATGGCCAAATGTAGCAATATCGACATTATGCTTTTCAGCTATGGCATTAATTCTCCTTACCATTTCCGCTAGTTCTGACCTTGGAACTGTGGCATCCTCTAAAATTACAGTTGGGCGAAGTTTAGATAAGGCGGATAAAGCTACTCGTCTAGCCGTCTTAAGTTGCTCTACCTCCTGCTCATCCTTGGCAATTTGTGTAAAGATAGCACCATTATCATTTGCAATTCTAACCATTTCTTTCACATCACGTTCTACTTGATGTGGGTCACCGTCTTGCTCTAATAGCAACATTGCCTCGACTTCAGTGGACAAGCCTATTTGCATAAACTGTTCGATAGCAGCAATTGTTTTTTTGTCGAGAAACTCTAGTGTGACAGGAATAATCTTACTCGCGATAATAGCTGAAACAGTTTTAGCAGCATCCTCTAGTGAATTGAAATACGCAATACTAGTCATTTTATGTTGTGGTAAAGGAATGAGCTTCAGCGTAATTTCCGTAATAATTCCTAGCGTCCCTTCAGATCCAACTAATAAGGAAGTTAAATCGTAACCCGCAACATCCTTTGCCAGCTTCCCACCGGTTTGCAAGATTTCACCGTTCGGAAGGACAACTTGCAAGCCTTTTACATAGTCTTTCGTCACACCGTATTTTAGACCGCGCAAGCCCCCTGAATTTTCACTTACATTGCCTCCAATAGTCGATATCTTCATTGAGCTCGGATCTGGTGGGTAAAATAAACCATTCCCCTCTACAAATTCACAGAGCTTTGCTGATATTAAACCCGGCTGTACAGTAATCGTTAAATTCTCCTTATCAAAATCTATTATTTGATCCATTCGATTAAAGAGGAAAACGATGCCTCCATCATGTGGAACGGTCCCAGCTGCCAAATTCGTTCCTGAACCACGTGGTACAATCGGAATCATATATTCATTACAAATTTTTACTACTTCAGAAATTTCCTCCGCATTGGCAGGAGAAATGACGAGCTCTGGCAATCTCTGAAAATTAGCTGTCGCATCATATGAATAGGCTAATAACTGTGCCACCGAGTTTTTAACATGCTGCTTCCCAATAATTCGGATGATTTTTTCTAACGCTTGTTTATTCAATAAGAGTCACCTCAAGCCATTTTTTGTTGTTTTATAACAATTTTATTATTTTGAATTTTTAAAATATATAGTCTAGGAGATTAAATTTATGAACATTACGTTTGGATTTTTGTATCGGTAGTATAAATTAGAGGCGAGGTGGGACGGATTTTTCATGTTGTGAAATGATGTGCCGCGTGCTAGAGTCGGGGTCCCACGGGCGAAATAACGGGTCCCATGGGCAAAAGTCCGCTTGCCGCGGGCGAAATGGCGTCTCCCATGAGCGAAATTCGATGTCCCACGGGCGAACCAGGACTTTCGTAGCTGTTATATACCGTGCATTAATAGTGATTTCCCCCACCAACTCTATAACTTTATTTTTATGAAATAATAAAATTACCTTGCACAAAAGATGAATATATCTTACAATCAAATGAATAAAAATTCACGCGAGTATTTATAAGGAGCTTATGAGATGAAGAAAAACATCGAAGATACACAGCAAAATCATCCTCAAAGCAAAGAAAAAAAAGCACTCAATATTAATGCCTTTGTCTTACTTTTCTTTGTCATTGTTATTTCCGCTATTTTGACATATATTATGCCAGCTGGTGAATATGACCGAGTAGAACAAGACGGTCGTACTGTTGTCGTTCCAGATTCTTTTCATTTTACAGATCAGTCACCAGTCGGTTTTTTTGATATCTTTACTAGTATTCATACAGGAATGGCCAATGGTGCTGGAATTATCTTTTTCATATTAATTATTGGTGGGGCTTTTGGTATTTTAAAAACTACAGGCGCACTTGATGCGTTGATTCTCACTTTAACATCAAAATTATCTAATCGAGAATTACTACTCATTCCTGTACTCATGCTATTTTTCGGAGTAGGCGGCGCATTAATGGGGATGGCTGAAGAGACCATCGTATACATTGCGATTATTACTCCACTTGCTATTGCTTTAGGGCTAGATGCTATTGTAGGTTTTGCCGTTGTTTCAGTCGGTGCAAATATCGGATTCATGAGTGCTGTTTTAAATCCATTTAATATTGGGGTCGCCCAAAGTATTGCCGAGTTACCTACATTCTCAGGAATCGGCCTTCGACTTGTATTATTCGTTGCATTGTACCTAGCTGGCGTCATTTTTGTTTACCGATACGCGAGAAAAGTCAAAACGAATCCTAAACTAAGATTTAATGGAAACGTTCAAACATCTAGTTCAGCAAATGTCGATACTACTGTTAAACTAACAACTCGTCATAAATGGATTTTAGCTATCTTTTTACTGAACTTTGTCGTTTTAATATTCGGGGTTATTAAGTTTGGTTGGTATATAACTGAAATAGCATCTTTGTTCCTATTATTTGGTATCATTATCGGCGTTATTGGTAAACTAAGTCCGAACAAAATGGCAGACAGCTTTATTGACGGTGCAAAAGACCTTATTGGCGGGGCTTTAATTATTGGGTTTGCACAAGCCATTCTCGTTGTTATTCAAGACGGGAAAATTATTGATTCTGTTTTATTTTACGCTTCAACTCTTTTAAGTCAGCTTTCACCGATTTTTAACGCTATCGGTATGTTCTTTTTACAGTTATTCCTCAACTTCTTTGTCCCATCAGGAAGTGGACAAGCAGCACTTACGATGCCAATCATGGCACCTTTAGCTGACCTTGTAGGCGTAACAAGACAAACTGCAGTACTTGCATTCCAGCTCGGAGACGGTATTTCCAATGCTATTTTCCCTACATCAGGCACATTGCTTGCTGGACTCGCTGTTGCAGGTGTTCCTTATACGAAATGGGTAAAATGGGTTTTACCTTTAGTATTTATTCAAATCGTCATCGCAATTCTTTTCTTAATTATTGCACAAGTCATTCAATACGGACCGTTTTAACTACTTCAGCAAGAGGTCCAACTCTTGCTGATTTTAGTTTTTCTTTTGCGTAATTGAAAACAACTAACGGGGGTTTCAACATGGACAAAACAAAACTTATAGATTCAGATTTAATTGCTTGGACAATTGAGCAACGCAGACATTTTCATATGTACCCTGAACTATCTGGGCAAGAGTATGAAACGGCTGCATATGTAAAAGCGAAGTTAGACGAATTTGGCATCCCGGTCGATCCAAAATTTTCTGCACCTAATGTTATTGCGTATTTCAAAGGGACAGAGGGCAAAAAGACGATTGCACTACGAGCGGATATGGATGCCCTTCCATTGTATGAAGAAGGAGACAAACCTTATATTTCAACAGTTCCTGGCATTATGCATGGTTGTGGTCATGACGGACATACAGCAACATTACTCGCAGTTGCGAAATGGATGAGCTCTCACCCGCATTTAGTAAAAAATAATATCGTGCTAATCTTCCAAAGCTCTGAAGAAGCATCACCAAGTGGGGCGAAGCAGCTTGTTGAAGAAGGCATATTAAACGGAGTGGATGTTATTTACGGCATTCACTATATGTCCAATATGCCGCTTGGGAAAATTGGTTTTGCGACAGGTCCTGCAATGGCATCCTGCGATGACTTTGAAATTGTCATTGAAGGAAAAGGCGGACATGGGGGTAGCCCGCACGAAACTGTAGACCCTATCTATATCGCCACTCATCTGATTCAGGCATTCCAGTCGATCGTTAGTAGAAATTTAAATCCGTTACATGCAGGTGTTATTTCATTTGGCGGGATACAAGCTGGAAATTCATATAACGTCATTCCTGATAAAGCACATTTAAAAGGTACCATACGTGCATTAACATATGAAGGTGCTGAGCTAATGCGTACAAAAACGGAGCAACTAACGAAATCGATTTGTGAAAGCTTTGGCGCAACTGGCCATTATCAATTCATTGAAGGCACACCTCCTTTATACAATCATCCAGAAGCGTGTGAAGTTGCTCAAAAAATCATCGAAAAAACGTTTGGTGAAGATGTCTTTTTACCATTTGAGCCTGTTCTCGGCGCAGAAGATTATTCGTACTACTTAAAAGAAAAAGTAGGTGCCTTTATTAACGTAGGGATGCAAAGTGAAAAAAGCCAGTATCCTCACCATCATCCGAAATTTGATATTGATGAAGCAGCGATACCAGCTGGAATAGAACTAATGATTCGTTTAGCTTTATATGCATAAATAAACAAAAGGCGATTGATCCCACATTACGTGAGATGAATCGCCTTTTTTGTATTTGCCTTAAAATCGCTAAGATGACAATCTAAAATATCTAGTTAAATTTACTAATCATAAAATTAAAAATGTCTATTCCAATACTAGTGCAACACCTATTCCTACAAATATCCCCGAAGGAATAGGTTTAAGTATTTTTAACCAAACTAGAAAAAAGCAGCGAGCTATTGTCTAATTGAAAAATATTAAACTTCCCCAACTCAATTTGACTAATTTATGAATTTCTCCTTTTCATAACCTAAATCATTCTTCTCTCTTTTACGTTCACAATGAACGCGAAAAATAATCTCCCTAGTCAAACGCGGGCGTAAGGCGTAGCTGACAGATGCACTCGCCACCTTCTGCTTTTCAAAATAACTATTCGTTAAATTACTTTGACGAAAAATATATTATAAATTTGACAATTTTCCGTATTTATAATAAAAATACTTACTTTTTGTCGTTTTATGTCGTATCTTACGTAATATAAAATTCATTTGCGAAAGATTCATACAAAATCATTCTTGAAAAACTAAAAGTTCTATTCATGAGAAAATAACCATTCTTGATTGGAGGAAATTATTAGTATGTTTTGGGTACAATTTTTGATTTTGTTAAGCTGTATCTTCATAGGTGCTAGGTTAGGCGGACTTGGCCTTGGGGTAATGGGCGGAGTTGGATTAGCAATCTTTGTATTTATTTTCGGTCTAGAACCAACATCCGCACCTATCGATGTTATGCTTATGATTTTATCCGTAATTACGGCTGCTGGAGCTCTTCAAGCCGCTGGAGGTATGGAATATCTTGTTCATATAGCGGAGAAAGCATTACGAAAAAATCCTAAATGGATTACATTTATTGCACCTATCGTTACTTACGTATTCACTTTTTGTGCAGGAACTGGACACGTTGCATACTCCGTTTTACCAGTAATTGCCGAAGTATCCCGAGAATCTGGTATTCGCCCGGAAAGACCGATGTCAATCGCAGTAATTGCCTCGCAGCAAGCAATTACCGCCAGTCCTATTTCGGCAGCGACTGTTGCCTTATTAGCGTTATTAGCTGATTTCCAAATTACTTTACTCGATATTTTAATGATTACTATTCCTTCAACTTTTATCGGCTGTATGATTGGAGCTTTTGTTGTTAGTAGAAAAGGAAAAGAGCTTCCAGATGATCCGATTTATTTGAAGCGCTTAGAAGAAGGTTTAGCACCAATTAAACAAGATAAAAAAGCATTCAATCCAACATCCGCTTCAAAACTTTCCGTTATATTATTCTTACTTGCAGCAGTACTAATCGTTATTCTAGGTTCATTTGAACAATTACGTCCTGGTTGGGATGTTGAAGGTGTATTTACGCGTATGTCAATGCCAGTTACGATCGAAATCGTTATGCTGACAATTGCTGCTTTAATCATTATTTTCGGTAAAGCAAATGTTGACGAAATTGTTTCAGGTAGTGTGTTTAAAGCCGGAGCTTCAGCAGTTGTAGCTATTTTCGGTATCGCGTGGATGGGTGACACATTCTTCAATGGTAATGCCGAACTTATTAACAGTTCTATTTCAGGACTAGTAACAGCAGCCCCGTGGTTATTTGCTATTGCATTATTTGTGCTATCTATTTTGCTATACAGCCAAGCAGCAACGGTTCGAACACTTATGCCTCTTGGTGTAACACTTGGTATTAGTCCAGCATTATTAATTGCTATGTTCCCTGCTGTTAATGGATATTTCTTCATTCCAAACTATCCAACAGTTGTTGCCGCGATTAACTTTGACCGTACCGGAACAACTCGAATCGGAAAATATATTCTAAACCATAGCTTTATGCTCCCTGGGTTAGTATCAACAATCTCTGCCATTGTCATTGGTATTTTACTAAGTTCTATTTTACTCTAAATACTTTATTTATTTAAATCACACCGACTTTCGGACAAAAAAACACCCCGTAAATGTTAGTTTGGCATCTAACATTTACGGGGTCGTCCAATACGGTAAGTGTAAGCTAATATTTTTTATAACTTTTCTTTAATTCCTATTTTAGTATTCCCTCAAAAAAATAATTGCTCCAATAAAAAAATCGCACAATCTCTAATTTCTCTGAAAGTCTTTATTAATACTAAATCACACTCCCCCCTTTCACTTCACAATACCAATTATTATCAAAAAACTAATTTATTTTCTCGTTTTTATATGCATCTTTATCAATATATTATTTTTTTGTAGACTCCTCATTTCAAATGCCCTATAATAATCCATACAATCCGCAAAACACGAACATTAAGGTGGGGTTCAAGTCTAAATATACGTTTTTTTATCAAAGGACTGAATTTTCTAGTCAGTCTATACAAAAACACCAAGCTTTCCAGCGTAGCTATTCTGTATCAATGACGACGGTATGATTGAAAAAGCCGTTTCACCGGAACATTCTAACTAACAAGCTTTACGAAATACATATTAAAGTGGCGATTTTAAGAAAATAATTTGATCTGCTACAGAAGTATTAATATCTGATAGGTTTTAATAATCCAATATTTATATATTCATAACTTAAAATTTCGAGGTGTGCATCTTAGTGGAAACGAAAAATAATAAGCTAGTTAATGAGAAAATCAATACTCCGCACTTAACCGTTTTACCAGATGAAAAAATTTCATTCGGTCAATCAGCCTTACTCGGTTTACAACATGTAATGGCTATGGATGTCTATGTAGTACCATTCCTAATTGCGATGTTAATAGGTTTACAGTCAGGACAATCATCTGCCTTAATTCAATCGACCTTTATTGCAGCAGGGATTGCAACGATTGTTCAAACGTACTTCTGTATGAAACTCCCTATCGCACAAGGTCCATCTTATGTTCCACTAGGCGCCATTGTCGGTATTTATGCTGCAAGTGGTGGGGGCGAACTTGGCTGGAGCTCAGTGTTAGGTGCGAGCTTAATCGGTGCTATTTTAGTTATCATTTTAGGCTTCACTGGTATTTTCAATAAAATTGTAAAAGTTTTCATTCCTCCCGTTGTTGGAGGTACTATAATCTTTGTCGTTGGTCTTTCATTAATGCCTGTTGGTTTAAGTAGTAATATTTTTGACGGTGCGGGTGCTACGATCAACCAAAATATTTATCTTGCACTAATTTCAGCTGCAGTATTAATTATTTTCGTTATGTTGGGCACTGTCTTCCATAAAAAAGGGCGCGTATTCCGTATCACTTCAGTCATTATCGCTCTAATTGTTGGTAGTATCGCAGCAAAATTTATGGGTGTATTAGATTTATCGGCTGTTTCACAAGCAAAATGGTTTAGCTTACCACAAATTCCTTTTGCAGATTTCGGTTTCACTTTTAATATTTCTGCTATTGTGACAATGGTTATTATTTATATTGTGTTAATGGCTGAAACAACGGGTACATGGTTTGCTGTAAGTAATGTAATCGACCAACCATTAACAGACAAACAAATTAATCGTGGGGTTATCGGAGAAGGAATTGGCTGCTTCATTGCATCACTAGTAGGCTCAACTCCAGTAACGGGTTATTCAACAAATGCAGGTATTATTTCTATTACAGGTATTGCAAGCCGCCGTGTCTTTATTGCTGCGGGCGCATGGTTTGTATTGTTCGGCTTTTCAGGTAAATTGGCCGCTTTAATTTCTGCAATTCCATCTGCTGTAATCGGTGGTGTGTTCGTTATCGTTTGTGGCATTATTGCAATTAGTGGTTTACAAGTGATGAAAAATGAAAGCATTGGCGAAAAAGAAATGTATGTGATCGCTGTTCCAATGATTTTGACATTAGCACTAACACTTCTTCCAAAAGACTTTTTATATTCTTTACCGACAACATTGCAATACTTATTCGGTTCTCCAGTAGCAACTGCTGCTATTGTAGCGATATTGCTAAATAAGATATTACCGAATACTAAATAGTTTTGCAGAATTACGTTCCGGGATGGCGCTAACATAAATAACTTTTAAGATATGGTTGATAAATCAGCAAATCAGGTAAATATCGCGGCTTTGACCGTTAGTTATAGCGTAAATTTCCTACAAAAATCACAAATTAAAATGGCTGCCTCACTTAAGAGGCAGCCATTTTTATTAAGATTCCTTCGTTGTCTTTTCAAAGTCACATAACTCTATCCATTTAACAATAGAAAGAATAACTTCTTTGAATGCTAAGCCATTGGGCGTTAATTCATATTCTACTTTTTTTATAGAAGCATCAATGAATTTTTTTTCAACTAAGCCTGCATTTACAAGCTCATTTAAACGTTCTGTTAGTAAACGATCAGAAATACCAGGAATTGTTGCATGAATTTCGTGATACCTTTTTGTCCCCGATAATAACGTATATATAATCATGCCCATCCATCGTTTCCCTATAAATTCAATTGCTTTATGATAGCTGCTGCATATATGTGAATTATTCGGTTGAGTCATATAATAACCTCCAGCCTGTGAATTCAATTTTCTCTATTATAACATATATTATTTTTTTATTTGACGTATAAACTTACTAATGGTAAGATTCTATTTAATAACTTATTATTAGTAAGTTTATAGGAGGAAACAAAATGATAACAGCAACTAAAGATTTATACACAATTATGCATGAAAGAAAATCAGTTCGTAAGTACGACCCTACATTTAAAATGACGCAAGCAAAACTTGAGGAAATCATTACAGAAGCGACAAGTGCACCATCTTCAAGTAACCTACAACCATGGAGATTCCTTGTCATTCAAGATGACGCTACAAAAAAAGAACTTCGTACAATTGCTAACAATCAAGAACAAATCGAAACATCTTCAGCAGTTATTGCCGTTTTAGGTGATGCGGAAATGTATAAAAACGTTGAAAAAATCTACACACAAAATGTAGCTGAAGGTCATATGGGAGAAGAGCAGAAGAATATTACGGTTAGTAATACGCAACGTATGTACCCTCATGCTCCATTAGAAGCTAGACAGAACATCGCCACTTTTGATGCTGGTTTAATTTCAATGCAACTGATGCTTATCGCAAAAGAAAAAGGTTACGATACAGTACCTATGGGCGGTTTTGATAAAGTGAAGTTTGCTGAGCGATTTGAATTACCGGAAAACCAATTCCCTATCGTACTAATCGCAATTGGTAAAGCAGCTGCACCTGCATTTGGCTCATCACGTTTACCATTAGAAGATATTGCTCGTTTTATCTAAAATAAAAAATCAGCAAAAGTCCAATTGGATTTTGCTGATTTTTTTCTATAAGACGCCACTTTTTTATAAATGTATATTGATCACTGATACTTGCGGGACGTTTCCTAACCGAAATGGGACCTTCGTATTTCCAATCCCTGTATTCACGTATAAATTGGGCTTTTCGCTTCCCGAAAGAGTATACCACCCTTTCACGTATTCCTCTGCTAATGCAGTAGTGGCAAGTGGCCCGATAAACGGCAGGTATATTTGTCCACCATGACTATGACCAGCCAATACTAAGGCATGATTGGTAGACTCAAATTGTTTTGCCACATCAGGTTCATGTAATAAGACAAGCGTATTTTGTTTTCGGTGGAGCAATTTATTTACACTATCTATATCAGGTGAGCCTAGAAGTGCATCATCTAATCCATAAAGAAGTAGCTCTTCCCCACTTGATAAAGTAATGGTCTTTTCTTCATTTTGGAGGAGCGTGAAATCCGCTTCAATCAGTAAGCCTTCATAATTTCGTTCCATGCCACCCCCTACATCATGATTGCCATAAACTGCAAACTTCCCATAAGGTGCTTTCATCTCTTTTAATAGAGTGATAATTTCTTGAACTTCCGCTTCCGTCGCACCCATATCAAATAAATCTCCAGTAAAAACTATGAGATCAGGTTTTTGTTTGTTTATTTTCTTCACAACTTTCTCGAACTGATCCATACTAAAAAAATCCCCTATTTGTGTATCTGTAAAATGAGCAATTTTTAAAGATGTCCCGTTTTCTTGTTTTTGTGTTATATATGAAAACTCATGTGACTTAACAACTAATAACTTTGGTTCGATAAATGTTGCATATATAAAAACGAATACTCCTACTACAGCTAACAGAAGTATTAATTTCAGAATTTTCCTCATTATTTTTCTCCTTAACTACTATAACTCTATTAATGCATGTCACTACTTTATAACTCTTGCATGTGAAACTCCAACAATCATATCAAATTTTTGTGCATAATAAATAAAATCAAGCATATTGTTAATGAATTTTTTTATGGTTAATTGTTGTGAATTTAGTGAATGTACATAACCACATCATATTTCCTATTAAAATAGATATACTATACTTCCAAATATTTAATAATACCCCCTCCTTTTCCTCCGTTTCCTGTGAGGAGGGTAAAAAATATAGTACTAATTATTCTTTGGAAATAATTTTCATTATGCTATTGTTTTAATAGAAAATTGAATAGGCAAACCTAAAGAAATTTAGGGACGCAAAGCTATAGGGACTAAGGTTACTAACTATGTCAGCCAGTTGCCGAAGAGTACATTCTACTTTTTGTATAGTAAGGTTCATTAAAAAATGAAGCATTTTTCTGTTCGTTTTTGAATGATACCCTAATGCGAATTTAAAGCTGCTCTTTTTTGAGTAGCTTTTTTATGTGCTTCTTAGGAATTAATTCATCAGGAGGAATGTGTATGAAAGTTGTAAAGATTGCATCAGCAGCGGCATTAGTCTTCAATTTAGTAGGCGGCCCAATTAGCGTTTTTGCGAGTGCGAATCCAGATGGAAAAATTATGGTCGCTCCAGCAGAAGCTACTATTAATTCGACGCTTGCTTCAGTTAAAAAGTTCGACCTATACGGGAAAAGCATTTTAACTGCTTACAATGAAGTTTTTAAAATGCCCAACACGAATATTAAATCAATCACAAACAATGGTAGTAAATATAATAGCTCTACTATTGATAAAGCGATTGATGGCAATATGAATACGCACTGGGAAACGGGTAAGCCAAATAGTGCTACTTTCACAAATGAAGTTGTCATTAATTTTAACGAAACGACTACTTTAAACCGTATTGTATATGCGGCTCGTCAAGAAAGTACGAAAGGTAAAGGCTTTGCCGAGCAGTTTGAAATTTATAGTTCCACTTCAGATTCAGGCAATGATTTTACTCTCGTTTCTTCAGGTGAATATAAAGGTTCTACTGGAGATATTGTAGAAATTCAGTTTACTCCTACCGAATTTAAGCGAGTAAAATTCGTCTTCAAAAAAGCAAATCAAGATTGGGCAAGTGCAGCAGAGTTTCAATTTTATAAAGAAGACTCTGTAGCAGAAAAAATGAAAACATTATTTACAGATAACACTTATAGTACTGTAAGCAAAGAATTTAATTCAGTGGATGCAATCAATCAATTGGATGCAGAAGCACAGGGGCACCCTCTTTATTCTTTATATAAAGAAGATATTGAAAATGCTAAAGCCCTTATAGGTGCAGAAAAAACAGAAGCTATAACAGCAGTAACAACACCTTTTGACCATTATTCTAACGAAGCTTATTCTACTTTATTTAAAATGGACAACCAAAACATTGCAAGTTTCAGTAACAATGGAAAACATTACTGGGGTCAGGTTCTTGCTAATGCATTTGACGGAAATGTCAAAACATATTGGGAAACGAATACGAGTAACACTGCTAACTTCTCCAATGCAGTAGAAGTTACATTTAAGGACGCTGTAACACTTAATCGAATTGTTTACGGTGCAAGACCTTCTGACCGTAAAGGATTTGCTGAAGAGTTTGAGATTTATGGCTCAAAAACATCTAAGGGAGATACATATGAGCTTGTAGCAACAGGAAAACACAATATGGTTTCTGGTTTAGTTGAGGCGAAATTTGAACCAACTACATTTAAACGAGTGAAGTTCGTTTTCAAAAAATCAAATCAAAACTGGGCAACACTATCAGAGTTAGCGTTCTATAAGGAAGACAAACTAGACGAGAAGTTTTCTAAACTCTTTACGGATGGAACGATGAGTGCTGTTTCACCTGAATACAATAGCTTAGAGAAAATTAACGCTTTAGAACAAGAAGTAAAGGATCATCCTTTATTTGATACTTATAAAGAGCAGTTAGACTTAGCGAAAAAATTACTAAATGGCGAAGTAGTGACTGAAGGAAAAATTATCGTAGCAGAACAACATGGCGATATGGTGAAACACGCCCAGGAAAAATTAAAGTTTGGATTCGGTAACAATCTACAACCTACTGGGCTAGCTGCACAACCAGGAGATCAAATTATCGTGTATGTAGATGCTGCTGGAAATGGTCCTCTACCACGCTTAACCTTTGCTCAACAAGAAGGTGCTTGGAATAGCTGGAGACAAGGCGTAAACTTGAAAGTCGGTAAAAACGTCATAACAGTTCCTGCCATCCCAAAAACATCTGCTTATAATAAAGCGATTACGCCTGGCGGAACAATTTACATTGAAAATCCGTATACACAAGAACAACAAGGAAAAGCGCCTACATTACGATTTGAAGGTGTAGATAGAATTCCTTTTGCTACAAAAGATACAAATGTAGAAGAATTTAAACAGTTTTTAATCGATTATAAGAAAAAAATAGATGAAGACATTGCAAAACATCCAAATGTCCAAGATCGAGAAATTTTAGACATTGTGGAAGTCGTTAGTGACCACTTATTTTGGACAGGTACTGCAACAGGTGCTTATAAAACTTATATAGAAGATGGATATAGTCCATTACAAACTATCGAATCTTATAATCGCATGATGGATGAATTATTTAAATATAATGGTTTAGATGCTCGAAGCGAAAAACATGATCCAAAATTAATAAGAGAAAATGTAAGACTTGCTCAACCGTACTCATACATGTACGCAGCTGGCGATCATATCGGAACTCTTGATGATGTAGTAGCTTCCATCTTAGTACCTATCGAAGAAATAGGCGGTTCATGGGGCCTTATTCATGAAATCGGTCACCGTATGGATATTGGCGTAAGAACATTTGGAGAAGTAACTAATAACATGTTGCCACAGCATATGTCTGCATTTTACGGCAAGATCGATCAACGCATACCTTTCGAAGCAAACATTTATAAAAACGTATTAAAAGAAAATACAAAAGATTATAATGCGCAAGGTCTATTTGAAAAACTAGCTGTTTATTGGCAATTAGAAATGTATAGCCCAGGCTATTGGGGAAAACTAAATTCGCTATATCGCGAAAGAAATGTGTCATTAACAGATGGCGATCGCTCTAAACAACAATATTTAGTCGAATTCTCTTCAGAAGCACTTGGTTTAGATTTAAGTGAACATTTCGCTCGCCATGGGTTTGTCGTAAATGAAGATACAAAAGAAAAAACAAGCAAATATCCAAAACCAGATAAAAAAATATGGTACTTGAATAATAGTGCTGCTGGCTATAAAGGGAATGGTATGAAAGGTCAAGATGTAAAGGTTACTTTCGCATCTAACCAAGCAGCCAAAACTAACACATTGTATTTTAGTATTGATCAATCATATCAAGATGATTTCTTAGGCTATGAAATATTTAGAGATGGTGAATTAATTGGATTTACGAGTACCGCTCAATTTACCGATAAAAATGTAGATACGAGTAAAAACTATACTTACAAAGTCGTTGGCTACGACAAAAAATTAAATACGCTAAAACCAGTAGAAATTAAGGCATTTACTCCTACATTATCTGTAGAAGAGCATGTAACGCTTAAAATGCATCAAGCATTTGATCCTATGAATTATGTAAAAGCGATTTCTTATAACGGCCAAGATTTAACAAATAAAGTAGTCATTAAATCGAACAATGTAGACATTACGAAAAAAGGTAACTACGAAATCGTATATGAAATTACTGATGAAGGAATAAAAGAATCAAAAACAATCCTAGTAAACGTAACGAGTGATATTCAATATGCTTCAGATATGAACGCGAAATCAGCGAACATACAATATGGTGGTTTGAAAAAAGATACAGCAACACCCGGCACTCCTATTACACTTGTGAGACAAGGGCTAGATGTTATTTATGAAAAAGGCCTTGGTGCACATGCGAATTCAGAAGTTGTGTATGACATTGAAGGAAAAGGCTTTGATTTCTTTGAAAGCTATATTGGCATAGACCAAAACGTAAAAGGTAAAGCCTCATCTGCCACATTTGAAGTTTGGGTAGATGGCGAGAAAAAATTCGACAGTAAAGTATTCAAATCGAACACTGAACATGAGTTTGTAAAAGTTCCTGTTAAAGGAGCGAAAGAAGTAAAATTAGTTACAACTGATGCGAAAGATAATGGTAATTCATTTGACCATACAGTATGGGCGGATGCGAAGTTTACAAAAGACTCTAGTATTCCTACATTAACTATTTCTGAAGATTTAACGATGGTAAAGTTAAACAGTGATTTTGATCTTTTAAAAGATGCTACAGCATCTGATATTGAAGATGGTGATCTAAAACAGCAAGTTCAAGTAACAGCTAATGGCTTTACTTCAAATAAAACAGGTACTTATACAATTGAGTACTCTGTAAAAGATAGTGATAACAATGTTGCAACAGCAAGCAAAACAATTTATGTTTACAGCGATGAAAAATTTGCGTCTGATATGAATTGGAAATCCGCACAAACTGCTTGGAGCACAGTAAATAAAGATAAAGCTTCATCAGGTAGTTCGATTAAACTTCTTGTGAATGGCGAGAAAAAAGAATTTGCTAAAGGGATTGGTACTCATGCAAATTCTACTATTGTGTATGATCTTACAGACAAAAACTACGACTATTTTGAAACACTAGTAGGTGTAGACCAAAACATCGCTGAAAATAATAGCTCTAGTGTTACATTCAAAATTCTTGCAGATGGTCAAGAAGTTTATAATAGCGGAGTTATGAAATACAACACTGAAGCAAAATTAGTAAGAGTTCCATTAAATGGTGTAAAAGAATTAACGCTAATTGCAAATGATTCGAATAATGGCAATACATCTGACCATGCTAATTTCGCTAATGCGAAGTTTTATATTTCAAATGGATTACCAACGCTTTCTGTTCCAAAAGACATTGCTACGAAAGTTGGCACACCTATAGACATTAACGGAAGTTATTCTGCTACGGATGCTGAAGACGGCAATTTAACGGATGCTGTACAAGTAACTGGAGCAGATCAAGTTAACTTTAATCGTACTGGTAAGTATGAAATTACTTATACAGTAACAGATAGTGATGGCAATGAAGTAACGAAGAAACGATCAATCTCTGTCGTTAATATGGACGATTATCATTACCTGTCAGATTTTGACTGGAAATCGACTCAAAACAGTTACACAGCGCCTGTGAAAGATTTAGCTGTCATCAGCCACAATCCGATTCGATTAACTGGTGAAGATGGTACTGAGAAAACTTACGAAAAAGGTATTGGCGCTCATTCAAACTCTACAATCGTTTATGATTTAACAGATAAAAACGCAGATTACTTCACTTCATTTGTTGGTGTAGACCGTCAAATGTTTGGCTCTATTGGCTCTGTGACGTTCCAAGTCTTTGTTGACGGTGAAAAACAATTTGACAGTGGCTTAATGAATTCTAAAGATCCACAACAATTTATTGAAGTAAATATTAGTGGTGCGAAAGAACTTAAGTTAGTCGTTACTGACGGTGGAAACGGAAACGGCTCTGACCATGCTTCATGGGGAGATGCTAAATTACATTTTGCAAATCCAGACCGCGTGTTCACACAAGATTTAGAAGCAGCGATTGAAGAAGCAAAAGCAATCAATGCCGAGGACTACACTTCTGAAAGTATAGCTGCTTTACAAGCTAGCATTGCACATGCGGAAGAACTACTTGCTAATTCGCAAGCAACTCAAGTAGAAATTGATCAAGCTATAGAAGCACTAAAACAAGCACAAGCTGCATTAGTTGCAATCGATTTCGACCAAGTTATTGCAATACAAGATAACTATCTGAAAAAGGCTATTCAGCAAACGCTTGGGCTTACAGGAGAAATCACATTACGTGATATGTATAACCTTACTGACCTTCAAAGTCCAAATGCTCGAATCACAAGCTTGGAAGGCTTACAATACGCTAAAAATTTAGTTTCGCTCAATATTAGTGGAAATGAGATTACTGATTTCTCACCATTAAAAGATTTACAACAATTAGAGAATGTAAACGCGCATCCTCAAATTATTGTAATGAATAGCTTAAAAGGCCCTGTCATGACAGTGGAAAATGTTGTGAAAGGCTTAGACGGTAACTATTTAAATCCTGAACAAATCGGATTAAGACATACTAAAACGAATAAAGAAATCTATGTAGATGTTGCACAACTTGCACCAAATGCAAATCAGTTTACAATTGATTTATCAGAAGAAGATACAGGTTTTTATATGTTAGTCATTGCCTATAAGTTGAAAGAAGATACACTAATCCAAGTAACTTATTTAGTGGAAAATAAATAATATGAAAGGCGCCCAACGGTTTTTCCTTGGGCGCCTTTTTCTTTCGTCATTTCTTATTCTTCTCGATGTTGTATTACTTTAGCGACTTCCATTAGAATAACTGCCCCTAGTGCAAGCCCTGTTGCAATTAACCAGTCTGTCATGCCAAATTCACTTGGAATACCGAAAATATCACGGGTAAACGGTAAGACTGTCATGCCATACAATAGGAAGCCTAGCACAACCGCGCCAATGACATATTTATTGCTAAAAAACCCAAAGCTGATTGCTGTTTGTGTATTAGAACGCGCGACAAAGGTTTGCAGTGTTCTTGATAAAATTAGCGTAGTAAATGCCATTGCGACACCCATTTCATCCGAATGAGATAGCCCAATATAAAATGAAATAATTACGGCAACACTGATAAGCAAACCGCGCGTTATTACCGCTTTCATCGTTCCACCAGCAAATATCCCCTCATCAATTGGACGAGGTTTTTTCTCCATGACATTCGGTTCAGGCTTTTCTACCCCTAAAGCAATGGCAGGTAACGAATCATTCACAAGGTTAATAAATAACAACTGCAATGCCGTAAATGGATTAGGTAAATTAAATGTAACTGCGTATAGAATGGCAATAATAGCGCCTAAATTCCCTGCAAATAAATAATTTATGGCCTTCTTAATGTTATCATATACGGTTCTTCCTACTTGAACAGCATCAACGATTGAAACAAAGTTATCATCCGTTAAAATCATCGCGGCCGAATCTTTAGCAACGTCTGTCCCCGTTCCCATTGCAATACCAATATCCGCTTGTTTCAACGCTGGTGCGTCATTCACACCATCACCAGTCATCGCTGTAACAGCATCTTTTTTCTGCCATGCCCGTACGATCCGAATTTTATTTTCAGGAGATACGCGGGCATATACAGCAATACTTTCTAATTTTTGATCTAGCTCTTCTTCAGTCATGGCATCAAGCTCTTGACCGGTTACGGCAATATCATTTTCCTCCATTAATCCAATATCTCGACCAATGGCTTGTGCTGTTGTTTTATGATCACCCGTAATCATTATCGTACGAATACCAGCACTTTTCGCTTTCTCTATAGCGCTATAAACCGCTTCTCTAGGTGGGTCGATCATAGCTGTTAAACCAACTAATACGAGATCACGCTCATCGTCGTGGTTAATATTTGTTGTTCCATCTGGTAGACGCTTATAGCCATAAGCTAAAACCCTTAATGCCTGATTAGAGAAATTTTCATTCGCTTCCTTAAAACGATTTAATAATTCTTGAGTCACTGGTTGTTCTTCACCGTTTACTAGCACATGGCTAATACGGTTGAACATCACGTCGGGACCACCTTTTGTGAACATTAAATTTGCCCCATCAACGATATGTACCGTTGACATTAGCTTGCGATCCGAATCAAAAGGTATTTCTGTTACTCGCTCATACTTTGTACGCAGCTGCTCATAGTCACGCCCATTTTTATTCGCAAAGTTTATTAAGGCAACTTCTGTCGGATCCCCTACTTCTTGACCATCTTTATTGATGTATGAATCATTACAAAGTGCCGCTATCAGTACAAGCAAACGTTCTGATTCATTCCAATCATCAAGTTTTTCCGGCAATTGTTCATTATTAGTAGACGGTAAAAAATGATTCGTCACGGTCATCTTGTTTTGTGTCAATGTACCTGTTTTGTCTGTACAAATTATTCTTGTTGACCCTAACGTTTCGACTGCATGAAGCTTTCTAATGATTGCATGCTGTTTCGCCATTTTATGCGTCCCAACTGATAACACAATCGTTACGATAGATTGTAATGCTTCTGGTATGGCAGCAACTGCAATAGCTACAGAAAACATTAGCGCATTCAACAGTGCTGTTGTCGTATCCGTATGACTATCACCAAACCAAATACGTACAGCTTGTACTGCAAAAATGACGATACATAGCAATAGAACTCCAATACCAAGCTTTTTACTGAAGTCACTTAATTTTCGTTGCAGTGGCGTTTCTTTTTGCTCAGCTGTTGAAATCAAATTGGCAATTTTGCCGACCTCAGTATTTTTTGCAGTACTTGTAACAACAAAGGTTCCACGCCCGTACACGACTAATGAGCTGCTAAATACCATATTGCGACGATCACCAAGGGCCACTTCCCCGGAAATCGCTTCTACCGATTTCTCTACAGCTTCTGATTCACCGGTTAGCATCCCTTCATTTACTTTCAAAGAGCCACTTTCTAGCACACGTCCATCGGCAGGAACATAATCCCCCGCTTCAAGGAATACGATATCCCCTTTTACGAGCTCTTTAGCTGCTACAGTTTGTTTTGTTCCATTACGAATCACTTTCGCTGATGGTGCAGACATGTCTCGTAATGCCTCTAAGGAACTTTCCGCTTTTCTAGTCTGTACAACACTAATCACTGAGTTAACGAGGATAACTATAAAAATAATTACTGACTCAACTACTTCGCCGAGTAAAATTTGCACACCCGCTGCTACAAGTAGAACAATGACCATTGGATCTTTAAAGGTCTCTAAAAATAACTTCCAGGTAGACACTTTTGCTTGATCTTCTATTTCATTGTAGCCATCCCGCTCTAAACGCAATTGCACTTCCTCGTTGGATAAGCCCTTTTCGTTGGAATCCATTGCCTCTATAACGTCTTCTTTGCTACGATTGTAAAATTCCATTTAAACCCTCCTTGCTTAAGCGTTTTTTAGGTGCATTTTTATTTGCTTATACCCACTTATATATATCCCTTACTTTGCAAATCCTAAATATTATTATGTACCATTTCAAAAAAATCATGAAAAGTTGCAGACTAAGTTTAAAAAACACATAATACTTATTTTTATAAAGAAAACCGCTACTAATTCTATAGTAGCGGCTCTACTTTATCATACAAATAAATCTGACCAAAACCAATCCATTGCACCTGAATAAATTCCATATCAATTTAAACCCGTTACACATAACATCATGGCAATTCATACTATAGTTTATTAACCCTCGGATAGGAGGAATTCCGTTGTATTACAATCCATATTATGTTTATTCTAATCAATATCCTATGTGGATGTCAGCAAAACATACTTCACTTTCTCAATTACCTATACACATAGCAATGCCGACAAATAACACCGTATTCCCGCCAGTAAATACACATAGATTAAAATCATCAGCTAAAAGTATTCAGACGATTTTCCAGCAGGCTATTTTACTTGCAACTAAAATAGCGGAGTCAGAGCAGTTTTCACATGATCTCATGAATGCAGCACAACTTTCTAATAAAGCTGAAGTTGATAGATTAATCTCTTCAACAGGTATCACTAAAAAGTTCGAATCAAAATTCACCCCAAGTGCTATTCAAATTCATTTCTTTGACAGTTCTTGTTGTGGGCTAACCATGATTTTACATTGGTGAATGGGCAACGAGAAATTTACAAACATAAATATGAATTTAATTGAAATATACAACGTTATCGTTTCCATTATTATGTTCTAAGTGGACGCTTTTCCGCAAAAAAAATCTGTTCCACCATGAAGGGAACAGATTTTTCCTGCATCGAAAGGCGTAGCTGACAGATGCACTCGCCACCTTCCGTTTTTATAGAATGTTCGTGTTTTTATCGAAATAACTATTTATGAAATTAACTCACCTATGATTATAGACAACCAAAAGTGAAGTTTTTATCAACGACTGTCATACTCAATACACCTTCTGATGAAACATTCATCAGAAGCCAGTTATATGAATGTTTTGTCAGTACAATTAATGATTGGTAGAGGCAGAGGTAGATGCCGCAAACCTCTCCATACCATGAAGAACTGCAAACAATAAAACAGGGACATACATATAAATGATTAACCCTCTCAAATTGAACATCGCAATCATAAACAAAACGGTGCCTATAATGGAACATGCGATACTAATTGACCGAGGTAATTTAATAAAAAATAAGGTCCCTATCCCAAGCATCATTCCTAATAACAAAATCATTAATGAAAGTACCAAATAGTTTGTAACAACATGTAGTGAACTAGGGATGTTTGGAGTCGAGCCAAACAAAAGGATTAAAACAAATGTTAATACACCAAATATCATATACAAATTCCCTGTTTTCCTTCTTGTAAATAAAAGGATAGCCGTAAATATAAAATATATGATACATAAGAAACTAACAATTCCCAAATTATTCACCCTTTTTTAGAACATCATCATTCCAAGAGACAGAATAGCAATGGATGCAATAAATATTGCTAAAAGTACTTTCCAAACGAACTTCAGCCAAGTAGAATATTCTACTTTTGCAATACTTAAACCACCCATTACAACACCTGAAGTAGGTGTAAATAAGTTTACAATACCTGATCCTGCACTAAACACCATAATCATTACTTCTGGTGATAAACCTAATGTTTTTGTCAGAGGAGCAAAGATAGGCATCGAAACAGCGGCTAAGCCTGAAGATGAAGGAATTAAGAAAGACAGACCAATATAGATTAAATATGCAATGCTAACAAATGCAATACCGGAAATACCGTTAAGAATACTTGAAGCACTATCTAAAATCAATAAGTCTAATCCAGAGTTTGACATGATAAACGAAACACCTCTTGCAATACCAAGAATTAGTGCAACCCCTACCATATCAGCTGCTCCGACCATAAAGGAATCTACTAAATCCTTTTCTTTCAAGCGATAAACTAATCCAATGACGATAGCCATGATGATAAACCATGCCGATAATTCAGGGAAAGACCACTCGCCAAGAGGAGCACCAGTTAGGAATCCTGTATTATTAGCAAAGAAATTAACTCCGAATTCTCCCCATGGTATAACCCCTAAAATCATCACAGCGAATGCAAAAGCAAATAAGACTAATACAAGTTTTCTGCTACCAGTTAGTTCTAATGTTTCACCTTGATTACTACTGTATGCTTCTTTCGCACTTTTCCATTCAGCATCCGATAAAAGAGATCTCTTTGGATCTTTTTTCACTTGCATCGCATATCTCATAACAAAGAAAATAGCAATTGCTAAAGTAACAAGCCATAACATTACACCTATAAGAATCATTGATCCTTGGTTAACATCTACGCCTACTGATTTAGCAGCTGCGGCAGCAACCCCAGTTGCAAATGGGTTTACCGTCGAACCTAATGTACCGCACCCTGCTCCAAGCATTACTGTTGCAGCAGCTACAAGTGGGTCAAATCCAACAGCGAGCATAGTTGCAGTGATTAATGCATAAAAGGCTAAACTTTCCTCTGCCATACCATATGAAGTACCACCTAGAGAGAAAATGAACATTAAAATAGGAATTAAAATTAATTCTTTCCCGTTCATTTTTTTCACAATAGCTGCTACCCCAGCATCTAATGCACCTGTTTTAGTAACAACACCTAAAAATCCACCAATAATCAAAATGAAAAATGCTACGTCAATTGCTCCCGCTAAAGAACCTTCATTCCAAACACTAATAAGACTTCCTTCAGCAGATTTTAAGCTTTCTAAAGCTTGAGCAACCCCTTGGCTTTGCATGCTTTCAGTTATTTGAGTTTGGAGAGCTGAATCTTTAATTCCGATCATTCCAGTAATTGGGGCCATTAATACATCGCTTAATTTTGCAGGAATAACTTTAGGAATGAATTGAGTGATAAGACCTATGATTACTGTCAAAGCTAGGAGAACTGTATACGCGGTCGGGAATTGGAATTTTTTCTTTTTATTCTTTTTTTTCTCTTCCGTCATTTATTTCACCTTCTTTTAAAGTTATAACTTTAGATGCAAATGAACAACGTTTGACGCTGTCCATTTGCACATGTTTATGGTGTGATTATGCTTCTATAATTGTCCCAGTCTTACCTTGAAGAGCTTCTCTCGCCTTTTCTAAAGACGTGATAATCGCTTTTCCTTCTGGGTTATTTTTTACAAATTCAAGACATGCTTCCACTTTAGGTAGCATAGATCCTGGAGCAAAATGTCCTTCCTTAATGTATTGCTCTGCTTCAGAAACAGACATTTTTGCAAGTTCTTTTTGGTCCGGTTTATTAAAGTTGATGCAAACTCGATCAACAGCAGTTAAAATAACTAACATTTCAGCATTAAGGTCCTGAGCCAATTTCGAAGACGACTTGTCCTTATCGATAACCGCAGCAACACCTTCGACTTTGTCATTTTTCTTAATAACTGGGATGCCCCCTCCGCCAACAGTAATGACGATATCATCATGTTCAATTAATTGTTTCACGACATTTAATTGAACAATCTCTTTTGGCGTTGGAGATGGAACTACTCGTCTGTAGCCACGTCCTGCATCTTCTACAAATGTATAGTTCTTTTCTTTTGCGATTTGATCTGCTTCTTCTTTACTGTAGAACAAACCAATTGGCTTTGTTGGGTTTGTAAATGCCGGATCATTTTCATCGACAACTACTTCCGTAATTACGCAAGCCACTTCTTTATCAATGTTATGACTTGCTAATTCAGCCTTAATTGCTTGTTCTAAATGATAACCGATGTAGCCTTGACTCATAGCGCCACATTCTGGGAATGGCATAGCGGGTGTATTAGCACCATTTGAAGATGCATATTCCATCGCTAAGTTGATCATGCCGACTTGTGGACCATTACCATGACCAACAATAACTGTGCAGCCTTCTTCAACCAATTCGACAATTGTTTTCGCAGTTTGCTTCACAAGTTCTAACTGTTCTTCTGGTGTATCTCCAAGTGCATTTCCACCTAAAGCAATGACTAATTTTTTGCTCATGATACAGTCTCCTTTATGAACCAATTGTTGCTAACATAATTGCCTTAATTGTATGCATTCTGTTTTCTGCTTCATCAAATACTACAGATTGTTTCGATTCAAATACTTCATCTGTCACTTCAATTTCAGTAATACCGAATTTTTCGCCGACTGTCTTACCAACTTCTGTTTTTAAATCATGGAATGCAGGTAAGCAGTGCATGAAAATTGCCTCTGGATTTGCGTTATCCATAACAGCTTTATTCACTTGGAAAGGTTTTAATAATTTTAAGCGGCTTTCCCATACTTCGTCAGGTTCACCCATTGAAACCCATACGTCTGTATAAATTACATCTGCATTTTTAGTTCCAGCTTGTACATCTTCAGTTAATGTAATAGTTGCACCAGAAACTTTAGCAATTTCTTTACATTTTGCTACTAAATCTTCAGCCGGGAATAATTCTTTTGGAGCACATGCTGTAAAGTTCAAGCCCATTTTTGCACAGGCAACCATTAGGGAGTTACCCATATTGTTTCTTGCATCGCCCATATATACGAAGTTTACACCTTTTAAACGTCCAAGTTTTTCTTCGATTGTTAATAAGTCAGCGATCATTTGTGTTGGGTGGTATTCATCTGTTAAACCATTCCACACTGGTACGCCAGCATATTGAGCTAATTCTTCCACAAGCTCTTGTGAGAAACCACGATACTCAATACCGTCGTACATTCTTCCAAGAACGCGTGCTGTATCAGCAATCGACTCTTTTTTACCCATTTGAGATGAACCTGGATCTAAGAAAGTAACACCCATACCTAAATCGTGAGCTGCTACTTCAAAAGAGCAACGTGTACGAGTAGATGTTTTTTCAAAAAGAAGTACAATGTTTTTTCCTTTTAAAGTATCGTGTTTAATACCTGCTCTTTTTAAATCCTTTAAGTTCTTTGATAAATCAATTAGATAACGAATTTCTGCTGGTGTAAAATCCAATAATTTTAAAAATGAACGACCTCTTAAATTAACTCCCATAATATAGTTCCTCCATATTCCTATAAATTATTATTCTTCACGTAAAAGTGGCATTGACATACAACGTGGGCCCCCACGACCGCGTGATAATTCGGATGATGGGATAATGTGAAGTGTAATACCATGCTGTTCTAATAATTCGTTTGTCACATAATTTCGTGAATACACAACTACATGACCAGGCTTGATGCATAATGTATTTGAACCATCGTTCCATTGCTCGCGTTCAGCAGCAATTGCGTCGCCACGACCGCAAGGAATAAGAGTTACACTATCCAATTTTAGGTAAGTAGATAAAATTTTATCTAATTCCATGTTTAATTTTTCAATTTTTAATTCTTCGCCTTCACCTTTAGTAATAGCAAATACTTGTAGTGGGCCTTGAATACCTGGGTGGATTGTAAATTTGTCATAATCCACTTGTGTAAATACTGTATCTAAGTGCATGTAAGCACGAGTTTTTGGAATATCGATAGCTAAAACAGTATTCACTAAATTTCCTTCTGTTTTGAAGAATAATTGTTTTGCAAATTCTTCAATCGCTTCTGGAGTAGTACGTTGAGAAATACCTACTGCAACTACTTCTGCAGAAAGGTTTAAAATATCTCCACCCTCAATAGAAGCTACAAAATCTCTGTCGAATACTTTTTGAGTTCCTTTGTATTCTGGGTGGTATTTGAAAATGTAGTCAGCATAAATTGTTTCTCGATTTCGAGTAACTGAATACATTCTGTTTAAGCTAATTTTGTCACCAACTGTAGCAAATGGATCTCGAGTGAAATACAAGTTTGGCATTGGGTCAGTAATAAATGGATATGATTGATCCACTAAAGAAGCTAAATTAACTTGATCACTTGCTGGGATTTCTTCTCTTCTGATACCCGCCATT
Organism: Solibacillus sp. CAU 1738; assembly: GCF_039888725.1. Classification (NCBI taxonomy): domain Bacteria; kingdom Bacillati; phylum Bacillota; class Bacilli; order Caryophanales; family Caryophanaceae; genus Solibacillus; species Solibacillus sp. CAU 1738. The sequence continues at coordinate 147,023 of NZ_JBDQQN010000004.1, forward strand.
GTTTTTTGGATTAATTCTTTATTATCTTTAAAAGCATTTAAATAATCATGTACTTGTTGGGCTGTTTTAGGACAATTCACACCAGCTTCTTTAATGAATTGATTAATAAATTCTTCTTTTACTTTAGGATCGTTTATAGCTTCAGCAGCAAGTTCGTCTAAATAAACAACTTCTACTCCATTTTCACGTAAAATATCTGCGAATGCGTCATGCTCTTTTTGAGCTTGCTCAAGCCATGGTATATCATCAAACAAAAGTCTTTCTAAATATTCAGGCGTTAAGTTTTCAACCTCTTGCCCTGGTCTGTGTAATAACACTTTCTTCAAGGGCATGATCTCGTTTCTTACATTTACTCGCAAAACTATTTCCTCCTTCTGGGCTACGAATTAAAAAAAATTCTTGGTAAAAAAAGTGGTATGAATTTAACTCCGAAAACTATTCCCTCCTTTGTTGTCAAGTATTTTTTTTGAGGCATGAATTATTGTTTCTCATTTCCTCAAAAATATTCTTGGTAAAAAAAGTAGTGCATATTAATTGGAGAAGATCTAAATCCCAATAGCAAACTCTGTATTGTTCTGTAAATTCGCTTTTTGTGTATTTCTTATATTCAGAATTTTCAATCATATAATTCTCCTAACACAAGACGACAACCTGATGTACCAATATCAAATTACTACCACACTACTCCGGTTTTATGTCATCTGCGTTTACAATATTGTTATACAATTAAAATAAATTGATTTCAATGTTTTTTTGCTCGAAAACACTATTTTTTCTTCGTTTTTTCACAAAATATTAACATTTTATCACAAACCAACATTTTATCATTTTTCAATTTCGTGTTTATTTTTTTCATTTTAAGTAAACTATGTAGGTGAATACGACTAATATAAAATAAATAAAATAATATAAATCTACAATCAGATAAAAAATGTGTTTTTGGGACTATTTAAAATATGCTTCATTTTTCTCATATGGAATATATGAAAAACTGTGTACAAAACTCGAACTTGAAATTCTCAAGAACACAAGCAATGTAGATTAATTAACTATTAAATGGTGGATTATTAAAAATAGGTGTATATTGCCAAATTCGGAGGTGACAAATTATTTAATATAGTGTGGTTTATTGGAGAGAAAGTGCGGATTTTAATTAAAAAAAACCGTTTTCATTCAAAAACAGTGCTTTATGTTAACTATTTCTTTGGATAAATAAGAGAAATTTATTATAAAGGATTTGCCTTAGAGGCTGAATTTTCTCGTAAAGAGGATCATATTTAGGTGAAAAAAAAAAGAGAGCTTTTGTGGAGAAATACGTCTACCGTTAAAGGCATCATTATGCAACTTCTTACATAAAAAATGCATTTTCTTTTTTAATCCTAACAAAAATATATTGTAGCTATTAATTTTTTATTAAAAAATAACAGCAACTCTTTTTAAATTCGATAAAACTGTATATATCGATTTTGACATACAACTTAAATAATAATAAGTGCCAATTTAGGTGAAAAGCCCTGATATGGCACTTATTTAAAAATATGTTGTATATCGATTTCGACAAATGGCAAAATCACGGATTTCTTTTATCTGGTATGCTCATGCAACAAATAAAAAAGGTTCGTGTACTTTTTACCACAAACACTATATCGCTAAATTAATCTTCCATATGTATCCTTTTGCTTAAAATAAACCATACTATTGTTCATTATTATATAAAGGGTGAAAACATGGAGTATACGAATGATATTACCAACACTGTTATGCATGAAACGAAAAAACCTGTCATACTCATCGTTGTTGATTCACTTATGAGACAATCCATCCAAAAACTCATTCAAGAAGGAAAAGCCCCTGCTTTTTCATTTTTAATAAAAAACGGACAATTTCTCCCAGAAGTAATTAGTTCTTATCCTACTATGTCAGTTACAATTGACAGCACTTTGTTAACTGGTACTTATGCTGATCAACATAAAATCCCAGGCCTTATATGGTATAAGAAAGATGAAAATCGCATAATTAGCTATGGAAGCGGCGTAAGTGAAATATGGAGTCTTGGTGTGAAGAATGTTGTTCTAGACGGTATTGTTAATTTAAACAAAGAGCATTTGAACAAAAATGTTCAGACCATTCACGAAGAACTTTCAAAGGGGGGTATGCAATCTGCCTCTATCAATGGACTTTTATATCGGGGGAATTATCGCCAACTATTAAATGTTCCAAAGCTCATTTCAGCTATGGGACTTCTACCAAATAAAATTGATATGAACGGACCTTTATTGCTTTCATTGGGAACATTTTCTCATAAAAGCGCCAAAAATAAATACCAAATGTTTATTTGGAGAAAATTTGGGTTTAATAATCAATTTAGCGTTAACGAGTTGATTTTTTTAATTGAACAAAATAAATTACCTTCATTTACTCTCGCATATTTACCAGATGCAGACAGTCATATACACAAAAACGGGCCAGAGGATATAAAGCCTATTGAAAAAGCAGATCAATATATTCAACAGCTACTAAATTCTTACTCGACTTGGGAGGAAGCTATTGAAAAGGTAGTTTGGATCGTGCATGGAGATAGTGGCCAAACAAAGGTTATTAAAGATAAGAACACTGCGCTAATTGATTTAAATGATTTGTTGAAAGACTATACATTTTGGGAACGTAATAAGAGTGGCGAAATTGCAATCGCTATTAACGAGAGAATGGCGTACATTAACTTAATTAAAGAAAACATTGATCTTTCAAAAATAATAGAGACATTAAAAAAAGATATGCGAATTGGTATTATTGCATGGAAAGAAGGAGAAACAAACTATGTTACTTCTCCACAATCCAATAATACGTTTACATTTTCACCAACTGGTTCATATAAGGACTTGTATAACCAATCATGGAAAATAGATGGTGATCATTCAATATTAAATTTAAAGATCGATAATCAGGGACTTATCGAATATAACGATTATCCAGATGCTCTAGCAAGGCTTCATGGTGCCCTGTATTCACATGAAGGTCGATTTATTATTGTAGATGCAAAGCCTCAATTTGAATTTATTGAAAAACATAGTCATAACCATGTTGGTGGAGGAGCACATGGCTCTTTACACAAAATCGATTCCCTTGTTCCTCTCATAATCGCTGGTACCCATGAAAAACCTGAATACAATAGATTGATCGATATTAAAAATTGGATACTTAAATTAACAAAATGACTCGCATCAATAGAAGTTATGAATACTAGCGTCCAAATTTATAAAAGGCAAAATCTGAATGGGCATATATTGGATTTTTAGGCTTTATCCTATTAATGAAATATATGCTCTTAAGACTTATTGCAACGATTCTTATATATTACATACGAAAAATTCCAATTTAAAAGTGGTTGCGGGATGGTGCGATTCCTTTATTAGTAATACTATTAAAAATAAGGATATTGAATTAATAAGCATTTCTACAACAAGCATTTGTAGGAAAAGAAACTTAAATCTTTATAGTGCATTCAGGGGGAGGATTATTAATGGAAGAAACGACTACTATTCAAGTTCAAGCAGTAACTAAAAGTTTCGGTAAAAAAGTCGTATTAAAAGACATCAACTTTGATATTAAAGAAGGCCGCATTTATGGTTTTATTGGACCTTCGGGAGCTGGAAAAACAACTTTAGTAAAGATGATGGTTGGGATGGATATTCCAGATAAAGGTTCTATCTATTTATTAGGTGAAAAAATGCCCAATTTAAATATCTTGCAGCAAATTGGGTATATGGCACAATCAGACGCGTTATACACAGCTCTTACGGGGAAGGAAAATCTTATGTTTTTCGCTTCGCTTTTCAAGCTAGATAAATCTGAAAAACAGAAACGCATTGCCTATGCCGCAGAACTTGTCAATTTAACCGCGGATCTTAATAAAAGAGTAGCAGCTTATTCAGGAGGGATGAAACGTCGATTATCTCTTGCAATCGCTTTAATTCAAAACCCCCAAATTTTAATTTTAGACGAACCTACAGTCGGAATTGACCCTGAGTTAAGATTAAGCATTTGGAATGAGTTAGTAAGATTGAAAAACGAAGAAGGAAAAACCATAATTGTAACGACTCACATAATGGATGAAGCAGAAAAATGTGATTATATTGCAATGGTTAGAGATGGTTCACTTATTGCGACTGGCACACCTCGACAATTGAAAGATCAATATGCAGTTAATAGTTTAGATGAGGTATTCTTAGGTGCAGGGAGGCAAGCACAATGAGAATAGTAGCATTAGTTAAGAGAATTTTATTGCAAATATTTAGAGATAAACGTACATTGGCTCTTCTCTTTGTTGCTCCATTATTAGTATTAACACTTATGAATCTAGTCTTTAATGGAAATACCGTTTCCCCTGTTTTGGGAGTAACTAATGGGGATCCGCAAATAATCAAAAAATTAAATGATGAAGATATAATAGTACTAGATTATGACAAAGTTTCTAATATAAATGAAACTATAGTAGATAATAATTTAGATGGTTTTTTACAAGTAGAAGATGATAAAACAACATTAATATTGCTTAATGACGATCCTACAATAGCGAAAAGCTTAGAAATGAAAGTAAAGCAAATCTATAGTAAAGAAACTCAATTGAAATTAATGGAATCTATCGGGATGCAAAGCCAATTACTTTCACAGGACTCGATGGAGACAAGTTATATTTACGGTAGCAGTGAAACAGAGCTTTTCGATACTTTTAGTCCTATTTTAGTAGGGTTCTTTGTCTTCTTTTTCGTGTTCTTAATTTCTGGCATAGGTTTATTAAGCGAAAGAACGACCGGTACGTTAGAACGTTTAATGGCAACACCTATTAAACGAGGAGAAATTGTCACAGGCTATCTTATTGGCTATGGTTTATTAGCACTCATACAGACCGTTATTATTGTGTTGTATGCGATACATGTGTTGGATATGGTTTTAGTTGGCTCAATTTGGAATGTCATTTTAATTAATATTATCGTAGCACTTGTCGCTTTGTCGCTTGGTATATTATTATCTTCTTTTGCGAGTTCAGAATTTCAGATGGTTCAATTCATTCCATTAATAATCGTACCTCAAGTATTCTTTTCAGGTATTTTCTCTATTGAGGGCATGGCGGATTGGTTACAAGTATTCGCGAAGCTTATGCCTTTGTATTATGCAGCAGATGCTCTAAAAGGAGTAATGTATCAAGGTTTGGGTTTGTCTGACATTAGTAGTAATTTATATATTTTATTAGCTTTTGCAATAGTTTTTATCGTTTTAAATTTGTTTGCTTTGAAAAAGTATCGTAAGCTATAAAATTGAAAATGATATAGCGTTAACTCTCCTGCGGGGGGCTTTAGCTCACATGACTGCCGCTAGCTTTCGTCACAAAAAAAAGATCGCTATTCCCGTAGGAGTCTCGCCGATTTCGCTTCAAACAACTGGCAAGTCATTTTTGATAATGTTTTGCCTAAAATAGAATAGGCAAAAGCATAACCCAAAAACCTAGCTATACATATGCTGAGTTAATAATTTATAGGCATCTTCATTAAGGAAGGATGAAATTATTAGCGCAAATATGAATTACAATGATCAACTAGCTCAGTTCACATTTGATGTAAATACTAGCACGCTTTTTAAAAAAGATGATCAAAACTTTATTAATATTCTTGGCATTAAACAGCTAAACACATTGGAGAATGTGTCTCTATTAGATATTTTTCTTAGTAAGAGTAATGTAGTTGAGCCCCATTACCACCAAAATGCAGCAGAGCTTGTTTATTGTATATCCGGGGCTGCAATAGTGTCATTATTAAATCCCTATACTAAGCAAATTCAAAACTACCCAATAACTCCCGGGCAAGTAGCAAATATACCTCAAGGATGGTGGCACTACGAAATCGCTACGGTCGATAACACACATCTTCTAGCTATTTTTGATGCACCAACACCCGAAGTAATATTAGGGTCAGATATTTTGAAATTCACACCATCTAATGTCATGGCGCATACGTATTGTTTAGATGAAAATCAATGGAAGAAAACTATCGAACCGATACAACCATCAACATATATCGGTCCTTATAAAGATTGCAACAGATTGCAACAAGCTACTTATACCCCTCATTCGCAATATTTTAGAGCTTATCCACACGAAGTATTTCCTTATCAAAGTCACTTTATTTATCCCTATTAACCTATCCTCACGTTCTAAATGTTTATAGGCAATATAGATTCATAGAAGCTCTATCACTGTAGACAAACTCAAAAAAATTGAGTTTAGCTACAGTGTTTTTTATTACAAAATAAACATAGTCATTTCACAATGAAATGACTATGTTTCTGCTCAATGTTCAGCGTTTCCCTGATAAAAACCACGATTCACATAGGAAATAGTGGCTTCCCACTTTTTTGTGGTATTGACCTAATTTTGAATTCTATTGACCTTATTCTTGTTTCTATTGACCTAATTTTGAATTCTATTGACCATATTTCGAATTCTATTGACCTTATTTTCGATTCTATTGACCTTATTTAATATAGTGTCTATTACTTGACACTATACTCTCGATTAATCAGCTGAAAATATGGTGTATTTTTGGAGTTTAACAGTACCGTCTGCGCACAATCTAATGAAAGTAGCCATTAACGCTTTACATGAATGCAACATCCCAGACAGCCAAATTCATTATGAATTCATTGGACCTGCAATGCTATTGAATACGAAGTAAGGTGGACTAGCCCTTGATTGTGCAAGGGCTAGTTTTTTATAACATATATAGATTGCTAATTACGGGGGTTTCTTTTATCCGAAAAACGACATTGACTGTTTTTATTGCACGTCAATTTCATAAATTACTTTTCTTTTACCATCTTTCGCAAACCAGATGATTTTGTTATCTTTGACAATTGGTTGAACATTCGATAGCTTGAAATCTGGTAATGTGCGAACTGGCGAAGTCATTTCACCTAGACCATTTACATACACATATTTAAAATCACCCATTATCAGATCCTTGGAGTATTCCTGCCATAGCACAACAAATTTATCATCTGTTACTTTTACGAGTGTCGGTGTCGTTGTATAAAGCTTCGTTTTTTCATAATTAGCTATAACCGTTTTTGTCATTTGTTGATTTGAATACGAAAAATCTTTCGTAATCGCATATACATAAACATTGCGTTTATCTGCATCACCATTGACTAAATCAAAAGAAGTATACTCATAATTGTTATTTTGATTGATAGAATTAAACGCAACCAAATAATGGCTGCTAGATTGTTCAAATCCACCGATTGAAACTCCTGTCACATTGGCGCCTCTTTTGCCTGAAATATCAAAGAAAGATAGCACTTCATTTTCCCCATCAATGGTCTTTTTATGTAACACAAGACTACGTGGATATGCATCACCATGATCTAAATACACTGTTGCATCGCCATCCATCGTAACGTATTGATCAAAGGAATGGCTAACATGGTTCCATTGAAATGGTGATAATTCATTAATAACTTGCATCGTGTTTGTGTCGATTTCAATCGTTAATTGGGACTGATGATTTTTTCCGTCCTCACTCGTATAACGCTCACGGGATGTATGATAGGCTAATATATCGCCATACTCTGCCATGCGCCCTCCTGATGAAGCATTAAAAGGAATTGTTGTTGTAATGTCGTGTCCCTTAATAGAAGCAGCGCTAATACGGTTAAAGTTTTTGTCGTATTTGACAATGCGAATGACTTCCTTATTGCTTTCCTCAGTATTAGTTGCACCATATGAAATATAGTTATATTTTTCGCCACTATAAAACACACCAAACTTCTGCAGCTCTCTTTTTACCTTTTTTGATGCTAGCTTTTTATAGTTACTATCATAGGTTGTGATGACAATTTCATCCTCTACCTCCAACAGTGAAATCGTCCCACCATTATTTTCAAATACGAAATCCTTCACTTGATCTGCCCAACTTGGGTGATTGCTTGACTTTAAATTTACCCCCCAAGCAAGCTTGCCAAGCTGATGCACACCAGGAATTGGCTCTGTTGTTATGTTCACTTTTTTCGCTTTTTGATCATAGCCTACTTCAAATCCAAGAAGTGATGCAAGATCATTGAGTTTGAAATATGTATTGCCATCGATTAAATACGTTTTCAAATTATGAGTTTTGCCGTTTATTAATAGCTTTGTAGAATTATTGCTAATTTTTTTTGGCGTATTTTTTTTATCTCTATATGTGTAGTAGCCAAATACATATTTTTGTTTCGGAATAATTTCAATGACTTTACTCTTTTTATCCAAGTTAAAATTAAATTTGCTCGACTCATTCACTAAGAGTTGTGCAAGATCACTAAGTTGCAAATAGTTGTCGCCGTTAATATTATAAACGCTTGCTCTATCCGGCTCATCATTTAACAAAATATCTACCATTTGTGGCTTCGCATCAATTTTCTTTGCCTCAACCTTCATCGGTATGACTACACACAAAAGCATCAGTATCATGACAACTAGCTTTTTAAAGTATTTCATTTTACACCTCATATTTTATTTTCACCCAATTGAACAATTGGACAGGATTATTATAGTGTATTTGGTAAATAATATAAATGGTTTGAGGAATTTTGATTAGTTGAGTGTAGGGTAGAGGTTAGAATAAAGTTATATGAAATCTAATGAAAAAGGTAAAAATATTAAAGATTGTAAACAATGGAACATCGATTTTTATAATATTAAACACAGAAAAATAACATAGATACTTCGAGCTGTTGTCGTGGATATTGAGGTATAATCACACTACTTAAATGTCTATTTCTTAAAAGAAGATATACCGATTGATAAATTCACTTTCTTATACAGGTATTGATTTTCGATACAACTTGTAAACTAAGCAAATGTACATACAATCATAGAATAGAATGGAAATGGAAATAATTGTAAAGAAGCTTGTTTTGATATACATATAGGCCGCAATAGAAATGCATAAAGTACCGAGCATTTTAAAAATGGCGATTGCTAACGATTGCCCCTTCAAATTCCCTCTAAAAAACAATAAAGAGATGAACAGACCTGACATCATTAAGTTTTGTGAAAAAGCAATGTATTTCCCTTCATAATCATGAGTCTCATGTGTGATCAAAAGTATTATGAAAAAACAAAAGCCTAGTGTAATGAAGAAAGATGAATAAAAAAGCTTCCTAGAAAGGTATTTTTTGAATTCCTTTCGACCATAAATTAAATATTGCATCAGTATGACAATATCTAAGGCAAACCAAATCATCGTGATTTTCTGTTGTAAATCATTTATTGGGTAAATGAATGCAAAAATGAATTCCCATGAAATATTCGCACAAATTGCGACCATTGGCATGCCATATGCTTGATCTCGAAATCCTCGAAATATTATTAGCATGTACGTCACAATCCAAAACAGACCCATCCCTAATTGCAACACTAAATACCAATTAATTTGATTTGTCAAATACACCATCCTTTAAAAAATAAGAACCGTTGCTTGTCTTTGTTACCATATGAGTGGATTGGTATTTCTTATTCGAATTTTTCCTTTTTCTGCCCAATAATTCTACACTTACAGAAAAAGCATGGAGGATTAAGCGTTTAGAAGTTTTTTATGCTTATCGGAAGCATAGATAATGATTCTACGTCAGCAATTTCATTCTGACGTAGAATCAAATTAATATGTAGCTGCGTTTAACTTTTTTTCAATTTTGACTACTATTTTTGATTTGAATCATTGGATATTCTTTTATACTGTTTTTGTTGTTTAATAATCTGTTGGCAGGCTTTTAAATTGTCTATAACTTCAGATGAATGACGTGTTAATTCCTCTAATAAATGCTCTGCCTGTTCCTTTTCGCCATTTAAATAAGATAAAACAGCCTTTTTTGCTACTTCATGAACTTGAGTAAAAGGACGTTCCAAATTTTTAAATACCTTTTCTCCGCCTAATAGTTTCATACCTTGTCCGTAATACCACTGGCCAATTCTTGATTCACGTGCTGGTTGAATATCTTCCACTTGCATTTGCTCAAAGCCTAACAATAAATTATAAATACGCCATCTCCAAAGTAAATGGTCTGTAATATGTAATTCAATCATATCCTCTTGGCTCAATATAAAATTTTTGGAGATCGTTTGAACACGATAATGATCTAGCTTTTTACTTAATTGATAAATGGCTTCACCTGTTTTATTAATTAATTCTTTACTATGTACTGTGCTTTCAAAAATACGGTGGTTATGTTCTGCCACTTTTGAAGTTTGTTCAGACTGCTTTTTTGTCATTGTCGCAATTTCTTGGAATCGTATCCCCTGAACTTGCAAATCGTTATTTAAATTGGTTAACATATCAATGATTTGTACCGTTTCGTTTACACCATTATGTAGATTTTCTGTTGCTTCACTTGTTAATTGATTAATATCAGCTGTAATTGCTAATAACTGTTCCATATCGACTTGAATAGTTTCTACAGACTTTTTTGTTCCATCTGCTAATTTACGAATTTCCTCAGCGACAACTGCAAAACCTTTCCCAGCTTCCCCTGCACGTGCTGCCTCAATCGAAGCATTTAATGCTAAAAGATTTGTCTGATTGGCAATCCCTTTAATAAAATCAATTAAATTCGTTACATTATTTACTTTCTCTATAAGTAACACTACATTGTCCTGAACTTTTTGTTGGCTATTATTTGTATGTTCAAGCACTTCTGAAATAGCTTTCAACTTAGATAAATCTTGTTCGAGTGACAATAAAGATTGCTTCGTATGTTGTGATATATCGCCGACTGACGTTGAAATTTCTTCAATACTTTCGTCAAGTTGTTGCATTAAACCACTTGTTTCGTATGCATCCTTATGTTGCGTTTCTTGAAAATGAATAAGCTCCTTCATTTCCTCTAGCTGTGTATTATATTTAATAATATCGCCTAATCCATTCACTATAGAATTCCCTTGAATTTCAATATAGGTTTCAACGATAATTTGCTGATCAATTGTTACTAAACTATCATACGCTAGTAATAAATCCATTTTTTCTTTGTCACTTTTATATTTAGTTTGCAAAATCAATGGAATAATTAGTTGATTGATTAACGTATAGGCCGCAATCATCCAGTTAGGTAACACACCAATTCGAGCATGCGTTTCAGCAATTTTTCTTCGGCTATATACATATTCAATCGTTAACTCATCTTGAAACAAGCTTTGAAAATGGAGATCAAACGTGTGCTTTAAACGATCTACAGTTGTATGACGGTGAATAATAGCACTAAATTCTTCTGTTTGCAGTAACCTTGCATAAAATTGATCAAGAATCATTTGGCGATTTTCATGATAAATTTGGGCTAATGGTTGTACAGAATCTCTACGTACTTGAGTGAGGGACAAAAAATCTAATTTATCTTTAAAACGTTCGTTTGTAACAATGTCAGATAGGGAATTATCCGTAAAATACGAATAATTCCCTTTATGTTGTCTTTTAGTAAATAACATGATGCATTCATTTCCTTTTCTTTAACTTCTCTTTTTATTTCTAATTTTGGAATAACACATCTGCATAATCGATATTTTTTTCAAACTCTGCTTTAGCAAAAGGACAAAGTGGTAACACTTTCATATTTTTTGCACGGGCATGCTCTACGAATGCTACGACTAACTTTTTCCCAACACCAAGACCACGTGCTTCATTTGAAACGCCTGTATGGTCAATAATATAAAACTCGTCATTTGCATGTACAAATGTCATCTCACCTAAAATTAACTCACCTTGTTTTGCTGTTACTTGCTTTTCTTCTACAATAATATTCATTTACTTTTGCTCCTTTACGATATATTGAAGTGCTTTTGTTGGGCATGTATCAATAATACGTGCCATTTCGACTGATGTTTCTGCATTTGGAAGAATCCATGGCTTACGTTTTGGATCAAAAGCTTCCGCGCTACCTTTTACACATTTCCCTGCATGCTTACAAAGGTTAAGTGCGTAATAAACATCGATTCCTTCTCCCTCATACTTTCGATAGCCTTGTTCTATTAATTGTTGTTCTGTCATATTCTTTCACTCCCTATGTTAATGGTTTTAATTGACGTTCTATTTCAGCTCTAAAAGCCATGTTCTTTCTTATTACATTTCGTTATAATTGGCGATAGATTCTATTTATAGATACACTATCCATCTCTAAAATTTCTAAAATACTTGGAGGAAATAACTATTTTCAAGAAAAAAGGAATATATATTGGACTACTGATCATACCGATTTTACTTGTAATAGGTCTGCACTATAGCTATGACTCACAGTTCTCTATACCTACTCAAAAAGAAAATGCAAATGAATTAATCATTGCAAATACACAACAAATTTTTACATTACAAAATGGTTGGCGGATCAATACACACGAAAACAATGGATCTGCCCCCGTTGCTAATATCCCATTCCATCTAGAGGCTAAACAACCTGTAGTCCTCTCTCTTTTAATGGATTTGCCTATGGCCGAGCAGGTATATAAAATCCATCTAGATGGTCTACAACAACCATTCGAGTTCTATGTAAATGGTGAATTAATCGAAAGCATTTACACTTTTGCCAATAAAAAAAGAGTGCAATTTTATGCAAAAGAACAGCAAGTTCAACTAGAGTTAAAAATTTACCCAACTAATGCAAAAGTGTCTCTATTAAAAGTACCAATCTTTGGTCAGGCAGAAGCTATGCAGCAATTTGAACTAAAGGAATTCGTCATTATAGTATTTACTTTATTACTACTTATGATCTTATCTATTTACACGCTAGTACTTTATTTTACAAAACAGCGATTAAAGGTCTTTCTCTATATAAGTTGCTATTTAACCTTAGTAGCTGCTTCCTTACTTTTATCTGGAGAACAACTAGGACAAGCTTTGTTTCCGACTATTTCATCTGTGACTTTATTTAAATTAAAAACGACCATTGCCTTAATAGCAGCTATTGTTCTAATCTCCTTGAATAGAGCCATCCGAGGTCGCGATAGAATTACACTACAAAATGTTAGCTTTATTTGTTCGATTTCATTATTAATCGGCTTGCTGTATTTGACGCAAGATGTCCATTTAAAAATGTTAGAAGCTTGTATTTGGCTATATCTCTTAGTTGTTTTAGTCATTCAGTTGATGATTATGCTTTATCATTTTTATAAAAACAATGAACTCATATACAAAAATCTCGCATTACTATTAGGATTTCTCTTTCTTTCTATCTATATGAGTTTAAGAATTTATTACAATGTAGTTGGAACGAATATTCCTACTCATTATTGGTTAATTGCTTTTACAACTTATATGTTGATCTATATATTGATTCAAACAAATCGTTTAGTGCAGGAATTAGAACAATCCAAAATTTCTTATTTTAATGCTCAAATCAAGCCGCATTTTATATACAATGCATTAACGAGCATTATTGCTTTATGTTATACAGATAATCTACAAGCAGCTAGATTATTAGGCAAATTCAGCACTTACTTACGTTTAATATTTGAAAATAGCCAAACAAATACAACGGTTCTATTGCAAGATGAATTGAAATTAATAGACGCCTATGTCGAAATTGAAATGGCTCGGTTTCCAAATCGCATACACTATGAAGTAACAGTTGACGAGTCAGCTCTCAACAAAAAAATACCTTCTTTAACTATTCAACCTTTTGTAGAAAATGCCATTCGCCATGGTCTTTTTAATAAAATAGAGGCTGGTCATGTTCAATTACGCATCCATGAAATCGGTCACTCTTTAAAGATTGAAATAGTAGACGATGGTGTAGGTATGGATACACATAAACTAGAGACTGTACTAAAGGGGAAAGAGAGTAATCAAGGCATTGGCATCCAAAATACATTAAAGCGACTTCATTATATGAAAGATACTACAGTGGAAATACAATCTGAGGTAAACAAGGGGACATCTATTTTTATCACGTTACCAATAGAGTAGGAGGAAATTGCATAAATGCTACGAACTGTTGTCGTGGATGATGAGGTAAATTCTCTCAACCTTATTATCTATTTCTTAAAAAATACAAAGGAATTCGATGTAATCGGCGCATATACAGTACCAGAAGATGCACTAACAGAAATACCGCAGCTCAATCCCGACATCATCTTTTTAGATGTGGAAATGCCTCGACTTTCAGGCATTGAATTAGCGAAGCTGTTAAAATCAGATGCCAATCAAATCGTTTTTATTACAGCCTATCAACAATACGCTTTAGAAGCGTTAAAACTCGAAGCTAGTGAATATTTATTAAAGCCTGTTTTACCTGAAAATATTGAAGAAATCACACCTAAAATTTTGAAACGTGCAAAGCTCATTCAAAATCAAACGAAATCGAGTAATGAGATGCTACATTCAAACATCCAATGCTTCGGTAATTTTATAGTGAAGAACGATTTAGGAGAGATCATCAAATGGCCAACTCGAAAAGTAGAAGAACTCTTTGCCTACCTACTCACAAATACTACACAGGTCGCTAACAAATGGCGATTAGCAGAAGAAATTTGGCCAGAAAAAGGACTACACAATATGTATAATGCCGTCTATTTACTAAATAAAACCTTTGAAAAATATAATCTTCCTTTCACCGTTTCCAGTGTAAATGAAGGCTATAAACTAAAATCAAATCAACCGATCATTTTAGATATAATTAAATTCGAAAAAATTAATTTCTCAAATATAGCAGACCCTTCTACTTTAGAAATCGTTAATTATATTTCTAAACAAGGCACACTCTTTGAAAATCAAGACTACTCTTGGGCAATCTATACGCGCGAGCAATATGTAATTAAGCATCAAAAGTTATTACACCAGCTTTTAGATTATTATCAAGACAAAGATGCGATTTTATATGAAGGTCTTAAAAAAGACTATGAGCGTATTTATGTCTTGCAGTAGGTGAATTGTTAATGAAGGGGGTTGTCACTTTTTCGGACAGCCCCTTTAGACTATATACAAAGTCAGTTTGAAGCTTGGATGGGAACAAGCTGATAACAGTGATATAAATTGCTCTTACCTCAGCCATCAGTTTCTCGTGCTCACGTTCTCTATTAAAAAGTTAGCGAAGAAAAAAAACTGAGAAAAATGCTGACAAGAAAGTAACTAGCAAAAAATCAAAGAAAAAGAGCAACAAGAAAGCAGCTTAACAACATAAAAAAAAAGCTGGAGAAATACGATTCATGTTCTCCAGCTGCATTTTTAAAGCAATATCCCTCTACAATAGACCCGCTTTCTCTAAAAACTCACGTGCCACCTTTTCTATATTTTTGCCTTCTACGTTAACTTGATAATTCATTTCACGCATTTCATCATCCGTTATTTTACCCGCTAGTTTATTTAACACTTGTTCTATTTCAGGAAATTTTTCTAATGTTTCTGCTCTTACTAATGGTGCGCCTTGGTATGGTGGGAATAGCTGTTGATCGTCAGCTAACACAGTTAAATTATATTGCCGAATTTCACTGTCTGTTGAATAGGCATCTAATAATTGAATATCGCCTGTATCAATTGCTTGATATCTAAGCTTCGGTTCCATTGTTTTTATATGATCGATTGTAATTCCATAGAGCTTTTGTATACCCAAATAACCATCTTCTCGATCATTAAACTCAAGTGTAAAACCTGCTTTGATGGATTCTTGGATAGCTTTAATATCCGAAATACTTTTCAATTGATAGGTTTCTGCCATTTCTTTTGAAACAGCTAGTGCATAGGTGTTGTTATACTTCATCGGGCTAAGCATCACCATATCAAATTTCTCCAACATCCCTGCTCTAGCCTGTTCATACACATCTTCTTCATTATTATTAACAGCTTCCTCTTTTAAAAACTCGGAAATGGCTGTACCCGTAAATTCTGGGTAAATATCGATACTGTCGGATTTTAGTGCATTAAATACAAATGAAGTTTTACCAAAGCCAGGCTTTAATTGAACGGTTAAATCCGTCTCATTTTCAATCAGTAATTTATACATATTAATCAGAATTTCGGGCTCTGATCCAAGTTTACCAGCAATGACAATCTCGTCTTTTTCATTGACGTTTACTAGTGGTGCAATAATCATCAGTATTGCCGCAATACTAATTGCACTTAATGTGATGGCTGATTTTTTAAAGGAAAGTGATCCAAGCTTTTTAAGTAAAAAATCAAACATTAATGCTAAACACGCAGCAGGCACAGCCCCTAGTATAATGAGTGAAGGATTATTACGATCAATTCCAAGTAAAATAATATCCCCTAATCCACCAGCACCGATTAATGCGGCAAGTGTTGCTGTACCTACTATTAAGACCATAGCTGTCCGAATCCCCGCCATAATCACGGGCATAGCAAGTGGAAGTTCCACCTTCACTAGCCTTTTCCATGTGTTCATCCCCATCGCTGTAGCCGCTTCTTTAAGCGAAGCATCCACTTCATTTATTCCAGTGAATGTATTTCGTAAAATCGGTAAAAGCGCATAGACAACTAAAGCAATGATAGCGGGCACCTTCCCAATGCCAAACAACGGTATTAACAACCCGAGTAACGCTAATGAAGGAATGGTTTGTAAAACAGCACTAATCCCAATAATGCTTTCTGCAATTTTCTTCTTATTTGTTAAATAGATTCCTAGAGGAATTGCAATGGCAACTGCAAAAAATAAAGCAATAAATGAAATCTGCATGTGTTCTAGTATAGAGGCTACGAGTTGCCCTTTACGTTCATTAAAAACATCCATAAAATTAATCATTCGAATCCTCCTCTTACTAAGGATTCTGTAGAACGTTGGTTATGGAAAGTATGCTCGTTCACTCCTATAAACTCTCGAACAAAATCATTCACTGGATTTTGGATGATTTCTTGAGGCGTACCAAGTTGCACAATTCGCCCATCCTTCATCACACAAACCCGATCAGCTAATTTTAATGCCTCTTGCATATCATGCGAAACAAAAACAATGGTTTTTTGTATCGAGCGTTGAAGTTCAAGAAGGTCGTCTTGTAATTTCGTCCGACTAATCGGATCTAGTGCACTAAATGGTTCATCCATTAAAACAATTTCCGGGTCAGCTGCTAATGCACGAATAACCCCTACCCTTTGCTGTTCCCCACCAGAAAGTTCATTCGGCTTTCGTTGGCTATATTGATCGGCATCAAGCCCCACCATCTCGAGTAACTCTCGTACCCGACGCTGGATATTTTCATTCCGCCACTTTTTCAACTCCGGCACAATCGATATATTCTCTTCAATCGTCATATGCGGAAAAAGCGCTATTTGTTGCAGCACATAGCCAATATTCCAGCGTAATTCATGGATGTTATAATCACTTATTCTCTGCCCGTTAATTCGTATCGTTCCTTCAGTCAAAGGAATTAAACGATTGATCATTTTTAGTAAGGTCGTTTTTCCACAACCACTAGGACCAATAATGACGAAGAATTCTCCTTTATTAATTTCAAGATCAATGCTATTCACTGCAATCTGGTCATTCTCATATTTTTTAGTAACATTCTCAAATACAATCATTGCGAAACCCCTTTTCCTGGCGCCTGCAAAATTTTTTTTGTGAAAGCTTGTTAGCACCCAGTACATAAAATATGCACTATATCTCCTTACAATGATTTACTCCTACCTATTCTCCTTAAAATATAATACTAAGTATTAAGTTCGATTGATGTAGACTTTTCCCTCTTTTCAGCTTTTCACTTCCAAATTATATTCTATTCCTATCACTTTGCTTTATGCTCATATGGTTATAAGTCCTATATTTTAACCTGCTCTAAAAGCTTTTTATCACCTTGATAGGTTATATATTTTCATCGTGAAATATTTTAAAGGAACGTTCTTGTTCGAGGACTTTCGTTTTTGGTAATGATTTTTATAGCAAATAATCATTTTAAAAGTAGTAATGAGGGTAAGTCTTGCCCAAAACTTTAATCGATTTCTTTGTTTTAAAAAGAAATACCTACCATCATTCAGAGTATGAGAAAAAAGATGGCATTTTCCGACCGTTTAATAAAGTGACATTAAGTATATATTTAGTGAAAATTCTTATTCAAATTCCATTTTTAAATACAGATTTGTATGTTGGACCGATAGCTACAATGTTGAACGGTGTTGATATCGCTTGGATTGTTGGACTACTGTTTTCAAGTGTTGTTTATTATACGATCACGAAAATGAATTCAATCAAAATCCCAAGTGAAAGTAACGCCACAATTAAAGAATTAGACACGTCTATTGATTAACTCATTTTCGCCATCAAAACCCCTAATAAAAAAGAGAAGGTCGGCTAGAACTGCCTCCTTCTCTTTATCTTCAAAGTGTTGATCCGTCGATTGCACGATTAAACGATAAAATTATTTCTTAGATTCAATCGCTTCAATTAGATTTGTAACGATAGTTGGATCTTCAACATCTTCGTCTGTTACTTCATTCACAATTTCAAAATCATCAGCGTCCACAAGTAAAATACTGATGCCGTCTTTAATAAACTCGTCTGCTTCGACTTCACCTTCATAATACTGATACGTTGCCACTACAACATGGGTGCCAGCCTCTTCATCAAAAAACATATAAAGCTTATCCGAATTTCCGTACACTTCCTCTAAAACGGAACGCAACCGAGGTGTTCCCACGCTCCATTGCACTTCTTTATTTACTGTTGCTGCAACTAATGATTCTACAAATTCTTCTATTGTATTCATTCCAATACCCTCCATTCCAACAAACATTCTGCGGTAATCTAGCCACTGTACCATAACATGACCCGTTAGGAAAATTTACAACCTTTCACAAATACAAATGCAATCTACTTATTTAGGGTGTGAATGTAGTGGCATCTTATTCATGTCTTTTTACGTTATAAGGTGAAATGGGTGACGTCTAAACAATCTTGAATGTTTACGATTCTTTTACTTAAAAGGATAAAGTAGAGATGGTATACATCAAAGGTTGCGGTCTTTTTGAAATTGTTTGATTCATATGTATGGAGACGGCGGGTGTTCTACCTATCAAATCAGAAAACCTTGTTATATCAATGTTTACAAGGCTTTTCTGACCATCGGAAATTGCTCTTACAAAGGAATTAATAAGGTTTGCTAAAAATGCTTACGGAGACAACATATTTTAATACATGATTCATATGAATAGTTCTTTCAAAAAGTCAAAGCCCTTCAAAATAAAAATAGTTAATTTATTCGTTGAAAAGTGCATTCTTAGTTATTTATTAAAATTCAAGTTCTATTTGTTCAATAAATTCTTTATTTTTAAGCTTAGCTTCCTTTAAAGTTTTTGAATCCTTCTCAGGGATTACTTTCACATTATTTTTAGCGGTAGTAGTTACTTCCTCATAACTATTATCTACCCCTATACTCTTTAATAATCCATTATCAATAGTATCTATTTTATTGGTCGGAAAACTATCCACTAATTCTTCTTTAACAATTAGTGGTAAACTGTTTTCAGATGACACAGCTTTTTGTGAAGGGTCATTCTCTAGATTATTATCAGATATCTGTGATATTCCCTTAAAACCATCAATTTTTTTCTGTAATACATCTACAATCATGTCAACTGGGACACCAGCTTGTATTCCTTCATTAATTACTGATTGTAATCTTTGTTCAAAAATATCACGCAATTGTTCACCAAGTGGATAAATATTGTGTAATGAGGTAAAGGCCTCTGCTTTATTTAAATTTAATAGCTCTAATACCCCTTCACTTTGTCCAATAGTATATAAAGGGGACCATTTTGCATTTATATTTTCCATAACGCCTTCCCATGTTCCACTTTTTTTATTACTTGAAATTTGCGAAGCACCTACAAGTACTGCATCACCCGTAGAATGAATGAATTTATTACGTTGCATTGCATATCTTCCAGTAAATCTTGCATAGACTGGCTCGGTAGACATAATTAATAGTTGTCCATTTTGTACATATTGTCGATTGGCTTTATTTTTTATTAATTGACCGATACCAGTACTAGGAAAAATCACCACTCTCCCACCATTGTCTAGGGCAGCTGTTGTCGCTGTAGAATCTACACCAGCAGCACCACCAGAAATAACTACAATATTATGATGTGCAGCTTGTTTGCAAATCTCTTCAACTTGCATTAATTCTTCTTTTTTGGCATTTCGAGACCCTACTACGCTTAATGTATGCTTGCTATTTAGAATATTAATATCGCCTACACTATAATAAAATGCAGGTCGTATTTTTAATTCTAATTTTTTTAAACGTTTAGGCATTTGAGAACGGAAGATTACATTATATCCTTGATTTGCCAAATCCTCTAGTTCCACCATTGCAATACCAAGTTGTTTACGAGCTGTTACTTTTTTTATGATTCGATCCTTTTGGATTTTAGAACAGTCACTTAAAATTTGAGATAGCTCATTCTCAGATAAATGTAATAAACTTTCTGGATACATATTATTATTGGCAAGCGCTTTAACCAGCATATTCCATTCAATAATTGTTAATGCTAATGTTTTAGTACTAGGTAAAGCAGCACTAAATAAATAAGTAGCTACCTCACTTTTTGAGAAAGTCATATTTTTCTCCTTTCTTAGTCACTACCACTCGTATCTGAAAGAGCGAATGGAATAACTGTGACGTTTTGATAATTCACCCCTAGAAGTTCTGCAGCGATAGCAAACGTCCATCTTGAATCAACGAAATCATCAACTAAAATAATATTCATATTCGATAAATTTTGATTATCTTTAATATATAAGTAATCGCGGATATTTTTCTCCTGAACTTGACTATTTAAGGCAGTCTTTTGTTCTGGTTCATTTTCTCGTTTCCCTAACACATCTGCATATGGTAATTGTAATTGTTTCGCTAGTCGATTGGCAAACGTGGAAACTAATTGTGGGCGTCTATTAGAAGGAATTGAGACAATAATCGTATTGCCACGTATATTCAATTTAGTTAAGTATTTCTTTAATTTAGTTGCCGAAGCTTGAACTAAAATTTCAGAAAAATCACCTGTTTGATATTTACCACGGCTAGCTTCTTGCCCTAATTCTTCATGATAATAACTTAATGCCACTCCAGGACTATGAACATAAGCTAAGTTTCTATTAAATATAGCTGATCTTTTTCTTGGCTCTATAATAATAAACTGGTTCGAGAAAAATTGTTGGACATGCTTCTTCTGTTCTTGCGTAACAACATCATTTGTCATTGTCCATTGCTGCATACAATTACTACATTTACCACAGTTTCTTGTAAAAGGATCATTTAATAGATTTGTGACATAGGCCATTAGACAACACTTTTCTTGTTGATAATGAAGTAACTCTTGAAACTCTCTAGCCTTGTCTTGAATGACACTTTCATAATATTGTTCTTGAGATGTATATTTTTTTGGTGTTCGATGATATTCGCTTTTTTCTTTCCCAATAAAACCTTCAATTAATAATAACTTCAAAATTTGAGATAAAACTTTATTTTTCACATTTACATTTTGAGCAATATCTACTACTTTCACACTGGTATTATCTTCAATATATCGTAGCACTTCTATTATATGTTCTTGTTTTGGGAATGAATTAAAAATAAAATACTCATTAATCTTCATTTCCTCTTCGCCACCATATAGTAAAATACAATACGAATCTGAAATATTACGACCTGCACGACCAATTTGTTGATAATATTCAATCAACGACTTGGGTGTATAGTAATGAATAACAAAGCCAATATCATCTTTATCAAATCCCATACCTAATGCAATTGTTGAAACAAGCACCTTTAATTCATTGTGAATTAGTTTTTGCTCCAGTTCGACTTTAACTTGCTCATTTAAATCCGCATGATATGGATACGCTGCAATTTGATTTGCTTGTAACCATTGCGCAAGACGTTCACATTCTTTAACAGTAGTTGCATAAATAATCCCAGAACGAGGCAATTTATTTATATTATTTAAGATCCAAGCGTATTTTTCTTCAACAGTTGGTAAATAAATTTTATGTAAATTCAATGATTCACGTAATAATGGGCCTCTTATAACCTCACAGTCGCCCAATTGCTTTGCAACATCTTCAATAACACGATTATTAGCCGTTGCTGTAGTTGCCAAAACGCCAATATTACTTGGTAAATTATTTAATAATTGGCGAATACGTCGGTAATCTGGTCTAAAATCATGGCCCCAATCTGAAATACAATGTGCCTCATCCACTACAAATAGCGCAATTTTCAACTGACTGAGTAGTTGAATAAACTCTTCTTTTTGTAATTGTTCAGGTGTAATAAACAAGACATCACATTGTCCATTATTACATCGCCATACGAGCTTTTGTCTTTCTTCATGCTTACTATTTTGCTGACTATTAATACTTTCCGCTACTAGTCCATACTTTACTGTACTATCAATTTGATTTCGTGCTAAAGAAAGTAATGGACTAATAATAATTGTGGCACCTTCTCCACGTTGACGTAATATTTTAGTAGCTAAAAAATAGACTAAACTTTTTCCCCAACCTGTCTTTTGCACAACTAATACACGTTCTTTATTTATAATTTTCCTTACAGCTGTTTCTTGGTATTGATCACGGAACTGAGCAGACGTACCAAAAATAGTTTGTAATTGTTGTTGTAATACTGGCATTCTATCACCCCACTAATATTTATGAATACATCAACATTTTAACCCATTAAATGCGATATTACTGGTATAATATTGATATTTTCATAAATATTTGATGAATAATTTGGATGTGCTTAATTAAATAATTTAAAACAGGCACCTCCTTTATTTGATACGTCTATACGTACCGGAGGTGCATGGTGTTTTATATGTGTTGTTTAATTACGGGCTTACGAAAGACACAAATATTTTGGTATCTCATTAATTTATATTGTCTTCTTTTGTAACCATCCTAATAATTGAAACGAAATGCATCAGCTTCGAATCGTAAATATTCACGATGATCTACGAAATCTTTTGTGAAAACATGACCTTTGGTAAGATGTGATAACTCAACAGACAAGTCTTTTGAGGTTTTGCTATCTAAACCAAGCATTTCTTGTAATTGATTTGGTGAAGCACCGTCACAACTAAAAATGAACATAAACTCAAGTAGTTCCTTAAAATCAAAATCCTTTTGATTATAGTCATTAGGTGATTGAGAGGCAAAGAATACTGCAATTCCCTTGCTACGGCCCTCCCTAATGATTTTTTCCAAAAAAGGATTTCTTTGAGAAAGATAGTTGTGGGCCTCATCGATGACGAGAACTGTACGAATGTGGCGATATCCTTCTTCGATTGGACTGTCGTCTAAATTTGTCATTTCTTTATATAATCTTTCAATCACCAAATATGCAGCAAGCTCTTTAAGCACAGGGAGTTCATGTAGATCCACTATAAATGTTTCTTTGTGTAAAGAATCTACTAATCGATCATCATCTTCATGGGACCAGAATAATTGAAAATTTGCCAGATGATTCATAATTTCAAGTAAAGAATCGGCCTTTTTCCCTTCTTCAATATACATATCATTCAAGATTTCATTAGTTTCTTGGAAATCAGGGTACGGAATATTACCAGATGTTCTTCTCCTGTATGCTTCTTCAATGGCTTTTTCTAAAATTCCACGTTGGACGCTCCCAATTTTATTGTCAATGGAGCTAAACGAGTCCGCCTTTTCAACAGCGGACATTTTAATTGATTTAGAAGTGTATTCTGGTAATATAAAAGGGTTAATTGGCATTGGTTTCCTAAAAGGGTTAAAAACATTAGCACGGGTGACCTGTAAAAAGCGAGTATTATTAATTGTATCACCTTTATAATCAATGTATATAAAGTTTGTCTTATGCCTTGATTGTATGCGTATATCTGCTAAGAGTTTTAATAAAAACTGAGTTTTTCCCACCCCTGACTTTCCTGCAATTGCTAAGTTTGGATTAGCAAATTTGTTTGTATTGTTAAGTTCAAGAACTACAGGTTTACGGGTATCTGGGTGAGTACCAATAGATATTTTTAATGCTGGGAACTCGGATGGAATTATTCCATTGTAGTTACTTAAAGATCTTGTATCCACCTCCAATATTAGTCTCTGGAAGAATAATGTTGCGTCCGAATTACAGCTATTATAAAGTTCTTGTAATAACTGACAGCCATTGTCTACATGATCCTTGACAATCGATCGATAATTAATGAAATCTTCTTTTTCAAAAGAACGTTGATGGACATATTGAGTGATAGTTTGGAACAACAATTCCTCTCTATCATCACTAAATATCGAAGATCGTCGTATTTCCCTACCAGACCTATCTAAACTCTCCGTTACTTTGTGGCCAGTCTTTTTCAGGGAATAGGATAATGCCAACTTTGCAATGTTACCGTATTCCAATTTAGTACTAGTTCGAATAGTTTCAAGAATTATGTCCGATTTTTTTGCTACAGCAATACGATCAGCCATTATATCTCCCCCTTAAAATATTCTTTTTGGACAGTGGTGAAATTACCATTATTAGTTAACAAAAGTGCTATTTTTACATTATTTTCAAGATTAGGATAAATGTTCGATCCTATTTCAGCATCAGTAGACAAAATAATAACCTGGTGACCGGCATTCGGATAATAGTTTGAAATTAACTTATTACGATGGATTGTATCAAGACGCGATAATGGGGTATCGATGATAATAGGCAAGTTAAGTTTGGATGTTTTCCCTAGCCCGTATAAAAGAGCTAGAACATAAATTAACTTTTCTCCGGCTGACATATTATCCTTTAAAATGATATTTCCATTTTTATGATGAAGGACTACATTAAATGTCTTGGGGTTAATTGTTAGACTTGCCACTTTGTCATTGTGCAGAATTTCTTGAAGTTTTTCCAAAGTATGTTTTTCTAATTCACTGATTTTCGATTGACACATAAAATCACGATAATCTGAAAGTAGGTTCTTAACCCGTTCAGTTACCTCTAAAAATTCTTCTCTTTCATTTGAAGCCTCAAATTGACGATAAGTTTCTTCTAGCTGAATCTTTAATTCTTTAATTTGACCGTCAACTCTTACTATTTCATTTTGATTTAGTTCTATTTCTTTCATTTTGCTTCCACGTTGAGAATTAAAAGATTCTAGTTCAGAAATAATTTCTTCATAAAACGATTGCAGATCTGGGCGAATTCGACTTCGGATAAGACTCTGTTGTAACTGATTTAATTTATCTTTGACCTCTTGTTGATTTTTTAATGTTTGTTCAATCCGTGACTCCCACCATCTTCCTTCGACTTCTTCTATTCGCGAGAGAACCGCTCGTTCTTGGTAATTCGATAATTGAAGGATAGACTTATTATGTTCAAAAGAACTCATTTGACGGATAATAGTTTCCACTCGTGCTATTAACTCATTTTTTTCAAAATTGGTAAGACTACGGTTGCAGCATATTGTGGAGGGAATCTCTATCTCAGACACAATATTACTAGCGAGATTTGGTGCTACTTCATTTAGACTCTTGTTTTTAGCTATTTCGCTCTCTAAATTTAATTGGTCATGTACACCAATAAATAAATCGGATAGCAAAGCTAGTGGCAGAGTGCTTTTGAAAAATTCCAGAATATTTTTTTCTAATATCGGAAGTTTATTACTGAGCGTTATTTCTTCTCGTCTCATGTCTTCTTTCACTTGTAAATCATCTACTTCAAATCCTAATGTTCTTCGGAAATCATCTTTTAATGAATCTGTATTTTCTTCAATTGATTCAATTTCTTTTAACTGCTTGTTAAGGTTGAGTGAGAAATCTTGTTTTTTGGCTTCCAAAGCTTCGATTTGTTTTAAACGCCACTCGATTTCCTTGTCATTTACTTTTTTGCGTTTCGAATCTTCTTCTTTTAAGATTGTAGTAATATCTGCCTCTAACATTTTCACCAAGTCAAAACCAAGTGCAGCTTCAAGGGAAGAACGTAAATTTTTATCTGGATTATCCGCTGCAAGGGATAATATTTTCTCTCCATCAAAAAAGAAGAACCGGGTAACTTCACGAGGAAAGTGTAAATCCACATAATCTTTCCACATAATTTCAGGATTTGGAACATATCTACCATCTTGAACAATTGATAATTCCTCTTCCCAATCATCTGAAAATGTTCTTTTTCGTTGTATCCAGCTTCTGGTTACGATAAAATGTCGGCCAATATCATCTTCTAATTCTAATTTTATGAAACAACTCTTCCCATTAATTTGATGATTGTCATTAATCAAAGTATTCATTACGTTGGGCTTTTCCCCATAAATGCAAATTTCAATTGCTTCCGTAAAGGATGTCTTTCCTGCTCCATTAAGTCCCCCCAATAAAATAATATTTTTGTCAGTGGAATCTGTTTCGAGAGGTATAGAAATTTCATGTTCAAAGATCTTGAAACCGTTTATTGTTAAGTTAAGAAACTTCATTATAGAACCTCCTTCAATAAGTAATGATAAATCAACGGTATTAGTTTTTGATAGTGTGTGATTATTCGATTCAAAATGGCTTCGGATAATGAGTTTTTTTGTGGTTTGATATTGTTTAGTTGCCTAATTAAGGCTGATGTTACATCATGGCTGTAATTGGAGAGAGCTTAATCTACGTCATCGGTTCTTTGTGTATTTGGAAGCGTTATTTTGGATTTTCATAATTACATGAAGTTCTCCCTACTTACTTTAGTTAGGCACCAATCCTATTGCTAGCTTGATCATTTTATACAAATCCTTCAGTAATAGATGCCAGTAAATAAGTTTAAAGAGATTTCCGTTTTTTTTCTTTCAAATTAGAAATAACACATTGGCGTAAACGTTCATAAATACGATGACGACGATCATAATGACGTACATCACGCTCTATTTCTAGTAATTCGAATATCAATTCAGATTCGACTTGATGTTTTTCGCAAAGTGAATCAAGGAGTTCTTTATCACGTTCCAAATTATACAAATTATTTCACCTCTAATTTAGTTGCTTTAGTTGATTACTTACAATTTATCCTGATTTATTATTTTTTATACAGTTAGCTCGAAGTAAAAAATATGCACTATGCACACATTTCCGGTACGCACAACGAATAGCCATCTATCTGAAATTTCTTCGGATAGATGGCTATTTTGCACATGTGACTTGGATATATTTCGACCAAGGTATGTAGTTATTTAAAATTTTGGAGTTGCTGATGTATAGGTAAATTCGGCAGTTTTGTCATTAACGTTACTAGGCATTAATAGAAGTCGACACCTTTTACTTTTGCCGTTTCAGCTAAATTTAAGCAGATAGCATTGGCTTTAGAACCAGCTTCACTTGCAGAGAAAAGCCAGTTCTTTCGACCAATCACATTCGGACGAATAACGGTGATTCATCAGCCGCCCTTTTACTGAAAAATCTTTTTGACTAAGCAAATAAAATTTGCTGTTGGGTACATTCTAGACTATGAATCACTAATTTCATTCTATGTAATACTTTATTTATCAAACGATTTATATACAGCTGAACTTAATAAAATAATAAACAATGAAACAAATAATAGTCCTATTAAAATAACATTATTAAAATAACTTTTTATTACTTCAAAATCTATAAGTAATTCAAATACCCCTAATACAAACACTATAATAAGCACTACAGAACTAACATATAAGGTAGGGTGTTTTGAAACCAAAGTACAAGTACAATCCTGACCTATTCCGCATTTACAATTTCTTAGATTCTCTCCAGTTAATTTTGAAATACCATTTAACAATAAGAATATTAGGATTAAGACTGATAAAATAGATAAACTACTCAAAATTAACACTTTACCTAAAGGTGCATTAAAATCTTTCAATATATTCGAAATAATCGTAAGACCACCAAATGATGCTAGCAGTATTGCAGCAAAAATACCTAGTATAGATATAAAATCTTTCTGGATTTTTTCTTGCTTCTTTATTAGACTTTTATTTTGTTTTTTTACTTTCCTATTTTCCTTATTCATCGAGCTAAGCTCTTC
Organism: Solibacillus sp. CAU 1738; assembly: GCF_039888725.1. Classification (NCBI taxonomy): domain Bacteria; kingdom Bacillati; phylum Bacillota; class Bacilli; order Caryophanales; family Caryophanaceae; genus Solibacillus; species Solibacillus sp. CAU 1738. Next base: position 175,020 of record NZ_JBDQQN010000004.1, read on the forward strand.
TTCTAAAATTTTCGAGTCAGCTTTCAAAACTTCTATTTGCTGTAAAAGTTGTTCTGTAGAGTTTTCAAGTAATTCATTTTGCGAGACAGCTCTATCTAGCAATTTTGAGAAAATATTTTGTTGATGTTGAGCTAATTCTATATGATCCAAAATCTTCGCAATGAAATTAGACCAAGATTTCAAATCTTCAGTTTTTATTTTCCCGATTTCATCTATATGAATAATATTTGTAATTAGAACATTAATATCTTCATCTTCTTCATCAAAGTATTCACCTTTAAGAACCTCAGAAGTTATTAATGAATAAACCCTAAGGTTTTTATCTGATACATCAACCCAAGTATCTGCAATCTCTTCAGCAACCAATAAATCTGATTCATCATTCAAACTAAAAGATTTTTCTTTCATTTTACCTATTGATTCAGAAAATTTTTGTTTAATAAAAGCTGAATCATCTAAATGAGACGATTCAGCTTTTGTGTCTTCAGACTTATTCAATATTACATCGCTCCCACAATTTCGATAAAGTCATCCTCATCATAATATAAATTTGGAACTCTATTTATAATATCTTGTTCTACAGCAGCCCAAGCATTTTCTTGATGTGTTATCTCTACTAAATCAAAAGGGTTTAAATGCCCATATTCTTCAATAGTTTCATTTAACAAAATAGCGTCTTCTTCTGTAAGCATTTCAGGTTGAATAACCTCCATAACAAAACGTCCGCCATCTAACTTTAGTGAGGTTGTTGGTTCAATGATTTTATTAGCACCATTAATTTTGTATTCTTTATAAACTTCTCTAATAACTGGTCCTAGCTTCCACTTTTCAATTCTTTGTTCAAACGGAATTATTCCGACTCTTCTGAAGTACTTAACTGCAAAGAAATAAAGGAGTTTCTGCAACTTAATATGATCTAATTCCAAATTTCTCTGTCTCATTTCATTAATAATGTTTGAAGAAATTCTTAAAGCATCCATAAAAGTCCCCCCTTATATAATATGTATTATAGTCATTTTACCACTTATTAATCACTTTGTCATCATTTAAGAACATACGTTCTTTAATTTGAAAATTTCTTTGCGATTTTCATTATATGCCTTACAATGCACATACAGTTATTATAAATATTGCATGCAAATAATATACATCGAGGAATGACAATACATTAAATTCAATTCGGAAAAACTGTCCTTTCTTATACATTAGAATTCAGTAGTAGAAGCAACTTGTTCTCCTACTCTTTACTCTTTATAGATTTCCTATAAAAACCGCTAAACCCATTTTTAAATAATTATTAAAACGGCTTAATATCTGAAACCGAGATTCACATCAATCACCCTTTAAAACTTTTATTTTCAAATCAGCAACCTTCTCCCGCTCCATTAGTATCATTTCTCGCTCTTTCTCCAACTTTATCAGCAGCTCTTTCTCATTGTTAATTTCCTTTTGCACAACAAGCAAATTTGACTCTGCCGTTGAAGATGATGCTTCAGTTCCACTATTAAAAACACTCGATATTTTATCAAAAAGGGATTTATTTTTTTCGTGTATAGCACTTTCAATAGCATATAATCGGTTTTGAAGCTCCAGACGCTGTATCCCTTGAAATAATTCATTATCTAAATGTAATAGGCGTCTTTCTGTTTCAAAAATGTTTACCATCGTCTTAAAATATTGATTATTTAATTCGTCTAATTTAAGATCGATTTCAATTACTTGGCACTGATTTTTGTGAACTTTGTTTTTAATGTTTTTAATATTTGAATCTCGTTCATTATGTAATTTCTTTATTTGATTAAGCTGATTAACATGTTGTTCAACGATATCAACTTTCTCTTTTAACACTTCTATTTCCTGAACTCTCGGGTCCAAATGAACATCATTGAGAATCCTTTTTATGTCACATATCTTTCGCCCTGCGCTACTTGTAAAAAGGATAATTAAATATATTCTATAAATTATTATATAATCATAGCGATAGTTTCGATTTGGCTTCATAGGTTTAATATACTCATTTAATTCGTTTATATAATAGCGTATATTTGAATCTTTCTTATTTAACATTTTCGATACTTCTTCTGTTGTATAAACCCTAGTTAGTTTCAACTCCTTTATAAAAGAAGGGAACAACATTTCCTCATTTAGGTCGTCTTTTAGCACTTCCTTGTATAAACGATCCTTCGAAAATAATTGCTTCAGGCCTTCAATATCTATATATTCATCAACATGCATATTACTTTTTCCTCCATTACTTTAACTCTCAGCATTCATTTTGCATTGCTTTTAATTCATAATTAAACCTTTACTGCAATTAGACTGCTATACTTGTCTATTAGCATTGATTTACTGCATCATTATAACTTCAATGCTCTTGAAGTTCCTCTGTTGCAATAATATATCAATGAAATGCCTTGTGGTCCGATGAAAACTCATCAAACGTATCAATTTCACCACAAACTCCAAATTAGTTATTCCGTTACGTCTAGTAAACTTTGTTATATATGTAACAGTTGTTCCTAAACATAGATAAGCGAATTTCCTTCATACTTTTAAAGATGTACACTTCAAAATGAGTCCAATCATTTCATATATTCCGTAATTATTTTGTGAGTCTTATTGTGAATTTCACCATGAGTTAGTCACAGAGAAAATCACTAACATTAATACGCTTATTCCCTTTAATCAAAAGGCTCACACATATAGCTAATTTCAGAATACAAGTCAAACTAATACCTATAAAAACGCTCATAAATCCAGAAAAAAACAACTATCCTAAAGTAATCTCCTTAGAATAGCTGCTGATTCTGTTACTTTATATTTTCAAATTTGAATTCTCGTTCTTATCACTTTTCCTCGGATAAAGTCATCATTATATTTCGCTTGCTTTATAGTGTCATCTATAATTTTTACTTGTTGAGCAGTTGCATTGCCTGTTGAATTTAAATCCGCTGCAATGGATTTCACATAATAGCCTTTTGCTTCTATTAAGTTCTTTAGTTCATCTAATAATTCCGATGATAGACCTTCATGTGCTAAGTTCTTCGTAGCTCGTTCATTTTCTTGACTGTTTACTGCTGCAAAAAGCTCTAATACAATCTGCCCTTTGAATAATTCCATTTACAATCATCACCTCTTATTAGACTTTTTATCTAAATACAAACCATCGTAGAAACCAGCGATGTACATGTTTTTATACACATCATGGTTGTATTTAATAAACAAATCTTGCAATGCTTCTAAAGCTAAGTTTTTTTCCCGCTCTTCAAAATCCGCAATTATTTCGTTTAACTTCAGCTCGATTTCTGCAATCATTTTAACAACATGTTTTGATAGTTCTTTATCACGCAAAACCTCATCAATTCTATGCTCAATAAATAATTCAAATGCTGCATCGAAACTTTCGTTCACTTCCACACCCCTTTATACATATTAAGTATTTATACATTTAAAGTATATAACGGATTATGTTGATTGTAAAATGCAATAATTGTACGATTAATAAAAAACAGAATGGGGTTGGCATTTGATGAACTACATTCAAGCTGGGCAACTTATTAGATCACTCCGAAAGGAAAAAAACATAAGTATGAATGAACTTGCTCAAAAATTAGAAGTTTCACAAGCTTCCATATCTAGGATTGAGGGTGGGATCCAAGAATTCAATTTCACCATGCTTACTAAAATAACTGAGCAGTTTGACATTTCATTAAGCGAGTTTTTTCTAAGACTTGAAGGGAAAGTGGACACTAAAATCAAAATTAAATCAACTAAGCAAAAATCTGGAAATATTGATACGGAGTTAATAAAACTTATTAACGACCTCTCGGAAGAGCAAAAAAAGGGGCTGTATGTTTTACTTCTCCCCTACATAAAAAGTTGAATACTCGTTTAATTATCTTAAAACACAAAAACCTTGATCCAATTGGCTTCAAGGTTTTTGTGTTTTATTTAAATTTTAATCTCCTAGCTTATTAAAATATGCACAAAGTAGTTGTACTATAATTTACACACAATTCATCATAATAAAAAAGGAGGATTACCGTGCAACAACATACAACTAAAAGTGAACAAATTATATTGAAACTACTCCATGAATTCAGGGGAATGACAGCATTGCAAATAGCACAATGTATTTCAAGCAAAGAGCAGCCAAAGATAACTCAAAGATCTAGTATTCACAATCATTTGAAGCGATTAAAATCAAAAAAATTAGTTTCCGGCAAAAAAATTGATAGTAATACAAGAACAGGATCCGTTTATTTTTTATCCTCTAATGGATTCAATTATGTAAAAGATCTGCTAAATATTGAATTCGAAAAAATTGGTTCTGGTTATACAAGTAAAATATTAGGGGATAGTTTTAGCGATTTAAGTTATGAAGTATATAAGACCCCTTTAGAACAACTAAACCATCATCTACTATTCGTAGACTCTTTAATTGCTATTAAATTAAATGAACAGCTAAAAGCCATTCAAACAAGAAATTCAATATATGCTTCCAGGCTTTATTTTCAGCAAAATGGTCAGCGTATATTAAGGCCTGATGGGGAAATTGAAGATCTTGAATCAGGAGACACTTTTTTTCTCGAAATTGATATGGGGACAGAGAATTACAACCAACTTTTGGCGAAATTTGAAAACTATAATGAATACTTTAAAACGTTAAGTCAATCTCAATTACCTATGGGAATTTTCTTCGTGACTGATTCAATAAAAAAAGCCTACGGCTTTAATCGACGTTGGATGACAGTTTTATCATCCTTTTTATCAGCGATTGATGCGAAGTTTTTAGAGTCAGTGAATTTAATCATGATCCCTATAGATGATTTTAGTGAGTCATTGGCCTTTGAAGTAAATAAACAAAACCTTTACGAAAATTATCACAACAATATATTCAGCACACAAACTCAAAACAAAAATAAATTTTTAGCAACTATTGAACACAGTCATGAGTATCGGGATCCAAACTTTTATATTTATCAGATTGGAAAATCAAATTATCAATATGTATATATTAGTATTGCTCAACAGTTTGAGTCATTGGTTTATGGTGGATATTTAAATTTCGTGAAGTTGGCTAATTCTAATCCACAGAATGAATCAACAAAAAATCTATCGAAATTAGGATATTCACAAACGATTTTTCGCCGGAACACATCTGAGCATCTTCCTTTAAATTTCGCACCTGAACATATTCCAAATGAAATTTTAGCAGTACTACAAACAATTCAAGACAATGCGAAAATAATTATATTAAACGATTAAATTCGCTAAGCGATTTAAGCTTAATTTCAAAGCTTAAATCGCTACATAAAAAATCCCCCTAAGTCAGTAGGAGGATTCCACTTTTTATCCCTGTTCATAATGCTCTAACCCTTTTGCTAAAAGGTTATTAACTAACACATTAATTTTAATAGATCTATCAAAGCTCAGTTGCTTGATTTCATCGAACAGTTCTTGCTCTAAATGAAATGATTTTTTAGCTGTTAGATCGGACCATTTAAATATTTGGCAGTCCTTATACAATTCGTATTCCATATCTTTTTCTACATCAACAGCATCTGGCTTATCACATTTCAATTTAACAATCTTATTTTTGATAGGACGACTAAGAGACTCTTCTTCATTTCCACATTCATAAACCCATATTCCCTTTTCGAGATCCTTTACAATTGCAGCATTCGATAATTTACTTTCAAAAATAGATAGTTTCATGTCTAATTCTTTTGCACATACAGACAATACCATACCTTTATTTAATGCCTCTAAAACTTGTGATAACGTTGGATTTTCATTATTCATGCGACCTACTCCATTCCTAATTTTTAATATTATAACTTCGGTTTTTCAACATTCTAATAGTAATTTTCAACTTTTAATTTAATTAATCCAATAAGTTTCAACTAATTTGCATATCTAGTTCCGAACTTCTTTAAAGCTATAAAAAACCTAAAGTAGAAACATCGCCAAACTTTTTCAAAATAGGGAGAAGAGGATCGTATTACTGTTTGAATAAAACATACTCACTACCATTTCAAATGAAATTCATAACGAAAATTTTCTAAAAAAATATAATCCCTTTCTTAAAATTAATAATCTTACCGGTTAAAATGTTAGAAATAATTTGAAAGGGTGGCTTCCTATGAAACAAAATCAATTTTTAAAACATTTATCAATCAATACAACTTATCAGCCGTTTTTTTACGAAACACCAAATAATGACTTACTGGTTAGTAATTACGATTGGCCAAGCCCAATCAACTTTGAAACTAACCATAAAGTTAATGTAAATATTCATGACCTTCAAATTGCAAAATATTTATTATCTAAAATCATCTGTGAAGCAATCGAGTCTGAAAATATTACTTTATCAAAACAGGAAATTTATACACGGTCAAAGTCGGTTTTTAATGAAATCGAGCCATTTAACAAGGTACTAAATTATTTAGACATGCTTGATTATTTACGTATAACAAATGGTGGCAAGTCCGGACGAAAGAAGATTATTGTATTAAACCCCAAAATCCTTCAGGCGTTCTGAAATTAATGTAAACAAAATGAGCAGCATCTTCGTATAAATTGAAGATGCTGCTCTGCAATCGTTTTGACTCTCTTTAGTTACTATTCTTCCTTAAAGAGATTTCAAATCTAATCTCTAATGACAGTTACTCAGATTGATTGAAGATTTCTCTATTAACATCATTCGTATCTAATAAGTGTAACTAAAAAAATTGCTTCGGTACTTATTTCGTCACTGTCGTTTTAAAGCCACGCCAAGATACCAATAAGCCATACTCCGCGCATCCATTGCTCATAGTTCCAATCAATAAACCATTGCTGGATGATCGACAGGAGCATCATGAGATTTCACTTGAACACAAATTTTTGTACCACCTAACCCTATATCATCCTTCACTTACGTTAAATTTCAACCTTTGTAAACTCCATTCCCTTCACCTTTAGCTGATTAAATAAATTCGCTAATGCCGTCTCGCCGACATTTCGGTACTTACCTAATAGCACTAACTCTTTTGGGAAATCCTTAACATGTAAGAAACCTTGCTCTTGTAACGAGTTCAGCAAGCTTGTTTGGCCAGGAAAGTTGTCCTTCGTTAACGCAACATTTCCTAATGCTTCTGTTAAAATAACAAAATCTGATTTATAAAATAGCAAGACTTCCCCACGATATCGCTCCATCACTATTTTGCGTTTTTGTTCTTCTTCAACGAACAATCGTAATTCTTCAAAGAAGCACTGATCATTCGCTTCTTTAAAGCGTTTGACATGCTGATGCATACCTTCTAATTGATATGGCAATTCACTCATAATACGTGCTTGCTGTTCGCCATTCAAACGAATTAAAAACGTTGTTGATTTTGGGAAACGCTGTGGCAATAAAAATGCATCACGTAAAAAATCCGGTATCTCAACAAATTGATCTTTATAATAAATTCTGCGACTAACCTTTTGTTCGGTTACAACATTTTCTGGCATCGGCTGTTTTTGCACGAACGTCTGCATTAATGCTTCAATATGATCGATTAAATATTCCCTATCAGCCGCGCTTTTCTCAGGAACCGGCTCAATATACTCTGGCACCTCAATATCTGGTGATGCATATGTTTCGATAAACCATGTCAAAATCAAATGCTGATATTCCCAACAAGTTAATGCTTCTCGGATTAACATTTTGCGCGTACCATCATGACTTGCTGTGTTTCCTTGACGACGAACAAAATGAATCGCGTTATCTGTTGTTGGTGTAATGATGCCTTCATTTTTTAACTTCATTTGTAATTCACCGAAATTTAACTCGCTATGCTCAAGCCCTTCCAATTGAGCAACTTGACGTACTAGTGTTTCCGCCATCGTTCGAGTTGTTTGCATCGCTGCTCTTGGCGAAACGAAAATGAGCTTTTCAATTTCTTGTGTAAGCTCAGCTAAACTTAGGTTAATTTCTGATAAAATTTCTTGTAATTTTTGCGACATTATATCACACCTACCGACTTAATTTTTTCGATCAAATATGGGATTTTTTCTTTATATTTATCTTTGTTTGCTAAGCGTAAAGAGTACTCTAGCTTTTTCAAATGATACATTGCTTCTTTTGGTAATTGTTCTATAATTATGCCTTGTTCATATAGTAGCAGACTCATTTCTACTTCAGACGAATATAATTTAATTTCTTCAAAAGCACTTCCTGTCCATTTGTAGGCACGTACTGCAAAATCATAGTCTCTATAGTGACCGTGAATAACGTGACCGTCTTGTCCTATTAATTCTGTGTTAAGTGGTTCATCGGTTTTTTTACTTTTTTCTTCAAAAAAACGATACTGCATATCTGTTGAATATTCATACTTTAACGCTGCACTTGTATCCACATCTTTTCTTTTCACAATCGCAAATATTACTTCTATATTAGAGTTAATATCCTTTGCTACTCGAAGATCCCCAACACTCGGATCTGCCCATTCATCAAATATTTCATCATATGGATGACTATGATAATATGCAACAAAGTCACTTGTTGTTACAAGCTTTCTCGCTTCCTTCACAATGTCATTCACTTGCTCATTTGCCCTTACACTAGAAGCCGTTTTATTCAGTACATTTGCAACTGGGAATGTATACTCACCAACTGCATTTTCATCTTGATCGCCAAATATCAAACCAAAGCATTCCTTTTGCTGACCGCGCTCTGGATAATGGCTAATGCAGTCAAGTAGCATAGTCGTTAATGTATTATTGATTAGTTCTAAGTGCATAAAAAAAACCTCCATATATTTAAAATAAAAGCGTACCCGTATAAAAACATGATACGCTTTCTTATTGTTATATTTGATTTAATAAACCCTTTAACGCGTTAAACTCTTCCTCTGACAACGTAACACCCTTCCCCATCTTCTCACGATTAGGCGCCCATTCTCGAATGTCATACTTTGGTGCATTATCGTTCCAGCTAATACGATTCAATTCTTTCTTCCAACCTTTTGCGGATTCAGATAATACTCCGATGTGTTCAACAACTTCAAATTTGATTTCAGCCATTGCATTACACCCCCACTAATTGTTCCATTTTAATTTCTTCAATAATCTTACCTTGTTGTAATACATAAATATAAACTGAACCATTTAATTCTTTATAATCCTCTAAAATAATTTGCTCATCCAATGCCTTTAAAAATGGTGTTACTAAAACAAAGCGCGTATTTCCATCCGCTTCTTCACTTGTGAAATCAACCAGTCCGTATGCTTTCTTTTCGCGAATATTTAATCGTCCATTGTCATATTCATATTGCTTCACAACATCTACATAATCAGCTGGTATAATCCGCGCAGCATTACTAATCGGTTGTACATGCAATTGCGTAAGCAATTTAATCGATTGTAATTGGATGCTTCGTTCACGTTCGATATCCTCTAAACGTTCTTTACTGCGCTCCTCTAAATCTTCAATTTGCGTGTATGTTTGATTAATTAATGCGCTATTTTTATTGTTCGGATTGTCTTCTAAATAGTTCGTTAAACGTTCCTGTAATACTTGCATTTGTTCATCAAATGAGCGACGTAAATACGTGCTTTTTCGATTTAAATAATCATCACGCTTCATTTGAACGGATTGCAGCACTTTTTTCGCTTGAATAATTGACTCTCGTTTAAACGACTTATCTTCGTTAGCTTCATTATTCACAAACTTTAATGGCTGTTGGAATAAGAAATACGGATCGATTTGAATAAATTCCCCTGTTTCTCTTTTAGCAAGTAACATTAATTCCTGCTCCAATTCACGACTATTCCCATCGACAACACTAATACGACTTAATTCAATAATTAACGGCTCGCTTACATTTGCTTTAACATTACAAACAGGTAATGCAACCTGCTGCAACTCCTGACTTGCTAGTTCCATTGCTAGCTTCTTGACAGGGTGATCATTAGGCAATAGCGTTATATCTTCCGTCTGTTTAGATGCACTTAATGAAAATCTTAATGATTCGTCAGTTCGTAATGCATATCTCTTTCTCTTTATTAATTCACGTATATTTTTAGGGAAACGGTCAATTCGAACGGTTTTGCTATCATTTGAGAAATTTAATTTGATTCGAGAAGTTTCAAATTGCTTTACTGCAAATTCACCGTATACACGCGGTGGCATACTATTGATTGAAATTTCTTGATAGGCCCTTCTCGCTCCGGGTAAATCGAAACTAGAGTCATCTAAACGCTCTTGTTTCGCGATTTCTAACAAGCGTTTATGCTCATCAGATAACGTTTTTTCCATCGTTGCGACAAGTTCATCTAGATTTTCACGCCCACTAATTGCACGTTCCATTAAATTCGCCAAATCTATATTATTTTCTTCAAGTACTTCACCTATAAAGTCATATACTTGATCTTGTCCTAAGTCTTCACGCATTTGATCCATTTTCGTTAATAAACGAATAAGTACGTCACCTTCTCGTGTATTACTAGCAACTAAATTGAAAATAAATACTTCATTCTTCTGCCCAATACGGTGAATACGCCCCATACGCTGCTCTAAACGGTTCGGATTCCACGGGATGTCATAGTTAATCATTTGATTACAAAACTGAAGGTTAATAGATTCCCCACCAGCATCTGTTGCCAGCATAATTTGCACATCATTACGGAATTTTTCAACCTGTTCACGACGCTGATCCATCGAGAAATTACCTACAATCTTTGTAATTTCAGGTACATGATTTAATAGCTTTCGTTCTAGGTAATACAACGTGTCCTTCGACTCTGTAAAGATTAAAATCTTCTCTCCCTTAGAAAGTAATCCTTCTTCGCCAAATAACGTATTTTCTAGTTCTGCATATTTGACCTCTACATCTTGATATACCAATCTTTCTGCCTTTTGAACTAAATCACTTAATACAGCGATTTCCACACGTAATTCCTCAATATCAATTACATCGGTTTCACCTTCGATTAGTGCCTCAACTTCCTCTTGTTCATCAATCGAAAGTTCGTCGTATTCAAAAGGTTCAACTATTTTAATTATTGATAATTCCGATTCAAGTAATTCTTCTAATTTTTCTTTTCGTCGTTTTAACGATAAATAAATCGCGTCAATCGATGAACTTAAACGACGCTGCAAAATCATCATCGCAAACGCAACATTCGGTTTATTATTTTGCTTGGCACGATTAAAATGTTCTCGGGCATACGCAGTTACTTCTTCATAAAGCTGTTGTTCCTCATAGCTTAAGTCAAATGCAATCGTTTTCGTTGTACGCTTCGGGAATAATGGAGTGCCATCAAAGTTTTTCATCGTTTCTTTTAAACGACGAATGACAAACGGATTACTCTTTTCATAAATAGAATCTCCCGTATTTAATCGTGAAAAAATATCATGATCGACTAAGCTCATCAAATGACGGAAGTTTTCTTTATCGCCCTTATGGGGTGTAGCAGTTAACAATAAGCAATGCTCTGTATGGCGAAGTAAACCTTCTCCTAGCTGATAAATTTTCGTACGACTAATTTTCCGCTTCTTCACACCATGCGTATAGGCAGCCATTTTATGTGCCTCATCAACAATGACTAAATCAAAATTAGCCTTCATTATGTACGATTTAATTTCTTCTCTTGCAGCCCAATAAAGTGATGAAATGATTTTGTCATGTGATTCAAAAGGGTTCACTTCGCTCGAACTATTCAACAGACTTCGATTGACAATCGTAAACTCTTCCCCGAACTTATCCTTTAATTCCTCCTGCCATTGCTTTAATACTAATGGAGGTACTAAAATCAAAACTCGCTCTGCAGCTTGTCTTGCCATTAATTCGCGAATTAACATACCCGACATAATCGTTTTCCCTGCCCCTGGATCATCGGCAAGTAAATAACGTACTTGTGGAGATTGTAGCATTCGACTGTAAACAGCTTCAATTTGGTGCGGAAGCGGAATGACCTTTTTATTGCCACGTGCGCGGGATTGGGAATATTTTTCTTCCGTTTTTAAAATGTAATACTGTAAATAATGTTGTAAGCGCTCAGCATTGAATGTACTTACTTCTTCTTTAATATTCTCTAGTTGGTTAAGCTGCGACTTATCTAAATACTGCTCATAATATTTATTCGTTTTACGCCCTATAGATTCTACTAAATATAAATCATCATCAATTTTTTCAAAATGCTTAATGACTACGATTTCTGGCCAAAATGAACCTTTGATTATTTCTCCGATTTTCAGCAAGATTTTCACCCCTGATTTTTATTTCAATTCAATAATTTAAATATTCGATATAACATTCCAAAATTATATATTTTATGCAATTATATATAATAATAAAGGAGGGAAATAAATTTGGCTATCCATGTAATGATTAAACTAAAATACTCAACTGAGTCTAGAGAAATAGAAAAATCTATTAAAGAACTATCTGATAACGTAATGAGCTTCAATTATGATGATTCATACAGCTGGGTTAGTAAATCACCTGCTGAGGTTCGTATTCCAATTGAAGGTTTTCCTTTCACCACCGAAACAACTTTTGAGCAACAAAAAGGACATATTCTAATAAGGGGAAAATTAGATACACGCGAATGGAAATTAGTTGAAAGTTTTAATTTTGTGGAGAAAGTTTTTAGAGATTCAAATATCCAATTTTCTTCCTCCAAAAATAATATCCAGTATTTTCGCGATACCAATAAACTTAATATAGATACAATTCGAAGAGAATTAAAAATACATAAACTTTGGAAGAAAAAGCTCTATGGTAAAAACATCGTAGTCGGAGTAGTGGATTCTGGAATTGAAATAAATTCAACAAGAAGAGAGTATCCTAGTTTTCCTCAGGTAATAGGAGGATATCCGGCAAATAATTTTGGAACTAAATCTCTTTGGGATTGTCACGGAAATATGGTAGCATATGATATTCTCACAATGGCTCCTAAAGTTAAGCTTTTAGACATACGCGTGGCTGAGCATATTAACTCTAGCAAACTATCTGATATAGCTAAAGCATATAGCTGGGTAGAAACAAATTTTATTAAACATGGAACACCGCACATATTAAATAATAGTTGGGCGCTTTATAATCATATGAGCGATCTATCTTTTGCTCATAATATTAATCATCCAGTTACAGAATGGGTTGCTAAATTAGTAAGTTTGGGTATATCTATAGTCTTTTCAGCAGGGAATTGTGGTTGTTCATCAGATTCACGCTGCGGCAATAGCTATGGCTACAATAGCAGTATTTGGGGCGCTAACAGTCATCCTAGTGTAATTACAGTTGGAGCAGTAAGATACTTAAAACCAAATGATTTTATTATAGAAAATTATAGTAGTGTTGGTAATGGATCTTTATCTCCTCACAAACCTGATTTGGTTTGCTATTCGAATATAAAATTAAGGGGAAAGACTCATACAGGGACTTCTGTATCAGCACCTTTTGTTTCTGGAATTTTAGCACTTCTATACCAAAAAGATCCTAATATAGATCCGTTCACCTTAAAGGACTTACTAATAAACAATTGCACTCGATCTTTACCTTATTTCAGTAAAAGCTATGGTCATGGTCTTATAAATCCTTTTGAAGTCGAAAAGTACATATAGCACTACCAGCAATTTTAATAATCAATAAAAGCAGGAACATTGTTTAATACAACATCCCTGCTTTTAATTATTACCATTTAACTCCTACTACTTTTACTATCCATTTAATACAACGCATTATACATATGAATAGTAAACTCAGCTTCGCTATAAGGCGTTACTTTGTTTCCTTCTACTGTCGCCATTTTCAGTGTGCATTTTTGACCTGCTTTATAATATTGCTCGGTTAAATCAAATACCAGTTTCGCAGTACGTTCGTGATTTTGTCCCAGCATATTAAACGTATAATCTACCTCATTTGAAATACGTTCCCCGTCTAAATAAAATGCAAATCGAACGGTATGCGCCATAAATTCTGTCGAAATACTTTGTTCTTGATACAGCGGCACTTCAACACGGAAGCTTTTAATGACACGTGATGGCATTGCTACACTAATTTCAACAGGCGTTGCTTGAGACGTACGACGATAATCAATTAACGGTGTAATGGCCTCTTGTGGTGTTGCACCTCCATGTACAAATTGTAAACCGCCACCACCTACGAAACGGTTAATCCCTTTTGCAATAGCTTTCTCCGCATCTTGTAGCGTCGTAAAGGTTTCTGGTACGGCAATCGCCCCAGCACCAATAACTAAGTTTTTACCAACAACAAAACGACGATTACCATCAAATTTCTCGCCCTCAACACTCGCTACTTTCCCGGCATTTTCAACTTTTGAATTTTGATATAAGAACCCGTGATCTGCTGTAATGAAAATACGCTTCACCTGCCATCTTGAAAGTAGGTCTACAAGCTTCTCTAAGTCATCCATCGCTCGATCAACTGCTGCATATGTTTCACGCTCTGATTTGACTGAGTCACCAGCAGCGTCAATCACATCATGATACACATAGACTAAACGTTTACCTTTTAATTGCTCTTCAGCTGTAGCACGTGACCAAGACATAATCTCATCAAATCGGAAAGCAATCGCATCTGGCTCAGATTTTTGTAAAATTTTAATGCGATTCGTTAAACCATTTGTCGGCTCACTATCTGCTAATACTGTTCCGTTCGGTGCAATCGTCAATGTTTTATGCGGTAAAAGTGAGGCCATACCGAGCTGTGTATAAGTTGGCATATTCGCAACGAGTGGACTAATCGTAGCACTACCATTTGCACGTGCATCTAATCGCTCACGTAGCTCTGCCCCTGCTTCAAAACGTAATGCATCTGAAATAATGACGAATACACGCGTTGATTCCTTATGCATAATCGGTTCAATATTTTCCTTATAGAAAGTAGCCTGTTTTGGGAGCTTCCCTAATTCCTCTTGTTCTAAAGTAAAATTCGTTTCTTCCGCTACTTTTGATAAATACTTATTTTCATACCAGTTCGTTAACTTTTCAGCTAACTCATCTAATACTTCTCTATTTTCAAGTTGCATGTAACCTACTATAAAACGACGATATGCCTGATCAATTAAATATAAATCACTTGCATACTGCACATATAACGGAATACGTGTATCATATTGCTTTAACAAAGTTTTATGCATCGTTAAATCTACCGTGTGTACTAAGACTGTTAATAGTCCACGAATACGCTCGTTACGATTTGCCCAATGCATGTTTAAACGATTTTGTAATATTTCTTTCCATTCCTCTAGATTAGCAGTTTGATGCAGTAGCTCTGTCGTTAGCTTTTCAATTAATAACACATCAATAACAGGGAACGTTGAAATGTCTGCATAATGCTCAATTGGACGGTCATTTAATAATTCAACGATTGAAAACGTGCCTTCTATTTCTTGCATATACTGCTCTAACACTTCACGGTCCTTCGTTTGTAACCAATCATCTACAAATAATGCGCTGGCATTAGCACGTGTCGTTTCATACTTTTTCTGCAACGTAGCATCCTCAAACTGCGCATGGCGTTGGAAATGGGCATACAAAATATGCTCCATTAAATGTTGCAATGTATATGCCTCAATATGAACACCGAAATACTGTCCTAATAAAACAAAGAGCTGCTCCTTACTAAAACGCTTCACAATCGATTTAAATAACTCATTCGAATCTTCTTGTAAGCCAGCCATCAATAGATTTTGGGCAATTTTGTCCATATCCGCAACTTGCGCTCCAGTTAATACAGCTAACATCGCATATTCAAATTCACGCTCACTTGCTTGTGACTTCAACACTTTTTTTAGCTTTTCTTTACGCTCTGCACTTTTGAAAAACTCTGGGTACTTTTGCATCATTTCACGTAACATTGCATCATTCACTTGAAATTTTTCTGCTAATAAAGCAGTCGTATCTGCTTTAAATTCTGTACCGTACAGCTCCATATCAAGCAAATAATTTTTTTCCTTTTCAGGTTTTGCAAATTTCGCATATAGTAAAAATGATTCGTCTTTTTTCTCTGTTTCAATTTCAATTTTTAACGAGAAGAAATTGTTACGTGTCAATGCCCGTACTTGAATCGGCTGATCTGCTAGTTCTTCCTTTAGCGATTCCACGGTACGCTCACCCTGCTCGTCATACCAAAAAACAACGGTACGAGGCTTGTTCTTTTTATGTAATTCATCTTCTATGCGTTCTTTTAATAATTGTAATACGTTCAACGTGAAGCTCCTTTCTAAAATTATTTTAAAAATATCATTTCTATAAAAAGCATGGATATTAATCATAATATTAATTTGAGTATCAAATTTCTCCTCTTCATTAGCAAGGCCGGTAAAGTTCAACTACGTTAGTAGGAAAAAGGTACTTTTATTTTATATAGTAAAACATCCGCTACACTATAAACATAGTATAACGGATGTTTCATCCTCAGTAACTATTTAATCTTCGCTAATACACCTTTTCCACCACAATAAAATTTCTCGTAGTTCACCTTCACACCATCATCTAAATCAATTGGTAAAGCAGCAGTTGCAAATTCTGCTAAACGCTTATCAAAATCACGAAGTTCTTCAATTTTCTTTTCAAACTGCACTTTTTCAGCATTTAGCTTTTTCTTATCCGATGCACTTAAATTTGCATTTACTAAACGAGTTTCTAAGTCGGCAATCTCTTGCTGATATTTTGCTTGTATTTCTTGCAAATGCTCGAAACGGATAGATGCCATTGTATCTGGTTGGTAATGATGCATGTAAATTAATGAACGTAAGCCTTTTTGTTTACCTGAATCTATTAGCCAATAAATCGGTCGTTTATAATACATTTTACAGTGGTCAGCGAAAAATTCGTCGAGGAAGTAGCGACGGATACGTGTTTCTGCGTTTTCTCCTTTTTTCATTTCCAGTACATCTGCAAGCCATTCAATATTTTCATCGACTGCTTCTGCTGAAAAGGTCTGCACTAAAAATTCATTCAATAGCTTCATAATATCATTTTCAAAATAAGGCACTTCAGTCATAATAACCGATCTTAGTACTGCATTAGCGCTCGCCCCCTGATCTCCACCTGCATAATAAATTCCATCATCCTTTATTGAATATCGACCTAATTTACAGCCGATAAAGTATGACAATAAATCACGCGCTACAGATTTAGATGTTGGTACATCAATACTGATTGAATCAAGTGGAACATCTGGTGTTAAAATATCATTCATAGAATATAAATTAATGAAATACTCATTAATTTTTTCTTCATTTGATTGAAGTTCTAACTTTAATGATTCAATGTGATTTACATAATTAGCAAAGCTTTCGGCTAACCTTGTTGTCACTTTTAATAAAAGTGGATTTTTTTTGAATTCCCAAGATAATTCATTATAATCCCAAACTTCCTTCATGATTTCAATATTACGATTCACTAATTGTTCAATTTCATCATTTTCTTCAACCAAAATAGGAATTTGTCCAACTACACCACAACTATAGTTCATCGTCGGATTCAACAAATCTAAAAATACTCGACTAACTTTTGAGTTTAAAAGTGCTAAAGTTAGTGGCTTCAATTCATTCGCATGGAAATAAATACAATTTGAAGCTGTATCTAAAATATAGCCATCTTCAAAATATCGTGCTGAAAATTCACCTGAAGTCATTAACGTCCAAGAGTAATGTGGTTTAAAAAAGTATTGCGGACTACGTACAGCTGCTCTTGGATTATTTTTAATTTTTTCACCATCATTACCCCACTCCACGATATTAAGCTTATTTCCGTACCATTTACGGTACGGTCCACCTTTATCCATCGGAGCCCATTTTTTCTTTGACTGCTTAAATGCCTCTGAACTTTTATATTTAAAACCAATACTATTAATGTTTACTTCATACCAATTTTTAATAAAATCCACTCCGCCACCAACAGACATACCAAATTTCGGTATAGAGATATCACTCAATGATCTATTTTCAAATTTAGCTAGTGTATTTTCATTAGCCCAATAAGCAATTTGCTTTGAAGGTAAATGTAAAAATTCATATTGTGCTAATATATTATATTTCTCATTTACTATTGGAAAAGCAAGCGGTAAGCCCTCATCATCAATTTCAAAATAGCGTAGTGCTTGATATACACCTTGCACATCTTCAATTTTAATATTACGTAAAGAGAAAGCAACTGTACCAAAATTTATTCCTAAGCTGGTTCTGCCTTTACCATCGTATGGCATATGAACAAAGGAATCGAACGTGCTATTTCCAATTAATTTAGTACGTAATTTTTCAAAACCGCTTAAAAACATCCACGACTCCATTGTTATCGCTGAAACCCATCCAGTAGAATGCGCTAAGTTTATACTTTTCTCCATAAATGCCGCAAATAAGTCTAGCTTCGATTCGTTATAATATTTCTCTAAAAAACCCGATAAGCTGGCATTCATACCTTTATTATTTAAATATGGTGGGTTCATAACGACAACTTCATATACATTCCGCAAAATCTTTGTTTGATGAACTAATACGGGTAATACCTTTTTGGCAATCTCATGTTGTTCTTCATCGAATAAATCTTCCACTGGATTATTTCTAATTTGTTCAAGTCTTTCTTCAATAAACGAAATATCTCGTTCTGTAATGTTAATTAAAGAACCATATGTTTTCGCATTATAATACTGGTCGAAGAATCCCTTTATTTGGAAGTGTCGCTCACCAACTTTTTGCTGTGCGATATAGGCAATCACATCATTTGAAATATGATTTGTTTCTTGAATTGAAGCCAAGTTTAACTGAATACCTTCACGCTCCACACTACGTAAGAATAGTTTAGAGTACGAAGCAGCTTTCATGACAACCGCAAATGCAGCTAATTGGTATGCTCGATCATCAATATCTAATCCGTATAAGTTATTTTCTAAAATTAAACGTGGAATGTCTCGTTTTGGAAAGCCACATTTCATATAAATTTCATGGAATACATCAAAAGCATAAACTAAAATATGTCCACTTCCCATGGCAGGATCGAGTAACTTAATATCTTCTACTTTTAATTCTTTATTCACATATGGTGCAATTTTTTCGTAGAAATTTTCTTCTTCATGTTTAATGAAATATTCCCAGTTGTTGATTAAATCTTCATCTTCTCTATGTGCTTCCGTCCAGTATCGACCAAGTGAGTTTTGCACTAAATATTGCACAATCCATTTAGGTGTGAATAACTGTGTTGCAAATGGAATTTCTTCTTTTTTATACTTCGATTTTTGCGCAAAGACACGATCTTTTTCTTCTGCAATATAGTATTGATACAACCAACCAATCACTTCAATTTCAGCAAAACTCTCTGTTAATTCTTCATTTTGTACAAGTGTTTTAATTACTGATTCTGCATCTAATAAGAAGTCTGGTAATAGTAACTCAGTAAAATCCTGAATCGGTTCAAACATAAATGGCAAAATGCGATTTAACGCATTACATTGTGCCACAAATAAAATACGGTATGCCGCCTCTGTATTACCAGCGTTTATTAGCGAACTTATTTCCTTATGCTTAATAGTTAAGTCCATCGTGTCATATTCAAATAAAATATCTGGATCTACTCGTCCGACACTACTTGATAGCACATTCACTCGCTCTGGTAAGTATTCATGTACTTCCATAAAGCGAATGGCAATTATTCGGTTAAACCATGTATAAGCTGCTTCTTCTAATATTTGTTTATAGCCTTTTTGCTCTAACTGTTTTTGTAACGCCTTAAAAGCGCTTTCCATCGATAACGGATACGTTTGTCCATTAATTAATAATTGTCCAAACTGTTCTTCGATATGTAAACCGTTCTTTTCATCGATTCCGTATAAAAGGGCTTTTGTTTGGACTTGCTCAATTAATTTACGGCGTGACCAAGTTGCAAAGTTTTTCAATGCGGTTTTATTCATAATTTTGCTCACCTCTTATATGTAAAGGAAGGGGAAATCCCCCGCCTTTTTATAATTCAAATTTTAACGTGTTGTCTTTTAACTCTCTTAATAGCTGCTGTTTTAGATCTGCTAATAGATCGTCTAATTCTGATTGTGTTTGAATTTCTGTTTTAACTAACATGCCGCGTAGGGTTTGCGATGAAATAACCTTTGTACCCTTTTCTCGTAAAACTTGCGGTGGTGTAGCCTCAGTTGGTGTTTCCCCTACTGGCTTCTTCAATAAATGAAGTAATACATCTTCTTTATGTTTTGCAGCTTGTTGAATTTGTGCTGTCACATCTCGAAGCTCACTTAATTTCATTTGAACCATAATTAAACTATCAGCTGCTAGAAGTTGTTGCTGTGCATTCGTAAATCGAGGCATCCTTTCAGCAATTAAGCTACTTACCGCTTCGTTATTTGAGTAGTATTCTTGTAGCTCACTTAATTTTTGCTCCAGCTGTGTAATTTGAGTACCAACTGCTTTCTTATGTTCAACGACTTCACTTACAATTGCCCGCTGTAGCTTCTCAATGATTGACGGAATTAACGGAATATCACGATACGGCTCTGATTTCACTAAAATGTCCGTTAACTGTTTTTTTAATATTTTCACTTCATCTGATTGTGTATGTGTTAAATCGTTGTGGATAGCTTTTAAAAACTGTACCGCTTCATCAAAACGCTTGATTGGTGCATTTAAGTAAAAGCCAGCTAAATCTTCAAGTTCTTCTAGAGCATCAATCAATTCATCTTCTGCTTCTATAAAAGCCTTCACCAGCTGTTCCGGTTCTCGAATTTGCAATAGACGCTTTATGTCATTTGATATTGCAACTACTTTTGTATATTCAGGATAAGGATATTGTGAAGAATTACCTTGCTGATAGCGATCCGTAATGTTTTGAAGCGGTTCGCTAAAATGATTATCAATTGCCACAGTTAAAGCGTCTGCAAACTCTTGATAGGAATCCCCAAAATCTAATCGACCAAATAAATCTTTATATAATGCCATGAAGTCTCGACGTACTTTCGGATCAACTTCAATTTCAGGTACTACACGGATTTTATCGCGATCTGTTACACGATTTAACTTTGTATAGAAGTCCGCTGCGATAATTGGGCTAAATAGTTCATCTGTAATCGTAAATTTCAATTTACTATCATGCATTAACGCTAACAAAATTCCGATTGTATCAATTTCTGTCCAACCATATGGTACTTGGCTATATTTATCTAGTACCTCTTTTAATGATGGCTTTTGATGTAAACGAATCAGCTCTTCTAAATAACGAAGCATTTCATTATACGCTCGAATATTCCCTGTTGTATTCAGTAAATCTTGGGCAATCCCTTGCTCATATACACGTTTCCATTCCGCTGTAACATTCTTCATCGGAATTGGCTCATCAATATACTCTAAATATTTATACGTGTTTTGTACGAGCATTTCAAATGCATCATTCACTTGCTTCTCAAAGCTTCCTCGGAAAGTACGCTCTTGCATTTGAATATAGAACGTTGCTGTTTCACAAGCTTTTGCTAATAGTTCTTTTGCTTTTTTATCATAATCATCGACACTTGCTAATTTTGTATCGTAGATGCGGTGCTGTGCTTGTGTTGTACTTGGATTACGCTTTGCAGATACGTAACGCTGAATTTGTTCTGATAAACGAATTGCTTCTTCCGCCTCCACCACTAACTCTTCGTTTAAATAGACAACCATTTGTCCTTCAACCGATTGTAAAGCCGCTTCTGCTGGCGACATAGAGCCTGTAATGACTTGCATCGTTAACGGGTATTTCATATTTGATTTCGAGTAGTTATCAAATCGCTTATTATATTCAAAGATAAAGCCATTGCTATTCTTAAATTTCGGCTTATCATAAATTTCAGAGAAAAATGTCCCTGCTAAGTTTTCCTTAATTGTACTTACATTAATGTCTACGTTGCGAATCTCACTATTAATTTCTTGTTCCTCATCTGAAAGGAATGAATAGGTACCATCCGCATGTTTTTCAATAAACATCGTTTGCTCTAAACGATTTAACGATTCTTTAATGGCTGTTTCGTTTTGCTCAGCATCGATACGCGTTAAAAGGAGAGCCGCGATATTACCTGGTGTTGCTTGAATATGATCAATTCCTTTAATTAAGTAAAGGACTTTTAAAATATCAACATCTGCTAAGTACAGACCTTCATTATTCGCTGCTCGGTTTTCTGCTTTCGTAATCGTTTGCACAATCGTTGACTCTAAGTGCTGACGAATCGTTGGGTAAAATTCTGCCATCGTTACTAATGTGCCAAGCTCATCATCATTATGCTTAATCGCTGCATCTTGGAATGATTTTAACAGTGAACGTTCCCCTCTTGATGCGTAAGAACTTCCTTCACCGTGAATACCGATTTTTTCAAGTACAGCTTGTAATAGTTCTACTTGATAAGGTACAAACGGATAAATCGCAACAAATTCTTCAGTAGTGCGGTAAGCTGAACGGTATTGTGTTTTTTCTTTATCAAAAGATAGACGGTTACGAATTAATTGTTCATTTGGCTCATAAATCGTTTCAAGTGTCTTCTTAGCTGTTTCATTTTTTTCTAATAAGCGGCGCTTTAATACTTCATCTGTATTTGAACTCGATAGATTAATACGTGTTTTGAAGCGGCCTTGGATTTTCGAGAAGCTCGTTGTATCGACTACATTTGCCACTGATTTAATGCTTTCTTGAGACGTAATTGCAATCCAAGCTTGTCCGTTTGTTGCAGCACCGATTTCTTCCACTGCATTTTGTAAGTCGAGCATTAAATTGTTGTCCATACCGATGTACTGACCTACTTCATCGATTAGAAATACTAAACGGTAATCTGAACCTTTTGACTCACAATATTCAGCGATTAGTTTCCCTAGCTCTTTCGCTGAAATGCTAAATTCCTTTTGCGCATTACGTACCATAAAATCAGCTGATGCTTCGTCATAGCCAATCGCCGTTAATGCCGCAATCATTTTCCCAAAACGCATACGGAATTTTAAACGATAGTCTTTCCAGGTTTCTCCGTATAGTTCTTCAATTTTATTCGTGAAAGCAAGGTACTTCCCTTCACGCTCTAATTGGCGCTCAAAATCCGCCACCCAAAGTGTTGTTGAATAGCCCACATGCTCATTGAAAATACGTAAAATGATTTCAATAATACTTTCTTTACTGCCGCGCGTCGCATTTGTACTTGCCTCAGAGCCAACATTGAATAATAGTGCATCGGACTCTTTAGCACCGATTCGACGCATCGCCGCTAATAAAGCGTCATCCTTAATTTTGTCCTCGAAATACTCAAATGGCGCACGACCCTTAATCTCTTTGTTATCTAGTAAGTATGAAAGAATCTTTAAAAAGTGCGATTTACCCGAACCAAAGAAACCAGATATCCAAACACCTACGTCCTTTGTAGGCACTTTATAAACGCCTTCATAGTTTTTATAAAAATCTTTTAAGCTATTTAAAATCTCATCTGTGACAACGTATTCCCTTAACTCTGTGTGAATCGTTTCCTCGTCTGTTTGCCCAGCCTGTACAACACCGTTAATAGGGCGATTAATATCTTCTTTAAAAATATCCTTAATGATCATTCAACGCACTCCCTATGAAATTCGTGTAATTTGATATTCGTCTTCGTGACGGAATTGATTGTATAAGCGTAAGTCGAGACCCGTAAAATGTCCTGGGTAGAACAATATTAATGGCTTTCTATACGCATGATTAGACAACTTTTTTAATAGATGACTAGAACGAAGAAACGGATGTACTGTACCTACACCTGTAATAAATATAAGTTCAGCATCTTCAGCTTGTGCAATAAAGCTTTCTACTAATAACGTGCGGTCTTCAAGTACTGTTTGAATCGCTTGAGATAGTTCTTCATGCCCTTCTTCTTCTGCCAATTCGATGAGTTCTTCTAAATCGTCTTCAAATAATGTGAGCAGAAACTGAAATAAATTGATTTCCTTAATATTTAATGGCGAACGTTTTAGTAAGCCTTCTGTATAAGTACGAACAATCAATTCATCTTCTGCTGGATAATCAAATACAAAATGTGGAATTTCACTACCTATCCCAGTAGGCTTCGTAAAACCCTCCTGATGAATTCGTGCTTCTAATTGTTCTAG
The DNA here is from genome assembly GCF_039888725.1 of Solibacillus sp. CAU 1738. NCBI lineage: Bacteria > Bacillati > Bacillota > Bacilli > Caryophanales > Caryophanaceae > Solibacillus > Solibacillus sp. CAU 1738. The sequence goes on from NZ_JBDQQN010000004.1 coordinate 199,101, forward strand.
TCGTTTATAAATCGTCAATATTTCCACCTACCTGTAACGTAATTATTGCCGTTAATAATGGGTCATTTTTGTATGCGTATTCTTTTAATCGTGGACTTACATGTAATGGTGCAATTGAGTAGACTCCATCATTTAGGTCAATTATACCACTTGAACTGTAAAACAATAGAAGTGTATTATTGATCTTCTTCTTTGAAACTTCGCTCCAGTTTGCAATTTTTTCAGACTGAAGCTCCTTTTCTTCCATAAATGATTCTAAATGAGCTAAAACCAATTGCTTATTTTTCTGTTGATAGCGATAAATAATTAATTCGTATAAACTTTCATATGCATACCGATATGTCTTTAGAAATGTATATAAAATTAATGCTTTTTGATCGTATTTAGTACCTGTCAAATAGAAGCTCCTATGCTTGTTAGTTAAACTAATAGCTCTTTTATACACTAACTGAAATCGCTTTTGTAAGGCAGACTCTGTTTTCACTAAAAATGGATTTTCGTTTAAGATAACTTCTCGAATTTCAGCTCTACTTAACCCTTGCTCTAATAAGGCTAGAACATACTCAATGTCTTGTTGATACCATCTTTCACTTGTTAATCCTGCTGAGTATTCCATTTTATGACCTCCATCTTCACTCTTAATACAATTATAACTATTACCTAGACAATAGAGAAATTGATTATATTTAAAACTTGAAACCTCTCACCAAAAATTTGATTCTATAATGAAACCTTCCCCTAAATTACTCGTATACTTTATCAATACCATTTTATAGGAGGGCCGACTATGAGAGAAGCATGGCACACAAATGATGCAAAAATTTATATTATTCCGCTAAACTTGTCTAAAACTGAATTTGAAAATCATAAACAGATTGCGAAAAAAGGTACATTTCTATGCCCCTATTGTAAAGCTAAACTATATGTAAAAGGTGGTGAAAAGCGAGAGAAACATTTCTCACATTTGCACGGAGAAAGTTGTGAGGAATCCAAAAAAAGCGAAGCACGCTACACCAAGTATGTAAATCAAAAGAAAAATGACACACCACGACATCCACAAATTTTAGCTATAATGAAAGATGAGTTTGATGTTTTATCGAAAGTATATCCATTTCTTAATAATTCTTATGGTTACCTAAACCCTTTATTCACCAAATACATCCCAGACATTTCATTAATAATTAACGATCACAAATATGCCATTACCGTTTTAACGAACATATCAAGTACTAACGATATTACTACAGCAAGAAACATCCAAAAACAAAAAGACTATTATGAATCTATAGGTTATGAACCACTATTTTTTATTGAACGCAGTCATTTAGGAATTGATATTGACGGTCAATCGTTAGTGCTATGGGCTACAGAACGTGAAGCTTTAACATCACAGAAAGCTGATTTACAATGGCAAGGTTTTTTATCACAATTAGCCCCTATAGTTGAACAACAAAAAGTATTAAAACTTCCAAAAACTGATTTAATAGTAAAAAGCATTATGTATATCACACCAGCTAATCAAGCGATTGCCGTAGAAGTGTTTCATGTATTAGAACAATCAAACACAACACCAGTTAAAGCCTATTTTTTAAGTTATCCATACACAATAACATTTTCTCAAGCATTTAAATTAGACGCTGATTCTCTTACCCTAGCGGACCTAAATGTCGAAATGGACATGCAATCAAAGTATGCTGAGAAGTTAAAAGCCGCAAAAGAAGCATTTATAGCAGAACAACAAGAGTTGGAAAGGCTAAAATTGGAAGAAGGAAAATTGGCTAAACCTTCTTTTATGGACAGGAAACAACAAACTTTAATAAAACAAAAAACATATCAAGATAGCTTTAACAACAGCGATTATAGTAAAGCCGATGCCAATAAAAAAATGGAAATGTTGAAGCGGATGTATAATTTAAATAATTAAATTGTTCGAGGATTAATTTTTGCGAAAATATACTCTCATACTGATACATCATAAGTATAGTAAATTTAAACTTTTAAGTTAAAAATATATATTATTACTTTATTAGTATTAAGTCGCTACATATATTATGATGTGGGTTGAAAATTTAACAGCGCGGTTGTTTAAATTTATGTGCCTAATTTAAATACATTAGCTTAAAGATTTTCTATTTCAATATTCTTAGCACAATAATGAATGTTAACAATTTACTACAAATCGATTAGCAAAAAGTGTAGAGAATCAATCTCTACACTTTTTTTCTTCATAGTCCCCCTTAGGGTAATTAGTTCCCCTAAAGTAACTTTAATATTTTAATGGTTTCTCATCGATTAGGTACTTAGTGTAGGGTTTAGACATAGTCATTAATTAATGTAATGAATATCCTTTCAGCACATTCAACTCTGTGTACATTTATATATATGAAATCGATTGATATAGCTCCTCTATTAACACAACCCAAAATAATGAAGCCAAAAAGAATCTCCCCGTTACCATACTAATACTCCAAATAAGAAATAAATATAAAAAAATTATACATACCTTCTATAACCAAACTCAATGAGTAAAAAAAAAATATTTTTTAATAATTTTTAATTTTGGTCTTAAAACGTAATTATACATGAGCTAGAATATTTAAAATTTATTGGAGGTAGGATTATATGAACACAGAAAATCACAACAAAAACAATATCAAAGCTAATGATGCACCAATCGGAGAAAGCTTTGGATTTTATCACGATTTAAAAAGACAGGTGACTACAGCATCCATAACAGAATTTGAATGGGAGGATCCAATTGAATTCGACGAGATTGAATTAGAAACTTTCGACATCAGTATTTTTCCAGATTTTTTGCAGAATACGATTTTAGCAGTTAGTAATTTTACACAAACACCTGTTGACTTGCCTGCAATGTGTTTGCTAGGTGCATTATCAACAGCCTTACAAAAAAAATTTTCGGTAGAACCCCTCTCAGGGTGGCATGAACCATTGAATACTTATACAGCCATATTAATGGGATCATCCAATCGAAAATCGGCTGTTTTTAATTTTTTTATGTCCCCTATCATTAAGTTAGAATCGCAACTTATTGATACTCATAAATCAATTAATGCAGAGGTTATTAAAGACCTTCGATTACTTGAAAAACGAATTGATAATTTAGAAAACAAATATGCTAGAACTGGTGATAAGAAAACTTTAGATGAATTACAACCATATTACGATCAAAAAGAGAATCTTAGTATTACGTCTACGCCAGCTCTTCTTCTAGACAACTCAACCGAAGAAGCAATTGTTTCACGATTAGTTGAAAATAAAGAACGAATTTCGATTGCTTCATCTGAAGGTGATTTATTTGAACGAATAAAGTTTTTCCAAAAAAATGATGCGAGTAAAGTAGATGTTTATTTAAAGTGTTATAGCGGCGATCCTTTACGCAATGATCGAATTTCTCGAAGTACCGAACGTTTAATCGAACCGTTACTGACGATTTGTATTTCTGCACAGCCTACAGTTATTCAAGACATGCCTCAAAAAATTATCGACCGTGGATTAATTCCACGATTTTTAATTTCAGTTCCTAAAGATTTTATGGGCGAACGAGATGTGTTTAATGCTTCACCTATTCCAATAGAAATAGAAGAAAGATATAACAATTTTATCTATAAGTTATTAAACTTCGAAAAACAACATCCTATTTCGATTCAGTTAGGTGAAAACGCATATAAAATACTAAAACAATTTGAGTTCGAAGTAGAAAAAGCATTTTTACCAGATCAAATTTATTACGGACAACTTAGAGGATGGGGCGGGAAAATTGTAGGGAATTTGTTACGTATTGCTGGTCTATTACACGTATCAAAACATGCACTTAATGCTAATAGCAAAGAAGATATTCCTACTGTTATTGATGCTGAGACATTAGTAGACGCTCTTAAATTAAAAGCTTACTTTGATGCTCATACCGAGAAAGCCTTTGGAATTATGCGTAACAACGTATCTTACGATAACGCAAAATTTCTATTAAAAAAAATTTTAGAAGCATTTAATAAATTAGATAGCATTTCAATCCCTAAACAAGAAATATGGCAAAATACAAAAAAAACGTTTGCCACTGCTAATCATTTAGATTTAACCCTTAAAACTTTACAAGAACGCGGATATATCAAAATGGATAAGGGTGGTAAATCGGGACAAAGAGAATTTATCGTCTTAAACCCTAAAATCGTTCCAATTGAATAATTAAATATTCATTTTAGAACTTAAACTTCTTTAATTTTGGTATTGATTTTTATTTTTGTTAGGCAAATTTATATTTTTTTCATTCACTCTATTCGAATATGAAACATCTTCGAGTATCATGTTTCCAGATCGGACATGTCATCCATTCTACTCAAGTATTATTAGAAAATATTTTTACAGCAGCTATTCGAATATGAAACATTTCCTAGTATCATCTATGCAACTTGTGTCCAAGTAAAAAGTTCAAGTCACTTATTTCGAAAGGAAGTATCTAGATGCCCCAAAATAACACTAGCAAAAATGTAGTAAGCAACTGTAATCCATCTGAGTGGATGGATTTAAAAACCGCAGCATCGTATCTAAATGTCTCATACAAAACTCTAATGTCCTTCCGCGCAATGGGGTTAGAAATTGTAGAAATCGGAAGAATTAGGAGAGTTTCTAAAACAACATTAAATGATTTTATGCAAAAACACAGTTTTTAACAAAACAAAATATTATGGAGGAATTTAAACATGACAAATCAATCAAAATATCACCCTGCAATTAAGCCATACACTTTACAAGATGGCGCTACATTATACCGTTTTACAGCGTACCTTGGAGTTGATCCACTTACTGGAAAAGATAAAATTGTAACTCGTAGCAAATTTGCAACAGCAAAGCAGGCACAGATTGCATTAGATAAACTAAAGTATGGATTAAATAACGGACAGGTACCTGAAAATAATCGTAAATCATTTGTTAACGTACATGAAGAATGGGATGTACTATACAAGGAATCAGGAATAGTAATGAGTACGTACTCGAAAACTGAGGGCTATTTCAAAAATCATATTATTCCTTTTTTTGGCGACATGAAGGTTGCAAAAATTACGGTACAACATTGTGAAGAATTTGCTGTACAATTATCAAAAAAATTGAAGTACTTTCATCACATCGTTAATTATGCATCTGATGTAATGGATGCGGCAGTGCGATATAATTATATCAATTCAAATCCTTTTAGAATCGCGAAAATTCCGAATGAGCAAGTTCAAGAGAAAACTGATAATTATTTGGAAATTCAAGATTTCAAAGTTTTACTAGATTACTGTAAGAAACTAGATTTAAAATCATACGCTTTACTTCGCCTTCTAATGTTTACAGGGATGCGAAAAGGCGAACTTATCGCTATAACTTGGTCCGACATTGACTTTTCTGAAAAAACATTAGAGATATACGAGGCATATTCCTACTCGAAACACAACAAAGGAAATAATATAGGGCTAACAAAAGGAAAACGCAGTCGGAATATTGTTTTGGATGACCAAACATTAGAAGTGCTAAAGAAATGGCAACAGGAACAAAAAAATCTCTTTATTCAAATAGGGATTCCTATTAAATCACCAGATCAACAATTGGTATTTAGCAATTCAGTAAATAACTTCATAAAACTTGATTATTCGAATCAGTTATTGCGTAAAGCGCTAGATGTCCTTAATTTAAAATATATTACTGTACATGGTCTACGTCATACTCACGCTACACAATTAACTGAAGCTGAAGCCAGTTTGATCAGTATTCAACAACGATTGGGACACATTGAAAAAACGAATACAACAGATCATTTTTATGTGCATGTAACTAAAAAAGTTAAAATTAATACTCTAAATTCTTTACTAACTTACTTAGCCGAAAATAATATTTACTAATATGGTGATTTTTATAAAAAAACATTTCAACTATTGGAGATATGTCATCTTACTAGTAAGTCACTGTCCAAAATAGTTCCTTAAAGTAAAATTTAATGTGAAAATACTTGGTGGAATTTGGTTAACTTTGAATGCTTGACACAGAATAATAGCATAAAGCACTTGGAATCCTTGTCAATTCTAGGTGCTTTTTCTCTTCTCTTATTTGTCCAGTCTTCTTAAATACAATATAATTTAAAACGTAGTAATTAATACTACAGCCTCAAAGTCTCCGTAAGCACGAACTTGGAGGTTTTACAAAATGACAACGATTAAAAGTTACACATTAAAAAACAACGAAAAACGCTATAAATTCCACGTATACATCGGTGTTGATCCATTAACAGGCAAAGAAAAAACAACTACTCGAAGCGGTTTTAAAACAAAGCGAGAAGCAAAAGAGACCCTTGCACAAATTCAACATGAAATTCGTAATGGTACATTTCGTAAAAAATCTGTTGAATCCTATTTAGATGTCTATGATTTATGGATGGAGCAATATGAAAACACCGTGGAAGATAGTACTTTACTAAAAACGGAGCGAATTTTTAAAAATCATATTCTGCCGAGTTTTGGGGATTATAAAATTGCTAAAATTGATGCGGCTATTTGCCAAAAGTATGTTAACCAGTGGGCAAAAAAATTGCAACGATTCCGTATGGTTAAAAATTATGCTGCTTTAGTAATTAAATACGCCATTAAACATGGTTTAATCGATAAAAATCCCTTCGACTTAGTTGAAATGCCAATCAATAAATCAAAAATTGATTTAGATGATGATGAAGAAGAGTATGAAAACTTCTATACGCGGGAGCAATTGATTCAGTTTTTACAATGCGTTGAGCAAGGCAATAATTTGAAACGCTTTACACTATTCCATCTGCTTGCTTTTACAGGAATGCGTAAAGGGGAAGCTTTTGCTCTTCAATGGAAAGACATCGACTTTGATGCACAAGAGATTCGTATCACTAAAGCTATAAAACGTGGAAAGTTAGGATTGTATTTAGGGCCAACAAAAAATGGTGAGTCACGAACAAATAAAGTAGATGAAAAAACGTCTAACCTATTAAAACAATGGAAAATTGAACAATCAGAGGTCTATAAAACAAAAGGTTATAATACGAATACTAAAAAGCAGCTAGTATTTTCAAATGAGCAAAATGTGCTACAAGATCCAAATAAAACAGTTCAATGGCTTTCAGCAATTTTTCAAAAACATAACCTTGATTACATTACTACACATGGGCTACGCCACACACATTGTTCATTATTGTTTGAAGCTGGAGCAACGATAAAAGAGGTACAATATCGCCTTGGTCATAAAGATGTAAAAACTACATTAGAGGTTTATGCTCACGTGACAAAAAAAGCAAAGGCAGAGACAATTGATAAGTTTACAAACTTCATGATTGGTCCTGAAAAAGAGTAATTACTAACAAAGGTTTAACAAAGGTTAATAAGGTTTTTAATAAGGATTCAATCCACTCGAGGACAACTCAAAGGTATTAAAAAAGCGCCATAAACGTTGATATATCAACATTTATGGCACTCAGTGAAATTCAGTACATTTCATAGTATGGAGACGGCGGGAGTCGAACCCGCGTCCAGAAGCTCCAATACGCCGGCTTCTACGCGTGTAGTTTACCTATTTGCAATTCGCGTGGCATTATGCCGGTAAACAGGCGTCCTGCACGCTAGCTTGGAAATCTCTTGCCGGTGACTCAAGCGGCACTACCGACCGTATCCCACTAAAGTTGGGCCCTACGTACTGCACATGGGCGATGCAGAGGCAGAGCGCTTACGAGCTTACGCTGCGAAAGCTAAATTTTGTTGTTTGCCAGTTATTATATAACTTCCGTTGATGACGGAGCCGAGACCTCCGACGCGCGACCAGAGCTTGAACCACCCCTGTCGAATCCGTAACGTCCCCGGAATATGCGGTCTTTGCTACACACATTGTGTCTCAAAGCCATCCGGTGAAAGCAAAATGAATTGAACTTCCAAAACGGTTTACGGTCAGATCTGCGTAATGCAGTCTGTAAACGAGCATCGTGTTAAGTAGATGCTCACTGGCACTGTAGTCACATTATAAGGCAAACATAGTCAAACTTCAAGTAATGACTTTGATTTTATTAACGCCAATATATTCCTCGCTAACCGAATTGAAGTATTACCCTAACGAACAGCTATAAAATGAGGTTGACGCGCAATATTGGCATCCTCAAATCCTCAATAACTCTCCAACTCTTCATCCATTAAATTCTCAAACCCTTGATACAATAACTTCGCATCTCCATCAATAAATTTCACAACCGCATATACTGGCAATACTTGTGTTAGATATGGCTTTGCTTCTTCTGGCCAGTTATTAAATTCAGTATCTTTATATTGGCTGAGATCAATATTCCAATCACCTAATACATCCATATAAGTCATACTGTCAAAATGGATTTCATTAATTCGGGCATAATACACATCGTCCGAAACTTTGACCACATGCTCTAGTGTTCGAAATACCTCATTTGAGTAATGATCACTTGGTGGAATGTAAATTACACCATCTTTATACGTAAAGAATCCATAAGGTTTATCTTCATCAGGCTCAGGCATATGAATGTCATTTGCAGTTAATGTTATGTTAAACCTTTTTTCTAGCTCTACGTTAATGGATTCTACTTTATACCCAATAAAGTAAGAATACGGCGGCGCATCAGGTTCGACTAAATTATTTAATATTAATGCAGCAGCTAAGTTTTCATAACGATTACGTTCTCGAGTATCAACAAATCCGAACTTTCTCAAATCCTGAATGACGTTGTCGATCTGTACTTCTATATCTTTTTCAATAGTGGAAGGTTTTGTGATGTAGCTGTTCATTGGAACGGATAGCTGATCCATCACTTCTATTATTTTTTCACCTGCAGTCTGTAAATCAATTTTAAATTCATACTCATCCAGTCCACTTTTCATGACCGCATTTGTTTGACCGATAATTGCTGGGTCTTCTTTTATAAAATTGGAGCGTAACACTTTTGCTTCATCACCATCTGGGTTTGCTTGCCATATTTCTTGCATATAGCCTGCATACCTGCGATGCTCATCATTTATATCAGAACTGCTTTTTATTAGTACGTACAATTCTTCTTGTCCATCTGCATTAGCATCAAATAACTCGGCATAAACGAGCCCTACTGCATGTGGATTATCGTAAAATGTATGACCATTTGGTAAAAATCCAAACTTATTCACTAATTCTCCCATAACCTTGCTGAGCTGTTCAGAATAAAGTCGGCTTGGCACGATACTAGATTTTTCTTGTTGCCCCTTTTGTTCGGCTTGTTGTTCTTCAGTTGAAGTTTCGATTTTCGTTTCACTCTCAACCGATTGTTTTTCCTTTTCTGTGCAGCTTGCTAACAAAAGTACGCTACATGCTAGAAATAATTTCTTCACTTATTTTTTCCCCCTTCCGCCGCCTCTTTACCAATATTTTACACAACGAAAAAACTAGTAGCAAATAATACTACTAGTTTCTAACATTTTCATTTGACATAAACGATCTTTTTTTAGCGGACCGCAGCGATGAGGACACTGAAGCCACATCCAGGGAAAAGCATCCGCTCGAAGTATAGTGTGCCATGTATACGCTTTTGATGATGCACTCAGCTCTTTACAATTTTTAAAAACTCTCCAACTCTTCATCCGTCAAATCCAAGTACCCTTGATAAAGCAACTTAGCCTCACCATCAACGATTTTCACGACTGCATACATAGGCAATGCTTGCGTTAAGAACGGTTTTGTTTCTTCTGGCCAATCTTCAATTGCTGCATTGGCATATTTGCTACTATCAAAGTTCCAATCATCTATCCCCGTCGTATAATTCAAACTATCGAATCTTATATCGTGAAGACGAGCATAATATACCGAATCTGAAACTTTCACGACTTGCTCGATATGCCGAAATACTTCATCTCGATAATAATCACTTGGCGGAATATAAAATACACCGTCCTTGTATGTGAAGAAGTTGGATGGGTCATCTTCTGATGGTTCAGGAAGATTCATGTCAGCAGCTGATAAAGTAATATTAAAACGGTTTTTCATTTCTTCAACAATAGAATCTTCTTTAAAACCAACAAAATATGAATAGTAAGGCGCATCATTTTCAACTAAACCATAAAGAATTAATGATGTTGCAAGACTCGTATATGTTTTACTATTACGTATATCTATTGAACGGAACATTTTTAAGTCATTTAATACTTTTTCGACTTGGGCTAAAGCATCTCCGTCCGCAGTCTCACCCTCTATCGAATAACTGTTCCTATTCGTATTCAATTGATGCATCACATTGCTCAACGCCTGTGGAGCAGACTTTAAATCGATCGTAAATTCACGACCTTTTAGCCCGCTATTCAATACAGCTGATGTTTGCCCTTCCATTGATGAATCTTTCTTTACTAGTTGATAGTGCAGTAGTGTTGCCTCATCACCATCCGGGTTTGTCTGCCAAATTTCTTGTATATAGCCCGGATAACTGCGATGAAGTAGTTGATCGGATAAATAAGTATTGCTTTTGAGTAGTACGTACAATTCTTCTTGCCCATCTGCATTTGCATCAAATAATTCAGCATAAACGAGCCCTAAAGGAAATGGGTAATCGTAAAATGTATGTGTACTTGGCAAAAAATCAAACTCATTTGCTAGATCAGCCATGACTTTGCTGAGCTGCTCATTATAAGGTTCGTTTGGCGTAATACTAGATTGCTCTTGCTGCCCTTGTTCCTCTTGCTGGTCATCTATCGCCGTTTCAATTTTCGTTTCACTCTCAACCGATTCTTGTTCCTTTTCTGTACAGCTTGCTAACAATAATACGCTACACGCTAATAATAGCTTCCTCACTACTTTCTCCCCTTCCCACACCTACTTTCCATTATTTTACTCAACAAAAAAACTAGTAGCAAATAATGCTACTAGTTAAAATGCTGAAGCGCCCTGCTAAGCCCCGACAGCTGCTTGCAGGCACTTAAATGAAAGTATCTTTCCCGCTATCGATTGAGAGCATGAAGCGACCTCGAGGGGCTGGCCGCTGAAGCTAGACACATTAAAAAGCGCAAGCGCCCTGCTTAGCCCCGACAAGCGCTGGATGACCATCTAACGAAAGCATCTTTCCCGCTTTCGATTGAGGGGCAGAAGCGACCTCGAGGGGCTGGGCGCTGAAGCTAGACTTCGCTCGAACTTCAGAAATTCATCACGGTTACTTATCGATTGCGATCTTTGAATGCTCGCTCCATATCACGCTTCGCTTCTTTTTTGCGTAAATCATCGCGTTTATCATAGTCTTTTTTCCCTTTACCAACGCCGATTAATAGCTTCGCATAGCCGTCCTTTACGTACATTTTCAACGGGACGATTGTATAGCCGTCACGTTTAACAGAGCCGACTAGCTCATTAATTTGTCTTTTGTGTAGTAAAAGCTTGCGGCTACGTAGCGGGTCATGGTTGAAACGGTTCCCTTTATCGAATGGGCTAATATGCATATTAGCAATCCATGCTTCGCCGTTACTAATACGGACGTAGGAATCCTTTAACTGTACTTTGCCCCCACGAACGGACTTGATTTCAGTACCTGTTAGGACCATACCTGCTTCAATTGTCTCTTCAATAAAATAATCATGACCAGCTTTTTTGTTTTGTGCTAATACTTTGCCTGTACCTTTTGCCATATTGTACACCTCACAGTGAACTACCCCGTTTTACCGGGGCCATCAATTATTTCTTTCTTTTTTTCTTTTTGCCTTTTTTGGCAACGCCTTCGTAAAATTTCGGCTTCTCATTCACCTTGCCGTCTTTACGTCTGCCACGTGGGTCACGCTCGCTAGATTTGCGACTATCTCGTTCACCACTGCCGCTACGTTCGCTACGGCCACCGCGCTTTTTATTGTCACGACGGTCTGAACGCTCGCCACGTTTTTTCTCGCTGCGACCTGCGTGAATTACTTTCGGCACTACTTTGCGTGGGCGGCTGCCATATGAAGTCACCATCCCAACGACTTCAAAATCAATAGACGATTCCTCAATGACTACATTCGCTACGCGGATCGTTACCTCATCCCCAATGCGGAATTGGCGACCCGTACGCTCTCCAATCATCATCATTTGACGGTCATCAAAACGATAGTAATCATCTGTCATATTGCTAATATGCACGAGGCCTTCTACTGTGTTTGGTAACTCCACGAATATACCGAAGTTCGTCACAGAGGAAACCATACCTTCAAATTCCTCACCAATTTTATCGAACATAAACTGTGCTTTTTTCAGTGCATCTGTATCGCGTTCTGCATCAACAGCACGGCGTTCACGCTCTGACGTATGATCCGCGATTTCGTCCATCACCTGACTCCACTGGAATACCGTTTCCTTCGATGTATCTTCATTAATTAAATACGTACGAATTAAACGGTGCACAATTAAGTCTGGGTAACGACGGATCGGTGAAGTGAAATGTGTATAGTAATCTGCTGATAAACCGAAGTGACCAAGTGATTCTGGATAATACTTTGCTTGTTGTAACGAGCGAAGTAGCATCGTAGAAATAACCGGCTCTTCTGGTAAGCCTTCAATCGAGCGTATAATTTCTTGTAACGCTTTCGGATGAACAGAGTTGCCTGTTCCTTTAATAACTAAACCGAAGTTCGTCACAAACTCGAAGAAACGCTGCAGTTTTTCAGGCTTTGGATCTTCGTGAATTCGGTAAATGAACGGTAATTCCATCCAGTGGAAATGCTCCGCTACTGTTTCGTTCGCCACGAGCATAAATTCCTCAATTAAACGCTCTGACACAGTACGTTCACGTAACACGATATCTGTCGGCCAACCTTCTTCATTCACGAGCACTTTCGATTCTTTAAAATCAAAATCAATTGCACCGCGCGCCATACGTTTTCCGCGTAATATTTGTGCTAGCTCTGCCATGTCCTTAAACATCGGCACTAAGCTTTCATAACGTTCCATTAGCTCCGGATGTTCATCTGCATGCTCTAAAATATGGTACACGTCTGTATACGTCATACGCTCCGTCGTATTAATGACACTTTGGAAAATTTCATGCTTAATAACTTGTCCGCTACCATCAATAATCATTTCACAAGATAATGTTAAACGGTCTACTTGTGGATTTAACGAACAAATCCCATTCGATAAACGGTGCGGTATCATCGGAATAACACGGTCTGTTAAATAAACAGATGTCGCACGCTCGTACGCTTCTAAATCAAGCACAGAGCCTTGCGTTACATAATAGCTTACGTCTGCGATATGCACGCCTAGCTTATATGTGCCATCACTATTTTTCGTTACAGTTACCGCATCATCTAGGTCTTTCGCGTCCGCGCCGTCAATTGTGACGATTGTTTCGTTTCGTAAATCACGGCGACCAACTAAATCGCTTTCCGAAATTTCGTCTGGCACTTCTCCAGCTGCATCGACTACTTCTTGTGGGAATTCAGGTGGAATATCGTATTTATATAAAATCGATAAAATATCAACACCTGGATCATTTTTATGCCCTAAAATTTTTGTAATCATGCCGGTCGCTGATTTTACTTCATCTGGCCAGTTCGTAATTTCTACAACTACTTTATGCCCATCAACCGCTCCAAGCGCATCTTCCTTGGCGATGAAAATATCCATATTCATTTTTTTATCATCTGGAATGACAAAGCCAAAGCCTCTGTTAGCTTGGTATGTGCCGACAAATGTTGTTTTACCGCGCTCTACAACTTTTGTTACTGTTCCTTCTCGGCGGTCACCTGATGATTCTTTTAATACGCGAATAAGTACTGTATCGCCGTTTAACGCTCCGTTAATTTCATGTGGCGGAATGAAAATATCATCCATTCCTTCCTCATCTGGTGAAACGAAACCAAAACCTTTTGCGTGTCCGATAAAACGTCCGCGTAGTAAATTCATTCGTTCTGGCAAGCCGTAACGATTTGAACGTGAGCGCACAAGTAATCCTTGCGCCTCCATTTTCACTAATGTTTTAACGAGCTCTTTAAATTCATCCGCTTCAGTTAATTCAAAAGCTTCTTCAATTTCAGAAACTGTTAGCGGCTTATACTCTTCTTCTTTCATAAACGCCAATAAGCGTTGTTGTAATTCATTTTTTTGTGTCATCGTTGTCCCTCCCTCTATACGAGAAATTTATCTATTTCAACCATTAGACGTTCCAATCAAGTGATTGTAAAAAAGCATAAACGTCTTCATGAAGCTGATCTTTTTCCTTATCTAATGTAATGACATGGCCTGAATGCTCATACCATTTAATCGATTTTTTTAAGGATTCCACTCCGTTGTAAATCATATTCGCTGAATTTGCATTAATGACTGCATCGTGTGTTGCTTGTACAACAAAAATAGGGGCATAGATTAAGTCAATTTCACTATGCACATTTTGTACGAGCTGTTGTAAAGCTGTTAATGAAGGCATACCTTGCTCGCGAATCGCTTGCAATTCTGTTTCGATTTGCGCTTCGTCTTTTCCTTCTTGTTTTTTATATTGTTTTGCATAGTCGAGGACACCTGCAAACATAATATCTGTTGTACGCATCGTCATCGGTGCACACATCGTTACAATGCCCTTTACAGGAAAATTTAGTCCTAGCTTTAACGAAAAAACGCCACCGAGCGAAAGACCAGCAACAGCAATCTCTTCATACCCTTTTTCTCGTAAGAAATTGTAGCCCGCCAACACGTCACGCCACCAATCTTCTGGGTTCGTACCGAGTAATTCCTCTGGCGGCACACCATGTCCTTTATAATGCGGTGCATGACAAGTATATCCATTTTTCTCTAAAAAACGGCCGAGCATACGTACATCTGCTGAGCTGCCTGTAAAACCGTGCAATAGCAGTACTGCGCGTTTCCCTGCTTCAAAGAAAAATGGTTGCGATTGTGCTCTTTTCATTATTCGCTTCCTCCGTCATTTTCATGAATAAACTACTACCATTATAGTGCAATATTAACTTAGATTTTGCTATGTAGACAAAACTTACTTTTCCTATTTATCATTATAAAAGAAAAAGCCCAACCATGCTCGGTTAGGCGTTTAATTTTTCAAGTATATTAGATTTTAGTAATCGCTAAAGCTAAAATGAAGAATGATACAGCTAAAACGATTGTCACGCGGTGTAAAACTAAATCCATACCACGTGCCTTTTGTTTACCAAAAAGTTGTTCTGCTCCACCAGAGATGGCCCCTGATAAACCAGCGCTTTTACCTGATTGTAATAAAACAACTACGATTAACCCTAAAGCAACGATAATGAGTAAAGTTACTAATAACGTATGCATACGTCCACCTCCTGCATTCCAAACATTACAACACACATTAGTATACCAAAAATAGGGACACGTGACAATGCACAAAAATTCTATTGACCTAATTTTGAATTCTATTGACCTAATCCTTAAAAATTCACTCGAGGTCAAGAAAAAACCACTATTCACATACCGAATAGTGGCTTCCTACTTTTCTGTAGTATTTACCTTATTCTATTGACCTTATTTTCCATTCTATTGACCATATTTCGAATTCTATTGACCTAATTTCCGATTCTATTGACCATATCACCAAAAATCCCCTTCCCAGCTAAGAAAAGTTCATTCGCGCCCGTTTAGTTGCACTTCCCGAAAAGCTCCTACCGTGTTACCACGCTTAGAGATTTTCAAAGCGCTGCACTTTAAACAAGGATTTAGCGCGGCGGTGCGACAGTGTAGCTGATGGCTGCGGAAAGGGAGCACCATAGCGATAAATCCTAAGGAGCATAATTATATGAAACAACTTTACGATTCCATAAAAAAGAACCTGCACCACTCTCCCGGCTTACCCGTGGAAAGTGTGCAGATTCCTATTAAACTGCCATCTTCTATTTAACCCTGTTCACGTACATTTTTGATAAAGAATGATAGCACTAACGCAATAATGGAAATGACTAATCCAAACGTAATGGAATTTTGTACCCCATGAACTATCCCTTCAATTGAACCTGTCGCATACGTTGCTGATGTAATCGACATGATCGTAACGGCAATCGCTGTACCAATCGCACCTGACACTTGTTGTAGTGTATTCATAACCGCTGTACCATCCGCATAAAGCTCACGTGGTAATTCGTTTAAGCCATTTGTTTGGGCAGGCATCATAACAAGCGAAATACCTACAAACATAATAATATGCATCGCGATAATTAAATACGGCGAAGTCCCAGCATCAATACCACGCAAGACAATCAATGGCGCAATCACCATAAGTAAACCAATTGGCACCATTTGCTTCGGTCCAAATTTATCAAATAGATTACCTGCCACAACTGACATAAATGCATTAATAACCCCACCTGGTAACAGTACTAGACCCGCAAATACAGGTGCCAGCAATAATACATTTTGTAAATAGATTGGTAGTAACACCATTGTTGATAAAATCGTCATCATACATACTAAAAGAATCACTAGCCCAATGACGTACATCGGATATTTAAAGACTTTTAAGTTTAACATAGGCTGCTCCATCTTCACTTGGCGCAAACCAAAAATAATTAGTGCCACTACACCTATTACAACCTCAACTATTACTTCTGGGGCCAAAAATGTTCCGAGCTTGCCTGAAATACTAAAGCCGTATACAATGCCTCCAAAACCGATTGTCGATAAAATAAATGACAGTACATCGAATTTCACTTTTTGTACTTCATTGACATTGCGCACAAATTTTAAACCGACTAATAGCGAAATGATTAAAAACGGCGCTGATAGCCAGAAAATCCAGTGCCATGATAATCGGTCAATTACTAAACCAGCGATAGTTGGACCAATCGCTGGTGCAAAAATAATGACTAAACCAATTTTCCCCATCGCTGCACCGCGTTTATTAATCGGATAGACAAGTAAAATAACAGTCATCATAAGCGGTAAAATAATAGCCGCACCTATCGCTTGTACGATACGTCCGATTAGTAGCACACTAAAAATAGGTGCACTCGCCGATATGACCGTCCCTGCAATTGAAAAGACAAGAGATGCCGTAAATAGTTGGCGTGTCGTAAAGCGCTGCATTAAAAATGCTGAAGCAGGGACTAAAATACCGAGTGTTAATAAGTATCCCGTCGTTAACCACTGGATAACCGATGTATCTTTACCGAAATCTTTCCCAAGTTCTACAAAAGCCATATTAAGTGCTGTTTCATTAAATAGCCCAATAAAGGCGGCAATTAAAAATGCTGAAATAATTTTGTTTCTTTGTTCGTATAAAGTACTCATAAAACTTCCTTTCTTCTTGCAAAAACCACTTTTACAACGTTAACAAATATCCTGTAGTTTGCATAGCGAAATTCCAATAGTTGCATATAAGGGAGTAGTTATTCTACCATAATAGGAAACAAGGTTCGCAAGTTTACCTGAAATTACTTGCAATGCTGGAGGAGGAAAAATTTTGCAACGAATTTTAATTATTGAAGATGAGCCACAAATAGCGCGTGTTTTACAGCTAGAACTTGATTTTGAAGGTTATGAAACGAAAACAGCACATACAGGCGCAGACGGACTTATTTTATACCGTGAGTCACAGTGGGATTTAGTGCTTTTAGATATTATGCTTCCTGAAATGAACGGTTTAGAAGTATTAAAGCGGATTCGCAAAACGGATATGACACCGGTTATTTTATTAACAGCAAAAGATGATGTCAAGGATAAAGTAGCGGGACTGGATCTCGGTGCCAATGACTACGTTACAAAACCGTTTGATTTCGAGGAATTACTTGCCCGCATTCGTGTCGCACTGCGTTTCTCTGTACAAGTACCTACACAAGTAGATGAGTTGCGTTTTGCAGACGTCTCACTGAACGAACAAACGCGTGAAGTATTACGAGACGGACATACGATTTCGCTTACGCCACGTGAATATGATTTACTTTTGCATTTTATTAAGCACCCTCAGCATGTACAATCTCGTGAACAAATATTAAATGCTGTATGGGGCTATGATTATTACGGTGATACGAATGTCGTGGATGTTTATGTGCGCTATTTGCGACAAAAAATTGATGCACTCGGTGCCCCACTTTTACATACTGTACGCGGCGTTGGCTATGTACTGAAGGAAGTTATCAATGAAGCTTAAATCGAAAATCAATGTCTTTTCAACGCTTCTTACAACGATTATTTTAGTTGCAAGTTTTACAGGCATTTATTTTTTATATAAACATTTAGCATTTGAAACAGAGTATGACCAGCTGCAAAAACGAGCTGACGAATTGATTGGTGCAGTAAGTCAGCTCGATTCGGTTGAAGGAATTGAGCCATTACTGCGCGCTTATATTCCGCCAAGCGGACTGCTACGCGTAGTAAAAGACGAGCAATATTTATTGAACATACAAGCGACATCCTCAGTTGAAAAAATTCCGTTTGTATTAGATGAAGATGAGCCTTACACAATTTCATCATGGCAAAATATACCGATGATTGCTACGGCTTACCCACTCATTTGGCCAACAGATGAAATTGTGACATTACAACTTGTTCAACCACTACCGGATATTGCTCAAAATATGGAAATATTAAAATGGATTTTAATTGTTATGACAATCATTGCGATTTTGCCGATTTATTTAGCAAGCACTGTACTTGCCCGTATACTCGTAACACCTATTCAGCAATTAACGAACACGATGCATCATAATATAGCTACTAATCGTTATGAACAGCTCCCGCAGCCGACATCTAAAGATGAAATTGCGGTAATGACTTCTGCTTATAATGCACTGATGACAAAGCTTGAAGAAAACTATACGAAACAGCAGCAATTTGTTGGCAACGCATCACATGAGTTAAAAACACCACTCACTGTTATTGAAAGCTATGCGAAGCTTTTAGAAAGACGAGGCTTGCAAAATGAACAAGTCGTTTATGAAGCACTCGCTGCCATTACGAAAGAAACGGCAAATATGAAAAACATGATTGCCCAAATGCTGCAGCTTGCAAGTGTAAGTGAAAATAATAAAATAAATAAAAAACCAGTCGCTATGATACCTCTATTGCAAGAAATAGCGACGAGTATGCAGCAAGCGTATAGCCGTGAAGTGAAAATTATAGGAGAAAATATTACGTTGCAGACGGACGAAGCGAAACTAAAACAGTTGCTTTATATTTTTTTAGATAATGCGCGCAAGTATAGTGATGAGCCAATCGAAGTGAAAGTACTGGCCAACAACGGTTTCATCAAAATCTTAATTACAGATTTCGGTGTCGGTATACCAGAGCAAGATTTGCCCCATTTATTTGAACGTTTTTACCGGGTAGATAAAGACCGGAACCGTAAAACAGGTGGAACTGGTCTTGGGCTATCGATCGCACGGCAGCTTTCCGACTTGCTCGGAGCTGACGTATCCATTGCTAGCACTGTCAACGTCGGAACAACTATAACGCTCACATTAAAGGAGGCTTCAAATGAATAAAAAATTAATAATCACTTTACTTGTTGCCTCTTCTATCATTAGTTACTTTTTATTTAGCGAAATTACCGGGCTAACAAAACAGCAACCAATGAATGAAGATGAAATTCGAACACGCGTCGAAAATTTATATTCCGCCTCTGTTCAATCCATTGTGACGAAAGAGCAAGCGGCAATTGTCTCCTTTACAACGAGTAAAGGACTCTATGAAGTTGCGATTGACCGAGAAACAGGTCGCGCGTCTAATTTAGTATTAGTGCACGAAACGCCGACTATCGCCCAACAGCCGACCGATAAAGAGGAAGTGGCAGTCGGTAGTGAAGAAAAGCCTGCTACTCCACAAAATGAAGAAAGTAAACAGCCTACTACCGAACAAAATGAGGAAAGTAAACAACCTAACAATACAACGAGCGAAACTGCACCGAGCAAAGATAACCCGACAAAGCCAAACACTCAACAACCAGCAAAAAACCCGTCGTCTACAGCGACGACCGAAACTCCCAAAAAGCCTGCTTCTGCTATTATTTCTGAACAGAAAGCGATCCAAATTGCCCTTAAGCAACAACCAGGTGAGCTGGATAACGTTGATTATGAAGAAACCGATGATGGCGGCTACTATGAAATCGATATTGAGCACGACGATGGAGAAACCACTTTCATTATTCATGCGATTACAGGTAAAATTTTATCGGTGGAATTTGATGATTAATTTTCTCATCAAATTCTAATGTTTCTCTCAGAGTCATCTCATTTTCCTTTTTTATAATGAAATTACAAACGAAAAGGAGTGAGCACAATGAAAAAAATGATTATTATCCCAACAGTGTTAGTAGGTATGATCGGTGGTTATATTTTTGCACAGAGTGACGTCACTACATCAGCAGAGAAAGCACCTTCAATTACAGCTCAACAAGCAAAAGAGATTGCATTAAAAGAATTTGGTGGCAACATTATCGATTTTGAATATGACCGCGATGATAACGTGCCTCATTACGAAATTGATATTAAAAACGGCAACGAAAAAATCGAGTTATACATCGATGCGACTACTGGAAAAGTAACAGTACAAGAGCGTGAAGCTATATCTTCTGAGAAAGCACCAGCAATTACAGCTCAACAAGCAAAAGAGATTGCATTAAAAGAATTTGGTGGCAACATTATCGATTTTGAATATGACCGCGATGATAACGTGCCTCATTACGAAATTGATATTAAAAACGGCAACGAAAAAATCGAACTATACATCGATGCGACTACTGGTAAAGTGACAGTGAAAGAGCGTAAAACTATATCATCTGAGAAAGCACCAACAATTACAGCTCAACAAGCGAAAAAAATTGCTTTAAACCAATTTGGTGGCAACATTATCGATTTTGAATATGACAGCGATGATAACATGCCTCATTACGAAATTGATATTAAAAACGGCAACGAAAAAATCGAGCTATACATTGATGCGACAACTGGTAAAGTAACAGTTACAAAGCGTGAAGTTTATAACAAAAACTCTAATGCTCAAGGTAATACAACAAACAACACAACATCAAAAGAACAAACAGCTAAAATCTTAACAGAAAAAGAAGCAATCGCAATCGCTCAAAACAAAGCAAAAGGTACTGTCACAAAAGTAGAACTTGATGAAGACGATGACATTTTAATTTATGAAATTGAAATTGAAAATGGCAATACAGAATATGAATTTGAAATTCACGCAACAACAGGTAAAATCCTAAAATTCGAATCTGATCGTGACGATGACTAAATAAAACCTAAAATTTCATTCAAAGAAAACGCATCTAGAATTCACCCTCTTGATGCGTTTTATCGATTTTATGTATTTTTTCATAATGAAATGACTGTCCTATTACGCTACTCGTCTTATATAAGCTGTAACTTTCTCACTTCAGTAATCACAGCAAAAATAAACTTTGCATACTTTTAAAATATTTAATACTTATAATTGGGTAGGAAAAAGATATAGTTTCATGTATACCGTTGATTCAAATGATTAGCGCGGCGGTGCGACACTCCTGCGGGAAAAGCAAATCACTTCCTGTGACGAAAGCGCAGCGGCAGTCACATGAGCTTTGAGACCCCGCAACGAAGTGAGGAGGCTCAAGCCATGCCCGCGGAAAGGGAGCACCAGAGCGCTAAATCATAAAGGCAAATAATTATAAGAATGTGAAAATCAATTTTCAGATGCCTTTGAAATGAGGTAATAAGTCTTTAAGAACCTACCTTTAGAACTAGGCACATGTTCTTTTTTCTTTGTTTACACTATATATAAGTTAATTATCATATTAATCTCTAAGTTTTCAGAATAGACTTGCTATTAAGAGATTTAATATTTAAAATAGTGAGACAACTATAAAGGCGGTGTACATATGAATTCTTTAGAGAAAATCGGTAAATTTGCCGGCAATACTTTTGCCATCTGGGTATTAGTTGCAGCCGGCTTAGCAATATGGATTCCCGAAAACTTCACATGGCTAGGAGCTTACATCACTACCCTTCTCGGGATTGTTATGTTTGGGATGGGGATGACTCTATCACTAAATGATTTTAAATTGATACTACAGCATCCAAAAGGTGTATTAATCGGCGTAATATCGCAATTTGTTGTCATGCCATTACTTGCGTTCGCATTAGCAAAAGCTTTTGCCCTACCACCTGAAATTGCAGTAGGTGTTATATTAGTAGGTTGCTGCCCTGGTGGTACAGCATCTAACGTTATGACGTTTTTAGCAAAAGGTAATACAGCCTTATCTGTAACGATTACTTCCATTACAACGTTACTTGCACCAATTGCCACACCTGCTCTTATTTACTTATTAGCGAGTGAATGGCTTCCAGTATCATTTGGTGCTATGTTTACATCAGTTGTAAAAGTTGTGTTAATCCCAATCGTTTTAGGTGTTGTCGCACAACTATTATTCAAACCGATCGTAAATAAAGCGGTACCGGTTTTACCTGTAGTATCAGTAGTAGCCATCGTATTAATCGTTGCGGCTGTTGTAAGTGGTAGTCGTGATAGAATACTAGAAACAGGTCTTTTAATTTTCGCCATCGTTATTTTACATAATGGGCTTGGTTTATTACTTGGTTTCTTAATCGCTAAACTATTCAAGCTCGATTATACAGATCAAAAAGCAGTTTCAATTGAAGTTGGTATGCAAAACTCTGGTTTAGGGGCATCGCTTGCAACTGCTCACTTCGATCCAATCTCGGCTGTACCAAGTGCTATTTTCAGTTTCTGGCACAATATTTCAGGTCCACTGCTCGCTACATATTGGAGTGCAAGAGCAGAACGAATGAAAAAATAAGTTGTAACATAATGGAATAAAATCCTTATTCATAATTCTTATGCTACTATGAGATGACGTCGTTAAGTTACCGACGTCATCTTTTTTTATAAATAAGAAACTATAATTTTTTAGAGATGCCTAGATGTTTAGGCATTCGCCATACTGCTCGGTCACTTCGAAATCTCTACGCTAGGACCCTTTCGGAAAGCGTAGCTAAAGGGACACGAATGCATTTTTCTTAGCTGGGAATGGGATTTTTGGAATATGGTCAATAGAATCAAAAATTTGGTCAATAGAATCCGAAATAAGGTCAATAGAAACGAAAATTTGGTCAATAGAATTCAAAATATGGTCATTAGAATTAACCCAACCGCTTCGAAACCATCAACGTATTGCTCCGAGGAGGCTAAATCCTTCGTCCGCGGAAAGCGAGAGGTAAGCTTTGGAAAAACAACTTGCTAACAACATTACACGAGATGTATCGGTGATTACTGGCTAGAAAAAATTACTATATTACAAGAATTTTTCAATATGCAAAAACACTACTAATTACCATTTAAAAAGTTTAATAATTCCATATAATTTTCATTTTTTAGTGGTATAATGCAGAAATACATCATGAAGGGTGGTCATCTTATGAGGAAATGGCTGTTCGTATTTAGCGCGCTTTTACTAGCCGCATGTACGGACGAAAATGTAGTAAACTCCGAAAAAGAAGCGCAGGAGGATAAATTGTTGCCACAATCAGAAGATGAATGGCTAACATTTGCGCAAAATAGTAATTGGTTCGAGCAAACAATCCAAAATCAACAAATCGTTTTTGAAGAAATGGTTGATTTCCAAGGAGATGACGAGCCAGAATACATCGTTGCTACCGAGCAAGATGCACAAAACGTTACGTTAACAATTGCACAGTTTAATGATGGACAGTGGCAAAAATGGTATGAACAAACTTATACTAGCGAGACATTTTCCGAGCTCACAAGCTATGGTACACTCGCTTTCAATAATGAAAAAGATTTATTAGTAATCTCGCACAAAACAGCTGAGGCATTAGAGGTAAATGAAACAATCACCTTTTTCGTAACTAACGCAGCAAGTGATCGTATCGTTAAGGGCTATACTTTAAACATAAAAAATGATGATCTGTTTTCGTTAACCGCAGATGGTTTTATTGTGAATGACGGAAACTATACAAGAACAGTGAAGATCGACAACGGCTTTATAGTTGAAGACTACTATCGACAAGCATTTGCAGATGGTGAGCCAATTGTTAGTGATGACCTCGCTCATTTATTTGGTAAAAGTTTAAACGACACGAAAATTACGTTTGAACATACATATTACGAGGCACAACAAAAAGCTGGTACACCAGAGCAAGAAGATTATGTAGAAGGCAGTCTTTGCTCATTATATAAAGATTATT
The DNA here is from genome assembly GCF_039888725.1 of Solibacillus sp. CAU 1738. Lineage (NCBI taxonomy): Bacteria > Bacillati > Bacillota > Bacilli > Caryophanales > Caryophanaceae > Solibacillus > Solibacillus sp. CAU 1738. Next base: position 223,283 of record NZ_JBDQQN010000004.1, read on the forward strand.
TTTTCTGTTTAAATGACAATGCACCTCAAATTGCGTTTGCTACTATTTTCGTAAATGGCGTCACACTTCAGGAAGTTGAGGACATTATTGGCCAACCATTAACGATTGAATCATACGAATCTGATATGAATGGAAGTCCTACTGAATATTTCACACAATTTGCATATAACAACCGATTTTATTCATTAACGCTAGACGGGTCTTTGCATACGTCAGAAATAGTTGAAGCCCATGTATCGACTATTGAATACACGTACTAGTAATAAATTGGGTAAAAAAAGGATTTCAGGGGTAGCCCTGAAATCCTTTTTTTACGTTTTATTTTAAGTTGTAGAATGTTTTTAAACCTAAGTACTGAGAAGTTACGCCAAGTTGATCTTCAATACGTAGAAGTTGGTTGTACTTCGCAACGCGGTCTGTACGAGACGGTGCACCTTAACACAAACCTTGACATAAAAACATCTGTTGAACATTTCTCTGATTTATAAAGTTGGGATATTGCATTGTTCATATACTTACTCTTTTGCGATAAGGGGGATTTCTAGGATGCCAATTGTTTAACCGTTTTGAAAAGACAGTTCAGGATTGGCAACTTCAGGTTGAGATGTCTCTATTATTTGTCTTTCCAAATCTTCTTTTGCCTGAGCCAGTGCGACTTTTTTCTGACTGTTGACGGACTTTAGCTCCATACCGGCGTATGCTATGAAAAACATTCCAACCGTTAGCAAAATTAAAGCCAATTTTTTTAACAAAACCTATCATCTCCTACAAACAATATATCGTACGGTAAATTCCAATATTGGCTCTGTTGATCTAACTTATATTTACGGTAACATGCACATAAAACGGAAAAGCTACCAAGGCACGATACACTATGCCAAGGAAGCTTTTCAAAAGTTTATTTGCGTCATTTTAAGGTCTATTGAGCTAGCTTCATCCGCCTATAATATGTGATAATCATCATAACAATGCCACCTGCGACAAGCACAGTACCAAGTAACATCAGATTAAAAATATTCGTCGCCGTGTCTGGGAGGATTTTCCCTATTGACGTTGAGCTGCCGCTATCAATTTGACCTTGTGCCATGGCTTGAACCGCAATGTTATCTTTTCCTTCTGCTGTAAAAGTGAAAACAAATGCCGTTAATAGTCCTTGAAACTCATTGCCAAGGTGCTCTGGAAAACGAATCGTGATGTCCAGATTCTCCTCGCTGCCGGTTGTGAGATTTCTTGTTGGCAGAGATTTAAAGGTAGCCAATTTGCCTTGATACAATTCCTTTTGGCCATCTTTTATTTCCAGAATGAGCTCGTTGAACAGCTTTTCTTCGCCATTGTTTCGCAACTGCATTTGGTAGTCGAAATCCTTACTTCCGGAGTTTTTGACTGTAATAGTCCGAGGCGCCCAGTCACCAGGTTTCATATTGCTAATATCAAATAAAGTATCTTTTGGTGAGATGCTAATATTTATTTCATTTTTGTCCATGTCATTTTCACCATCTGCCAATACATTCGTTACGGGAATGAAACTTATTCCGCTAATCAACAAAAGTAGCGGTATAAATCGAAACAGTTTGTTCATGTAATACCTCCATATCCTTACAATTGATTCAGGAATGACTTTTTCCGCCATCTTCTTCTACTATTTCTGCTTGTTTTCTTTGAGGTAATTCGACTACAGATAGTACTTTCCAAATTGTAAACGCTGAGTATAGAAGTAGTAGTATTCCCGGTATTAACAATAAAAACGCACCATTTTTCGACTGGGCAAAATTATTGAAATACCCTACGTAAGGCATTGTAAAGCCTGTGTAACTTGCCACCACATTGTCAGACAGAACTGGATTCATATCCTCTGCATTGTTGTTATCACCTTTTGTCCGATAAAGTACAGAGTCCCCACTTTTGACCACCTCTGTAATACGGTGAGTAATTAAAATACCTTCAGCTTCCTGGAAAGTGATGACATCACCCTTTTTAAAGCTTGTTTTATCTTCTGCAGTCTTGACAGCTATAATGGAGCCTGTTTGAATCCCTGGTTCCATGGACCCCGAAAGAACTGTTTTTAACTGGTAACCGAAAAATTGCGGCTCTCCGCCGGATGCTTTTGAAATAACTACTACGGAAGCTACGCTGATTAGTAGAAACATCAATATGCCAGAGACAATGTTATTTACCCACTTCTTTATTTTGCTTTTTTTCGATTTCTTTATATACCTCATTCGTATCATCCTTTACATGTTTTATATTTTTTATTGTTTCTCAGCCTCGTTCATTTCATCTTGTTTCTTTTAGTCGATACTAATTTCTAAAGTTTCTGCTGTTTGGGAGTCCTGATCTGTTGGGTTTATTCCCTCCGATTCGGTTACAGTCTCATCTTTACTATCAGGTTGTTTTTGACTTTCATCGGTAGGATTCTGCTCCCCATGCACTTCATTATCATCTGTATCTGTTTTATTATCGTCTTCTGTCTCCGAGTCAATGTCCCCGTTTTCTAATTCATTTTGATTTTGAATTTCCTGTTCAATCCCTGGTATTTCTACGTCTTCTGCGGCTTTGTCATTTTCTTCATTAGATTCATCACCTGTGTCGATGCAGTCGGCATTGACTCCCTCACTCAAACCAGCATCTTCTTGGTTTTCTCCTGCAAGACTTTCTTCATTATCATTACAGGACCCTGCGCTTGAATCACTTTGACCGCTACAGTCAATCTCAATTTCACCGCCTACCACTACATCTTTTTCGATTTCTTCTATAGAACTATCAGCATTGACCTCATCTTTAATATCGGTTTCCTCGCTCACTACCTCGTCATTTGTATATTCCTCATCACTGCAGGCCCCGGCGCTTGGAGCACTTTGATCGCCACAGTCAAACTCAATTTCACCGCCTACCACTACATCTTTTTCGATTTTTTCTATAGAACTATCAGCATTGACCTCATCTTTAATATCGGTTTCCTTGCTCAATACCTCGTCAATTGTATATTCCTCACCACATGCATTAACAGGAATTCCCGGAACTACCCATTCACCGGCAGTAATGGTTTCAGAAAATTCCACTTGACTGCTGAGATATGCGGAAGTATCCGACGACATATAACCTACGCCAAAAATGGTTAAGTAACAAATGAGTGCAATTTTTAAATAGAGGATTAGATCGTGTTTCTTTTTCTTGTACCTACGCCTAGGTCTGGGTTTCAATCCGATAACCGCCTTTCTAATTTTCAATTGTTGGAAATTCCTTTGAATATATTCCTCAAAACACAAAAATTAATTATGCCTTGGCTTTCCTTTTTCCAAATTTTTTCAGTCATACTCAAAAAAGTTCTCTGAAAATCTGTGACATCCGCCAAGGATTTTAGGCCAACACGTTGTTGGTTACTCAGGCGTCGCCGCACAACTCGACGCTTTTAGCCTGTGTTCCACTGATTCAGCCGGGGTTTGAACCTCCACTGAATTAAGACCATGCTTGGCATTTATCCCCCACTTATAGAAGTGGCGGACTAATGCTTAAGCAAGTTAAAGTTATATGTTGAGAAATATATAAGGAAAATCCACGAGGGATTGGTGAAATAAAATAAGGGAGGAGAAGGGCTCTCCTCCCTGGATATATGTTATTTCTGTTCGCCTTTTGTCTGCTCTGCTTCAAATGTCCACTTTAGTTTTAGTGACGCGTTTTGCAATGCATTTTGATTTTCACCATTATCAACGAATTGGAATTGAACTGCGAAATCATCTTTTGTCTTCGCTTTCAGACCACTCTTTTCAGCGAAAAGACTATGTGATAAGTTTTTCACAGCGTCCGGGCTCATTGTTTTTAATTCATGTAAAGTTTTACTTACAATTACGTTGCTCGGAATCAATACTCCGCTCTTATCTTCATTTCTAAGGAAATTGACTACGATATGTTTACCAAAATCCTCGCCATCTCCACCTATTTGCTCATAATCTGTAGTAATCAACACTTTGGAAATATCCAAAGTCCCGTTGTTTTCCAATTTGAAAGTACGTGGCATCCAGTCGCCAGGCTTCAAATTGCTCACATCAATGATTGTTTCCGGATTCACTGCCAAATCCAACGTACCCGCAGCAAATGTGTTATTTGTTGTTTCCACATCATTGAAATAAGCATAAGTCCCCCCGCCGATCATACTAACAGCTAAAGCTCCAGTTGCGATACCCATTGCTAACTTCTTTTTAAGATTCATTTTAATTTCCTCCAATAAGTTTTAGTTTTTTTAAATTGCGTTTACTTTACTCTTACCTGTGTCTTGTAAGAAATTGTTTTTCTTATTAGATGTTGGGTATGAGTTTTCTTTCACCTTCGATAAGGCAGTCTAAATTCTATGCACCAATTTCATAGTTGGATAGCTGTATAAATATTCTAATTCTCTCCTCCTTTAGAACTTAACTTGCTATGAAAGTGGAACTATGTTCAGTATAGACAGAACGAAGAAATTACTCTCCCCTCTTATGGGTGATTTTTGGCAATTTGACATTCTACTTTTGTAGTGAATCTCATGGTATACTTTCGTGTGATTCAATTTAGCACTAATTAGTTGTATCTCCGCTATAAATGTTGATATATCAATGACTTACACCATTATTTTTTCATTGAATTATTTTAAGAAAAAGTTTAATTCGTCGCTAACTAATAAATCATCCACCACTAAATTCTATCTTGATTTATTGCCGTATTTCGAAACACACTGGTTTATTATTATGATAATATTGACCTACCTTCCCTTGTCTATTGGCATCTAGCGCAAATATTACGTCATCCGTATGTTTTATTCTTAAGACAGGTGCTATTAATCTGCAGTGTTATATTATTCCTGTATCAGTTTGTTGTTAGAGTAGTATAGCGAATTCATGTTTTGCAAACACATGTCCTGATATCGGTACAATGGAGTACTACGAAAATCCAACTAAATAATTGTTTATTGGTATATATTTACATTTAATTCCATCCGTTAGCGGGTACTAAAATAGAATTTACTCTATTATTTTTTAACAAATGATATAAAACGACCAAATATACAATAAGTTTGCAAAGAAAGTGCTTAATAGCAACTATAAAATGACAAAAAATATAGAGATAAACAAGTATAATAATTAAGCAATAAACATAAAATAGTGATAATTTGGTTTAATAGAACTTTATAACTTATTTTCAATATATTGTATTTATAATTTGTTTTGAGGAATCATTTTGAAAGAAGCATTTTAAAATTATTATTTCCTAAGCAAATTCTATAAATTCAGTTCATATCATTACTAAAGAATCATAATTACTAATAACAGGAAAAATTTCACACTAGGAGACTAGGAGATACATCCTCAATCTGGGCACCTTGGATGTATGGAGTCAGTGGTGCAACCGGCCTCATTTCTTTTGGACTTCTTTTAATAAGAGGTACCTTTTAATTTGAGTGAGGAGGCTATATATTGATGAAAATTTTATTGGTGGATGATCAAGTAATCATTCGTAGAGGGTTGATCTCGATTCTATCATTGCAAAATACAATGGAAGTATCCGGAGAGGCAAGCAACAAACAAGAAGCGCTTCTTTTGATTCAAAGAGAAAAACCGGATTTGGTTATTGTTGATTTTCATTTAGGAAAAGAATGTGGATTAGATTTGATTACTGAAGCGAGACAAATAGGTTGCACTTGCAAATTCGCCATCCTGACCTATTCAAAAGATCCTATATCTTTCGAACGTGCAAAGGCAATGGATGTGGACGGTTATATATCACTTAACTCACATCCCGAAGAACTCATTTATGCATTTCAAATGATTCAAAAGGGAAGGAAGTATTATGACCCGGACATAATAGACTTGTTGGTGCAATCACATATGAAACCACGTATGGATAACAGTCGTGTAGCCCTCCTCACCTCTAAGGAAAGAGAGGTATTACAAAAAATTGGATTGGGATTTTCGAATAAACAAATAGCCAAGAACCTATTTATTACAGAAAATACGGTGAAAAAGCATGTCAGCCAAGTCTTAACGAAATTGGACCTTGGTGATCGTACACAGGTTGCGCTCTATGCGAACGAGACAGGTTTAGTACAATATAAGCATGATGTGCCTATTTAATATAGAGTGCTAACAGACAAAAAAAGTCCCTATTTTAAAAGTGCTTAACTATTATCACAACTATCCCCAAGCTCACTTCAAAAAAGCACTAAAACAACGGATTCCTCCGGTGTTTTAGTGCTTTTAAAACTGAATTAATTATTTAATGTTGTAGAAAGATTTTAAGCCTAAATATTGTGCAGTTACGCCAAGTTGATCTTCAATGCGTAAAAGTTGGTTGTATTTTGCCACGCGGTCTGTACGAGACGGAGCACCTGTTTTAATTTGGCCAGCGTTAGTTGCAACAGCGATGTCTGCAATTGTTGCGTCCTCTGATTCACCAGAACGGTGAGAGATAACTGCTGTATAGCCAGCGCGTTTTGCCATTTCGATCGCATCAAATGTTTCTGTTAATGTACCGATTTGGTTCACTTTAATTAGGATAGAGTTACCTACACCTTCCTCAATACCGCGAGAAAGTTTTGTTGTGTTTGTAACGAATAAATCGTCCCCTACTAATTGTACGCGTTTACCGATACGCTCAGTAAGTAATTTATGACCAGCCCAGTCGTTCTCGTCTAAACCGTCTTCAATAGAGATGATTGGGTATTTAGAAGTTAACTCTTCGTACCAGTCAACCATTTCTTCAGATGTTTTCACAACGCCTTCACCATCTAAATGGTATTTGCCGTCTTCTTTAGAGTAAAGCTCAGAAGATGCAACGTCCATTGCTAAACGAACTTCTTCACCTGGTTTATAGCCAGCTTTTTCGATTGCTTCTAAAATTACTGTAATTGCTTCTTCGTTTGAGCCTAGGTTTGGAGCGAAACCGCCTTCGTCACCAACAGCTGTGTTATAGCCTTTTGCTTTTAATACTGCTTTTAAGCTATGGAAAATTTCAGCGCCGATACGTACTGCTTCTTTGAAACTTGAAGCTCCAACTGGCATTACCATGAATTCTTGAATGTCCACGTTGTTATCAGCGTGTGCACCACCGTTTAAGATGTTCATCATTGGTACTGGTAATTGCTTCGAGTTTACACCACCAAGGTATTGGTATAAAGGCATATCTAAGTAGTTAGCAGCAGCGTGAGCAACAGCCATTGACACACCAAGAATTGCGTTCGCACCTAGTTTACCTTTGTTTTCTGTACCATCAAGCTCGATTAACGCTTGGTCAACTACAACTTGATCAAGTACTGAGAAGTTTCCTTCAAGAGCTTCGGCAATTACTGTATTTACGTTTTCAACTGCTTGTAAAACACCTTTACCTAAGTAACGAGATTTGTCGCCGTCACGTAATTCAACAGCTTCATATTCACCTGTTGATGCACCAGATGGCACGATTGCGCGACCAAATGCACCTGACTCTGTAAATACTTCTACCTCTACTGTTGGGTTACCACGTGAATCTAAAACTTCGCGAGCATAAACTTGTGTAATAAATGGCATTTTTTCATTCTCCTCTATTTTTCATTTTGCAGAGTAGACTTACTCTTCCTCTACGCTTGTAATTAAAGATTTACCTGTCATTTCAGCCGGTTGTGCAACCCCTAAAAGCTGCAACATTGTTGGTGCAAGGTCGGCTAAAATGCCTTCCTCCGCTAGCTTAATATTTGGTTTTGTCACAATGACTGGAACAGGATTTGTTGTATGAGCTGTCATCGGTAAACCTTCTATAGTAATAACTTCATCCGAGTTACCATGGTCAGCTGTAATAATTGCCGCTCCGCCTTTTGCAAGGATGGCGTCAACTACTTTCCCTAAACATTCGTCTACTGCTTCAATCGCTTTAATCGTTGGCTCTAGCATACCGCTATGACCAACCATATCAGGATTCGCAAAGTTTAATAGAATGGCGTCATATTTATCATCTGCAATCGCTTCAAGCAATGCATCTGTTACTTCATAGGCGCTCATTTCTGGTTTTAGATCGTATGTTGCAACTTTTGGCGAAGCAATTAATATACGATCTTCCCCCGCAAACGTCTCCTCACGACCACCACTCATAAAGTATGTTACGTGTGGAAATTTTTCAGTTTCCGCTATACGCAACTGTGTTAAACCGTTTGCTGCAATAACTTCCCCTACAGTATTCACTAAATTATCATTTTCATAAGCTACAAGTGCATTTACTTCATCACTATATTGTGTGAATGAAACGAATGCCAAATTTTCAGGATGCTTATCTGATAATTCAAAACCGTTAAATGTCGGATTTGTAAATACTTTCGATAACTGAATTGCTCGGTCAGGTCGGAAATTGAAAAAGATGACCGCATCATTCGTGTCAATCGTTGCAACTGGCTGACCCTCTTTTGTAATAACAAATGGTACGACAAACTCATCTACTATTTCGCGTGAGTATGAAGACGCAACACCTGCATTGGCAGATGAAGCTGTTTGACCAACGCCATCTACTAAAACTTTATACGATAGCACGACACGTTCCCAGCGTTTATCGCGGTCCATTGCATAATAACGACCATGAATTGATGCAAATTTCCCAATACCGATTTCCGCCATTTGTTTTTCTGTTTCTTCTATATAATCAAGTGCTGTTGTTGGTCCAACATCACGACCATCTAAAAATCCGTGAACGTACACTTCCTTGATGCCATTTGCTTTTGCTAATTTTAGTAGCGCAAAAAGGTGTTCATAATGACTGTGCACACCACCGTCAGAAAGTAAGCCCATTATATGCAGCTTTGAATCGTGCTTTTTGGCATGCTCCACTGCTTTTAAAAATTTCTCGTTACGGAAGAAATCACCGTCGCGAATCGATTTATGAATACGAGTTAAGTTTTGATACACGATGCGTCCTGCACCGATATTTAAATGCCCTACTTCAGAATTCCCCATTTGCCCTTCAGGAAGTCCTACTGCTTCACCGCTTGCAGTAAGTGTCGCATGCGGATAGTTCCCCCAATAACGGTCAAAATTTGGTTTATGTGCTTGTGCTACTGCGTTACCTTTCACTTCATCGCGAAAAGCAAAGCCGTCTAAAATAATTAATGCGACTGGCTTTTTAGGCATTTGCCCCCGCCTCCAATAATTTTAAATAAGATGTTGTATCAAGACTAGCGCCACCAACAAGGGCACCGTCAATATGTTCTTTTGCTAAAAGCTCTTGAATATTTTCAGGTTTTACAGAGCCACCGTATTGGATTCGAATAGCATCCGCTGTTTCCTGTCCAAAAAGCTCTGCTACAACATTACGGATTGAGCCACATGTTTCATTAGCATCATCCGCTGTTGCTGTTTTCCCTGTTCCAATTGCCCAAATCGGTTCATAGGCAATGACCATATGTGCTACCTCTTCAGCAGTAAAGCCTTGAAGTGCCGCGCGAATTTGCTTTGATACTTTTGCTTCTGTATGACCGGCTTCACGCTCTTCTAACGTTTCACCACAGCAAATAATCGGTACGATGCCGTGATTTAGAGCAGCACGTACTTTTTTATTAACCGCTTCGTCTGTTTCATTAAACATTTCACGGCGCTCTGAGTGACCTAAAATAACATAGTCCACATTTATTGCCGCTAATTGTGCAGGGCTTACTTCACCAGTAAAAGCCCCTTCGTTTTCAAAATGCATATTTTGTGCACCGATTGCTAAATCTGTTTCTGTTGCTACGTCAACTAGTGTTGGTAAATAAAGTGCAGGTGCACAAATAACCGCGTCAATCTTGTCTTCTGTTGGAATAGCATCTCGAACTGCTTCTACAAATTCTACTGCCTCATCAAATGTTTTATACATTTTCCAGTTTCCAGCAATGATTGGTTTACGCATATTAAACCCCTCCAAATTATTTATCATTTAAAGCAACGATTCCAGGAAGCTCTTTGCCTTCCATTAACTCTAAGCTTGCGCCGCCACCTGTTGAAATATGATTCATTTTGTCTGCTACGTTGAATTTCTCAACTGCTGCCGCTGAATCACCACCACCGATAATAGTGTAGCCAGCTGTTGCTGCCATTGCATCCGCCACTGTTTTCGTGCCGTTTGCGAATTTTTCCATTTCGAATACACCCATAGGACCATTCCAAATAATTAATTTGGACTTTTCAATTACTTGTGCATATTGTTCTGCTGTTTTTGGTCCGATATCTAGACCCATCCAGTCAGAAGGAATTGCATCTACATTAACAACTTTTGTGTCTGCATCTTTAGAGAACTCATTTGCTACAACCGCATCGATTGGCATATGAAGCTCTACGCCTTTTTCTTTTGCTTTTTCAATAAACGACTTCGCAAGCTCAATTTTATCTTCCTCTAGTAATGATTTGCCAATGTCATGACCTTGCGCTTTAATGAACGTAAATGATAAGCCGCCACCGATAATTAAGTGATCTACTTTATCTAATAAGTTTTCGATTACGCCGATTTTATCTTTCACTTTGGCACCGCCGATAATTGCAGTAAATGGACGATCAGGATTTGATAGTGCCTTACCAAGTACATCAAGTTCCTTCTCCATTAATAACCCAGACACAGCAGGTAAATACTTAGCAATACCTTCAGTCGTTGCGTGTGCACGGTGAGCCGCGCCAAATGCATCATTTACATAAAGGTCAGCTAATTTTGCGAATGCTTTTGCTAGCTCTTCATCGTTTTTCTCTTCACCTTTATGGAAGCGTACATTTTCAAGTAATACAATATCGCCGTCCTGCATTTTAGCAACTTCTGCTTCCACTGCTTCACCGATTGATTCGTCTAGTTTAGTTACAGGACGTTCGATTAATTCAGCTAAGCGTGTGCCAACAGCTGTTAGGCGCATGTCTTCTTTTACTTCGCCTTTTGGACGACCTAAGTGAGAAGCTAAAATTACTTTTGCACCTGCATCGACTAATTGCTGAATCGTAGGCAATGCTGCACGAATTCTCGTGTCATCTGTAATTGTGCCTTCATCCATCGGTACATTAAAATCTACACGTACAAATACGCGCTTTCCTTTTACGTCTACATCATTCATCGTCTTCTTTAAAAACATGAAGAAAACCCTCCTTCAATTTTGAGCAAAAGGCAGATACCTTTTCTTATTTAAAATCGACTTTCCGATATTATAGTACCAAAAAGTCTCTATGTATGTCTTGCAAGGACAAAGCGTCTCCTTTGTCATTTACAAAAAGGAGCGACTCGGTAAACCGCTCGCTCCTCACCCTTATACATTATAATTGTTACTACATATAAAGGCTATACTTTTCATGTACGAATTCCTTTAATATGACACACTTTTTCATAAAGTTTCAAAAAGTATGACACATTTATTTCAAATCGCCTTGTTTAGTTACGTATAGCGCTAAATCCATCAATCGTGTTGAGTAACCGATTTCGTTATCGTACCAAGCTAGTACTTTCACCAATTGCCCTTCCATGACCATTGTCGATAAGCTATCTATAGTTGAAGATGCAGGATTACCGTTGAAGTCGATTGAAACTAAAGGTAACTCAGTATAATCTAATATACCTTTTAACTCACCTTCCGACGCTTCTTTTAATGCTGCATTCACAGATTCTTTTGTTACTGCACTATTTAGTTCTACGACTAAGTCTACGCAAGAAACGTTTGGTGTTGGTACACGCATAGAGAAGCCGTCTAGTTTACCTTTTAATTGTGGTAAAACTTTAGACACCGCAACTGCTGCACCTGTTGTTGTTGGAATCATAGACACTGCGCCGGCACGTGCACGACGTGGGTCAGAGTGCGGGAAATCTAAAATTCGCTGATCATTCGTGTATGAGTGAATTGTTGTCATCATTCCACGTTTAATACCGAATTTTTCATCTAACACTTTTGCCACTGGTGCTAAGCAGTTTGTTGTACAAGATGCATTTGAAATGACATCCTGTGACGGATCATATTGTGTATGATTCACACCCATTACGTATGTTGGCATCTCACCTTTTGCTGGTGCAGAAAGAATTGCTTTTTTCGCGCCCGCTTCAATGTGCTTTGATACTTCCTCCATTGATCGGAATTTACCTGTGCATTCAAGTACAACATCTACCCCTAGAGAGCCCCATGGTAGATTTGCAGGATCTTTTTCCGAGAATACGCGAACACGCTTGCCGTTTACGATGAATGCATCTTCTTCTGCTTGTACGTCTGCATCATATACACCGTGAACTGAGTCGTATTTTAGTAAATGCGCTAATTGACCAGCGTCTGTTAAATCATTTACTGCAACAACTTCGAACTCTTCATGTTTCATCGCTTCACGGAATACTAAACGGCCGATACGACCAAATCCATTAATTGCTAATTGTAATGCCATGTATAATTCCTCCAAAAAATTTATTTATAAGAGCGATTTGCTCGTTATATATGTTTTAATATTTCATTTGCAGCACTTTCATCAGTAATAAAGACCGTCTGCTTTGCTGCATTTTTAAAATAGGCTTGAATGGCTTTCGCTTTATGAATACCACCAGCAATCGCAATGACTACATCAGACTTTTTGACTTGCTCAAGCTGAATACCAACTGTACGAATATGATGTACAATTTGCCCTTGTTCATCAAAATAATATCCGAATGCTTCTCCGACTGCGCCTTTTTTTAGTAGCAAAGCTTTATCTTTCTCACTACTATTACGGCGTTCAGCCATTTCCTCTGCTGCACCAATGCCGTGAATAACAATATTAACCTCGTCATAAAGTGCCATCATCTCTTTAACTATCGGCTCCTCTTTCATGGCGCTATATGCCTGCTCGCTTAGTTGCTCTGGTAGAAAAAGTGTACGATACTTGCTATTACTTTTAGCTGCAAATTGTGCTACAAGTGTGTTTGCTTGCATCGTCATTTCATCGCCAATACCACCACGAGCTGCAATAAACTGCGCTGTGTTCAAAGGCTTTTGCGGTTGCAAATACGGGCCCATTGCCGCAACAGAACTACCACCTGTAATGGCTATTTGGCTATTTGGCTTTGCGTAGTCAACTAATACACTATTTGCTTCTTTGCCAAGCATTGCATATGTTGTGGAATCCGTTTCGACATTGCCATGTACGATGATGACGTGATCAATATTAAAAGCTTCTTTTAGCTTTTGTTCTTTTTTAGCAATGCCCGTAAGCTCATGGAATAATTCCTTTAACTGCTCAAGAGCGGCTTCTCCAATTTCTGTACATACCATTCCCTTTGAATGAATGTCGATAAGTTGCTGTTCGTTTAAAATTTGCATTTCGTTGCGTATATCGCGTTCAGTCAACTGTAACGCTTCTGCCAACGTGCGTCTGCCTATTGGTCCTTGCAAATAAATTATTTGTAACATGCGATACCGCTTTTTTAATAGCGTATCCATTTCCGGCAATAGTTTGCGCTGTGCCTCGAAAAAAGTTTTTTTGTCCAAAAAATCACCTACTACAGTATAGTTGGGCGTTTTTTGTCCCACTAATACAAATTATGTCCCACTATGGGTAAAAAAAATATTTCTTGCATTCATTATAACTTGAATTACATTTTAACGCAATGAGTTCCCTCTGAATTTTACAAATATTCAACAATAGAAACGCTTAGCCTATTCGCTTAGCGCTTCTACTAACGTCACATAATCTAAACGCCCGTATTGTAGTATTTCTCCTGCATATTCCGCAACCGGAATCATCAGCATATATTTCTCATGTATTTCGTCATTTTCTTCTATATTAATTATTTCGAGATGAAACGGAATATCTTCTTGTACGAGTTTTAGCGTCACGAGTCCTTCTTCGCACAATTCACAATCAGGCTTTGAATAATACATCACTTTTTGCATGAAATACGCTCCTTTTCTATGTTCATTATAACTGAACGTCATGAAAGAAAGGTACTGACTTGCATATTCTTTTTGAATTTCCATTTAGTTCAAAAAAAGTAATCATTAAAAGCTATTTGCCTTACATTGATAAGGAAAACGCATAATATACCGTTTATAAGACAAACTATACTATGTATTACATTCTGATTGGAGGAAACAAAATGACAGGTGAATTTCAACAACAACAAGGACAACAACCAAATATGCCACTTTCAAATAATCATGGAGGACATGAATTATTCGACGTACATGAAGTACTTAGTTCAATGATTGGCGCTTTAAATCAATGCGTGCTTTTACGTGATAAAATTCAAGATCCAGAGCTTCTTTCTATTATGGACAGACAGTATGCATTTATGCTAGACGAATATAATATTACAGTTGAGGCATATAAAACGGGGCATGATCCGAAGCATCCAACACGTAGCTATAATATGCAAACTGACAATGACTTTACGTACGGTATTACACCAGGTGAGCCGAAAAAGCCAATGCAATCTGCAAATGAGATTGATGACTCCATTATTGCTGGTTTTATGCTAGCGATGCATAAAGCAGGGGCGAAAGGCAAAACAGCGGCAGCGCTTGAAACATGTAACCCCGTGCTTCGACGCGTATTGCAAGATTCCGTTCCGAACTGTGTAGAAATGGCATATGAAGTTTCGATTTATCAAAATAAAAAGGGTAATTACCAAGTCCCTCAACTATCCCCAACAGATATGCAAGCAATGCTAAATATGTACGGCCAAGGACAAATGGCTAAAAATATGCCAAACTAAGGCGTACTATTTACGCCTTCACAACACATAACGAAAACTCCGAAATAAGGATATCGAAAAAGCCATCACAAATTGTGATGGCTTTTATTATATAAAACCTTTCAAACATCTATTTAAACTAGATTGTTTGTTATTAAAAATTTAGAAAGAATGAAGTTGAGATAAAATGTAATCGGTACAGTGTTTCATTTTATCCCTATCTGTTCATTCCCCTTACATCGATTAGGCTGCTAAACTAACCATTGTAATTAGGTCGTGCTATACAAATATATAATTGAAACAGTAAAATGGTGCCCTCAGAGGCATAGTATAATAATTGGTAAAAGGCTATACATCAGCATTTTCAATACTTATGTGTAATGCTGAAAAAATGTGTCGCACTTCGCATTTACTACAACTTTTAATACTGTACTAATTATCGCTACGCTTTTCAAGTATTATTACTTAATAAAAAAAAATAATTGCAGATTATAATGTTTGAAGGCAGTGAGTTTCCGTTTGACGATGAGTTTAATATCTAATATTGGAAGGTATTTATCTAATTGCATGTAGTATTTATCAAACCAAGCGAGTTATTTATCTAATACCAGAAGTTATTTATCTTAAGCTTTTTCAATCGAATACAATTTACTAAGAAAAGGCATTTCACTACAAGATGCCCCTAGCTCCCCTCTTCATGCCACACCTAAAAGTCGCATTATCTTGTAATTGCATAATAAATAACATAAAGCCAACTGAATAATCCGTGAATTATCGCCCATAATATCGATTTGTGTAAACTCCACGATATCGTAATAGCTAAAACCGACCCAAATCCTATTCCATTTTTCACCACTTTTTTATTATCCAATGTCACTCCCCCTTTCTTCCTTTAACATCCAATTTAATTAATAGTAACAGGCAATTTGATTGCACTATTTACAAAAAGCTTTAATATCGAGTGTACATTCTTCCATCGCTAAATCTCAACTGTATAGTTTTTTGTCATTAAGTACATTAGTTAATAAAATAATAGAGCAGCAATTATTTAATGCCACTCTACAACTTTTACTTTAATTTTCTTACAACTGTAGTACAATGTATAATTTCATTAATCGAATTATTACAATTGTAGTAAAATAAGGTCAAATATATAAACCGATCGGACACTATACTGTGGAAGGCTTTTAATTTCTGCGCACTATCTTTTTACTTCACTTTCGGCAAAGTACTCTGCAATCATCGGAGCAGCTATACGTATATCGTTCACTTCGGCATACTTGCGCTCCGCTTCCGCTAAATTAGCGTATGTAAAACTTTTTACGACTTCAAATTTATCTAAGTCTAAATCAAATATTTCGTCACTCTCTGCTCTGTAATAAAGTACTTCTACGATTAATTTATGGCGGTCGAGCGTCACCATTACGTATTCTGACAATTCATCAAAAGTCATAAATACGTTAACTTTCATATGTTCAGCGCTATTCATAATCATGTTACCACCCCTTTTTCCTACTTTTTCGACATCTAGTACAATAATCCTTTTTTTAAAAACAAAAAGACCACTCTCTTCAATAATTAACCTATAAGAGATCGAGATCATGCGCTTGTCTTTTATTGCACTAGCTAAAAGAAATTAAATGTGGCAAGCATTACAAAATGGGGTACACTTTGCGGACGGCAAAAGTCGATCGATTCGTAAAGGGGAGTTTAAAACTAAAAAGGACGCTCGAATTGCAGCAGTTGAAGTTGAAGCTCGATTACAAAAAGGTGCTAAAGTCGTGACTAAAAACATCCCTTTTGTGGAATGCTTTAGAAATTGGAAAGCGTAATTTCTTAATACAACTCTTCAAACTAAAAAATCATCAAAAACGTTGATAATTCAACATCCTTGACGACTAACAAAATTTTATTAACAAATTAATTTAACCGTAAAGCGCCCTCGGAGGGAATCGAACCCCCAGCGGAAGAACCGGAATCTTCAGTGTTATCCATTACACCACGAGGACATTAGCAAAAAATAAAACTCGTAAAGAGCTTATGAAAAATATGTTTAGTTATGATTAAAAAAGGGCAATTTAATCATTTAGCAAAATAAATTAGCGACTTTCCTATTATACAAATGTCTATGTAACATTTCAACTGTTAAACGCAGAGTTTTTATTTGACCTTTCTTGACTATTCTGTGTATGATAATGGTACAGCTGAAACAATTCAACATATTCAGCATTCAGTACACGAAATTACCTTTTTAAAAGGAGGATTTTTTTATGAATTTAATCCCTACAGTTATTGAACAAACAAACCGTGGTGAACGTGCGTATGACATTTATTCTCGTTTACTAAAAGACCGTATTATTTTATTAGGAAGCGCAATTGATGATAACGTAGCTAACTCGATTGTTGCACAATTACTATTCCTAGAAGCAGAAGATCCAGATAAAGACATTTCTCTTTACATTAACTCACCAGGCGGATCAATTACTGCAGGTATGGCAATTTATGACACAATGAACTTCATTAAACCGAAAGTACAAACAATTTGTATCGGTATGGCAGCATCAATGGGTGCATTCCTGCTTTCTGCTGGTGAGCCAGGTAAACGCTTTGCACTACCAAACGCTGAAGTAATGATCCATCAACCACTTGGCGGCGCACAAGGTCAAGCGACAGAAATTGAAATTGCTGCAAAACGTATTTTATTCTTACGTGAAAAATTAAACCGTATTATGTCTGAAAATACAGGTCAAGATTTCGAAACATTATCACGTGATACTGATCGTGACAACTTCATGACTGCTGAGCAAGCAAAAGCATACGGCTTAATCGATGAAATTTTAATCCGTAATAAATAAGACAATAAATGAGAAACTGCGTAGAAGGAATTGCTTCTAGCGCAGTTTTTTTATGTTTTTCGTGAAAAAGCCACGGTCGCTATCTTAAGTTGCATAAAAAATTTGATTTACAATTACGTGTGAAGCAAAGTTTTATTTATCTAATCAGCTAATTAATCAACCTTGCTCGCAAAATAAATATATCTCACGGCTTTTCAAACAAAGATAGCGCTTATGATCCAGCGACTTTTATTCGATTTTCCTCGAACATAAAAAGAGTGTAGACAAAGTCTTTTAACTTTATCTACACATCATTTTGGAGCTACTATCAGATTGTGTTGAAAGGATTTAGCAACAGGCTAATTTACTCTCTTAATCTTCTTGTCCGATTAATGAAGCGAGTGCTGCTACTGCTTTTTCGGCATCATCACCATCTGCTGTTAATATAACAGCGGTGCCTTTAGCAATTGCTAAGCTCATAATGCCCATAATGGATTTAGCATTTACTTTTTTCTCATCTTTTGTTAAAAATACATCGGCTTTATAGCGATTTGCTTCTTGCACGAAAAGGGCAGCTTGTCTCGCTTGTAAGCCTGTTTTTAATTTTACTTCTACTTGATTTTCAACCATTTACATTTCTCCCTTTCATAACCGTTCGTCCGTATAGCTTTATCTTATCGAATTGGTGCCAAAAGAACAATGCTTATGAATCGGTTTTTGTATTCGTTTTCAAAATTTTTTCACAACTGTTCACCACGACGCAATGCATCGGCAATTTCATCAATTTTTCGCAGTCTATGATTTACTCCCGATTTACTTACGACTCCTGTCGATACCATTTCCCCTAACTCTTTTAATGTAACGTCTTGGTATTCTACACGGAGTCTCGCAATTTCACGCAATTTTTCAGGCAATTGATCTAAACCTAATACGCTGTCAATAAAGCGGATATTGTCAACTTGTCGAAGTGCTGCACCAATTGTTTTATTTAAATTCGCAGTTTCGCAGTTTACAATACGATTTACACTATTACGCATATCACGCACGATACGCACATCCTCAAATTTTAACATCGCTTGGTGCGCCCCGACTAAGCTTAGGAAATCTGAAATTTTTTCGGCTTCTTTTAAATACGTTACAAAGCCTTTTTTACGTTCAATTGTTTTCGCATTAAGCTGATATTCATTCATTAAATCTGCAAGTGCCTCGCCATGCTCTTTATATAATGAGTACACTTCTAAATGATATGACGATGTTTCCGGATTATTCACAGATCCTCCAGCTAAAAATGCACCTCTTAAATATGCACGTTTTTGACTATTTTTCTGAATGAGGGATTTCGCGATTGTATGATTAAACTGAAAATCATCCGAAATGATTTGTAAGTCTGTTAATAACTCACGCGCACCGTCCCGCACACGACAAATGTATACATTATTTTTCTTTAATCGCATTTTTTTACGTACAAGCAATTCTACATTATACGGATAAAGTTTTTTCATGATCGTATAAAGACGTCTTGCAATTGCCGCATTTTCTGTTTGCACATCTAAACTTAACTGCTTGTTTGTAAAGGATAAAGAACCGTTCATGCGTATTAGGGCTGAAACTTCTGCCTTTAAGCTGCTGTCATCCGTCTCTACTTGAGTGAGCTCTTTTTTCGTTTCAGATGCAAATGACATATATGTTTCCCCCTTTCTAGTAATGAATATGTAGATTCATAATAACATACATATTTTTATGTTCTCGTTTTTTCTTTTCCCTGTGGTTTTTGCACATATTCTACTAACCATTTTGTTACGTTTGCTGCATGGTGACGTACTGTATCGTTGTTAATAAGCGCTATTTCTCTTTTGACAATTTCAATACCCATTTCTGTTATACGCTCTGTATCAAAAACAACAGGTGCTGCATTTTCTTCTTTATATTTTTCAATCACAGCTTGTGGCATCTCAAAATCATTAATAAGAACAGTATTAATAAAAGGTTCACCAACATGCTCGTGGATAGCAGCAATATGATCTGCCGCAGTATAGTTAATCGTTTCACCTTTTTGCGTCATTAAGTTGCAAATGTATATTTTATGAGCTTTTGCACGAGCGACAGCCGTTCCTATTTCTTGAACTAGTAGATTAGGAATGATACTCGTATACAAACTTCCAGGGCCAACTAAAATATAGTCTGCCCGGTTAATAGCACGAATCGCTGCTGGAATTGGTTCAATTTCACCCGGAGATAAAAAGACACGCTTGATTGGAATAGTCGTATTTGGGATACGAGATTCCCCTTCAATAAAGGTGCCGTCTTCGAGCTCTGCATGCAAAGTCACTTTTTTATTTGCAGCAGGTATTACTTTACCATGTACATTTAAAACTTTACTCATCTCTGCAATCGCATGGCTAAAATCCCCGGTAATATCCGTTAAGGCTGTTAACATTAAATTACCTAGGGAATGTCCACCTAACGCTTCAGATTGCGAAAATCGATATTGAAACATTTGTTCAACAAGTGGCTCGACATCTGATAGGGCAGCAATGACGTTACGCACATCTCCAGGGGGCGGAATATCGTAATCATCGCGTATACGCCCCGAGGAACCACCGTCATCTGCTACAGTAACAATCGCTGTAATATCAAAAGGACCTTTTTTTAGTCCGCGCAATACAGTAGAAAGACCCGTGCCTCCACCAATTACAACAATTCGTGTACGAGTAGTCCTTTTTTTCATTACATCAATCCTTTCTATGATTGATATCTCTATGTGTAATTACCGTATTTTCTGTTTGCCCAAGTAACTTTCCGAAATATTCCGCAAGTGTTACGGAACGGTGTTGGCCACCTGTACAGCCAAACGCAATAACGAGTTGTGATTTCCCCTCGTTTTTATAGTGGGGAACCATGAATTGGAATAAATCCGTCAGTTTTGTAATGAGTTGCTGCGTTTCTTCTGTTGCTAATACATAAGAAGATACTTCTGTTTGTAAGCCCGTTTTATGGCGCAATTCTTCTACATAATAAGGATTTTTTAAAAAACGAACGTCAAATACTAAATCTGCATCAATCGGAATGCCATGCTTAAAGCCAAATGACATAACATTCACTGAAAATGTCGGTGTACTCGAATGTGAAAATTCAGTCGAGATCTTTTCACGTAATTCACGCGGTTTCAGTTTTGATGTATTAATAACCGTTTTTGCACGTCCTTTAATTTCCGACAATAGTTCACGCTCTAATTTAATTCCTTCTAGCGGCAAACCTGTTGGTGCTAATGGATGCGAACGACGCGTTTCTTTGTATCGGCGGACAAGCGTTTCATCATCTGCATCTAAAAATACAATACGTCCTCGTACATCCTCTTCAGCTTGTAATTCGTCTAAAGCATCGATTACTGATTCAAAAAACTCCCGACCTCGTAAATCCATTACAACTGCTATGCGCGAAATTTCTTTCTTTGAATTGCGCAATAGTGCTAAAAATGTAATTAATAAATCTGGCGGAATATTATCTATACAATAAAACCCTAAATCCTCAAAGCTTTGGACAGCAACCGTTTTTCCAGCTCCCGACATACCTGTAATAATGACTACTTCATGTGCATTGTTCTGACTACTCACACTATTCATCCCCTCTGGTTTGCTACTGTTCAATCGATGTTTGTATTGTTTCACTTATTAATTCAAATTGCTCTGTATATTCAAATGTACCATACTGCATCCCTTTATTTAATGCAGCAAATAATAAATTCGTTCGGTCTCCCTCTGCCATCGGGATTTCGCGTAAATCCTCAATCGTATACCAACCAAGCTTTCCTTCCCGAGTTTCTTCAAAAGGAGTGCCTTCGATACCATGTGCAATAAATGTGTAAAGCATCCATTCATCCACTACTTCGTCACCGCGCTTAATGAGCATCGTATAAATACCTTTTAAATGCACATTTTTCGGCGTAGTATTTGTTTCTTCCTCGAATTCACGTATCGCAGCCTCGTAAATCGATTCTCCGATTTCCATTTTCCCACCGGGGGCTACAAACCAACCACGTCTCGGTTTTTGTAGTAATAATACTTTCCCATCTTGTATTGCTAACAAGTTTGCAATTCTTTGCATTATTTACACCTCAAATCTGTGCTCTTTTCATTATTATACCTTGTATCATATCGTCGTTACAAAGGGATACGCTATTACACTTAAATGCATTCGCTTGCTTACACTCAGGCAAGGCACTCCGTCTTCGTAAAAACATTTGCACCAATGCATACATAATTATATGACACAAAAAAATAGGCTGTCTCTGCTTCATATGCAGAAACAACCTAAAATACAATATTTCAAAAGGGAGATTTACTAATACTTGTAGTATATCCCTTTTATATTGCAAGGAAGTTACAGTTTTATTAAGTAATGGTTAAAATTCAAACTTTTCTTTCAATTCTTCAATAAAATGCTGTGCAGATTGTGCTGCAATACTGCCATCACCAGTTGCCGTTACAATTTGTCGTAACATTTTATCACGAACGTCACCCGCAGCAAAAATACCAGGTACAGATGTTTCCATTTTTTCATTCGTTACAACATAGCCAGCTTCGTTTAAAATATTCAAGCTTGCAAATGGAGCAGTTAATGGCACCATCCCGATATAAACGAACACACCATCTGTTGTAAATTCAGTTTCTGTTCCGTCCACTGTAGATACAAGTGTTACGCTACCTACTTTACCGTTATCTTCGTGCACTTCTTTCACCGTAGAATTCCATATGAAATCGATTTTTTCATTCGCAAATGCACGGTCTTGAAGAATTTTTTGTGCACGTAATTTATCGCGACGATGAACAATCGTTACTTTATTTGCAAAGCGAGTTAAGTAAACACCTTCCTCGACTGCAGAGTCACCGCCACCTACAACTACTAGGTTTTTTTGTTTAAAAAATGCGCCATCACAAACAGCACAGTAACTTACACCGCGACCACCAAGCTCTTTTTCACCTGGGATGCCCATTTTTTTATATTCTGCACCTGTTGAAATAATAATCGCACGAGTTTTATATTCTTTGTTACCTGATTTAATTGTTTTATATTGTTCGCCATCAATAATTTCTGACACGTCACCGTATGCATACTCTGCGCCGAATTTTTTCGCGTGGTCGAACATTTTCGTTGATAATTCTGGTCCTAAAATATGGTCAAATCCAGGGTAGTTTTCCACTTCCTCTGTATTAGCCATTTGTCCACCTGGGATACCGCGCTCGATCATTAACGTAGAAAGGTTTGCACGAGACGTATATACTGCAGCTGTCATACCTGCAGGACCTGCACCGATAATTACTACATCATAAATTTTTTCTTCTGTCATGTTATTTCCTCCTCAAACTTCACGAACTACTTAATTACATCGTATACGATTGATATATGTTATTCAAATTTAATGCTTTCCTAAGCAAACTCCGACGGTACAAACTCTATTAGCTCATTCATATATTTTGTCAAAGTTGCAGCAGTAGTACCGTATTTTTCGGCATATTGCTTTTTCGTCACATTATAGTCCATTGAGGAGTGGAACATGAAATCAGCCGCCGCTGCAAGTGCCTCAATATTTTTAAATGAATAACCAGCTTCCAATGCTACTTCACTAAGTGCAAACCATAATTGTAGTACAGATGCTGTTTCAAGCTGAATAGAACCATAATTGTCAGCAATCATTTCTGCTACTTCCATTAGGCGAACGAAATGCTTTTCAACATCTACTTTTGGATTGAATTTATGGCCTAGCGCATAGGCTAAGCATAATTTTTCCACGTCATTATATTGAGAAACGTCAATCCACTTTGGATGCGCGATAATTTCTTGCTTATGTGCTGAGAGATTCAGTAGAAAGAAGCCGAATAAGCGATCAGCAGTGTAGTTATTATTAATCTTCTCCACAATTAAATCGCGGTTATGTTCAAATGATGTGCTTTTTGCGTTAAAGTCGCCTTGAAGCCATGGTTCAAAGCCTTCTTTTGTCGGGTCTAGCTCTACAAGCGTTTTCCAGGTTGCTCGCGCAATATCCTCATAACCTGAAAAATATGCTGCTTGTGACAACCAGAAGTAAAAGCCTGTATCCCCTTCATATCCACGCTTGCTCATTGAACGAAGCCATTTATACGCTGTTTCGTATTCGCCAATTAACGCCAATGTTGCTCCTAGTTTATAGCGATTATCCCAGTCATACGGCTGAATTTTTTTTAGTACGTCTAGTAATTCGTTTAGTTCTTCTTCATTTTTTTCGTAATAAGCAATAACAGTTAAATTACAAAGCGCGTGCAAGTTTCCATGATTTTCACGTAATACTTGGTGTAATATCGCTCGTGCTTGCTCGGCTTCACCGATATAAAAATAAGCGAGAGATAAATTATTATACGCTGGCCATGCATCAGGAAATTGTTCGATTAACTGTTCGAGAACTTCAATAGCTTTTGGAAATTCACCTTGCTCCATTAAACGGCGAGCCTTTTCTTGTGCGACCATTTTTTCAGTATCTTGCTCGTCGTAGCTTTCAATCATATCTTGTTCGATCTCAACAAAATCTAAAATTTCATACGCGTCGAGTGCGTACATACCATCAGGTGCTAGCTCTAAATACTTTTCCGCATATTTCTTTGCATCGTGGACAAGCCCGATACAGCCAGATACATCAGCTAGCAAAAAAATAATGTCTGCATCGTTTGGATCTAAACTATGTGCTGTATGAATTAGTTCATAAGCATTTTCATAATTTTGCGCTTCAATTTCTAATAATCCATATTGGCTTAATACTTGTGCGTCATCTGGACTTAATTCCGCAGCGCGTTTTAAATATTTATACGCTTTATCCATTTTATCTCTTTCAATGGCTTTGAGCGCTTTTTCGTAATAATAGTCGCCATTTGGCACAAAAGATACTACATTGCCTTTTTTTTGATGTTTATTTTCCAACATATTTCCTCCGAAACAAGAAAAATAAGGAACGTAATCCACGTCCCTCACACAATGGTTCTATTATAGCACAAACCGCTATTTAGTCATTTATTTCTACGCATGCAAATAATTATTTTCTACTACTGTCGTTGTTCTATATTAAATCTGTACTAAAAAGCTTGTTGTTTAAACATGAATGCGATACCGTTGATTTCCGTTCCAGGCGGACGCTTTCCGCGGGCACTGCTCCAACTTCCCTTTTTCGTGCAAACGAAAAAGGATGATTTTCCGCTAGTGCGACTGTCGCTAAGCTTTCGCCGCAATAAACATTGCTGTTCCCGCAGGAGTCACCGCCTTCCACTCCAATCAACTAGTGTATGCTAAAAGAAAAACTTCCTATCCATTCCTTCATATGGTGAAGAAAAGCCAAAACAATGAACGTAGCCAACTATATAAGCTTACAATTGAACAGCAATGGCGCAAGACTAATGTTCACTTTACGGATTTTCAGTGACCTTATCACTTTCTTGCTTCGAGTACTCCTAGCACTTCATAGATGTCTACTTTTTGTACCTGTCGCTGTGCTTTCGGTACAGAAATACATGTATTGGTCATTCGGTTTTATCGTTTATTATGTCTTTCTTCGAGTACTCCTAGCACTTCATAGATGTCTACTTTTTGTACCTGGTCGCTGTGCTTTCGGTACAGAAATACATGTATTGGTCATTCGGTTTTATCGTTTATTATGTCTTTCTTCGAGTATTCCTAGCACTTCATAGATGTCTACTTTTTGTACCTGCCGCTGTGCTGTCGGTACAGAAAAACATGTATTGGTCATTCGGTTTTACCGTTTATTATGTCTTGCTTCAAGTACTCCTAGCACTTCATAGATGTCTACTTTTTGTACCTGTCGCTGTGCTTTCGGTACAGAAATACATGTATTGGTCATTCGGTTTTACCGTTTATTATGTCTTGCTTCAAGTACTCCTAGCACTTCATACATATCTACTTTTTGCTCCTGCAATAATACGAGGAGGTGATATATGAGATCGGCTGCTTCCCATTTCACTTCTTCTTTGTCACGGTTTTTTGCACCAATCACAACTTCTGTTGCTTCCTCACCGACTTTTTTACAAATTTTATCGATGCCTTTATCAAATAAATAAGTTGTGTATGCACCTTCTGGCATATCGATTTCACGTTGTTTAATTATCTCTTTTAATTGAGGCAAAATGCCAACTGAACCAACTGCTTCGTTTTGTACAATAGTTTCCGTGAAGCAAGAAACTGTACCATTATGACAAGCTGGTCCTGCAGGTAATACTTCGATAACTAATGCATCGCGGTCGCAATCAGCTTTAATGGATACTACCTTTTGCGTGTTCCCGCTTGTTTCCCCTTTATGCCAAAGTTCATTACGAGAGCGTGAGTAAAACCATGTTTCATTTGTTTCTATCGTTTTAGCTAGTGATTCCTCATTCATATAAGCAACAGTTAACACTTCTTTAGACTTGGCATCTTGCACTACCGCTGTTACTAATCCTTGTTCATTAAATTTAACATCCATCATCGTACAGGAACTCCTTTTTCGCGTAAGTAAGCTTTCACTTCTGCTACGCTCGACTCTTTATAGTGGAAAATGGATGCTGCTAAGGCGGCATCTGCATCTACTTGTTGCAACACTTCAGCAAAATGCTCTGCATTCCCTGCCCCACCGCTTGCAATGACGGGTACAGTAACGGCATCGCGCACTGCCTTTGTTAAAGGTAAATCAAAACCGGATTTCTCGCCGTCCTGATTCATACTCGTTAATAAAATTTCTCCTGCCCCTAGACGCACTGCTTTCTGCGCCCAGTTTACAGCTGTCCAAGATGTTTTCTTGCGTCCGCCATGCGTATAAACCATCCATGTGTCATCGTCCTCACTGTAACGCGCATCAATCGCAACAACGATACATTGCGAACCGAAATAGTCAGCCCCTTCTTTAATGAGTTCAGGACGTTCTATAGCAGAAGTATTGACCGATACTTTATCAGCTCCCGCGCGTAAAAGTCGCTTCATATCATCAAGCGTTCGAATACCGCCGCCTACTGTAAATGGAATGGCAAGTGTCGCTGCTGTTTGACGAACAACATCAACCATCGTTTCTCGCCCTTCATGTGAAGCGGAAATATCTAAAAAAACAAGCTCATCTGCTCCTTGCTCATCATAAAACTTCGCTAGTTCTACCGGGTCACCAGCATCACGCAGTCCAACAAATTGAACACCTTTGACAACTCGCCCTTCTTTTACATCAAGACACGGAATAATACGTTTTGTTAGCATGCTTTTTCACTCCTTCGAGCCATTGTTGTAGTAAGTACATACCGAATTCCCCTGACTTTTCAGGATGAAACTGCATTCCTGTATAGTTTCCTTTTGCCACAATGCCCGGTACTTGTATCCCTGCGTAATCTGCGAATGCAACGAGCTCATTAACGTTCATCTTAGTCACATAAAACGAGTGGACGAAATAGACATAGCGCTCATTTGGAATCGATAGCCAGTTCGGTTGCTTATTTATTGCTAGCTCATTCCATCCCATATGTGGAATACGTGGCACATTTGTAAATTTCGTAATGCGCCCTGTAAATATGCCGAGTCCCTTTGTAGGTGTCACCTCATCGCTTTCCTCAAACAGCAGTTGCATCCCTAAACAAATTCCAAGTAGTGGCTTTGTTGTTGCTTTAATAAAATCTATTAACCCTGTTTCCTGTAGACGCTTCATCGCATCAGGAAATGCACCAACACCTGGTAATACTAGTGCGTCGACCTCTTGTAGTTGCGCCTCTTGAGCAGTAACAATAACTTCTGCACCTATCCGCTTAAGCGCTTGCTCAACGCTAAATAAATTCCCCATACCATAATCAATTACACCAATTCTCAAGTTAACAGCCCCTTTGTGGACGGCACACCTTTCACTCGAGGGTCGATTTGTACCGCATCATCAATTGCTCTTGCTAAAGCTTTAAATATCGCCTCGATAATATGATGTGTATTATGACCATAAGGAACGATTACGTGGATATTCATACGCGCCACAAGTGCTAACTTCCATAAAAATTCATGTACAAGCTCAGTATCAAATGTGCCTACCTTTTGTGTTAGCTGTGGTGTTACCCGGAATTCTAAATGAGGACGGTTCGAGCAATCGACGACAACTTGCGCTAGCGCATCATCCATTGGGACAAATGCATTACCATAACGTTTAATACCTTTTTTATCACCTAATGCTTCTCGAATAACTTGACCAAGAACAATGCCGATATCTTCTGTCGTATGATGATCATCAATATAAGTATCACCATCTGCTATTATTTTGCCGTCAAATAAGCCGTGCTTCACAAATAGATCAAGCATATGATCCATGAATGGCACGCCTGTATTAATTTCTGCTTTTCCTTCACCGTCTAAATTTAATTCAACTGCAATTTTTGTTTCATTTGTATTACGTTCGATTTTTGCAAAACGCATATTACACATCTCCTTTATCCCAGCCTCGTGCTTCTACTGCCCGCGCATGTCCCTCGAGCCCTTCCATTCTTGCTAAACGGGCAATTTTCGGTGCATTTTGTGCCCATGTTTTTTCACTATAATAAACAACACTCGTACGTTTAATAAAATCGTCTACATTCAATCCACTCGCAAAACGTGCTGTACTATTTGTCGGTAACACGTGATTGGTACCGGCAAAATAATCGCCTACTGGTTCTGAACTATACCGACCGATGAAAATGGCACCTGCATGTGTAATTTTTTCTGCATGTTGTTCGGCATTTGCTGTCATAATTTCTAAATGCTCTGGTGCTAATGAATTAACAGCTCGAATTGCTTCATCAATATTTTCCGCTACGTAAATATGGCCGAAGTTTTTAATCGATTTTCGTGCTATTGCCTCACGTGGTAGCTTCGACAATTGTTTTTCGACTTCTTCAGCTACTTCCTCTGCTAGTGAATCGCAAGTCGTAATGAGGATGGCACAAGCAAGCGCGTCATGCTCTGCTTGTGATAAAAGGTCGGCTGCTACTTCATCCGCGTACGCCGTATCATCTGCTAACACAGCGATTTCACTCGGACCAGCTATCATATCAATCGCTACTTCCCCGAATACTTCTCGTTTCGCAAGGGCTACAAAAATATTGCCTGGCCCTGTAATTTTATCAACGGGTGCAATTGTTTCTGTACCATAGGCAAGTGCTGCAATCGCCTGTGCACCACCAATTTTATAAATTTCTTTAACGCCTAAAATATGTGCTGCCACAAGTACTGCATCAGGTAATTTACCTTCTTTTCCTGCTGGGGATGTCATAACGATACGGCGTACACCTGCTACTTGCGCCGGAATAACATTCATCAGCACAGAAGATGGGTAAGCTGCTAATCCGCCAGGCACATATAGTCCAACTGCATCTAGTGGAATAATACGTTGTGCAAGCCATGAACCATCTGCTAACGGCAATTTATAGCCGTCACGTTTTTGATACTCATGGTAAGAACGAATATTTGCTGCAGCTTCTGTTAAATCTTGCAATAGCTGTGTATCAAATTTCGCCACTGCCTCGTCTATTTCTGCTTCTGTGACGCGGAAATTATTGTGCGCAAAGCCGTCCCATTTCTCACTGTATGCTTTTACAGCTGCATCCCCGCACTCACGCACATCCTTTAACACTTTACGCACAACGGCAAGCTGTTCTTCATTGCCCCCTTCTAACGGACGCTTTAATGAAATATCACTCGTTAATGTCGTTATTTGCACGTCGTATCCCTCCCCTCTATTTCACACATTTTTTCAAACGCGATACTAAATCTAAAATTCGCTCACTTTTCATTCGGTAGCTTACTGGATTAGCGATAAGGCGAGATGAAACGTCTGTAATACGCTCATACTCGACAAGACCATTTTCTTTTAATGTACGACCCGTTGACACAATATCAACGATACGATCTGCTAAACCAATCATCGGTGCTAGCTCAATTGAACCGTTTAATTCAATAATTTCAACTTGCTCGCCCATCTCTTTATAGTATTTCATCGCAATATGTGGATACTTCGTCGCAATACGCGGTGCAACTTCATTCATCGTCGTATTTGGAAGACCAGCTGATGCAATATAGCAATCGCTAATTTTCAAATCGAGTAGCTCATGCACTGTGCGTTGCTGCTCAAGTAAGACGTCTTTACCAGCGATACCAATATCCGCGACACCATGCTCTACATATACAGGAACATCCATAGGCTTCGCTAAAATGAAACGAATTTGTTCTTCTGGTATTTCAATCATTAATTTACGAGACATTTCGACTTCTTCTGGTAAATTAAATCCCGCTTCAATTAACATGCGATACGCTTCTTCAAAAATGCGACCTTTTGGCATGGCGATTGTTAATTCATTCATAACTGTTCCTCCTGCCCATAGCAGTACACAACTTCCTGAAACTGCTCTTTATATGCCTTCACATTTTCTAAACCGACTGTAGATTGCATCGTGACTCGGCGATTTCCTTCGCGTAATATGGCCGCCTGCTGTAAAGCTTCTGTATAAGCTGAAGGTTCAAATAGTATTAGTGCCGTTACATTTTCAATTTCTTGTGGCGGCATTACTTCTAGCAAACGATCAACACGTAATCCAAAGCCAGTTGCGCCAACAGTTGCGCCGAAATGCTTAAGCAATCCGTCATAGCGCCCACCATTGCCGAGCGGGAAGCCACTGCCTGCTGCAAACACTTCGAATAACATACCTGTGTAATAATTCATATGACTCGTTAATGTGAAATCAAATGAAACATTTTCAACTAACCCTGCTTGCCTTAATAACTGTTCTAGTTGCCGCATATAGTTCAGCGCAACATTTTTACGCATATACTTTTCAATATCCATCAACGATAAAACATTTGTTGCTTCTTCGATGAATTGTAGGAGTGCATCCGATTTGGTTTTCGGTAAATCAAATGCAGTGACCGCTTCTTCAAAGCCAACATAATTTCGTTCTACTAGCAGGTGCCGTAAAGCATTCGCTTCTTCTACACTTTCTGTATAGTCCTGTAAAATTGTGTTTAACACGCCTGCATGGCCAATCGTCACTTTAAATGATTCAATCCCAAATGCTTGAATCAATTCAATGACGGTAACAATCGCTTCTGCATCTGCATAAACAGAGCTATCACCTATAATTTCAACTCCCATTTGCTCAAATTCGGCAGGACGTCCCCCCTCTGTTTGCTGTGCACGAAAAACATTTTCAAAGTATGCTAGGCGTTGTGGAATTTTTTCTTTTAATAGTTTTGAAGTTGCAACACGCGCAATTGGTGTTGTCATATCTGGTCTTAAGACGAGCGTGTTCCCTTGACTATCAACTAATTTGAATAATGAAGCATCGTAAATCGCCGACGCTTTGCCAACTGTATCGTAATATTCTACAGTAGGGGTTTTAATAAATTCATAGCCACGCGCACGTAAAAAGCTTCGCCCTGTTTCACGTACCGCTTCTAGCTTTTCATAAATCCCTGGGAATGTATCACGCATTCCTAGAGGTTTTTCGAATAATTTAATTGAAGACATTTCGCCACCTCACAAACTTCCACTTCAACTCACTAGAGTATTAGAGAACTAATATATTAAAGTCATTTTATCGTTACGTCACTTATTCGTCAATGCATTTCACTAAAATTTAACAATATACAAAATATTCTGCCGCTATTCATAATTGTATTAACAAAAAAATCGACAAAATCCAAATACATGGATTTTGTCGATTACTTAATTATGCCATATTGGTTTATCTTCCAATTTGCGTGCCGCCATTTCTTCAGCTGTAAAAATGATGCGCATCGGATTACCGCCTGCCATACTTCCAGCAGGTACATCTTTATGAACGAGCGTTGCCGCAGAAACAATTGCCCCATCACCAATTTCAATACCAGGTAAAATTGTTGAATTTGCACCAATCATCACGTTACTACCTATTTTGACATCGCCGAGACGATATTCTTCAATTAAATATTCATGTGCTAAAATAGTCGTATTAAAGCCGATAATCGTGTTGTCCCCGATCGAAATTCGCTCTGGAAACATCGTATCAGGCATGACCATTAACGCGAGTGATGTTTTATCACCAATTTCCATACGTAAAAACGAGCGATACAACCAATTTTTCATACGCATTGTTGGTGTAATACGACCAATTTGAATAACGATAAAGCATTTCATCACTTTCCAAAAAGACACTGTTTTATATACATGCCAAAGAGAATTTGCACCTTCTACTTTATAGCGTTCGGTTCTTCTCATTTAATTTATCCTTTCACAATCGCCAGTAAGTCTGTCATATGATGCAGCATATATGTCGGATTGAATTGCTGTAAAAAGCTTTCTCCTTTAATGGACCACGCGACACCTGCCGAACGAACTCCTGCGTTATGTGCCCCTTGGATATCATGTGAATTATCACCAATCATAATGACATCCTCTTTTTGCAAGCCTAACTTATTAATTGCTAGTAAAATCGGCTCTGGATGTGGTTTTACATGTTGTACATCTTCTACCCCAACATAAAATTCAAATAAATGCCTCGCACCAAGTACTTGTATGCCACGTTCTATCATATCACGACTTTTTGTTGATACGATTGCTAAACGAATTCCCTGTTCTTTTAATGCTTCTAATGTAGAAACGACTTGATCATATTGTGAAACAAGCTCATCGTGATGCGCCATATTCCATTCTCGATATTTGCGAATCATGTCATCCGTTTCATTTGGTGTAATTTCGTCAAATGTTTCTTCTAATGACGGCCCAATGAATTTCATGCAATCTTTTGGCGAATATTGCCCAGGAAATCTTTCTTCAAGTACATGCATAAAAGTTTGAATAATTAACTCATTCGTATTTAGAAGTGTGCCGTCAAAATCAAATAATAACGCTTTTGTCATACTGATTCTCCTTATTTGTCTAAGTAGCGTACAACTGGTTTTACTGTGAGGCGACGGTAAATTATTGCACTTAATCCAACAACAACACCGATTATCGATACAACCTGTGCCGAGCGTAAATCGCCAACTAGGTACAAGCTATCTGTACGTAAACCTTCGATATAGAAGCGCCCAATTGAATACCAAATTAAATAGAAGAAGAACATTTCTCCTCGACGCCAGTTCAATTTGCGACTTACTATTAAAATAATAAATCCAATAAGATTCCAAACTGATTCATATAAAAATGTCGGATGTACATATGTTCCTTGCTGTTCGATATACATTTGCTCGATTATCCAGTCTGGCAACTTTAAATTTTCTAAAAAGCTACGTGTTACCGGTCCACCATGCGCCTCCTGATTTATAAAGTTGCCCCAGCGCCCGATAATTTGTCCTAATAAAATACTTGGTGCTGCAATGTCCGCTACTTTTAAAAAGCTTACACCACGTTTTTTCGTAAATATATAGGCGGTAATAATAGCTCCAATTAAAGCACCATGAATTGCGATGCCGCCATTCCATATTTCTATTATTTTACTTGGATTTGCGCCATAATAATCCCATTTCATCACTACATAATATATACGTGCTGATACAATCGAGATTGGCACTGCCCAAATTAACAAATCAGCAAGAAAATCAGGATGCAGCCCTAGACGAACCGCTTCTCTTTGCGCTAAAAAATAGGCAAGTACAATACCAAGTGCAATCAAAATACCATACCATCTTACTTCAATTGGACCTATTGAGAACGCAACTGGATCAATAGTCATTAATAATAAATTCATATTTTACTCCTCTCATACTTAGGCGACCCTTCGTTGATCATCTAACTTGTAGACAATTCTAAATCGCTGTTTATCTTTTTTGATTTTCATGATAAGTCACATTCCGTTATTATAAAAAGTCATCCATTTCATCATTAGAAGCAATAACGGCATCTAAGCGACGTGAAAATTCTTCTGCTGCGTTAACGCCCATTTTTTTCAATCGATAATTCATCGCAGCTACTTCAATAATAACAGAGACATTACGCCCCGGTTGCACAGGAATTGTCATCTTCGTTAGCTCGGTATCCATAATTCTCATCTTTTCCTCATCTAAACCAAGACGATCATATACTTTATCTGGATCCCAATTTTCCAGTTCTACAATGAATGTTATCCGTTTATACGGACGAACTGCACTTGCACCAAAAAGCGTCATAATATTAATAATACCGATACCACGAATTTCCAATAAATGTTCTAGTAATGGTGGCGGGCTACCAATAAGTAAATTTTCTGATTCTTGACGGATTTCAACAGAATCATCTGCTACTAAACGGTGGCCTTTTTTCACAAGTTCTAGTGCCGTCTCACTTTTACCAACACCACTTTTACCAATAATCAGTACACCAATACCATAAATATCAACTAATACACCATGCACAGCTGTCGTTGGTGCGAGCTTGCTTTCCAAAAAGTTTGTTAGCCGACTTGAAAACCGAGTTGTCGTTAGTTTTGAAACAAGGACAGGTACATGGTTGGCATTAGATGCTTGTAATAACTCTTCCGGCACATCCATGCCACGAGAAATAATAATAGCTGGTGTGTTTTGTGCACATAAACGGTGCATGCGCTCGAGCTTTATATCATGTGGTAGCATTTCAAAAAACGATAATTCCGTCTTTCCAAGTAACTGCACACGATTCGCTGGGTAATGTGTAAAATACCCCGCCATTTCAAGTCCTGGCCTTGAAATATCGCTCGTTGTAATATACCGACCTATGCCTTCTTGCCCGCTAACTAGCTGTAGATTAAATTTTTCCATTACGTCCCTAGTTGTTACTTGAATCATAGGTGCAACCTCTCAATCATTCGATTTTTAGTATATCTCGCATTCTATAGCAGAGATGAAGGCAAACGAAAACATAATATTATGTCACGACATCTACATGAATACGTCCTCCACGTCAAAAAAAAAGCGTTTCACTTTATTTTAACATGTCACCATTATTTTACTATGTATTTAGCCTATATAAAAAGTCGAACACCTGCTAGGTGCTCGACTTTTTCATTTCATTATTTTTGTGTAGCTAACCATTCAGCTGCTTTTTCAGCTTGTTCGCCCTGGATTAATCCAGCAGGCATACCTTTATTACCAGTACCGTTTAAGATAATATCTAAAATTTCATCTTGTGATAAACGAGAACCAACATTATTTAAAGCTGGTGCACTACTCATCCCTTGTAGGTTTCCACCGTGGCAAGTTGCACAGTTTTGCATCACAATTTTTTCACCTTCTGTTTGCTCTGTAGTGCCGCCTGAAGTAGACTTTTCTCCACCACCGCCACAAGCTGCTAAAAATAGTGCAGATCCAAATACTACTGTTAACCATTTCTTGTTCATGTTGAATCCCTCCAAAAACGTATAATATTTTATATCAAATATAGTATAACAAATTTATGCACGCTTGAAACCTTTTCCCAACACTTCATATGCATCAGAAACTATAACAAACGCTGTTGGGTCAACTGTTTTAATAACTTGTTTCAGCTTTGTGAACTCTGTCTGGTAGACGACAACCATCAAAATCGGTTTTTCCTCACCCGTATAGCCACCTATAGCTGGTAATTTAGTTACTCCACGCTTTACTTCAGCATAAATTGCATCACGCACTTCATTTTCCCTATTTGTTATAATATAAACCATTTTCGACTGACTAAAACCAAGCTGTATAATATCAATCGTCTTTGTCGTCACGTATAAACCGATTAAAGCGTACAGCCCTTTTTCTAAATCGAATACGAGTGCCGCACTGACAGCAATAATACCATCAATTAATAAAACGCTTGTCCCTAATGTTAACCCCGTATATTTAGTAATTATTTGTGCTAATAAGTCTGTTCCACCTGTTGAAGCTTTCCCTTTAAATACAAAACCAATACCCATTCCAACAAAGATTCCACCGAAAATCGCCCCTAACAACGGGTTTAGTGTCCACGGCTCCCAATCTTCCGTTAAAATAACGAATAAAGGTAGCGCTAATGTGCCAACTAGTGATTTCAAACCGAATTTCTTCCCAAGAATGAATACCCCTGCAATAAATAGCGGAATATTAAATGCATATTGTACGAGCCCTGCATTCCATCCAAATAAACCGTGCAAAATCGTACTAATCCCGCTCACACCACCTGATGCGACTTGGTTTGGAAATAAAAAGGCATTAAATCCAACTGCAACGATGGCTGCACCTAGAATTACAAATAGATATTCACTAACTTTATCTTTTGTAGATATTTGTTCATTATTCATACTAATATTTTTCCTCTTTCTTATTCAAATTCTCGTCTGATTATAACAAATCGCTGTATACTTGAGAACTTCATCAAGATAAAGGATACTATGCTCTAAAAATAGAAAAAAATGCTGACCTATTAAGATCAGCATCCAATTATACAAACGCTTCTTTTACCCACTCATCTACTTCAAAATAAATTTGAACGACTGTTTCATGAGCCAAGTCTAATTGCTCCATTAATTCATCTAGCTTATTCCAATCTAACTTATAAAGCGCTGTACCGAATTGCAAATACGGTGCCATCTCTGTTTGTGCACCACTTATTGTTTGAATAATTTCCTCTGAAAACGGTAGCTGTTGCAAAATCGTATGCATCGGGCGCTTTAATATTGTATCAATTAGCGAGAACAATCCAATTAAAAAGTATTCTGAGAAATTCTCTTTATAATTTATTTTCGCAACTCTTTCACACGCCTTAGCACGGAATAAAGAAGCGCGCATTAACTCATTAAATGTATCCGACTCAACTTGATTATTCACTTCACGCATTGCTAGTAAATAAATTAATTTCCTTAACTCTGTAAGACCGAATAATAAAATCGCTTGTTTAATAGAACGCACTTTAGACCTTGCACGCTTATTTGATTGATTAATGAGCTGTAGCAGTTTATAGGTTAATGAAATTTCACGCTCAATATTTCCAGCTAAATCATTAATATTCGGTTCTTCGTCTTTTAACAACGAAATAATTTGGAAATATTGCAACGTGTTTGCAGGTATATCCGTCGATTGAATTATTTGAGGTTGCTCAAAAAAGTAGCCCTGGAATAGCGTATAACCGGCATGCTTCGCTACTTCAAATTGATTGCGTGTTTCGACTTTTTCAGCTAATAGTTTAATATGTGGAAATTGTGACTTAACTTTACTTTCTATTTCCGTTCGTTCTAATAATGTGGAAAGTAAAAAGTCTACTTTTATGTAGTCAATATAAACAAATAAGTCATCGTAAACTTCTACTTTTTCATCTAACACAAAATCATCTAAAGCTATTTTAAATCCGCGCTTTTTTAAATCTCTTACCCGCGTTACTAGCTCATTTGTTAACGGTACATCCTCTAATATTTCTATCACTATTTTCGTTGGGTCTAAATAGTCAAGTAACGAACTATATAATAAATTACTTGTAAAATTAACGAAGCACGGTCGTCCATTCGTTACTTCATCTATACCGATGGATAAAAATGAATTCACAATCACATCAACTGTTGCAGCATCCGAATCTACTAACGGAAAGTTATTTACATTTTTGTTGCGGTATAACAATTCGTAAGCAACGATTTGTTCGTGCATATTAAATATTGGTTGTCTTCCGATAAATACTTCCAAGCATTTCCTCGCCTTCCGTTATGTAGTGTTTAATTTCAACTATATGATTATACTATTTCTATTAAGCTATCATTTGCTCTGTTAGTTAAATACAATGTACTATGTTTATATAATACACGAAATGAAGGGGGATTTACTATGGGTATTATCACTTATGAGCAAGATGGATCCATTGCAAGCATTACACTGAATCGACCTAATGTTTTAAATGCTTTTAATTTTGATATGTTAACTGAATTACAAGCCGTTATCGAGTCAATCCGTATTCACCCCGATATACGTCTCGTTATTATTACCGGAGCTGGAGATACTGCATTTTCAGTCGGAGCAGATTTAAAAGAACGTCGAACACTACCTGAACCATTAGTAAAACGAAACTTAAATAAATTTGGAGAAGTATTTAGTGCTGTTGAATCGTTGCCACAGCCTACGATTTGCGCGCTTAACGGCTATGCATTCGGCGGTGGATTGGAGCTTGCATTAGCATGTGATTTTCGCATCGCCGCTAACAATGTTATCGTCGGTTTAACTGAAACAAAGCTTGGTATTATCCCTGGCGCGGGCGGCACACAAAGGTTGCCACGTATAGTTGGGGAAGCAAAAGCATTGGAATTAATTTTATGTGCCAAAAAAATCGACAGTGAAGAAGCACTTGCATGCGGTCTGTTTACTAAAGTCGTAGAACCAGATGCACTTGCAGAAGCAGTAGCGGATTTTGCCAATCGTATTTTATTAAACGCTCCTATCGCTATACAGCAAGCAAAATTCGCCGTCAAACAAGGTATGAAAGTCGACTTGCATACAGGTTTACAAATTGAGCGAAAAGCGTA
Source organism: Solibacillus sp. CAU 1738 (assembly GCF_039888725.1). Classification (NCBI taxonomy): domain Bacteria; kingdom Bacillati; phylum Bacillota; class Bacilli; order Caryophanales; family Caryophanaceae; genus Solibacillus; species Solibacillus sp. CAU 1738. The sequence continues at coordinate 261,195 of NZ_JBDQQN010000004.1, forward strand.
TGAAATAACCTTACAAACAGAAGACCGTGTCGAAGCATTAAATGCATTCGTTGAAAAAAGAGCCCCACAATTTAAAGGAAAATAAAAAATGGTTCAAATTCAAATGTTGGGGTGTAGTGAATACTTTCACTGCACTCTTTCTTGCGAAAGAGGTTGATTTCCGCTCAGGGCAGCACGCTTTTCGCGGGCACGGCTCCAACTAAATTGTTTCGGATAGAACCGAAACAATTTGATTTTCCGTCCGTGCTGTTCCCGCAGAAGTCGGCTGCCCTGAGCTCCAATCAACGTAATCTTTCTAGCCAAGATGGACGACGCTTATAAAATAAAATCGTAAGGCGTTCAAACCATTTTAGGTGTTTAATTTTTTGTATCCGATATTCATGTACTTTGCTTGTTGATTGAAGTGAAGGTTGGGCGACTCCTGGGGGATTAGCGTCCTAGATTAGACCCTGGACTGAGCTTGCGAGGGAAGCGGCTCATCAGACGCCCCCCGGAAAGCGCACAACTGGAACGGAAATCACCCCCTGTTATAGTGGTGAACCAGAAATGTACAGAACGATACGCTACTTCTGTTCCTCTAGGCAATCAATAATGACATCTTTTATTCCTGGGATATTCATGTTAATTTCATATAGCAAAACTCACCTTATTATCTCTTGTTTCTAGACAATTCAAGTAAATAAAAAAGAGTGAGCTTATGCTTTTTTTGTACGAAATTGTGTGTATACCCCAACAAATATTATTGAACCTAAAAAAAACGGGAAGCGCGACATTCATGCGTTTCCCGGATTTATATTAAGTTGCAAAAACTGTTGACCATTCAGCTCGTTTTTCAAGCATTTCTCGGGCTAACTCTTTTGCGCCTTCTAAACTATGGTTTGCAGCCCAGCCACATTGTACTTCGTTGCAAGCAGGAACTTCTGTTGCATTCAATACATCTTGAAGTGTCTTTTCTAAAATAGATAGTATTTCATCATAATTATCGTGATTAATGACTGATAAATAAAAGCCTGTTTGACATCCCATAGGACTAAGATCAACTACTTGTTCCGAATGATTACGAATATTTTCGGCCATTAAATGTTCAATGGAATGTAATGCATCCATGTTCATATATTCTTTATTCGGCTGTTTAAAGCGGATGTCATATTTATGAACAACATCGCCATGCTGCCCCTCTTTTAACCCTGCTAAGCGTACATAAGGTGCAGCTACTATTGTATGATCTAAATTAAAGCTCTCTACGTTCATTTTTGTCATCATCTCTACTACCTCGTCTCTAGAAATACTTATTTTTTCTTACTACGCCCTTTAACCGCGCCAATAATTGCCGGCAACACAGATATGAAAATAATTAATATTAACACTGTCGAGAAGTTTTCTTTAATAATTGGGATATTTCCGAAGAAGTACCCTATTAATGTGCAGCTTAACACCCATAGCACAGCACCAACAACGTTATAAACAATAAAATATTTATAATTCATGCGGCTTGCTCCTGCAACGAATGGTATAAACGTTCTAATAAACGGCATGAAACGTGCAATGACGATCGTTTTACCTCCGTGCTTATTAAAGAAGTTTTGTGCTGCATCCATACGTTCTTTCTTAATAAATTTACCTAAAAAACTTTCTGGAGGGATAGACGTGCCTATAGTTTTACCAATATGATAATTAACCGTATCTCCAATTACAGCTGCTGCAAAAAATACTATAAGTAATAATCCTAAATTAAATGCACCTATAGCAGCTAATGCACCACTCGCAAAAAGCAAGGAATCCCCAGGTAGAAACGGCATAATAACAACACCAGTTTCAACAAAAACAACTGAAAATAAAATTCCGTATGACCAAGCACCAAATTGTTGAATAATTTCAACTAAATGCTCGTCAATATGCAAAATAAAATCAATCAACCCTTGAATTATTGACATCCTTATACTCTCTTTCCAATCTAATTTACTTTTCATTTTAGCATAATCTAATGTGCTTTGCTGATAGTAATCGATAAATAGAACGAACTTTTGTAATAAGATGTTTCAATAAAATTTTAGTATTAAATATATTTCTTAAACCAACTTACGATTTGGTCTAAACGTTGTAGGCGTAAATTCGGTGTGCCTGTACGAGATAAGTTATGATCGCTACCTGGGAAGCGAACAAAGCCAACTTCTTTCCCCATGGTTTTTAACGTTACGTATAATTGCTCAGCTTGTTCAATTGGGCAACGGAAATCTTTTTCACTATGCAAAATAAGCAACGGTGTCTCTACGTTTTTCGCGTATTTTAACGGCGAATGTTTCCATAATGTTTCAACATCCATCATATCCGTACCAATTTGCCAATCAGTGAAATAATAGCCGATATCTGATACCCCAAAGAAGCTAATCCAGTTGGAAATAGAACGTTGTGTAACAGCAGCTTTAAAACGATTCGTATGTCCGACAGCCCAGTTTGTCATAAAGCCACCATAGCTGCCCCCTGTGAGACCGAGACGATTTTCATCAATCCAGCTATAATTCGCTAATGCATAATCTAAGCCAGCCATAATATCCTCGTAATCACCACCACCATAATCACCGCGCACTGCATCAACAAATGCTTGGCTATAGCCGTGACTACCTCGTGGGTTTACAAATAAAACACCGTAGCCCTGTGCTGCCAGTAGTTGCATTTCATGGAAAAACGAGTTGGCATACATAGTATGTGGACCACCATGTACTTCAACAATTAATGGATACTTTTCACCTTCTACATAATTAGCAGGCTTCATTAACCATCCATATACATCCCAATCTTTTGCCCCTTTATACACAATCGGTTCTGGAGTCGACAGTGTTACGTCTTCGAGGAAAGCATCATTAAACTTCGTTAACTGTGTACGCTCACCAGTTGTAATATCGTAGTGGAATAATTCACCAGGGAACGTCATATTCGATACTGTAATAAGTGCCTCGTTGCCACTTTTAGCAACAGTATACCCATATACATGCTCACCCTCTGGAGAAGCTGGATAAATTGCACCATCTAATGTCGCATAATATAATCGTACATCGCCCATCGTTGATAATTGGAAATACAATGCATTTGTATCTGTCCAAACAACAGACGGTACTGATACGCCTTGCTGTACATCCGCTACTGCATAATCGCCAACTGGAGCATCAATGCCCGCTGTTAACTCTGTCGTTTCGCCTGTTTCTGTATCATAAACATAAATATTTGAATGTGTTGCATTTTTATAAGAAGCATCACTACCAACATATGCTACGTAGCGATTATCTATTGAATATGTTGCACCACCATAATGACCGTTTTGATCGACTAAAACTGTTTCTTTCTTCGTTTCCACATCGACTAAATAAAGTGATTGACGGAATTCAAAGTCTTGGATTTCTGTTCGGTTTACACTAACGATGAGTGTTTTACCATCGCGTGAGATCCCACTTAAAGAATGGAAGTGATTGCCTTCAGTAAATTGTGTAATATCACCATCTAGCGTTACTTGCGCAATATGCGAGCTTATACCTTGCTGACGCAAACCATCGCCACCAACACCGTCCATTTTATACTTTAGCTGATCTACAACGTACGCTTCCGGAAGCTTTTTATCGTCTTTTTCTATTTTATCGGCAAATGTTTTATCGTTTTTCAAGTTCGCCGTTACCCAAAGCTTGTCACCACATGGGCTCCACACGAATGAATTCACACCATACGGAAAGTTTGCGATTTTTTTCGCTTCACCGCCGTTTTTATTGATGACAAATAATTGATTTTTTTCGTCGCGATTAGATAAAAACGCGATTTGCTTACCATTCGGCGACCATTTAGGGCTACTAATACGTTCCTTGCCAAATGTCCACTGCGTTACTTCTTTATCTTGCAACGCCACATGAAAAAGATGTGCATAATACTTATTATCCTCTTCATCAATTAATGTGCGAATAAATACAGCCTCAGTATCATCCGGTGATAATACTGGATTTGTTACAGATTGTAATTTGTATAAATGTTCTTTTGTTAAATAAGTTGTCATACAGTCCCCCTGCTTTCATTTTAATATTTCGATTACCGTAATATTAAGTTTACCACGCCTTATAATAGTGTCAATATTCTGTATAGACAGAATAATAATCTTATATTTTTTTGCGGAAGTATTCATGTTATTTTACTGTACTACAAATATTTATAGACCTTATTTTGAATTCTATTGACCTTATTTTGAATTCTATTGACCTTATTTTGAATTCTATTGACCTAATTTTTGATTCTATTGACCTTATTTTTGATTCTATTGACCTTATTTCGAATTCTATTGACCTTATCCCCAAAATCCCCTTCGCAGCTAAGAAAAGTGCATTCGCGCCGGTTGCTACGCTTACGGCTAGACATCTCTAAAAACTTCAAAAAGAAAAGCTATACAAGAGACAGAAATTCCTGCCTCCTATATAGCTAATACCATTTATTTTATTGTTGCCGTTTCTTTTAATGAGCGGCGTAATATTTTTCCTGTTGAGTTTTTTGGTAGCTCATCGATAATTTCGATTGTTTTTGGTACTTTATATTTTACGATATGCTCAGCGCAGTATGCTTGTAATTCCGCCTCTGTCATCGCTCTGTCCTTTAATACGACATACGCATGCACCGCTTCACCAAAATCAGGATCTGGGAAGCCGACAACAGCTGCTTCGATAACATTTGGATGTGCAAATAACACTTCCTCGACTTCTCGCGGATATACATTATAACCACCAACAATAATCATATCTTTTTTACGATCAACGATATAAAAATAACCTTCCTCATCTTGTCTTGCTAAGTCGCCTGTGTATAACCATCCGTCACGAATCGCATTAGCTGATTCTTCAGGCATTTTATAATAACCTTTCATAACATTCGGCCCGCGTACGATTAATTCGCCTACTTCTCCTACTGGTACTTCGTCGCCGTTTATATCAACTACTTTATTTTCAACATTCACAATCGACGGACCAATTGATCCCGGTTTACGGTCACGGTCAATCGGGTTAAAGCATGTTACTGGCGACGCTTCAGATAAACCATAGCCTTCTGAAATACGCACATGGAACTTTTCTTCAAAATTATGAAGTAATGAAACTGGTAAAGAAGCACCGCCGGAAATCGCTAAACGTAAGCTACTAAACGCAGACACTTCCCCTTCTTCAAATTGATATAAGAAGTTATACATCGTTGGCACTCCTGCAAATACAGTAGCAACTTGCGCTTTCGCTAGTGCAAAAATTTCACTAGGGCTAAAGTGAGGTGCTAGTAAAATAGTAGCCCCTTGTAGTAACGGTGCATTTACTACAACCGTTAACGCAAACACATGGAATACCGGTAAAGTAGCGATGACGCGATCTTCATATGTCATATTCAAATAGGAACCAATATCACGTGCATTGGAGTACAAATTGCCATGCGTTAACATCGCACCTTTCGGATGACCTGTCGTACCGGATGTATATAATATTACAGCATTATCATCGATATCAACTGGCACTGGGTCACCCGTACCTTCTGTTTTTTGCAAAAGTTGCGAAAATAATGTCGTTTTTGCTTTTGCCTTATCGCTTAGCGCAGCATAGTTTTGTCCAACTTCAGGCATTGTTTCGCAAATAATATACCCCTCTACTTGCGGGAAAACTTGTACACCTTTTTCAACGAGCGGCATGAGCATGTCGAGTGCAATAACCACCTTTACATCTCCATTTTGGATAATGTATGCAATTTCATCTGGTGTATAAATCGGATTAATCGGAATTGCTGTCGCTCCAATGCGCATCGTTCCGTATAAAGAGATTAAAAAATGTGGCGTATTTCCGAGTAATAGCCCCACATGATCTCCTTTCTGAACCCCCATGTCCTGTAATGCTTTCGCAAAACGTCCTACAGTTTGTTCAAATTCCCCATAACTCGTGTCTTTCCCCATGAAATGATACGCAATTTTTTCTGGTTGTTCGAAAGCTTGTTGTCTTACCTTTTCAACTAAATTCAATACACCCATCCCCTTTGTGCGCGAAATGAACTTCTATTTTTTTACTATTGTAGAATAAAAATATATAGAAAACAATAGCTGTTTTGTCTTTTATTACGAATTATTGTTGAAAATGATAATATATTCTACTTTCCGAACACTTTTTCATTAGGAACGAATGTGTGCAATATAGCGCCAACGAATTAAATAAAAATAAATAATTTGAACTAACACAATAAACGCAAAGGCAAAGACAATTTCTTGAACAATGGAAATATTCATAACATCTTTTAAAATTGTCTGTAATACGATGAACGCAAACATACTATGCACAAGTGCCACACCCCAAGGTAAGAAGAACTGAGGAAACAAGTAGCGCGTTATTAAGTTTTTTTGCTCGAGATCCGTTAAGCCCATTCTTTTTAAGACTTCAAATTGTTTCTTTTCCCGTTCTAAACTTGTATACAGTTTAAAGTAAACAAAACTACCGGCAGCTAGTAAAAATACCGCTACTACTAATAACCCTACTAACGTAAAAAGAGAGTATGCTGCTAATATATAAGAATAATTTAATCCTGCATTTTCAAAATAAAACGGCAAATTATAACTCTCTTTTAAATATTCCTCTGACACAGCATAGTGGATATCCAATCCAATATTATTCGCCTCTATCCAGTTAGGAATATCAAATGTAAATAAATGATAGCCCGGCTCAACATACGGTGCTTTTTCAAACGGATTGACGAGCTTAGCAAAATCTTCATCACTGACGATGATCGAATTGCGGCTGACAATCGCCGCAGGGAAAATCAATTTCGGATACACGCTATTAATAACGATATCGATATTATTTTCTTTTAATGTCGTACTTACTGTTGTTTTTTGGAGCTCCTTTAATGATTCATCTGAATACGCAATAAACATCGCCTCGCCTGTTTGTAGCCTCACCATTGGATAGCCAAATGAAAATAATAAATTGTTAATATCGCTAGCACGGAATACTTCTACTTCATTTAACGTATGAGTTGATGTCTGTTTTTTCACAACGAGGCGCGATAAATGATACGATAAACCCGATTCCTCTAGCTCATAAATAAGTGATGAAATATGCGCGACTTCATATGGATTGTCCTCATGCCCTTTATAAATAATGCCAAGTGGGTTTATTTTGTCATATTGCGATGTATAGGAGGATAGCGCGGACAGTAAGCCGACACATAAAAAGGCCACTGTAGATACCATCGTCACAACAAAAAACATCTTCGCATTACTGCGTAAAATGTACGTTTGTTCAGAAATCGAAAGCATACGAGATTTTTTCCAGTACACGCTTTTCCGTCTTTTTATCTGCTCAATAATAAACAAAGTCGTATCAGTAAATAAGTAATACGTTCCAAACGTCACAAAAATCGGAATAAGTAATGTATAACTAAAGAGGGTTGTTTTAGTCGTTAGTAGCGCTAGAATATAGCCTATTGCAATTAATACTACCCCTAAAACGGCTCCGATTTTAGAATATTTGTCAGATACATCGACATATTGATGCCCTTTAAGTAGATCAATTAACTTCGATTCCTTTGTAAACGTTGCGCTCATTAATGAAATAACGACGAATGCACTTAGAAAAACAAATAGTGTTAACACAAACGGCTCCCACGACAAATACAATGGTAAATCTTCTAAATATAAAATTTCGCGCACGATCATAAAGAAGAATTTTGAAAAGGCATAGCCAAATAATATCCCCGTCACACAAGAAATTGTGCCTATCAACATCGTTTCTAAAAATACGAGCTTGCCTAATTGCCTTTTTTCCATTCCCAATTGTAGTAAGATTGCAAACTCTTTAGATCGCGCTTCTAAAAAGGCTTTCATCGAATAAAAAATAAAAAACCATGAAAATAATACGAGTATGATTTCCGCAAATATCATGCCGATAATTGAGACATCACCTAAGAAGCCTTGTTCAATGGCTGGATGAAACATAAGCATCGAATAAATGAAAAACACGAAAACTGAAAAAAAGCTTGCCATAAAAAAGGCAGCATAAATTCGGAAATTCCGAAAGACATTACGGTAAGCGAATTGCTGAAAGGTCACCTACTTGTCCTCCTAACAAACTTAAAACATTTAAAATACGTTGGAAAAATGTTTGGCGACGGTCATCGCAATAAATTTCATTGAAAAACTCACCATCTTTAATAAATAGCACTCTGTCACAATAACTCGCCGCAATTGGATCATGCGTTACCATGACAATAGTTGCCTGGCGTTCCTTATTAATTTTACCGAGAAGCTCAAGCACTTCTCGAGAAGCATTCGAATCTAAATTCCCTGTCGGTTCATCCGCTAAAATAATCGCCGGCTCATGAATGAGTGCCCGCGCTATGGCTGTGCGCTGTGCTTGTCCTCCAGATATTTCATTTGGTCGTTTCTGTAAAATAGCTTCAATATCTAGCTGCTCGGCTAATTTAGCGAGGCGCTCCTCCATTACTTTAAGCGGCTGGTTATCGAGTGTGAGTGGTAGGACAATATTTTCCTCGACCGTTAACATCGGCAACAAATTGAAATCTTGAAATACGAAACCTAGCTGACGACGGCGAAAATAAGCGAGCTCAGTTATGTTTAAATTTTGAGGCTTTAACCCGTCAAAAATTATTTCTCCAGAAGTCGGGCGATCAATAGTTGAAATCATATTGAGTAATGTTGTTTTCCCGCTACCAGATGGTCCCATAATCGCTAAAAACTCACCCATTTCCACTTCAAAGCTAAGCTGATTAAGCGCACGATGGGTTACTTTTCCTTCATAAACTTTCGTTACATCTTTTATTTGTAAAATAGCCATTACGATCCCTCATTTACTTCTATTTCATTGCAAGCTTATCATGTGATTAGTCAAGGTTTTCGTAAGCTGTCACTACATTTCCTTTAAAATGTAATATGAACTGTTGTACCTACACCTACCTCTGAGGTGATTTCTAACTGATGCCCCAGCTTTGCACAAATCTCTTGTGCTAAGTAAAGTCCCATACCTGTTGACTCGCCCGTTTTACGACCATTTTCTCCTGTAAAAAAGGCTTTTGTAACTCGCGATAAATCAGATTTTGGAATACCTATACCTTCATCTATAATTTCTAAAGTTACCGCGCTATCTTGTTGAGAGGCGATCATCGTAATTTTTTTATTCGGTTCAAATGTGTATTTCACCGCATTCGTAATAAACTGTGATATTACAAATTTCAACCATTTTGAATCGCTTGCAATGACAATTTCCTCACTTATTTGTAGCTCAGGAAATACACGCTTTGTTATAAATAGCCTTTTATTTTCATTAACAATTGATGTCACAATCGCCTTTAACGGTACTTGCTCGATTTGCATGTCATCCTCAAAATTTTCAAGTCGAGCATTCATAAGTACCATATCAAGTCCCCGTTTTAAGCGATCGACCTCTTCCTGCACACTTTTTTTATCGAGCTCTTGATCTTCCTGTAGCAATAATTCGAGAACAGCAATTGGCGTTTTCATCTGGTGAATCCACTGGTTCATAAATTTTCGCTGTCGCGTTTGCTTTGCATAGAGAGTTTGCACCTCATGTTGGTAAACATGGTATAGCTCCTGTAAATATTTTTCTGTTTGAAGATATTCATGTGTTTTAGCATTTTTTTGTAGTGCATCTTCCATCACAGTAGGTAGCTGCGTTATTTTACTCAAATAACGGCGCCTTAACATATAACGTACAACTAAAAACGATGCTAATAACAGCATGCTAATGACTATCGTATATAGCGCTGTATTTAAATTGCGAAAACCATCTAACCAATACAGCAATAATATAAATAGCACGATACAAAATTGAAAAATGATATAGGAAAGATGCTCCGTTATAAATAGTTTTACACCCATCACGTTTCCTCCGGGTTTAATATAAAGCGGTAACCCGCACCACGCATCGTTTCAATATAGGATTTCACGCCATAATCCGCGAGCTTTTTACGAACGCGAGTCATATTAACATTCAATGTATTTTCATCGACAAACGCTTGGTCATCCCATAATTCCTCTAACAGAGAATCCCTCGATACAACTTTTGGCGCTTGTCCCATGAGTAAGTCCAAAATAATGCATTCTTTTTTTTGTAGTGGAATGACAGCATCCTTCATATGCAGCTCCATACTTTCTAAATATAGGGTTAATTTTCCCTGTTTAATCGTTCGTTCTTCTTGTCTGCTTGAATACTCTCCATATGTACGTCGTAAATGGCTTCTAATTTTTGCAAGTACGATTTCATAATTAAACGGTTTTGTAATAAAATCATCTCCACCATTTTCAAGCGCAAATATTTGGTCCATTTCGCCAGACCGTGCCGAAATAAATAAAATCGGACAAGTTGTATGCTGGCGCAATTGACGACACCAATAATAGCCATCATAGGATGGTAAATTTATATCAAGCAGCACCATATGGGGTGCAAATGCTAAAAATTCTTCTACAAGCTCATCAAAATTTTGAATCGTTGCTACTTCATATTGATATTTGCGCAAAGTTTCAGCGAGCAAAGTAGCAATTTTCGGATCATCTTCTACAATAAATATTCGATGTTTATCCACAAACATGACCTCCTCTTCTCCTTTATATTAACAAAAAAAATGAGCAGTCACAAAAGTCTTGAGACGGCTCATTTTTTGTACATAAGGCATTAACCAAAAGCAACAACAATAACTATCATATTAATAAACTAACTGTAAAAACTCTTCTTTTGTTACGCCGCCAAAATATTTCGATGTGTCGATTTCCGTTAATGCTTCCGCAATCGCAGCACGATCATGTTTGCAGCCTGTAAACAGTTGTTCAATTTCTGCAACATCGCCTACACCAAAGAAATCACCAAAAATTTTCGCTTCTTCAATTATTCCGCGGTTTACTTCTAAACGAATATCGATACTACCAGACGGGAAGCGATGAGTTTTTTGAATGTTGAAGCGTGGTGATTTTCCATAATTCCAATCCCACTGCTGATAACGACCTTGTGAAATTTCGTGAATTTTACTCCAATCGTCACCTGTTAATTCATAATACTGAATATTTTCTTCACCATCGAAAATCGATTTTAAAATTTCCATTCGGAACTGCTCAACTGAAATCTTCTCCGGTAAAAACTCTGAAATATTAGCTACGCGCGAGCGAACAGATTTAATACCTTTTGATTCGATTTTATCTTTTTTTACTTTCAGAGCAGACACAACTGCATCAATTTCTGTATCAAACATTAAAGTACCGTGGCTAAACATGCGACCGCGTGTTGCATATTGCGCATTCCCTGATACTTTACGACCTTCTGCTAAAATATCATTGCGACCAGAAAGCTCGGCATTCACACCTAGTTTTGCTAACGCTTCTACGACAGGCTGCGTGAATTTTTTATAGTTATGGAAGCTGTTACCGTCATCTTTCGTTAAAAAACTAAAGTTTAAGTTTCCTAAATCATGATAGACAGCACCACCACCAGAAAGACGGCGCACAACGATTACACCATTGTCCTCGACATAATCTGTATTAATTTCTTCGATTGTATTTTGGTTCTTGCCAATAATTATCGAAGGTTGATTAATATAGAACAGCAGAAAATCATCTTTGTCGATATCCATGTTTTTTAGTACGTACTCTTCAATTGCTAAGTTTATACGGGGATCCGTAATGCCTTTATTGTCGATAAAATACACGTTTTTTCACTCCTTCACAAAATATCCATATTCATTTTAACTTAAATTTCATCTTTTGTGTTGACGAATACAAACTGTTATAATACAATGTAAATAATTCAATCAGTAATATAACAGTTTACCTAAGGAGGTTAGCCACAATGTTAGAAAACGTAGTCGAATTTTTCAAGAATCTACCTGATAAAGTTTGTGTTCAATGCGGTGATAAAATTGAAGAACAAAGTGAGTGCTACAGCAACAATTGTGAAAAATGCAACTCTCTTTAATCGTTAGTTATTGATTGCCGTTAGCTAGTCTAACACTTCATCATGGAGATGAAGCTATAAATAATATGCTTACAACATATGAAAACCCTTAAGTACGCTCAATACTTAAGGGTTTTTTTCTTGCACTGTGCAATCACGCTAATCGCATGAAACCTGGCAATGAACGCGCTAGCCATTCTCAATTCCCCACCTAAACGAACTATATATTGCGGTTCTAATTCAAATGTTGGGGTGTAGTGAATACTTTCACTGCACTCTTTCTTGCGAAAGAGGTTGATTTCCGCTCAGGGCAGCACGCTTTTCGCGGGCACGGCTCCAACTAAATTGTTTCGGATGGGACCGAAACAATTTGATTTTCCGCCCGTGCTGTTCCCGCAGAAGTCAGCTGCCCTGAGCTCCAATCAACGTAATCTTTCTAACCAAGATGCATTCCTACATTGTTATATACATAATTCAATAATATTTTTGCTTGGAAATGTTCATACTTCCGAAAACCATAGGCATTTCTTTTTTCTTTTGATGACTTTAGAAGTATTATTAATCCCTTCTAAAAAACCATTTGCCACATTTGCAGGTATAACAACGGCGCTTAAAAATAAAATTGTAAGGCGTTCAAACCATTTTAAGTGCTTAATTTTTTGCATCCGATAATCATGTACTTTACTTGTTTTTTGACCACAAGCCGGGCAAGTACGTTCTTTTTTGTATAAAAATTTCATCAACAAAAATCAGGGATGGAAATTTATAAAAAAATGTGAGTGTTGATTGGAGTGGAGGTTGGGCGACTCCTGGGGGATTAGCGTCCTAGATGAGACCCTGGACTGAGCTTGCGAGGGAAGCGGCTCATCAGACGCCCCCCGGAAAGCGCTCAACTGGAACGGAAATCAACCCCAAGTTAAAGTGAAGAACCAGAAAATACGATACGCTCTTTTGCGTTCTTCTATCTGATCAATGATGACATTTTTTAATCCTGGGATATTCATGTTAATATTCATATAGCACAACTCACCTTTCCTTTACTTGTTTCTCGTCAATTCAAGTATATAAAAAAGAGTGAGCTTGTGCTTTTTGTACGAAATTGTGTGAATACCCCAACAAATATTATAGAACCTATATTGCTAAAGCGGAGAGACAAAAAAAGCGATTCGAGGATGTTTAATTTATCCTTGAATCGCTTTTATCATTATGCTTCTGCTTGTTTAGAATAGCGTTTTTTAAATAGTAATGTGAAGTATCCGAACGTAATAGCTAAACATACTACTGCAAATCCTGCTAATACAGCATAGTTAAATCCTAAGAATGAAAAATCACCTGTAGAAATAGCTACTTTAAATGCCTGTACAGTGTAAGTCATTGGGAAGAACGGATTAAATACTTGCAATTGGCTAGGTATTAACTCCAGTGGGAATGTACCTGCACTTGATGTTAATTGGATAATTAACACTATAATTGCAATAAAACGTCCTGGATCACCGAATAGTGAAACGAGCATTTGAACAATCGCTAAAAACGTAAAGCTCGCAAAAATCGCCGTTAGCGTAAACCAAGCTATACTTTCAACTTCTAGTCCAAGAATACCGACTACGACAACGACTGATATTAATGCCTGAATAATCCCAACAACAGCTAATACTGATATTTTACTCATAAACCATGCTGCTGGATTTGTAGGTCGAATAGCTGGTTCGACAAACGGGAATACAATTGAAATCATTAATGCCCCGACGAATAAACCAAGTGAAATAAAGTATGGTGCAAAACCTGTACCATAGTTTGGCACGTGGTTTACAGATTTTTTTTCAACGTCAACCGGTTGTGCAGCCATGTCATAATTTTCATCATTCGCCTTCACATTTGCTTGCTCACTTGCTTCTAATAAATTTGAAGATAAATTTGCTGTACCATCGACAAGTTCTTTCGTTCCATCTGCTAATGAAGAAGAACCTTCCGCTAGTTCACCTGATTTTTCGGCAAGTAATGTTGTACCCTCTGCTAATTTTTCATTACCGCTAACTAAATCATTTAATCCTGTCGCTAATTGGTTAGCTCCATCTTTTGCAGCACTAGCACCAGACGCTAATTCCGTTAACTTATTTGCAATGGTAGTATTCCCTTCTGCTAGGCTATTCGCTCCGTTAACGAGCGCGTCTGTATTCGCCGCTACCTCATTTATACCTTTGGCAATTTGTTGTTGACCAGCAACTAGCTGAGTACTACCATCATTTAATTGAGATACGCCTTGCTGTAATTCACCTGTACTTGAAGTGAATTGTGATAACCCACCAGCAAGCTGTGCACTGCCCTCATTTAACTGTGTTAATGTTGCTTGCAATGCTTGGGCTTGTTCTTTTGGTAAACTTGTTAATATTTCTTGCATTTGTTTTGATAAAGCATTTATGCCATCATGGAGATTTGCTGCATTATCATTTAATTGTTGTGCACCTGCATGTAAGTTAGAACTGTTATTTAATAGAGACTGCATACCCGAAGCAAAGTTTTGTTGTTTTTCAACTAATGTTGCTTGCCCAGCTGCTATTTGTGCTACGCCGTTTGTGTAATTCTTTATTCCATTTACTAAGCTATCCGCACCAGCCGCTGCATCATTTGCTCCTGCCGCTAGCTGCTTACTACCATCTTCAATTGCTGTAATACCTTGTGCTAAAGTCGTTGCACCTGTTGCAGCTTTCTCCGCTCCTGTAGTTAGCTCATTAGAACCATCTGATAATTCGATCGTACTAGCAGCTAGCTGTTCTAAATAGCTTTGTAAATCGGTTGCACCGTTCGCTAATTTTTGCGCACCTGCATCTAACTTACCAGCGCCATCTGCTGCTTCAGCAAAGCCATCTCCTAATTTTGTAATGGAAGAGAATAAACTTTCTGCATACGTTTTTGACACTTGCTTATTTACTTCTGCTTTAATTTTCTCTATTGCTGTACTACCAATCTGTGACCCTAGGAAGTTAGATCCTTCATTTGGGATATAATCGATGACAAGCTTAGATGGATTTTCATCCAATAATGTTGTTGCATGTTGTGAGAAATTTTCTGGAATGCGAATGACAATATAATAATCGCCATCCTTTAATTTCTCCTCTGCTAAATCGCTTGCAACTTCTTCAAAATGAAATTGCTCACTATCAATAAGGTTTTTCGTCAGGTCATCACCTACCGTCAATGTTTCACCTTCGAATGTTGCCCCTTTATCTTCATTTACAATGGCAACTGGTAGGTTATCCAAATGTGAATAAGGATCCCAGAAAGCCCATAAGAACATGCCGCTGTACATTACTGGAATAAATAATACAGCTATTATTGGTATTAACATTTTTTTCGTTTTAAAAATTTTAAGCCATTCCGATTTAAACATATAGCCCCACCTTTCAATTCGTAAAACCAAATGACCAGAATCGTCATTCGGTCATTTCGCTGTAAGAAAAAATCAGATTTTCATTTTCGAAAAACTGATTTTTTCTTATTGCTTTTTTAAACCATTAAAAATCGTTTGCTTAAATATCGATAAAATTTGTTCTTCGCTCAGTATTTCGTCATGTGTTTGCTGCCAATCTACAACAAAAGCAAAATATGACTTAAAGAGCAAATACGCAACGAGTGGGGGATCACATTCATTGATCTCACCTTTATCGATTCCTTTTTGAATGCGCTCGGCAATATACGAAACAATTTCACTTTCAATAACTTGAATCATTTGTTTTACTGCCGGTGTGCGTAATTCTTTTTCTTCTTCGATTAATTTAGCAAATAGCACATGTTTCTCACGGAATTGCAGCATTTTCATGAGTGCCATATGCGCATTATTCATAAAACTCAGTGATGGATCAATTGTTGCATCCATCTCTACTTTCATTTCACGGATTAACGATATAACAACTTCTTGTAATAATAACTCCTTATTCGCAAAAAACGTATAAATCGTACCTTTACCAACATTAGCAATTTTCGCTACTTGCTCCATCGTCGTTGCTTTATAACCGAATAAAGAGAAAGATCTTGTGGCCGCTTCTAAAATCTCTTGTCTACGATCCAATCAATGTCACCTCTTTAAAAGAAAGTTTTTGAATAACCTGCCTCGAAAATAAAATGACCAGAAAACCATTTCGGTCATCCGGTCATTATTATACACCTATTGAATTGTATTGCAAGTATTAATTATTATGATTTTCTTCGCCTTCATCTTCACTATCTTCATGGCCTTCGCCGTGACCAGCGCCATGATTCATAGAATTACTACTTTTATCATCTAACACTTTGCTCATATCTGGGTTGCCTACTGTAATTTGTTGCTTCGGCATTACATGTAAACCACGTGCATTTGTGTGAGCAAACATATAATATACACCGTCATGGTCAAACGTAAATTGTGCTCTGTAAACACCGTCTTTATCTAATGTACCGTCAATCATATGCCCCTTATCGCGAAAACCTGATTCCCATACTTCAAATTGTACGCTACCGTCATCTACCGCCTCGCCAACTTGTGTGACATATGCAACTAGCTCGACTTCTTCATTCACGTTTACTTCTTTCGGTGTTTGAATTTCAACGATTACTTCCTGGGGCATATTGCCGTTATCAATCGTATCGACTTTTGATTCTTCACTACATCCGAAAAGTAATGCTGGTACTGCTATTAAGCTTAACATCCATTTTTTCATAACTATTCCCCCATTATTGGAATCGTGATTGTGACGCACGTTCCTATTCCTAATTCACTTTGTATTATTAATTGTCCATCATGCTGTTTTACAAGCTGATCGACAATTGATAACCCTAAACCACTACCACCATCTGCACGGCTCCGCGCTTTGTTAACTCGGTAAAATCGTTCTGTAATATGTGGTAAGTCCTCTATTGGAATTCCTATCCCACTATCTTGTATAGAAATAATAGCTTGTCCATTTATAGAGCTCGTCTTAATTCGAATTTCTTTCCCTTCATTTGAATAACGTATTGCATTTTCTATAATATTAATGAAGATTTGCTTCAGCTTTTCTTCATCACCGAGAATAATTAGTTCTTCATCTAATGCTTGTTGTAACTGTATATTTTTCAAAACAGCTTGCTGTTGTAGCATTGCTATGACATCTCGTACCGTTTCTGCTAGTACAATTGGATATAATTCTACTTCATCATGTTCATGTGATACACGAGCTAGCTGCATGAGCTCATTCGTCAGGCGCTCCATTCTATTAGCTTCTCTTGCTATAAGGCGTATCGCTTCATCAAGCTCACCACCTGCAATAAAATCGTTTTGGATCGCTTCACTATAGCCTTTTACATAACTAATCGGTGTTCTCAGTTCATGAGAAACAGTTGCTAAAAAAGTTTTCTGCTGCTCGTCCTCTTGTTGAATCGCCTTAGCCATATCATTAAATGCATTAGATAGCTGACCTATTTCATCTTTAGATGTGACATGAACACGTGTCTCGTAATTCCCCTCAGACATTTTTTCCGCCGCTTGCTGTAAATCATGAAGCGGACGCATAATTCTGCGCAAACCTTTCCAAACAAAAAAGCTTATAATAAGTAAAAATAATATCGCCCCACTAATTAATAGAATCACTTCTGTAGTAGCTAACTCACTAATTTTCGCAAGTGGGTAATACAAATAAATAATGCCTTCTAATCGATTTTGCTCCGTAAAAGGTAAAATAACTGAAATGATTTGACGGTCAAAACGCTCCTCATAACCAATTTTCGTTACCGTTTCCCCAGTTAAAAGCTTTTCACGTTCGTTAGGTCCAATTAACGTATTGTAGTCAATATCGAATGGTACACAAGCACTTAGCTCGCGTGGATTGCGAACAGCGAAAATATTATAATTGGAATATGCATTATACTCTTCAATACGAGCTATTAAATTATCGTCTACTTTACCACCTTGATATATCGTTTGGAGCTTTTCACCAACTTCAATCATTGACTGCTCGGTATCTCTTACATATAATTCTTCATACAAAAAATCAGTAAATATATACATAAATGCAATCGTTACAATTAGAAAGACGAGTATTAGCGCCCATATTTTATTGGCTAGCTTATTCATGTGCATTTCTCAAAACGATATCCAATGCCCCAAACGGTTTGGATATAATCGCTTGCTTCTTTTGACTTCTTGCCAAGCTTTAAACGTAGTGTCTTAATATGTGTATCGACTGTACGAGTACCACCTGCATAATCAATATCCCAAACACGCTCGAGAAGCTGCTCACGCGAATAGACGCTATCCGGATTTAGCATAAATAGATGTAATAGCTCATATTCCTTTAATGTTAGCGGCACTGGGTCGCCGTTCACAATTACTTTTCTCGAAATCTCATCTAGTTTAATGACACCTCGCTCTAAAAGCTGTTGTTCTACTTCGAGTACAGTAGCACCTGTACGACGAAGCACAGCGTTTATCCGTGCTACAAGTTCACTCGCTGTAAATGGTTTAACAACATAATCATCTCCGCCAATTGTTAACCCCTTAACTTTGTCCTCATTAGCGTCGCGTGCTGTTAAAAAAATTATCGGGATATTCGACGTTTGACGAATGTTTTTACATAATGTAAACCCATCTTCATCAGGCATCATAACATCTAGCACAATAAGATCCACTTGCTCTTTATGTAATTGTTCATATGCTTCGTGACCGTTAGCTGCTGTCAGAGTATGAAAATTTAACTTTGTCAGCATCAACGCAATTAAATTACGCATATCTTGCTCATCATCAATGATTAATACTGTCGTCATTTACGAATCCTCCCTTACTAACAGCTGAAACGGTCCTTTTTCTGTTGCAATTTCTTGTACAATTTTACCGTCTTCTAAAACATAAAGAGTTTGGTCATCATAGCCTGCTACAATAATTTGATTATTAAAATAAGTGACGGCAAACGGATTTGCACCAATTTCGCTATGCCACTTAATATGACCATGCTCGTCCATTACATATAATTCATTTTCACCGTGACTAACAACGGCAATTTCGTCTTTACTTTGTGCAAAACCAATAGGCATTAATGGCGTTTCAATTTCCTTTATTTTTTGACCTGTCGATAAATCCAGTACATCCACAGTTTGATTTGGGTTACTGCCTTCACCATGACCTCCAAGCCACAATGTATCATTAACTATTACTAAGCCGTGCGATAATTTTGCAATTGGCCATTCTGCCTGAAGCTCCAGATCTGCTATCGAAATAACAGACAATATCGTATCCTTGTAGTTCACAACATATAAAAGCCCATTTTGTGCGACCATTGACATCGGGTAATTTCGCAAGCTTAGCTCGTTGACAAAATTACCATGTATATCAAAGCTTATCACACTATTCGTTCGACTATTTGTTAAAAAAAACATTTGCTCTTCTGAAGCATAATACGCATTCGTTGTCCCGGAGCCTGTTTCAAACGTTGCTAACTTTTTCCCTGATGATATTTCATATAAATCCGCTTCTTTTAGTTGATTACCGTATAGCAGTATACGGTCATGTTGTATTAACGTTGCTCCTGTATACGCTTTGTCAAATGACCATGTCGCTAATAAGTCCCCTTTTTTATCATAAAAAGTGAGTGATGGCGCTAAAATATTCATCGATGCTACGAATGCTTGGTGCTCATTAATTGATGTAAAACGTTCATCTTTACACCCCGTTAGCAAACACACGCAAACAATTAATATCGTCATAATTCGTATCACAGCCACTCCTCCTTACTTCAATCGTACTGTATAAATGTGAAAAAACGATGAAAAATATACGTTAATTATGTGAACGTAAGAAAAAGGGTTATTATCTAATACTTGGATAATAAAAAAAGGCTGTTCAGTAAGATTCATCTTACTGCGCACCCTTTAGACAACTCCTAATTCAAATAAATAGTCTATCATTTTCTTTGCCGCACTTTTACCTTGCTCTACACAGTCCGGCACACTAATACCATCATAGGAACTACCGACAAGCTGAACTTGTGGAAACATTTTTCTCATCTCTTGCCTCATGCTCTTTAGACGCTTTTCATGACCTACTGTATATTGTGGCATTGACTGTTTCCAACGTGTCACGACTGTAAATAACGGTGTTTCATACAATCCTAATGCATGCTCTAAATCTTTACGCACTGTTTTTTCAATTTCACTATCAGACAACTCAACGATTGCCTCATCACCAACTCGACCAATATAAACACGCAGTAAATCATAACCTTCAGGTGCCACATTATCCCATTTGCGGTTACTTATAGTGCAAGAGGTGATCGTAAAATCACTATTTCTTGACACGAAGAAATTCATTGCATCTTTGTATTTTTCTATTTGATTTTGTTTAAAGGCCATCGTTACTGTTGCAATTGTTGCGTAGTTCATATTTGGTATATCTTGCATTAAATCATACGCTTTAAAGGCAGTTTTGGCTGCATTAAAAGGCGTCGTCATAATAATAGCATCCGCTTGAATAGGCTCAATATTATTAAGATGAATACGCATCGAATCGTCTGCAAGCTTTTCGATTCCTTCGACTTTTACACCTTTTAAAATTTTGCTCGGTTTTAGCTCCGCTTCTAATGCTTCCACTAAGGTTTCTAGCCCATTACGGAATGTTTCATAAAATGCGGGCTTTCCAACTACACTTGAATACATTCCAACGTTTGATTTTTTTAACCCAAGTAATAAACTGCGATGCTTTTTCTCTAACTGGTAAAATTGCGGGAACATAGATTGAATACTTAAATGATCAATATCACCTGCAAATGTGCCTGCAAGTAAAGGTTCTACTAAATTTTCAACAACTTCCTTACCAAAGCGTCGTCTGAAAAAATCACCAATCGGCTCATCATCCATTTCGGGTGATCTCGGCAATAATAAATCACCAGCCGCACGAATTTTACCACTTAAAGAAATAAGTCCTGTAGTTAGGAACGAGGAGACTTCCGGTGATCCGCCAAATAATAAATTACTCGGAATTGGATATAGATCACCGCTGACTGCTACATACGTTTGCCCAATATTATGCTGGACGATTTCATGCTCCATTCCTAAATCGCTCGCTAAATGACGCACGCTACCGCATTGATCAAAAAACGATTCGGGACCGCGCTCAATTATAAACCCGTCCTTGCGTAGTGTTTGGATTTTGCCACCTAGACGTAACGACGCTTCAATTAACACAACATCAATTGGTAAATTTTTTAGCTTTGCTTCTTGTTGTAAATAGAATGCCGCCGTTAAACCTGTGATTCCTCCACCGACAACTACTACCTTTCGTCTTTTTAAAGTCACCCTCATCACTCTCTTGCTACATTATTTCACTAACACTTTATGAATTGCATCTACCATTGCATCGATAAACAATGGATTCGTATTTGGCATTGTTGGACGGTAGTAGCTAGCGCCAATTTCGTCACACACAACTTTACACTCAATATCGTTATCGTAAAGAACTTCTAAATGCTCTGTTACGAAACCAACAGGTGTGTACATAAATGCTTTGTACCCTTTTTGCTCGGATAATTCTCTCGTTAAATCTTGAACGTCTGGTCCTAACCATGGTTCAGGCGTTTGGCCCGCTGATTGCCAACCAACTTCTACATTTGTAATATTAGATGCTTCCTTAATTAAGCGAGCTGTTTCAACTAATTGTTCCTCATATGGATCACCAGCTAATTTAATTTTCTCTGGTAATGAGTGGTTTGATACTATTAAACAGCAGTTTTCACGCTCTTCTGCTGACATTCTTTCTAATTCGTTGTTTACTGCTTGCTTCCAAAATTCGATAAATTTCGGTTCGTCATACCAAGCTTCTACAGAGGTAATTTTCAATGTGCCGCCAAGTTTTTCCGCAGCTTCATTTGCACGACCGTTGTATGACTTAATTGAGAAAGTAGAGAAGTGAGGTGCAAGAACGATTGAAACAGCTTCAGTAATTCCTTCGTTCACCATCGCTTCCACTGCGTCTTCAACGAATGGCTCAATATGTTTTAACCCGATAAATAATTTGTATTCTACTTCGTCTTGTACTTCGTTTAAACGTGCGCAAAGAGCTTCTGCTTGTGCTTTAGTCATTTTCGCAAGTGGTGAAATACCACCGATTGCACGGTAGCGTTCTGTTAAGTCATCGATATGTTCTTGAGAAGGTTTGCGACCATGTCGAATATGTGTATAATAACGCTCGATATCTTCTTCTTTATAAGGTGTTCCATAGGCCATTACTAATAAACCACGTACTTGTTTCATATATATCACCTCTAGTAGTTTTTAAACGCTCGATATAACGATTTTTTTGAACACTTTGTGTCAATAGCATTATTTTGCAATTTGCTCACGGCTATAGTCATGAATAAACGCTGTTAAACGTTTTAATACAGCTGGGTCTACTTCAGGGAACACACCGTGACCTAAGTTAAAAATATGTCCTGGTGTTTCTAAGCCTTGATCGATAATATCTTTTGCTCGCGCTTCAATCACTGACCAATCGGCAAGTAATAATGTTGGATCTAAGTTACCTTGAACTGGTTTTGTAATACCTTTTGCTCGCGCTTCGCGAATCGGCAAACGCCAATCTAGGCCAACAACATCAATTGGTAAGTCATTCCACTCTTTTACTAAATGGCTAGCGCCAACACCGAACTGAATAATAGGTACATTTAATTTTTGTAGCTCGCCGAAAATACGTGTCATTACTGGTTTAATGAATACACGATAATCTTCTACATTTAGTGCACCAACCCACGAATCAAAAATTTGTACCGCTTTTGCTCCAGCACCTACTTGTGCAGTAATATCAGCAATAATCATATTTGATAGTTTGTCCATTAATGCAAACCAAGCTTGTGGTTCAGATACCATAAACGATTTTGTTTTTGCATAATTACGAGAAGGACCTCCCTCAATCATGTAACTTGCTAAAGTAAACGGTGCACCACCAAAACCGATTAACGGTACATTCAATTGTTCTTCTGTCAGAATTTTAATCGTTTCAAGAACGAACGGAGTATGCTCCTGTGCATTAAATTCGCCAAGCTTGTCAATATCAGCTGCTGAACGAATTGGATTTGAAATAACTGGACCTACACCCGCTTTAATTTTCACATCAACACCAATACCTGGTAATGGCGTAACGATATCTTTATATAGAATAGCTGCATCAACATCATATTGTTCAACTGGAAGACGAGTAACATAGGCACAGAGCTCTGGTTGCATCGTAATTTCTTCAAGTGAATATTTTTCTTTTATTTCTCGGTATTCTGGCTGTGAACGACCTGCTTGTCTCATATACCATACTGGTGTGTATTCTGTGCGTTCGCCTTTTGCTGCGCGAAGCAAAGTATCGTTAATTGTTCTCATTTCTACATATACCTTCCCCTCGAGTAATGTAATTATTTGTTGCCTAATTGATATCCGCTCTCACTATAAACTGTCCGCTCTAAATTGTATAGCTATCTTCAGCAAATGTCATAAAATTGTTCTTTGTAAGGGTATCTTTTTGACAAAGGGATTGGATGTATTTTTAAATGGAAATAATCACATATGTGAATTGGAAATGGAGGCGTTTTGCGTTGTTTATTTATTTTACTTCTGGAACAGCTGACTATATGGAAAAAATGCGTAAAAAGTATGCAAGTGAAAAGGTATTTATATTACACGGTGAAGGTAATACAGTGCTTGTGCATGAAAGCGAAAAAAAATCAATTTTTGCAACACCTCGTAAATACGAAGTGCTTGACTCTGTTGGCGAATTACAACAAAAAGGCTATTTTGTATTGAACAACATTCCCGTGTCTGATGAAGGCCGTCCAATTTTTGAAAACCGCTTTTTAAATCGTGCCGGTTCGATTGACAAGGAACCTGGATTTATCGCGTTCCGTCTACTACGACCACTTGATTCAAATACGTATATTGTCATGACACAATGGGCTGGTCCTGCGTCATTTGAGGCGTGGAAAACTTCCCAAGCATTTAAACAAGCGCACTCCAATAAAGGAGAAGCTACAGGAGTTATGAAGCAAAACATTTTCAACGCAGCAAGCTATGTTACTAAATATTCTGCGCCACCTGATGAGGAGTAGTAGAAACGAGGATTTCACGATAACCGGCCTCCTTTTTACGATATAATCATAAATTTCACGATATCTTGCCCTCTTTTTACGATATAATCAAATATTTCACGATATCGGAGTTTCAATTTTAAAAAAGTGATTGCGAATCTATTTCGCAATCACTTCTTGTTTATTTCTTCGATAAACGCAATGTCAACTCACTAACGATAATTATTATTATTGGAATGACATAAAAATTTGGTTGAGTTATAGCACAAAGCGTCACAATAATGGCTTGTACTACACTAATAACACGCAATAACTTGTCTACAGCTTTTTTACGCTGATCGTCCGCAATTGGGTACAGCATATCCATTCGGAATTCACCGTTCGATAGCAGTGCATATTTTAATTGTAATGTCGTTGCAAAGGCAAGTGCTGCTACAACAATCCATGTTACTAAATAAATATCAACGAAAGCTGCAATAACAGCCGCAATAGCAGTTAAGCGCAGCCATAAATAAAAATGGTCATCTGTACGAATAAATGTACGGAATACTAAGTATGTTTGTGTACTGTTTTTATGGAATGGAATCCATTTATAAACGATGTCTAACAATGCACGACGACGAATGGAGCCTCGCAAATGTGGAACATCTGTAAAATAGTTTGCAAAACGATAAAAGCGCATCATACGATTTTGTTCTAGACGGACAAAATGCTCGTAAGGTACAGGCTGGCCTGCCACTCGTTTTTTTAATGACATTTCATAGGCTAAAAACAATATAATGTAAATTGCCCCTACCGCTAATCCAGATGTTAGTATTGTTTGAATAGCTAAAATGGATAGTAGCGCACGAGTTATTCGGTCTACAGCAATGGCCTGTCCACGATTTGCATAGCGATAATTAAATTCTATCGTAACATTAAAATATTTCAATATTACTACGAGCGCGAGTCCTACCCAAATTTGAGAAACCGATAAATCAGTCACCGCTTTTAATAGCGGAATGGCGACAATATATGCAATAACAGGTACTAGTAACTGTGACCAAAATGTCCATTTTACAGCCTTTTTAAAATAAGCTGGCATTTGTGTTTCAAGCGGTAATAAATATACTTGATCCGGCTCACGAATTAGGGTTGTTGGGCTACTAAATGCTAGTATCAATCCAACGATTACCGCAATTAGCCACTCTGCTGGAAAGTTTGCAGGTGCCACCTTTAGCCACTCACTATATTGATATCCTCCAGCACCAATAACAAAGACGAAAACGATCGCTATATGCCCTGTAAAAATAAAGCGCATATATTTTTGTACTTCATTTATATAATGCTCAAAGCGCGACTTCCACACATTATGCATGTTGTTCATTGTCTTGCTCCTTCGTCATTGCAATATATAAATCATCAAGGGTTGCATTTGGCATATTGAACGCCTTTCTTAAATCTGCCATCGTCCCTTGCGCACGGACACGACCTTCATGAAGTAAAATAATGCGATCACAATGTTTCTCAGCTGTCGATAATATATGCGTTGACATTAATATAGAAGCACCTTCACGTTTTTTCTCATCCATTTGATCGAGTAGCGATTGAATACCAAGCGGATCTAGTCCTACAAATGGCTCATCAATAATATAAAGGCTCGGATTGACTAAAAACGCGCACATTATCATCACCTTTTGACGCATCCCTTTTGAAAAATGAGATGGGAACCAATTGAGTCGCTTTTCCATGCGAAACTCCTTTAATAAACGCTCCGAACGTTTTTCTAGCGTTTTTTCATCTAAACCATATGCCATAGCAGTAAGTGCTAAATGTTCTTTTAATGTCAATTCATCATATAAAATTGGTGTTTCTGGAATATAAGAAAAAGATGAGCGGTACTTGTCCATATTGTCCTTTAACGTGACTCCATTTAATCGAATTTCGCCTTCTTTCGGTAGGAGCGTTCCGATAATATGTTTAATTGTCGTACTTTTTCCGGCACCATTAAGACCGATTAAGCCGACTAGCTCCCCTTTTCCAATATTGAATGATAAATTTTGAATGACAGGTTTGCGTGTATAGCCACCTGTTACATTGGTTAATTGTAATACTGTCATCACCGTCAACTCCTATTCTAATCATTAGTTTATCAAAAAATGGCATAACAAGCAGTCCACATGTGCTAAAATATATAAAACATTAATAAGGAGTGTAGTTACGATGAATGATTGCCTATTTTGCAAAATTATCGATGGTTCTGTTCCAAGTACAAAAGTGTATGAGGACGAGCACACATATGCTTTCATGAACATTATGCCTGTAACAAAAGGGCATACTTTATTAATTCCAAAAACGCATTGCAAAGATTTATTTGAAATGTCTGAGGATGTTGCAAAAAATTTATATGCTGCAGCACCAAAAGTTGCAAATGCTATTAAAGCAGCATTTAACCCAGTTGGCCTTAATACTCTCAATAATAATGGCGAAGCAGCTGGACAAACTATTTTCCACTATCATTTACATTTAATCCCGCGCTACGATGAAACAGATGGATTAAAACTAGGTTGGGAAACTACAACACCAACACTCGAAGAATTAACACATATAGGTGAATCTATTAAAAATAATATTTAATCATTATTATATATGTTTACTTTCTAAAAAAATTTCATCACCGGTTGCTTTTTTAGCGCCGTATGATTACAATCAAAATAAGTTTTCGCTAATGGCTATGAGAGCACATTAGGAAAATGAGAGACTAGCAAAGTTTAGAGGAGACGAGACAAATGAATACAAAAAACTTAGTTTTAATGGCGCTTTTAGTCGGTGTAGGTGCAGCACTTTACGTTGTGATTCCCGGTATTAATGGAGGTATGAAACCTGACTTCATGTTGACAATGATGTTTATCGGTATTGTATTATTCCCAACAATGAAAGATACATTTTTACTCGCAATTTCAACTGGCGTTTTATCGGGACTGTTCTCAACATTCCCAGGTGGTTTTGTACCGAACATCGTAGACAAAGCTGTAACAGGCTTCGTATTTTTAGCAATCGTTATCATTTTGCGTAAAGTTGCACAAAAAATTGCTGTATCTACAATTTTAGTTGGCTTAGGTACAATTTTATCAGGATCAACTTTCTTAACAATGGCATTACTATTAACAGAAGTACCAATTGATTTCAAAGTACTATTCGTTACAGTTGTCCTACCAGCCGTTGTATTTAATGCAATTGCATTCGTAATCATCTACCCGATCATTACGAACTTAGTACAGCGTTCAAACTTCAAAACGTCATTATCACAAGTTTAAATTTATATGAAAAGTTGTGTCTAAAATACAATCGTATTTTGGCACAGCTTTTTTTGTTTTAACTCCATCTTCTCGCCTAGCTAAAGTGTAGTGACAGTTTCATCAATAAAGTATAAGTGAGCAGTGCTTTATTAGTTTTTTTATAAATACTTTTCAGTAATACATCATATTTGGTTTAATATAGTTAGAAATAGGAAAATTTAATTACTATACGCATTTCTTTCACACAATTATTTTTTTAAGGAGAGACATATTATGAAAGCAAAAACATTTTTCATTGGCCTATCAGCCGGAATCGTAGGTGGACTTGTCGCGACTATTCTTTCTGCGCCTCAGCCTGGTAAAGAATTACGTGCTAATATAATCCGCAATGCAAATGCTACAAAAGCTAAATTGATCGATGTAAAATACCAAGCATCTAACGTAAAAAATTCAGTAACAAATTTTACAAACGAAGCGAAAAATAATATACCAGAAATAATAAATGAGTTAAAAGAGACATTTACCAATTTTACACAAGAGATTGAACCAGAAGCTACTCGATTAAAACAAGAAATCGAAGGATTACAGAAATCTATAAGCGCAATCGAGCAAAATATTTCTCAATTCAATAAAAGTGACGACCAACAAA
This sequence comes from Solibacillus sp. CAU 1738, assembly GCF_039888725.1. Classification (NCBI taxonomy): domain Bacteria; kingdom Bacillati; phylum Bacillota; class Bacilli; order Caryophanales; family Caryophanaceae; genus Solibacillus; species Solibacillus sp. CAU 1738. Next base: position 289,150 of record NZ_JBDQQN010000004.1, read on the forward strand.
AATAATATTCGCATTTAATTTTACCCATAATACACCACTTAATAGGGCTAATTATCACTAAAAAATACCAAAATATGATATTTTTGAGTCGTATTACAATTATTTAATTTTTCTAACTTTAAACTTTTTTCTTTTATTGCTATAATATTTTCAAACGCTATGAAAGAAGAAGGTGATGGCTTTGTCTGAGAAATTATATTCAACAAAAGAGGCTATGTTATATAGTCAGAGAATTGCCCAACTATCAAAAGCACTATGGAAAGCTGTTGAAAAAGATTGGCAATTGTGGATTAAACCTTATGATTTAAACATTAACGAGCATCATATTTTATGGATTTCATATCATTTACAAGGCGCTTCAATATCCGATGTGGCGAAATTCGGTGTGATGCATGTATCTACTGCATTCAATTTTTCAAAAAAGCTAGAAGAACGTGGCCTTTTAAAATTTTCAAAGCGGGACGATGACAAGCGCAATACATACGTCGAGCTTACTGATGCAGGAGCAGCACTTATTTTGCGTATGAACGAGCATTATCATGATACACAACATTGTATTTTAGAAGGCTCACTACCACTAAAAGAATTATATGGGCGCTTCCCAGAGTTTTTAGACGTAATGGCTGTTATTCGTAACATTTATGGAGAAGACTTCATTGAAATCTTTGAACGCTCTTTTACTAATTTCAAAGAAAGTTTCGATGTAATCCATGAGCATGCCTCAATTCAACAATAACTTAGAAACAACGCGGCTGTTCTGTAAGCTTTTCTTGCAGAGCAGCCTTTGCTTTATATGGGAAAAGCTGCTCTGTCGCCGTCTACATTACCACAAGATGCTCTTTTAATTATTCATCATAAGTAAAAATCTCTAGATTCTAGATAAAAAAATTTCAAATTACTTTTCAGATTGCTCCTTTTTAATTATAATGAAGCGCAAATGAATGCTAGAAAGAGGTTTTACAATGCACTGTTGGAAAACGATAAATATTGAATATGAATACGGTACAACGAGACTCGTCCTGTTTTCGACAATTACCTTTTTTCTTGTATTTTGTTTCTCTTACGTTGGAGTAAGTCATAACTTCCCTTCTCGGCACCATGACGATTATTTTATAGTTTTTTTCCTTGCACTATTTGCTCTTTACCCTTTGCATAAATTAATACATTATATCGCGCTTTTGGATTATCGAAAAAAACTAGCATTTCGTTGGCGTATTCAATACCGCTTCATTCCTGTCCTACATATGCGGTTGAAAGATACGATTCCAAAAAATCGCTATGTATTTGCCTTACTGGCACCTTTTTTATTTCTAAATAGCTTGTTGCTTGTTTTGGCAGTTAATTACACGCAGTACGCCCATTACACTTGCATCCTGCTCGGACTTCATTGCAGCATATGTTTTATCGATTTATTGAACGTTAAAAATTTATGGAATTCCCCGCCCAATGCTGTTATTGAAGAAACACCAAAAGGGTATGAAATATTAGTACCGCCAAACATGTAGTTCTTGCTTGTATCTGGATATAAACGTTTGATATGCTTAATAATGAACTGATAGAGGGGAGGAATAGATTTGCTACTTTTAATTGTAGTGCTATTCTCTGTATTTTATTTATTCCAAATTAATCGCATGACTTATGCACTTTGTATGCGTAAAGAAATTCCCGAAGAAAAACAACCTAAAATATTCCGTACAATTAATGTGCTTATAACGATTTTATTAGTTTCTTTTTACGTGGAAGTCTTATTTGCTGTTTAAAAATGAAACGAGTTGGCCCGACAATGTGAGCCAACTCGTTTTTTATTCAATTAGTAAAGAAACGCTGCACCGACGATAATGAGTAAAATGAACAGCACTACTATTAACGCAAAGCTTGAGCCGTAGCCGCCGCCGTTATAGCCTCCGCCACCCATAGCACTCCCTCCTTTCTATCTTCTATCGTATGCATGCCTATTTGTTAAACTTAGGCGCATTTGACTGCAACCATTTTGTTTTTTTTTTCGTTTATGTTATAGTAACTAAAGCATTTACATGAAAGTAAGGAGCGTACATTTCAAATGAAAAAAACATTTTTAGCACTCACTCTAGCTGCATCTTTAGGATTAGCAGCATGCAGCAATCCTGGAGATGAAGTTGTTGTCACTTCTTCTGTAGGCGATTTAACACAACAAGATTTTTATAAAGAAATTAAAAATTTAGCCGGAGAGCAATTACTAGAACAAATTATGATTGAAAAAATCCTTGAGGATAAATACGATGTTTCAGATAAAGATGTTACAGCTGAATTTGACGCATTAAAGGAACAGTACGGCGAGCAATTTGATTTAATTCTTGCTACAAATGGTTTATCTGAAGATGCACTTAAAGCGAATATTCGTTTCAACTTATTAAAAGAACAAGCTGAAAAAGATGTTGAAGTAACGGATGCAGAAATTAAAGCTTACTATGATCAAGCGAGCAAAGAATTAAAGGCACGACACATCTTAGTAGAAGACGAAGAAACAGCTAAAAAAGCAATTGAACGCATTAAAGCTGGTGAAGATTTCGCAACAGTAGCAAAAGAAATGTCTAAAGACCCAGGCTCAGCTTCTGAGGGCGGGGAGCTTGGTTGGTTCACAGTTGGAAAAATGATTCCTGAATTCAATGATGCTGCTTATGCACTTGAATTGAACACAATTAGCGAACCTGTTAAATCTCCTGCTGGTTACCATGTAATCGAAGTAACGGACAAACGTGATGTTAAAGACTACGGTACATTAGAAGAGAAAAAAGATGAAATTCGTGATGCAATTGCAGAACAAAAAGCTGACTGGAATAAAACGGTTGCTAAATTATTGAAAGAAGCAAAAGTTGAAGTGAAGGATGCTGACTTAAAAGGAGCATTCAAAGCTTACAATATTGATGAAGAGAAAGCTAAAAAATAAAATTAAAAAAGAAGGCCTCGGCCTTCTTTTTTAATTTTTCTTTACAAACTCTGATTTTAACTGCATTGCGCCAAAACCGTCGATTTTGCAATCAATATTATGATCGCCTTCTACTAGACGAATGTTTTTTACGCGTGTACCAATTTTCAATGCAGATGAACTACCTTTTACTTTTAAATCTTTAATGACAGTCACTGTATCTCCATCAGCTAGTAAATTGCCATTTGCATCACGCACAACTAAGCCTTCTTCTACTATTTCCTCTGTTTGTGACCATTCATGTGCACATTCTGGGCAAATATACATTGTCCCGTCTTCATATGTGTATGCCGAATTACATTTCGGACAGTTAGGTAAATTTTCCATAAATACACTCCTCCATCAAGTAATCACCTTAATACTTGCATATTCCTATCGTAAAGACAAGCCTTCTCTCATAAAGGGACATTACTTACGACAATACTGTGTCTGTTTTGTAAAATAGTATACTTGAAAATTCTTTGTGAATAAGTGCATTTAGGCATCTTCCTATTTCGATACACCATGACAAATCATTTGCCGAATCGACTGCTCAAACTGTTCTTTCGGGATATTTGAATGATTCGGGATAGCAATGCTTTGGAAAATAAAGCCGAGAACAAGCTCGCTTGCCAAATTTTCATTGACGATTCCTTCTTTTTTCCCGCAAGCGACTACATTGAGTAATGGTACATACATCGCGACGTGCATTTGATCGAGCATTTTTAGCTTTTGCATAACGCCTTCGTTATCGCCACCATCAATAATATGTACCATACTAAATATTTGGTGCATATCTTTTGAGCGCAAAATAATCGATAAGAGTGTATCCAATTGTTCATTAAACGGAGATGTTTGATCTATTTTCTTAAATTCTCCAATTAAACCAGTCATAAACTCCATCATATAGTCTACAATTAGTTCTTCTTTATTTGTATAATATTTATATATCGCAGCTCGAGATACGTTTAATCTTTCAGCTAAATGTTTAAATGTAAATCCTTCATATCCTAATTGCAATAATAAGCGTTCCGTTTCTGAAAAAATATCAGCTGTCGAAAACTTACGCTCCCTTGCCAATGAAATTCCCCCTCATTTATGCGTGACGATTTTGACTTAGCCAAAAAGCAGCACCAATAAAGACTGCCCCACCTATCGCATTTCCAATAGATACCGGTATTAAATTATGCATCATTCCTTGCAGTGTTACAAGTTCACCATGTGGAATCATAAGGGCTAGCGAAAATAATGTCATATAAATAATCCACCAAGCATCGTCATCATAAAGTAACTTATTTTACTACGTTGTAATGTTGAAACTTTGCCAAGTGCTGCTTGTGAAATCGTTTCAAATGTTTCTTTCATGCTCTCTCCTTCTAAAACTAATTGTCGTATAGTAAAAATTATATCAGTACTTCCATAATTTACATATAACTAATACTATTAATGCGATTCTCATGTAATAGCGATTTGCAAATAATCAAAATATGCTACACATACAACGTTTTATTCTCGTTTATGTACGTAACGATAAAAAGTATTATGAATTTTGCCATTAGACGTATAAAACAGTATATTATAAAGTCTATCAACCACATTAAGGAGTGTTCATTTTGAATCAGACAAATCAACGTGCTTATAATTTTAATGCAGGTCCTTCTGCTCTTCCCTTAGAAGTTTTAGAGGCAGCTCAACAACAGCTTGTAAACTTTAATAACTCTGGCATGTCTATTATGGAAATGAGTCACCGAAGCGCTGATTTTGAAGCAGTACATAATGGTGCGATTGACCGCCTACGTAAATTATTCGCTATACCTGAAAACTATGAAATTCTATTTTTACAGGGTGGCGCAAGCTTACAGTTCTCAATGATTCCAATGAACTTTTTACAAGCGGGACAAAAAGCAGATTACGTGCTAACAGGAGCATGGTCTGAAAAAGCGTTAAAAGAGGCTAAATTATTCGGTGAGCCAGTAGCAATTGCTACAACGAAAGACAATAATTATAAAAATATCCCAGCAGTTAGTGATCTTGTATTTAATGATGATGCTGCATATGTGCACATTACATCAAATAATACAATTTTCGGTACACAGTGGAAGCAATTCCCTGAAACGAATGCGCCATTAATCGCTGATATGTCTAGTGATATTTTATCGAAGCCAGTTGACGTAAGTAAATTCGGTATGATTTATGCTGGAGCACAAAAAAATCTTGGTCCTTCAGGTGTTACAGTTGTTATTATTCGTAAAGATTTATTAGAAAAAGCGAATACTAACATTCCAACGATGTTAAAATATTCAACACACACTGATAACAATTCTTTATACAATACACCACCAACATTCGGTATTTATATGTTAGGTGAAGTATTAAAATGGGTTGAAGCGCAAGGCGGCTTAGAAAAAATAGAAGCAAACAACGAAGCGAAAGCAAAATTAATTTATGATGCAATCGATCACTCAAATGGCTTCTATACAGGTCATGCGACAGAAGATAGCCGTTCCCTAATGAACATTACGTTCCGCGTTGCAGACGAAGAGCTAGAAAAGCAATTCCTTGCTGAAGCTAAAGCGGCTGGATTTGTTGGCTTAAATGGTCACCGCTCAGTAGGCGGCTGCCGTGCATCTACTTACAATGCTGTACCATACGAAACATGTAAAGCACTAGCTGATTTCATGATTGCATTCCAAGCAAAGCACAGCTAATTTAAGAAAAGCGCAAGCGCCCCGTTTAGCCCCGACAAGCGCTGGAAGGCATTCAAACGAAAGCAACTTTTCCGCTTTCGATTGAGGGCATGAAGCGACCTCGAGGGGCTGGGCGCTGAAGCTAGACACTGCCCGAACTCTAGAATTCAATACTTTTTTACCTTTTAAAAAGGAGATTTCGCAAATTAGCGAAATCTCCTTTTCGTTTAAATTTTTGGTTTATAAAACGAACGATTATCTAGCGGGAATAGACGCTCTGTAAATTCACCAGGCTTTGTTTTATCTAGTGCACGTGTAAGCATATTCATCTTGGCATCTATATTATCAATGTAATGCAATATTTCTGCTTCTTGGATCATCGGCTTTTTCGGACTACCCCATTCTTCTTTACCATGATGTGATAATACTAAATGCTGCAGTAACATAACTTCTTCGCCTTCAATTCCTAGCTCTTTAGCAGCTTGACCAATTTCATTGACCATAATTGTAATATGGCCAAGTAAGTTCCCTTCAACTGTATACGCTGTCGCAACTGGTCCTGTTAACTCAATCACTTTACCAATATCATGTAAAATAATACCTGCATACATTAAATCAGAATTTAATGTTGGATATAGTGCGCAAATTGCCTTTCCTAAACGTAACATTGACACGACATGATCGAGTAAGCCTGATACATAATCATGGTGATTTTTAGATGCAGCTGGATACACAAGCAAGCTTGGTTGATGCTTTTTAATTAGATGACGCGTAATACGTGAAATACTTGGATTTTTTATTTCAAAGAAAAATTGATTTAGCTCTTCCATCAATTGCTCTTTTGGAGTTGCTGAAGAAGGTACTAAATCATTAATTTGAACCCCGTCTTCTGGGCGCGCCACGCGAATTTGTTTAATGCGTAGCTGATTTTTACCACGATAATCATGGATTTCTCCACCTACTCGTACGATTACTTCTGCTTTATAAGTATTTTCATGTTCTTCATTTGTATCCCAGAGCTTCGTTTCAATATCTCCACTTTTGTCTTGAAGAATTAAAGACATAAATGGCTTCCCTACTGTTGTCACACCTTTTGTGGCCTGTTTAATAAGTAAAAATTGATCTACTTGCTCCCCAACTTGGAGTTTAGTAATTCCTTCCACAAAGAATCACTCCTTTTCTTTACATTGACCGCGCTTATACGGTACGTTTACCCTTATTGTACCATGTGTGTACCGGCTATTCGATTAAATGATAGTAAAACAGGAGAAATCATTTTACTTATATCTGGGCAAATTCCTGAAATTTTTTTCGTATTTTACTAATTTATAGGGAATGCTTCGTGAATTATCATAATATTTCATGTATAATGATAATATATTCGCTTAAAAGGTGGGGGAAACTATGGAAAATTATCGCTTCACAGCATTTGAAAAAACTGGAGAAACGCTATTTGATGAAATATGGACTTTTGCAAGCGATGAATCGGCTAAAATCGATGGCCAAAAGCAAATTGAAGAAAAAGGCGTTGCAGAAAAGACACACCGTCTAGTAAATGCAGCAGGAAAATTAATTTTATTCCACGTGTAATATACATATGTGGAATACATTAATAAAATTTCTACATCAAACATTGGGGTAAGGCATCGTAAATAGTTATCGCATCCGTTCCGGTGCCTACTCCTGCATCGCTATTCCCGACTCCTAAGCCTCTTCATTACACTGCCAGTTTTATCAATCTCTTTATCAACCTCTGAAAATTAATATGTAATCCATGCTCATAATAAAATTGTCTGCAATATTTCGCTAATATGCTACACAATAAGTGTCCATTCCAAACAGAGATCAGCTTATTTTCAAATTGAAAAAGGCTAGTTCAAAGTTGTTAGTTTTGACCAGCCTTTATTATCCTTCAATGGCCTTAAAGCATCGTGCTATTACCGATTATAAAACCAATAATACCGCCGATTAAACTGATAACAATTACCCTGAAAAATCACCATGCAATCCTTTAGGACACATATTATTTACCGATAAATTCCGGCATTCTTTTTTCTACAAACGCTTGAATGCCTTCCTGATGGTCTTTAGAGTTGCGCATTTTAGATTGGGCATTTGCTTCACCTTGTAAAATACGTTCTAGTTCAGGTAATTTTTCAGCATGTAAAATTTGCTTCGTTTCTAGCATCGCAGCTATTGGTGACGCTAGTAATTTGCCGACAATCTGATCAACGGTTGTCGCCGCTGCATCCTCTGGCACATTATAATCAATTAAACCTTGCGCAAGAGCCTCTTTTCCGTTCATCACTTTACCTTCCCAAATCATTTGCTTCGCTTTCACTGTACCGACACGCTCCTGCATATGGAAGTGACCGCCACCATCAGGAATTAGCCCAATGCCAATAAAATTCATCGCTAACTTTGCCGTTTCTTCTGCAACAATAATATCGCTGCCAAGTACTAAACTAAAGCCAAGCCCTGCCGCTGCCCCATGTACTTGAGAAATTGTAATCATCGGTAAGGTGTAATACGCAACTGCTAGACGTGTTATATCATCCATTATTTCGCCAAAATCAGCAAAGTCATTAGAGCCCACCATTGCTTTCACGTCGCCGCCTGCTGAAAACACGCGACCCGCCCCCTTAATAATGAGCACTTGTACATCTTTTTCCTTGTGCAATGCTTCAAAACAATTTGCTAACTCTTTCATCATCGTAAAATCCATTGCATTCATTGCATGTGGCCGATTCAATGTTAAAACTGCTTTTCTCTCAAGCACTTCAAGCTCAATTGTTGTATATCCCATGTTCTACACCCCTTATAATGAATAGTCATTCACTTTCTACTATTCTATATTCTCGTAGAAATATCCTTTTTATTTGCTCAAATATTCGCCAACTCGTTTTCCTGTGAACAAACAACCACCTATAAATGTCCCTTCTAATGAGCGGTAACCATGGACACCGCCCCCTCCGAATCCACACACTTCCCCAACAGCAAATAAACCAGGTATGCGCCCCCCTTTCTCATTTAATACTGCACTATCTAAATCTGTTTGTAGTCCGCCGAGTGTTTTACGCGTCAATATATTTAATCGCACTGCGATGAGTGGCCCGTTTGCTGGATCTAAAAACTTATGTGGCTTAGCGACACGAATTAATTTATCCCCTACATAATTACGTGCCCCTCGCATCGCGGTAATTTGCGCATCTTTCGTAAACAAATTGTCTATTTCACGATCACGGGCTAATATTTGCTCCTTTATATGCATAAAATCAAGCAATTCTGTGCCAACAAGCTCATTCATTCCTTGCACTAAATCCTTTAAACTACTCGCAACAACAAAATCTGCACCATGGTCTTTAAATGCTTGTACTGGCTTTGGTGGACCTGGCAAGACACGTTTTAAAACTTCTGAAATACTTTTATTCGTTAAATCTGGATTTTGTTCAGAGCCTGATAATGCAAACTCCTTTTCAAAAAAATTCTTTCCGTTAATATAAACCATGAATAGTCGTAGCCTGTTTGTTGAATTGCTTCGAGGGTACTTAACGTATCAAACCCTGGAAAATTTGGAGCTGTAAAACGATTACCAGTAGCATCGAACCATAGCGATGAAGGTCCTGGTAATATTCGAATTCCATGATTTTTCCAAATAGGATCCCAGTTACGTAATCCCTCTGTGTAATGCCACATACGGTCGCGATTGACGATACGCCCCCCAATATTTTCTGTAATTTCAAGCATGCGTCCGTCTACATGAGCTGGTACACCACTAACCATCGATTGTGGCGGCGTTCCTAAGCGTGAAGGCCAATTTTTCTTTACGAGCTCTAAATTCGCACCAATACCGCCGCTTGCGACAATGATTGCGTCCGCATAATAGGCGAAGTCACCAATTGCGACACGTGAACTTTCTGTACCACGCTCTGCATTACTTGGCTCAAGTATCTTACCTGTAATACCTATTACAGTACCGTTTTTCATAAGAAAATCATCAACTCGGTGTCGCGCCTTAAAATCAAGCAAACCACTTTCTCTAGCTGCTATTACTTTATTAGCAAACGGTTCTACAATTCCGGGACCGGTTCCCCAAACGATATGAAAACGTGGTACGGAATTTCCATGTCCACCTGCTAAAGAACCACCACGCTCTGCCCATCCGACTACTGGGAAAAAGCGGATACCAAGTTTTTTTAACCACTCATATTTTTCTTCGGCAGCAAACTCTACGTATGCCTTGGCCCATTTCACTCCCCATGAATCCTCATCGTCTAAACGATCAAATCCAGCTGTGCCTAGCCAGTCCTGCCAAGCTAGCTCTTTACTATCTTGAATGCCAAGGCGCCGTTGTTCTGGTGAATCGACTAAAAACACCCCTCCAAAAGACCAAAATGCTTGTCCACCAATCGTTGTTTCTGGCTCTTGATCTACTAGTAGTACTTTTTTCTTTGCATCGATTAATTCACTTGCAGCTACTAATCCTGCCAGTCCAGCCCCAACAATAATGACATCATACTTCATTTGATCCCTCCTTTCTTTGACTATATGTATAACATTCGTGTTTCACGTCATTTCCCCTGCGAATTTATGAATGTCTTGTAACAGTTCAAATTATGAAAGGTGTCAAAATTGTGTCGCACTAATACGTTCGGCTTGTATCTTATTTTCCTATATACTATATACTCTAATTTCGTTTTTAATTTTCTGTCAATTACATTGTTATCAATAGTTCCCAATCACGATAACGCTTACATTTGCAGTTCCCAAAACACGAACATTAACTTGTCTAAGTGTAATTTAAGTTCGTGATATAATCTATTTAAGCCTCGTTTTTTTCTTATTTTTAATTTTTTTTGTAAATATCGTTGACAAAGGTGAACAATCGGTATTATGATGTTAACAAATTTAATCACGAAAAATATAGTGACGGAGACATGCTCGTCGTACTTTTTCTTTAGAGAGCTGATGGATGGTGAAAATCAGTGTTAGAGGCGAATGTAGTTCCACTCCCGAATAGATAAGCAGTAAACGAAAGTAAGCTTATCCGATTCATGCTCGTTACGCATAACTTAAGATTGCAAGAAATATTTTCGATATTTAATATTTTCGAAGTATTTTTGCAATGAATAAGGGTGGTACCGCGTAAGTTAGTTATTTCAAAGCTTTTCGCCCCTTACATTGATATGTAAGGGACGGAAGGCTTTTTATTATTTTTAAGAGGAGCGAAATAGAATGACAGCAAAAACAATTAATGTATTTATTGCAGATCCACTAAGCGAAGATGGTATCCAACCGCTTCGTCAAGAAACAGGCTTAGATTTAAACATCATTATCGACACTGGCTTAACTCCAGCAGAATTAATTGCTAAAATTACGGACGTAGATGTATTACTAGTACGCTCTCAAACAACGGTAACACGCGAAATAATCGAAGCTGCGAAAAACTTAAAATTAATCGGACGCGCTGGTGTTGGTGTGGATAATATCGACTTAACTGCAGCAACAGAACACGGAATTATCGTTGTTAATGCACCAGATGGTAACACAAACTCTGCTGCTGAGCATACAATTGCAATGATGACATCACTTGCACGCTTTATCCCACAAGCGTTCAACACTTTAAAAAACGGTAAATGGGACCGTAAATCATATGTAGGTGTAGAGCTTAAAAACAAAACTTTAGGTGTTATTGGTATGGGACGTATCGGTGTAGAAGTTGCTTACCGCGCAAAAGGTCAACGAATGAACGTAATCGCTTATGATCCTTTCTTAACAGAAGACCGTGCAAAAGAGCTTGGCGTAACAAAAGGTACTGTTGATGAAGTATGTGCAGCTGCAGATTTCATTACAGTACATACACCACTTCTTCCAGAAACACGCAATATTATTAATAAAGAACGCTTTGCTATTATGAAAGACGGCGTACGTATTATTAACTGTGCACGTGGTGGTATTATTAATGAGGACGACTTATATGATGCAATCGTTGAAGGTAAAGTAGCTGGTGCGGCACTAGACGTTTTCGTAACTGAGCCAGCAACAGATCATAAATTGCTTACTTTACCACAAGTTATCGCAACACCTCACTTAGGTGCCTCTACAATTGAAGCACAAGAATCTGTTGCGGTTGACGTATCAAACGACATCATTAAATTTTATAAGACAGGCACAGTGACAAACCCTGTAAATATGCCTTCGATTCCGAAAGAAAAGCTTGCACAAGTAGAGCCATTCTTCGCTCTTGCAGATAAGCTTGGTAAATTCTTAATCCAAGTAACGAATGAAGTAGTAAAAGAATTAAACATTTCTTATGCTGGTGAAGTAGCAAACTTTGATGTCCGTCCACTTACTGCAAACGCGATTAAAGGTTTATTATCAACAAACCACGGAACGCATGTAAATGACGTAAATGCTCGCTACCTTGCTGAACGTATCGGCATGAAAATAAATGAGCATAAAACAACAACTGCAAAAGGCTTAACAAACTTAATTACAGTTGAAATTAAAACAGAAAATACAACACATACAGTAGCTGGTACACTATTAAATGGTTTAGGTGCTCGTATCGTGAAAGTGGAAGGCTTCGTAGTTGACGTTGTACCTGAAGGAAACTTACTGTACATCAAAAATACAGATAAACCAGGTGCTATTGGTCGTGTAGCTACAAAATTAGCTGAAAAAGATATTAACATTGCAACGATGCAAGTAGGCCGTAATGCAATTGGTGGCTCTGCAGTAATGATGCTAGTTGTAGATAATGTTGTAACGGATGAAGATTTAACATTCGTAGCACAGCTTGAAAATATCGACGAAGTAAAAGCAATTAAGCTTTAATTGTTGAGAGGATAGTTTGGCAACTTTGTAAGACAAGTAATTGTACATGATTTTATATATTATTAGAACTTGCTTATAATATTGCACATCTTATAAAAATGTACATTACTAAATTCAATTTTAGTAGTGTACGTTTTTTATTTTCGCAATAATCGTTAATTCCCTAATGAGAAAGTTGTTAAATAAATAAGCAATCCATGATTCAAATAACGTGCCCTACATATACTAATCATTATATCAATACAACCAAATACCAATTTCTAGAAATTGAGAAGTGACTGAAAAGGATAGTTGGTATTATTTTCGGCATATTTTGCATTGCTATGTATTAAAATTTTCCTTACTGAAAGGTACATCTTATTTGTATTGTTCTTTAAATTGTTAAAAAATATTTAAAAATCCAATAAATCTAAAATTTCCGAACTACACTGTTCCAATTTTTCATATAATGAATTATATCAATATAAAAAGGGGATTACATATGAAAAAATGGATGTTCGGATTGATTTTGGCAATACTAGCGTGCATTATTTTTCCTACTCATAATGCTGTTGCCGAGGAGCCACTGCCTATCCGATCAATTACCAAAGAAGTGAATTTACTTGCAGATGATTATGCAACAATCATTACAACAATTCCGGAAAATGCTACGGTTATTATGTATGAAAAATCAAATGGTTGGGCAAAAATTGGATTTATGCAATATACAGGCTTTGTAAAACTAAATGTTTTAAAATCAATCAAACCGGAACCGATGCTTGCATCATCTAAAAACCCTCCTTACGTAAGGGAAACTAATAATTTCCATGCAAAACCATTAGGGAATGTCTATGTAGATAGTATTGTCCAAGTATATGCAACCGATGAACAAGGCTGGTCTTTCGTACAATATGGCAATTTAACAGGCTATGTAATCGCAACTGCATTGAAAACACCCAAAACTAAAACGATGGTTGTAAAGGAACCAAAAGGACTCTCCGTAAAATTGACAGCAAGCACTAGTAGCTCAGAGATTGCTGTTTTACAGGACAAAACGAAAGTAGAAGTATATACACTCTTACAAGGTTGGGCATACATTGTAGCAGGTGATATTCAAGGCTATGTGGTCGCAAGCAAGCTGCAAAATACGACGATACCCAAAATAGGGAAATTCAATTATGGTGTCGTAACAAAAACAAAACGTGTAGCACTCACTTTTGATGATGGACCACATCCAACGATTACGCATCAAATTTTAAAAACATTAGAAAAATACGATGCAAAAGCGACCTTTTTCGTTACAGGGCATCGTGTTGAAAAAAGTCCAGATGTCTTAAAAGATGTCTTTGAAGCCGGTCATGAAATCGGTAATCATACGTATAATCATCCGAAATTAACGGATTTACCGATGAAACAAGTAAAATCACAAATTGAGCAAACGAATAAGCTCGTAAAATCAATTATCGGGGAAGAACCAACACTATTCAGACCGCCTTACGGATCATTTGATAAAGAAATTCAAGCATCACTTTCTGTCCCATTAATTATGTGGTCAGTTGATACCCTTGATTGGAAACATCGCGAGCCAGCTAAAACATTAGACGCCGTTCAAAATTACTCGAAAAACGGTAGCATTATTTTAATGCACGATGTTCATCAAACAACCGCTGACGCATTAGATCAAGTGCTTGCTTATTTAACAAAGCAAGGCTATGAATTCGTAACTGTTTCTGAGATTCTCAATTAATTAGAATTAAATGTTTTTAAAAACATAATAAGAATCTGCTCTCTCTCTCGGTGGCTAACCGTAGGAGTCTCGCAGATTCTTTTTCTATTGTCACTATTGTGTTCACATACTCGTGTACTCATATACCTTCCGTATTCATCAGTACTAGACGCCAACCATCTGGATCTGCAATCGTAATCCCCTTTTCCTCCCAATATAGATTTTCTGGCTCAATCTCAGGATACCCCATACGCTTAAGTCTTTTTGCAATCCGTTGAATCGTTTTAATGTTCGGAATATAAAGGACAAGGAGATTATCTTTTGTCGGTGAAGGACAAGGGCTTCCTTCAGTATGCTGTGTAAATTCCAAATGATAGTTAGCATTAGGTAAGCCGATCATTATCCCCGTATAACCTCGATGTCCTGTGAATGAACCTATCTTTTCTAGCCCCAGTCCTTCACAATAAAATTTTTCTATTTCTATTAATTTATCTGTTGGTCTTGCTATTCGAACTTGTGCAACAGCTAAATCTTGTCCCCAATTTTCGATCATACGCATTCCCCCCTGTTGCTCATTATATAAACAAAAAGGTATCAAAGAAAACGAACAAAGGTCTGAAATTCTAATTATCCTTTGATTCGATTTTTTTCAAATAAAAAACACTCAAGTACATACTAACGGGTCTTGCGAGGTGCAAACAGATAAATCTCATAAAATATTTTTCACTAAAACATCAAAATAATCACTATTAAATTCACAGAAAAAGGACCGACTTTGAGTTGGTCCTTTTGTATTTTCTTTTCAAACTAAGCACCTGTTAGCTTAATAAAAGTTGTTATAGCGTTGCCTCAAATTCTGCACACAAAAAAACAAAGGTGAAGATCCTATAAACTGCAAAAAATCTTTTCTAACAAATATGTATTAGTGGTTAATATCATTGTTAAAACATTAACCGTAAAGATAACATCCACATCAAGTGCAAAAAAAGCAGAATTTAATTCTGCTTTTCTGTCGAACCAAATACTTCATCTACCTCTTTAGCAAAAACTCGGAATATGTAATTTATTTCTTGCTCTTCCGAAGCTATGCCTGTCGCTAACCCTTCAGGAGATTTCCCGCCTTGAATAAACATTAAAATATTATGGTCATCGTCAACTGTTGAAAAATCACCTTTTTTCCATCGTGTTAATATATCTAGATACGTTTCATAAAGTGCATATTTATCAGACTGTGTGCGACGTTCATATTTATCTTTGTTTTCTTCTACCATCTGTATTAAAATGTCGATTCTTTCTGGTGTAATCATAATAGAACCTTCCTTCGTTTCAGCGATAATTTTTTGGTGTGCCATCTCTTGCATTACTTCTTCTACTAGATTGCCAACGAAGGGTTCATCTCCACTTTTCCACTCATCAATCCTCTTGGAGAAAGTAGGACTTTCCCAACCCATACCACTCGTATCCACCGTCGATACAAATTTTTCTTTTTCCTCTTCTTTTGAATCGTTTTCTAATTCATTCTCTAATTCGTTCTCAGCACGTTCAGACTCTGCTTTTTTATAGTTCTTTTCCATAATCAAAAACGTACCGCCTATACTGAATAACGCCGTTAAAACTACTACACCTAAAACATATGTCCACTTCATTTCCCCACCTCCAATTAACAGTTTACACCAAATTATCATATACAATCCATTTTGTGAACAACAATTTCTTTTGCTTTTTCCTCCAGACAATTCACCATATAAATTCACATACACTACAATATTTATTTCCACCTGTGTGATTTTTTCTGCGTTATCAAATTTAAATAGTCAAATAAAGTGCAATAAACTCTTATTTAACAATAAAAAACACACGGTAATTTCATACTTGAAATAATGTGTGCTTTGACTTGATATTTACTTGTTTGCACCTCTGAAGTAAACCCGTTAAGCACATACCTCGAGTGTTTCGTTACTAAAATCGATTTAATACTGCAAATGTTAAATATTCTATTTGCTGCTCGGCATGTTGCACAGGGATTTCAGAGAACGTATTTATATTTTGTGCGACACCGAATCCAGCAATACAAACGATAAAAAATAGACCGACTAAAATCATTGCAGACAGTTTTTGATGAATTATTTGCATTTCACTGTTTGATGACTGTACGTTTTTATTTCGAACTAAAGAGAAAAAACGCTCTCGATTTGTTCCTTGCGATAATACGTGTGCACACATTATACATACATGCGCTACATGTCCACTAATCACTAGCTTATTTAGTTCCACCGATTCAGTTGTTCGTCCGCAATTTTCACAAGTACATATTTTCATAACGCATTTCCCTTTCTATTATCCATAAGCTTATTATATCACGAATAATTAGAAAATTCATTATTTTATAAACTATACATTATTCTATCCAGTAAATTTTGTGAGCAGTGCAAGAACATAGCCTTAAATATGAAATTAAAAAAGCTACTCCACATTCGAGTAGCTTCTTTTAGAATTTGTTTGCAACATGAAGTTAAAAATATATTTTAAAGCTTTTGTACAAGCTCTAAAAACGCGGTTAATGAATCTACTTCATACGTTGGAACAACATCAGGATTTTTCGGTTTATTTTCACGATTAATCCAAACATTACGCATACCAACGCGTGATGACCCTAAAATATCTGTCATCAAATTGTCTCCTACCATTATACTATTATCTTTTGTGACACCTGCTTTTTCCATAACATATTCAAAAATAGATGCGTCCGGCTTACCTTTTCCGAAGTCTCCTGAAATAATAATATGTTCAAAATACGGTGCGATTTCTGGTGTGATTTCAAGCTTTAAGTTTTGTAAACTTGGTGCACCATTCGTTAATAATACTAGCTTGTATTTCCCTTTTAATTGATCTAGTACAGTAAATGTATCCTCATATAAAAACGGACACTTTTTGCGTTCTTCCACAAATCGTTTGCCTAATTCCTCACCAAATGTAGAGTCCTCAATACCTAATTTCGCTAACCCGTTCGTCCATGCATTTGTACGGTATCCTGGAACGATCGTTTTCATTTTTTGGAATGAATCAGTCGGGTCATCGAATGTACCCCATAAACCTTCAAACGGATTAATACCGATTAATACTGTATAGTCATACGTTTCATACGCTTGATAAAGCTCTCTTGCACTTTCACGTACTGCTTCCTCTAGTGCATTCGCGTCTATAGCGTATTTTTCACTTGCATATGTACATGTTTTTTCAAATGCCGTCTTTACAGATTTTTGATCCCATAATAATGTATCGTCTAAATCGAAAATTATCGTTTGAATGGTCACTTTTTTCGCCCCTAAAATTAAAATATCATTAATGCTTAAGTATTCATTTTATCATATTTCGCCTCATTAATTTCACAACATTGTGACGATTTTTCAAGTGTATAGAATTGGAGTTTTATTGGGCGATTCTAATGCGATTTACTAAAAAAACAGCTAATTTTCCAGAGCAATGAAGTTACATGCTTTTTTTATGTTCGATTGCGCAAGTTTTTCATTAAGTGTATTTTGATCTTTTGTAAATCTGTTTCCTCTACTAAAAGTGTTATTGTATCTTGTTTTCCCCTCTACTTCTCCATTATGTAAAAAAGGACTAAGAATTTCCTTAGTCCACATATAACTCATTCAAAATATCAATTTTCTTTTTTATCGCATCTTCGAACGTCATAATATACGCTGCCGGGTCTTTAGGGTTGTGGAATTGCGTAATTTTGCCCGTTTCTGGATGTACAAATTTAGAAGATGCACCACAGCCGATTCCTAAAATTGTTTGTACTTCTTCCATAATAACGATATTGTAGATGGATTCTTCACCAGGCTTACAATAGCCGACATTTTCTAAATTACCTAAAATGTTTTTTTGACGATATAAATAGTAAGGCACGTAGCCATTTGCAGCTGTCCAATCACTCGCCATTTGCATCATTTCACTAACAGTATCGCGATCTGCTACGCGGTATTTATCTTTGTTACGCGTCATTTCTGATGCACGTTTAAAGCTCAGCGTATGCACGGTTAATGATTCCGGCTGCATTTTCTCCGTTTCGTCTAATGAATGCTGGAATTCCTCTATTCCTTCATTTGGTAAACCAATAATTAAATCCATATTAATATTATTCATGCCAGAATTACGTGATAGCCAAAACTTATCAATTGTTTCCTGTACCGTATGGTGGCGACCAATCGCCTTTAATGTTTCCTGCGTATACGATTGTGGATTAACTGAAATACGATCAATGCCCCATTTTTTAAGTACTTCAATCTTTTCTGGTGTAATTGTATCTGGTCGACCAGCTTCTACTGTAATTTCACGAATGGTTTCTGGGTTCGGGAAAGCGTCAAACATTGTTTCATACAATGCATCCATTTCATGTGCTTCAATCGAAGTAGGTGTGCCCCCACCCCAATAAATAGACGTAATACGCATATTTTTTTCGGTTAACCATTTACCCATTTCGCGTAGCTCGATATGCAAGCCATCAATAAATTTCTCAACACGACCTGCTTTACGATTACTTTGAATAGCATACGCAGGGAATGTACAGTAAGCGCACATTGTCGGACAGAACGGCACACCGATATAAATTGAAATTTCACGACCTATTTCATCTAAATCTGGGATGACTTGTAGCTGACGCGCTACAATTTCTTTCATTAGTAAAATTTTCGTATCAGACAGTCGGTAATCTTTTTTTAGCACATTAAAAATTTCATCTTCACTCATACCCGCTTTACGATATTTATGATAAAGCTTCGTTGGACGAATGCCCGTTAAAATACCCCACTGCTGCGTCATGCCTGTATATTGCTCAAGCACATCTAGCATTACATGTGATAACGCACGCTTCATCCGAATGCTCTGTTCTTTTTCCGTACCTTCTGTTGTATAGGCAATCGCATAATCACTCGTAAACGTTTGTCCATCTACTATTAGTTCAGCTGAAGTTCTAATAGTAAAATCAGCATCAATAGTGTGTTGAAAGGCTATCGACATATCCGCGCCGTTTTGCGTAAATTGGATAACTGAGTCCTCATAAAAAAGATTTGCAATATGATTCAATACGCGATTCCAATCTTCTTTAAACTGCTCGTTAATATGGATCGTTTTCATCTTATCGTTCTCTACTTTCATCTACTATAAATTTAGTTATTCGTTATTTATTTCTGCTCTATTGTAACAAATATAGCGAGTTTTTTTCACTGTTATGCCTATATCTTTTTAGTCACCTAGAAAAGGACAAAAAAAGGATCACACGGCATGTGTGATCCTTTTTTTATTACAGCCCGTCGTAAAGAGACTGTATTGGTTTTACTAAAACGCGGTTTACTTCTTCAATAACTGTACTTAATGCCATTTCAGCTTCAAGCATTGCTAATATTTTTACGTTTTGCTGAGCAAGTTGTGCAGCTTTTTGTACATGTACAAGCTCATCTTCTAATATTTCCTCACCCGCAACTTGCTTTTGCTGTAATTTGATTTGAATGTCACGGAAATTTATGAATAAATTTTTCGCTTCTTCATCACTACGTACTGCGTCAACTGTTTCTTTTAACGCCTTAAATTCATTTGTTTTACGTAATGTTGCTTCTAACTTGTTAATGTCATCATAAATGTTAATCATTGGTTTCCCACTCTCTAAATTTACTTCGTCATAAAGACGATAATCGCTTGCACAATACCGACTAATCCGCCGATAATACCACCTAACCATGTAATCATACGTAATTCACGGCTAATAATGCCTAATACAAGCTCTTCAAGTTTAGCAATTGGGAACGAATCGACTTGCTCACGTACGACTTCTGCTAAATTTAAACGTTTTAGAACATCTTCAATTTTGCTTTCAGCTGCTTGAAATACTTTATCCATCATTTTGGGTAGTAGCTCGTCATTTGCCCAAGCTTCTCCTTGTGGCCAATAATCGGAAATCGTTTTATCTAAACGTGAATCAATCGCTAACTGTTCCTTTGCATAATCTTGAATTGTTCTTCCAATCGTATCAAAGTTTACATCTTTCATAAAGTCCATCGCAGGACGTTGTTTGATTTTTTCCCATTCTGCTGAAAAAATCCGTTGTAATAACGCAGTAGTTCCTGGTGCTTGTAAAAACTTCACGAGTTCACGCTGTACTTTTTCAACAAAAGACATTGAATCTCCCATAAGCATTTGTAACATGCCACCAAGTGATCCTTTTGTATTTAAAAAGTCATCAATCATATTTTTGATTGTTCTTGTACCTTCTTGAGATAGGAAGTAATCTTCACCCTTTTTCAATATTTGTGCAACTGCCTCGTCTACTTTTTGATCAAGCACTAACTCCAAGTCTTGTGGTAGTAATTCTTGAATCGTTTTCGTTGATAGCACATGCTTCATAGACTCCAATTGATTGTAAATGAGTACGTCCAATTTTCCCTCTACTGTTTGAGGTAAATGGCTAAATCCAGCTAAATCTAGCCAATCTTTAATTGTTTTATTAGCAGTAAAGACTTCTTCCGTTACTTTCTTTTGAGCAAAAGCTAATATATTTTTACGTATATCTTCTGATAAAAATTTCTTTTTAATCGTGTCTGGTGTTAATAAATATTCAGATACGGTTTTTCCTAATTGCACAGCTAATACATCACGACGTTTCGGAATTAGCCCCGGTGTTAACGGTAACCTCCAGCGCATAAAGTAGATTGGCTTGTACGGTCGAAATAGCATTTTAATTGCCATATAGTTAGTGGCCGCACCAACAATGGCACCGACCCCTGCTAGCAATACTAATAGTCCAAATAAACTATCCATGGAATCCTCTCATTTCTATTTTGAATTTCTTTATTATACCACTGCTACTTACATATCCACCTTTTTTCAATTGCATAACACACCCTCTATTTAGTACGATTGAATGGGGAGGTATGTTTCATATGATTCAACATTTTAGTTTTAAGCCGTTATACGAAAATACTCAATTGCCTGGCTGGGCATTATCTTTTTTCTATAAACAAAAGCGTTATGAAGCAGAATACAAGAAAGATGGGGGCATTAAGTTTATTGGTGGGGCACCTGCCAGTGAGGATATTGCAAACGTCGAAAAAATGATTCATGAACTTATGCTATTTCATGTATATGAATAATTATTAGCAACGCAAATACTTCACTATAATTTAAAGAAAAAGGCGGCTTCGTTATGAAGTCGCCTCTTCCTTTAATACAAACTTGCGTCCAAACACGATATAGAAAAAAGTGGAGGCAATTAAATATAAGCAGCCGGTAATCGAAAAGGCGTACGCATAGCCCCAATACGAACCGAATGTTGTAACGAGCCAAGCTGCTGGTAAGCCCATCGTTGCCCAACCGATATTAAAGACAGTTTGATTTACCGAGTTTGCTAGCCCTTTATATTTATCGTCTACTACATCCATCGCAATTGCACTCTGAATTGGGTTTCCTGCATTCATCAATGCTTGGCGTAGTAAAAAGCCAAGTGACGCGAAAAATATTGAATTTGTAAAGGCTGTTAAAAATAGAAACGGAATCGACATTAGCTGAAAAATAACTAGTGCACGCACTTTGCCGACTCGCTTTACAAGTATCGGACCGATAAGCATCGCAACGGCAGTCATAGCTGAGCCAAGTGCGAGTATAAGTCCAATATAGGAATTCGATGCGTCAAAACGATTTGCAAAGTATAAATTTAAATATGGAATAACGAGTCCTGATCCTGTACCAATTAGCAAATTCGCAATACCGAAAAGTACGATCATCTTAAAATTAAAATTAAAGCTTGCTTCTTTCGTTTTAACAGGTTTTATCCCTTTTACCTCTTCAACTTTCTGTATTGGAGAAGTAGATTTTAATTTAAATAACGGGAATAAGCCGAAGAAAAATATAGCAATGCCGATGATAAGTGCTATTTGGATGCTCTTTACCTCACCCATTTTTAATAGCCACTGCAAGCAATCTGCAATAACGCCACCGAGTAAGCTACCTACAACATTTGAAACCGTTACAAGTGCAAAGTGGATACTAAATAAATGCATACGCTCACTTGGTTTGGAGTTTTCCGCTAAAAACGGTACGCCCGACACTTGTGCCAATGCTCAAACAATCCCCATTGCAAATGCAAAAATGAGCATCGGTTGTTCAGTCATAACTAAACTTCGGCCTAGTAACATAATAGCCGTTAATGATGTACCTACTATTAATACCCATTTACGCCCAAGCTTATCACTTAATATTCCAGCAGGAACAAGCATTATTGCTGTTGCAAGTGATGTAATAGAAATAACGCTACCATTTACAGTTTCCGGCAATCCTAGCTCCCGAATATATAAATTGTACATCACACTAAAAACGCCCATTCCTGTTTGAATGAGCACATTTGCAAATATAAATAATCGTATATTTCGATTAAATGCTTTCAAATTTTTTACCCATTCTAGGAGCCATTTAGACAAAACTTGCACATCACTTTCACAAATATTTATTTCGTTACTCTAAATATAAGTTTTTCGTAGTAATTAAGCAACCTCTTCTATTAAAAAACTCACTAGCATTTTCGAAGGCATTGATAAAGTCCAAAAATGAACTTATGCAATAGTTTCCGTTTCGGCGGGTCCTTTACTGGGTGGGGGCGAGCAGCTTCGTCGCTAGGGCTTCCTGCTATTGACCATATTTTGAATTCTATTGACCTTATTTTGGATTCTATTGACCTTATTTTGGATTCTATTGACCTTATTTTGGATTCTATTGACCAAATTTTGAATTCTATTGACCTTATTTTGAATTCTATTGACCATATGCTTAATAATCCTCTCGAGGTTAAAAAAAACCGCTTAATTCTAGGGAGTTCTTGTGTAGAAGTTGAAACTGAACATCAAGAAGCGTCCATTGAATATATTTCGATATCACTCATAAAAAAACTGCTAAAAGACGAATTATCGCTTTTAGCAGTTAAGTACATATTATACATTCAGTGAGTTAGCTTGTAGTTGGTACATCGTGTCATAGCGACCACCTAACGCTAATAGTTCATCATGCGTACCTTGTTCAACAATTTCACCGCGGTCTAATACTAAAATACGATCCGCGTTTTTAATCGTCGATAAACGATGGGCGATAATAAATGTTGTACGTCCTTGTTTCAAGACATCCATCGCATGCTGGATAATTTCTTCTGTTTCTGTATCAATATTGGACGTTGCTTCATCCAATATTAAAATCGCTGGGTTAAAGGCTAGTGCGCGCGCAAATGAAATTAATTGACGTTGCCCCGAAGATAGCGTGCTCCCTTTTTCAATAACAGGCTCATCAATACCTTTTTCAAGATTAGCAAGCACTCGTTCGCCGCCTACAGCAGCTAGCGCTTTTTCAACTGTTTCGCGAGTAATCCGCTCATCATTTAAACTAACATTTGAAGCAATCGTGCCTGTAAATAAATAAGGATCTTGCAATACAATCCCCATATGATCACGAATTGACTGGCGCGGTAAGCTCGTAATATCTTGCCCGTCAATATAAATACGCCCTTTTTGCGGATCATAGAAACGGAACAATAAGTTCATGATTGAGCTTTTACCTGATCCTGTATGCCCAACAAGTGCTACCGTCTCTCCTTTTTTCGCCTCGAAGTTTAAGTTTTTCAGTACGTATTCATTATCTTTATAGGCGAAGGATACATCTTTAAACTCAACATTCCCTTCATAGCGTTTAATACGGTCATCGCTAACTGGCTCTCCTGGTTGATCAAGTAGCTCAAACACACGAGACCCCGCTACTAATGAACGTTCAAGCTGTGAAAACTGGTTTACAAAGTTCACGATTGGGTTAAATAAGCGTGTAATATAATCTACAAGCGCATAAAGTGTCCCTGCTGTAATAGCATCTGTCGTTGTCATAGATTGTGTTCCAAAGTAATAAATAAACACCATAAACATTAAAATACGAAGTACGTTTACTAAGTTAAACGAAGTCGCAGAATCCAAAAATAATAGCTTACGATTATATTCATAATGCTCGTCATTCATTTCAGCAAACTCTTTTTTCATTTGCCCCTCACGACGGAACGCTTGAATAATCGTCATACCATTAATCGATTCATTGATCATCGCATTAATATCGGCAATTTTTGTTCGAATCACATGATTGTATGCTGCCGCAAATTTACGATAGCCAATCATCCAACCGTATACAAGCGGAATAACAATAAGTGAAATAAGCCCAATTTTTACATCTAAAATAAATAAAGCAATATAAACCCCTGCAATGGAAATAATGCTTGTTGCAAATACTGATAATACTTGCACATATAAATTACGAATCGCTTCCGTATCATTCGTCACACGCGCTACTACTTTTCCGGCTGGTAAATTGTCAAAGTAATGAATAGGTAGGGTCTGTATGTGACCGAATACATCTTGGCGTAATTTTTGTACGACACGGTTGGCTCCAATTTGTAAATAAATATACATAAAGTAGCGTAGTATAGCTGTTGCTATCGATAATGTAAAAAATACAATTAATAGCCATGTTAGCGGCTTTACTTCAAGTAAACCAGGTGTCATGTAATTATCAATAATATGTTTCGCTATAAACGGACCTGCTAACTCCGTAAATACTGCAATTGTTAAAAGTGTGAGTCCGATTAATATCGGCTTTTTAAATTTTAATGCGTATAAGTATAAGCGTTTACCTGTACTCATTCAGATCCCCCCTCTAGTTGCTGGCGATCAAATTGCTCTTTGTACCAACCATTTTGTGCGAGAAGCTCTTCATGTGTACCTTGCTCTACAATAAGTCCATCGTCTAGAACGATAATTTGATTTGCGTGCTGAACACCTGATAAACGGTGTGTCGTAATAATTGTCGTTTTTCCACTACGTTCATTTTGTATATTTTCTATAATTTTGGCTTCTGTTTTTGCATCAACAGCTGATAGTGAATCATCTAAAATTAATATTTCAGGATTTTTTATGAGTGCACGGGCAATCGATACGCGTTGTTTTTGACCACCAGATAATGAGACCCCTTTTTCACCTACGAGTGTCTCTATTCCCATCGGTAGATTTTCTAAATCTTGTTCAAAATGCGCAAGTCGAATCGCCTCTGCAATTTGTGCCTTTGTAGCATCCTCTTTACCAAATAAAATATTTTCACGAATAGTACGTGAGAACAGGACGTGATCTTGTGGCACATACCCTATCCAATCAAGTACTTGTTCTTTCGTTTGCTTTGCTAAATCGATTTCACCAATCGTTAATTGTCCATCACCAAGCGGATATTCCATTAACAATTGCTTTACAAATGTTGTTTTACCAGCACCTGTTTTCCCTACAATACCAAGCGTCTGCCCTTTTTGTAGAGCGATAGAAATTTGCTGTAAATTTTTTACCTGTGACAATGGATATTGGAATGTGAACTCATTAAAACCAATTGATGTCGGTGTTTCTAGTGCAGTTGCATGCGCCGGGTTTTTTACGTCCGCTTCGTAATCAAGCGTTTCCTGTACGCGGTCAAGTGAAGCACTTCCTTGCTGCATAACGTTGATTAACTCACCAATCGCAAACATCGGCCAAACCGCTAATCCTAAATAAACGTTAAACGTAACAAGTTGCCCGACAGATAGCTCACCATTAGAGACGAGCACAGCACCGTAACCGAGTGCAACTACATAACAAATTGCTGTACCTGCTTTCGTTATCGGACCGAATAATGCGTTTATTTTTGCAACGTGAATATTTTTTTTGAACACATCTTCACTTTTATTTGCAAAACTTTTTTCATCTTTTGTTTCTTGCACATATGCACGAATAACACGTACACCTGCTACAGATTCAAGCACATCGTCATTTAATTCACCGAATGCTTCTTGTGCTATCATATAACGATCATGCACAATCTTCCCTAAATATTGTATTAGAATTGCCATTATTGGAACTGGTAGCATAGCAAAAAACGTTAGCTTCCATGAAATAAAGAAGCCCATTGCTAGAATGATTGCAGCCATATACGCTGTCGAATCGATCAATGTCATAATACCGAAGCCAGCTGTTAACGATACCGCATTCAAATCATTCGTCGCCCTTGCCATTAAGTCACCAGTACGATTTTTTTCGTAAAATGTAGGCGTCATTTTCAAAAACTGATGCATGAGGCGTTTTCTTAAAATACGTTCTAGCGTAATCGCCCCACCAAAGAGCTGATATTGCCAAACAAAATTCATTAAATAACTAAAAACAATGATTATAGCCATTCCCAATAAATAATTGCGCAGAATGCTTGGCGTAATTTCACCAGAAGTCATTTGGTCAATTGCCTGCCCAAGTATTTGTGGAGGTAGAACCTCTATAAAACTTGCAAAAATTAGTAACACAATCGCTACTGTATATCTCTTCCAATGTGCTTTGAAAAACCATTTTAATTTTATTAATACATCAAACATAATTTAACCTTCTTTCACAATGTAGTCCCGCTATCCACTTTCTAGAGACTCCCTTTTTAAAATTTTCACTTGTAATCGATTGAACATTTTATGTCCTCCTTCATCTTTTTTTGCACATTGAAGGCATAAAAAAAGACATTTACCCCCTTTTCATTAGGATAAATGCCTAAAAAAAAGATACAGGTATTAATACCTGCACCATCCGTTCATTATGCGCATTCAAGCAAATAATAAAAGGAAAAGTCATTACAGGCAAGGATTACAATGTTTTTTTATTGCTGGCGTATTTTTTAATTGAATCATCATAATCTTTACCTCCATTTCCAAAAATTATTTAGTGCCCCTCAAGATTAGCATACAAAATTTTCTTCTGTCAATATATTTAGAAAATTAAATTTGTTACACGAAATATTCTGCTGTACAAAACGTTACACTAATATATACAAGAATTTTCAACAAAATATATGGGAAAGATTTTTTACAAGACAAAAAAGCGGTTACAAAATTTGTTTTTTACTGCGAAATATTTTATGATATTAATATCAAAATTTTTTCATCATAGGAGGTGTACTCTTTATTTGCCCCCCTCATTTGGGTCGTAAATAAAGAATTTATTTGGACGTAGACATAGGCGTTGAGCTAACCATTAAGCTGGCAGCATTTGCTGTCTTGATTGCCGCTACGGCATTCTTCGTTGCAACTGAGTTTGCAATAGTAAAAGTAAGAACTACTCGAATTGATCAATTAGTAGCCGATGGAAACAAAAAGGCTATGAGAGCAAAAAAAGTCATTTCAAATTTAGATGAGTATTTATCAGCTTGCCAATTAGGTATTACAATTACTGCCCTTGGTTTAGGTTGGTTAGGAGAGCCGACATTCGCGCTGTTGCTTCATCCATTATTTGAATTTTTGGGCTTAGACGGTCGAGTAACATCTATTCTTTCATTCATTGTTGCCTTCTCAATCGTAACGTTTTTACATGTTGTCGTAGGGGAATTAGCACCGAAAACTCTTGCCATTCAAAAAGCAGAGACAGTTACATTAAACTTATCAGGCCCATTATTATTATTCCATAATATTATGTATCCAATAATCCGCGCTCTCAATGGCTCGGCTCGTGCATTAGCAGGTCTTTTCGGTTTAAAAATGATTTCTGAATCTGAAGTGGCACACTCTGAAGAAGAGCTTCGTATGATTTTATCGGACAGCTTTAAAGGTGGAGAAATTAACCACTCTGAATACGAATACGTAAATAGTATTTTCGAATTCTCTGACCGAATTGCGAAGGAGATTATGGTACCACGCACTGAAATTACAAGTATTGAAAAAGATCAAACGCTACGTGAAGTATTTGAGTTAATGGGTGTTGAACAATACACTCGTTATCCTATTACAGATGGCGATAAAGACCATGTCATTGGTTTAGTAAACATGAAACACTTATTAACTGCTTACATTAAAAATCCTGAAAACGGTGATAAAACCGTTGAAGAATATATGCAACCTGTTATTCGAGTTATTGAAACAATACCGATTAGCGACTTACTACTAAAAATCCAGCAAGAACGCATTCACATGGCCATTTTAATGGATGAATACGGCGGTACATCTGGGTTAGTAACAATTGAGGACATTATCGAAGAAATCGTTGGGGACATTCAAGACGAATTTGACGAAGATGAAATTCCTGAACTACAAGAAATTAGTGAAGGTCATTTCATTGTCGATGCAAAAATGTTACTAGAAAATGTAAACGATATTTTAGGCATTGAAATTGAAGATGAAGATATCGATACAATCGGCGGTTGGTTCATGACACAACACTTTGATGCCGTTGAAGGTGACACATTCGAATCACATGGTTATGAATTTAAATTAAAAGAACTAGACGGTCACCATATTTTATATATCGAAATTACAAAACTTGAAGAAGCTGCAACAGTAGTGGATCTAGTAGAAGAAATTAAATAACTTTCAGCTTAAAAGCGACTCTCTACTTTGTTAGAGGGTCGTTTTATCATGTCTAAAAGTTTTTCTAGGGGGAAACATTGTGGAACTATATACAAATTTACGAGCGGGGGAAAAAGGTGCTTGGCTCTCCATTGGAACTTATCTTTTTCTTAGTGCGATGAAGCTTGGCGTAGGCTATTTTGGTAATTCTGCAGCTTTAAAAGCTGATGGGTTAAATAATACAACAGATATCATTGCCTCTATCGCGGTTCTTGTTGGACTTCGTATTTCACAAAAACCAGCAGATGACAACCATCAATACGGTCATTTACGAGCAGAGACAATAGCATCCCTAATCGCTGCATTTATTATGATTTCAGTCGGCTTACAAGTACTTTTATCTTCATTCGGAAACTTGTTGAATCCCACTCACGAAGCGCCATCTATACTAACAGCGGCTGTCGCCTTATTTAGTGCAGCTGTCATGTATGTTGTATATCGCTATAATTTGGCACTTGCCAATAAAATTAAAAGCACTGCCGTTAAAGCTGCCGCTTATGATAATCGTTCAGATGCAATCGTTAGTATTGGGACTACAGTCGGGATTGGTGCTGCGATATTAGGCTTCCCTATTATTGACGTCATTACTGCCGTCATCGTCGGTATTATTATTATTAAAACAGGTATTGAGATTTTCTGGGAATCTGTACACACGCTAACTGATGGCTTTGATGCCGAGGAAACTGAAACGCTACGTAAGCTAATTAGCAATGTCGATGAAGTAGTCGAACTAGTTGATTTTAAAGGACGTACGCATGGTAATATGTCGTTTGTAGATGTAACCGTAACTGTCAATCCATATTTAAATGTATGGGAAAGTCATCAAATTACTGAAAAAATTGAAGCAACCATTAAGCGCTTCAACCCATATTGCGTCGTACTCGTCCATATAGAACCAAATGAGAATGTTGCACCTATTGAGTAGGAATACACTTCTAGAAAAACTGTATTAAATTTCAAAAACCCCAACATTAAAAGCTGTTCCAAAAGTAGTTTTTCACTCACTTTTGGAACAGCTCTTTTTCATCATTGCCCACTTCCTTCAGTTAACCCATGCTTCACTGCATAAAGAGCGGCCTGTGTACGATCTTGCACTTGTAATTTCGTAAATAAATTTGAAATATGCGTCTTGACTGTTTTTTCTGTAACGAAAAGTGAGGATGCTATTTCTCGATTGCTTTTCCCCTTTGTCAGTTCTGCTAATACGTCCTGCTCACGTGGAGTTAATGGATTTTGAACATGCGGTTTATTTTCCTCCTCACGCAAGCCCTCTTCAAGCTGAGTCGTTGCTTCAGGATGAATTGTATTTTCACCACGCATAATTTGTCGAATCGAGTTCACTAATTCATCTGGTTCAATATCTTTTAATTGATAGCCCGATGCCCCTGCTTCAATTGCAGGCAATACGTGATCTTTATCAGAAAAACTAGTTAGCATTAAAACATAAACTTCCGGCCATCGCATTTTTATTCGTTTTGTCGCTTGAATGCCGTCCATTTCCGGCATAACTAAATCCATCAGTACAATATCAGGTCTTAATGTTTCAACTAGTTCGACTGCTTCTATACCATTTTTGGCTTCCCCAACAACCTCAATATCTTTTTGTGTTTTTAAAAAAAATAAAAGTCCTCGTCTTACAACGTGGTGATCATCTGCAATTAATACACGTATCATCATGTTTCCCCCTTAATATGGCAGTCGGATAAGCAGCTCCGTCCCTTTGCCAATTTCACTCACCCAATCAGCTGTACCGCCAATTGCATGTGCTCTATCTTTTATTGACTGCAAGCCAAGCGATGGAATTTCAATATCTGCATCTACAATAAAGCCGCGACCATTATCTTTTATGACGAGCAATATATCTGTTGATGTCACGGTTACGTATAGCTCTGCATCTTTCACACCAGCATGGCGGCGAATATTATTTAAACCTTCCTGTGCAATACGGAAAAGGGTTTCCTCTACCCGAGAAGGCAATTGAATAACCCCTGATACATTGACTACTAGTTTCAAGCCAAGCATCTCAGCATACACTTTAATCGCTTCGATAAGTCCACTTTCTAAACCTTTAGGACGCAACTGCCAAATTAGTGCACGCATTTCTGTCAATGCTTCTTGCGTTAACTGTTGAATTTCTTTAAACGTCTCTTTAATTTCAGGCTGCTCGCTCATTTCAATGCCTGCTCTTGATGTTAAAGTAACGGAAAATAATAGCTGGTTTACTGAATCATGCAAATCCCTTGCTAAGCGATTTCTCTCCTGAACAAGAGCAATTTCCTGCTGTTCATTTGTTAAATAAATTCGCTTTATTGCTGAACCCATTTGAAATGCAACTGATTCTAGTAAATCTAATTCTTCTTCCGAAAAGCGCACTGTATTTTTTGATGCAACATTTAGTATACCGAACCGCTCTTGCCCAGATTGCAGTGGTACTGTTGCATGATGGGTAATACCCTCAGTATCGCCGTCATTCGCCTCAATCGCACTTTCAATTCGCTGACATTCAATAATGTTTGATGCTTTATCTAGTTCATTATTGCGAAAACGAGATACGCACCAGCATCCACCTTTTTTTAAATGCTCACATTCATTTACTTCTAACGCCTCTGGTAAATTTTCATGTACGACTAATTTGGATTTTCCTTTCTCATCGATAAAAAAAATCCATCCTGTATCAAATTTAGTACCGTTTAAAAATTTGCATAATGCTCCTTTTAGCATCGGAATCATTTCTGTTTCTTCGTTTAAGAGTTCTGCGATTTCTTTTAATATCGTTATATTAGAATGATCTAAACTCATAGCACACCTCTATTTCCTTTCTATAATCATATCACTGAATAGTAGCTCAATGCATGCTGTCAGGGCTCATACTTTTGAATGAAAAAAAAGCTGTCCATCAAAGTTCATTCAAGAATGAACTTTAGGACAGCTTTTATTTTCGATTTATAATCCCGGTAAGACACCAGAGAATAGACTTAAAATATAAACCATTGCTAACGCACTTAATCCAGCAACGAACCCACCAATTGACCATGCTTTTATCGTTTCTGGAATCGTTAATTTACCAAAACGGTTAACTACCCAGAATCCTGAGTCATTTGGTAATGATAGGCCAATCGCTCCTGCACAGATTGCTAATCCAAGTAAAATAGGAGAAGTGCCAAGTTCCATAACCATAGGGCCCATAATCGAAGAAGTTGTCACTAGTGCTACTGTTGAAGAACCTAGCGATGCACGCAAAAGTTGTGAGAATAAGAATGCTAATAATAAAACCGGTATACTTAAACCAATCATTGTATCAATTAAATAATCACCAATACCCGATTTATTAATAACAGCACCGAATGCTCCACCAGCACCTGTTACTAAAATAATCATACCAGCCGAGTTTAACGCCTCTTCATATAATTGAGTATACGGTACATTAATATATGGGCGAAGTATAATTAAAGCAACAATTACAGAAATAAATAACGCAATGTTTTTATCCCCAATAAAGCTTAAAATTGTACGCAAAGTACCTTCCTCTAGCCATAATGAAGATACAGTATTGAATAAAATTAAAACAATCGGTAATGCTAGTATTCCAAACGATAGACTAGTAGATATTTCTTTACGATTACTCGCCGTTACCTCACTATTGTCTGCAGCTACTTCTTTTTCATCGACAAATCGTTGAATCTTCTTCCCAATAAATGAGCCGTATATATAGCCACCAATTAACGTTGCCGGAATTGCACAAATGATTGCGTAAATAATAAACAATCCTAAATCAGAGCCTGTATTTTCAGCAACAACTAACGGTCCTGGTGTTGGCGGAATCATACTATGCGATACGATTAATCCAAGCCCTAAAGCCGTAACAAATGTAATAACTGAAATACCCGTTTTGCGAGAAAGACTTTTAATTAGCCCGCTTAAAATAACAAACGCTGCATCAAAAAATACTGGAATTGATACAATAACCCCTGTTAAAGAAAGTCCAGCAGCAGATTTTTTCACTCCGAATCCTTTTAATACTGCTTCAGCAATTTTTTCAATTGCGCCTGATGCACCTAGTAAACTACCGAAAATTACACCTAAACCAATTAATATACCAACACCAGTTAATGTATTACCGAAACCGGTTGTAATAATACCTGGTATTTCTTTAATCGGGAATCCAATAAAAATTGCAGCTACTATGGATACGGCAATTAATGAAATAAATGGCTCTACATTAAATTTCAAAATTAAAATAAATAATAATATTAATGAAGCTATAAAAATTAATAACAACATATTCCCTGTGACCATTTCTCAATCCTCCTTAGATTAATCTTTCTACTACTGTTTTTAATGTATCGGGCTCTCCCACATTTCCCGGAAAAATAATGTAAGGCATGTTTGGGAAAATACTTACTGCATCTGTAAGCCATACTGGTACTCCTGGAGCAACTTGTCCTAATACTTCAGCTTTCTTCACACCTAACCCATTTGTGCCAACATCACTTGACGTAATCCCGCCTTTTGCAATAACAAAACGAGGTTGTGGACGACAATTTCTAACAAAGCTTGTTACTGCATTAGAAATTTCCACTGACATAGCTAACTCTGCTTCCCGACTTGCATTAGGGAGCTTTAGTAATTCTCTACTTGTAAAGACACAAACACTTTGTCCAACCGCAATTGAATCATTTATTTGTTGCTGAATTTGTTTAATCTCCGCTTCAAATGCAGCTTTTTCAGAAACAAGCGCACAATGAAATTCGATAAATTTTACATCTTTTAATTGTTGTAAATATGTTAATTGCTCTGTAGTTTTTTTCACATGTGAGCCAATCACAATTAACCCACCGTTTTCAGATGACGCGTTAACTAATTGTTCTCTTGGTAAAAGTGGCTTTGATGAAATGTTACCGATTACTTTTGTAAATGAAGCTGCTGTACGGAATATGAAACTTTTACCACTCTTCATTACTTCGATTAGTGCTATACTAAAGACTTTTAAGTCCTCTTCTGTATACGCATTTACTATAACTTTCCTAAAATCTGTTACTTGCATCAACTTTTCTTTGATTGCTTCAATATTGAGTGCACGTAATTCATCTAATGAAATCGAAACAACTTGATCCGCACTATACTGCCCTGCTGTTTTTTCTTCGACATACTGTTTTAAATTACTGTGCGAAAAACTAAACATACGGTCTAATGCAAATTCTGTCTCGGCAGCAGGCACATAACGATTATTTTGTAGCACATAATGAACATCATCAATCGTTAGGCGACCCCCTTCTTTAAAGAAAGGAATAATAATTTCACCATCAATACGACTAGCACTATTTTTCTCAATAGTATTTTTCAACACTTCTGTTTCCAAAGGATAATGTCCACGCAATGTTGAGTCACTACGGCTAATTAATAAAAAAGATTGCCCACGTTGTTGCGCTACTTTCGAAATGCGCTCAGCAATAACTGTGTGCACTTCTTCTGTATGCTTTTTCGAAAAAGCACGAGAATTTGTTAAGATGAAAACAAGCTGTCTATCTTCATCAAAAATCTCCTCGATGGACTGCTCTTCCCAATTAGTGAAAACTGGAACTCCGTGGACAGTTTGAACACCAGTTGGATCATCGTCAAGGACAATAATTTTTGAGGTGAAGGTTGGTCTAACTTGTCCCCATAGTGTAGATAGTTTTTCATCATATTCAGGTAGCAACTGAATTCTATCTTCTACTGACATCAATTTATTTGCCTCCTTTTGGCACTTCATAATTAGCAAGTTTTTCATAATATTGAATGATTCCACCATGGTCATCTGCTACTTTACCATCTGCTTTTAAAGCCTGGAACATCGCTATTACATTTGATGTTAACGGCATTGGTACTTCTAATGCACGACCAGTCTGTTCAACATTTAATAAATCTTTTAAATTTATATCGATGCGCCCTCCGGCAACAAAATTACGGTCTATCATTAATGGTAATTTTGCATCAAGTACTGCACTACCCGCTAATCCATTACGTATAGCTGGGTATAATTTGTTTAAATCTACACCTGATTTAGAAGCAAGAACTGCAGCTTCTGATAAAGCGGCGATTGTCACGTTTACTAGTATTTGATTTGCTAGTTTAGTTACCGATCCACTTCCAGATTCACCTACATAAGTAATATCTGCAGCTAGTTTTTGCAATATAGGTTTTACTTTTTCTAACGCTTGTTCGGAACCACCTACCATAACCGATAATGTCCCATCGATTGCTTTTGGCTCTCCTCCGCTCACCGGAGCATCTAAATATTGTAGTTGTTTACTCGATAATTTTTCATTAATTTCTTTCGTATCAACTGGAGACAATGAACTCATATCAACGATGATTGTATTTGGCTTGCAAAAATTAGCTATACCATCTTCATTAAATAAAACTGATTTTACGATTGCCGCATTTGGTAACATTAAAATAATTGCGTCATTATTTATCGCTATATCTTGCAAACTTGTTGCTGGCTTAGCCCCTAATACAACTAGTTGATTTACAATTTCTTTATTAATATCAAAAACAGTAACGTCTACTTTACCGTTTATTAAATTTTGCACCATAGGCTTTCCCATAATACCAAGACCTACAAATCCTACTTTCATAACTTGTTTTCCTCCTGATGAAATCGTTTTCAAAAATTAAAATCTAATGTATTATATACTGAACATTTCGCATTGTATACAATTTTAGTAAAAATGTATACAATGTATTTTTTAGAGTTAATGTATAATAGAAAAAATAGAAAAATATAACGGTTACCTGGGGGATTTTTTATGCAATTATCCAATCCAAATGCTCAATTACTAGCATATGAGACTATTCGAGACCAAATATTATCAGGTCAACTTGCTGGAGAAACTAAACTAGTTGAAGAACGATTAGCTGAAGAAATCGGGGTAAGTCGTACACCAATCCGTGAAGCGATTCGACGTTTAGAGCAAGAAGGTCTTATTAAAAATAAACGTGTTTATAAACCAACTAAGCTAGATTTAATGCACATATTTGAAATGCGTACTTTAATAGAATGCTATGCTGCAAAAAAAGCTGCTGCAAATATGATTCAAGAGAATTTAACAAAGTTAAAACAATCTATTAGTGATGCTAGAAATGGTGATGTAAATGGAACTGTTGTTGCTAATAAACAGTTTCATGATTTAATTGTACAAGAAAGTCGTAATCCAATTATGATTGCTGAAGTAGATAAAATGAAATCTATCATTTATATTTTTAGTCGCGCCGTTGTAATCAACAAACGTCCTCTATTAATTGATGAGCATGAAGAAATTTATAATGCTATTGCCGCCCATGATGGAAAATTAGCTAGTGAACTAATGCGTAAACATTTAGAAGCAGATTTACACTTTACTTTAAATATTCAAAATGATTTTTAACATGAAAAAGCTACCGTAAAGGAAACTTCTTTTACGGTAGCTTTTCCTGTTATTTTAAATAATCCACACGATACACATCATGTCGGCGGTCTTTTAAATGCTTCACCGTACCGTCCTGGCGTTGGCGACGTAAAATTTCTAAATCAACATCACCGATTAATACCATTTCTAAATTGGGATTCGTTTCCCCAACAATGCCGTCACGGGCGAATTCAAAATCACTCGGTGCAAAAATACCAGATTGCGCGTACTGAATATCCATATTTTCCGTCTCAGGTAAATTGCCCACTGTGCCTGAAATAACTGTGTAAATTTGATTTTCAACCGCGCGAGCCTGTGCACAATAACGCACGCGAAGATAGCCTTGCCTATCCTCTGTACAAAACGGAGTAAAAATAATATTCGCGCCCATATCTGTTGCAATGCGCGCCATTTCTGGAAACTCAATATCATAGCATATTTGGATTGCAATTTTACCGCAATCCGTATCAAAAACTTCAATGACATCGCCGCTGCTAATCCCCCACCATTTGCGCTCATTCGGTGTTATATGAATTTTATATTGCTTTTCAATCGTACCATCCCGTCTAAATAAATAGGCAATATTATAAATTTCCTCATCGTCTTCCTTCACAAAATGCGAGCCACCAATAATATTGACATTGTAACGCACAGCTAAATTCGTAAACATTTCAATATATTGCGGTGTAAATTCTGTGAGCTTGCGTATAGCTTGTGATGGTGATTTTTCATGCAAGAATGACATGAGTTGCGTTGTGAAAATTTCTGGGAATACAACAAAATCAGAGCCCGCATCCGAACTAACATCCACAAAGTATTCGCATTGCTGTGCAAAATCTTCAAATGAGCTAATTTTACGCATCATATATTGTACGACACAAATACGTACTGGATAACTCGTTTTAAAATGGCGCTTTGATAATGGCTTATAGTCGACATTATTCCACTCCATTAATGTTGCGTACTTACCAGATGCGACATCATCGGTTAAATAATTTGGGTTAATCCTCATTAAAATAAAACCATTCATCATCTGGAATGTTAATACCGGATCATAAATTTTATGACGGCTAACCGCATCGACATATTCACGAGGTGACATTTCACTAGCGTGGATATGGTAATTTGGAATACGTCCACCAATAATTATTGACTTTAAATTAAGGCTACGTGCCAAATCTTTCCGCGCCTCATACAACCTTTGTCCCACTTTCATACGTCGATAATTTGGGTGTACCATCACTTCAATACCGTATAAATTGTAGCCATCCGGATCATGATTTGTAATAAATCCGTTATCAGTAATATCGTTCCACGTATGACGATCATCGTATTCATCAAAATTTATACGCAAACTCGAGCATGAACCAATAACTTTACCATCGAGTTCAGCAACGATTTGTCCTTCTGGAAAAATGGATAAATGACTATGCAAATGAGCCCTCTCCCAAGGTATCATTCCAGGAAAAGATACACGCTGTATTTCCAAAATTTCATCGATGTCCTCCATTTGCATTTCTCGAATAATCATCGGTTTTTCAAATTGTGACATGTCTAATTGCTCGCTCATAAGTTCCTCCTTCTAAAAAGTTTAAAATACTCCATAATAATATATGTTTACCAACAAATCTTAATAATTTACTTCTATTTCTGTTTTATCTATAATCAATTAAACGGCAAATATTTTTATGCAGGAGAGGCGCGTATGAATAAAAAACTGGAAAATAGCTTACTTAGCATCTGGGTTGTATCACTCGTTGCTACATTTGGGTCATTGTACTTCTCAGAAATTAGAGGCTATGAACCATGTGAAATGTGCTGGTATCAACGTATTTTAATGTATCCAATCGTTATTATGACAACTATTGCTTACATACAAAAAAATGCACGCATAGCAATTACAACAGCTGTATTTGCTATCATTGGTGGCAGTATTTCTTTGTATCATTATGGAATTCAAAAGCTAGACTTTTTAACTGACTCCGCACCAGCATGTGGACTAGTACCTTGCACAGGGCAATATATTAACTGGCTCGGCTTTATTACGATTCCGTTTTTAGCATTAACAGCATTTATCATCATAGCTGCCTTAAGCTTTTATATGATGAAAGTATTAAAGGAGGAAAAATAATTTGAAGAAGCTTGCTATTATTGGTGGAGTTGTCGTTGCATTATTTGTTGCAATTATTGTATTAACAAACATGTCAAACAGTGATAAATTAAAGAAAAACCCTTATGATAAGGACGAATTACGACAATCCACTATCGACTTATTAGGCAATAAAAACTATCAAAATATTATTTTACCTGAGCCTTTAGAGGCGAAAATTGCTTCTGGTGAGCCCGTTTTTGCGTATTTATTTAGCCCTGAATGCGGATACTGTATGCAGATGACACCTAAATTAATGCCCATTGCCAAAAAGCTAGGTATTCATATTGATCAGATGAATGTATTAGAATATCCAGATCAATGGCAAAAATATAATTTAGAAGCAACTCCAACATTAATTTACTTTAATGATGGAAAAGAAGTAACGCGTTTAGTAGGGGACTTCGACAAAAAGTCAATTCGTGAATTTTTCGAAAGCCTTAACTTAGAATAATTATGTAATCGTGCTCGACTATAACGGGCACGATTATTTTTTGGAGGAAATTACATGTTTCATTACACAATCGTACAAGACGGACAAACTGTAGAGGAATTACTACGTGATAAATGGCGTCTTGGTAAAAAAATCGTCCATGAGCTACGTATGGCAAAAGCAATCACACTTGAGGATGGCACACCTGTTTTATGGAAAGATCCATTAAAAGCTGGGACAATAATAAAATTTGAGTATGACATTCCCGCTTCAAGCTATGTGCCAACAGACTATTGTGATGTTGATATTCGCTATGAAGACGAGCACTGCTTAATCGTGTCTAAACCTAAAGGCATGTCGACGCACCCAAATGACGAATGGGACCGAGACACTTGCATGAATCATGTTATGTCTTATATTGACGATAACGGCGGGCATTATGCAGAGCATGTTCATCGTCTTGATCAAGGTACAAAAGGTTTGTTACTCATTGCAAAACACCCGATAGCAAAATCTATTTTTGACCGAATGATTGAAGAGAAATCAATTATTCGAACGTATGCAGCGGAAGTACAAGGCAATATTCGCACAGATAGCGGCACGATAAATGCCCCAATTGGTAAAGACCGTCATCATAATACGCGACGTGTTGTTTCCCCAACTGGCCAACACGCTGTAACACATTACGAAGTTGTCAAACGCTTTAAAAGTACTTGCGTCGTGCATCTTGTTCTTGAAACAGGTCGCACACACCAAATTCGCGTACATCTTGCGCATCTTGGTCACCCAATCGTTGGGGATACGATGTACAACGCACGTCAAACAGCAAGTGGCGATTACGAATTACACGCAATCCAGCTTGAATTCTTGCATCCATTTTTAAATGAAAGCATCGTGGTGAAGGATCAGTAATTCATTACTAAAGTACCCATTCGCTCGTGGAAACACTGTTTTCGCCCGTGGGACACCGGTTTTCGCCCGTGGAGCACGAGATTCGCCCGTGGGAACACCTTTTTCGCCCATGGTAAAACTAAATTTGGGGAAATAAATAAAAAACGACAATTGGCACGCTGCCGATTGTCGTTTTACTTTTGTTATAGCTCGTTAATTAAAGCGAATAAAGTTTCTTTCAACTCATCATCACTGTCAGATAATTGTACTAAGTTTCCTAAACGTTCGCGTAATACTGGACGCTCGATAACTAACTTCTCATCTAGTACTTTTACTAATAATTCGATAATTAAACGATCGCGTTTTAATAACGCTTCTTCTAAACGCTCTGGTGCAATTTTTGCGTCTTTATGTGATGCAGATGCCATGAAAAAAATCCTCCCTTATATATAATTCGATTTTATTTTATCATATATTCTCTATTGTTTGATAATTTTTTAGAAGTCGAAATTATCAGGGTCAGCGCCAGTTCGATGGAAAGTATTTAAAGCAGTAATTGCTGTCACTTCATCTACTGTAAGTGCAAAGTCATACACGTTTAAATTATCAACAATTCGCTCTGGTGTTATTGATTTTGGAATCGCAATATTACCGATTTCTAAATGCCAACGTAACACAATTTGTGCAGGTGTTTTACTATATTTTTCAGCTAATTTTTTCACAACTGGGTGAGTGAATACAATGCCCGTACCAAGAGGCGCCCAAGCAGTTACAGCAATATTATTGTCCGCACAAAAGGCGCGTAAAGCATCTTGTGATAAAGACGGATGACATTCTATTTGATTGACCATTGGCTTTACATTCGCTACCGCAAATACTTCCTCTAGATGATGTTGGTGATGGTTTGATACACCAGGTACACGGATTAATTTTTCTTCATATAATCGTTCAATTGCTTTATATGTTTCAGCTAATGTTAGCTTTGGCCAATGAGTTAAATATAGGTCTAAATAATCTAAATCTAATTTTTTTAATGATGTTTCGAATGCGCGTAAAGTATTATCGAAGCCTTGATCTGCGTTCCACACTTTTGTCGTAATAAATATTTCCTCGCGCGCAATTCCTGAAGCTTTAATTGCTTCACCTACTGCTTCCTCATTTTGATAAATAGCTGCTGTATCAATTGCACGATAACCTGCTTTAAGAGCTTCACTTACTCCGTTAAATGCTACTTCATGTTCACGCATACGAAATACGCCGTAACCGATGCGTGGCATTTCTACTCCGTTTGCTAATGTAATAGTTGTTGATATTGTCATTATTTAATCCCCCTTATAATTAAAAATCAAAATGAAAATTGTCTGGATTTTGGCCGAAACGCTTATTTTGATTGAGCGCATCTAGTGCCTGCATATCTTCAACAGCTAATTCAAAATCATAAATTTGCGTATTTTCTTCAATACGGTGAGGTGTAACTGATTTTGGAATAGCTATAATATTATGCTGCAAGTGCCAACGTAAAACGATTTGTGCTGCAGTTTTTCCATACTTTTCACCAATTAACTGAATGTCTTTATCTTCTAGTACACTTCCGCGTCCAAGTGGAGACCATGCCGTGACAGCAATATTATGCTCCGCACAAAACGCACGTAAGCTTTCCTGTGATAAATATGGATGGATTTCTATTTGATTCACAATCGGTGCAATATTTGCAGTTTTCATGAGTTCTTCCAAATGATGCTGATGATGGT
The DNA here is from genome assembly GCF_039888725.1 of Solibacillus sp. CAU 1738. NCBI lineage: Bacteria > Bacillati > Bacillota > Bacilli > Caryophanales > Caryophanaceae > Solibacillus > Solibacillus sp. CAU 1738. Next base: position 330,444 of record NZ_JBDQQN010000004.1, read on the forward strand.
TTGATACGCCTGGTACACGAATTAATTTCTCTTCATATAAGCGTTCAATCGCACGGTATGTATCCGTAAATTTATCCGCTACAGGCCAGTGCGTTAAATATAAGTCTACATAATCCATACCGAGTTTTTTCAACGAAGTTTCAAATGCTCGCAATGTATTGTCGTAACCTTGGTCACTATTCCATACTTTAGTAGTAACAAAAATCTGTTCACGAGGTACATTAGAGTAACGAATCGCCTCGCCAACTTCAGCTTCATTGTAATAAAGTGCCGCTGTATCTACTGCACGATAACCCACTTGTAGCGCTTTTGTTATAGCTTGAATCGTCTCATCCGGGTCGGTCATTTTATAAACACCGAGCCCTAATAGTGGCATTTCTACACCGTTTGATAAAGTTTTCGTGCTTTGCAAATGCATTTTGCTCTCTCCTTTTTAGTTTAATAGTTTCATTATATACGGATTTTCCATTTCTTTCGACTACCGAATTTTTATATTGTTGAAAATAAAACCTATTAATCTTTTAATCGCTTATTTTTTCTACTTTATGTATAATATTTCCTATATAGAGTAGGAGGTTGATTACCACAAGCTAATATTGCTATTGTCCGCTGCATTGTCATTTGAAAACTCTCATTTGCAAAAGGAGCTGGTCATTATGATGGATACACCGTTATTATTAACAAGTTTTTTAAAGCGTGCTGAGCGCTACTATCCAGAAAAGCAAATCATTTCAAGAACAAGCCCTACGATGACGCATCGAATACCTTATAAGGATTACGTAAAACGTACACGAAAACTTGCCGATGCATTGACGAAGCTTGGAATGAAGCACGGTACAAAAGTCGGTTCATTTGCTTGGAATCATCATCGACATTTAGAAGCTTACTTTGCTGTACCATGTGCTGGTGCAATTCTTCATATGATCAATATTCGCCTTGCACCTGAACATATTATTTATGTAATTAACCATGCAGAAGATGAGATTATTTTAATTGATGGCGATTTATTCCCACTATTCGAAAAAGCAATTCCTTATTTAAAAACTGTGAAACATATTATTGTTATGCAAGATGATTTCAATGTACCTGAATCAACCTTTGAAAACGTCTATTCATATGAACAGCTATTAGCAGATGCATCAGAGGACTTCGAGTTCCCGGAGGATTTAGATGAAAATACACCGGCTGGCATGTGTTATACGAGTGCAACGACTGGTATGCCTAAAGGTGTCGTGTATACACACCGTAGTCTCGTGCTACACAGTATTACGCTTGGTTTAGCAGATACACTCGGACTTTGTGAAAAGGATACCATTATGCCTGTTGTGCCGATGTTCCATGTAAATGCATGGGGAATGCCTTTTGCGGCTGTCAATTTTGGTACGACACAAGTACTTCCAGGTCCGATGTTTACCCCAGCTATTTTACTCGATTTAATTGAACAAGAAAAAGTAACGACTACTGCAGGTGTTCCAACGATTTGGCTTGGTGTGTTACAGGAGCAGGAAAAAAATCCGCGCGACCTGTCATCTTTACGCGGCATTGTTTGTGGTGGTTCAGCTTCACCAAAAGGACTTATTCGTGCATTCGAACAAAAACTTGGTATTCCATTTATCGTCGGCTATGGTATGACGGAAACATCGCCTGTTGTTAGCTTATCGAACTACACAACTGCTATGGAAGATTTAGATTATGAAAACAAACTGAACATCCGTGCAACACAAGGCTTAACTGTGCCACTAATTGAATCAGAAGTTGTCAACGAAAACGGGCCTGTCCCGTGGGATGGCACTACAATGGGGGAACTGCGCTTACGTGGGCCATGGATTGCGAAAGAATATTATAAAGATGAACGTACGTCTGAGGCATTTCGTGATGGCTGGTTATATACAGGAGATATCGCTGTTTTAACTACAGATGGCTATATTAAAATTACGGATCGGACAAAAGATTTAATTAAATCTGGCGGAGAGTGGATTTCCTCTGTTGATTTAGAAAATGCGTTAATGACACACCCTGCTGTTTTTGAAGCAGCTGTTATTGCCATTCCACATGAAAAATGGCAGGAACGCCCGCTCGCTTGCGTCGTATTAAAAGAAGGTGCAAATGCAACGAAAGAAGAGCTAATCGACTCGCTTGAAGGCCAATTCGCAAAATGGTGGCTCCCAGATGATGTTGTCTTTTTAAACGAAATTCCTAAAACATCAGTAGGCAAGTTTTTAAAGGCTAAATTGCGTGATGAATTAAAAGGCTATGAATTGAAAATTTAATGGAAAAGGAGCCGTCTGAAAAATATGTAGAGTCGGCTCCTTTGTTTTACTTTTCTTTTGGGCATTCTGCGTCAAACTGCTGTGGATCAACAATACGATCATCATCATTTAATTGCTGCCCGTCACGCATATTCTCCATTTGTTTACCAAGCCATATAACATCTTCCAAATTATTAGTCATGTTGCCATTCACTATTTTGTCGTTTCCTTTTTCCATATAAAAATTTCCCTCCCTCATAATAAAGTATTCCCCAATTAGAATATTTGAACCAATTCGTTCACAAAATTAGGTAGTAAACATTTTACATTTAGGCTATACTTATGGAAGAACTTATAGAAACATGAGGAGGATACTTCCATGAAATTAATCATAATTCTTGGTGTTTGTGCAGCATTCTTAACTGCTATCTTCACTGCAGGCTATGAAGGTAAACCATTTTCAAAAGAAAACTAATCCTTCTTAATAGCTAATATAAAAGGACAACCACTTTTTGTGGTTGTCTTTTTTGTTTTGGATAAGCAATTAAAAATAGCTATCGCATCAATTGAACAGTGAAGATTTTCTATGACTCTCAAATTGTTTAAATACTTTTCTTGACTTTAATTATAGTTGTAAATATAATTACTTACATAAAGTAACTAGATTATAAAAGATAACTATAGAAGGAGCTTATCTTATGCCCACTCATTTTCATGAAAAACCAAATTTATATATTTCACATGTTCAATTAAAAGTTTCACATTTAGAGCGTTCACTTCAATATTACACAACGATCATCGGTTTTTCTGTTTTACAGCAAGATGAAACAACTGCTTATTTAACATTTGATGGTAAAACAAGTCTATTATCACTCGTACAAGTGGATAATGCATTACCGTTGCGTGATGGTCTAACAGGTTTATATCACTTTGCATTATTACTACCTACTCGCAAAGATTTAGGTAATATCGTTCAGCATTTCGTGAACTTAAATGTCCGCCTCGGTGCATCTGATCATGATGTTAGTGAAGCTCTGTATTTAAATGATCCAGACGGCAATGGTATCGAAATTTACGTTGACCGACCTGAAAGCGATTGGACTTGGCAAAACGGATCTGTGCATATGGTAACAGATCGATTAAATTTCAATCCAATTTTAGCGGAAGCAGATGGACAGTGGAATGGTTTACCTGAAGGGACTGTAATGGGTCATATTCATTTATCTGTCGCTGATTTAGAAGCTACGGAGCAGTTTTATACTAAAGTTCTTGATTATGAAGTAGTAACTCGTTATGGCGGTCAGGCACTCTTTATTTCAACAGGAAAATACCACCATCATATTGGGTTAAATACTTGGCATAGTCAAGGTGGTGCAAAGGCGCCAGCCAATAATATCGGCTTAAAATCATATACAATCGTATTAAAAAACGAAGAATATGCCGAGCAAGTAAAAGAAAAACTTCTTGCTGCTGGCTACCAAATAGAACAATTCACAGTTGCGCCTCTTTATGGTGGAAAACAAGCATTTTCTACTGAAGATCCAAACGGAATCCGCATTATCTTTACTGTTGATGGTGAATAATTCATTTATCGCAGATTAACAGGCAGTAAGACCCCCACTAATTGAAGATTCACTTTATACTTAAACTGATCCAATGTATTTTGGGTCAGTTTTTTATTTTTATGAGAATATTTACATTTTCAATTCGTTGTAGTTAGTGAAAAAGCTTTTTCAAAAAATTAAGGAGACTTTTATATGGCCACTTCACAACATAATTTTATAAAACGTTTGAAAAAACAAAAAGAAGATGCACTTGAATACATTATCAAGGAATATATGCCTCTTGTTAAAGCAATTGCCTTAAAAGTACTGACACCTCTTGGCAAACATTCCGCTGTTGATGAATGTGTGAATGACGTATTTTTAGAAGTATGGAAACACGCGGATCAATTTAAAGGTGAAGCTACAGATTTTAAAAGTTGGATTGGCACGATTGCAAAGTATAAAGCAATTGACTACTACCGCTCACTCGACAAACAAAATTCACGTGAAGCAGAACTAGTGGACTGTCACGAGCAGCCTGAAAGTAGTAGCGAAAAGACCCTTCTCAAACGCGAGCGTAAAAATGAAATGCTCCTGGCAATTAGCAACCTAGAGCAACTAGATCGCGATATTTTCATGATGAAATATTTTTTAGAGATGACCAATAGTGAAATTGGGGATGCTTTGTCACTTACTAAAGCTGCAGTCGATAACCGATTGTACCGAGGAAAGAAAAAATTAGCACAATCCCCTAATTTAAAGGAGTTGTTCATATGAAAGACTACAAACAATTTGCCAATTTAAATATAGAGGAAATCGAGCCTGTTGAAGTTACTGAGCTAGAGAAAAAACGTGTCCAGCATCATGTCCTTGGCAAAAAGAAAAAACATCCTGTTTGGCGCAAATTTGCCATTGCAGCTGTCATTTTGCTTGGTGCAACGGTTACAACACCGTTTGCCTTCCCTTCTCTCGCGTCACAAATACCATTTATGAAAAATATAGTTGACTATACTAATACACATTTACTGAATAGCAACTTTAGTGATTTAGCGACCGTTATAGAGCAAGTCCAATCAAGTGAAGGTATTTCTATTATGATTGAAAATGCAGTGTTTGATGGTACATCTGTATCACTTACTTATGCTATTGAAACGGATAAAGATTTAGGGGAACAACCATATGTTAATGGCCACTTTTCTGTAAAATCTGCAAGTGGATATGCAGGAACTAGTTCCATTGAAAAAATAAATGACACAACGTATATCGGTATCGAAAAGTTCACACCACATTTTGATAAAGGAGCACCTGAGGAAATTTTAGTGCGCTGGAATCCGTACGAAATTCGAACACAAGCAGAGGTAACATACAAAGGTAATTGGCAGTTTGAATTCAAGCTACCGAAATTACAAAATGAAGTAAAACTTGTCCATGCAACAGGGCAATTAGATGGTGTGCAAATTGTTGTAAGCTCGATTGAACAAAATGCATTATCGACGATTATTCATTATGAGCAATATGTAGATGAGGCAACGATTAAAGAATGGCCACATGCAACTTCAGATATTATAGAGGTGAAGGATAATTTAGGGAATGTCTATAGCGTCAATGGCAATGGCGGATTTAGTCCTGACGAAGGGCGCTCTTTTGAATTGAGTATAACGATTGATCGTTTACATCCAGATGCTACGTCACTTATATTAACACCACAAATATATTATTCTAAAGGCTCAGGACAAATTACGAACATGCCAATCATGGAAGATATAACTGTAGATATTCAATAGCCTGAAACTTTTTCTTATAGGTGGACGTATTCATACTACAAATAAATTTTGGAGGTATGGATATGTCCCTTTTCAATAAAATTTTAGCAAGCGTTGGTATTGGTGCAGCAACAGTCGATACTAAATTACATCGTTCTTCCTATACAGCAGGAGAAGTCGTAAGTGGTGTAATTGAAATAAAAGGCGGCAATACAGAGCAACAAATCGATACCATTTATTTAACGCTTTCAACAAACTATATTAAAGAAATGAACGACACAAAATATAATGAAACAGCAGTAATCAAAAAAATCAAAGTGAACGAAGCCTTTACAATAAGAGCAAATGAACTTCATAATATTCCGTTCTCTTTTGTGCTACCAGCAGACGTACCGGTCACAATGGGGCAAACTCGTGTTTGGATTCATACGGGACTTGATATTAAGAGTGCGGTAGACCCAACTGACCAAGATTATATCGAAGTAAAGCCAACACCTCTTGCCTCCAATATATTACAATCTGTTGAACAACTTGGTTTCAGACTGCGTAAAGTGGACTGTGAAGCTGCCTCTGCACGCTTACGTCGGAACTACTTGTTCGTTCAGGAATTTGAATTCATACCAACAAATCAAGCATATCGTCGTCATTTAGACGAGTTAGAAATCATTTTCTTAGCTCAATCTGACAATTATGCTGAAATTTTAATGCAAGTCGATCGAAAAGCAAGAGGATTAAGTAGTTTACTTTCAGAAGCACTTGATATGGACGAAAGCTTCGTACGTCTTACAATCGAAGCTGGTGACAATGTAAAAGCAAAACTTCAACAAGCAATTGAAAGATATATGTAGAATAAGAAAAGCGCAAGCGCCCCGTTTAGCCCCGACAGCTGCTTGCTGGCCAGCAAACGAAAGCATCTTTCCCGCTTTCGATTGAGTGACAGAAGCGACCTCGAGGGGCTGGGCGCTGGAGCTAGACAATGCCAAAACTCCAGAAGTTTATAATATCTTATTTTCTGATGAAAGGGGATATTCTGAAGTAGCAATACTTCCGGAATATCCCCTTCTCTTATTTTCGTTGTACACTTCAATGTTACATATTCACCATAACTCGAGGTTGATTTCCGTTGCGCCAGCGTGCTTTCCTGGGGGCGTCCGCTTAGCCTCCTCACTGCGCTGCGGGGTCTCATCTGTGACGTTAATCCCCAAGGAGTCACGCTGGCTCCACTCCAATCAACTTGCACATATTATAGACTCATAACTATAGCTCCCGTTGATATATAACAAAATGTATTATCCAAAATTATTTTCCAATAATTGTCTGCACACTGCATTCACCTTTTGCTACAGAGCAATACTTCCTACGGGAATAGCAAATCACTACCTGTGGCGAAAGGGCATCGACAGTCATAGGAGACTGGAGCCATACCTTGGATGCGCGTCGGCTCGGAGTGTTGTTTGCGCTGTATATAGCATCTACCACTTTTGATGATAACTCCCAATTACTCAAACACCACTCTATTTTATGGCAAACACACATAAGCGCTCGTTTATATTTTTTTCATTTTCCAAATGTACTTCATGTATTAGCTCAAAAGTCGTTCCATGATGTAAAAATTGTAAATAATCATAGGGCGGGTAATATAAAATAATATGAATTTCACGCATATTTTGCTCATATGACTTCCAAATATTATGAACTACCGTACGAAATATATGGATGGAGAATGGGTTAAAAAAGAAAAAAACATTATCGTTTGGTTTTATACTATACTCTTCTGCAATCGTATGGATGAAGGTAATCGGTACGTGTGAATTTTTGTTTTGAAGATAATTTTCACGGTTTTTAATAGCATCTGCAAAAAAGCCGGTATCCATTTCTATCCCTACTGTAGCAATTTTAAATTTAGAGTGAACATAAATAGGTACCCTTCCTTTTCCGCACCCCATATCGATAAAGACCGCATTTTTAGGCATTTCATAATGTGCAAATAATTGCTCTAATCCTGCATAAGGTGTAGGTTCATAGCGGTGATAATGAGCTAGCTTTGGAAATCCATACTGATCCCCAATCGTATTAATATTCAAATACTTATCAAATTGTTGTTCATTCATACTATAAACTCCTCAAAAAATGAATGATTTATTTTAGCATATTGTTAGAAAAGCGCAAGCGCCCTGCTTAGCCCCTATAGCTGCTTGCAGACCCGAATCAAAAGCATTTTTTCCGCTTTTGACCGAGGGGCTGGGCGCTGAAGCAAGACACTGTTCAAACTCCAGAAATTTATACTTTCTTATTATTTTAAGAAAAACTCTACCCAAAAGTTTTGGGTAGAGTACTTTTTTTAACGCCCTCTTCAATTAAATTTATTCACAAAGATCAGCCCAACTATTAATAAAATAAACGAAATAACAAATGCAAGAATTGTATTTTTATCAATTACAGTAGCTTGTGTTTGTTCATTGCTATTCTCACCAGGCATTCCCATTGGATCACCATTTTGATCTGAAGGCGCAATCCACTACTAATATTGTTGTCATACATGTTACACCTCTTCATTTATACTAATTTTCACAATACCATCTTATTATGTCAGTAAAATGTCAGCTCCACGAAAAGAGGTGTTACATACTATTTTAATCCCGGGTAGCCTTGCTGTCTCAATGCTTCGTATATAACGATTGCTGCTGTATTCGATAAATTTAAAGAACGGACATGATCACTTTGCGGAATTCGTAAGCACATATGCTTTCGCTCATAAGCAAAATCCTTCGGTAACCCTGTCGTTTCTTTCCCAAACATAAAGTAAATATCGCGCTCCTGATTACTAAAATCATGTGTTGTAAAAGGCTCATCACTATAAGTTTCAATTAAATACACATCGCCGCCTTCACTATAGGCAATAAAATCTTCAAGTGAATCATGGTACACAACGTTCACATGCTCCCAATAATCGAGTCCCGCGCGTTTTAGCATTTTATCATCTGTAGAAAAGCCGAGTGGGCGAATTAAATGTAAACTTGTATTTGTTCCAGCACATGTACGAGCAATATTCCCTGTATTTGCTGGAATTTCTGGTTGGTATAAAACAATATGCAATGGCACTAAAAATTCCTTCTTTCTTTATTTTAAAAAAGCTAGCCCTTTCTCAATTTCGGCTATTACTTCCTCATCTTGTTCTCGTTCTTTAGCTGCAAGAAGTGCTTCCTCGACACCGTCACCGCCTATTTTGCCAAGTGCCCACGCAGCAGTTCCACGTATTACTGGGCGCTCGTCCTGTTTGAGTAATGTTAGCAATTCTGGTATAGCAGCTTCTTCTTTAAAGTGCGCTAAAGCTAAAATGGCATTTCGCTGTATCGGTTTCTTCCCGCGCCATGAGCCCGAAACATGCCCAAAACGCGCTTTAAATTCTTTATTAGAAATCGATAAAAGAGGTTTAAGTAAAGGCTTTGCAAGCTCTGGATCTGGTTTAAATTCTTCATGAATCCAATTGCTCTTTCCTTTATTTTTTGGACAAACGGTTTGACACGTATCACAGCCATATAAACGGTTGCCTATTTTACTACGAAATTCATCGGGTAAAAAGCCTTTTGTTTGCGTTAGAAAGGCTATACATCGCTGTGAATTAAGCTGTCCAGGTGCTACAATCGCACCTGTAGGGCAAACATCAATACATAATCTACAATCCCCACACTCATCCTCTATCGGCGTATCTGGCGCAAATGGAATATTCGTAATAAGCTCTCCTAAATACACATAAGAGCCGAATTCAGGTGTTATGATCGAGCAGTTTTTGCCATTCCATCCGATGCCCGCACGCTCGGCAACAGCACGGTCAACAAGCTCTCCTGTATCGACCATTGATTTAATTTTCACATTCGGTACACGTTCGTGTAACCATTGTTCAATCAGTTGTAGCCGCTCCCGTACGGCAACATGGTAGTCCACACCCCAAGATGCACGGCAAAAAATTCCGCGGCGCTCTCCTTTTTTACCTACAGGAGCATTTTCCATTTTTGAAGGGTAAGCAAGTGCAATAGCAATAATGCTTTCCGGTCGATCTAATAATAAAGTTGGCTCTGTTCGTTTTTCTATATCTGACTCCTCAAAGCCTGATTGAAAGCCTAATTCCTGCTGGCGGCGCAAACGATTTTTTAATTCTAGAAACGGTGAGGCAGTCGTAAACCCTATTTTATCGACACCGATTGACTTGGCATAAGAAATGAGCTCTGTCTGTAACGCGGTGACATTCATTTCAACTTTTCTCTCCTTACTGATACAATATATATAAATAACACTAGTAGGTGATTTCTATTAACATTTCATTACATGATTCACTTTCTACATACGACTTAAAAATAGGCATTATTTATTATAACAAAATTGTCGTGTCAGATTCTCCTCAAATGATTAAAGGCCGTACACAGCTTTATCAGGAAAATCTCTATTTAGAAATGCAGGAAACACCTGTAACAGAACGTCCAGGTATTGCAGAGTGGAGAGCGCTTTGGAAATTGCTTGGCGCAGATCCGAACCGCTACCGTCATTCAGCCGAAAGCTTAATGCGCCGAATTGCAAAACAAAACTATTTAACACCATTTCACTCAGCAGTTGATATTAATAATTTCTTCTCGTTGCAATACGAGATTCCAATCGGGATTTATGATGTCAATAAACTTGAAGGGGACATAACGATTTCGCTAGGAAATGATGATACTAGCTATGAAGGGTTAAATGGTCGTTTCAATTCGCTGAAAAATATTTTATATTCTCATGATGACGAAGGTCCATTCGGTAGTCCGTTTGTTGATTCGCAGCGTACAGCGGTAACAGAACAAACAACCGATGCTCTACAAATTTTTTATTTACGCCCGTCGCTGACAGATGAGGAATGCATGCAATTACTTGCCTCTGCTGGCAAAATGTTTACACAAGTAAATGGCGGTGATTATACAATAGCCCTACTTTCTAAAGAACACCCAACTACTACACTGTGAAAGGATGAGACCAATAATAACATTAGCTGAAGCAGTTAAATTAAAAAGTATTTTAAACAAAAAAATTCAAGAGCTCACTCATGAAATTTCTCGCGTTGCACATACGATTGTGGAAAAAGGGGAAGAGCCAAAATTACCTGAACGTGGGTTACTGCATGTAGAAGCAGAACTCGCTATCGTCCGCAAAGATGCCCGCACATTAGACCGCCTTATTTACCGTGCAAACATAGACAATCACGTACTATTTAACGGTGAGAAATTGGCACTTGTTGAAGCAATTGAGCTTGCGACACAGCTTCGTGCCGAGGCTGGACAAGCAAAGGAACTAGGAATGTCAGAAAAAGAATCTTACTTCCATAGCTCTGGTGAAATGACATTTTACCGAATTGCATTGTACGATCCAGCTATATACCGTGCACGTGCGAATGAAGTGGAAAAACAGGCACATCGTTTATCAAACGCTATTAATGCGAAAAACTATCAAATTGAAATTGATTTTGACGATTCTGCGTACTTTTAATCTCGGTGCGGTGAGACTCCAAACCGGGTCGTAACGAGTGCAGCTTTGCTTAAATGCAATCTAATGCTAAACCAATATCCATTGACCAGTTACTTTGTGACCCATTTCATATGACCAACTATTAGCAAATGCCAACAAACTACAAAATCAATTGAATCTTTTGCATTCGTTACGAAAAAGGGGGTGTATGATAAGTTTTTTACTTATCGTACATCCCCATAAATTTTATCGCAGATTAACGGGCAGTAAGATCCCCTACTTCAAGGAGTTAAGTGAAACTAAAATTTCTTAGTGGGGGGGGCAACTGCCCGTAAATGCCCGACGACGGACAGGATGTCCTAGTCAGGTGAAAGCCACAGGACGTGGCGTTTTGAACGTGATTGGTCCCTCTAACAATCAGTGGGGGATGAGGGAAAACCACCACTGATGAAGATTCACTTTATTGGATACCAGGTAAAATTCTTAGCACTTTCTCGTCTGCATCTAAAATCGCCTCTACCCCAAGAGGAATACCGATATTTGGAGTACAGTGGCCAATTTTAAAGCCCGCTAACACTGGTTTGCCAAGAGGAGCTAAATAATGTGATACAACACGCAGTAAATCTTCTTCTGTAACACCTTCCCCTAGACGCTTGAAATCCCCTACAACAAAACCAGCTGCCTGCTCAAGCTTACGCGCTAAACGCAATTGATTAAGCATGCCGTCGATATGTTCTAATGATTCATCAATATCTTCCATGACGATGATTTTATCACGCACATCAATTTCAAATTTTGTCCCAAGTGTCGCAACAATGCGATTTAAATTACCACCTGTTAATTCGCCTCTTACAGCGCCAGGAACAATTGTCTTTAGAGGTGCTATCATTTCACTATATTGTACTTCCATTGGCATAAAAAGCTGGTGATACATCTTGGCAGAGAGCTCATCTAACGGACTATCTCCATCTGATAACATCGGTCCATGAAATGTTACGAGATTCGAAAATTCATTTACTGCTAAGTGCAAGCTTGTTACATCAGAAAATCCCCAAATAATTTTTGGATTTTCCTCAAGTAGCTGATAATCGATTTTATCTAACAATCTACCAATACCATAGCCGCCCCGCACACAAAAAATCGCCTTAATTTCAGGGTCTGTTACCATTGCGTGTAATTCAGCAACACGTTCCTCATCACTGCCTGCTAAATAACCTTCGTGTTCAGATACTGTAGTTCCAAGCTTATAGCGTAATCCTAATTTTTCTACCGTTTCAAGCTTTAATGGAAGTTGCTCCATTTTTAACGGGCTACTAAGTGCTACAACCCCTACTGTATCCCCTTGCTCTAATTTTGCTGGCCGTATTTTCAAAACATTCGCCTTCCTTCTTCTATCTTCTCGTTATTGTAGCATAAACGCTATTGTATTAAACTACATCACTATTATTCCCAAACTATTACTATAATGGATATTAATAAAGTTAATTAAAGGAGATATTCAAATGAAATTCCCTCCACAGCTTTTGCTAATTCTTGCGACAATCCTTTGGGGAGGAAACTTTGTTATTGGGCGTGCTGTCGCAGATGATATTCCTCCTATAACACTCGCATTCCTTCGTTGGTGCACAGCATTTATCGTGTTCTTCCCTCTAGCTTATCGTCGTACAAAGCGAGAATGGGAAAGTGTAAAAGCCCATTGGCCAGCTGTTATAATACTTGCCGTCACAGGTGTGGCAAGCTTTAATACTCTTGTCTATATCGGACTACATTATACAACGTCGATCAATGCTTCACTTATGAACTCATCGACACCCATTATTATTTACATATTATCGTTTATTTTCTTAAAGGAGCGCCTATCGAAATTTCAAATACTCGGTACCGCATTATCGCTTACAGGCGTGCTTTTTATTATTTCAGGAGGTTCATTTAGTAGCCTTGCGCAGTTTTCATTTAATCAAGGAGATTTAATCGTTCTCGTAGCAGTCTTTTGCTGGGGCGTTTATTCTTTGCTTATTAAACAATATGCGGGCCGTTTACCAGGTTACTCAACATTTCTCGTAACGATTGCACTTGGGGCTATCATGCTTCTACCATTTACAGTGTATGAGCTCATATCTAGTTCTTTTACAATCGACTGGTCACTAAAAACGATAAGTGCCATTTTCTATGTTGGAATTTTCGCATCAATTGTAGCCTTTCTTAGCTGGAATAGCGGTGTTGTATCTCTTGGTGCGAATAAAGCAAGTATTTATTTGAACTTTATTCCATTATTCGCTGCCATATTTGCAGTAATTTTTATAGGGGAGCAACTGCAAATTTCACAAATAATTGGTGGCTTAGCCGTTATTAGCGGCGTATTGTTGACAAATAAAAAATAGGGGGCAATTACGCCTCCTACTTCACTCCTGTATAAATAACTGTTACATCTCCATGATTGTGTAGGGCACTTGCTGGGAAGTCTTCAGTAATCTCCCCACTACGTAAGCGGTTCATCGCTTCTTGCTTCGAAGCACCTGAAATTAATAGCACAATCTTTTTCGACTTCATTATCGTATCGATACCCATTGTAATTGCATGTGTTGGCACATCTTCTAGCTTATCGAAATAAATTTTATTCGCCTCACGCGTCGATTCTGTTAGCTCTACTACATTTGTTCCTAATGAAAAAGGTGTTCCTGGCTCATTAAACCCGATATGACCATTTACCCCGATACCTAATAGTTGCATATCAATCCCGCCGACAGCAGCAATTGCCGCATCATACTCTAATGCAGTAGTAGCTAAATCGTCCGTATTCCCTACTGGTACATGAATATTTTCACGCTTTATATCAATATGGTTAAATAAATTTTGATCCATATAATAGTGATAGCTTGTTACGTTTTTAGGGTCTACTCCAACATATTCATCTAAATTGAAAGACTTTGTATGAACAAAGGATATCTCTCCTGCGTTATAACGTGCGACCATTTCTTTATAAAAACCTTCTGGCGTTCCACCTGTGGCCATACCTAGTACACTTTCCGGTTTTTCATGTAATTGTTCCATAAATAAATCTGCTGCAATTTTACTCATTTCTTCATAACTAGCTGCTTTAATCCATTTTAAATTTAATTTGTCCGGCATATTTACCTACCCTTTTCATGTCATATTTAAAGCACCAATTATTATGAAATGCATTATAATAAAGGCGTTCTTCTAGACTACATTGTTTATTAGCTTAATATGTTTTATTTTACATTGATTTTTAGCTAGATGCTACGGCTAAAATATGTCCTTTTATGCTAGAAATATTCCTATAATTCTAGCTTTTACAAGTCAAGAGTAGCTAAAAGATGTGATTTGAACAATGTATGCGAAAGAAATCGATCACTTTTGAAATGTGAAATTAGCAATTTTTATTGTCGCATCATTTGACCTGGCTATGCTATAGTATCAATGAGGTGATATAAATTGGAATTATTGTTATTTTTAACATCCCTCATCAGTGATTACAATTATTTTGTTCTTTACACGCCATTCCTAAAAATATATACATGTAGATTTATATCTAATTTATCCATATTTAAAATACCGATTGAAATTAACTTCAACTTACCTGTTATTCATGATGAATGGATTCAAAATAAACCGTGTCAAATATTTTTTATAAAATGGCTACGTAAAACAATATATCGTAAATCAGACAATGAGGAACATTCATACATCCTTTTATAATATAAAAATTATAAAAGGAGAGTATATATGTTCAATATTTTATTCGTTAACCCATTATCAAATTTCTTAGATTCACTGTTTGCTTTACTCGGTAATTATGGACTTTCCATAATTGTATTAACTGTTATCATTCGTTTAATATTGTTTTTTCCAAATTTCAAAGCATATCAATCGCAAATTAAAATGAGGAAAAATACTAATACTCAGGAAATGCGTGAAAAGATAGCCACGTTACAAGAAAAATTACAACACACGAAGAGAACAGAAGAACAACTTGAAATTAAAATGGAATTAGCTCACATTACTCGTGATAATATAGCTGGAATGAAGGCAGGATGTATTAGTGCATTAATTCAACTACCTGTTGTATTAGGTTTAATCTATGCAATTCGAGGAAATGAGCATATTTTAAATGAAACATTTTTATGGTTTAACTTAGGTGCTATTGATTATTGGATGATTATTATTGCATCTGCAGTTACTCTACTTCAACTCGTAATCAATACGAAGCTGAACAGTTCTGCACAAAAACCGATGCAAGGGCAATGGATGATGTATATAGTTGTCCCTATTATGATTTATATAAGCGCTAGCGTTATGCCTTCAGCAATTCCCCTATATTGGACTGTATCTGCATTAATGGCAACTGGTCAAATGTTTGTATTTAAGCTGATTGAAAATAAAAAAGCACCTACTATGCAATTTTGAACTGCGCCCTATAATGAAGACTATTAATATAAAGCGGTATTATATCCGTTACGGTACTTATTAAAGAAGAATTATTGAACAAGAAAATATGCCAGACACAATACCTTTCATTGGTTTTGTGTCTGGCATTTTTTTTTATGCATTTTTAGGGTAACCCCTGCTTATTTTTCTATGTCTTTATATTATTCTGTGCCATATGGACGGTGGTGGTGATGATGGTGGTGATGGTGCTCATGGTGGTGGTGATGATGGTGGTGTCCATGATGTCCATGATGTCCCCCCTGATATGATGGGTAGCTTGTGTGCATTGGGTACATATTATGGTACGGATAATGATAACTTGGCTGACTATGATCTCGCTCATAGTTATATTGCATTAATTTCATCCTCCTCTCGGTATAGATTATGTAGGTAAGTATTAATATTCTTTGGCATTCGCCTAGATGTGAAAGGACAAACCTTGTTAGTTGAAGAAGCATGGTAAAACTATAGAGCTTAGTTTTACCATGCTTTTTATTTCAGTTTATAGTCTGCACTATTAATCACAACACGAATTAAGCTATTAAACAATTTTTGTTGAGAAGTATTTTTCCAGTCCTCTTCATACTCAGCCATTAACCACATTACTTCATCGAGAAAAACGTGTTGTTTCGCCTTTTCCCAAAATACTTTTTCATGATCGGTTAAAACAATATATTCTTTATACCCTGATAAAAATAATTCCCATTCATCTGTTGTAAAAACTTCGTCTGGCGCCTCTTCATGCTCATTATGAAATAGTAGTAATGCCAGAGCTAGGTCAAAGATTCTTGGTATCCAAGCAGCGTTATCTGGGTCAATTAAATATGGTTCTGGGATTAAAACCAAATTATTTGCTTTAAAATCATGAGGCGTTGCAACATGTGGTAACCCTGCATCGTAAATTTCCTGTTGACTCGCAACACTTTCTAGTAACTTTATTTGTAACCTTGTATCAATTTCAACTCCAGCTTTGTCTGCATGTTGTATAATTGCTTCCATACTCTCTTCTACTTCTTGTTGATTAAAATCGTAAACATCGTATTCAAGAAGATCATATGCATTTGAAACAGGTGAAAAACTATGAATTTGTCCTAACATTTTTCCAGCTTCATAGACTTCTTTTTCTTTGCCCGAGTATTTCTCGCCTTCTATAAATGGATAAACAACAAAATTTGTATCCCCATATTTTTGTGGGTTATCTACTTGTAACTTAACTGGTGTTACAACATTTACCCCTTTATCTTTTAGCATATGTATATAAGACATTACATTCTTTGCTCTTTTTTGCGTACGTTTTACAACAACATCCTTTACACCATATTTCACTCGATATACTGGTGAATATGGATAAATGCTTATAGGCTCTTCTTTAACATTAAATCCAAATATATTCAAAATCTCTATTCCATTCATCATTTTTAACCACCTATTGATTTTTTTAAAGCACCCGATTGCCAAGGAGTGAAAACATGAAAGCTACAAGATAATCTCTCAGTCATATGCTTATAGCCCTTTTACAATACCTCTTATATTTTAACATAAATATCCAATTTTTCTTCTGATATTATTCTATTAATATAGCCCGATTGTGGAACAAGCTAAAACATTTTTCTTTAACTAACATGCTCCGATAGCTAAATAAGCAAAAAAGACTGCTATTAGGCAGCCTTTATCTTAAACTCTAGCACTCGTTAGTTTAGCAATAATCTAAAAACCTTTTATCTACTTTTAGATACTTTTATTATAAAAGTTGCAGGAACTAGTTGTGCCTTTTGAGTTGAATACCATTTTGAAGGATTTTCCGTGGGAGTATCAGGTAATACAACGTCATCTATTACCTTTTCAATTATAAATCCTGATTCTATTAGTGTATTTATATATGTACTTAGTTTCCTATGATGAATAACAACATTATTATGCCATGCTTCATTATACTCTGGACCTTCAATATTGTAAGATTTATTAAAATTAAATGATGACTGTTCATAGGTCACTCGATCATGAATAGGATGTTCCCAGCTAAATATGAAAATTCCACCTGGTTTTAAATAACTATAAATATTAGATAATGTTTGTTTTAGGTCAACTGTCCATCCTAAAGCATAAATAGAATAAACAATATCAAAGTAACTGCCCGGTATTCCAGGGTTTTCTTCCATTGGGGATTCAAATAAATTCACATTAACTTGTTGGTTTGACAATAACTTATTAGCAGTTTCTATTTGGTTCGTTGAGAGGTCTAATCCCCATAATTCTTTTGCTCCATTATTCGCCATGTATTCTAATGAATGTCCACTACCACAGCCAATATCCAAAACACTTTTACCCGAAATATCACCGAATAAGTTAAGATGATTTTCGGTTAAAGAAAAGGGACCATATTCAGGAAGAGCAGTTCTTCCGAAAAAACGTTCTGCTGATTTTTCCCAGCCTTCCTTATTCATTTTCAACATTTCATTTACTTTCATATACACACTTCCTACTCTAAATTTTTCTAGTATACAATTTACTTTAGTATTCTGTAGAAATGAATACCATTCTTTCTTTAAGTAAACTGTACCTTTACTAATATAAGCAGTTCGACAAAAAGGGCTTTAATCCTTCTTGGATCAAAGCCCTTTTACTTGAATAACGGATCATCACTTCACTATTTTACGAAATTTAAAATACACCTTATAACTCCAATCATCAGAAAGAGAACCCCGTTAGCTAACGTTATAAGTCCAAAATTGCTCTACGAAAGCCTGCAGCTTTCCAAAAACGTCTGCTATTGTATCTCCGTGTTCTACATTTTTTACACACAAAAAAAGAACCCTTGATATAACAAGGATTCTTTCACATTTCAGATACCAGTAGTCGGGGTCGAACCGACACTCCTTACGGAACGCGATTTTGAGTCGCGCGCGTCTGCCAATTCCGCCATACTGGCAAAATCTCACAAATGATATGGAGCGGAAGACGAGGTTCGAACTCGCGACCCCCACCTTGGCAAGGTGGTGTTCTACCACTGAACTACTTCCGCATATTAAAAGTAAAATTATTAGTTTAATTAAAAAAAACCGGAATATCCGATTTAAAAAATACTGGAGGCGGCAACCGGATTTGAACCGGTGGTAAAGGTGTTGCAGACCTGTGCCTTACCACTTGGCTATGCCGCCACAATATTGGAGCGGAAGACGAGGTTCGAACTCGCGACCCCCACCTTGGCAAGGTGGTGTTCTACCACTGAACTACTTCCGCGTAATGGCTGGGGTACTAGGATTCGAACCTAGGCGTGACGGAATCAAAATCCGTTGCCTTACCGCTTGGCTATACCCCAATGTTATATGTTAATTTCTTATTTTATGAAATGAATGGGGCGACTGATGGGAATCGAACCCACGAATGCCTGAACCACAATCAGGTGCGTTAACCACTTCGCCACAACCGCCATTATAATGTTAACTTATCTTTAAATGAAAAAATGGGGCGACTGATGGGAATCGAACCCACGAATGCCTGAACCACAATCAGGTGCGTTAACCACTTCGCCACAACCGCCACTATTAATATTTAAATGATTGGCAGGGGCAGTAGGAATCGAACCCACACCAAAGGTTTTGGAGACCTCTATTCTACCTTTGAACTATGCCCCTGTTTTAAAAATGGTGGAGGGGGACGGATTCGAACCGCCGAACCCTAAGGAGCGGATTTACAGTCCGCCGCGTTTAGCCACTTCGCTACCCCTCCAAAATGGTGCCGGCGAAAGGAGTCGAACCCTCGACCTACTGATTACAAGTCAGTTGCTCTACCAACTGAGCTACACCGGCGTTTTGAAAAGAAATATGGTGGGTCAGGACGGAATCGAACCGCCGACACTTAGAGCTTCAATCTAATGCTCTACCAACTGAGCTACTGACCCATATTTTCTAATGTATCTTTTTTAAAAATGGCGGTCCCGACCGGGATCGAACCGGCGATCTCCTGCGTGACAGGCAGGCATGTTAACCGCTACACCACGGGACCATTTGGTTGCGGGGGCCGGATTTGAACCGACGACCTTCGGGTTATGAGCCCGACGAGCTACCACTGCTCCACCCCGCGACAACAATATTGAGTAAAATTAATTAGATGGTGGAGGATGACGGGCTCGAACCGCCGACCCCCTGCTTGTAAGGCAGGTGCTCTCCCAGCTGAGCTAATCCTCCATCTGGTTATTGCTATAAAATATAAATGGTGACCCGTACGGGATTCGAACCCGTGTTACCGCCGTGAAAGGGCGGTGTCTTAACCGCTTGACCAACGGGCCATTAGTAATTGTTTTGAGTGTTATTCGAAAGAATGGCGGAGAGTAAGGGATTTGAACCCTTGAGACAGTGTTACCCGTCTACACGATTTCCAATCGTGCTCCTTCGACCTCTCGGACAACTCTCCAAGAAGAATGGCTCCGAAGGTAGGACTCGAACCTACGACCAACCGGTTAACAGCCGGTTGCTCTACCACTGAGCTACTTCGGAATATTTTTATGTAAGCCTAGCAATGTCCTACTCTCACAGGGGGAAGCCCCCAACTACCATCGGCGCTAAAGAGCTTAACTTCCGTGTTCGGTATGGGAACGGGTGTGACCTCTTCGCCATCATCACTAGACTTAATGAAAGACAAGTCTTATTATACCATGTTCATGTATAATTTCAAGTGTTTTTTCGATATTTTTATCAAAAAAATCTTTTTTGTTCTTTCAAAACTGGATAAACGTTTCATTGAAATAAGTTTTATATTTGGTTAAGTCCTCGATCGATTAGTATTCGTCAGCTCCATGTGTCACCACACTTCCACCTCGAACCTATCTACCTCAT
>NZ_JBDQQN010000005.1:0-279360 GCF_039888725.1 Solibacillus sp. CAU 1738
CAGTTTTTTTTACGGATTCAAGATCCAAAGAGCTGCCCGACCTTTTCTTCACCTCTACTATATAAAAAAATAGTAGTACGAACCAATGCCTTGGTCTGCACTACTAATCTTAGTATGTTTTTTCTGAACTAACGGCGCAGTTTAGTTTAACAAGAATGGATTAGACTACAAATAGATTGACAATAGTGTATTTGTTCCAGGAGGATAAATAGGTGAAAAAGGTAGCTGAAATCTCAAAAATTTTATGGATAAACACTATATTATTTTTTGTGGGTTGGACAATGTTTTTTCTTATAGGCGCAGACCACCCACCACCAATAGGATTTCTTTGGATTGTATTATTTATTTTCATTTTAGACACTATTCAATATGTTTATTTGAAAGGTTTCCTAATGCAGTTAATTGAACAGAAGAAGGGATTATTTACAAAGAATTTACTTTTTTTTGTGTCTGGAGGATTGATAATAACAGTCTTAGTTTCAATACTTCAATTAGTAGAATCAAAAGAACTAAGTACGGCATACGTTTTAATTTGGCTTGGATTGATGCTTGGAACAGGAACTCTTTATGCAATTGTATTTTGGTTTTTTAACGTCTTTTTACTAAAAGTGTTTAGGGATAGAGTTTAAACACCCTTTTTCAAATAACGGAGTGCATTAGTTGAATATTCGGTTTGCGAAATATAATAGAACAGAGTTAATTTCTACCCATTTGTAGTATAACTCTGTTTTTTTGCTGCCCTTAGCTGGAATTACTTTATAAAATGAGTTGTCTATTGATTAGCCGGTAGTATTAATTTGCAATTCTGAGTAACAAAATTTAACCTTTTTGCATAAAATCAAAGATAAGAGTATTCTTATATAAGTAAACGATTATATTAAAGGGAGTGATAATTTGGACTCAGTAATTAAAATGGAAAATCAATTAAAGGCTGTTAGCGACATCAATCGTTTAAAGATTTTAGCTTGCTTAAAGCAGGGAGAAGTTTGTGTATGCGATTTTGTCGATGTTTTACAAGTTTCACAACCAGCAGTTAGTCAACAATTACGCAAGTTGAAAGATGCGGGAATTATTTTGGAAAGAAAGAAAGGGACTTGGAAACATTACCGATTGAATGAAGAACAAACTACATATATACAAGCGGTGCTTGATGAATTAGAGCCTATTTCATATCAGCATTGTGGGCCAGGATGTTCTTCAGAAGAAGGAGTTGATTGAACATGGAGAAGTCACTTACAAAACAGCTTTCAATTTTAGATCGTTATTTAACTGTTTGGATTTTTGTTGCGATGGGTATTGGCGTCGTACTTAGTATTACGATGCCAAATATAGGTGAAGCGCTGGAGTCAATGTCAGTAGGAACAACATCTATCCCCATAGCTATAGGTTTAATTATCATGATGTATCCACCTCTTGCAAAAGTGAAATATGAGGAAATGTGGCGAGTATTTAAGGATTGGAAGGTACTTTTGTTATCGTTACTGCAAAACTGGTTACTTGGACCATTCTTAATGTTCTTTTTAGCGATTATCTTTTTGCATGATTATCCCGAATATATGGCTGGGCTAATTATGATTGGTTTGGCACGCTGTATTGCAATGGTCATCGTTTGGAATGATTTAGCAAGGGGAGACCGTGAGTATGTTGCAGGGCTTGTTGCATTTAACTCGATTTTTCAAATAGCTACGTATTCAATTTTTGCTTACTTTTTCTTAAATGTATTACCTGGTTGGTTTGGTTTAGAAAATTTTAATGTGTCTATTTCAATGTGGGAGATCACAAAAAGCGTACTTATATACTTAGGTATACCATTTGCTGCCGGATTCTTAACACGATGGATATGTATCAAAACAAAAGGAAAGCAGTGGTATGAAGAAAAATTCTTGCCGAAAATTTCACCATTAACTTTAATTGCACTACTTTTCACAATTGTGATGATGTTTGCATTAAAAGGTGAGCAATTAGTTGAATTACCACTTGATGTACTTCGAATTGCTGTTCCATTATTTATTTACTTTGTTGTGATGTTTGCTATTTCATTCTTTTCTTCTCGCAAAGTAGGTGCATCTTATCCTGTCACTGCAGCTCTTTCATTCACAGCTGCTAGTAACAATTTTGAGTTAGCGATTGCTGTAGCTGTAGGCGTTTTTGGTCTTCATAGTGGGGTGGCTTTTGCTGCTGTTATTGGGCCACTTGTTGAAGTACCTGTACTCATTGGGCTTGTATGGGTTGCCTTGCGTTGGCAGAAGAAATATTTTAAAACAATTAAATTATAGGGAGCAATATTTATGACAAATACACTTTATTTCCTATGTACAGGGAATTCATGTCGTAGTCAAATGGCTGAAGGTTGGGCAAAAAATTGTTACCTTCTGATTGGACAGTAAAAAGTGCGGGCATTGAAATACATGGAGTAAATCCAAATGCAATTAAAGCAATGGCTGAAGTAGGGATCAATATTTCTGACCATACATCTGACTTAATTGATTTTGATACTTTAAACAATGCGACACTTGTTGTTACACTTTGTGGAGATGCAGCTGATAAGTGTCTGATGACGCCACCGCATGTTGCACCATAATTGATCCAAGTAGGAAACAGTTCAGTACTGCCCTACGTTTAGTAGAAGGTAAAATTGAGTTTGATTTTAATACAAATAAATAAAAGTAATCTAGGCGGTTTGTATTCGTACAAACCGCTTTTTTCTTGTTAATTCTCCATATTCCACGTGTAGCGTTCGTGAATACGATTAATAAAAAAGACTTTATTCTACTAAGAAAAAGTCTTTTTTTTTATCGTTTAATTCATTTACATAAATACTTTATCCTCAATTGAGAATTTCTTAAGAATTTAAGAAGGCCTATTTTAAGAATATCTTAAGAATATCTTTAGTATTTGAGTAGGCTTATATTAAGATTCATTCTTTAATCTAATAAGGCGAAAGAGAAAAAGATTGGAGCGAAACAAATGATCGAATTACGCAATGTGACAAAAAAATACGGAAAGAAAATAATATTAGACGATGTAAGTATTACCTTTAAAAAAGGTAATATTAGTTGTTTACTAGGATTAAATGGGGTAGGAAAAAGTACGACGATGAAATCAATTATGGGTCTAGTGCCGATTAGCAAAGGTGAAATATTAATTGATGGCGAGCAGGTTAGTGAAAAAAATATTGATAAGATTGCTTTTCTAGCGGATATTCCAACATACGAAATGAATAGGACAGTAGAAGAAAACTTACAATTTGCAGATATTTATTTTGATACGTTCGATTCTGAAAAAGCAGATCGTATGGTTGAGTTCTTTAAACTACCTAAAGAAAAAAAGCTGAAAGAATTATCTAAAGGAAATTTAGCACGTTTTACAATTATTATGGGACTTAGTCAAAATGCACCGTATGTATTAATGGATGAGCCATTTAGTGGTTTAGATTTATTTTCAAGAGAAGCATTCATTGCGGCACTTAAATCTGATTTTATGATTGAAGGTCAAACAATCATTATTACTACACACGAAATTGAAGAAATAGAAGGTATTGCAGACGATGTAATTCTACTTGAAGAGGGAAAAGTATTATGTACATTTAGCAAGCAAGAAGCTTTAGCAGAAGGGTTAACCATAGTTGATAAAATGAGAGAAATTTACGGAGGAGCAAGAGTATGAAATTCTTAACATTTGTTGAAATAGATTTACGTAAAATATTCCCATTTTTATTAGGGATGTATGCAATAGCAATAGCAGGATTTCAAGGGTTTTTTGTAAAGCTAGCGTCCAATTTAAATGGACAAATTGTTCAAGGTGCAGCAGAAAGTGGAACAACACTAGAAGAATATTTAAAAACGATAGATAAAATAAGCTTAGCTTCAATTATTGATTCAAATATACTACCACTAGTTGTACAGATTTTTGTAGGACTTGGATTAATTTTATTAGGATTTTATTTATGGTATAAGGAGTGGTTTGGTGCATCTAAGCGCATTTACACACTGTTGAGCATTAAAGGAAGTCGATTCCGTATTTTCACAAGTAAATTAGTAGTGTTCTTACTTATATTTGTAACGTACTATGGAATTGTTCTACTAAATTTATTTATAAGTAGTTTTTTAGTGAAGTTCATTCTGCCAGAACAAATTATTGCAAGTGATCTTGTTCAGAATTATATTCTACATTCGCAGTTTTTACCGTTTGTAATACCAGTTAGTGGTGGAAGCTTGTTATTTAACCTAGCATTTCTAATAATGATGTTTTCCATTCTTTCAGTGTTTGTATTATGGGATCGTTCAAAGAGAATATGGGGAATGATTGGTGGCTTTATTTATATGGGGAGCACAGTTGTTGTATTTTTCTATTTAAATACTCTAGATCTATACACTTCCGAAATATCAATAGTTAATTGGGCATTTACGCTCTGTGTTTTAACAATAAGCACAGCTTTTAGTTATTATTTATTAAAAAAGAAAGTTTCAATATAATAGGAGAGAAATTATGAAATTTACTAGAATTATCACATTATCACTTATAAGCGCATTATCAATTGGAACGTTAATTGGCATAGCAGAAGTAAATAAAGTACCAGTCGATCGTAATTTTGAGATAGAAGATGAAAAAGGAAATCGTGATGCTTTGCAATCGGTCGCTTTTGAAAATGTCATTAAAGTAGATACTAATAAGTTCGAAAAAGTCATTTTAACAAAAGATGATGTTCAATTTAAAGATACAAAATATGATATATCTCATGGTGTTGGCGAAAAAGTATTAAACAATAAAGATATGTATCGAGGCATGAATAATGCATCAGAGTATGAAAATAGTAAGTTTACGATGATTGCTGCTTTTAATACTCATTTTCCATATGGCTCAAATGAAGCATATGTAACAATTGCAAAAAAAGATAAAAAAACAAATCAACTTCAAAAAGAAAAGATATCATTACCTGGAATTACGACTAATCAGTATATTATGGAAGAAAATTTAGTCGAACATAATGATTCAATCTATTACAGTATGGTTGTACAAAGTATGTCTAGTTCGGTGGGTCCAACTTTAAAAATTTATCAAATTCAGAGTAATTTACAACTAAAAGAAGTCATGAATGTTGATTTATCATTACCGGGGGATTATACAGATGTAAGTAGATTGGTGACGGATGGAGATAAATTATTTATCATTTTATCGAGTCAACAAGAAAAGAAACTCATGGAAATAAACTTAGATACAAACAAATATGTTACACACACTTTACCAGAGTTATCAATGGATGATTCGTATATTCAAATGTTTAGGGTAGATGAAAATCATTTTTATTTGAATGTTGATAATTCTATGTTTGTCATCGATAAGAATACGTACAAACAAGTTAATCAAAAAGTCATGAAGCCGAGTTTTATTTCCAAATATGATTATATTTCAGTTGTAGATCAAACAGAGAGTCATGAAACTGTGTATGTAATTTATGAAGGATATAAAAATTATAATAGTGATAAGTATGTTGTAGCATATCATGCTACAACAGGTGATATTTTATATGAGGGAAAACTTCCTAGCACAGAAAATCGTGGTGTATCAGGATATAAATTCGTAAATGTAAATAACTAAAAGTATGCAAGGTGGTTTGCGAGGCTTCCGTTCTACTCCGGCTACTACCAATCTATAAATTGAATAAAAAATAGTCAACCCGATTTCTCTGGCTGACCTTACAATATGAACGGATGCTTTAGTTAAACAAGGAGAAAAAAAAACAATTGATTTAGTTGAAGAAAAGCTATCTCTTTGAGGATAGCTTCAGACTGTAGGCAAACTCATAGAAATTAAGTTTGCCTACGGTCTTTTTTCTTTTTAGAATAATAGTAAGAAACCGTTGATTTCCGTTCCAGGCGCTCCCTTTCCGCAGGCACGGCTTCAACTAATTTTTGCGGTGGGTCGCCGCAAAAAATGGATTTTCCGCCCGTGCGACTGTCGCTCTGCTTTCGCCGCAGAAAACATTGCTGTTCCTGCTCCTGCGCTTACTCGTCGCAAATAATATTTGCAGGAGTGTCGCGCCTTCCACTCCAATCAACTTGTATTGGCTACGTTCTAAATCCGCACAAATATGACGAGTCTTCATCTATCAGATACTTATTTTTCATGCTGCTTTGCCTTTTTCTACGATCTTATGTATTTCAGACGATTTCGTACTAACAAATAAAACTGCTATTAATGGTCCAATAAAATAAAGTATTCACTATTTGCTTTCTAGTAAGACAATAAATTATGTATGTACACTTTTACTATCCTACGCCGTTAGCCCAATAAGAAACTGTCCCATACTTTTTCATCAACCATAAAAAAACCTTCGTGCGAACACGCTGCTAATAAACATTGATCATCTTGATAAAACATTAAATATTCTGGTAATTCTGGGGTAAGCCATCCAAAAAGCGAGTTGCTTTGTTGCTTAAGGAATTGTGCAGTAACTTTACTTAATAGGAAATAATAAACATATGCTGTATTAGCTTCTCCAAGAGTTGTCGTTTCCCACTCTCGTTGAATTTTTCTTTCGATAAGCTGGTCCTTAATATCTACTATTAATTCATCGACAATTGCTAGGCGCATTTCTTCATCATCCATTAATTGTCTGTTCTCAACAAAGGCAAAACGATTACAGCGTCTTTCTAGTAACTCAATAAGCTGTTGATAGCGTTGTCCTTGTATATTTTCTGTAACCATTATCAATTTAAAATCCTCCTATTTCTAATGCACGCTAATAGGGTATCATAATACTCTTTTTTTGGTAATAGCCAATATTATTGCATTTGCACTGTTTAGTTGAAGTGTCATTTCTTCACAATCTTAATAGTAATATTAACATAAATATCAAACAAAAATAGCAGTGATACGATTTATCAAACTTTTTTATAAAGTTACGGTTAAGTCATAAGTGTCCACAAACGACGATATAAAAAGGTTGATTCGAATTGTAATTTAGTGGAATGGATGATAAAATTGTTGGGATATTATAACAAAACAAACGGGTGGTGGATCAAGTATGTGGGAACAACAATTAATTGAGACAACGAATGGTATATTTGAAGTTTTTACTGCAGGCGATGGAGATCCGATATGTGTGACACATTTATATAGTGAATTCAATAGCAATGGAAATCGCTATGCCAATATGTTTGTACCTTATCGCAAAGTATATTTAGTAAACCTCCGTGGATGTGGTAATTCAACAGACGATATAACTGAGTACAATTATAGTATGAAAGATAGTGTTTTAGATTTAGAGGCGATTCGTTCAGCGTTAGAAATTAAAAGATGGGGATTTGCAGGTCATTCAACTGGAGGAATGCTTGCTTTAAAGTATGCGATTGAAGCACCATCAAGCTTGGAATTTATTATTGCTGGTGGTTTATGTGCTTCGTCGGACTATATGCGTAATGGAAATAGTATTTATTGCAAGGAAAATCCAAATAATAAGCGCATCGGTGAAATTATTGCCATGCTTCGAAATCCTGACTCTCCATTAGAAGAACGAAGAGCCGGTTCTAAAGAATGGTCTCTTATGTCATTACATAAAGAAGAAAGCTTTGAAAATATGATTAGTCGCCCGAATAGTGGTAAAACTGTGTCGAAGAGATTAGATTATTTCTCTTATGAAGAGCTTCCACATTATGATTTAAGACCACAGCTACAAAATGTTGATACAAAAGCATTTATTTATGGTGGTCTTTATGATGCTCAATGTCCCTATGAATACGCTGTAGAAGCAGCAGATTTGTTACCTAATTCTTCTCTAACTACTTTCAGTGAAAGTAACCATCACCCATGTATAGAAGAAGAACAAGAATTTGAGCAATTTGTTGAGATGATATTTAATACTGTAACTAATAACGTCCTCAAATGAAATTTTCGTTACAAAAGATAAGCCAGCAAACTTTGAATGTTTGCTGGCTTTTATAAAACGTATTTCTATACAATATTTATCTATTTCCTTTGTTCTTAACGTTGTAAATACATATACCTATGTTGAGACTGTAGCTTTTTGAAAAAGTTTCAATTTTCTTAATGATGATTAATAATTCGTAAAAATAACAAAACAATAGTACCTATTAAATTACATAAAAATCGAGGTGAAAACAATAGATACACTATTAAAACAACTACAAAAAGTTGGCGTACATTATATAAAAAGTGAAAGTGCAATTATATTAGAAATTTTAGAAGATAAATATAATAAAGCGGCCGAAATAGATTTGCTTATAAATGAGCTAATAACTCAACAACGAAATAGCCATGTAAAAAACATAAAGCTTGAGTGCCCTAAGCTTGTATTAGATAGTTTAACTAACACTAAGTTGAACATGAAAATTATAGGTGAAAGAATTATATATACGAATACATTGACAATGCCAGTAGATTTATCCGTTCCTGATTATGATGTATGGCCAATTTCTGAAAATAACTCGATCTCATTTTTATCTGAAGTAATGCGGAAAAGTTATATTGATACGGAAAATTTTTTAATACAAATGAATGAAGAACTTCCATTACAAGCAGAAAAAATGTATACAGTTTATAAAGTTAATAATGAACCAGTTGGTGTTGTTTTCCCACATATAGAACCCCATACAGATAGAGAAGGTCGTATGTTTTGGATAGGCATCCACCCTTATTTTATAGGGAAAAGAATGGGTAAGGCGCTACACTTGGTTGGGCTATATAGATTAAAAATTGATTTTAACGCGAAATCTTATGTTGGAATTACACAAATTAATAATCATGCTATGAAAAAAATAATGATTTCGAACGGATGTATTCAAAATAAACATACATTAATTTCTTTAGAGTATTCTCCACTGACCTAAATTGTTTCGTTAAAGTAGGCAAAATCAGTATACACAAAAATTATTATAGCTGCTCATATAATAAATGGTTGTAAATAAAAATTACCTAAATGATTGATAAGGAAGAAGCAACTTATCCTCTCTAATCAACTAGTAAGTGTCAGAAGTTGTATTTTTTTGTCCATGCGGAATTTTCTAAAAATATTAAATATATTGTGATTTTCTTCTAGCATTCGTAAAATAGTATTGATTTCGTAGAGATTTACTCGAAAAAGTAGAAATTCTTTTCGAAAGTGTAAAATAGTAACTTTTTTTTTGTGAAATACATATAATAGACGAACAAGTTCGAAAATTGTTCATCTTTAAATAAAAAAGAAATCGAATTTTGAGAATTCTATTGACGAGCATGCATAGAATTTGTACACTGTGTAAAATCAAATGTTTTTTCTAGAAGTACAACATTAAAAATAAGGATCTGGTGAAATGATAGTATGTAAATTTGGCGGGACTTCCGTTGCAAGTGCAGAACAAATCAAAAAAGTAGCAAGCATTGTGAAAGCTAATCCTGAACGGAAAATTATTGCTGTATCAGCCCCAGGAAAACGCTCAAGCGATGATATTAAAGTAACAGATTTATTAATCGACCTTGCAAATACTGCACTAAGCGGTGGCGATGTTGAGACAAAAATTGAGACTGTTGTAAAACGCTATGAGGCTATTACTGAAGAATTAGGCTTAGACAAAACGATGTCAAACATAATTGCAAATGATTTACGTGAACGCGTTTCTAGTAATCTGTCAAATAGAGAATTATTTATTGATAATATAAAAGCAAGTGGCGAAGATAATAATGCGAAGCTAATTGCTGCTTATTTCAATGCAGCGGGCATGCCAGCTAAATATATGAGTCCAAAAGATGGCTTAATTGTGAATGATTTACCTGAACGCACATTCGCACTCCCTGAAGCTTATGAAAATTTAAGGAAATTATCGGAAGTTGAAGAAATTATTGTATTCCCTGGTTTCTTCGGTTATACTAAAGCGGGAATTTTGCGCACGTTTGACCGAGGTGGATCTGATATTACAGGTTCAATATTAGCATCTGCAGTTAATGCAGATTTGTATGAAAACTTTACTGACGTCGACTGTGTATTTTCAGCAAATCCGAAAGTGGTGAATTGCCCAGTGGAAATTAAAGAAATTACTTACCGTGAGATGCGTGAACTATCTTACGCAGGTTTTTCTGTGTTCCATGACGAAGCGTTAATGCCTGTATATAAACAAGGCATTCCTGTAAACATTAAAAATACGAATAACCCTTCCGCTCCGGGGACACGTATTGTACCAGAGCGCACAGCAACAGGGCGTCCTGTAACAGGTATCTCTACAGATAGTGGATTTTCGATTTTATACGTATCGAAATATTTAATGAACCGTGAAGTAGGTTTTGGTAGACGTCTTCTTCAAATTATTGAAGATGAAAACATTTCTTATGAACATACGCCATCTGGTTTAGATGATATATCTGTTATTATGCGTTCAAATCAACTAACATCTGAAATTGAAGATCGTATAGTAAAACGTGTAAAAGAAGAATTGTCTGCAGAAAATGTATATTTCCGTCATGACTTCTCGATGATTGTAATAGTTGGAGAGGGGATGCGCAATAATACAGGGCTAGCTGCACGTGCGGCGACGGCTATTTCTCAAACAGGGGCTAATATTGAAATGATTAATCAAGGTTCTTCAGAAGTAAGTTTAGTATTCGGTGTACGAAGCCAGTTCGAAACCCAAATACTAAAAGCGTTATATAATGAATTTTTCTCTACAATAACTGTTTAATTACTAAAATACTAATAGAAACGAATGTCCTAGTCGGGCATTCGTTTTTTTTGTACAATGGATAATGTATGTGAGGTTGATAGTATTATTATGAACCATTTAGATATACTGCTAATATTAAAACCAACTATTAACAAAGGAAAAGTTTTATAATATACATTTACCAATGAAAGATATTAAATTAAGGGGCAATTCATGAAAACATTTACGTATAAACAGTCTAGTAATATTCGTTCGACAGAAGATATTGCGGTATTAGATCAAAATAATGTAGTAGTCGCTATTGTAAGCAGAGTATATGATAATCGCTTGAAAAAGCTACTAGATGGCTATTTTGATTACCGATACTTTTTAAAATATGTTGTGAAAAATAGTAAAGGTGACACGACATTTTTCATAAAAAAAATATTCCGACGTGGTAAAGTATGGTTCGAAGCGGAAGATCATATATCACATGAAAAATATACGATTTCCTATGAAAACTGGCGCATTGGCATACCGGAGCTTTATATTCACAGTAACAATTTTAAAATGAAAATTGACAAGGCGATGGAGGGCTGGTCGGAATATTCCGTAGATGGAAAAATAATAGCCCGCTGGCAAGCAGTCTATGACGAGGCGCAAGATTTATTTTATATGACGCTGCAAATTGAGGAACAGAGCCCGATACAAACACCAGATTTTTTTATAGGCATTAGCCAAGCAACTTTATTTATTGGAACATGATAGGAGAATAGGTATGAACGTAATTTTTGTATTAACTACAACAGGTGAAGAAGTATTAGAAATGGTCTCAACGGATGTAGCAGGCTTACTTGCCGCCGTGCAAGGAGAAAGCGTCACATTCCCGTTTGGTAGCTACAGTTATGATTTTCATAATTTAGATCATTATTTAGAAGATGGGGTGTACCGCCAAGAGCTGGTTATTTATTTGAAATAATTCGCATATTGGGCAATGCGCGTTGTCATCATTTCAGTTCCTGACATATTGTAAGTACACAAGAGCTGGGATCAATGAGGGGAGCTGAAGAGTAAATTGGTTGGAAAGCATGTGAATTCCCGTTTTTTATGTGATGTGTTATTGGAAATTAAGTATTTTCAAGATTTACTCGAAAACTCCTCTGCGAAATATTATGGTCATTTACTATTGAAGATTGTAGGGAGTGATACGATTCCAGTACTTTTAATGACGGACCGTGGCAATCCTTTAATACTAGTTGACACTGAGACTGGCTTTGAAACTCGCTATTTTCGAGTGGAGGCAATTGACGAAGTGAAAAATATAGTAACAGTTACACTCCTTCGTCCTTTAGATATATATGGAGAGACGACTACTTCCATGCCGGATGTAGTCAGTCTAGAGAAAACAAAGACTGTAAATACATTGAATATTAAGATGATATCAGGTGTCCAGCTTTCTAAGACAGGGCTATTAACTAACAAAATGATCATTGAACCGAAATGGTAAAATAGGCAAGAGTTATGCTATACGTACAAAATGTGCGGTAGAATAACTCTTTTTTGTTTGGACAGAAGCATCTTACGCTTCTGTCCATATACACGTTGCGACGATTGAATTTAATAGATATAGACTGAGAAAGGAGAGGTTAATATTGACAACGATAGGCATGCTGCACCATCGTAAAAATCCAACAACAGTAATCAAGTCATATGCATTTGCAGCGGTCGCAAAAGCAGAAGGAGTTGATTTCTTTTATTTTACGCCTAGAAGTGTAAATTTTGCTACTCGCACAATTAAAGCCCAAGTGTATGAAAATGGGAAATGGCTAGAAAAAATCAAGCCCTTTCCAGATGTAATTTATAATGCAGGGAGTCCAGAAAAGTTAGCGATTGCAAGGAGTGCAATAAAAAAATTACGAGCTGAAATACCATTTACTACAAATTCTATAGGTAATAAATGGAACTTAGCGGAGCGCTTAAAAACGTACAAGGAGTTTTCAAATTATTTAATCCCAACGGAAATTGTTAAAGATGTTGACGTATTTCATAAATACATGACATCATTTCAAAAGGTTGTATTCAAACCAATTGATGGAAGAAAAGGGAAAGGTATTTATTTTATTTCTAAGCAGGATACGCATTTCGAAGTGAGAATAGATACAGAAACGATTCGCTATACAAAGCTCCAATTGGATACATTTTTACAAGAGCAGTTGGGGCAAGGAACATTTATTGTTCAGCCTTATATTCAATCTATGACTAAATCTGGGCAAGTTTATGACTTTCGATTACATGCTCAAAAAAATGGTGAAGGTAAATGGATTGTCACAACTGTTTATCCACGTATAGCGCCATTTGGTTCACTAATCCCAAATATTAATAATGGCGGCTATACAAATTATTTAGAGCCATTTTTACAGCAAGAGTTTAAGGAAGAAGCATTTAACATGAAACGCATGCTAGAGCATTTTACATTAGCACTAGCCAATCATTTAGATGAAATTCAAATGCTTGAGTTTGGAGAATTAATAGACGAAATAGGCATTGATGTTGGCTTAGATCAAAATAATAAAATATGGATTTATGAAGTGAACTGGCGCCCAGGTTGTCCGCCTGCTTTCTATTTAGAGCTAGATGTGGTGACACATACAATTCGCTATGCAAAATATTTAGCGGAAAATAAGCAAAAGGTGGCGAACAAAATAAAAGAGGTACAAAACAAACAACTGAAAGAGAAAAAGGTAGTCCCAACTATTGCGATTACAGGCAGTGCGGGGAAAACAACAACAAAAGCATTTTTATCTTCGATTTTAAGAACAAAATGGAATGTATTTGAATCAAAGGATTACTGGAATACAACTGAGCATACGAAAAAACACGCTGCAGAAATAGATGAATCGCATGAGGCAGTTGTACTTGAATATGGTATGGCCTATAAAGGGGTTATTACAGAGCATTGTAATATTATTAAGCCGAATATGAGTATCGTGACAAATATTGGGCTCGCTCATGTTGGGAATTTTGACAGCGATGTAAAACAGGTTGCTCTAGCAAAATCGGAGTTAATACACGGTATGGATCAGCAAGGTGTGCTCGTGTTAAATAAAGATGATAAAAACTCAAGTTATTTAGACAAAGGCAAATTTAACGGGAAAATATTAACGGTGGGTATCCAATCAAATGCAGATTACAAAGCATATGACGTCAAATATAATGATGATGGCATGTCATTCAAAATAAAGCTACAAGGTAATGAATCTGAATTTTTCATCCCGATTTTAGGTGAACATCATGTATATAACGCGTTAAATGCAGTTGCTATCGCAGACTATTTAGGCTTTAGCGCACTTGATATTAAAGCGGGGTTAATTTTTAAAAAGCCACCTCGAAGATTAACGATTTATCGATGTAAGCGAAATATTACAGTTATAGATGATACAGTCCATTCTCATCCTCAAGGTGTGAAAGCGGCACTAGATGTGTTATCTTCAATCAGTAAAAGACGCAAAGTGGCGATAATAGGACAGATGAGGGAGCTTGGTGATTTACGGGAAGCTGAATATAAAAAAGTAGGGGAATATGTTACTGAGCAAAATATTGATCTATTTATTACGTATGGATTTAGAACAGAAGAAATGAATGAAGCGGCAAAGAACAAAGGGTTTAATGAAAAAAATATGTACCATTTTACGAATAAGGAAAAGCTCCACGAACTACTTGAGAAAGTTATTAAGCAAGGTGATACAATACTTGTCAAAGGCGCAAGTAAAACGAATATGTTCGATACAGTAAAGTTTTTAACCGATTTATATGATGGAAAATGATTTCTAACAAGGTATTCCTCGAAGTAAATTTGTATACTTTGAGAGGCACTGAAAAAATCTTAAAGTTAATATTGTTATAGAAATGTCCCAAAAGTGAGTTATTTGGGACATTTTTTTATTTTATATAAAAATTCAAGCGAAGCGTTTATTCGCTACATAACCTATGAAAATGCAAAAAACGGTGTAGGAAGAGGCCGTAAATGCGCTTCTTTTAGTATACTGAATTCCAAAATTCTTCATTAAAAGCAATTCTATTCGCTAGAAATATCCGAAGATAAATAACTTTGTGGTTAAGGTCGATTTATAAGCAGATTAGATAAATATCGATGCTTATATCTAATCTCAAGAGCAAATTCTCATCTACGGCGAAGGCCTCACTACAGGCGCAAAATCAATCCTGAGACTTAAGCTATCAGTCTGTATAAAGGTAGGGGGGGACCTGAGCAAATACGAAAGTTATTTTCGAACGCTTGTCCTAACATTGAAAAAAATAGCGGTCTCAAAATGACTTTTCAGACCGCTATTTCTTCATTCTACTTTCATATGAAATTGAATTTCTTTCGCCCCCATTGTGGCATTACGTTTTGCTTCATGCTTTGTTGCACCTGTGGCAATGACATATGCATAACGATGCCCCATCGATAGTGGCGGAACTAATAAAGTACCTCTTCTTGGTTTAATATACACATCGACGACTCCGCTAGAATTATTCGCTCTATTTTTTCCTGTTACTTTTTCGAGGATACCTTTTCTACCAACAACAATGTATTTTGTATGCACATAATTTCGATATTTCGGCGTGACATCAGGTTTTTTACCTAAAAAAAGCTTCAGTGTCTCTTCAACTAAACTGAAACCGAAAGCTGCTTGGATCATTTTATTCATCGCTCCACCAGATATGCGTGGGTTAATTTCAATTAGCTTCCAACCGGATTTAGTTAAACGAAGCTCTAAGTGCATAGCGCCATTTTCAATTTCAAAGGCATCTACAATGGAGCTAACAATCTCCTCTAAATTTACTTGCATTTTACTAGGTATATTTGCAAGTACGCTATAGCCTGTAATAATAAACCGTTTACCTTGTGTAATTTCTTGTTCCATCACCCCAATAATATGTGGTTGCTTATTGTAAATAATCGTTTCCACTAAATACTGTGGACCATCTAGGTATTCTTCAAGCATGACCGTATCTTTCGGATACTTTTCTTGCAAACTAAGTACATGTTTTTCTACTTGCTTTTTATTCACAGCTAGTAATACGTCTTTCGAGCCAGTTGATTTTGGGGATTTAATAATGACGGGATAGCCTAATTTTCCATTTGTAATAGGATCTTTTGGGCGTAATACTAAAAATTTTGGGGTAAATGCGTAGTCCTTTAAATAATTTCTAGTTTCTTCTTTATCCTCCATCATTTGGATTGCTTTTGAATTCGTGTAGTTTTTGCAAAATTTATCACAAAGAAGTGACGCAGTATGAACATAAGGGTCAACAAAACTTACAATGATGACAATGTCAAAGCTATTCGTTTTTAATTGGTTAATCGCACGTTCCATGGTGGTGATATTTGTAATATCAACAAATATCATTTTATGAACATCAGAATATGCTTCTCTTTGTCGGAATTGTTTTTCATTATTTGTAAAAAGAACAGTGAAATAGCCTAATTTTTCAGCAGCTCTTATAGCATCACGGCTAGAGCCTGTTTTATTAGCACCTATAAAGATAATCGTTTTCAAATTTCCCACTCCTAATCATCTCTGTCGTATTATAGATATCTTTCTATATGTATGAACTGTAAAACCTTTGAATTGGTTAAGTATCACGTACTGACTAAACATTCATCCAAGCAACTTTTTAATGTTTACATACGATAGAAAGTGAGGGAGGTGGGACATAGTATGAAACCTACTACAGTTTCACGAGTAACGGGAATTATTGGTGGTGAGCTAGTGAAAGGTGATGGAAATATAGTAATAAACTATGGGGCATATAGATTAAAGCAAGTGAAAAATAAACATACGATTCTTTTTAATAATACAAGAATATTGAACTGGCAAAATCTTGAGGCGTATTTTCCGCTAATCATCGTGTCGGAATGGGGCTATAGAATAAGTGAACTACCAAGCGATGTAGTACTAGTAAAAGTAGCAAATTTAGATGATGCGTATTGGCGCTTTGTGGAACACTATCGTGGTCAATTTGAAATGCCAATTGTAGCGATCACAGGAACCTCTGGAAAAACGTCGACGAAGGAAATGATTAAACACATTTTGTCTACGGATAAGCAAGTAGTCGCAACTACACTTAGTAATAATTCAAGAACGGGATCACTGTATAATCTATTGCGAATAGATGATGCTACAGATGTTGGCGTTTTTGAAACAGCAGTCGGTTCACCTGGAGATGTATTGACCGCGGGACGGTATTTTAAACCTACAATTGGTGTAATAACAAATATTGGATCACATCATCTTAATTATTGTAAAACCCAAGAAGGTTATATAAAGGCAAAGGCTGAAATGCTACAAATACTTGATAAAGGTACACTAATTATAAATGACGATGATCAAAATATTCAGAAAATAGATATGAATTATTTCCCGGGAAAAGTAATTCGCTATGGTAAACAGAATTGTCAATACCAAATTAGTGATATTAAATATGGTGAACGTGGAATGCACTTTACTCTTCATCATGCTACCAATCAATACTCAGTAATTGTACCTGGCTTCGGTGAACACCAAGTATATAATGCAGTTGCTGCGTTAGTGACAGTGCATGAAATCGGTATACCCATGCAAGACGCAATCGCTAAATTAGCAACTTACCGGCAATTCAATAAACAGATGCAAGTAATGAAAGGTATTCACAATTCGGTATTAATAGATGACACATGGAGTATAACGACCACTTCATTAGAAGCTGCTTTAAAAGTATTAAATGAATTAGGGAAAAATAAAAAAAGGATTGCAATAATCGGTACAATCACTGACTTAGGATCTTGGGGCTATATTATTCATGAGCGGGCTGGCGAATTAATTTATAAGCATGGGGTTGATGTTTTAATTACTATTGGAAAGCACGCAAAAATTATGGCTGACAAAGCGCGGGAATTAGGTTTGCAAGCAAAAATATATAGTTACAAAAATAATACATTACCTTTCTTTTTACTACAAAAAATGGTCGACTCTAATACCGTCATTTTAATTAAAGGTGATATGTATAGTGAAACGGTGCATGATTTAGCAGATAAATTGATAATGAGACCACCATCTAAATAGATAATTAATTTATTTAGTGATTTTTTCATAGGACAATGATGGTGAAAGTTCTATTTGTTAGGGCAATTCCTGTGCCAATTTAAGAGAAGTATTAATATAGTGTATGAATTTAATAGAACGGAGGGTGACTAAATGGGAATAACTTGTCCGTGTGGAGTCAAAGTAAATGCAATAGCAAATGGAGTTAATGTGAAATTCAGATGGATAATGGGTGATGTTAAAGGGAATTTACATTATGTTGCGGACGTTTGTGTAGCTACACTTTCTACATCAACTTTATCACTACAATTTACTGATACAAATCCGTCATGTCGACATAGCTTCCTATTTACTGCTACGAGCTTCACTTCAGTTACTTGTAAGCAAGAAGGAATGAACTGCATCGTGACAGTAAAAGGAAAGGGAACAGTAAACGGAAGAAATTATCCATTTGAAGCGATATTTAGAGATCAAGTTGCTTCAGCCGCAAATGATATTGTTCAAAAATTTAAAATTGCAGGGTTCTTTGACCAAACAGGTGCAGTACCAGTACCACAAGGCTCAATCATAGATTTAGGCTGTCAAGAATTATAGTTTTGCAATATATATTGTGTAAACGAAGTCGGTGAGCTGGCTTTGTTTACATATTATTGGAGGGACAATAAATGAAGTTGAACCGGGGGAGATTTGGGCAATATAAAGTATTATTTGATGATGAAAGATTGCAACAGCACCTTGTCCCCACAGTCGTATTTACTGAAAAATCGTTACAAGCCTCACTCGAAATGTATGAAACTGTTGTATTAAAGCCAGTTTTTAGACCAGAGGAGATACACGTTAGAAAACAAGGAACCTTATTTCATATTGAACAACATTATGAAGCTATAGCTGTAGTAAACGAAGATAACCTATTTGAAGAAATAAAAAAATTAATGAAGTCGAAATATTATCTGATTCAGCCCCAACAAAATACTAAATTATTTTCTTATATTGTGACAATGAATAAAGATCAGCAATCGAAAAAATGGCGGTTCTCATCGAAAATAAATGTAGAGAATCGGTTTTTACAAAATATCGTTTTTTCTTTTTATTATTATAAAATTCTTCGTTTAGCCAAGATCATTACTAAGCGTCTATCGGAAGCTTACCCATCAAGTAAAACGGTTGACATTTTAATTACCATTTCACCGCAAGGAAAAATAAAGATTGTTGAAACAACGCTCCATTATTCAGTTAGTAAGTGGAGTCAATATAATGTATTAAAATTAAACAAGAGATTAAAACGTTTTATTCCAAAAACTAACTTATTAACATATGCAACATTTAGTAATTTTATGAATCATTTTCAAGAAATAATTTTGAAACCTTGCAATGGTCAGCAAGGGAGGGGCATTGTCAAAGTACGGAAAATAGCAGCTGATCACTATGAAATACATGCGCTAAATACTGTTCAAACAAAACGACATATCGATGAACTATATAGTTATTTAACAAAATGCTATTTTTCTAAAAACCAATATATTGTGCAGCAAAAAATCCATATAGCAACTATAATGAAATGCCCGATTGATGTACGGGTTATTACACAAAAAAAAGATAGCGAATGGATTGTTACAGGGCAAATCGTGAAAGTTGCAGGGGAAGGCTTTTTTATAACAAATGCAATACAAAAATTATGTACGCTTGAAGAAGCTTTGCTAACATCATCAATAGAAATGCGCAGTAGTAATGTTCTTTTAAATAAAGTTAATTGTCTATGTATATTAGCTTCACGGCAATTAAATCGTCATCTACCTGATCTAAATATTATTGGATTTGATATAGGGATAACAAATAATGGGCATATATTTATTTTTGAAGGGAATTATATGCCAGACATTTCAATGTTCAATCATTTGCAAGACAAAACGATGTACAAAAGAATACTTGAGCTTAGACATAAAGAAAAGTAGAGAATTCAGCCAATTATTTTAAATCCCAAAAACAATAATGTGTACTGCATATGATAGATGGGAGGGAGGAATTCACTTGCGACCGTTACTTATAAAGGAGTTACAAAAGTTGCTTGGAGCTGAATGTTTAAGTGGACCGACTACATTTTATGTAAGACATGCAATTTATTATAAAACTCATGATTTAACGAAACGTAATACACTAGTCTTTATTAGTAAAGGTGATGAAATTGACTGGCAAGAGTTAAATGCTAAAGGACCTATTGCTATTATATCTGATAAACAAGAGGAGGAGCTACAGGGCGCGCTTAGTTCGACGACTGTGCTAAAAGTAAAAAATGTGATGCTAGCATTTTGGCAATTCGTCAAATATTACAGAGAGCTATTTGAGATACCCGTTGTTGCGTTAACAGGTACTTGTGGAAAAACGACGACAAAAGAAATGATTCGTCATATATTAATACAAGATTGGCCTATTCAAACAACCATTAGTAGTATTAATGAGCCGCGTCAATCCTTGCCCTATTTAACGGGAATTGAAAGCAATACACGTGCAGCGATTTTTGAGCTTGGTTTAGGGAATTCGGGAAATATTAGTCATCAATGCATGGTTTATCAGCCGACTATCGGCATTATTACGAATATCGGTGTCCATCATTTAGATGGCTGTAAAAGCTTAGATGGTTATATTAAAGCAAAATCAGAAATTGTAGAAGGAATTCGAGAAGGTGGCACATTAATTATTAATGCTGATGATGAAAATAGTAAAAAGGTTCCGCTCCATAAACTTAAGGGGAAACTTATTAAATTCGGGATAAATGACGGGGTAGATTTTAAAGCGAGCAATATACAATATGCACATAATGGCATGACTTTTACTATCCATAATAAAAATGCACGTTATAAAGTATATGTTCCTGGTTACGGAGAACATCAAGTATATAATGCGCTAGCGGCCATTGCGGCAGTAAATGAAATGGGTATTAGCATTCCAAAGGCTATTGCGCGGCTAAAAACATATGAAAATATGGAACGTCATTTACAATTTTTTGATGGTATAGGAGGATGTACATTAATCGATGACACTTGGACAAATAATCCTACTTCAATCGAAGCAGCGCTAAAAGTGTTAAGTGCAGTAAGTAAAGAGAAAAAACAAATCGTTATACTTGGCGATATTAAACGCTTAGGGAAATACGAACAAAAATACCATCGTGAAATTGGCTCTCTTGTCGCCAAACAAAAGATCGCAATGCTTATTACAATTGGCACAAAAGCAGAAGAAATTGGCAAACAGGCGTTACGTGAAGGAATCAAGGCAGAAGTGCATATGTTTAAAGATGTACACGGTGTAATGGAAATACTAAAACCAAAATTAGATAAGCAATCCATTGTATTAATTAAAGGACCTATGTCTAGTAAATCTATGATAGAGTTCGCCCGTCAATTAAAAGAAGGAAATAAATAAATTATTTATATCCAGTTACCCTATGCACATAAAGAAACCGTGTGAGCTTATACACAAGCTCACACGGTTTGTTTTGCGACCATCAGATTATTTCGACTTATCGTGAAATTCATTCGACTTATCGTTAAATATTAGAATATATCGTGAAATCCACTCAACTTATCGTGAAATTTTAAGATATATCGTGAAATCGATTCAACTTTTCTTTATTTGCGGCTAGCATGCTTGTCCTTGAAAACAATGCTGCTTTATTTTCCTGTAGTCACACGCTTTGCAGTAATATAATGATCTTTATAGTAATCTACTAATAATACACGTGTCATAACACCACTATTATTCGGAATAATAACACGGTGATCTCCAGCATATATTCCGACAAGTGATGGAGTTTTAGATCCTATTTTGCTATTAAAGAATACTAAATCACCTTTCTTTAAGTTCGCCTTAGATACAGTTGTACCAAGTTTCATTAATGAGCTTAAATTCGTATTAGCTGCATTTAATTTAACGCCACTCGCTTTATATACATAGTCAACATATCCACCCGCAGTAAAGCGCATTTGCGAAGGATTATTTACTGAACCAATTTTAGCTTTGTTTTTATATTTCAAAGCATTTTCCACAATTTTATCGCCTTTAGTCGCTGGATTTGCAGACAATAATGATGGTAAAACGCGGCGTGCGCCATAATAATTTTCTGTATAATATGGCTTGCTTTTCATATCTGAAATAACAATATTTTGCTTAGGGTCTGCCATGTGTAGAAGTTTATTGTTCCCAATATAAATCCCTACATGATCTGGGTCAGTGCCTGTTTTTTTACTTTTGAAAAATACTAAATCGCCTTTTTGTAAATTATTTCTTGATACAGCTGTACCTTGTTCCATCATATAGTTTTCATTGTACGTACCAAGATCGACACCATTCTTTTCGAATATATACATTAGAAATGAAGCACAAGAAAATTTATAAGGTGCTGTAGGCTTATATTCTGTATTACTATAAGTTGCTTTGCCAATTAAGCTTTTACCAGTTGCGATAATTTTATCTGCCATTTGATTAACAGCTTGTTGGTTATTATAAACGTTTGTTGTTGCCGCAGAAACCTCAATTGGTTGAACAGCTGCTGGTATCATACTAAACGAACTGCAGCCAATGGCAAGTGCTAAAGTTGTTGTAAATAGTTGTTTTTTCATGTTGTTTACCTCCAAGTTTGTTATTCGAGAATGATTTTAGCATGTAAAAACAGGGCACTTCAGAGGTAACTTTATCCAACATCTATTGTTACAAAATGAAACAGGTGCTGTTATTGGGCTTAAGAGAGCTATTTACAGTTATGTAACAAATGTTACAGAGGCGAAATTAGCGGAAAACACTAGTAGTATCTTCCTGTATGGTCTATAAATCCCTATTTTACTCTTACCGTAGTATGCTGTTCTTGAAAAGTTAGTTGGCTATTTATTGTAAATATTTTGTAAAAATATTATTAAAATATGTACAATAAAATGGTAATATAGGAGTTTGATAGGAGTTAAATACATATTGGTGGTGAGTGAATGCTAA
This sequence comes from Solibacillus sp. CAU 1738, assembly GCF_039888725.1. Classification (NCBI taxonomy): domain Bacteria; kingdom Bacillati; phylum Bacillota; class Bacilli; order Caryophanales; family Caryophanaceae; genus Solibacillus; species Solibacillus sp. CAU 1738. The sequence continues at coordinate 22,700 of NZ_JBDQQN010000005.1, forward strand.
CTATTTTTGGAGGGATTGGTTTATTCCTTCTTGGCATGACGATGCTAACGAATGGCTTAAAAGAGCTCGCAGGTGATGCGCTAAAACGCTGGTTGAATACATTTACGAAGGGAACGTTTACTTCAGTTCTTTCAGGGGCGCTTATGACGATTGCTGTACAGTCTTCTACAGCAACAACTTTACTAACAATTGGATTTGTTAGTGCAGGGTTGTTAACGTTTGTCCAATCAATTGGTGTCATAATAGGGGCGAATATCGGAAGTACATCAACCGGTTGGATTATTTCTTTAATTGGATTCAAAATTAGCTTGCAGACGATGGCGTTACCAATTATCGGTGTTGGGGTTTTTATGTCGCTCGTAGCACCTAGTAATTTGAAGAAATTCGGCAGTGTATTAGCAGGATTCGGCTTATTATTTTTAGGCATCGATATGCTTCAGCAAGGGATGTCCAATGCACAAGACTTTATCGCATTTGAGTCGATTCCGGCTAATTCAGTAGTTTCTATCTTTCTACTTATCCTAATTGGAATCGTAATGACAATTATTATGCAAGCATCGAGTGCAGCAATGGCAGCAACTTTAACAGCATTGTTTGCAGGTGCGATTGATTTTGAACAAGCAGCTTATTTAGTTATTGGGCAAAACGTAGGGACGACAGCGACAGCACTCTTCGCAGCAATTGGTGCCTCAGTTTCTGCAAAGCGAACTGCGATGACGCATTTATTGTTCAACGTAATAACTGCAATCATAGTGACGATAGCATTCCCGTACTTTTTACAGTTAGTAAAAATAAGTACGGTTGCGATTGCTGGAACATTTGATGAAACAGTTGGTCTAGCAATTTTCCATACGATGTTTAGTTTATTCGGTGCACTTATATTTGTCCCATTTATTAAACCATTTTCAAATTTATTAATGAAAATTGTACCAGAGCGTGAAAATGCATTAACACGAAATTTGGACTCAGGGTTAGTAGCTGTCCCATCGATTGCTCTTGATGTGGCATTTAAAACATTGCGAGAAATGATGGTGGAATTAACTAATGCACAGCTTCTTTTAATGGAGACAAAAAAAGTAACGGTAGAATACGAGAAGAAAATACGTGAAGTGGAGGAAGCAATTGAAATTACGCGTAAATTCCTTGATTCGATTTTATCCACATCATCGAAAGAGCGTCATAGACATATCGCAATTTTGCACACGTTGGACCATTTAACACGCTTAATTAAAGTATTACGTGAGCAACAAAAAATAGAGGTACTTAGTTTACAAGAGAAGCTAATGACAGATTGGAATGAGATTTTAATGTCCATTCAAGAAAGTTTACGAGATGACGAGCGTTTGCTTGATATTTCTCTCGTGTTAGAGCAATCATCACAGCATATAGCACAAGCACGACGCGATAAGAGAAACGAATATTTCGAGCGGTCAGTATCAAATGAAACAGATATCGATGTAGCCGTATCAAAAGTGGATGCATTATTATGGATTGACCGACTTGTATATCATTACTGGCGTGCTGTAGCGCGAATGTCAGAATGTCAGGCTATTAATGAAGAATAATTTCAAACCTACTTAGAGTCATTACTCGGAGTAGGTTTTCTTTTTCCTTTAAATACATGAACATAATATTTTTAGGAATTATGAATAGTTATGTAGTATAATGTATATATAAACGGATGAAAGGTTATTACATAACGGAAGAAGTGTTTATTTGAGTTTATTTTTAACGTATGTATTAGCAGGACTGTCCATTGCAATGCCAGTTGGTGCTATTACAGTAGAGATGACGAAGCAAGGTTTGAAAAAAGGATTTATGCAAGGTTGGGCAGTAGGATTAGGTGGCATGACAATCGATGTAATACTTATATTTGCTCTTTATATGGGGTTAGCATCTGTGCTGTCTATTCCGTACATTCAATTACCAATGTGGCTTGTTGGTGCAGGATTTTTATTCTTAATTGGCTATGATTCTATAAAAAACGCCGATCAAGGCATTATATTAGACGGAGAAAAATCAGATGCAACATTTTTTTCAACTTATCGAAATGGAATAGTCGTAGCCTTATCACCGGGAAATTTAGTTTTTTGGATATCGGTATTCGGTGCAGTACTAGCAGATTCATATGATGCTAACGAGAAAGCTTCATTTTTGATTGTTGGAGCAGGGATATTAACAGGTATTTTACTACATGATATCGGTTTACTGTCGATTGTATCGATTACCCGAAAAGCAATGAACCGAACAATGATCAAGTGGTTCTCGATTGTGGCAGGGGTTGTATTAATTGGCTTTGCTATGTATTTTATTTATAACTTTATTGATGGAGTATCTTCCTATTTATAAGAAAACTGCGACGGATATCGTCGCAGTTTTTTATGTACTATAAAACATATTTATATCCAATCCCTCTAACTGTCAAAATACGTTGTGGATTAGTGGGATCTATTTCAATTTTATCACGCAAGTTTTTTACATGTACATCAATCGTGCGGTCTAAAATATCTTTCTCATGAAAAGGATATATATGTGCGACCAATTCCGCACGACTAAACACAATATTCGGGTGATCGATTAAATGGTACAACAGTAAAAATTCATGCTTCGTTAAATGCAAATGCTCGTCGTTTAATATTATCTCGCCTTTACGAGGTTTAATACAAAGCCCATTATGAACAATTTTCTGGCAAAACAATCCGGTTCTCCGTAACACTGCCTCTATATGTGCTAGTAATTCTTCACTATTAATTGGTTTTGTCAAATAACTATCTGCCCCGATTTTTAACCCTCTAACCTTATCTGCAGTACTCGTTTTAGAGGAAATCATAATGATCCCTATTTCTTGTCTGCCTTGTGCGCGTATCCACTTACAAAATTCTTCACCACTCATTTTGGGTAAAACGAGATCTAATAAAATTAAACATGGATACTCCAATAAATAAAGTTGTTGTGCACTTTCCGCATCGGCTGCAGTGACGACATCGTAGCGTTCTTGCAAAGCTTCACATAGATACGTTCTAAATAGTGCATCATCTTCCACGATTAAAACTTTTTGTTTCATATCATTCACCTCATGTTTTTGCATAAAAAATGAATAAAAAATAATTATACTAAATGATTGTTAAGATTTGATTAAGAAAGAACACCCCTGTTAAATATTGATTTATACATATTGTTTCCGTCTATAAGTTTGTCACTCGCTGTGAAAAGTTTGTTACAACTAATAATAATTCTGTATTTTTATTCAAATGATTTATTGTGTGTGACAATATAAGTATATTACAATAAAGGTAAGAAAGGAGAGGGATATGATGAGACCACTTCCCATTATTTTTTCTATAGTAGGTATTACATTGACAATTTTGCTTAGTATCTTTATTAATGATTCGCTAGTGTCCGTAAAAGGAGCCGAAAAGAGCATTGAACAAACAGTAACACAAACAGGTGAACAGCCACAACAAAAACAAGAAACGCAGATTGCATCAGCAGGTGTGTTTTCTCCGCCCAATATGGAGGAAGTTCCTGAAGGTAAAATGAAAGAAGACATATTATTTGGTTATAACTTAGTGAATGAAACACATGTTTACGCTGAGGAATATGTCGGAAATAATTTATCATGTACTAGCTGTCATGCAGGTGCTGGATTAACTGAAGTAGCATCCCTTGTAGGGGTTATGGCAGACTATCCAAAATATATTGCACGTTCAGGCGATATAGTAACAATTGAAGAACGCATTAACGGCTGTATGGTTCGTAGCATGAACGGTAAAAAATTTGAAACAGGTAGTGATGAACTAGAAGCAATGGTTGCTTACTTTAAGTATATCTCAGAAGGCGTCACAATTGGAGAAGAGCGTCCTTGGGCAAAATCAGCAGATATGAAGGTTGTGCCGACACCGAATGTAAATAGTGGGGAAGAGCTTTACCAACAATCTTGTATCGCGTGTCATGCGGCAGATGGCTCTGGAAATGGTGCTAATATAGGACCGGCATTATGGGGCGGAAATTCGTTTAATGATGGTGCAGGGATAGCGCGTGTATCAAAAATGGCCGGCTATATTCAAGCCTATATGCCGGTGGGCTCACCTGGGACTTTATCTGATCAAGATGCAGCAGATTTAGCAGCCTACATTTTATCGCAAGATCGTCCGGAATGGAAAAAGCACGATACGGACTGGCCAAATGGCGGAAAACCGTCAGATATTATTACAAAAGAAACACGTAAGCAAATTCAAGATGGTACTGTCAATTGGGATGAAATTTTAGCAGATTTTAAATAATTAGAAAAAACTCGGGTGTAAAATATTTCACACCCGAGTTTTTATTATTTATAACTTACATTAAAATCATTGGCTTTCATCATTTAAATTAATGTTCAAATAATTTAATATTATAACTGTTTGGAGTTTTTGCTGTTGTGTAATAATGCCATAAAGTACATATTACAATTATAAATATTAAAAATCACTGTGTATAAAAAAAAGAAATAATCGCCCGTATAATGGACAACTTTTCCTATATTTAGTATAGCACATAATCCCGCCTAATATAAGTCTATTATTAACTAGAAAAATCGGGAATAATGGCATATAGTGCTCTTTAAAAGGGGAGAGAAATAATGGAACAAACGATTTGGCAGCAAGAACAGCAACATTTAAAAGAGATAAGCACACTACTGAAACAATATATAGAAGAGTTAAAAATAAAGCAACAAAAGAAAAAAGGTAATATTATCGATGAACGGACGAGTATGTCTGATAGTTTTAATGATATTTCTGGTGAACGCGCAATTGAATTTTCACAGTTACTTCCAGGTATGCAGCTAAAAGAGCGAGAATTTTTAAATTTAAGCGAGCTGCTAGTCAAAATGGAAATTCTTTATAAAAGTCCGTATTTCGGTCGTATAACGATGGATAATGAGGCTGGAGACCTTGAAAATTTGTATATTGGACTTTCAACATTTCGTGATAATCAAGGTGATGTACTTATTTATGATTGGCGAGCACCGATTTCAAGCCTTTTTTATGAAAATAGAGTTGGACAATGTCAGTTTCAGGTGCCTGATGGTGAGAAACTAACTGTAGATGTAAAAGGGCGCCGCCAATATAAAACATCTTATGATCAGTTACTGCAGCTTTTTGATGCAGATATTTATATTGGTGATGAAGTATTACAAAATCTTCTAGCAGATACGGCTAAAGAAAAAATGAAGTCGATTGTTGCAACAATTCAAAGTGACCAAAACGCAGTAATCCGTAGTTCAAATCGTAGTAATATAATCGTACTTGGACCACCTGGAAGCGGAAAAACATCTGTTGCAATGCAGCGAATCGCATATCTCTTATATGAGTATCGTCAAACGATGAATGCCCGAAGTATATTACTTATTTCTCCGTCAGATTTATTTAATGATTATATTTCGAATGTATTGCCAGAGCTTGGTGAAGAAAATGTACAGCATACGACGTATTACCGCTTGTTTAAGGAATTGCGATTGCCCAAATATAATATAGAAACGAATTACGAAAATATAGAGCGCCTACAAAAAGCCGATACATTTGCTCGCGAAAATTATGCGTATAAAAACTCTCATTTATATGCAAATCGACTATTAGCATATATTGAGCAGCTAAAAACGAAGGGATTCCCATTTTATAATTTAAAAATGGGCGAGGAATTGTTTATTTCTGCAAAACAATTAACACAGCTTTTTTATGGCAAATTTGCAGGACTCGATATCGATTTCCGTTTAAAAAAAATCCGTACTAATTTAATTGAACTATTAGAAAAAGAAAAGAAAAAAGCTTTTACGAAGCGTTTAAAACAATTAAAAGCGGTCAATACATTTATCGGGGATGATTATGCGCTTGAGCAGCAGGCAAATAATGAAGTGAATCAGCGCTTTGGAAAACTTGCGTCTACTATTGATCAGCTTGGCTTTGCAAACATTCATAAAATGTATTTGAATTCACTTGTAACAGAGCAAGATGATTTATTTACGCGAGACATCCAGGCAATTACAGCGCAGCGTTTAAAGAAACATACGCTTTATTATGAAGATACGGCACCTATTTTGTATTTATATTTAGTCATTAAAGGCCTATATACCGACAATAGTATTAAGCATATCGTCATTGATGAAGTGCAAGATTATTCTTATTTACAGTTACTGGCGATTACACAAATTCATCCGAAAGCGCATTTTACGTTGCTCGGTGACCGGAATCAACTCGTTCATCCGAGTAAAAAGGATGCGATTGACAATCCATTAGTAAATCAATTTACTACTGTAGAGCTCAATAAATCATATCGTTCTACAAATGAAATAACGAACTTTATGAGTGCTATTATTAATAATACGACAACGCTATCACTTGGTGTATCTGGAGATAAACCGAAAATATTGAAGACGGACAATCGCTACTCAGCATTACAATTTTTGATTCAGAAATTTTATAATGATGGAGACAGCTTTGTAATCCTTTGCAAAAATCGAGAGAGCTGCGAAACTTTATATGAGCAGCTAAAAGAAGAAGTGCCAGATTTAACACTCATTACTGAAAAGCAAAAGGTATATATGAAAGGTTTACTCATTATGCCGGGCTATATGGCAAAAGGCTTTGAATTTACCACAGTCGTGCTCGCTGATGCAGATGCGACTGTCTATTCTGAAGCAATGGATGCTTATTTACTTTATACAATTGCTTCACGTGCTACAAGACAATTAGCATTTGTCACGACTGGTGAACTGCCACATTGTATACAGCAAATTGATGAGCAACTATACAACGTAATCGATAATCTTTGATGTTCGATTGATTTCTTTATTGAATAATGATATTAATTTTCCTTGGTTACTTCTTACTAATATGAAGTGCATGTAGAAGGGGACGGTCGAATCGGTGAGGCATATGCTTCACCGGTTTTTTTGTGTTATTCAACTACATGGGTGAATTCTTAACTGGGATATTCATTCGTCGAAAGCGTTACCAACAACATATATTTTTTCATATATTAAAAATTATTCAGGTGAATTCAGGAAAAATGTATTGTTTTATAGAAGGCTTTATTCATGAACAAAGATCAGAGGAAGACTAAATACCTTTATTTAACTAAATATGAATTTACAAACAGTAGTATATGCCGATGAATCTGGTGCAATAGGAATGCCTAAACAAGATATACATATAGCAATTATGCTGAAGAGAGAGGTAGGTATAAATGATATATATAGGAGAGATCGTTGAATGGGCCATAAATGTCGAACCAACAATCAAAAATAAGATAATTGATCAGCATTTTAATAACAATCCGCAATTACGAGGGTTAGTCGTTACTAAACAGGGAGTTCCTATTTCATATATTTCAAGACTGCATTTTTATGAAAAAGTAGGTACACTATACGATTATAATTTATTTATGGGTAGAAAAAGTAACCTAATCGCTAAGCCAACACCATTAATTGTAGACTACTATAGACCTATAGTGGATGTTAGTAAGCTTGCTATGGATCGATTTCCAGAAGATTTATATGATGATATTATCGTCACAAGAGATGGATATTATGTAGGAGTTGTAAGTGTACGATCATTATTATTAAAACTTGTGGATATTCAAGTAGAATTTGCGAGTTTACTAAACCCACTAAGTTATTTGCCGAGTAGTCACCTAATAGAAGAAAAATTGCATGAAATATTAGCTGATGAAATGTATAGCGTTATTTATTTCGATATTGATCATTTTAAAATGTACAATGATTTATACGGCTTTAAAAAGGGGGATGAGGTGTTGTTGTTTATGACAGAATTATTGAAACAATACATTCCCGAAGATATTGGTTTTCTAGGACATATAGGTGGAGATGATTTTATAGCAATTTATCCTACGTATAATGTCGAGGAAATGTGTGCACGAATTATAGCAGATTTTGACCAACAAATAATCTATTACTACGACGAACAGCATTTAGTAAATGATGTATTATTTATGAATGGTCGTACAGAACAAATAGAGAGATTTTTAGTTAGCACTTTATCTATTGCTATCGTAAATAATCGATTTAACAAATATGAATCAGTAAATGCTTTATCAGATACTTTGGCAACGGTGAAAAGTGATTGTAAAAAAATTCCTGGCAGTTGCTATATTGTTAATGGTCATACAGCGTTAATTAATTAATTAATAAAAACTGATATTTGTTTATGTAAAATGTCTGTTAAATTTTACAGTTGTCCGTAAACTACATAAGAAAAAAAGGAAAGATTCTTTTTAGTGAGGGGTCTATCAAATTTACATATCCACCAGTAGCCAAAAACTTTATTTATTTACATGCCTTGTTCGAAAAATATTCAAGTTACATGTGTAAAATAGCTATCTATCCAAAAAACAGGATAGATGGCTATTCGTTTTTGCTTACGAAAAGATACGCCTATTTTATTATTTCGGGCTTATAAGCCAACGAGGGATCGAAAGTGTTTCATTTACAGATAGACTATTCATTTCTTGTCGGAAAGTTGGCATCCAAACATCAACTAAAACAGTTGCTTCGTTTGCTTTAGTCTTTAAATTTTTTAGTGAAGATGCTGCAGGAATATCAAAGTTTTCTTGTTCTAATCCGATCAAATGTAATGCCATAGCTTCTTTCGCCATTTTTAATGCTTCTTCCTGTGTTTTACCAGAAGTAAAACAACCAAGTATGTCTGGGAATGCTACAGAAATTCCGTCTGTGCTATAACTAAAAATTGCTGGGTAAATATAGTGATTTTGTTTCATATATGACTAACCTCCGAATAGGTGGGCTATTAGTTAAGCCCTGCTTGTATAAAAATTGATTTTGTAGTTTTTAGAGGTAAGTTTATCTTAGGATGTGGTATTGTATCCAGTCCTTTTTGTTGGATGTTTGTATTGGTGATGACTGCCTCTAACTGGTCTATGTACCAACCACCCTTTGTAATTGCAGTAACTAAATCCTTTCAATATTTATATAATACTCTGCATTATTATACATACTTATATTATTGTTGTAAATATTAATATATTTGTTGGAATTTCGAATTATTTATTTTAATTGTGAAAGGAACAGTGGAACCAATCTATGCCTCATAATAAAAAAATCTCCTAAAATACGATTATTAATAGCCGTAAAACTAGAAAACAGGTAGCAGCTTATGGCCACTACCTGTAAATTATTCTAATATGTCACATACGCGCCCAATCTGTCCGTCTGTTAGTCGAACTTTAATACCGTGCGGATGAGATGCAGAATTAGTTAATATATCTTTTACAACACCACGTGTTTTGTTACCAGTACGTTGGTCTTTTTTTAAGACAATATTAACTGTTCGTCCCGGATAGACGTCTTTTCGATTTTGACCGTTCATATTAATACCTCAAAATTATTTGCTGAGGTTTATTATAGCATAAAAAGAAGCTCTATACGGTTAGATTTACTTGTCCACCATCATTTGGTTCAACAGCTACGTAAATAAAGTCTGCTTTGTTCATCGGATGGAAACTCTGATTTCAGGTCATTTGAAAAAAATTTGCCAATGAAAAATTAGCATATTAGAGTGCGTTACAGTCCTACAAAAAAGTGGCATTTTGAAAATTTTCGTCAGCTTATAAACCTCATTTCGAAAGTATATTCTTTTCTGTTTAGCAAATAGTATATGCATCAAGTGATTTTGTAAACAACCGAAACTGGATGGTGATGTTTTGAAACGGAATATAATTGTTACAGCTATTATTTGTGTCATCATGAGTTCCCTTTTTTATGTGAGTGTTGTGGAGTCTGCTGATAAAGGGAGGCAATATTATGAAGAAAAAGGCCTTGTCCTTTGGGATGTCCAAACAAAAGATAAAATTATCGCCCTAACATTTGATGACGGCCCTCACCCGAAGCATACGATGGAAATATTAGATTTATTAAAACAGTATGAGGCAAAAGCGACATTTTTTATTGTAGGTGATAATGCGGTGAAAAATCCGGAAGTTCTTGTTCGCCAATATAAAGAAGGGCATGAGCTAGCAAATCATACCTACACCCATCCATATAAACTCACTACTATGCAGGAATTAATGGATGAGCTACAAAAAACAAACGAAGCTATTTTTAGAATTACTGGTTTTCTTCCAACCCTTTTTCGCCCAGTAGGTGGTCAATATACGGATAATATGATAAATGCAGCTGTAGAAAATGGCTATAAAGTTGTCATGTGGTCATGGCATCAAGACACTCAAGATTGGAAAAACCCTGGTGTGAAAAAAATAGTCCAAAAAGTGTTAAATGGCACCAAACCTGGTGACGTGATTTTATTCCATGACGGGGGAGGAAATCGTGAACAAACAGTAAAGGCGTTAAAAGAAATACTCCCTGAATTGCAAAAACAAGGATATAAATTTGTGACGATTTCTGAATTGATGGGAGATAAAAACTAGAAAGCATCGCTAAGCATAAATTGTATGTTTAGCTTTTTTTTCTATATTAACAATTTGTAGTATACTTTATTTACATTACATTGGGGGATTTCACGTTGAAAATTGTAATAGAGTGGGCGTATAAAACGCCAAAAGGAGCACAAGCCATATTTCGCTCGGATGAAATGTCTGCAGCACAGGCGCTAATGATAGCTGAGGATTTGGAACGTACTGGTAGAGTAAAAAGTATGACACTAACAGATGAGTATGACAGTACATGGATGATAAAAGAGCTGAAGAAATATTTAAAGGAAATCGAAACGGAGCCGCATGATGTGGTCGTATATTTCGATGGTGGATTTGACCGTGCGACGAATCAATCGGGTTTAGGCTGTGTAATTTATTATGTACAAAATGGAAAATCGTATAGATTACGAAGAAATGCTTTTACTACAGGGCTCGTATCTAATAATGAAGCAGAATATGCAGCTTTAAATTTAAGCATAGTCGAACTGGAATCATTAAATGTGCATCATTTGCCTGTACGTTTCATTGGAGATTCGCAAGTAGTGATTAATCAGATGAATGGTGAGTGGCCAGCCTACGAGAAGGAATTGTCTACATGGGCAGATCGAATTGAAAAAAAGTTAAAAAAGCTAGGCATTACCCCCGAGTATGAACATGTTTCTCGCAAAGAAAATGCAGAAGCAGATCGTCTTGCAACTCAAGCTCTTAACGGTATAGAAATTACGGGATTGATTGAAGTAAATGGGGTGAAGGAATGAAAGCGTATATAGTAACATTTACATTTGAAGATATTTTACCTACTGTATGGAGAAAGGTTATTATGCCTGCCGGGGTTACATTTAATCGGGTACATGAAGTAATTCAACATACAACAAATTTCCAAAGCTATATGGAGCCGTATCATTATTTTGAGTTTCCGATTACTCAGGAGAAACTTATCATCACAAATAATCCGTATACAATTGAGGCTTTTAAAGCAGATAAGAACGCTTTTCATGGTAATGCCATTAAACAACCTGCACACAATAAAATAGACGCATATATTGAAAAATACGGTGAATTAGTATATTGCTATGATGCGGGAGATGATTGGCGCATTACAATAAAGCTAGATGAAATTGTAGACGATTATTATTTCGGATACCCAACATTGTTAGATTTTGCAGGTGATGCTCCACCCGAAGATGTAGGGGGACCACCTGGCTTTGCAGCATTTTTGCAGGCGTATAATAATCCTGCACATCCGGAATTTCTACAAACATACGCTTGGGCGGAGAAGCAGCATTTTAGACGGTTTGATCCCTATTGGACGAACTATATGCTTAAAACTATAGATTATAAGAAAACAGAATGGTCAAATATCAATCATATAAATTATATAATACAGTCAGATAAATACAGACAACGCAACTATTTTTCAATCGATGAAATTGAAAATCATGAAGAAATATTTAATTATATTGTAGCGTGTACGGCCCTTTATGGTATAGTCCCGCAGCGTATTGTCATTGATGTATATAATGCACATCATAAAAAGCCAATCTCGTTGAAGGAGCTTGTATTTTTATGTGGGGATAAGGATTTCAAAAATAGACTTCAAGAAAATTTTGTGCGCATAAAAGGATCCGAATTTATTTATGAAACAATCGGACATTTCGTAGACTATAAGAAATACAAGCAAGCAGCTGAAGGTAAGCCATTTTATATGCCATCAAAGGAACAATTAATAAAATATATGGATGGTTTATATATTGAAAGAACACCTGCAATTCGTAAGCTTGAAAAACAAATTACTCAAAACTATGATATAAATGAAGAGGATTTACTCGATATTATTTATGAAGTAGTGGGGAGTATTCAAATAGATACACCGTTTAATAATACAGTTGAAGAGTTTTTAAATCATTTTGAGTTCGATAGTAAGGCGAGTATAGATACGTACATTGCGTTGCTTGTTGAGGTGGCCAATACTACGCGTATTTGGGGAAACCGTGGTCATACACCATCCGAGCTTGCATCTTTTCGGCAACATTCCTACGAACAAAGCAGGACGTAATGATTCGTGCAGCTGTGGTAGTGGTAAAAAATTTGAAAAATGCTGTGGCAAATCATAACACTACAATAAAAAATCAACCATGAGCTGATAATACGAGCTTATGGTTTTTTTTATGAAGTAAAATAAGTCAATATAGCTCATAATAATCATAAGAAAAAAACAGACACGCTTTTATATGCTCCTGCATAAAATGTCAAAGTGAATTCAAATATCCATAGTATGATTACTATAAGCTAGGGGTAGATCATGATAAAAAATGTCCTTATACTACTTATTATTATGTGCACTGTCGTATTGACGGGATGTTTTGGGAACTTAGAAAAAGAAAATCTTAGTAATAAAGTTATTGAATTAGAACAAAAGGTTTTGGAGTTACAGCGACAAGTAACAAACAATGAAAATGTTGTTGTAGCAGAAAGTGATATAGAAGAAACTGAAGTCGAACAGCATGTTGCTATTAAATTAGTCGATCCAAAGACGTTCACTGTGATCAAAACGATTGTACCAAAAGAGCTCGGCTACGAAACAGATTTCTCAGCATACGTAAATGAAATTGAACAAATAGCAAAAGATTTAGCGAGAGGTTCAGAAACTGTAGCAGGCTATGATAAGAAAATGATGCTTGATAAAATAGGTGATAATGGCGAGATTATTAAGGGCAGTCCTATGGTCATTTTAAAAGAAAGTGAATTAGTGGAAAGGATTTTAGCGGCATCAGATAGTGGTGCAACCGTTGAATTACCTTTATATACGACTGAAAGCAATTATAATGCTGCAGATATTGAAAGCTTGGATGATGTAGTTGTCGCTTCTTATACAACTTATTTTAGTCCTGCTGACGCTGGAAGAAATAAAAATATAGAACTTTCAGCAAATGCTATTAATAATGTAATTGTCGGTAGTGGAGATGTTTTTTCTTTTAATACGATTGTTGGACCTAGGAATGAGGCAAACGGCTATCAACCGGCACCAGAAATAATTAACGCAAAGCTTGTAATGGGCATTGGCGGAGGTATTTGTCAGACTTCTTCCACACTTTTTAACGCAGTTGATCAAGTGCTTATTGCATCTGTTGAAAGGCATCATCATTCATTAGATGTTGGCTACGTGCCAAAGGGAAGAGATGCAACTGTGTCATACGGTATATTGGATTATAGATTTCAAAATATAAGCGGGGTTCCTTTTATAATAAAATCAAGCTATGGTAATGGTATTCTGACTGTAGAAGTGAGGACTTCTCCTGACTATGTGGAAATGCTGAAAAAAACTGTATAATAAAAAAGATACTATTTGTAGAGATACTTCTAACAATAGTGTCTTTTTTAATTTTGTTATATTATACTAAAAAGGGAAAAATTAATAGATATTTTGCTTAGAAGGGAAAATGACGTTGAATCCAAAAATACAGGCAGCAATTAATGCAATTGATTTTTACCATACTACATATCCTGAAGATGCATGTGTTGTAATAGCTGATACAGAAAGAATTCTTGCATATAAGCGAGGGGAAAATATAGATTTAAAAATAACTGTTGGTGATGAGTTAGAAAAATATCGTGGTAGTATAACTGAGCAAGCATTGACATTAGGGAAATTTTTGAGAGATGAGCGTGGACCAGAAAAATTTGGTTTTGCTTACATTTCAACAGCACAGCCTATTTTCGACAACGGTAAAGTAATTGGTGTAATAACTGCGACTATATCAAATGCAATGATGGATAATATGCGCATGTTGGCAACGGAGTTATCAAGTTCTGTTGAAGAAATGACTGCGACAAATGAAGAATTAACTAAAGCAAGTATAGATGTTTCGAATCGTTTGGAAGGATTATCTGAGTTTTCCGAAATGATGACTAATGATATTCATCAAATTAATGTGATTGTTAGCTTAGTGAAAGATATAGCAACAAAATCAAAAATACTTGGTTTAAATGCATCTATAGAAGCTGCTCGTTCAGGGGAGCATGGTCGAGGGTTTGCGGTAGTAGCTTCTGAAATTCAAAAAATGGCGCAAACAAGTACAGAAAGTGCCAATAACATTGCAGCACAGCTAGAGAAAATCAAAGCTTCAATTGATAATGTAAATATTTCCACAAATCAAATTGCGGCCTTCACCGAACAATTTTCTGCAAGCATGCATGAGCTAAACGATGCATACTTAGGAGTAAACCGAACTGCAGAAAATTTATTGAATATTAGTGAAATTAAAAGTTAAATCATAGAAACTATTGTTTTATTAGCAATCGTTGTGGATATTATAATAACGTGCATTATCTTTACGAGACTTGAAACTATATTTTGAAATTACAAGGAGAAGATCGATATGGTTAAAATTGGGATTATTTTAGGGTCAACACGAGAAAGACGTGTCAGCCCACAAGTTGGTACTTGGGTTAAAAATATTGCAGATGGGCGTAGCGATGCCGACTATGAAATCATAGATATTGCTGAATTCAAATTGCCGTTATTAGGTGAACCCGGGGGAGACGCATCGGGTGCAGCTACTTGGTCTAATAAAATTGCGGCTTGTGACGGTTTCGTATTTATCACGCCAGAATATAACCACTCCATAACAGGTGCATTAAAAAACGCCTTAGATTACTTACGTGAGGAATGGAATAATAAAGCTGCCGGTATCGTTTCTTACGGTTCAGTAGGTGGGGCTCGTGCGGCTGAGCATTTACGCGGTATACTTGGTGAGTTATTAGTCGCGGACGTACGTGTCCACCCAGCATTATCGTTTTTCACTGATTTTGAAAATGGTAATATTTTTAAACCAAAGGATGTACAGGTAGTTTCAGTGAATCAAATGCTTGATCAATTAATACCTTGGTCTACAGCATTAAAAACAATTCGGTAATAAAAAATCTAAAGTCGTTGCAAACATTGCGCGGCTTTTTATTATATAAATATCTCGAATTCGAGATATTTTACTTGTATTCATATCACTTGCGTGGTAAAGTGATGTTATAGGAAGAAGAGAGGAGGACAATTAGTTGAGAAACCACACACTAGGATCGCTCACTTGGCTACGTATGATGCGCTTTACAAACCAAAGTAATCATTTATCGAATGAGTTTTTAAAGCGCTTCGAGTTAACGACCGCTCAATTTGATGTATTAATTCAAATTAAAACGTATGCACCATTAACGCAATCGGAGTTAGCTGAAAAAGTAACAGTCACACAAGGTGGAATATCTAGAATGCTTGCAAGGCTTGAAAAAGAAGGCTTAATTGAGCGCAAGCAAAACTGGAAAACAAAAACGATTTCACTAACGCATAAGGGTGAGCAGATGATTGATACTGCTACACCACATCAGCTTAACTTTCAATCCTCATTCTTTGAAGAAGTTTTAACAGAAAATGAATTAAAAACTTTATATACACTAATGTCGAAAATAGAGAAACATAGTCAGAAGAAAAAATTACCACCGGCGTGATTTTTTTTAAACTATCACTTGCATAGTCAATTGAAAATAGGGGGAATTAGAATGAATAAATTAAGTGGACACCATCATATTTCGATGCTTACTAAAAACGGAAAACAAAATAATGATTTTTATACAAAAATATTAGGCCTACGTCGTGTGAAGAAAACGGTAAATCAGGATGCACCTTCAATGTATCATTTATTTTACGGTGATTTAACTGGTGGGGCAGGCACAGAGCTATCATTTTTTGAAATGCCGGTTGCAGGCAGGACAGTGCGCGGGACAAATGCAATTACCCGCATTGGGCTATTAGTACCGAAGTTTGAAAGCCTCGTATACTGGAAAAATCGTTTTGAGTTATTAGAAGTAGAGCATAGTGAAATCACGAAGTATGGTGGAAAAGATGCGCTATTTTTTGAAGATCACGAAGGATTACGAATGGTACTACTAAATCATGAAGGTCAAGAAATACCAAAACACTGGCAAGCTTGGACAGATTCAAATGTGTTAGATGAACATCGTATTTTAGGAATGGGAACTGTAGAAATAACAGTACGCAATATTAATCGAACTGTTAACCTATTGAAAGAACTTTTCGACTATACAGTAGTCACTGAGAATAATAAGGAAGTACGCCTTCAATCAATTGAGGGAGAGACGCTTGGCGAGATAATTGTTATTGAGCTAGAGGGACCAAGTGAAAAGCCTGGACGAGGTAGTATTCATCATTTAGCACTTCGTGTAGAAACAATAGAAGAGCTACAAAAATGGGATTCATTAATTAAAGAGCGCGGTTTAGATAGTTCAGGAATTGTTGATCGTTATTATTTCCAAAGCTTATATTTTAGAGATCGCAACGGCATTTTATTTGAAATGGCAACCGATGGGCCTGGCTTTACGGTTGATTCAGCTATTGAAGATTTAGGGAAAGAACTTGATTTACCACCATTTTTAGAAGAAAAAAGAGCAGAAATTGAAGCGATATTAGAGCCATTAGATTAAAGGGGAGATACATTATGGAAAAATATAGAATTGACACATCGAAAGGGATGGAATTTGGTTTATATTCATTAGGGGATCATATTGCCAACCCATTAACAGGAGAACGCATTTCGCAGCAACAACGAATTAATGAACTTATTGAAGCAAGTAAATTAGCAGAGCAAGCAGGTATTGATGTATTTGGGGTCGGCGAAAGTCACCAATCTTACTTTACTACACAAGCACATACCGTTGTGTTAGGTGCAATTGCACAAGCAACAGAGAAAATTAAAATTTCTAGTTCTGCCACTGTACTTAGTGTTTCTGACCCAGTTCGGGTTTATGAGGACTTTGCTACAATCGATTTAATTTCAGATGGACGTGCCGAAATTGTAGCAGGGCGCGGTTCACGTGTTGGCGCTTATCATTTACTAGGTGTCGATTTACAAGATTACGAGGAAATTTTTGAGGAAAAATTAGAGCTTCTCAAAAAAATTAATGACGAGGAATATATAACATGGGAAGGGCAATATCGTGCACCACTTAACAAAGCGCAAATTTTACCACAGCCTAAAAACGGTTCATTACCAATTTGGCGTGCTGTTGGTGGACCACCAGCAAGTGCGATCAAAGCTGGTTATATGGGAATTCCAATGATGTTAACAACTTTAGGTGGACCAGCTATTAATTTTAAGGCTTCTGTTGATTTTTATCGTGAAGCAGCTGAGCGTAGTGGTTTCGATCCAGCGACTTTACCGATTGCGACGACAAGTTTATTTTACGTCGCTGATACTACGAAAGAAGCATTACAAGGTATGTATCCTCATATCAATGGCGGCTTCCAAGCTATTCGTGGTGCAGGGTATCCAAAACAGCAATTTGCACAAGCACCTGATACTCGGGATGCCTTAATGGTTGGTAGTAAGGATGAAATTATCGAAAAAATGCTTTATCAACATGAGCTATATGGTATGCAACGTTTTATGGCTCAAATTGACTTTGGTGGTGTACCCTTCGATAAAATTATGAAAAATATTGAAATTATCGGTAATGATATTATCCCAGCAATAAAAAAATATACAGCAAAGTAAGAGGTGTTTGAAATGAAAATCGTGGCACTTGCTGGCTCTATCGTCGGCTCAAAAACAAAAACAGCGATGTTAAAAGTAGTGGATATATTTGAGCAAAAATATCCAGAGCATGAAATCACTTTACTTGATTTAGCAGAGTATAAAATGGAATTTAGTGATGGGCGAAACTATTTTGAATACGAGGGTGATACAAAATATGTTGCAGAAATAATTATGGCAGCAGATGCAATTGTTATTGGTACACCGACTTTCCAAGCATCCATTCCAGCGACATTAAAAAATATTTTCGATTTACTACCAGTGAATGCTTTCCGCGATAAAGTCATTAGTACAGTCGTAACTGCTGGTACTTCAAAACATTATTTAATGGTTGAGCAACAATTAAAACCAATTTTAGCCTATATGAAGGCGCATATTGTGCCAACGTATGTCTTTATTGAAGAAAAGGATTTCCTACGAAAAGAAATTATCAATGATGATGTATTATTCCGTTTATCACGCTTAGTAGAGGATACAGTTATGGTAGCTGATGCATTTGCAACTATTCGTGCTAAAAAAGATGAGGAATACGATTTTTAGTGAATTTTTCATTTTACAATAAGTAGTCGTAAACCGTTGATTTCTGTTTCAGGCGCTCCATTTCCGCAGGCACGGCTCCAACTAATTTTTGCGGCGACCCACCGCAAAAATGGATTTTCCGCACGCGCTGCTCCTGCGCTTACTCGTCGCAGGAGGGTCGCGCCTTTCACTCCAATCAACTTATATAGGGTAATAAAAGATATTGTGTTCCTATCTTACAAAAATACTTGATGTGATGATAACTATGACGACGAAATATCGCTAATGGGCATGGCAAGCTGCAAAGACATATGGCAGAGTCACACAAACGCTTTTTACCAATCAGGTAATGAAATAACTACCTATTAATTCGATAAAAAACCTATGAAACTCCCGAGCAAATACTTACTATACCCCCTGGCAAAAGTAATGATTCGCCCGTGGGAGGTTAATTTCCGCCCATGGCAACCCGCTTTTCGCCCGTGGGAAGCCACTTTTCGCTCGTGGGAACATGCATATCGCCCATGGGACATCAATTGCACCGCGGTACCGTTTTTTTCACGAGGGAGCCCGCGTTTTACTGGGGAACAGCTTTTCGCCCATGAGAACTTAGCTCCATTTAAATGTTCGCGCGTGACCATCTGGTTTTTCCATTAAACGGATTGAAGTAATGTTGCCATCCTGTATTAAATCTTGATGTAATTCAGCATCAAATAAATTATTATAGCAGTGATAGAGAGGGCGATGTATACTAATGTTTTTTAATGTTTCCATTAAGTGTATCCGAACAGGCTTAGGTATTTGATTGGCGACATGTGTATGATAAATAACAATGAAAGCGTCAGGATCTACTGTATTGCATACTTCTTCAATTTTTGCGACTGCATCACCTTGTATAAGCTGTACATTTATATTGGTCAAGACTTCAGCTGCGTTTAGTAGGAGTTTTCTTCTGTCCGCATGCTCTGGCCATATTAATGCTTGTAGCCATTTTAAATCTTCAGCTTTTTTTACATCGATTGGATTTAAATCGAGACCAATGCGGCTTTGAATAATCGGTTTTGTGTAGATGGCAGTAGGTAGTGGTTCACCTAAGTTATTAGATTTAATTAGAACTCCATAATTTGTGTTTTCAACATATTGCTCCTCGTTATAAAAGTAGTTAAATTGATCCATTGCTAGTTGTAAACCCGCACTCGCACCTATTTCGATTAACGCAAGAGGCTGTTTATGCTTTTCGTAAATTTCTGAAATCATCGGGTATAAATAAGCACAGCGACGAACTTCATTTGTTTGGACGAGCTTGGATTGAAATAAGGTTACTAAAGCATCCGCATTTGATAACGTAAATTGCTTAAATGGAGCAAATGCTTGGTCTACAGGTTTTGGGCTATTCGTAAATGAAGCATAATAATCTTTCAATTCATGTGCAGCATCCATTAATAAGAAATGTACGCTTGCAAAAAATAAATTTGGTACTGGTTGACCTAATGGAATTGTAGTGGCTAGTGCAAGTAATTCATTGTCTTCTGCAATTTTATACGACAAATATTCATAAAGCGGGCTTGAGTTTTCACATTCTTGCTTGGCGAAGATTTGGAACTGTTGACTTTCATTTCGATTCATAACGATCACTCTCCCAAAGTTATTGTCTAACTACTAATAAGTGTAAAATTGATTTATAATTTAGTAAATTAAATGTATTTAAACAATATGATTAAGAAAATTAATCAGTGAGAGGTGCATTATGGATTATAGATGGATTCAGTCATTTATTACAGCCGCTAAAACATGCAATTTTAGAAAGGCGGCCGAGGAACTTCATTTATCACAGCCGAGTATAACGGTCCATATCCATCAGTTAGAACAATTTTTGCAAATCGAGTTATTTAAACGAGAGAAAAATCGTGTGCAATTAACGGATGCTGGGAAGATATTTTTAACAGAGGCAGAGGCGATTGCAAGCCAGTGGAATAATAGCTTGGAGCGTTTTCGCCTCGCTCATAAAGGCTTTAAGGAAAAGTGCATAATAGCAATGACACCATTAATGGTAGAAACAATATTACCGCATGTGATTTACCAATTTATTAATGATAACCCGTTGATTGATGTTTCAATTTTAGTGGAAGATTCTAAAATAATTGAACAGCTAATTGCTGAAGGAAAAGCGCATGTGGGGGTTTCACTATTACCAGCCTCCACAAGAGAAATACATCAAGAGCTTTTGTTTGAAAGTAAGCTAGAGTTCGTCATTCCACTTGATTCATATGATGATGAAACAGGGGAACATATTGATTTTGATGTGTTGTTTTCAAAGTATGCATTTTTCACGCATCATCATCCAACGATTTGGGGGCAGCTTTCTAGCAAAATCAAACAGCATTATCCTTTTTCGAAACAAATACAAATATCGCAATCTTATGTTGTCAAGCGATTGATTAAAGATGGCTTAGGCATGTCTTTTTTACCAAAAGTAATCGTACATAAAGAGCAAATGGAAGGGCGTTTTAATATTGTCCCTTTTGATCCGTTTGTATTGCCGCCAGTGCCTGTTTATTTAATGTATAAAGATGCACGTTTTCATGATGCTGAATTAATGAAGCTCATAAAAACAAGATATTATGTGTGAAATATTCAATGAAAAATCCTGGGGAAAAACTAACCCCAGGATGAATTTATTATAAAGTTGATGTAACAAATGACTGAAATAACTCTTCTTCCTCAGAATAAGGATTGTGATTGCTTTTTTCGAATGTTGTAAAATTAGCGTTTGGTATTAATTCTGCAATTTCTACTCCGATTTTATGCGGACATTGTGCATCGTATTTGCCAGTGTAAATAAAGCTCGGTATATTGATATTCTTGAGTTGCTCACGCAGATCATATGTTTTACATTATACTTTTCTAAAATAATCTAATCGTTCGCCAACAGTTTTCCCACTATTAGGCTTTTTAAGTGCTTCCTTCAGTTTATCTTCTGAATAATAAGACATTAATGACCATTCATAGCCAATCTTTTGGCGTGTTTCGATAGGAGTAGCTGGATCATTCAATTGTTCCATAATGTCTATTATGCGTTGGAAATTTGGATTTTGATGGCAATAAATACTTTCAGGATCGGCACTATATTCCACGCTTGCTGCTGCACCACCCGCAATAATTTTAGTTAAAGAGGAGGGGGCTAATATAGCATATTTTAAAGCAAGCATCCCACCAGTTGAGTGTCCAGCAAAGCCCCATGCATCAAGCTCTAAGGCAGCTCGAATAGCCTCTAAATCCTTCACTGTTTCTTCCATACTATATTCTGCTTGTTCAGTTGCTATTACTGAATTACCTGCTCCTCGTAAGTTGATCAAGTAGACGTGGTAGTTCGCTGTAAAAGGATACGCAAAAGAATTCCCACGCTCATCATAAGCACTATACAAATGAGTGATGGCTAACGGCTCACCTTGTCCCTTCTCAAATAATTCAAAAATACCCCGTGTTGTATTTAGCATTCTCTTTTCCCACATAGTAAGGACCCCTTTGATATGTATTTATTACATTAGTATTGTAGCATTTCTCCTCAGTGAAAGAGATGGAATTTTGTGATAATTTTTATTGAAAGGTATATTATCATTTGGATTCTAATCAATTCCGCTCTATTCTAATAATTTCCAAATGTCACAAAATATTAAGAAATGTGAGAAAAATCACAGTTAATTTTTGTTAATATATAGTCATTAATGTAAGCGCTTTATTAGTGTGAGTAAGCTACAATATAGCAGCTTAGAAGGGACACAGTATGGTTTTATGGAAAAAATACGGGCTGTTACTTGGAGGATTAGGATTTTCTCACCTTGGAAACTGGATTTATGTTGTAGCGTTGAATTTATTTGTTTTACATTTAACTGGTTCAGCGGCCGCGGTTGCGGGTATTTACATCGTTGGGCCAATCGCTAGAATTTTGACGAATTTCGTAGCAGGTTCAATTATTGACCGTTCCAATAAGCGGAAATTAATGATAGCAGCCGATATTGTGCGAGGCATTATTGTATTTTGTCTACCGTTTATGGATTCAATATGGCTCATTTATGCGTTACTTTTTTGTGCGAATATAGCAAGTAGTTTCTTTGGTCCGAGCAGTACATACTATAAAACAAAATTTGTTGCACAACATGACCGAAAACGATTTAACGCAATATTAGGCACATTTAATTCAGGCTCATTTCTTATTGGTCCCGCCATTGCAGGTGTTCTCATTATGAGCTTTAATACAATGATTACGATATGGGTAAATAGCTTTACATTTTTCGTTTGTGCTCTCGCAATTTATTACTTGCCGAATGTAGATGAACAAGTAGAGGAAAAAAGACAGAGTATTACATGGCAAGTACTAAAAGCTGATTTCAAAGTTGTCACAGCATTCGCTCGGACGAATCGCATGTTTATTAAAATCTTTTTACTTTTCCAATGTACGTTAATGATCGCCTTTGCACTTGACTCTCAGGAAGTTACATTTATTAAGCAAGATTTAGCAGCATCGGATAGCTTGTACGGCTTAATTGTTAGTATTGCTGGATTAGGAGCAATTGTTGGAGGAATCGTCGCAGCAGCACTTACGAAAAAAATATCCCTTAAAAGTTATTTAGGCTTCGGTATGTTATTTACGATGCTGTTTTATACAGCATTTTATGCATCATGGAATATTTGGATTGCCATTGTCTCATTTATTGCACTCGGCTTTTTCATGGCATTTAGTAATACAGGCTACGAAACCTTTTATCAAAATAATGTCCCTCCAGAAATGATGGGACGATTTGGTAGTGTCACGTCGATTTTTCAAAGTGTATTACAAGTGATTTTCACACTGCTTCTCGGTGTATTTGCTGATGTATTTTCTTTACAAGTAACAGCAATTAGCTTCGGTATCATAAGCATTTTATTAGCAAGTTTATTGTTTGTTAGCATTTTTTCAAAACAGGCATTGCATATTGTAAAAGATTAGGGGGATGCACGATGTTTTATTATGAATGTACTTGTTATTGCTGTAAAAAATTGTTTAAAATGATGGAAGGGTCAAGAAAATATCAGTTATATAAGCAAAATATGAACGGTAAATTTTCCTGTGAAGCGTGTGATCATAAAATCTATTTAGAAGCACGTAAAAATTTGATTTCAAAATTGTAATTTTAATAAAAGGGGGGTGTCCAGAAAGGAAAAACTTTCTGAACACCCTTTTCGCTCCTTGATAGTTACCAATCAAGAAATTTTGCTCCTGTGGTGGTCGCATCAAAATGCCAGTGCCCCATTACTATTTATGTACCAATCATAAGAAGTAGCGTACTTCCTGCATAAAGAAAAATCCCGAGTACAGTGAAAAAATACAATGTCATTTCACCTTTAGATAACTTTCTTTGCCACTTCGTTTTCTTTAGATGTCTTGCAGTGGCATATCCACATAGCACCAATAATATAATCCCAGCATCATTTATGTTATCCAGTAAATTAATCAAAACTTTTCCTCCTTCTAGTAAAACAGGACAAGTGTTTAGTATTTAGCAGTATATGCGACTTGAGGAGGGCTATATGTAACATTGTGCAAAGTACATTTGACAAATAATGTTTATTCATCTATGATTGTTAAAATTTACATAACAAATGACTTTGATTGGAAGTATTAAGGATCCATTATTGCAAAGAGAGCTGCTGGTTGGTGAGAAGCAGCGAATAATGCCCCCAACTCGTCCAGGAGTATTTATGCTGAAAGCTAGTAAGCATAAACGGCAGCTACCGTTACAGCTTAAGTGGGCATTTGTTGCCAATTAGAGTGGTACCGCGAATATAACTTCGTCTCTTTGTTGAGGCGAGGTTTTTTTGTTGAATGGAAAAAATATAGATATACATGCAGGTGCATTTAAGTTGAGATTTATCTTTCAAATTTTAAGGAGGAGAAAACAAATGACAATAACAATCATAATTCGAAAAGCTACTCTGGAAGATGCACCAGCAATTGCAGCAATCCACGTTGCTAGTTGGCAAACTACATACACAGGAATTATAAATTAAAAGTATTTAAGGAACCTATCAGTAGCACAACGTACATCTTTATGGGAACACAATTTATCACTTACTGACAATACGGTCCTTGTTGCAGAACTAGATGGTCGATTGATTGGCTTTAGTTCGGGAGCAGCTGCAAATCAAGAGGAATACCCGGCTTTTGACGGAGATGTAACTTCGATTTATTTTTATGAGGAGTTTCAAGGGCGAGGCTTTGGTAAGTTATTAATGGATGCTCTACTTTATGAATTTAAATTAAAGGGCTACAATTCGGCTATTGTAAAAGTACTGGAAGATAATAAAAGCCGTTATTTTTATGAAAAGCTAGGTGCAACTTTGATTGATGAAACAACAATAAAAATTGCTGGGGATGAATTAACACTATTAACTTATGGATGGGATGAAATATAGAGGAGGTAATACTATGCAAACATCATGGCAGAGAGAGGATGTTACGAAGCATTATTTAGAGCAAGTACGAGGCGGGATTCCGTTTGGCGCTGAACAGGCACAAATTATGCTACAAGTAGTAAATCATTTTGTGAAAAGCCCTGAACTAATTATAGATTTAGGATGCGGAAATGGCTTTTTAGCTGAGATTTTATTACGCACTTATAAGGAAGCAAAGGCAATTTGTATTGACCACTCAGAGCCCATGATTGATCAAGCAAAAGAAAATTTAACAGCATATGCGGACCGGTGCGCGCTTTATGTAGAAGATTTTAGTCACTCGATACTCAGTTTTGCTAAGTCTGATTCCGTTGATTGTATTGTATCAGGTTATGCCATTCACCATTTGCCACATGAAGAGAAAAAAACACTTTACAAGGATATTTATAAGCTATTAAAACGTGGTGGTATTTTCATTAATATTGAACATACAGCTTCAGCGACACCGTCAATTGAAAAGCTACATGATGAGCTTTTTATCGACCATTTAACTGCTTATAACAAAGGTAATCGAGAACAAATAGCAGCTGAATATTATAATCGGCCTGATAAAGCAGATAATATATTGGAGCGGGTCGATATTCAGGTCAATTGGCTAAGAGATATTGGCTTTCAGCATGCGGATTGCTATTTCAAATGGATGGAGTTAGCTGTTTTGGGGGGCGTAAAATAAAGGTTTGACGGGACAATTAATGCTGCTTAATATAGGGTAAAGAAAAGAACAGCTGTAAGACAAACGTTACTGCTTTTTTTTAGTTTTTTCAGCGTTACGGACATGTATATAGTAGAGCATTTCAATTGGAAAGATATAGGATGCTAGATTAGTTTGGATTATGGTAAAATATTTACAGTAGCCAAACATATAGCGGTAAAGTGGTTGGCATTCCCTTCAAGAAAGGGGGTGTTAATAAATGGTGACATATGAAGCAGTGGATTTGATGTTCCAATTTGGAATGTTTTTAGCGACAGTAGCGATGGCTATTTGTGCAGTCATTGCTTTATATTTTAACCAAAAGAAATAACCACCTTCCGCTACCGGCAAGTAGTAAGGTGGTAATTTTGAAACACTTGTATTATTGGCCAACCACAAACGTGGAATGTTGGCTACGCTTTACCGGGTGTAGTAAGCACTCGGTCTTTTTTTATTGTATGTTCAGTATAGCATCTTTAAACATATTATTAAACTTCTACATATTGGCAGTAATCAAAAAGCATATAAACATTTTAAAGCAAAGGTTTTACTCAATCGTGAATATAAAGAAATAGGCGTTCAGCTTGGTAAAGGAAGCGTTGATTGGAATGGAGGGGCGGTGACTCCATGGGGATAGGCACGTGCGGAAAATCCAATTGTTTCGGCCCATCCGAAACAATTTAGTTGAAGCCGTGCCCCCAGGAAAGCGACCGCCCAAGAATGGAAATCAACGCCCCCATTCAAAAAGGATGCAATAAATTTTAATTCTTCGAAATTGTAAACCCCAACATTTGCAAGAGAACTTATAAATCAATCTAGCCTTAATGAAATCGAAGTTGATCAAACTTTGCAACTATAAGTCCTCCTTAATAAAATACGGGAATTTACAAAAATTTACATCTTTTTATGCTGGTAATGTATAATAAAATCACTACTAATAAAAATTCTTAGTTTGAGGTGAACAGTATTGCAGCTGGAAATTATGCAAGTTGAAGAAATTAATGTAATAGCAGTTCAGCATTTAATAGATGAGGAAATGATGCTTCGAATCCAAAAGAAGCGGTATGACACTTTATTTTTAGCATATGAAAAAGAACAAATTGTTGGCGTTGGAATTATTTGGCTAAATAGTTTTCATCCATTTGCTAAATATGCCGCTATTGGTTGCGAAGAAAGTGAAAATACGACATGTATTGAAGATGCGCTATTTGAAAAAATGAGACAGTCAAAGGGCAAGTATCAGCGCATTATTTTTTCGTTTTGGAACACAAATACTAGAATGCAAGCTTTTAGTAATCATTACAAGCTCTCATTGCTTAGAAAAACTTTTTTGCCAAAGCTTGAGGTAGGAGAGCTAGTTACTAAATTGGAAAATATAGTTACACTACAAATGGATCAAATCCTTACATTACAAGAAATTTTAAATACTCCTTCACTCAAGAATAGTTTTCTTCAGCTGCTAAAAACAACATACGAAGAAACTCATTTAGTAAATCCGACTGCCAACCAGTCAATAGTTGAGTGGGAAAGTAGCCTAAATGATCAAGAACCATTACTTGATGAAAGTCTCGTTCATGTACAAACGAGAAATGGGGAGCAAATAGTTACGGCATATATATTATTACATCATGAAGAAGTTTATGAAATCGGCTGGATAGGTGGGCAAGATGATTATATTTTAAAGTCGATTTTACTGAACCAGCTACTCCGATTACACGAAAATGGTGTTTCACATATCGAAGCAGAAATCGACACAACGGATTCGTATGCGATGAAGTTATTTAAATTTCTAGAAATAGAAAGCAAAACTTATCCTACTTGGTTGACATACGCGTATGAATAAAAGGACAGGTGGTAGAGCTATATGAATACTCTAGAATTTAACAAATTAACGGATGAACTAGGGGATTTAATACATTTCATGACAAGCAATGAATGGCCGTATCACTCAGGTGTTTCAACGAAAGAACAAGTAACGAATGCATTTGATAAAGGCTGGTATGGTAATGGGCGTGAAACATTTTGGATAGAGCTAGAGCAGCAAAAAGTTGGTCTTTTAATCATTCATGATATTGAGGATTCTATTCCACTGTTTGACCTTCGCTTATGTGAAAGCGTGCGGGGAAAAGGGATTGGCACGAAATCACTTGTTTGGCTAAAAGATTATATTTTCAATTTACCAGACAAAAAAATTCGAATAGAGGCTTATACAAGAAGCGATAATATCGGCATGCGCAAAACTTTTGCGAAAACTGGTTTCGTAAAAGAAGGGTATTTACGTCAAGCATGGGAAAACGATGATGGCACTTTGTCTGATTCATTATGCTATGCAGTAATAAGAAGTGATTGGGAAAAAGGAATTGTAACACCTATTAAGTTAAACGAGCTACCTTTTTAGTATCTGGCCAACTTAGTGTAGTTTTTCCACAATAATTTAAAGGGAGACAGTCCGCCTCCCTCTAAATTCAAAAATTCTATAGTACTCATATCATAATCTGCCATAACTTTTTCAGTAAGTACGACTGCCATGTCTTTTACTAGTACTTCTACCGCCATCATTCTCCCAACGATCAATGTCCCATCCATCACCGTACCAGTCTTCAGTTATTTCTCCGTCACTTGGTAGGGGAAGAGTTCTTGCTGCCGCAATACTCACAATATCATCAATGACATTTTATACATCATCCTTAATAAAAATTATTTCATATCTATATTATGTCATGCTATATGTTTTAGTTCATAGCAAAAAAAGAAATGGATTTAACTGATTTATTGGTCGACTACTTCCTTACAAATTCTTGCATTTTGGATAGTTATTCTGGTCAACGTGGTACAATAATCTGAACTTATTGTCCGAATGTTTTTAGTTAAACAAATTATAAATTGAAAAATAAAGAAAAAAATAAAAAAAGCATCCAAGGAATGTATTGTCCCTTGAATACTTTTCGCTATTATTATTTTTAGTTCATGTCGAATCTGTTAGACAGATTTTAATAGCGTGGGTATGGATGCGCGAGGTGGTAAGAAATACTTAAGTAATGCCTCTGGTAAGCTATCGCGTAATTACCCCGATATTTTCAGTCGTACGGAGTAATACGCTTTTCCGCTATTGTCAGTTCATTAAACGCCCATTTTTCTACGGGTATTACTTGCTTTTTTAGTTTGCTGGCTTTTCATTTTTTTTGTTGAAAGGTCGGCATTCTTTGTTCCTATTTTAGTTGATGACTGGTTCTTTTTTAATTCAAGCTGTTGCTTCATTGCCTCTTGCAGGCTCATTTTCTGTTTTGGTGCTTCGTTTTGATTATTCTCGGTCATAGTAAATTCCTCCTTTTTGAATACGATAGTTAGTACAGTATACTCTATTTTCTTTTATTTGTATTCATATTTAAAACTTTCGTAATTATGGATCATTAGTATAGTATCCGTTTCTCCTATTTTATATTGTTATTGCAGTTAATTTTATTGGAAGGTACATCAATAATGCCTAATATATTGTTTTAGTTTCCATCTTTTGTTTTATTACAATTAAATATATTATTTATATAATAATGGTAATTTAGAAACCGAGGGGATTGAGTGGATGGAAAGAGTAATGCCGACACATATTGTGGCAGTAGGAGGAATTGTAGAAAATGAGCAGGGTGAGATTTTGTTAGTAAAAACAATACATGGTGGTTGGGTGTTCCCAGGTGGACAAGTTGAAATCGGTGAGAACTTAATTGAGGCATTAGTTCGTGAGGTGAAGGAGGAAAGTGGGATCGATATCGAAGTGATACATTTGCTTAGTGTCATTTCCAATACAGGAACGCATAAATGGCATGATGGTATTACCGATGTTCCTACTAAACTAATGCTTGATTTTGTTTGTAAGTATAAAAGAGGTGACCTATGTACATCAGAGGAAACGACAGCAAGCAGTTGGGTAACCAAGGAAAAGGTACTCGATTACATTAGCGCTCCAGCCATTCGTGCAAGGTATCAAAAGTACTTAGACTTCAATGGAACTATTAACTATACCGAATATGTGACAAGGCCAGAGTTTAACGTAAAATTAGATATCGAAATATGAAAATGAGTATGTTGTTAGATATTTTAATGTAAAAAAAAGTGGATTTATTCAAGTTGCAATTACAATTCAAACGCCAATTCAAACGGCAATGTTGTGAATGCGTGAAATGAAGTTAGTAAATGTTAACTCCATTTTTATAGGTAAATCAGCAACAAAGTTTAGAATAATATATTCCGGGGGGTGGCATGAGTGACGACAATTTATTTAATAAGGCATGGAGAAACAGATTGGAATACTGCGGGGAAAGTTCAAGGATTAACGGATATTCCATTAAATATTAACGGAGAGCAGCAAGCGCAGAAAAGTAGCATGTATTTTGAAAATAAAGCAATTGATGTTATCTTATGTAGCCCTCTATTACGAGCGCGGCGCACAGCCGAAATCATTAATGCACAGTTAGGCATTCAGTTAATTGAAATGCAGGAATTTGCTGAAAGATGTTACGGTGATGCTGAAGGTTTAACAATTGATGAGCGAACAGCAAAGTTTGGTTCAGGCATTATTCC
Source organism: Solibacillus sp. CAU 1738 (assembly GCF_039888725.1). Classification (NCBI taxonomy): domain Bacteria; kingdom Bacillati; phylum Bacillota; class Bacilli; order Caryophanales; family Caryophanaceae; genus Solibacillus; species Solibacillus sp. CAU 1738. The sequence continues at coordinate 53,021 of NZ_JBDQQN010000005.1, forward strand.
TAATTTGGAATCTAGAGAAGACTTGCAAAATCGAGTTATAAAAGGCATGAATCAAATAGTGAACGAATTCGAAAATCAAAAAATATTGGTTGTAGCTCACGGAGCAGTTATTAATGCAATTTTATATATTTTATCTAAAGGTGAAATAGGTTCAGGCATTACGAGATTGAAAAATGCGTGTATAAGTTGTATAGGTTATAAAAATAATAGTTGGGATATTATTTCGGTAAATGAAGATGCTCATTTACAATAAATATGAAAATTTATGGATTTATCAGGTAGAAAAAGAATTGACAAAATTAGTAAGTACACGTATAGATGAAAGAAGCGATATTTAATTAAGTATTGCATAGAAAAGTGAGGTGCTATAAATGTTTCCATTATTAGAAACCGAAAGACTAGTACTAAGAGAAATTACGAAAGATGATGTCGTGGATATTTTCGCTTGTTTTTCGAACGATGAGGTTACGCGGTATTATGGACAGGAATCTTTGCTAAATATAGAACAAGCCGAGGCGTTCGTTGATTTTTTCTCAAAAAGCTTCACACAAAAAAGAGGGGTACGTTGGGGAATTGAACGTAAAGGAACGACAGGCATAATCGGAACTATTGGCTTTAATAATTGGACATCTAAACATAAAAGAGCAGAAATCGGTTATGAAATACATCCTGATCATTGGAAAAAAGGATATGCTTCAGAAGCGGTTAAGAAAGTTCTATCATATGGTTTTAATGAAATGGAGTTATCCCGAATTGGCGCTATAGTATTTACTGAAAATGATGCATCCAATAAATTACTAAGTAAAATTGGTTTTCAGAAGGAAGGCATCTTGCAACAGTATATGTATCAAAACGGTAAAGCACATGATACTTATATGTATGCAATCTTAAATAATAGTAGGGATGAATCTAATATATAAGCAAATTAGGGAAGGTCTAACTTGTCATTCAAATTGAACCTTCCCATAAACCCCGCCACCACCAATCGAGAAATGTAGTTGACCTGTTCTTGCTAAGTCAATTCTTTCTGCAATCTTTTGCGGTACAACTGTAGCTAATTGTTCAAATGTTGTGCGATGTAAAATGTCCATTTCCGTACCGAATGCGTCGAGTAATTTTTCCATTATTTTTGGTCCAATACCTGGTATGAAATCTAATGGTACTTGATGGATGTATGGCGGTCTAATTCGTTCAGTCGTATGAGGCGAGGACAGCTCCTGAATACGAGTAGACACACCTTTAATAATTTGTTTACTACCGCATACAGGACAAATAATTGCCTTGTCCTTCACATGCACCCCGCATTTAGCACAAACAGTTTGATAATATTTTCCGAGTAAAGGATGTAAACCGTAATTAGTGTGTACAGAGCGATTTTCCTTATTATGTAATGCCTTTTGCAGCTCTACGAAATTAGCATCCGCTAAACGTAATTTTTGATATTCTCGCGCCATTTTTCCAAGAGAGTGAGCGTCTGAATTTGTGACAAATGTATAGTGTTCAAGTTCCTTTATCCCACTTGCCATCTCAGTATCAGAACTAAGACCAAGCTCAATCGCATCAACTAAATTTGGATCAAATACTTCCGCTAAACTTTGTACAACACCTTTACCATATAAGCTTTTAAATGGTGTAAATACATGCGCGGGGATGAATAAACCACCTAGTCCAACTACTTTTTGCTGCAATGATATTCCATCACAATAAATACGCTGTGAACTAAGATGCACATTTTTTACATGTCCACTCATCCAAGCTGAAAATTCCTTCATGACCATAAGTGTTGGGAAGTAAGCTAATACATGAATCGGTCCATGACAATTCGTATCATATATTTCAATTTCAGAGCCTAAAATAAGTGTTGTATCTTCATAGAGAAGTCCGCCATTAGCAAGTGGTACAAGTATTTCCTCTTCAATTAATTGCTCCATTTCCTCAATTACTTCAGGTGAATGACAGTCTATAATACCAACTAAATCGAGCCCCTTTTTCGAGCTTGCTGTTTGTAAAATATTCGCCAAAGTTAGTGTTTTACTACCTGTAATTTTTACTGCTCGCCCCCTCCAAGTACGACCAATATGAATATGTAAATCTGCATAAAAGTCCTTTAACAAAAAAACTCCTCCTCAGTAATAAGAATTTCAAAATAAAAACCTCGCATTGCTGCAAGGCATTGTTTATTGGCTACTGAAAGTGGTCGTTTTTCTGTTTATTCGCCTCATTACTACCGCCCTCATCTGATGAAGCAGTTGCCATTGTTTTATTATAGGCTACAAGAATAATACCCATTTCATCTGCTAGCGAATTAATTTTCTCCAGTTGCTCTGCGTCAAGCTCTGCAAAATTTGTTACCACCATTTAAGACACATCCTTTCTTATGTAATAATGTGCAGTTTGCTATATGTTATACATAGAAATTAGTCCGTAAATTACTAATAATTTGTAGTGTAATAATATTATCCCTTTATCAATAATCAATTGTACGTTTTTGGAAAATAAGCTATGCTAATAGTCATACAGCATAGAGGGTGTGACTTGAAAAAATGGGGAATTTTTCAGAAGATCAAACATTTGAGATCCAACTAAAATTATTGCAAAAACAATTTACTGAATTAGAAAATCAGCATACGAAATTAGAAGTTAATTATACTTCTTTACAATCAACAAATACGAAACTTGCGTATACTTCTAAAGCATTATATGAGCAGGTGCAAACATTAAAAGAGCAGAATATTGAGTTACAGGAGTTGGGTGCGAGCAATACTGTAATTTCCGAAGATTTATTCTCTATACGTGAAAAGCTAGTTCAAACAAATGAAGATTTAAAACAGAGCAACGAAAAATTAGAAGTTGCCAAGGAAGAACTACAAAATGAAAAGTATCATTCAAATGAATTATTACAGCAAAATGTCGCTTTACAACAAAAAAATCAGGAATTGATGAGTATTTTTGAAGAAGTAAAAAAAGAAAATCAAGAACTAGCATTCAAATTTGACCAAGTGGAAAAAAATCACATAAAGTTAGTTTCTGAAAAAGAACAAGCAACTCAACATATTGAAGAGCTTTACGAGCAATTATCTGCTCTAAATCAACAGCTAGATATTGAAGAAACTCCAAGTATTGTGAATACAATTGAATTTGTACAAGGGTACTCAGATATAGAAGAATCACAACAACAATTTGCAGCAACAATATTTGAAACTGGCACTTTCCAACAAAACGATTCAAACGTTATTTTAGCAACAGGCATAAATCAGCCTGAAGACTTTGACATTCAATCTAAGATAGAAGGTCAGAATAATGTATTGGCTAGAACAATGAATATTGAGTTAGATGATTTTGCAAATGAGTCAGATTCTCTTTCACAACGAAATGAGGATATCGAACGGCAAATATTTGCTTATGCTATACATAAAAACCGTCGTGAAAAACTAAAGGAACTTGGTCATACTGCATGCGAAAAGCCTAGTATTATAAATTGTAATATAGCTTTAAACAATCCACATAGAAGACAGTTTGGCACACCAGAAGTAGAATTGCCAAGCTTAAACGAGATTCAAACAGCTTCTTATGAGTGGTTCCTTACAGAAGGATTGCGCGAGATGTTCCACGACATTTCTTCAATTGAAGATTTTGCAGGCAATCTTTCACTTGAGTTCGTCGATTATTTTTTGGGAGAACCTAAGTATGATGTTGATGAATGTAAAGAACGTGACGTAACTTATGCTGCGCCATTACGCGTAAAAGTACGTCTTCACAACAAAGAAACAGATGAAGTAAAAGAGCAAGACGTCTTCATGGGTGATTTCCCATTAATGTTGGAAACGGGCACATTTATTATTAGCGGTATCGAACGCGTTATCGTTTCACAGTTAGTTCGTTCACCAAGTGTTTACTTCCATGATAAAACTGACAAAAACGGTAAAAAAGGCTTTAGCGCTACAATAATTCCAAACCGTGGTGCGTGGCTTGAGTATGAAATAGATGCAAAGGATGTTGTCTATGTTCGTATCGACCGCACACGTAAACTTCCTGTAACTGTTTTATTACGTGCTTTAGGTTTCGGTTCAGATCAAGAAATCATCGACATTATCGGAGACAATGAATACCTTCGCAATACGCTTGAAAAAGATAACACAGAAAGCACTGAAAAAGCGCTTCTTGAAATCTATGAGCGTTTACGCCCAGATGAGCCACCAACAGTTGAAAGTGCGAAAAGCTTATTGTATTCTCGTTTCTTCGATGCAAAACGCTACGATTTAGCGAATGTTGGTCGTTATAAAATGAATAAAAAGCTTCATATTAAAAATCGTTTATTCAACCAAACGCTTGCAGAAACGCTTGCTGACCCAGAAACAGGCGGAATTTTAGTTGAAAAAGGTACAGTTCTTGATCGTCGTAATCTAGATAAGATTATTCCTTATTTAGAAAATGGCATCGGTTTCCGTACGTTAACACAAGTTGGTGGTGTATTAGAAGAAGACATTACTGTACAATCAATTAAGATTTATGCTCTAAATAATGAAGCAAAAAAAGAAATTAATGTAATCTCAAACGCCTACATTGATGAAGAAGTGAAGACCATTACACCAGCTGATGTAATTGCTTCTGTCTCATACTTCTTCAACTTACTATATGGCGTTGGTAATACAGATGATATTGATCATTTAGGTAATCGTCGTTTACGTTCAGTTGGTGAGTTATTACAAGACCAATTCCGTCTCGGTTTATCTAGCATGGAGCGTGTAGTACGTGAGCGTATGGCAATAAATGATACTGCGGCAATTGTGCCACAGCAATTAATTAATATCCGTCCTGTTATTGCATCAATTAAAGAGTTCTTTGGTAGCTCTCAATTATCGCAATTCCTGGACCAAACAAACCCACTTGCAGAGTTAACGCACAAACGACGTCTAACTGCATTAGGTCCAGGAGGGTTAACAAGTGAACGTGCAGGAATGGAAGTAAGAGATGTTCACTATTCTCACTACGGTCGTATTTGTCCGATTGAAACGCCTGAGGGACCAAACATCGGTTTGATCAACTCGCTTTCATCGTTTGCGAAAGTGAATAAATTCGGCTTTATCGAAACACCATATCGTCGAGTAAATCCTGAAACGGGTCAAGTAACAGATCATATCGACTATTTAACAGCAGATGAGGAAGATAACTACGTAATTGCACAAGCGAACTCTTTATTAAATACAGACAGTATGTTAACTAAAGATATGGTGATATGCCGGATTGCAGGACAATTCAAAGAGTTAAGTCGCCATCACATTGATTATGTGGATTTATCTGAAAATCAAATTCTATCTATAAGTAGTGCACTTATACCATTCTTGAATTCAACGGATAGCACAAGAGCGTTAATGGGAGCTAATATGATGCGCCAAGCATTGCCCTTACTAAAGTCAGAAGCTCCTCTTGTCGCAACAGGGATAGAGCAAATAATAGCCAAAAATAGTAATACAGTAGTGGCCAAATATGATGGAATTGTTGAGCACATCGAAGCTCGTTCAATCCACGTACGTCGCATTGAAAATATTGATGGTAAAGAAGTAAAAAGTGATTTAACAAAATACCGTTTACAAAACTATAAAAGAACAAATCAAGGGACGACTAAATACCAAATTCCGATAGTCAAAATAGGGAATAGGGTTCGACCAGGAGATATTCTTGTTAATGAAGGCTCGGTGTATAATGGTCAATTAGCACTTGGAAAAAATGTTATGGTTGCTTATATGAGTTGGGAAGGTTTTAATTTTGAAAATGCAGTCATAATTAGTGAAAGGCTAATAACTGAAGAAATCTTTACGACTACACATATTGAAGAATACGTATTAGAATGTCGCGAAACTAAGCTTGGACTTGAAGAAATTACAAATAACATTCCAGATGTTCCAGAACAAGCACTTCGCAATTTAGACGACCGGGGAATTATCCGTATTGGTGCGGAAGTTTTTGAAGGCGATGTTTTAGTTGGAAAAGTAACGCCTAAAGGGATTACAGAAACTACGACTGAAGAACGCTTATTACATGCTATTTTCGGTGAGAAAGCACGCGAAGTACGTGATACTTCATTACGTGTACCTCACGACGCTGGTGGTATTGTTTTAGATGTAAAACTATTCAACCGTGAAGACGGAGATGAATTACCACCTGGCGTTAATCAATTAGTACGTGTCTACATAATAAAAAAACGTCCATTAAAAGTAGGCGATAAGTTAACGACTCGACATGGCAATAAAGGGGTTGTTTCCGTTATATTGCCGCAAGAGGATATGCCGTTTATGCCTGATGGGACACCTATTGATGTAATTTTAAATCCGATTGGAATTACTTCACGGATGTTAATTGGGCAGCTATATGAAACACATTTAGGCTATGCTGCTGCTAAATTAAATACTCCTGTAATCACAAGTTCTTTTAGTGGTGCGACGAATAAAGATGTATCCCTTTTCCTAGATGAAGCTGGATTAAGTGTAGATGGTAAAACGATATTATATGATGGCCGTACTGGAGAACCATTTGATCAAAATATTACAGTTGGCATCCTTTATATGAGTAAACTAGCGCATATGGTAGACGATAAATTCCACGCCCGTTCAACTGGGCCATATTCACTTGTTACCCAACAACCACTTGGAGGTAAAGCACAATTAGGTGGACAACGTTTCGGTGAGATGGAAGTATGGGCCCTTGAAGCATACGGTGCTGCGTACACATTACAAGAGATTTTAACTGTAAAATCAGATGATGTTGTCGGTCGTGTGAAAACATATGAAGCGATCGTTAAAGGTGAAAGTGTTCCAGAGCCAGGTGTTCCAGAATCATTCAAAGTATTAATTAAAGAGCTTCAATCTTTAGGTATGGATGTAAAAATGCTGACAATCAACGATGAAGAAGTAGAACTTCGTGATCTTGACGAAGAAGAAGATTTTCAACCGGCGGATGCATTAAATATAATTCCTCCAGAGAAAGAAAAAGACTCAGTCGAATCTATTGAATAATATTATCAAACATCTTATTTCATTGAAGTAAGATGTTTTTTTCTTTTTTTTGAAATTATTTTCCACCTAAACCCGTTATGATAAGTGAAGGAAGAAAACGGCACATGCGCATGGACGTTTAGATAGGAGGTCAATATGGACGATGAGCAAAAGATAATCGAGCAAGTGTTAGCTGGGAACAAGCAGGCTTATGCACAGATTATTAATCATTATAAAAATCCACTATATGCAACGATTTTACGAATGACAAAAAATCCAGAAACGGCAAAGGATTTAGTACAGGAAGCATTTATTAAAGTTTACAAGCAGTTGGATAAATATGATCAAAAAGGGGCATTTTCGAGTTGGCTATATAAAGTGGCAATCAATCATTGTATGGATGTGTTTCGCACAAAGAGTTACCAAATGAAGCAAGTTGAAATTAATGAAGAGAAAATGATTAACGAAAGTCATCCTGAAGTTATTTTCTTAAAAAAAGAGAAAAGTAGACAGTTAGAAAAGCTTATTTCGCAATTGCCAGAGGATGAACGCATCATTATTTTACTGAAGTATGCAAATGAGCTGAGTTATAACGAAATTAGCGACATGTTAAATATACCGTTATCAGATGTGCGCAATAAACTGCATCGCGCTAAGAAAAAGATGCGAATAACGATCGAACAACAAGGAGGCGAATTTAATGTATTGTCCGAAGGCAGATAAACTATCACAATTCGTTGATGATGTATTAACAGACAAGGAATACAAAGATGTTGCAGCACATGTTAAAACTTGTACATCGTGTCAAGCAGTCATTGAGTTGTTTCAAGGGGAACAGCAATTTATTATAGAGACTTTGCAGGCGCCTACATTGCCAGATGATTTCGCTGATAATGTGTTAACGCAGCTAGATGAATATCAACCTGTAGTTAAAATGAAGCAAACAAAGAAACTAAAACATGTGCTAATTTTTGCGGCAGGCATAGTTTTAGCAATTGGTATAACGTCATCAATTAGTCCAAGCTTTGCTCAGTTTATAGGAGGTCTATTTACTACAGAAGACGTAGATAAAGGTTTGCAAATGGCGAACGAGATGGGCATTGGAGAGCGAATAGATTTGCAAGTAACAGACCAAGGACTCACTCTTAAAGTAGAAGATATAGTAGTCGATTCATCACGTATTGCACTGTCTTATCAAGTACTTAATAACAAAGGGATCGCGCAAGATACTTACTTAGCGCTACCTGATATTTTAAATGTTGTAAAAGTAATAAATGAAAACGGTAATGAATTGGAAGATTTGAATATGGGTTGGACAAATGGTAATGATTACGGGTTAATCGAATTCTCGTTGCGCAAACTAGACGTACATGAAAATTTAACGATTCATTTTGACATAAAGGAACTAAATGGTGTTAAGGGGAATTGGCTGCTTGATGTGCCTGTAAATACGAATGACCATAATTCATTAACGACAAAGATTGCATTAAATGAACAAACAACTGTGCAAGGTGTTCAAATTCGACTCAATAAATTGGAATTGGCACCTTCTTCAAGCGATTTATATTATGAAACTTTATATACAGATGGTGAACGCCAAAAAATAGAAAGAGAAATTCGTTTATTGGAGGAAAAATTCGGTCAAGAATTTTTCGATATGTTTAAAATTTATGGCGCAGATCTTGCTTATCATATAAAAAGCGGACAAGAAAAACTGTATGAAAGCTACTACTTTCAAGGAAGTGTACTATCTTCTAATTTTTTGGAAGGCACTGGGCGACCGATAGGAGAGCTTGGGCATATTGCAAAAACTGATGCCTTTATCCCGCAACAACAGGTAACTGATTTAACATTTGTATTAGACGGATTGATAAAAACTGTACCAGCCGATTTTGCTATTACAATCAAGCCAAAGCAATTGGAGAAGCACCCTGTTTCCTTTGATTATGAAGGGAATTACTATACGTTCACAGCTGCCAATAAGGAGAAGGATACAATCCAAATTGATATGAAAGGGAGCCGTGAAGCTCAAGCAGCGAATTTACTGAAATGGGTAGTAGTAGATTCAAACGGGCAAGTTCATGATGTAAATTATAGCGGTGCTACATTTGATGAGCAGGATGAGAATGGTCGTTATCTTTCGGAAATGAGTTTTACAACATATGACATAAATAAACTGCCAGAAGAACTTACATTACACTTAATAGCTGTTACACGTTTTGAAGAAATAGATGAGAAATGGGAAGTGCCATTGAATTAATTAGTGTTCTAGAATAGGGGAAAAGCAAGTGCAACTGTTTGGAAATATGCAATCAGTTGCATTTTTTCATTTTCAGATATTTTCACTTAGTATAATTGCTTACATAAGTCGTATCTTCATAGGTATTTTTTTCTATCTTAATAAAGAGAAAATATTATTCTTTATTTAGCAATTTTTTATAAAAAACTATTCCATTATAAAGGATTAAAGGTTATATACCTTACAGTATACTGAGGATTCTAATAATATAACAATTAGTATTATATTAAATTGTATTGTTAAATAGTTAACATATAATAAAATTAGGAGATAATTAAAATAGTTAGTAAATACTAGAATAATTTGAAGGAAGTCAAAAATCTATGGTATAATAATTTTACTTATATTGGTATATTAGGTTTGTTAAAGGAAATTTTAGGAGGATTAGTAATGAGAAAACGTTTTTTAATGGCTATTTTTGCTTCATTAGCACTTATGACTGCAGCTTGTGGGGCTGATGAGGGAAGCGGAGATGTAAACAAATCTCAAGCAGCGCAAAATGACGAATCAGCTGCTGAGAAGGAAAAAGCAGAAAAAGAAGCTGCAGAAAAAGAAGCGGCTGAAAAAGCAGAAAAGGAAAAAGCCGAGAAAGAAGCAGCAGAAAAAGCAGCAGCAGAAAAAGCAGCAGCGGAAAAAGAGGCAGCAGAAAAAGCGGCTGCTGAAGATGTAGATAATAATGCGCAAAATTACTTAGAACAAGTTCCATTATTAACAGAAGAAATAGTGACAGTCAGTGATGTATCATTTAACTACATAAATGAAAATCCGGAGTTATTCCCAGCAATGACAGATGCTGCGATTGACAAAGTGATGAAACTTGCTGATGATGAGGTTACATCTAAACATTTAAATAAAAACGTTACACCTTATTTAGACAAAATGGTTAACCTAGCTGGTGATGTGATACAAATTGAAGAAGACACGCTAGAAGACGGAACACCTATTTCTATCATTTTAATCGAAGATATGGATTTCAATGCGATTTATGCAATTGGATATTTTTCAACTGATATATTAGAAGGTGATTTTGTTGATGTTTGGGGATTACCTTTAGGTGCATACAATTATGAAAATGTTGATGGTGGTACTACATTAGCGCAAACTTTAGCAATATCTCATATTGAATAAAAAAATAATATAGCGAGGATACAGCCTTCAAAGCGTATCCTCTTTTTTGATTTTTTAGGTCATCATCTAAAGAGCAAAAAATAATCTCCAAATCCTTTATCTCATCTTTCTTTTAAGGTGCCTCAATTCATTATTTAAATAATCAATTTGTTTTTGCATATTTTTCATATCATGTTTATCATGGTTGTTTTTCGCTTCTTCTAATTCAAGTGTTGCTGAAACTGTCTCTAGGGCATAACCGAGTGCCAAAATGGCAGCAGCGATAGCCGATAATTTGGCGCCTTGATTTTCAGATTTAGAGAATTGATGACTCGGACCTAAGTCTTTGTTATTGTGCATCCGCTTATCCTCCAAAAAAAAATTAATTTATTCCATCTTATGCAATTACTGATTTTCTTGTGTTTTTCTTTATTTCCCAATATTATATTGCGTAAATTTTTGAATTGGAATGAAGATGAATACTTATTCACGAATTGTTTCCTCATTTTTATACACCACTTTTCATGCCATTATTTATTATGTGATGTGAACGCATTTTTTATTTAGATCAACAAATAATAAGGTACAAAATATTTCGTATGTAGGATGTGAAAACTTGAAAAAAATTCATCTTTTTTTATTGTCGTTGTGCATTGTAGTGATTTCCTTTTTCTATGTAAATGACAGCCCTTCAGCGGATAAAGGGAGAAAGTACTATGAAGAAGCAGGACATATATTATGGGATATTAAAACAGAAGAAAAGATTATTGCCATAACGTTTGATGACGGTCCACATCGAAAATACACAACGGAAATTTTAGATTTATTAGCGCAATTTGAAGTCAAGGCAACTTTTTTTATTGTCGGTGAAAATGCAGAAAAAAATCCTGAAATCGTTTTACGAATGTATGATGATGGACATGAATTAGCAAATCACACGTATACACATCCTTTTAAAGTGACTGTACCGCAGTTAGTAAAGGAACTAAAACAGACAAATGACACGATTTTTAGCATTACCGGTTACTCACCGGTTTTATTTCGACCAGTTGAAGGACAATACACTGATGCGATGATTGATGCCATTGTAAAAGAAAAGTTAAAGGTAGTTATGTGGTCTTGGCACCAAGATACACAAGATTGGAAAAATCCAGGTGTAAAAAAAATAGTCAATACAGTGTTAAAAGGGACGAAGCCAGGAAATGTAGTTCTATTCCATGATGGAGGCGGCAATCGTGCACAAACCGTTAAGGCTCTGGAAGAAATCATACCTGAGCTGCAAAAACAAGGCTATAAATTTGTAACGATTTCAGAACTCATTGAAATGCAAAAAAGATAAAGAGTATTGCCATGCGAAAAAGGGTTGTTCTTGCAAAAGTGACAAATAAACCAAGTGAAAAGGCTAAGGAAATTTTCCTTAGCCTTTTCATAAAGAAAATGTTAGTATCTCATGAAAGTGGCGCCTACAATAATTAGAAGAATAAATAATACAACGATTAAAACGAATGTTGAACCATAGCCACCGCCATAGCCACCGCCACCACCGCAGTAATCATAATTTCCGGAGTATCCCATAAAATCCCTCCTTTCTGTACCTATAATATGTATTGGTGTATTAAATAGGGGGGGTATTCATCCAATTAATAGTACATTTTTATTTAAAAGTTGGAATAACAACACTAAACACTAAATGAAATGCTGTTTGAATTTTACAATAACTCATTATTTAATGAATTGAACAGAACTATTTTCGTAATTACTTGTAGTATTATTAACTGAAGGTAATCCGTAGGGTGATTTCTTAGTGCTTTATTAATTTCAATTGCTATTTTAGCTGGCGTTGTGGAATTGTTTTTCGATATAACGAGATAAAAGCCCGCTCTTCAATTTACGGAGAGCGGGCTAACATCTTTATTTCGTAATTTCAAATGCTAAACGGACGGCAGGCATTGCTGAGCCCGGGTGATCCATTTTGTACGCAAGTTGCGGAATCAAAGTTGGATCGGTATCAGTTTGTGCCCAGCGGTAAATACCAGGATATAAGTCGATTAAATGTAAACCTGGTTCACCAGTTGCAACCATTTCATACTCCAAAGTTCCTTGGCTGTTAAACGAACACATATATCCAATATAAGCATTGTCGTATGTCATGTAGTAGGCGTTGTCAAACTCAGTCCAACCTCCGCCTTTAATTATAACTTTGATTTTTGTACCAACTGGTCCTGATTTTGGTGAGAAATCCACGATTGATGGCAAGATGCGTAAATAAGCTTGACCATATATATCGTCGCCTACTTTTACATCAAGTCGGTGCGGGATACCACCTAAATCATCTGGGACAGTAAAGTCATATTTTAGCTGACCGTTTACATCTGTTTTAACTGTGTCTAACGTTTCGAATTGCCCTTCAAAACCAAGACCGCTTACACGGCTACCAACCATTGTGTTCCAAATTAGCTCAACTTCTGCATCTTTCGGTAGGCCGGTTGCTGTTAATGTTACCGGTTCGCCAACGACACCTTCTTCGATGTTTAAACCAACTTTAACATTATCTTTTGAAGTGAGTTCTGGCATCTCGACCCCACCATCAGCTGCGACAGGAATTTCTTCCACGCGGTTTTCAATGTTAACAGGTGCTTCATCAGTAATCGTAAAGACCAAGTCCGGCGTTGGTTTGTTTTTACGCGGTGATTGCGTTTGATTAATATATGGCATACCTAAGTAACCAGTACGAATACTTATGACATGGTCACCAGGTGTACCTGCTGCGCGAATAACACCTTCTGCACTACCATTTGTTGAAACAGCAGACATAATACCCGTATATTTATTGTCATATGTTACTTGCCAGTTACGCATATACGTGCTCCAACCAATGCCTTTTGCTTTGATTGTAATTTCTGTACCGATTGGGCCAGATTTTGGGAAGATTTCAAATACTGGTACAACTGTGTAGTTAGTTTGTCCAATTATTTGATTTTTTTGTTTTACTCGTACGGTATGATCCCAACCGAAGCCATCTGGTACTTCAAATGAACCTGTAAACTTACCATCTGCATCAGCAGTACCTTCTGCAAGAATAATCTCACTTTCAGTATAGTCCGCACCATTTACAACATATAAATCCTCGATTAAATATTTACCATCAACCGCAATCCAAACAAGCTCTGTTGCTTCGTTGGGTGTTAAATCCTTAACTGTGAAATCTACTTTTTCGCCAATTTCACCTCGAATATTTGATAGCTCAATATTGTCTTTTACGATAATATTTTCTTCTTGTGTAGTAGCACTTGCTTCAGGAATGTCTGTTTTTTTTGATTCACTAATTTCCTCGGAACAAGCACTTAATAGAAAGATGGCTGCCAAACTAAGTGCCATTCCTTTAAAACTTTTTCGCATGTTTTATCCACCTTTTACTGAATTACAATAAGTTTTGATTTCATAATCTCATGATCAGCGCCACAGAAAACGTTACAAACGATTGGGTATTCTCCTGCTTCTTTCGGTGTGAATTTCACGATTCCTGGCTCAGTTACTGAAACATCTAAACCTTGAATATCAAAGCCGTGCATACCTTCTTCATTTTTATAATCAATCGTTACTTCTTCTCCAGCTTTAACGTAGAATACATCTTCGCCTTTACTATTTGTAAATGTGAAGTTACGAGCGAATAATTCAAATTTTTGTGTTGGTGTTATTTTTGATAAATCTACATCTTCTTCTACTGTCTCTTTTTCAACAGGAGCATCATTTCCATCTACAATTGTAATAAGTGATGGTGCCACATTAAATGGACGGTATTCTGCATGTTGGCCTTTATATTCTGCAGTTACATAATAATCCAATTGACCTTTTGGTGTTTCATCTGTAATTGTGTACTTAATTGTCCAGAAAAAGTCTTCAATATGTTGAGCATATTTCATATCTAATACTTCACCTGTAGATAGGTGTACTTTTAACACGGCATCTTTTAATTGCTCTTTAGTAGCAGGGTTAATAGCATTCATTCGGAAAATAATGTCGTCGCCAGGCGCAAATTGACTTGCTAATACACAGCCGCTATTTTTTGAAACAGTATCACCAGAAAGTGCGATTAGTGTTTCTGCTGATGCGACATTTGATGGTTGTTCAGGTTCTTTCGCGTCTTCTGAACAAGCTGCCAAACTTAGTGCTAGTATACTAGACGCTGTTAATAAAAATAGTTTTTTCTTCATAAAAAATCCCCTTCTTCTCTCTTTATTTGTAAAACGTTTACTATTATACACCTCTTTGTCTTTTTTGTAAGAGGAAAATGTCTTTTTGTTAGTTTTTAGGAGTTATTGCGAATTTTGTGAATTGTAAAAATTGCAAGTACATTATTGATTGCACTGATTTTACCTTCTAATGAATTACTAGCTCTCTGAACGTAAAAAACATCATTTTCTCGTAGGAAAATGATGTTTTTTATTTATGAAAGGCTTTTTATAAACTTAGTAACATTCCCTAAACAGCAACTTCCTTGTGGATTATTTACTTCACATCCACATCTGTTTTCTTTTATATTTTCTCGGATTTGTTCAATAGGTTTAGGGCCAAGTTCTCGTTTTACATAGTTCTCAATTTTCTCTTTTGTCCAATCAAAGCAGTAGCAAATAGGGGTAGTTGTTGAGTCATTTTTTTGATGAACAGATACCTTTATGTCAGATATAAGATACTTTTTATTAATTGTATCAAAATAAACTACATCACACTCTTTAGATGAACAAAAATAGTGAGTTGCTTCAGCATTTAAAGTTTCTAATGCTGAAGGTTTGAGTAATGATTTTAGTGTAATCAACTTTACAATTTTAGCCTTATTTCTACAAAATGGACAATTGCCACTATGTTCAACTTTTGTTTCTTTAAGATTACTATTACAACAATCTTCCATAATTCTCACGCCTTTATTATTATATTCTATTCTATAAATATTCTACTACCTTTTTTCATCCATTATAGTTTCGATGATAGGGCATTTATGTAAAGATTTTTCGTCAGAACAGTATTCTCTTAATTTAATAAATATAAAATATATTTTCGATTCTTTTTAAATCACTAATTTTGTAATGGAGATGATATCTCAACTATTTCGTCCCATATAAATTATAAACTATGTACCCAAATAATAGGGGGAAAGTTTTTTTATGCAGAAAGGAAATTTAGCGTGGATGAATTAATCAAACGTGAAAGGATATGAGTGCTCTTGACATCGCAAATTATATAAAATCCAATCTTTGTACAACCACAAAAAACCTTGTTATAATAACGTTTGTGAATATATATGAAAGAGGATGAAAACATGAATGCTTACGAAGAATATATGCGACAAGTGACGATGCCGATGCGTCAGGAGCTTGTTGACGCTGGTTTTATGGAATTAACGACTGCCGATGCAGTAAATGAATTTATGGCAGAGCAAAAAGGAACAGCGCTTGTTGTTATTAATTCTGTTTGTGGCTGTGCGGCAGGTTTAGCACGTCCAGCAGCAATTGAGGCGATTACAGAAGTTAAGCCTGATCAATTAGTAACAGTTTTTGCTGGGCAAGATCAAGAAGCAACAGCAACAATGCGTGCATTTTTTGATGAAGTGCCACCAAGTTCACCATCAATGGCAATTTTAAAAGATGGTCAGCTCGCGTACTTTATTCCTCGTGAAAACATCGAAGGGTTTCCAAAAGAACAAATTCGTGACCATATTGCTGACGTTTTAAAACAAGTATGCGAGAGCTAACAATTGTAACAACAGCAGGAAGGCCAGATGCTTTGTCAGAGGCATTAGCTAAAAAAGCATGTGAGTCGTTACATATTGACTTTGTTCCTCGTAATAAGCGCTCGGTTGCTGCTATTAGTAGAGAGCTAGATGCAAACGTTATTGTAGCTGGGAAAAACAGATACGAATATTATGCGAAAGGTGCAGAGGCGCCTTTCTTTTTTCATCCGAACTCAGCGGCATTTCGTTTGAAACGAGTTGCGCGCGGTGAGGTAGACCCAATGCTTGAGGCATGCCAGCTTGAAGCAGGAAATTCCTTTCTAGATTGCACACTCGGCATCGGTTCAGATAGTATTCTTGCAGCGTTTGCAGTAGGGGAGATGGGCCATGTTGTTGGCATCGAGCTAAATGAAAATATCGCATTTATAGTAGCACGTGGTATGCAAACATATGATACTACCGACTTGCCACTTACGTCTTGCATGCGCCAAATCGAAGTTGTGCACGCTGATGCAGTAACTTATCTACAGCAGCAGGGAGACAATTCGTTTGATGTCGTTTACATGGATCCGATGTTTGAAGAAGTGATCGAGGAATCAAATAATTTTGAGGCGCTAAGACTAGCGGGTGAGCATACTTCACTGACTGACGAGTGGGTTAATGAGGCACTTAGAGTAGCGAAAAAACGAGTTGTATATAAAGGTCATTATAAATCTGCAGCATTTGAAAATTTCGGCTTTAAGCGTGATATTCGTTTAACAGCGAAGTTTCACTATGGAGTAATCGAAAAATAAATTAGTATAGCCAATTTAAAGTTGTAACTTTAGGTTGGCTATTTTTACTAGTAAAGCTCAATGAAAGCAATAATTTTACTTTTATCATAACCTATGCTATAATAATCTTATGTTATTTTAGGTAGCATTATAAATAAATTGGCATTCTGCTAGTGATTTTTGAAGATGCTTATTCACACTGGCGCAAGCTTTGGGGCTGCAAGGACATAGTAGCAGGTAGGGACTATGTTGCTTAAGCTAGAAAGTTTAGTGGAATTTTACCGCGGTTAAAACAGAAAGCTTCGGCTTCTAATAAATATAAATTCCCCGGATGATCGGGTTGAGACATTCTATTTATTTGTAATTTACCTATTAAATACTAAAGGGGTACCTTCTTAACGGAGGTGCCCCTTGTCTAATTTATGACCAAAAATAAAAGCTACGCAATATTCGCGCAGCTCTAAAAAAAAATTAGTCCGTGAAGCATAGTGATGTTAAATAGCCTAGCATAAGTAGTAAGCCGATACCTATTGCGATTGAACCCATGAAACTGTACCTCCTTTAAAACCCCACATATTTACAATATTATTGTACAATGAATAGTAGAAAGATGAAACCTTTTAATCGATCATTCGTATATATTGGTATAGTAGTTCGAAATTTATACATAAAGTGAGGGTGATAACAATGAAGAAATGGATGCAAAAATGTTTAGTAATTTCTGTTGCGCTTCTGACATTTGGTGTTATTACACCGAATCATGAAATTTGGAATAGCCTTGAAGATAATAATAATACAAATCGTTCACATGAACCGAGCGCAAATGATATTTCCTCTGCTATTCAGTTAGATAGTTTATTATATGAGGAACAGGATTCTGTTGCTGATTCTTTGAAGGATGCTGCAAGAGCACAATCTTACATAAAATTTGGGACACGCATTGCGCCTAAAATAAGTAATGAATTCGATACACGCATTTTCCCTAAAATGGAAGAGGCGATTGAAATGACATTAGCACGCGTAGATGATGAGAAAATTCAAAGTTTAACAATTACTGAAAATCCAAGTGGCAATTACTCAGAAAAAATATTTAATATTAAAGATAGCGATAGCAATGTAGATTTAATTCGTTTCCACGTGCGTACGGAAAATCGACCAAATGAAGGTTTTTACTACAATTTCCATTATCACACATTTGAAGATTCGTTCGTGAAGCATTACAATTTAGGCGACATTTACTGGTCAAAAAACACACCACCGAAATGGTTGTCATAAAAATTTTGAAACACTCGTAAAAAACACGAGTGTTTTTTCTTTGTAAAGCTTGATATATCAATGTTTGTGGAAGGTGATTAAGTTATTGAATAATGACATCATTCTAAGGGGAGAGGGATGAAAAATACGTGTACTCCAAAAAGTACCCCAAAATCATCATTTTTTGATTTTTTTAGATTCTTCAACATTCCGTCAAAAGAAATGAATAAAAAAGAGGAATTAGACATAATCGCCTATTTCCTCCTTCATTGCTTTTAATTTTGCTCTATATTTTGCTTTGGGAATACCGAAATATTGCTCATAACGGCACCACATACAAGAACAATGGATTTTTCCTTTACTTAAGGTACCAGGTACAGGCATGTGTTCTTCTTCTGTTAAATAAGTATTTTTTAGGATATCCCATTTCTTTTGAATAATTCGCTCTCTTTGGTGGCGAATAAATGATTTTGTACGATTTTTCATGTAAATCAGCTCCCTTGAGAAAACCCAAGCTTGTAGGGAGGTCAAGGGATGTCATAGCACTCCCTACAAGCTTGGTATTGAGCTGATAAACTGGATCAATTGATTCATAAAATAATTCCTTTCACTATTAATAGGATTAACGCACATTAGAAGACTATTGAGTAACTAAATCATGTTGAAGTGTTTAAAAGTTTCTCTAATATCATTTTGTTTTGATTCTGGACATGGATGGACTCTTGAATTTGGAGAGTGTCTTCTTGAAGACATTTTAGGTTTTAAACCGCAAAGTATTTGCTTATACGTAGCCAAGCAGATCACCACCTTTAATATTGATGATACAACAATTATTTTCTAAATGTTAACAAAAGAACAAGCGCTCTACAAGGAGGCTTAATCAATGAATGCAGCAACAGATGAACATGAATATCAAAATTGAGAAGCAATATATGAGCACTATTCGGTTCCTAGTAAACAAATTACATTCGAGGGTGACAAATATACCTTTGAAGATTCCAAGCGCGTAATGGACAAGCTAGTGCATCTTTACCGATGTGATAGTGAGCAACATAATCTTAAAATTCACTTGCAGGGTAATGTGCCGTTTTACGTCGAGGGCTCTTACTCGATGGAGGCGTTGAAACTATGAAACTATGCGAACGCTGTAATAGGCCGCTACGCTCTCGAAGTCGCAGGATGTAGGTATGGGTCCTGTTTATATGAAGAAGCATGACAGGGAGATGGCAGAGGCGGAATTTGCTAAGGTTCAGGTGACTATGGATGAAGTGCTAAAGAACAAATCAGCTTAATTAGACACGAAAAAAAAGATAGGAGATATCACTCCTATCTTTAAAGATTCTTACTTGATTAAACTACAAAGGTTGCCACCAAAAACGCAATGTGCAGACACTTCACCTTTGTTAGCGGATACGGGAGCTGCAACAGATATAGTGAGTAATGATACTAGTAACAATTTTGATAGTTTCTTTTTCATAAACACACCACCTTATTGTTTTATTATTCTGATTTTAAAGTTAATTTGTGAATTTGTACATGTATTTATTATAAATGATCGTTTTGTAGTATTAATTCGACAAGAGCTACTTGAAGAAAACGATAAACAACTTCACTTGGATGTGATTTAGCTACAAGAGCATACTCTTTCCCAGTTGCGTTAACAGGGCTGGAAATGCTCTTTGAAACCTTTTCCCCGCTGCGTTAGTAGGGCTGAGGGATTCGAATAATTCGGAGCAACAAAAAAAGACCTGGCATCCACGCACAGGTCAGCAAAATTATACGTGTTCATTATATTATAATTCAAAAGGTTAAAAGAATTTATTCCGTAGTTTAATAATGTTGGTGAACATTGCGGCATCTCTTCCGGTTTTGCTGTAATTGTTAATTTTTGGAGACAAACAAGAGTAAAACATTTCATCACAATACTGTGTTCTCCCATTTAGGGAATAACATTCGTCATGTAACTTACAACACGCATCTACTGAATTAGTTGGTTTCCCAGGTCCAGTACACCCTGGTCCGCAGTATCTATAACCAGGATAACAAAAACCCAGTTTTCTTTGCCTATTCATAGTTTCACTCCTTTTCAAAAGTTTTGTAGATATTATAAAATATGTGATTTTTACTTTTGAAAGTAGGATTAAAAACTTAGCGCCTTGTACTCGCTGCGGTATTATAAAGCACAAAAAGTTTACGACTCCATATATTTAATGAAACAGCAATTAACCTAAACGAAAAGGGTTGAGTGCTTTTATTATGCAATAAATCATTAGCTTGATTATTAAATATCTGGAGTGAACGATTCGTCTATTAATAATTCAGAAAAAAATATCTGAAAAAATAAAAGGGTTTTTACAAATAATATCTAATATGGTAATTGTAATGTAAAAATTGGACAAAGGGGTGAATGTATTAATGAAAAAGAAAAAAACAATATGGTCAGTGGCTACTGCAGCTCTTCTGGTTGTAACTTTATCATTTGGTGCGGGCGCAAGCGCTAAGGTTGATCCTGGTTGCGGCTGCGTAGTAAATCCAAAACCTCCAACATGTATTCCTGGAAAGGCATGCCCAATTCCAGCTTAGTTGAAAACTTTGTCTTTCGAAAAGCACCCATAATATGGGTGCTTTTTTCGTCCTGCTGAATGACATTAAAAATCAGGGGAAATATTTGGTGATGAATATATTAATTATTAGTTCTACGTTGGTTATGACGCTGATAGATACAGAGGATAAAAAACAAAATCCCCGACGGTTAGCAAAATAAATTAATGGTAAATAATAGTTACAAAATGTTGAATAACTCATAATAAGCTAGAGAAGAGAAGAGAAGAGAAGAGAAGAGAAGAGAAGAGAAGAGAAGAGAAGAGAAGAGAAGAGAAGAGAAGAGAAGAGAAGAGAAGAGAGGTTGTAAGATGAAAGAGCAAAAAATGACCGATGAAGAAATAATGGTTAAAAATAAAGCTATGGAAAATCAGATTATTAGTTGGGGGTTACCTAAATACCTTAAATCAAACAAAAGTAAAATTATCTTTAAATTTGATGATGAAGGGCTAACGGATACAAGTGAAAAAGGCTATAAATGCGAAGGTGAAGATGTGAAGTTTTGTCTCTATGATCAGGGATCAGGAAAGGTTTTGTTTTCAATGCATTTTTTCAAAAGAAGTTCCAAAATGCAACAATTGCTCTCTGAATCTTGTGTGAGCTAGAGTTACTATACGTTCACGATGAATCATTAAGAAAAAAGGAATTGCCAGTTATTATATTGCCAGACTTCGAGACTATGCGATTAGTGAAAAGGTAGAGTGCATCAGGGTAAATGCAGACGAAAATGCAAAAAAATTTAAAAAAGATAGTAAGATTAACACTTTGATTCAAAAAGAATTAGAACATTTCTACAAGAAAAGAAGTACATCTGAAATGCCTATATTGTTAATTTAAACACAATTTTTATCATAAGTTACAAATTGTTGAGGAAAGTGAAAATCATTATAGGTTTCTTTGTATTTGTCGATAAATAGTAAAGTTGTTTAATTTTGATGTGTTAACTATGCATAATTACCTTCAAAATAAAAAACAAGCAGCCAATAAAATTGGTCGCTTGTTTTCTCTACCCTTACATTTAAAGAGCGATAACATTTAGTTAATGAAATTTTGAGGAACGCATTCACGAACACCAGAATTTCTCAATGAGTTAAATAAAGCTGCACCGATCCTTAATAGAACATTGTTATCTGTTCCATTTTCTAAATCATAGATTACAAAATATGAATTATTAACTGTAAAAATACATTTTCGTTCTAATTTAAATCCAGTTGGTACAGTAGGAAGTTTAAATAATGGAACAATCACAGGTGTATCTCCTTCATCTCTGATGAAATTGAAAGTTTGTTGGTCAATCTCATAGATATTAACTGGATCAATCTCCACACCTTTATCTGGAATTGTAATTTCATCTTCAACTAATAGGAAAAAGCGTTCGTTTCGAAAATTGAAAAGACTTCTCGCTCCAATTTCAAATGATGCCATTGTATATGCACCTCCTTTTCTATTTAGTAAGGCAGCCTTACTTTATTAACATATGATTAGAAAAAGAATTTCGATAGGTTATATGTCTATTAAATAATGATTTAGTTTTACAAATAAGAAAATGGTTAATAGTCCATTATAAGATTTCAATAATGTACGTTAGAAACAAAATGATTAGTAAAGGGGGAATGCAAAATGGAAAATCGTGATTATAAAGTTACATGGAATGCTAGAGGAATGGACTTTAATTATAACCTCGCTTTCTAATTAGGGTATACGTTAGCAAGAGTTACGAGCAGGATTGTTCAATAGCTATATAGAATTAATTGGTATTAAATCAATGGAGGTGCTCACTTGTTTAAACCAATTGAAAATAGGATTGATACGATTTTTGTTCATGTGTCGGATTTAGAACGATCAATAAAATGGTACAGTGATTTGCTTGGATTGGAAGTAACAAAGGGGGTACATACTGGTCCTATCTATACTTTATATATGGGAAACGATCGCCCTGGGATAACCCTTGATAATCATTATTTTGATGAAGATTATAAATTTATTCCATCAAATCAGCCACTCTTTAACCTTAGTGCTTCCGATATTGACGCAGCATTTGATCATATCACTAAAATTGGTGCTGAGATATTAACTGAGATTATTACTCATCCTGATTTGGCGGAGTTCTCTTTTAAAGACCCTGATGGCAATATAATAATGGTGTGTACTTGTTTCAGTTAAATACAAAAAATTTAATAAACTTTAAGCACTCTCAGTGGTGAGTTGCATAATAAATAGCCTTCCGCAGAATTGTGGGGGCTTTTAATTTTATATCATGTTTGAGATACGTACTGCTCGCTTTACTGATATTAAAGAAATTTATGGGGAAACAGGCTTTTCTATTTAAGCTAGATTAAACAGGAATTGAGTCATTAGCGGCGAGGTTGACGGTAAGTATTGATTTAAAAGAGTATTTACGCATAATAGAAAATAAGGGAGATGATCCAACGTTGATTGAAAAAAATATCAACACAGAAGTTTATGGGGATTTAATCGTTACCCATCTGATTGGTAAGATAAAAACCGAGGACGTTAATGGTTGGTTTAATGGTTTTGAAACGGTGTGTCAACAGTTCATTTCTGAAGGTCGACATTACAGATTGTTAGTAGATAGAAAAGGATACAAGCCAGACCATTTTTCTGTTCAGAAAGAATGGAAAGATAAGTTCTTTAACATTTTACTCCTCTTATCCGATGTATTTGATTCTTTAAATCGAAAATTGGCTGTTATTTAAATTAAGCAGCCGAAACAAACAGACTAAATCAAAAATGCAATAAAATTTTAAGCCTTCCTCAAATATCTATGGAGGAAAGAACGTGATGTTATGCAATTTAAATGTTATATGAACTCTTTTACCTTGCGTAAAAGAGTCTTTTTTATTATTTAAAGACAATGTAGTAGAGTTTATTTGTTAAATACAATAGAATTATATTGGAACCTAAAAAGAGGTGAGTAAAATGGACCCATATGAGTTGAGAATGATACTATTCGAACATAATCGTAACAAAGTAAAATTAATTAGTTACTTTATGTTACCTTTGCTAGGTTTTATTTTATGTACGAATATATATGCATATACAAAATGGGACAATGACTTAAATAATGGTTTATGGATATATGTATTCCCATATGTCTTTCTAATAATAATTTTTCTAAGTGCGGCAATATTGTGTAAAACACCGCTTGAGAAATTACAAGGTAAACGTCGTCAAATAGGACCGATACTGATTAAATTTATTATTTTTTTCATGCTTTTTTTTGGTGCCATTATTACATTTTATGATCAAATTCATTATTTTCACCAAATGGTCTATCCTTTTATCCTATTAATTTGTCTATCTTTTATTGTATTACCACGTAAAGAGATGCAACTTATTATTTTTACGAATACTGGATTTTTAATAGCGATAACATTAATTTTTCGTGATTTAGATAAATTTTACTTGATGCATATATTATTTTTACTAGTATTATCAGCAATTGGATTAACGATATCATCTGCTAATTACAATTCGTTTAGAGCGAGCATTATTACTCAGATAGAAATGAAAAAAGAAATGGAGCTTTCAAGACAGTTAGCACAAGAGCTGCAACAAGCTATTAGTCATCTAGAACAATTAGCTATTGTCGATCCATTAACTAATATACCGAATCGACTAGCATATACTCGCTATATTAGTAGTTTAGAGAATCTTACAAAACAAGCACCAATACGATTAACGACAATGATAATTGATATTGATAATTTTAAACAGTTTAATGATTATTATGGGCATATAAAAGGTGATGTAATTTTAAAAAAGTTTGGTAATATTTTGCGTGAAGTAGGGCAAGGGTTTGATGTGTTTATAGCTCGATGGGGTGGGGAAGAATTTGTTGCGTTGCTTGTCAACGAGACGGATGAACAAGTTGAAACATTTTGTAAAAATTTAATGGGAAATGTTCAAGCACTTAATATTCCACATGAAAAATCACCCGTTAGTAACCAAGTAACAATTAGTATCGGTGCTTGGACACAATGGGCGCATAATCAAACAGATATTGATATTGCAATGAGTATGGCGGATACAATGCTATATGAAGTGAAAAGTAATGGACGCAATCATTATAAAATTAAATCTCAAATGTAAATAATAGATGGTCTGTCGTAAATCAAAATATATAGAATGTTTTTCGATATGTGAGCATCAAATAATGTGAACTTTAGCCTGTCGTAATAACGGGCTTTTTTTTATATAATGATATAGATATTCGCTAGAGAGGAAGTAGAAAATGGAGCAGTATTTACAATTATGTCAGCATATTTTAAAAAATGGTTTTGAAAAAGGAGACCGTACAGGAACAGGAACTACTAGCGTCTTTGGTTATCAAATGCGTTTTAATTTACAAGAAGGTTTTCCATTAATGACTACAAAACGTACATTTTTCCGTTTAATCGCAACGGAGTTATTATGGTTTTTAAAAGGTGATACGAACGTTCGTACATTAATAAAAGACCGAAATTATATTTGGAATGAGTGGGCATTTGATAAATGGGTAAGTTCTGAGGATTATAACGGACCAAATATGAGTAACTTTGGATTACGCGCTGCACAAGATGAAGAGTTTGCTAAAGTAGTAGATGAGCAAATGCAAATTTTTAATAAGCATATATTACAGGATGATACTTTTGCAGAAAAGTATGGTGAATTAGGTCCTGTATACGGTAAACAGTGGCGTTCTTGGCCAGCAGCTAACGGGGAAACGATTGACCAAATTGCCAATGTAATTGAACAAATTAAAAATAATCCGGATTCTCGTCGTTTAATTGTCACAGCTTGGAATCCTGCAGAAGTAGATAATATGGCGTTACCACCGTGTCATTCGTTTTTCCAATTTTACGTAGCGGATGGCAAGCTTTCTTGTCAGCTGTATCAAAGAAGTGCTGATGTATTCCTTGGCGTTCCATTTAATATTGCTTCCTATGCTTTATTAACGCATTTAATAGCGAAGGAGTGCGGTCTAGAAGTTGGAGAATTTGTCCACACTCTTGGAGATGCACACATTTATAGTAATCATATTGACCAAGTGAATGAGCAGCTTTCACGCGAGCCTCGTGCATTACCAACACTTCATATTGCAGAAGATAAATCTATTTTTGATTTAACAATGGATGATTTAACGATCGAAGGTTATGATCCACATCCATCTATTAAAGCACCAATAGCAGTATAATCATAAGGGGTATTCTGAAAGTAAAGACTTTCGGGATACCTTTTTCTTTTTGAAAGTTATTTTAAAAAAGCTTTGCTCCTGCGGTGGTCGCATTAACATGCCACCATCCTCGTCGCAAATGAGCCGTCTCAAAAATTCTTTTCAGACGGCTCATTTGCAACTTTCTATTATTTGGTAGCGTTTATTATTTAACAACTATAAACGTAAAGAAGGTAGTGTAATTGGAATTTTTCACTTGGCAACTACTCATCATCGCTTTTTTTATATTAATTATTCATTCAATTGAAACGTTAGCCTACTCTGTTCGCTTATCAGGTGCCCGTGTAAGGTTATTAGCCTCTGCATTATCGTTATTTAACTTAATGGTCATGGTTGCGCGGCTGGCCAATATGATGCAGCAGCCGTTTACAGGGAGTTTAATAGATAATGCGCCGAAAGAAAATGCATTCGCGTTTGTAGAAAGTCAGTACCGTATTTTGATAGGCTCAGCAACTATTGGTACACTGATTGGCTTGTTATTGCTTCCTACATTTATTGCTATCTTTTCAAGAGCAATTGTTCATTTATCAAATGAGAGAGGCAATGTTCCAAAGCTTATTAAAAAGGGGTTTAGTTTGGAATACATAAAACGGGCAAAAAAACATTTGCATTTGCCAAGATGGTCCTACTTAAAAAATATGAGCTGGAGAGATATACCAGTAAAATTATTTTTATTGAATGTTGTCATCACAGCAGTTTATACAATTGGTGTTTTATCAGCCTTATATGCTTCAATGTTAGCACCTGAAAGAGAAACAACAGCTGTCATGGCATCAGGTTTAGTGAACGGATTTGCCACGATATTATTAATTATCTTTGTTGATCCGAAACTTTCCGTACTTGCAGATGAGGTTATTAACCAAAAGGGGAGTTATGTAGACTTAAAAAGTGCATCCATTATGATGGTTACTTCTCGATTAATAGGAACACTTCTTGCACAAATTTTATTCATCCCAGGAGCAAAATATATTGCATGGTTAACTCAATTCATTGTTTAAGTTTCGTGAATCGATTGAAAATATTTATTAATAATTGATGAAAACTCAGAATCTACTTAGAAAAAAATCATCAGCAAAAGCTTTTGTAACGTTTTCTAAAGTCAAAATTGTTCGTTTTGCGAAAACGATATACGACTTATTTTTAAATAAGTGCAATAGTAGGAAAAAAGGCTTGTTTGGCACTTGTTTTTAAATATGTTGTATGTCAATTTTGACTTTTTGACAAATTAGCATTTAGTTTTAATGTTTTTAAAAAAAGCAAGATAGATTCTGTAGGGAATATGCAATTATGTACGACTTTTTCGATGCAAGAAAAAGAGAATAATAAATCTTCACTTGCCTTTTAAAAAATCCATGTTAATGTTATATATAGTAATAATTAGAACGCACTAGGGGAGTCTTTTCGAAGGCTGAGATTGAACAATTGTTCTAAACCCTTTGAACCTGGACTAGTTCACACTAGGCGTAGGAAAGTGGTTGTTGTAGGATAAGAATGGCTTATTCTCCCCACTCATCGCTTGTGAGTGGGGTTTTATTTTTTACCAAATATTTTTGCGAAATCACTTGAAAGATTTAGAATTCGCAAATACACCAATGCCAAAAACCATTTTAAAGCAAATAACACTACTAGGGGCGCCGAATTGGCTGAGATTGTACCCTTTGAACCTGATCTAGTTAAAACTAGCGTAGGAAAGTAGGTATAAAAAAGCTAGATGCTTTTTTATAGCCGCTTTCCGTATGTGGAAGCGGTTTTTTTGCGTATAGGTAATAACGAGTTTCATAGATTACAACAAAAAAGTGCCGATATCTTGTTTTATTTTGCTGTATAAGAAATTATAAATTTTTGGAGTTGAAGCATTGTCTAGCTCCAGCGCCTAGCCCCTCGAGGTCGCTTCAGTCCCTTAATCGAAAGCTGAAAAGATGCTTTCAATACGGGTCTGCAAGCAGCTGTAGGGGCTGAACAAGGCGCTTGCACTTTTCTTAATCTATCTGTGTATTTCTAATAACAATTTTGGGAGGAATTACAATGACAAAATTCACAAAAAGGCTTTATGAAAATGTACAACCGATTTGGGAGAAAAATCACCAGCATCCATTCGTGCAGGAGCTAGGACAAGGGACATTAGCTGAGGAAAAATTCATTCAGTACATGAAGCAGGACTACGTATATTTAATCGATTATGCGAAGCTCTTTGCAGTAGGTGTGACGAAAGCACATAATCTAGACATGATGAACAAATTTTCTAGTGTTTTACATGATACATTACATTTTGAAATGGAACTTCACCGTCAATTTGCGGCTGAATTTGGTATTACACGAGAAGAGCTTGAGGAAACAAAGCCAACGCCAGACAATTTAGCGTATACAAACTATATGTTAAATGTTGCGCAAAATGGTAGTTTAGCAGAGGTTGTAGCGAGCCTCCTTCCATGTGCATGGGATTATTGGGAAATTGGGAAACTATTAAGAAAACAATATGGTGATCAATTGGCAACTAACAAATATGCGAAGTGGATTGAAACGTATGACTCCGAGGAATTTGGCCAAGGAGCGAAATGGTTAATTGATTTAATGGATGAGCTTGCTGACGGGAAGCCAGAACGCGAGCTAGCAGTACTTGAAAAGCATTTCCAAATTACATCGAAGTATGAGTATCTATTTTGGGATATGAACTACTTCAAACGTGATTGGCCTATTTAATTTGCGGAATGGATGAACAAATATGACACTCGAATTGAAAAATATATCATATTCCTATGAAGAACAGGCAGTGATTTCGAACCTTGATTTAGAAATTAAAACGGGCGAGTTCGTTTCATTAATAGGGAAGAGCGGTACGGGAAAGAGTACTATTTTGAAATTGATAACGGGGCTGTTACAGCAAGATGAAGGAGAAATTACCATCCATGGGCGTCCGATTCGACTAGGGGATGTTGGCTATATGCCTCAGCGTGATTTATTACTACCGTGGCGAACGGTTTTAGACAATATTATGCTGCCATCTGAAGTGAAAAAAGAACAACGCTATTCGAAGGAAGAGGCTAGGAAATGGCTTGAGCGTGCTGGGCTATTAGCATATGAAAATGCGCTTCCACAGCAATTATCTGGTGGGATGAGGCAAAGAGTGTCCTTTTTAAGGGCACTGTTAGTAGGTGCAGACGTACTATTACTAGATGAACCTTTTGGTGCGCTGGATGCTTTTACGAAAAAGGATATGCAAGCTTGGTTATTGTCAATTTGGCAGGAGCTGAATAAAACAGTGCTATTTATTACGCATGATTTAGACGAGGCTTGTTATTTAAGTGACCGGATTTTGCTGCTACATGCAGACAAAACACTGGAAGAGATTCCTGTCCATTTAAAACGTCCACGTCAACCGGACATGCTATATGAGATGGAATTTATTACTTTAAGAAAAAATGTAGAGAGAAAGATTGCTCATGAACACTATTAAAAATTGGTTTAAAACGTATTATTTATTTTTATTGTTTAGCTGCACAATTTTACTAGCTGTTGAGTGGGCGGTACGTGCTGAAATGATTCCGGCGTTTATTATTCCAGCTCCTACCGGTGTATTAATGCTCATCATTGATAATTGGCAGCCGCTTTTTTTAGAGCATCTTCCTGTTACATTATTAGAATTTTCGATAGGGTTTGTAGTTGCAGTAGTTGGCGGTGTTTTACTTGCGGTCAGTATGTTTTACTCCAAAACGGTAGAAAAAATGCTTTATCCCGCTGTTCTCATTTCACAAATGATTCCGATCATTGCATTATCGCCAATTTTTATACTGTGGTTTGGTTATGAAATTTGGAGTAAGGTTGCGGTTACTATTTTGATTTCCTTTTTTCCAATTGTAGTTGGCACTTATGATGGCTTGAAGGCAACGGATCGGGAGTATATTGATTTATTTCGTTCAATGGGTGCTACTCGTTGGCATATTTTTTGTAAATTACAAATTCCAATGGCACTGCCGTCATTTTTTTCTGCATTAAAACTAGCGATTGTTTACGCTTTAGTAGGGGCTACAATTGGGGAATGGCTCGGAGCGAGTGAAGGACTTGGCTATTATAGTAGAAGAATGTCAGGAAATTTGAATGCAGAAGGTGTATTTGCAGCTATCGCCATTTTAACTGTATTAGGAATCGTGCTATTTACGATTGTTACGATGATTGAAACACGTGTATTACGATGGAAAAACAAGTAGAGGGAGTATTTTTACTATATGAAGAAACTTTATGTATTAACATTATTGCTAGCAAGTTTCGCAATGTTCTTGGCAGGCTGTTCTTATAAGGGTGATGCACAAGGAACGAATGATTTAGAAGAGATTAGTATTATGCTAGATTGGTACCCAAATGCCGTTCATTCCGCTATATATGTTGCAAAAGAAAAAGGCTATTTCGAAGATGCAGGTTTAGATGTGGAAATTATAATGCCAGCTGATACAAACGATCCTTTAAAGCTAGCGGCTACAGGGAAAGTAGATTTAGCAATTAGTTACCAATCACAGCTATTAGTTTCACGTGCTGAGGACATACCGGTTGTATCGGTCGCAGCACTAGTAAGACATTCACTAGATGCCATTATGTACAAAGAGGACAGTGGTATCCAGTCGCCAAAAGATTTAGAAGGAAAAAGGGTAGGTTATCCATCCACAACAGTTAGCGAAGCAGTTGTAGCTACAATGGTTGCTAATGATGGCGGTGATGTACAACAAGTGAAAATGACGGACGTTGGTTGGGACTTAATGCCATCATTAGCGACTGATCAAGTAGAGGCAGTTGTCGGGGCATATATTATTCATGAAATGGTTCTCCTTGAAAAAGAAGGATACAAAATCGATTTACTAAAATTGGATGATTACGGTGTTCCTGACGGCTATGAGTTAGTAGTTGTAACAGGAGAAAAAACGTTCGATAAGAAAAAAGAGCAAATCACAAAATTTTGGCAAGCTGTTACAAAAGGACATGAAGATGTGAAAAGTGATCCAGATGCAGGGCTGGAAGTGCTATTCAACCATGAAAATGATAGTTTCCCATTAGATATGGCTGTCGAAAAAGAAAGCTTGAACATTCTTTTACCATTAATGGATGATGGAGGCGTAAAGTTTGGTCGTCAGGAGCAAGAGTCATGGGAGAAAACAGCTGATTGGCTATATGAAACGGGTGTTATTAAGGTGAAGCTAGATGCATCTGAAGCATTTGTGAACTTATAACAATGAGTTAGTAAAAAAATAGCTATAAAATGCAATATAAAAAAACGGTAAATAAAGCTTTTGCTTTGTTTACCGTTTTTGGGGATTTTCAAACTATTTGGTCGGCTATATAAATAGATTTGTTATATATTTGAATTGATGATAAAGGTGATTGGAGTTGAGGGCAGACTCCTTCAGATGGAAAAGCAATCATTTTTAGCAAAGCTAGAGTAGGGTCATAAACCATAACTAACACAATATTTATGGGTTAAATTACTTAACGTCTCCCTTGTTGAAAGTATTCAAAGCCATAGTTATCGACTAATATACGATCCCCTTTTCTCGTAAAGACGATTTCAAACCCATCTGCTTTTAATAACATCTCTCCGTTCTTTCTATATATCAGTCGAGGATGATGGAATTCTTGATCCGTAAAATTATCTTGATCAATCCCTTTTAAGTATTGATCAATAGCTGTTCCAATTTTATTATATAATGAAAAATTAAATGTAAGATGGCCAAACAGAATCAATGTCCCTTGTTCTGTTATGAACAGCTGCTGTGAATGCCTATTTTGATATGGTCCAGAGCCAAAAATAGCTTGCGCCTGTGCAATTTCAATATCAAATTGATCATATTCAAAAAACGGATGAGCAGAAAATTGTTCGTATATTTTCCCATCTATTATTTGAAAGTAGGTTGCAAATTCACTGCGTTTTTTTCCATCCTTATTATACATAACAAATTTCAACCATATGATGTTGTCGAGTTCAGTAATAAATTCTGTTTTTGAAAAATCTGTATATTCATATCGACTATATAGCTCATCTAAATATAGATTATATACCCAATCTAAAGTAAGACTATTAGAGTTGTATGCAATAAGGTCAAGCGTTTCCCTATCCTGAGTTTTTATTGCTTCAAAATACTGGTTAAATAGTTCACCGTTTTCACCAAGCTTTTGTGTTGTCGTTGCAGGCAATATCCCTGTATCGTTCGGTCCTAGTGTCATCATAAATAGCATAACTGCAATAGTAACACAGCCTAGCAATGCATAGACGGGAGTAGTCTTTCGCTTAGGTTTGTTAATTGGTTCAGACATTTTTCTTGCTAGGTCATGCGTCATCCAGCGTTCTTTACCAATTACTTCATTCATACTCTTCTTAAAATGCTCCATCAAAGTCTTCCTCCTTTAGTACAGATTTGAGTTTTTCACGAGCACGCATTAGTCTAGTACGAACAGTTGCAGGTGAACAATTAAATAAATTCCCAATATCCTCTGATGAATAATCTAAGTAATAAGTTAATACAATCACTTCACGATATTTGAGTGGTAGGTCTAATACAGCTTGTGCGAGTTGTTGAGATTCAAATGTTGTCACGGCATTATACTCACTGGATCCCCTAAATAAACGATGTATTTTTTCACCCATTACCGTATTTTTATAATGCCAGCTTCGTAAATAATCGTAACTTCGATTAATTGTCATGCGATATAAATATGTGCGATATGTGGCATCACCACGAAATGAAGCTTGTTTTTCAAAAGCTTTCAGTAGCACGTCCTGGACTATGTCTTCCGAGACTTGCTTATTTTTGACATATGTATAAGCGAGTCTAAGTAATTCCTCACCGTGCTCATAAATAAACTTTTCGAGCTGTGTCATAAAGCACCTCCCTATATGATTAAACGTTAGACGGAACAATCTTATTATCTGTTTCAAAAATAAGGGAAAATTTTTTTCCTGAAGATTTGAAAAAGCTCTAATATCCCTTAAAGATACTAGAGCTTATTTGTCATTACTTATTAAGGGTAGTATACTATTTTAAAAATAGGAGTTACATTCTTTATTGTAAAATTATATAAAATTAGGTAGGTGCAACTTATGGAGAATTCTACGCCGAGTAATAAAAAAGATACAGATCAGGGAAATACAAACAAACAAAAAAGAACTAAAAAGCCTTACATAATGCTACTTATTGCTGCTGTAATGATGTTAATTATCATAGGGGCAATCATTTTATCACCCAAATTAATAAAAACAGAGGAGCTGCAATCACAACCAGTAGTAGCAGAACCTGTTACATTTCGTAACTTCGATCAACTTACGCTAAATATTACAAAATACGAAATGTTTTATCGTGGGTATGCAATGGAATCAAAAGAAGCTGTTGAGTTTCATAGTTTGGTTGAAACGATTGAGAAATATGCGCTTTTCCATTATTTGGAGAAGCATGATTACAAATGGGATGAAGAAAAACGTAATTTTTATAAAGAACTTGTAAAAATGGAACTTGAGGATGGAATGGAGGATGTAAATATAAAAGCATACTATGAAAACATGTTCAAGCAATTAAAAATTACTGAGGAAGAATATATTGAAAATTATTTATTAATAAATCGAGAGTATGAAATACTTCATCAAGACATATTTAATAAAGGAATCGGATTGGATGAAACAGGAGCGTATCCAAGTGGTGAAGCGGAAAAAGAATATCAGCAACTTGTAGGAATTACAGAAGATTATTTGAATGAACTGGCGGAATCTATACCCGAACGACTAGAACCAATGGAACCTCAGCCGAACTTGCCATTCCTTTCAAAAAATGAATATTTAAAAGTGACTACGAACGAGCAAGGGGAATATATTTTCGTAGATCCGTATTTAATTTTAATAGAAGAACCATATAGATCTTTTTTATTTGATTTAAAATATATTGTAAAAGAAGATTTAACTCGTGTTTCTTTAAAGCATTATCAGGATGCGGCACAGTCATACGAAAGTGATGATCCAGAGCAGATGGAGATAGCACAAGATTTAATTACGATATTTGAAATATTAGAACGGTCTATTGATATGGAATATGAAGTAACTGTTGATTAAGTTCGATAATTTTAAAAAATCTATTCAAGATTTTACTATTTGAATAGATTTTTTTAGTTCTAATTTTCATGGCAATACGCCAGTAAAAATTGGATGAGTGTCAAACTTTTGTGGGGTAGTTCATTTAGAGAATGTTTCTATTTAATCACCATTTATAGTAAGTTGAAATACCGAGAAAACAAACCACAAAAATAGCAAAAGATGAGCAGCTAAATTAAACTGTATAACAGATTTATTAAAATGCATCTGTTTGAAAAACTTATAAATATACAATAAGATAATGCATTGGATAAAAAACATGATGCTAGTATGTGCAATAAATAGTTTAATTTCTTTCGAAAGAGTGATCAAATAGCCTTTTCTTTCGTTCATGTTCATTCTATGTATGGAAACGACAATGCTTGAAATTTGAGTGACTAACCAAATGAAGCCTATATTTAAAATAAAAAATAACAACGCATATGAAAACTTTGCTGAATTGTTACGTCTATACAATGTTTTCACTCCTTAGTTAATGTAATACATCTCATTTAACTAATATATTCCTCGTTTAAGACAAATAATCTGAAAAACTTTTGGAAACTTTCAAATGTAATCGCATATATTAACTTATTAATAGAAGGTTAATATATTGAATCAAAGAAGGTGGCGAAAAGTGGACAAATTGTTTAATAAGAGGAATATGATAATTGTAGTTGTTGTCATAATGTTCACAAGTTTGAATTTATATAAAGAAAAGCGAGATTTGAAAAAAGAAATTGGATTTCAGCATGAATTACTTGTAAAAGAAACACGATTATTAATCCAAAATACAATAGAAGCTAATTGGGATGTAAGGGAAGACAATCGACACTTGCTTAGTACAATGCCAATGCAATTAACGAATAAATCGCGAGCATTTGCAAGTATAGAAAATAAAGTAAGTAAAATTAGTTATTTATTAGATAAAATTGCAGCATTACAATACGATTTAATAAAAAATGGTTCATTATCACTCGAGCAGCGTGTTATATATAATAACTATTTAAAGACTGTTGATTGGATATTAATGGACTATTTATATGAGTTTGATCATAGGCCTTATAAATGGTATAAAAATTTCACGAAAGATGATTCAAAAGCGGTGGAGATTCTAGTTAACAGATGGCCGAAATTTTAATGAATAAGAGCGCTTCACTTAACATTGGACAACCTTTCTTATAAATGCTCTAAATCATTTACTGAAAAAGATTGGAAAAGAACTGTTATTGTTATACTATATGTATGAAATAAAACTCATGTAGTAGGAGGATTTTATGATTTCGTTAATTGTCGCACATGATATAAACCGTGTTATTGGGTATGAAAATGCTATGCCTTGGCATTTGCCAGGTGAATTGAAATATTTTAAAGAAATGACGATGGGAAAACCAATTATTATGGGGCGTAATACTTTCGAGTCAATCGGTAAAGCATTGCCAGGACGTCGAAATATCGTCATTACTCGTAATAAAGAATATGCAGCTGAAGGAATAGAAGTAGTAAATAGCCTAGAGGAAGCTCTTAATTTAGTGAAAGATGTTGAGGAAGTTATGATAATTGGTGGGCAGCAAATTTTCTCTCAAGCAATGGACATTGCTGACCGCCTTTACATTACTATTATCAATCACGAATTTAAAGGGGATACGTATTTTCCGCAGTATGAAGGCTGGCAATTAGTAAGCGAGAGCGAGCCGGTAATCGCACCGGATGGGTATACATTTACGTATTGTATTTATGAAAAATAATAATTCGAAAGGGTCCGTCTGAAAAAACATTTTGAGACAGACCCTTTGCGACGAGGATGGTGGCATTTTGATGCGACCACCGCAGAAGTAATATTTGAAAATGTATAATTATTAATGATTAAAGGGGGTGTCCAGAAAGCTTTTACTTTCTGGACACCCCGTTTTTTCTTTCTGATAAGTAGATGATCGGTTATGGTATTAAATAAAGTTATGAATTAGTAATTGCCTTACCCGGTTTTGGCGAAAGAAATGAAATGTACAAAATCAGTAGCAAACCAGATAGATGAATAAAAGCACAGGAAATTAAAATTGAACAATGAAAAGCGCGTCCAAGCATCGAAGCTTGGGCGTTTTTTAGTAATAAATAGTGTATTTCCAAGCACAGCTAAAAATATATTTACAAAATTTATATAAATACCCATTTGCATTCCATTTAGTTATGGTGTAATATGTCACTAGTACACTATGGCGCAGGAGGGAATTATGGGCTCGTTTGAAGGATTATTGCGTAAAGAGTGGGTGCAGTATAGAAGCTGGCTATTACTATTATTGATAGCTGGACCACTTATATTAATTGGATTGCCATATGTTTGCACAGAGATGTTGGAAATTAATGTTGAAAAGGGTGAGCTTTCATTCATACTCATGTTTTTTGTATTAGCAATGGGTGGTTGGGTTACACTTATGCAACTTATTTCAAGCTTGCGCGCTGATATTCGAAGAAAGGAAATTTGGTTACATTCTACAGTATCGATGAACACATTAGTTGGTGTAAAAATGCTTTATACAATAATAACCTATTTAGTATTTACATTAATCATCTCAGCAGTCGGATTATATTTATCACAAGAAATATTAAAAGGAACCTTTTTGCAGTACGCAAATACTTGTGTACTAATGATTTTAATCGCAGTGCTTTTCTATTGTGCATTTATTGTTATCGCTCATCTTTGTTTTGTGTTCAACTTACAACTAAAACGTTACGTAGGTAAGTTTTCAATATTTATAACCGCTATAGCGATAATCGCAGGTATTATCCTTTTAGTGAAGTTGGTAGAAAATCCATTGTATATTTTATTACTAAAAAATAGCGAACTGTCGCTCGAATTTTTAGCAACCAATCTTCTAACAATAAATTCACCAGGATCAGGTATGACGTTTGGCTCCATATATATTGTGGAAGAGATTTTTTCATGGAGTTCTTTAATTTTAATGTTCATCGTAAGTAATAAGTGGCTAGAGAAGGTGGTGACGCGATGACAATGGACTTTTCACGCGACAAACCGATCTATAGCCAACTAGTTGATCGAATATGTGGTGATCTAATAAAGGGCAATGTTCAGCTAGGGGATAAATTGCCGTCTGTGCGTGAATATGCAATTGAGAGTGGTGTCAATGTCAATACAGTACAACGTGTATATAAGGAGCTTGAAGCGATGGATTTAACAGAAACTAGGCGCGGGCAAGGAACATTTATTACATCGGATGAAAAACGTATTATTGCATTGCGAGAAGAAATGATGTACCAACTTGCAGATAATTTTTTAACATCAATTGAAGCACTCGGTTTTTCGAAAGAGGAAATGGTCCATGTGCTGCAAAATAGGGGGTGAAGTAAGTGTTACAACTATCGGATGTCTCATTTCGTTATAACAACAAACCTTTACTAGAGAGCCTTTCTGTTGAGCTACCAATTGGACAAATTATTGGACTTGTTGGTGAAAATGGTAGTGGAAAATCAACATTGTTAAAACTAATTGCAGGTATTTTGCGACCAACTAATGGAGAAATTACAGTAAATGGGATGACCGTTACTAGAAGAAGTGCGGATCAAATTGCATATTTACCGGATACCGATTTATTTTATGAATTTTATACGGCAGAGGAAGTGTTCCGCTTTTACGAGTCGCAATTTCGAGACTTTTCTTACGATAAAGCTTGTATCATAGCGCAATATTTAGACATAGACAAAAACGTGAAGCTTAAAAATTTATCAAAAGGGAATCGAGGCCGTGTAAAAATGGCGGCAACTCTTGGTAGAGATGTGCCGTTCTATTTAATGGATGAACCATTTTCTGGGCTTGACCCTATGGTTAGAGAATCGCTTATTAAAGGATTAATTCGATTTACTGATGTTGAGACACAAACGATCTTACTGTCGACGCATGAAGTACATGAAGTAGAACCAATTCTAGATCAAATTCTTCTATTAAAAAGTGGCCGTATTTATGCACAGGAAGATGTTGAATCCATTCGCGATTTGCACAATCAAAATGCTGTGCAATGGATGAAATCAATTTACAATGAAAGGGTGAAATAAATGGAGCAAAAACCGATAGTACAGTTGCGAAATTTAACAAAAGTTATTCGCGGCAAAAAATTAATTGATAATCTTAATTTAGATTTATACCCAGGACAAATTACAGGATTTTTAGGACCAAATGGAGCAGGTAAAACGACAACGATTCGTATGATGACGGGTTTAATGCACCCAACTGATGGTGAAGTCATTATTGAAGGACAATCGCTCGATAAGCATTATGAGGAGGCGATTAGTAAAGTTGGAGTAATTGTAGAAAATCCAGAAATGTATAAATATATGTCGGGTTATAAAAATCTACTACACTTTGCTAGAATGCACGGCAATATTGATAAAACAAGAATTGATGAAGTTATTCGTCAAGTTGGCTTAGAAAAACGCATTCATGAAAAAGTTTCGACATATTCATTAGGGATGCGCCAGCGATTAGGATTAGCACAGTCATTATTGCACCGACCTAAATTCTTAATTTTAGATGAACCTACAAACGGGCTAGACCCTGCTGGTATTCGCGAATTCCGAACGTATCTACGAAAGATTGCTGCTG
This sequence comes from Solibacillus sp. CAU 1738, assembly GCF_039888725.1. Taxonomy (NCBI): domain Bacteria; kingdom Bacillati; phylum Bacillota; class Bacilli; order Caryophanales; family Caryophanaceae; genus Solibacillus; species Solibacillus sp. CAU 1738. The sequence continues at coordinate 91,724 of NZ_JBDQQN010000005.1, forward strand.
AGGACGGCGTATCTGTATTCGTATCGAGCCACATGTTATCTGAAATCGAGTTAATGTGTGATCGTATTGCTGTTATACAAAACGGTAAACTTATTGATATTCGTGAGATGCATAGTGAAGCTGAAACTGTGTATTACGTTGAAGCAACGCCACTAGCAAAAGTAGAGGAAATTGCACGTGCGATGAAATTTGATTTTTTAACACAGGATAAAGGGTTAGAACTTCAAGTAAATAAAGAAAGTGTACCAAGATTTGTTGCTGCACTTGTTGCAGAGGGCGTAGAGATTTTTGCGGTACAGCCACATCAAAAAACATTAGAAGATCAATTTTTAGAAATGACTGGAGGTGGGCAAATTGCTGAAGCTCATACAAAATGAATGGATGAAACTATGGCATCAAAAATCGACTTGGGTAATGCTCATTATTTTAATTGTAGTAATAATCGGTTTTGGAGGATTGAATAAGTACTATAGTAATACAGATGATAGAGATTGGCGTACAGTTGTTGAGGAAGAGCTAAAAATGGATAAAGAAAGCCTAGCTCAAGAAGACATTGACGCAGATTATGCATCGTATTTACAGGACAATATTGCGATTGCTGAATACCGTTTAGCAGAAAATATTGCGCCACAGAAAGGAGAATCTTTTGCTAGCTTTATGTCCTTCGGTGTGGATTTATTTATGTTCGTAACGCTGTTTACGGTCATTATTGCTGCTAGCATTGTATCTAGCGAATATTCAACCGGTACTATAAAAATGCTGCTAACACGTCCCGTATCACGCGCGAAAATATTAACATCAAAGCTACTTACTTCCTTTTTATATGGTTTCTTCTTAATTGCCGTTTCGCTAGCAATGACAGCGATTGTTGGGCTAGTATTATTCGGTCAAGAATCTGGTGTACAGCTAACAATGGTTGACGGTATCATTAAAGAAGTGGATACATGGGGTGACCTATTTGAAAAAGCCTATTTATCTTTAGGTAATTTTACGATGTCCATATTATTTGCCTTTTTAATTGGTTCAGTATTCCGTTCGAGTGCATTAGCCATTGGTTTAACAATGTTCTTATCGTTTAGTGGGTCATTAGTAGTTATGCTATTAAGTAAATATTGGTTTGCTAAATACATTTGGCTCGCTCACGATTTAATACAGTACCAAACAGGTTACTTTATGATTGAAGGAATAACGATGCCGTTTTCATTAGCGATCCTTGCTGTGTACGCTATCATTTTCTTAATTATTAGTTACTGGTCATTTATGAAACGTGATGTAACAGCGTAATAATAGACGAAAAATGTATAAAAGCTATATTGTGAAATAACAGCTCTAGAAACAAAAACGTAAAAATGTTTTTAATAAAACATTATTACGTTTTTTTATTTTTGGAGAACAATTCTGCGGTAATTTTCTTGAATCGGCTATTCTTCGTTAATATATATTCATGTTTATTTACTTTGAAGTCGAGATTGTTGCATTTCTCAAATCCGAGGCGTACAGTATATTTTGTAAGTTTCCCCAATGATTTTAATGTTTAGTGAAATTTTTTGAGGGATTATTTTATTTAGAGATTCAGAAATGGAGGCTTTACTAGTATGAAAGTAGTTGCAATTGTAGGTAGTTTACGCGAGGGCTCATTAAATATGAAGCTGGCAAAATTCGTTCAACAGCGTTATGAGGAGAAATTTGAACTTGAAATTTTAAGATTAAATGAAATTCCGATGTATAACCAAGATGACGAAAATAATCCACCACACTCAGTTCAAGATTTTAAAGCAAAAGTTAAAGCTGCAGATGCGGTGCTTTGGGTAACGCCAGAATACAACGCTTCCATTCCAGGTGTATTAGGGAATGCGATTGATTGGTTATCACGTGTTGATAAAGTAATGATTGGTAAACCGTCATTCATTATGGGTGCTTCAATGGGGAATTTAGGTACTGTAAAGGCACAAATGCATTTACGTGACATTTTATTCGCCGCTGGGTTAGGCTCACCAGTTTTACAGGGGAATGAAGTATATGTTGGCGCAGCTCATACGAAATTTGATGAAGCAGGCAACTTAACTGATGAAAGTACTGTGAAATTTTTAGATACAGTTATCGACAACTTTATAAACTGGATGCAAAAATAAAAAAACGCTCTGGGCGATTTTGCTCAGAGCATTTTATTTTCCTACTACATACGTTTTTAATAATGCAAGCCTCTCTCGAAATCTTGATTTAGCTTCCACTACTTTCGGTGTAGGGGCAGCAAGTAAATCAACCTCATAACCGACAACTTGGGCTAAATATTTAGCGCGTCGTAAATGGAAATCATTTGATACAACTGTTAATGTCGTAACTTCTTCAGGCAATAGTGCTTTTGAATAAAGGAAGTTTTCATATGTAGAAGTAGATTCTTCTTCAAGTAAAATACGGGATGCATTAATGCCTCGATCGATTAAATATTTAGCCATAACAGATGCCTCAGTTGCAGGCTCATCACTTCCTTGCCCACCTGACACAATAACTTGAACATGTTCGTACTGTTGTAAATAATCTACAGCGACATCTAAGCGATTTTGTAAGGAAAGAGAAGGGGCCCCATTCGGCTTTACTTTTGCGCCGAGAATTATCATATAGTCATTAGTACCATCGGCAACCGGTGTTGTTCCTTTGTCAATTTCAGTACCAAGCCACCAGTAACCACCACCTGCTAGTAGTACGAAAGCTGTAATCGCACCTATCCACTTTTCCATATCATCACCTCATATAAAGTATAACGAAACAAGCGATTAAAAGATGCGTGTTTATTGTTAAATTTGGTAGCCTTTGGGGGAATGGCTAATGCACTAATAAATTCGAAATAGCTTATATGAATAGGAGATGTATCTGAATATAAAGGGAAATATTATATTAACTCAAACAATTTCGCTGTCTGTTTGTCAAATTCATCTATAATAATTGCATCATCTATCAATTCTCGCACTTTTCGTTCTTCCTCTGCATATAGATTTGCACAACGAGTCGCTTCAGCCATTGCAGCTTTATATTGTGAGACTATTTTCTTAATATTTGTTTCTTCTACTTCTGTCGGCTGGCAGTGTTGAGCCATGTTGAAAATTACATCACCTGGACGGTTTTCATCAGGGGAGTAGACGTGTGGCTCGGTACTATCAAAAATACAAAAATTCAATTCAGGTAAAATGACCATATCAACTGAATTGGAATCTAACCCACACCATACTAACTGCACATCGAATCCACGATTTAATGCCTCATCTGCAAGTTTTTTCATCATGGAAGACTTACCTGTACCCGGATACCCTTTAATAAACAATCTTTTTTCTAGATTTTGAGTGATGCTTTCGAGTGTATCACGAGCTCCTGCAGGCGTTAATGTTCCAAGAAGACGATGTGTTAATTTAGATGATTGCTTTAGTTTTTTCTCTCCTATAATATTTTTTACTAATTCTGCATATTGATTATCCAAACCTTTCCAATTCATCTGTTTTCTCGTTTCAACTTCCCAATCATCATGGATGTGAATCGCATTTGACAGTGCTGTGAAACAATGTTCGAAGTATGTTTGTTTTTTTTCAGTAAACGAGAATAGTTCAATATTAGAGTAAAGTTTTTCCTCATCAACACAATCATAAAGGGATATTACATGATCTCGTGTATCTAGAAAAACTGGTTCGATTGAAGGGTTTGTTGCTTGAAGGAATAATATATCGTGAGGAGCTTTAATAAAAATCCCTTCAATTGTATTCTCAAATAGGGGATCATGGAAAAATTCGATTTCGGCTCCTTTGTCAAAGTAGTACGAACCTAGTTTTTTTAAAAGTTCTGAAACTTTAAAACCATGTGCACCTTTAAGAAGATATACAGCTTTTGCTTCGTTCATTATGTCTTTATACACATTTTTCATACCTTGCCCAGTCATTGCTTGCCCAAAGAAATGTGTGATAGTACTGTTCAAAATGTCATCCTTCCATAAGCTTATTACCATTATTTTTATGATAAAAGCTTCGAAAAGGTGCCATGCATTAGGAAATGTAACTATTCAAATGATACGGATGCATATTTGCTTGTAAAGCCGTGAGATAAATGTAGCTTTATAAACATGATTGATCTTTTGTAAAAAACCTCTATAAATTTCTAAAGTGAGATGATTTTTTGTTGGATATTTATGTTAATGTTATTTAAATATTGTGAGATAATGTGCTTAAATTAATGAAGCAGGTTTAGACGAAGAATAAAATTGGGACAAGGAGGTTAATTATGTTAATTCCTAATAATGTACGAACTTCTGGTGCTTATGTTTTATATAAAGGATTATTTGTATTTCAAGTTGGTCCAACAAAAGAAGGTGACAAACTTGGAGTGGTCAGATTAGGAGGGCATAGAGAAGGTAATGAAACAGCGTTGGATACAGCTAAACGTGAAGTTTTTGAAGAAGCTCAAGTAGAAATTGTTCCCTTTAATCCCAATACAACATTTTACCTAAGTGAGTGGAACGAGGAACCTATTAAAGTTAATATAGATGAACCCGTTGTACCTATTCTAATAAAGGGCAATGAAGAATCTTCTTATTCAATAATGTATCTATCTAATACATTAACTCTGCCAGCCCCATCTTCCGAATCAAAAGGATTATTATTGCTTACCCCAGAGAATGTACAACTTATCTGCCGAAAGAAAATAACTTTAAGTGATTATCAAAAGATGGATGGAGTTTCTATATTAAAAACAGAAATAGATATGAATTTAAACTTACAACCATTTCCTCAATTATTATTTCTTTCACGATTACTAAATGAAGAAACCAAGCTAATGGAGCGCTTTATTAATACATAATAAAACTACCGCAGATGTGATAGGTGAAATTAATTTATAAATAACTTTTGAAATATTGTATCTCAATCAGAGAGCTTTACTTGAAGAATAATGAGCTGCTTAGAGAGCTCTTTTTTTATTGTGCTAACGGCGCAGTTTAGTTTAATAATCGTATTCAGCTTTGTTCAACAATCGGGCCATATAATTGAACAATATCTTTTTTAAAAATATGGATATTTATGTTAAAATTAAATGAGTTTGTGAAGAAATGTACTTAAACTAACCGGGCAGTTTAGTTTAATAAGAAAAACAAATAAAGTGATTGAAGTATACTTACTAATATGGAAAATATTAGTTTGGATATTTATGGTACTATTGAAATGGGGTGGGAAGTGAATTATGGGGTCATATAAAGAAATTCTCGAAAAAATAGCTCAAGCGTCTATCGAAAATAGATTTGAGAAATTGTCAAAATCAAAAGTAGATGAAGACTTAATATTTGGTGATATTCCACAGGATTATAGAGACTTTCTAATAGAAGTAGGATTTGGATCTGTAGCTGATGGATATTTTATGTTTTACGAGGGGTTAATTGAAGCTGATGAAATATACGATGCAGTTGTTAACCCAGAAATAAAAAAGGTTTTATTATTTGGAGACAACTTTTCTGGTGATGCAACTGGATTTTTACCAACTGAGAATTGGTCAATTGTTGAGATTTGGCACGAGGATTTATCAATTGTAACAAGAGAAGAAGAAACATTTTTCGAATTCGTAAGAAAGGTTTTTTTAAATGATATGTAGACTTTGCTTATAATACGAACGGGTGCTTCACTTCTTTATCAAAATCATATCAAAAGCTGATTAAGTTGATGTAATCAATGGAAGATTAATTTAATAGAAAGGTAATTAGAAGATGGAAAAATCAATAAAAAGTGAATTAATTGGCGTGTTTACCTTTAGTGAGGATTGTAAAGAATATCAGCAAAATGAGGGGAAAATACATTGGTCATTAGATATTAGAGGCGAATATATAGATATTAATAAGATGATTAAAAGAGCAGAAAAACTTTTTGTATGTATAGAAGAATTTGATAAAAAGGCTAAAGTAGCTATAGCAGAGAAATTAATTGATTACAAAAATGATTTTTGGCCTGAGTATGATGAGAATGATGAAAATTTAAATTGGGATGCCGTTGATGCAGGAGAATATAATGTAACTAAAGCAGAATTTGAAGAAGCAATTATTCTCTATGACATTAAAATTAGGGCCAATGATATATACTGCGAATATTATGATGGAGACTTGTTTGGTGGACACAGAATACATACCTATTTCGATAATGATTATAATTTATTAAGTGCAGATGTGTAGTTTTAATTAGATAAAAATTGCGGGAATAATACGAGATTGCGTAAATTCACTTCTAATCAATTATATAATAAATACTGTATCTTTATTAAACTAACGGGGGCTTTAGTAAAGTAGAGCAACGTCATTTAAGGCGATGCTCATTTTACATTTAAAAGTACTTTTGATAATACTCTTTTCGTAGTTTTCCGCTTAATTGAGCGTATTTACCTTGTGGTTTCACTTTTCTCATGCCCCATAAGACTTTGAATGACTTCAATAGGAGCACCATTATTCAACAAGTGAGTTGCATAGCTGTGTCTAAGTTGATGTATCGCATTTGAGCAACACTTGGGTATCCGTTTCCCTACCTTGGGTTCTTTAATTTTAGAAGTTGGATTCTTACTCAGGTAGCCTTCTTCATGAGACCAACGAAAAAACGATTTCATAAAGCGAATACGATGTGCAAGACGGTTTTAAATGCTTTCCGGATATAGCTAGATATTCCTTCAATTGATTTGTATCCAGCAATTCCATCTCTACATCCTTAAAATAACCAATTAGTAGCAAAGACTGTAACAGGTATGCCTTCAGTGTTTGCGGAGAAAAATCTCTATTCGTTTATCAGCTTCAAACAAAGTCCATGCTTTTGACAGTAACAATTCTATTCCCCCTAATAAAGTGATATTAATGGAATTATTACCAAGTTAATAGAATAATAGACGTATGGAATGTTTTTACTAACGCAGCATTTAGTGTAAGAAGGGTTTATTCAAATTCATATTGAATATCAATAATAGTTAGGAAGGGGATTAGACATGAATATTAAACGGGCTGTGCTCATTTTTATTATTTCTACTGTTTTACTGACGTTCTGTTTGGCAGCATTATTTCATTTTTTAGAGATGGATATGTTATCTCCATTCCTTATGTTGATTCCGCTAATCACGAGTGTTTTTATTCAAAAATTATTGTTAAAACAGTATATTTTTGGTTCAGGGGGTTTAGGTTTTCAGTTAGGTAAAAAAAAATTTTTATTACTGGCACCTTTGTTTAGCTTTCTGTTTATAGTCATTGTGTACGCTGTCTCATTTCTACTTAATCCAGACCTATTTTCAATTGAACAAGCCTATATAATGATACGGGATACGGTTACATATAATGAAAACTCTTCACTTTTCACGAATATTCTTTTAGCTGCACTTTTGCAATTACTATTAGCCCCTTTACTGAATATCTTTATTTTTATAGGAGAAGAACTCGGTTGGCGGGGATTCTTGTATCCGAATTTAATATCAATATATGGAAAAAAGGGACTTATTTTTGGCGGTTTAATATGGGGAGTATGGCATGCCCCTATGATTTACTTTTACGACCTAAATTTCGGGGAGAACCATCATTTAGGCTTGATTTTCATGACGATTTTTTGTGTTTTAGCTGGAATAATACTTCAGTACATTTATGAAAAAAGCAATTCGATATACTCGGTTGCATTAATGCACGGTATGCTAAATATATCAGGGACTTTTATTTTTTATTTTACAGTAACGAAAGAACATAGATACTTCATTGATGGAGGAACGGGAATTATTGGTCTCTTAATTTTACTAATAATTGCTTATTTTTGTTATCAAAGATTTCCAGTTAAACAAAAGAACAGCTTAAGTAAATCAAAACTAAACGACTTTAATTAAAATTCTTCGAGATAGTGTAAATATTACTCTAAAAAGGAAGGTTACTAAGGTAACTTTTTCTTGTTAAACTATCGTGGGCTTTAGCAGAAAAAGCTACCCAAAAGGCATTCTTTTCTGCTTGAACTAACGGGGCAGCTTAGTGAATAAGTGATATTATTGATTCAAAAGTAAAAGGATGTTTTTATGAATAAAATGAATTTAAAAGAGTTTTTTATGTTAATTTGTAGCGTATTATCTTTTTTTATGTTTTGTTTTTTAGTTTTATTAAATAGAATTGCTTTTATATTGGAAAATCCGAATTTTGTTTTTGAACAAGAAGAACCTATTAAAAAATGGCTAGAGATGAATAATGAATTAGTTAATTTCGTGACATTTGCTCCATTAGGACTTTCTATTATTTTTTTAGTTATTTATATATTATTTAAAGCGAAATTTATTGAGAAAAATGAGAAATAGAAAATGACTGAAAATCCTTATTCACTAACGGGGGCTTTAGTTCAATAACGATCTTCAACAATCGGGCGCTTTTATGAAATAAGGAAAGCGTCTTTCTTCATGAAAAGGGTTATTAGACGGGGGAATGCTTATTGCTAAAATGGAGGTAATTTAAAATAATTTAATGAAACATGGATTAATTGGGAGATACAAAAAGCGACACTTTAAAGGCTACTGCTTGTTTATTATTTTCACCTTGTTGTTAACAGGGTGCGCAAGTGTAGAAAAACCTGTAGAAAACGAAAAATCTCCATCTAATACGAAAATAACCATAGAGTCATACAACATGAGTGAAAAAGAAAGATTGCTCATTAGTAAAACAGGTGTGGAGCAAATTGAATTTTTCAAGCTGAATGGCACTTTGAAAGAAGATGATGATTTGCAATTTTCAGTGGAGGTTAGGGCCATATAGAAGGATACTTAAACTATTTAGGCAGGATAATTGAAGTACGTTGTTGAAGTGAACAGAAGTGAGTGGGATTTGAAAAAGAATGTATTTAAAGTAATAGAGGAGATACTTTTATAACAATGTTTCTGTTAAAAGGCTGATTATTGAAATAATAATGGGAGGTTACTTATGACAAAAATGATCTTAGAAACAAATATAGTAAATGATATACCAATTTTAAGTATTTATCAGGAGAAAATATATAATTGTCCTTTGGTATTTTTTATTCACGGTTATGGTGCGGATCGTGAACAAGCTATCGATTTTGGATATATGCTTGCAAAGAAAGGCTTTTATTACGTAAGTATGGATTGTAAAGGGCATGGGGAAAGAAAAGTTGAAAATGAGAGCAATAGATTCACTCAAGTTTTTCCACGAGATACCGGCTTAGATACATACGTCCATATGCACGAAGTTATTGAACAATCAGCAATCGATATACATAACTTAATTGAATACTTTAAGGGTATTGAGAGGATTGATGCAAATAAAATTGGATTATCTGGTTTTTCTATGGGAGGTTATGCGGCATTCTATATAGCGGCAAATAACCCCGATATAAAGGTTGCTATTCCTATAGCAGGTAAACCTTCATTTACAAAAGCCTGGCTGGATTCCATTACTTCAACCGCTGCCTATGAACAATGGAGTACACAGATTCATGATGCGGAGAAAGAAGTTGAAAAACGAACTGAGTACTTTCAACTACTAGACCCTTTCGAAAAGATGAGTGGTTTCTTTCCTAAGCCATTGCTAATTATTAATGGCGACCAGGACATTGATTCACCTTACTTTTATTCATTAGAACTCTACAAGAACTTATTACCGCTGTATTCTGAACAACCTGATAACTTTAAACTTAGCATGCCTTTCATTAATCATCAATTTAATTATGAGATGAAGCAAGAAGCGTGCGACTGGTTTGAAAAACATCTGGGATAATTCAGCGGTTTAGAAAATAACAATCTTCAACAATCGGGCACAATTCTTAAAGATGAATTGTGCCTTTTTCAGCAATAGGTCCTGGTATAAGCAAGAATCCAAATAAAAGGGTATGTTGGTTTTATGTAAACATAAAAAATTGAGTGGAGGATGTTACATGGATATATTGATTGAAAAATTACTTCCGAAAGATGCAATGGACTTGTATATGTTTGAACTTGAAAACAGGACTTTTTTTGAACAAATGGTACCGACCCGTGGAGACGATTATTACAAGCCTGAGATTTTTAAAAGAAGGCATGAATCATTACTAAAGGAACAGGCCGAGGGAGGTTCATATTACTATTTAATTAAAGATGAAAATAGTTCCATTCTCGGAAGAATGAATTTGGTTGATATTGATGGGTCTCAAAAAATAGGTCATCTAGGGTATAGAGTAGGACAACAGCATACTGGAAAAGGTGTTGCAAAAGAAGCACTGAAATTATTACTAGAAACAATAACAGTTCTTGATATAAAACAAATTAATGCGAAAACAACGACTAATAACATAGCATCTCAAAAAGTATTAGAGATAAACGGATTTGTGCAAACAGAATCTAATGATGAAGAATTTGAAATGAATGGTCAAAAGTTAAAGTTTGTAAATTATATATGGACCAATAAATTCTCGTCTTAGTTAAACAATCCGGCGCATGATTTGCTGAAACCGGGTATGTCAAAACAGGAAAGGTTGCTGAAAGAAAATGAAATCAATACTCAAAATACCCATGAACCCAATAGCCAACCTGCACGAAGAGCTGAAACACATGACGCCGCTTTCGATTGCACTTGGACATGAAAACGATGTATTCGTCCTGCTTGTGGAAGAGCAAGCTCCACTAATCAATGGTTGCTTCCCTGCAAGCGTTACGGAAAAAAGCTATAGATATCAAGTCATTCATCTGAAAGATGGACAGAAGAAAGTGCTGGATTTGCCGGAAGAGACATGGAATTATCATTACATACAGCCGATTGATGACGGACATATTCTACTTGTATGTGCACGGTCGTATTACCATGATGCACAAAATATTGAAGAAAACGCACGTGTCTATGATGAAAATGGGTGTTTCATCCGATCATTTTGTTTAGGAGATGGTATTGAGCATGTGTACGTAACAAAGAATCAAGAGATTTGGACAGGGTACTTTGATGAAGGCGTTTTCGGCAATTACGGCTGGAAGGAGCCGGTTGGCCGCAGCGGGCTAGTTGGCTGGGACGCGTCGGGTGGTAAGAAGGATTCGCTTGAAGAGGATAAGGAATATTTTATTTTTGAGTGTTTGGCGCTGAATGGTATAGCTGATGGAGGAATTTGGTTTTTCTTCAGCATTGATTCGAAGATTGGAGTACGGAGAGAGGGGCTCACATTGTATTATTCACCCGAAGATATTTATTTTCGGGCGTTTGCGGTGAACGGGGAGACGATAGTTGCACACCGAGGCAGAGGAGAACGTACACTATTTGAGTTACAACGTGAAGGTAATGAATATAAGACTGTCCGTAAAATCGAGCTGATGAAGCCGGATGGTAAGCCTGTCGAACCGCAATTAGTGAATAACCGTGAGAGCAAGTTGCTGTTTTTGGACGGAGATGAGCTGTATATGTATGAAGCCAAATCCGGTGCGTGACGATTGAATGGTAATGAATAAAGATTTAGTATCGCTCAGTAAAAGAGACGATTTATTGCATTGCTGAAAAACAGCAGTGCAACTATCTTGACTCTTCGCATTTGGTAGCTTTTTTTGTTCAACTAACACAGCATTTACTTAAAGAAGGAGGGTTTTATCGGAAAATGTAGAATTGTTTAGGAAACAGAAAAGATAATTGTTTAGACTATTAATGTATGCGTGAAGATTGCGGTCCTTATGCTAAACCAAAGGAGTTAATTATGAAAGCTGTAGTGTTTGATTTTGATGGAACATTGGCGAATACTTTACCAATTTGTTTTTATGCTTTTCAAACTGTATTTAAAGAATTTGATAAAAGGGAACTTACTACAAATGAAATTAAAGAAATGTTTGGTCCTTCTGAAACAGGTATTATTATAAATAATCTTTCAAATCCTAATAAGGAAGATGCAATTGAATATTTCTACAAAAAATATTCAGAATTACATAAAAGTTTGGTAGTAGACAATCCTGAAATCCTAGACTTATTGAAGTCGTTGAAAGAAGCAGAAATAAAAATAGGTATTTTTACAGGAAAGGCAAAAAGAAGTTTAGATATCTCTCTAAAAGCATTAGATATGGAAGGTTTGTTTGATGTCATAATAACTGGTGATGATGTTAAAAAACCTAAACCTGATCCAGAGGGTTTACTGAAAGCCTTGTCTCTTTTAAAAGTAGAGAATTCTGAGGCGATTTATATTGGAGATAGTGATGCGGATATTGTAGCTGGTGTACAAGCTAACGTTTATACAATCGGCGTACAGTGGTTACCCGAATACCAAACGTCTGAATTTAGTGAACAACCTGACTCAATCATAAAAAGTATAAAGGAATTCAAGAGCTCCTTTAAAGTAGGTGGTTTATGAGTCATCAATGGTTGGAGTGGGCAAAAAGAATACAAGCATTATCTCAGGCAGGATTAACATTTTCTAAAGACATCTATGATATCGAGCGTTATGAGGAATTACGTAAGATTAGTGTAGAGATTATGTCCGAATACACTGAACTTGAAATGAACAAAATTAAGAATTTGTTTGCGAATGAAGCTGGTTACCAAACTCCCAAAGTTGATGTTCGTGGTGTGGTTTTTAGAAACCAACAGATTTTAATGGTAAAAGAAAATATTGATGATAAATGGGCATTACCGGGTGGGTTTTGTGATATCGGATTATCCCCTTCAGAGAATGTAGTAAAGGAAATTAAAGAAGAATCTGGTTATGATGTACTCCCAATCAGATTACTTGCTTTATTGGATAATAATAAACACCCACATCCTCCAGAACCATATCATTACTATAAGATATTTATATTGTGTGAGATTATTGGAGGAGAAGCTACTGTAGGTATTGAAACGAATGAAATTCGATTTTTTTCAGAACACAATTTACCACAGCTTTCTACTAATAGAAATACCGAGTCTCAAATTAAGACACTCTTTGAGTTTTCGCGGACTCCTGCAAAGGAAACACTATTTGATTAAATTTACAATGTATTAAGTTATACAATAAACGGGTCATTTTGTTGAAGTGTTGTGGTAGTTTTTTGAGTAGATAATTTATTCTTGTGGGGATACCAGTGTAGCAAATACTTCTACTTTCATCTTTTTTACTGTTGGCAATTATAATCGTGAGTGGGTGTAATACTAAAGATGGTTGCTCTTCTATTATAGGTGGAGAAAGCTTTAATAAAGGAGTTGTATAAAATGAATGAAAATAAAGGTACAGAAATAAAACGCTCTTCAAAAGCAGAAAACATTCTACCTCAGATCAATAGTAAAATTAAGCTAGGCGACTTACGAAAAATTGCGAAGGACATTAAAAAAGATCACGAACTAGCAATGGAACTTTGGTCAACCGAAGAGTTTTTGCCCAGACTATTAGCAATCTTAATTATGGATAAAAAACTTCTTTCACAAGATGTGCTAAATAAGCTTGATAAGGATATACAGACTCACACTTTTGATGAGCGAAATAACTTAATGGATTGGCTAATGGCTAATCAGCTCACCAAAGACAAGAAGACAATTGCATTGATGGAGTCATGGGAAAATAGCCCTTCTGCTCTTCAAAGGCGAGCTTTCTGGTATTATCAAGGGCGATTGAGATGGACTGGACAAACACCGCCTGATAACACCGCAGACTTACTATCTAAATTAGAAGCTAATATTACGCAGGAAGAACCGGAAGTTCAATGGGCTATGAATTTCACCGCAGGCTGGATAGGCGTTTATGATGAAAAGAATCGTGCACGTTGTATTAAACTTGGTGAGAAAACGGGTCTTTACAAAGATGAAATAGTAGCAAAAGGATGTACTCCCAGCTATTTACCGGAGTTCATTACGATTGAAGTTAACAAACGACATAATAATTAGTTACCCTTGAAAAATTTATTAAGGTTTAATGCATAAAATAAACAAAGCCACAATATGAAAATTGTTATAGGCTTGGACCGGAAAAATAAAAAAAAACGCGTTATGGCAGCTAGTTAGTAAACTATGCAAGGAAGTTGTAAATGATTAACTCACTATCTCTTTTTGATTTGTAGTGCGATTATCATTAAAGTGAACAACTTTCCAGCTGCACAGTACAACGATTCTATTCAATAGAAAAAAGATTTTCCACAATCGGGTGCAATTCTTGAAAATGAATTGTGCCTTTTTCAACAATAGGCCCAGATTATTGATTCTTGTTAAATGTTACCAAACGACACTTTTGGACTTCATTTAACAACACAGGTTAGTGGATATAGATATCTTTGTATTGTGAAATTAAGTAAATTTTTTTGGAGGAACAAAACTTGAATATAGAAATATTAAGTTTTACTGATAGAACAATCAAAGCTGTTGATGTTATGAAGCTATATAATGATGCTGGTTGGTGGGAGGAAAGACAAGAACAAGATATTGAAAATATGTTAAGAGACGTACTATCAGTGGGTGCGTGGATAGGTGATACTCTTATTGGTTTCGCAAGAGCTGTTACAGATGGGAAATTTAGAGCGTATATAGAAGACGTTGTTATACATAGTTCGTACCATGCAGAAGGTATAGGAACAAAACTGGTATCAAAGCTGTTAGATGAGCTTTCGCATATTGATGTTATAAGTTTGTTTTGTGAGGAATACTTAATACCTTTTTATGAAAAAAACAATTTTAGATACAGCAAATCACAATTTATAATGCATAGAAAATAATCTTGCCACATATATTACTTATTTTGGTTGAACTAATGGGGGCTATAAATCTAAAGACTAATATTTTATTCAGTGATATTCAAAATAACATTCCCAAATGAAAGTTAGGGAGTAAAACACTTCATTCAATTTAATAGGGTGTTTGTTTTTTGCTGTTTATAATCAGTAGGTTCCAACACCAATGCTTTGAGAAGGTTATAATTCAAGCATTACAGAAACTAACAAAGCAGTTCAGTGGATAACTCATGCATCATACGTAACTACAAGAGCAAGATAAATCACTCAGCGACAGAAGCTCTTTCACCGCACTAAATCTTTTAACCTAAAGATCTGATGGGAATTTTTTATTTAATGCCCTCCAATTCTTATTATCTGGGGACTTTTATGTGATGGATTGTAATTTAATGAAGAATAATTTGTAAAGTGAATAAATGCAAATTAGCAAACTAATGATTTATTGTTGTAAAACAAATAGAAATGATGTTAGGATATGGGTAATTAAAATATTTGCAGGGGGACGCGAAAAGCGTTGAGAAGGTAAAACCTGACCCTTAGAACCTGTTCAGTTAACACTGGCGGAGGGAGCAAAGTACATAGCGAGTGACACAATTCGCATTTTTTTGTACATGAGCTCTCCTTATTTAGAGAGCTTTTTAATTTCCACGGAAATATTTTAATTGCGGGGGGACGCTATAGCGTTGAGAAGGTTAAAACCTGACCCTTAGAACCTGTTCAGTTAATACTGGCGTAGGGAGCAATTTGTAAGACGCTTCTTTGCATACGCAAATGAAGTGTTTTTTTTGTTCTCATGCCTACTACACAAGGAGGAAGAAAGATGACATTTTGTGAAGAGGTAAGAAGAGAAATAAGTTTATATAGGAAAAGCAGTTTTAAGGATATACCTTGGACAATTGAAATCATGGTGAATGAGGTAGCACAATATGACTTTAAATAATATCCGTCTTAGACAGCCGCTTGTACATTGTATAACAAATTATGTTGTGGCTAATTTTACTGCAAATGGATTGCTGGCAATTGGTGCATCTCCAGTTATGGCAGATGAAATCGCTGAAGTGGAAGAGATGGTGTCCATTGCTGATAGTTTATTAATTAATATTGGTACATTAAATACTCGTACACTAGAAAGTATGTTAGTAGTAGGTAAAAAGGCGAATGAGCGAAATATCCCTGTTGTACTTGATCCCGTAGGAGTAGGAGCTACTTCATTCCGAAAAGCGTCAGTTCAGCAATTACTCGAACAAGTGAAATTTACAACTATTCGCTGTAATGTAGGTGAGCTTGCAGCTATTGCTGGAGTTCAGTGGCAAGCTAGGGGCGTTGATAGTGGAGAAGGTGAGCTTGATACGGTTACAGTTGCGAAAGAAGTTGCCCGAAAATGGGGAGCAATCGTAGTTGTTACTGGCGAAACAGATATTTTAACTAATGGCACTAATGTTGAGCTCATTACAGGTGGCGATGAACGGATGACGAAAATTACAGGCTCTGGCTGTTTATTAAGTGCTATTTGTAGTGCCGCACTTGCAGTAGAAGGAAATAATCTTCAACTATTAAAGGAAATTTTGCAGCAATATAAACAAATTGCAATAGATGCTTGTGAAGCTGCGTATATGGGGTCATTCCAAATGAAAGTAATCGACGGTTTAGAACAATATGCAAGAGGTGGGCAAATATGAATATTGTCATGACAATTGCAGGCTCCGATAGTGGTGGAGGAGCAGGTATTCAAGCAGATTTAAAAACCTTTCAGGAGTTAGGGGTTTTTGGCACAACAGCAATTACAGCATTAACTGCTCAAAATACATTAGGAGTTTCGGGCATATTTCCAGCGACGGCGGATTTTGTAGAAGCTCAAATTTCAACGGTTTTTGAAGATTTTCAAGTGAAGGCTGTTAAAACAGGTATGTTATTTTCTGCGGATATTATTACCGCTGTTGCCGAAGCATTACAAGATAAAGATATACAACTTATTGTTGATCCTGTCATGATTGCAAAAGGTGGAGCAAATCTATTACAGCAGGAATCGGTTGAGGCTTTAAAAACGAAACTATTACCTTTAGCAACAGTGTTAACGCCAAATATACCAGAAGCAGAAGTTTTAACAGGTATGAGCATCACAACGAAGGATGATGTACAGGCTGCTGCTCAGCGAATTTTACAATTGGGCGTACAGTGTGTGGTGATGAAAGGTGGTCATTTGCAAGGGATGGAAGCAGTTGATCATGTGTATTTCCGAGATGGCTCATCATTCCAAGTAAGTAGTACACGTATTCATACGAAGCATACACATGGAACCGGTTGTACATTTTCTGCAGCACTTACTGCTTTTTTAGGACAAGGTTATGTTATTCAAGAGGCAATCATTGAAGCAAAACGATTTATCCAAGCGGCAATTGAACATCCATTAAACATTGGCAATGGCCACGGTCCAACGAATCATTTTGCTTATAAGAAGTTTGTGAAAGGTGATGTACATGTTGCTGAAAAGGGATGAATTAGCTGTATATTTTATAATGGGTACTCCTAACTGTAACCGCGACCCGCTACTTATATTAAAGGAAGCATTGGAAGCGGGCATTACTATTTTCCAGCTACGAGAAAAAGGAGAAGGGGCATTAGTAGGTGATGAACTTATACAGTTCGCTAAAAACTGTCAAAGCTTATGTCGACAGTACAATGTGCCCTTTATTGTGAATGATCATGTAGAGCTAGCGCGTGAAATTGATGCGGATGGAGTCCATGTTGGGCAAGATGACAGCAGGCTCTCAGAAGTTCGTACATTATTTCCACATAAAATAGTTGGAGTTTCAGTGCATACGATGGAAGAAATGGAAGCCGCTATTGCTGGCGGAGCAGATTACGTTGGGATCGGTCCAATTTATGAAACGTCTTCTAAATTAGATGCCAAGCGTCCAGCAGGAGTCACTTTTTTGGAGCAAGCAAGAAAAGCCTATCCAACATTTCCTATTGTAGCGATTGGTGGTATTTCTGAAAAAAATGCGCAGCCCGTATTAGCTGCCGGTTCAGATGGGGTAGCTGTCATTTCTGCTATTTGCGGAAGTGCAAGCATTAAGGATACCGTCAATCAATTATTACATCATGATGTGCGACTAGTTAGAAGCATTTCTATTTTGAATTAACACTTAAGCCACAGGGTTATTTTATATTACCCTGTGGTTTTTTTGTTTTTTTTTACGGCTATGCTAAACAAATATTTGATTCCCTTGGTTCCTTCAAAACCTCTTTATGAAAAATTTAAGAGGTCAGCAGAAATTTGAAATTTGAAAAAATATTCACTGGTAATAAATGATAAATAATTATAAAATTGGAACTAATCTCTGTTAAAGAGAGGAAAATACCAAAACCGTGTTATTTTTAGGAGGAAATCATAATGGGGAATCAAAGTTTATTTTTAATTGATAAAAAAGAAGGTTTAAGTTTGGAATTCAGCAAGCTAATATCTATGATGAATTATACTAGAGAGACGACGTTAGCAGAAGTAAAGAATTTATCAGTTAACCAATTGGATTTTTTAATTAACGATAAGGCGTATTCTATCGGCATGTTGCTCGCTCATATGGTGGCTGTTGAAAAAGCATACCAAATTGCAACATTTGAAAACCGTGATTTTACAGAAGAGGATATACAAATGTTGAATCCGGGACTAGATCTCGGAAAGACAGCGCAGGAACAAATTAAAGGGAATCCGGTTGAATTCTACCTGGAACAATTGGAACAAACAAGAAAAAAGACAATTGAGAAATTCCAAACATTGCAGGACTCATGGTTGTTGGAACAGACTCCATTTTGGGGAGGAAAACCTGCGAATAACTATTTCAAATGGTTCCATGTATTTGAGGATGAATTGAATCACCGAGGTCAAATTAGATTAATTAAGAATATAATAGATATCTCAACGAAATAATTCAGTTTTAAGTAGTCATTTTTTGTGATAATCTCATTGCGGAAAACTATTGTAATTTAAAAACATAATTGGTATAATATTCTTAATATTAAGGAAGGGAGTGAGCATCGTAATGACAAATTTCATGAAGATAACCTTGGATTTAAATTTATTGCTCTCTCACTCATACGGATTAAATTAGTTAAAAGCTGTTTGATTTGACCTTTGATTAGAGCTTGGGCAAATAAAAGCACAGGCTTTTTTGTTATGAATTAAGCTTCTTAAGCCACAGGGTTATTTAATATAATTCTGTGGTTTTTTGTTGTTTAAAAATTTAAATCCAATGGATATTTTCTAAATAAATAGAAAGGGGAAAGTATCACAATTTAATTTTAAAGTTATTTGAACTACAAAATAAGGAGTTGGCTGTTTATGTTGAAATTAAAATATCTTTTTGATAATGAAGATTTAGCAGAGATGCTATTGGAAAACTGGGAATTTGATAAAGAATCTATGGAGTTATTTAAATATTATCGAATTTCTTCAAATGCTATTTATCCTTTTCAAGCTGAAGGCAAGACACAACTTTTAAGGTTTTCACCAAAATCAGAGAAGAAGCGTGAAAATATTTTAGCAGAGCTTGAATTTATTTCATATTTAAAATCTAAACAGTATGGCGTCTTAGAAACAGTTCTTTCAAAAAATAGAGAGGAACTTGTAGAAGCAAATACGCCATGGGGTGAATACTATGCTGCTGTTTTTAAACGTGTAAGTGGGGTACAGCTTAACAATACCGATTTAAGTGATTCCATCATATTTAATTATGGAAAAGCATTAGGAAAACTTCATAAGCTATCTAGTGAGTACATCCCTAATAAAAACAAGCGTTGGTCATACAGTGACGTGTTAGATTGGATGTATACTAATTTAGTTGAATTTCCAAATGAAACATCGGCTTTAAATGAAATACAATTACTAAAAGATTATTTTAACTCTATTCCTATTACAAAATTCAATTTCGGACTCATTCATTATGATTTTGAATTTGATAATGTATTTTATGATGAAAAGACTCAATCTTGTAATGTAATTGATTTTGATGATGCTATGTATCACTGGTATGTTATGGATATTGAACAAGCACTAGATAGCTTGCAAGATTGTATATCAACTGAATTGTTTCAACAAAAGAAACAATGTTTTATAGACGGGTATCGTACCGAGTATGACCTGACAGATGATATGATGTCTTTATTACCTGCTTGTCGACGATTTGCTAATTTATACGGTTATGTTCGAATACTAAGATCTTCAGAAGAAAAATGGGAAAATGAACCCGAATGGTTAGTCAGTTTGAGAGGGAAATTGATAAACGCTATGAAAAATGATTCTTCTTGTTTCGGAATGGAAATGTAACTAGTAGAGTCCAAATTCAGGTGGAATAAATAAAAAGAATCTGTTCAAAGAAATATTT
This sequence comes from Solibacillus sp. CAU 1738, assembly GCF_039888725.1. Lineage (NCBI taxonomy): Bacteria > Bacillati > Bacillota > Bacilli > Caryophanales > Caryophanaceae > Solibacillus > Solibacillus sp. CAU 1738. The sequence continues at coordinate 111,769 of NZ_JBDQQN010000005.1, forward strand.
AGCGATTTTTTTGGGCAGCTTTTTTGAATTACTCATATCCACCTACAACATTAGGTAAGCTTTTATACTCAACTTTACTCTCTACGAAAAACTTAGAATCCTAACTCTTAAATCTCGCTTTGCGAACTTTACTTTATAAAAGATAGATTCCTCCAGCCTGTTTTGAAGGATATTTCAAGTTTTTACCTAATATTAATAACGAAAGGAGAATTTTATGCAAAATTATTTAGATCGAATTATAAATGACTCACCATTTCAACATTTAGAGGATTATTGGGATAAATTTAAACCCGTTGCTTTTGCTATTTTTGATGATAAAAATGTCTTTTTATTTAATCATCCTAAATGTAAAGAAGAACCATACACCAAATTAGTTAAAACTGACGAATTTTTAGCTTGTACTTGTATACTATTTGAAGGAATTCCAACAGCTATTGTAGATACGTCACTCTATGATTCATTTGAAGATATATATTCTTTGCTTGTTCATGAATCATTTCATGTGTTCCAATATTTATTTGAAGAAGGACGTTTTCCAAATGAAATTTTAGGATTTAGTTATCCAATTGATTTTAATAACATTCAACTTCGTATTCTAGAAAGACAGAAACTTTTTGAGGCGTATAAAGCAACAGATTTAATTGAGAAGTGCCTTAAAATTAACGAGTTTATCACATTTAGGGAAAAAAGAATGGAACTATTTTTAGAATATGTTGAATATGAAAATTTAATTGAAACGATTGAGGGACCTGCATTTTATGTCGAATATCAAGCATTGAAAGATGTTAGCCTTAGTAAGGAAAATTTAATTAACAAATATATAGAACAGCTGCTTGATAATAATTCATCGCAAACAAATATTAGAAGTAGTTGTTATAATTCTGGTTTATTTATTTGCTTATTATTAGATGAGATTTCTGACGACTGGAAATTGGATTTTACAAAATCAAATTTAGACTTGTATCATTTTTTTAGAGAAATATACTCCGACTATAATCCTATAGAGTTAATTATTTCTGATAATTCAGAAGAAGTTTTTGAAATAATGAATATTGCTCAAAAAAAGAAATTAAGAGCATTTAATCACTTTAATAATACAGAGGGTATAAAGCTAACTATTTCAGGAGCAATTAAAATAGTAGGCTTCGATCCAATGAATGTTACACAATTAGATATGACAGCATTACATCACAATTTTGTAAGCATAAGCATAATTAACAATGAATTTTTTATTGATATACCTGTCTTTACTACGTTTGAAAATAATTTCAGAGACGTACAATCGGTAGAGCTATTTTTAAATGAACCACCTATAAATATTGGAAATCAATTTATAATTAAAGGAATTGGAGAATTTGAAGGTACTATTATTTCAAAAAATCCTACTTCAATTCACATAGCTGTTTAAATTTGATTTTTTGTATAGACATAAAGGTACAAATGATAAAGAGTAGCCAAATGAAAGACAAAAAAGCTCCAAAGTATTGGTAGTACAGGGTTCCGAGGCATTTTAAGAGTATGATAGGTTAATGAATTATTAATTTAATTAAAATCGAGGGCAACATATTGGATATTCAATATATTGCCCTCCTTTAATATAAACATTTTTATTTTGATAATACTTTTTAAATAACTTTAAATATACTCTATGACATTTTGGCGTTTATTTATAGAAAACTATTTCTTTTCCGCAATTACCAAAATAAAAGTAGCGATTGGTCCTAAAAGAAGCGATAAAAGCAACCAGTTTAAACCACTTCGATTTTTCCCCTGAGCTAATCCAGCATTAATCAATGCCAAAGTCCCCCAGCCAATATAATAACTATTGTCCATATAAGCACCTCCATTATCTACTACTTATGCAATAATATAATTATTACATAATAAATACTAAAAAATAAAAATATTTGAATCGAAATGAATAAATACTGAGTCTAATAGGTGAAAGGGGGCGAGGCGTATCGTTCTGTTACAAGAAAGTATCATTGAAAAAGCGCAACAAGGTGATGAACAAGCGTTTTATGATTTGATCGAGCCATTACAAAACCAACTTTATCGCATTGCTTATGTATACGTTCAAAACGAAGATGATGCGGTTGACATTTTCCAACAATCGGTTATTCGTGCTTACGAAGCATTGCCAAAATTAAAGGAACGAAAGTATTTCAGTACGTGGATTACGAGAATTGTCATCAACTGCAGTAAAACATACATAAGTAAACAAATGCATACGCAATTAACCGAGCCGCAAGATTTTGATTTATATGCAGCTAACGAGCATGCTGCCAATGTAGAGGAAGGTATTGATCTTTGGCAGGCATTAGCTCAATTAGAAGAAAAATATAAAACAGCGTTGCTCCTTAGGTTTTATCAAGACTATTCCGTACGAGAAATTGCGTACATTTTAGATTTACCAGAAGGGACAGTGAAAACAAATATTCGCAGAGGGCTTCAACGTTTACGACAATTATTAAAGGGGGCATATATCGATGAATGGGTTCAATCCGTTGAAGGAAGTCATTGAAAAAATTCCGGTACCACAAACAAGATTAACAGAAGTGTTGCGTATTGAAGGGATGTCGAAAATATTTCAACAAAAAGAGCATAAAGTTAATGCGTTAAAAAATGTTCATTGTACCATTTATCAAGGCGAAATGGTCGCAATAATGGGGACTAGCGGGTCTGGTAAAAGTACGCTCCTCAATATGATCAGCGCAATCGATGAACCGACTGAAGGAACTATATTTTTATTTGGAAAAGAAGCAAATAATATTTATAAAGAGCCGAAATCATCTAACTTCCGAAAAGAAAATATCGGTTTTATATTCCAATCGTTTCATTTATTAAAAGATTTAAATGTCGAGGATAATATCGCATTACCGCTTATTCTAAATGATATTCCGAGCAAAGAAATTAAAGTACGAGTAGAGGAAACGATGCAGCAGTTGGGCATCTTCAACTGGCGCAAGCATCGCCCACATGAACTATCAGGTGGGCAAAAGCAGCGAGTGGCGATTGCGCGGGCAATTATTACGAAGCCTCCTATTTTACTGGCAGATGAGCCAACAGGTGCCCTAGATGTGAATACTACCGACGATATTTTGCAATTACTTGTTGATATACAAAGCGCGGGACAAACGATTTTACTTGTGACACATGATCCATACGTTGCAACCTATGCCAATCGTGTACTCTTTTTCCATGATGGTGCGATTGTGGATTCTTATCAAAACGAACAATCAGAAGATGATTTAGATGCGATTCTTGCTAAATTTAAGGTTGTATCAAGGGGTGAGCACTAATGTTTAACTTAAAAGCAATTGCCTTTAAATTATTTCGTGCTGCTACAACTCAAATCGTCACAAGCATTAGTATCATTGCCGTTTCGGTTTGCTTAATTATGACGATGTCGATGTATATTTGGAATGCCAAGGCGCAAATGGAAGAGGAAATTCAGGCGTTATTGGGAGATGCAGAAATGTTCGTTGGCTATAATCCCGAGCAAAAAAAATGGGTGACAGCCGACCAAGTTACTGCGATGGCATCGATGGATGGTGTAACAGGAGTTTCACCGATACTCTTAGCACATACGAATGTGGAGGGGCAATTGTCGGGTGTTTATACTGTCGGTGTTGAAAATGATGCACTCGTGAAAAGTCGTTATAATTTCGAGGAGAGTATAAAGGCAAATGAAGTGGTCATTTCCCAAAAAATCGCCAAGCTTTTCAAGAAAGAAGTAGGTGACACAATTGACATTGAATTCGAGCCGTATGTAGTAAAAGAAATATTAACACCTTTACCTGGTGGCTCGGATGTAGAAATGGCCATCCTTACAAATAATACAGTAAAAAAATGGTTGCCGGTAAATGAACATGATGTCGGTAAGTATGCGCTCATCGATCTTCATAAAAACGCTTCACCTGAATATATTACACAGCTTTTAACTGAATTAGATGACGAGCTACGAATTGATATCGTTAATGAATACGATTTTGTAAAATTGAATTTTCAAGCACTAGCTATTTTTATGATTGTGTTATCAGTCTTTGTTTTATTGATTACGACAGTATTATTAATGTCGACATTCCAGCTAGTATTATTTAAATTGAAGGAACAGCTAACGGTATTACGTGCGCTCGGTGCAACGGCAAAACAAGTTGGTCAAATCGTGCAAGCACAGCTAATAGCGATATTATCAATTGGCTTAGCATTCGGCGTACTGTTTAGTTTAGCTGTCATCAAATTATGGTTGCCATTTCTTGTGGATAAGATGCAATTACCAGCAGCACGTACGGAATTTCCGATTTGGCTAGCACTTGTGATTGCGGCTGCACTTTTTGTTGTTCTTTTCGCGCTTATCCAGTGGCAAGTGCAAAAAAGCATGCGCCTATTGCCATTGCAAATTGTTACGGACAATCATGAAACCGCACTGCGCTTCACAAAGGGCAAGCTTTACGCAATTGGAATCGTCGCGGTTAGCGCATTACTTTGTTTTTTCTCGGCTATGGTCGAGGGGAATTCCGGGAAAAGTGCACTGCAAATATTAATAAGTAGCTTACTAATAACGTTAATTATTTTATATATGATGCCCTATTTATTTAGTATGCTACTAAAATTCACGTTACAGCCAGCAAGGATGCTACTTGGAAAAGAAGCCTATTTAGCATGTCAGCAATTAATGCCACAAGTTCGGAAAAATATGCCAATCGTTTTAAGCATAATTGGATTAATGGTTATTCTTATTTTTGGTACAACATTATTTAAAAGTGTAAAAGAGACAGAGAAAGATTATATTGGTTTCTTATACGAAGCACCGGTAGCTATCAAAAATGATTTATCAGATCAAACATTTACAAATGATATTGTAAAGGAAATTGAAGCTTTACCTTCTGTTGACTATGCCTATGCGAGAAGCAGTTATACATCTACAGAATTGTATTTGAACGGCGGCTGGGATGCGGTTACTTCCCAAGCAGTTGACATTGAACAGTTAATCGAACATAGGGAAATACCTGAAATAACGGGGGCAGTAGATGAGGGTATTATTGTCACAACGGATTTTGCAAAATCGGAAGGATTAGCTATTGGCGATGAAATCCGATTGGGCATGTATAATTTTGAACTGCAACAAGTTGAAGAAATTGCACCAGCAAAAGTAGTGGCGATTGTTGAACCGAAACATATGCGCAGTGATGTGTATTTTGACTGGTCTTCTGAAATTGTTCAATTATCCCCGTATACTTACGTTGAAGATATAATGATAGAAACAGCAGATATTAAGCAAACTTTAAGTGAGCTAAGCTTTTTACATGAGCGATGGCCGGCATTAACGTTCTCAGATTATGACACGTATATGGCGGAAAATGATCGGATGTATTATCAACGCTGGAGCTTATTTATCGGGGTATTAATTGTGCTAGTAGTAGCCACTTGTTTAGGGGTTATTCAAACATTGCTCCATACGATTTATGGCAAGCGCACAGATTATGCAATACAGCGTTTAATCGGGCTAACACCAAATGGACTCGTTAAGCTTATTTTATCGCAAGTGCTGTCATTCGTCTTATACGGACTCGCTGTCGGCACACTTATTGGAACGGCATTTACGAAATTATTAGCGCTCGTTGATCCAGGCTCAGCCATCATTTTCGATTTTAGAATCCTGCTGGGCGTGAGTACATTCTTTTTACTTGCGGTAGTTATTATTTTTAGCGTGCAAGGTTATTGGATTAGTAGAAAAACATTAGCGAATGAATTAGTTGAATAAAGTGAGCAGGGTGTTTCAATTGAGTTTGGAATACCCTGTTTTTGTTATGTCTATGTGAAAAATTTAAACTCTTTTGGAAATTTTATTAGTATCATATTGAATATAGTTTAAAATAGAAGTAATTAGTAAGGGGGCGTTATTGATGACATTACGTTATCTTTCAACAAAACTAGCTGGGGCGGGCTTTGCGTTAACAGTTTTTTTTATGTATTTACTTTTTGTTGAGAATTTCAATCTTTATAATTTTGTAGAGACCATTAGTAATTGGTGGATTTGGGGGATCATTTTTGTCTATGGTATTATTTCTTCCTCAATCATTGATTGGCTATCGAAAAAATGGTCAATTATCAATTCTAATAAAATTGTTGCATATATTTTAGCGGGGTTTTTATTCTTTTTTATTTTTGGCATTTCAATATTTGCAGTAATTGCAGGAATTGTCGGCGCTATTGTTGCAGTTATTTTTTTGAGTGGCGTATGGTTAGCTAAGCACTCGAAAAAGTTTACGACAGTTTTTATAATAATGCCGCTTTTTTTCCTTGTGCTCATACAGTTTGATTTTACTGTGAAGAAAGGCTGGCAGGAAACACGAAATGACGAAGAATATAGGGCGACTTTTAAACATTTTAACGGGGAACATAAAATTCCTTTTGAGCTTGACCGTGGTGATGTTCTTACTTATACGGTTAATTTTTATAGTAACAATGGAGGCGGCTACGGAAATAGCTTTCAAAGTGAGCAAAGAAATCTAATGGGTCAAACACTATTAGACGACTATACATTACAAGTTGAAATAGAAAAAGCAGGCACATACAATATTGTCCTCACAGGTGACAAACTAGCAGGTAGCTTTACTGTGACATGGACAATTGAGAAGGCACTTAATAAGTAATTTCATTATGAGAAAAACAGGCTACATACTTAGAGATGTGCTATTTAGGGCGAATATCCATTAATGGGAGCAGCTACCGAAATTATTGTTAATTATTTTCTAATTGCAGATTTAGAACATATTCAAATATTACATAATCATCCAAAAAATTGACTAAACTATATAAGGTAAGTAAGCAAGTTTATTAATCAAAAGGCGGCCAGCTAATAAATAAAATATTCATTGTTAAAGGAATGATGGTGATGAAGAGAAAAGCAATCACAACAATGCTGATTTCAGTATCTTTAGCGATTGCTTCATTTTTTTTATTCGATTTTAATAGTAAAAGTGAGCTAGAACATGATGTCGAACGCTATTTAATATCTTCTGGCTATGATCAAAAAGAAATTACACAAATTCGTGTTATTCGTTCGAAAGAGGGCTTTGAAGCGGGGGTTATCTTCAGTAAAAGTAAGTCGATCGAGCATTTTTTTATTCGTGACCAAAAATCTAATGAAATAAGAAAAAATGGCGAACGTTTCATTCAGTAATATTCGTCTATACAAGGTAGCTCTTCTTTTCATTAATAGTAATGAAAAGAAGAGCAATGTAAAAGATTAATTATTAGTGCCTGTAATGTAAAATTACATACAATTCACAAAATGAGTTCTTGTGGTAGTTCACCGTTTACATTTAAAATTCGAACTATTTCTGGTTGTATTTGGAGAAATACATAGTTCGGATCTTCAGGGCCGTCAAACCATTGAGTAAATGATTCGTCCCAAAATTTTATTTTCAGCTCCAGTGATTCGTTAATAGTCGTTTTCCCCGAAATTTCAACGTAAGCATCGCTTTGACCTTTATCTTCAAATCCTAATAAGATAGATGATGCTGGATTTTTTCTAATTTCTTCCACCTTTTCTGTATCCATTTTTGTTGGTGTATATAATGTTAATCCATCATTGTAAAATGTCATATAACGTAAATGTGGCTTATTATTTTCAACGGTTGCAAGAACACCCATTCTATGTTCAGAAATAATGTTTAAAACCTGTTCCTTCAAATTGTTATTACTCACTGTTTTTCCTCCTCTTTTTAAAGTTAATGTCTCTCATAATTAATGCAATTATACTGTGAAAAAATATACATACTTTAGTTGTGACGATTTAGTAAATTCACTATGAAGAAAACATAATGTGAAGCAATTATGTAAAAACTAAAATGGCGTTTAGAGCTTTTCTCGAAATTGTTGACACAACTTATGATCCGTTATCCGTAAATGAAGCCAACAATTTCTATGATGGGAATACATCAGGAGGGGTGTTGAAATGAATGAGCCATTTATACCGAAAATTGTTTATTTTGAACCAAAATCATTAGATTACCCACTAGGAAAACAACTTTATGAGAAGTTTAAAAAAATGAATGTAGAAATTAAGTTCACTACCTCTCACAACCAAGTTAGGGACCTTCCAGGAGAAAATGACTTTCAAAAATATCGTATTGCTAAGTCCACACTAGTTGTTGGAGTTAGAAAAACATTAAAGTTTGATACGTCTAAGCCTTCCGCAGAGTATGCAATTCCCTTGGCTACTGGCTGTATGGGTCATTGTCATTACTGTTATTTACAAACAACGATGGGAAGTAAGCCGTATATCCGCACCTATGTCAATGTAGAAGAAATTTTAGAAGCTGCTGACAACTATATTGCAGAACGTGCACCTGAAATAACACGATTTGAAGCTGCCTGTACATCTGATATTGTAGGAATTGATCATTTAACACACTCTTTAAAGCGAGCAATCGAACATTTTGGGCAATCAGAATATGGGAAATTGAGATTTGTGACAAAATTCCACCATGTAGACCACTTATTGGATGCAAAACATAACGGGAAAACTAGGTTTCGATTTAGTATTAACGCGGATTATATTATTAAAAATTTTGAGCCGGGCACATCACCTTTAGCTAAACGAATAGAGGCAGCAGGCAAAGTAGCAAGAGCAGGATATCCACTTGGTTTCATTGTGGCTCCTATTTATCTGCATGAAGGCTGGCAAGATGGCTACTACAATATGTTCGAACGACTCAATGCCGAGTTGCCCCCTGATGCAAGGGAAGATATTACGTTTGAATTTATTCAACATCGATTTACGAAACCAGCTAAAAAAGTAATTGAGAAAAACTATCCGAAGACCAAATTAGAGTTGGATGAAGAGAAGCGAAGGTATAAATGGGGTAAATACGGAATTGGTAAGTACATTTATCAAAAAGAAGAGGAAGAGGATATAAAAAATCATCTTTCTAGCTATATGGAGAAATTCTTTCCGAAAGCAAAATTGGAATATTTCACATAAGGAGAAACGATCGGTTTTAGATTTATGTGGGCGTGTCTGAGTTAGACACCCCTACTGAATCTTTAGCGTCGATGCTCTAAAAATTGTAGCATTACATATTTGTGAATTTAAACTTTTCTGAAAATTAAAACTCAATCCGTGTTATAATATGGTAAATATATTTTGTATTGGTAGTTATTATTTGATTAATGAACAGGGGGTTAGCTATTGTTATATTTCGTATTGATTTTTTCAATTTTCTTTTTACATTTCCAGTGGAAGTATTCTAGAATAGGGAAGCCAATTCCATGTATTCTGCTAGCAATAGTGTATTCAGGTATAACAGCGCAATTCCTTGATAGCAAGATCATTTTTCTAGCAATGTTTTATATTGTCATTGCCCTATGGTTAATGGCATTAATAGCTTACTATAAGCAAAATAATTATACGTAAAAGTGTGGATTTGTCGTTTTTGGACAAATTCTTTGCATTGTATTGTTGCTGAAACGTATATTTAATAACTTTTAAGACAAGTCCTTTTCAGTTGGTTAATTTTAGAGTAAGTTATTGTTATATATAATATAGAAAGGACTGAGGAAATGCGTATTCGAAGTACAGTTGTAATAGTTGAAAACGACAAAGTTTTACTAATTAAGCGTGTCAAAGATAGTAAAACATATTACGTATTTCCTGGGGGCGGAGTAGAACAAGGAGAAACAATTGAACAGGCAGCTATTCGAGAGGCTTTTGAGGAAGTAGGGGTACATGTGGAATTAACAGGTTTACTTTGTGAAGTACCGTTTAATGGATTGCAATATTATTTTGAAGCAAACATAATCGGTGGTGTAGTCGGCACAGGTGTAGGAGAGGAATATACAAATTCGGTTGCATATTCAGGGACGTATGAGCCGGTATGGGTAGCTAGTAAACAATTATCCTTACTCGATGTTCGTCCTATAGAAGTTGTTAAAATCATTACTTCTAAATAGTTATTTCGAAACTAGTTTGCACTTAAATAAAGAACTGTTGAAGGAGAAGCTTTTAGCGAATGATTGCAGTTGATGGGAGTTGTGGAAGTGAAGAATGAAGCACTTTTAGCGGTTAAAAATTATCGTGATGACTTGAATAAATGTGATGTAGAAAAAATTAATGCTTGGGTATCAGATGATTTTCTCGGTTATTTTGGATATTATTCCGATGTTGACTACATTGTTTATACGGGAAAAGAATATAGAAAGGATAATATTGACACAATTAATGGCTATCAGAATCAAGAAGCTTATTGGGAATATTATGATTTTACTAGTAATCTTCGTACACCAAATGAATTAATTAATAGCTCAAAAGTTGATTTTTATTTAAAAGGACAAAAAGTTGCATCTGTGCTAGCAATGGAAGTATTCAGGAAAGAACAGGATGGTTGGAAACTTTATAGGCAACATATGGAGAAATATTCAGATTAATAAATTGAAAAAATCCGATTTTTGCGGGTCAACCAAAAAGAAAATAGTCAATTGTAAAAATAGACATAAACAAATGGCAGCGATTCTTCATTTACAGATTCGCTTTTTTTTTCTTGAATTTGTTGTAATTGAGTAAAAGGGACGCATTTGCAACAGCCAGATTCAATAGGCGTTACCGTTGATATTGGCTCTAATAAATATCAATTTATTAGTTTGTTTTAAGAAATGAGGTATTAAAATGAAACAAAAACCTATATACGTTGAAATAAATATGAATACTTCAATTGATACGGTTTGGGAATATACACAAAATCCAAAATTACACGAACAGTGGGATTTGCGTTTCTCAGAAATTAACTATATTCCTAAAGAAACGGAGGACTCACCTCAAACTTTTACATATAAAACAAACGTACTACCATTCATTTCTGTCGAGGGCTGGGGTGAAAGTAAGGGCACGCATCATAAAGATAATGGCTCTAAAACGTCATCATTGCACTTTGGAACCGAGCAAAAAATATCGCCCATCACACAGGGAAAAGGATATTGGCAGTATGTACTCAATGAAAATCAATTAACTTTTCTGACGCAATATGACTACAATGTTCGATATGGCAAAGTAGGGCAGGCTTTCGACATTGTTTTTAGACCACTTATGGGATGGGCTACAGCACTTAGCTTCGATGTGCTAAAAAGATGGATTGATACGGGAGAGCCCCCAGCTGTTCAATATCGTCGCTTCTTTTTATCGATTCTTATTTCGGTATTATTTTTCTTTATTTGGTTTTATCAAGGACTCGTTCCAAAATTATTAGTTGTTCATCCTGAAGAAGTCGCCTTATTAACAGCACTTAGTAGTATGGAAGGTACTGCCGCACAATTAGCTGTACAAGGAATTGGGCTTGCTGAAATTCTGTATAGTTTATTTTGGCTCATGCCCATAAATAAACGTCCATTATTTATTCTTCAAATCTTTCTATTTCCAATATTAACGATCAGTGCAGTTTTAGCAAGTAGTGAAACGTTAGTAGGTCCGTTTAATGTATTGACATTAAATATGACTTTATTTGTTTTATCGATTATTGGTCTCTCATTACATCAAAACATTCCGACAGCCAAGAGCTGTAAAAGAAAGCGCGGTGAGTAAATGATTTATCAAATATTATTAGGTGATGATTTTCAAAAGCTTCATCCTAAATTGCAAGAGCGCTATTTACTGCCTTTAGATGAACCTTTTGTAGCTACAGGTATTATGCAAAAAATCCAATCTGGCGCAAAAATTTTATCTCCTTTTTATACACTGGCATCAAAAGTGAATTTTTTATTTCCTGAGTCTGGTGAACAAATTCCTTTTTCGATTCGTAACACATGTACTGTTTTACCGAATAATGAGTATGAGGTTGAATGGGAGAGAGCGTTTTATTTTGGAGATATCGTACGTCGATTTGATGCAAAAATGACGATTGATACAGAGAAGCAAATAGTGAAAGATTATTTAGGGTCACCGTCATTGTTTTATTCCGATTTGCATTTTTCAGTGTCCAAGGAAGGGCGTTTAATAATTCGGTCAGGTGTACAACGATTTGTAGTAGGCAAGCTAGAAATACCTATGCCTAAATTTTTGGAAGGGCGAGTGCTTGTAGAGGAAGGTTATGATGATAAACGTGATGTATACACCATTCATGTATCGATTCATAATCCATTGCTAGGGAGGCTCATGATGTATGCAGGACAATTTAAAAAGGCTATGTAGTCCGTTATCATTATTCGGAATCAGTCTTTTTGTAATAACTATGATAACGAATAAGCAAGTTGATTTTTTTATTTATTTAACAGCCGCACAACTTTTATTTGTACCACTACTACTTCAATGTATTGTCGAGCTAAAAACATTTGAGAAAGTAATATTGGCCATTGGAATGCTAGGGGTCACAGTAGTCGCGTTTAACATAAACGAGGTACTATCAATTACTGGAGCAGGGCTATATTTAGTAGCAACAGCAATGATTAGCTGGATTGGAATGCGCCGCTTTTTACAACGAGGGTTTACTAATACAGCTGAAATAGTAATTGATATTGGATTAATGTATTTAGTAATTGGAGGTGTATGGTTTTTTGCGTATATTGCAGGAATTGATACTGGATTTACACCACTTATTACTTGGTTAACATCCATCCATTTTCACTATTCTGCATTTTTATTTTGTATTTCTCTCGGGTTAATTGGTCGAGTTACAACAAGCAAACTGTACAAACCGATTGTTGTTGTAATTGCATCAGGGCCGATTTTAATGGCGATTGGAATTACGTTATCCACTGCTATTGAAATAATATCTGCCATTTTATATATTATTGCGATTTACATTTTATTTTTTGTCACATTACGAACGAAATATTATCGTTTGCAAGGGGTAATGATTCGACTTTCGATTGCAGCTGTTTGTTTTTCTATACTTTGGTCGTTTCTTTATGCGTACGGAAATTTTACAAGGCAATCAATTGTCGATATTCCCGATATGCTTGCGTTCCATGGCTTTACGAATTGCCTGTTTTTTGGTGGATTCACAATTGTAGGCTGGCTAATATATACACCAGCGACAAATCAGAATTCATTTACGTTTCCGATAAGTCAAATTAGGGGGCAACTAAAAACAAAAAATGAACCGTATCCTGGTTTAGTGGATGATATGAGTGAATTTGTGAGCACTGACCAATTGCATAAAGCAATCACTCATTTTTATGAGCATACGAATGAATATCGACTATTTGCGAGGGTACGGTGGCAGCTATGGTTTTGGCCATTTGCTTTTTTTTATAAAGGAATAAGCAGGCTTACTCAGCAAATTAATTTACCATTATCAAATCAAAAGACTGAGATGACTGGCAAAATTGTAACAGTAGATGCGACAATAGATGGGAGAGAAAAGCCGAGAGCATGGATCCGAACAATTGATGAGAAAACGGTTTTCACAGCAATTTATTCGAAGCATACTGCTGATCATACATACATGAACATCGCATTACCACTTCCTTTTTCCACGATGATTGGTATTCTTTATTTGCATGTGGAAGATGACAAGCTTCATTTAACTACTCAAGCTGCAGGTGATTCGGGAATTTATTTAGCTTTTAGTAAATATCTTTTTAAACTTCCTCTTACTGAACATTTTACAATTCAAGCAACTACCGAAACAGAGTTAACCGCTTTACATGAAATGAAAATTTTCGGACTGAAGTTTCTAAAAATAGAGTATGACATTCAAAAGGTGACAACATTTGAATCGTAGTGGCTGTTACTCATATTGAACTAGTGCCGTTTGTTTCATCTCCAGATAGAATGCTTAGAAAGCAAACAATTGAAAAAATTTGAACTAATGAAGCAATACGACAATAGAATTGATGAACTCTTTTTAGAATAATATATTTTTCACAAACGGTCAGGATAATTATTGAACTAATTGTTACATATTTTTCCTATAACCGTCTATTTTATAAAGGATATTTATTCGTAGGATAACACTTGCTTTCTTTATATTCATGATCAGAATGGGGGTACGAATCTAATGAAAAAAACACCATACATTATTTTCCTTTTGTTTTTCGGTGTTATTCTATCTGCTTGTAATAGCCAAAACGAAATAAATAGTCTTAGTACAAGCGGAGAACCTCAGTCAACGGTTGAAGATAACTCTGAAATTAAGGTAAAGGGCTTGAAAAACGTCGATGTCCTGAATTCACATGGAAGTATTGAAGGATTGGAAAGAATGATTCGTTTTTATGACAACTTACAAAATGGTGTTCCTTCTGATTTGCGAATTGTGCACTATACAATTGAAGGGGATCCAATCATATCAGATTTAAGTTATGTAGGAGAATTTCTTGAAGTGAAATATGACACCACTCGTGACAAATTTGGGAGTGGTGCAATTACAAAAGTTAAGTGTGGCAATCTGATTGAGGAAGTTAATCCTACCAATACTACATATATAGCGGTCAACTGTGCCGATGAGAATTACGGAATGCAAGAAATATTGAACATTAACTACAACATGAGCCAGCAAGATTTTTTTGAGTTCGAATTAAAATATGGATTAAAGCAGGAGAACGAAATTAATACACTTACAAACAAGGTGAAAATAAAAAAGAATATAACACCGGATGTAAAGCAAGAGGTGTATAAAAGACTAGTTTTTGCAAATTACCTAGCTGAAAAAGATTTAACTACTACTTGTGATACTGAAGGTACTACGAATTATTATCTAAAAGTACACATTAATAATGGTCAACGTGAATTTCAATGGAATGCTTGTGATAAAAGTACGGATGGCGTGAAGTTTACTAATATTGCAAACTACATTATCGAACAATCCACTAAGAAGCAAAATGTACAACCAGAAGTCATCGTTCAAGGCTATGTGTTAAAAATTAATAACAACGAAATGTTGATCGGCGAAGACCTTACGATGCTGGATTACGAGTGGATGAAAGATGAATTACAGCATATGAATTTTGAGAACTATAGTTATAACTTTACCATCTTAGAAGGTGTTGATACAAAAGTATTCAACCTAGGTGATAAAATCCTAGCAACTATAAAAGGAAGCATAGTTGGTTCCAAACCGGGTAGAGCAAAAGTGAAGGAAATTAAGAAAATAGAAAAATATTAATTAATTATTTATTATGGAGTCTAGTTCTAATACTTAAACAGTCTTCAGGTCAACTAAAAAGGGAATATAACGACCGATAATTCATAAAGTTCGAAAATTCATTTTTTGTAAAGAGGGAAGCAAGTAACGCGTGCTTCCCTGGAACTCCTAAACTTGAAGCGAAAACTACAAAAGTAAGAAATGATAGGGCTAGTTCAATAATAAAGCTCCCATCCAAAAATTAAGACGACAAGTAATAGCGCAGAAACACAAGAAATTGTATATCGAATTTTTTGGCCACGTGTTGTCGTCTTTTTCCTCCACTCGATTAATAGCGCCACTAGACAAATTGCTACCATGACGATATACGCATAATTTATCCAAAAATGAATACGTACGGAAGTGTATGAAGTGTAATTAAATGTTCTGTAAGCTAAAATAATTACATTTATAACCGGGACAATATTCGCTAAAAGCAGTAGTGTTTCCCATTTTTTCGAAACTTTAAATCGAATTGCTTTTTTTCTATTCTTTACTGCTTGAATCAATCTGATTAGTAAAGTGATGAAGGTATATAGGACACTGAAAGCCACTGCCAAAATACTGAACAGATTAAAGATTTTCGTACTTTGAGAGAGTGGTATCATATCACTTGTCGGCATTGAGATTTTTTCCACTTGACCATTGTTCAACGTCACATGAAGATTAACATTATAATCATTTGTAGATTTATAAAGATACGGAGCAATTTGTTCAAACGTCATCCCAAAAGCATTAAATCTGTTCGGTTCTGTCGTTTCAATATCACCAATAATTAGTGCACCGTACAGCTTGGTGAAACCTTTATAAGCTTGCCTAGCCATATAGTAACTTCCTTCAAGCACCTGTACATTAGGCATTGCTTGATTGCCATTTGCTGCAGAATATTCGCCGTACACGAGTGTTGGTAAGCCATAACTCAGCCCTGCTTCACCCATCTGATTGGTCATGACAATTACACCCAACTGTTCTTCTTTAGAAAAGGTGAAATTACTAGAAAAACTATCCGTATTTCCTGCATGTTCCAATACATCTACTGCATAAAGGCCTTCCCAAAAACCGTGCGCATTTCGTGGGAAGCCATCGTCATAGAAATCACTAGTCGTCAGCATTTCATCTAATGTACGATTGTTTTGAAATAATGGGCTATTCTCGCCATCTGCTGGCATAAGCGCCATCATAAATTTAGCTGCATCCGTTATCGTACCAATTGTACTGCCAGCTGGATACAAACCGATATAAATCCGTTCATTTTTTGACATACTTAATTCACCGTCGCTACTAACACTATATCCATAAACTGCATCTCTTTTTTTTGCTACATTTAAGTTATCTCCCTGTATAGGATGAATCGTTGTGTCCTTCATATCCAAAATAGAAAATATATGTTCATTTACATATTCATAAAATGGCTGTGCTGTGAGCTGCTCTACAATAAAGCCGGCGAGAGTTACACCATAGTTTGAATAGGCAACTACACTTCCTGGCTCATGCACTTGATAAGGCTCAGTAATGTGAAGCATATCTTCTAAAGTCTTTACTTCATATGTTGACTTATAAAATAAATCTGTAAATTTCTCCTCCCACCCAGCATTATGGTGCATAAGATTCAACATTGTGATAGGGTCATCATATTGCAGTTTTGTCAAAAACCCGTCCGGCAAATACGCGCGAATATCTTCATCTAACTCCAACTTTCCCTGTTCTACAAGCTGCATTACACTGGTCCACACAAGAAGCTTCGTAACAGAACCCCACTCAAAAACAGTATTTGGTGTGACTTTTACCTGATTTTCAACATCTGCATAGCCATAGGACGTATTCAAGAAAATTTCTCCGTCCTTTACAATTAACACATTCGCTCCAGCTGTAGACGTCCCAATGTATTTAGAAGCATATTCATCCACACGATCCTTTAGTTCAGTATAAGGAATCCCTGAAGGTGTCAACCTGCTCTCTTTTGCTGAAGCAACTGTTACAGAACAAAGCACCAGTACAAATACCATTAAAATTATTTTCCTCATTATTCCTCTCCTTCTTTAACACTGATACACCACAAATGTTTAAATTACCCATTTTTAATATATATGCTTATATTCTAATTAAGAATAGAGAAATTAACTAGTAGGCTAGATACCAGATAACAAGGATCTAGCACTATCAACCTATTAATAAATAAAAAATAGTCAACCATATTTCTCTGGCTGACCTTATAATACGAACGGTAGAATAGTTAAAGAACATTTAGGGTACGTTACTTTAAAGAGGAGTAATTAGTTTGTATATGTTTTTATTTTCGTGCATTATTTCCATGTTATTAGGAAATAATGTTTGGTAAATTCCCTTCTGCTGTCGAGAAAATTTCTATCAAAAATCAAGTCATCCTTCTCATTAACCTTGTTATAAATTATCTCCCTAACTTCATTAAATCTTAAGAAATCCCCTAAGTTTTTATTAATAACTTTTCATTATAATTAGTATTATCTTGATGAAAGAAAGATACGAAAAAATTAAAATTTGATAACAAAAATAAGCAGGTATGCAAGCACCTGTTAGCTATACTTTTTTGAATAGTTAAAATGTAAGTTTCCTTTTGGTACCTCGTGTAAACCAGGACAACATAAAAAAAGTGAGGGAGTCAAAAGGCAACTATCTCCTATAGGAAATCCAACA
This sequence comes from Solibacillus sp. CAU 1738, assembly GCF_039888725.1. Lineage (NCBI taxonomy): Bacteria > Bacillati > Bacillota > Bacilli > Caryophanales > Caryophanaceae > Solibacillus > Solibacillus sp. CAU 1738. Next base: position 129,564 of record NZ_JBDQQN010000005.1, read on the forward strand.
GGTACCCCAGTTGTCCGGATCAACAGGAAATTTCTATGGGAAAGAAATCTTACTACTAATATACGAGGAGTTATATAAGAATGATAAAAAAAATATTCACAATTGCATTACTCATGATGATATTAATTGTTTCTGGCTGTTTCGGAAATGAACAAAACAAACAACAAATACAAGAGGGAGTACTCACTGTCGATGATCCTGAAAGTATTACCGTTCTTGTCAACAAACAATATGCTTTTCCGGAAGGCTATGAACCGAAAGATCTCGTTTATCCAAATGTTCCGTTTTTATTTAATGAAAAAATAGAAAAAAGAATGATGAGAGAAGAAGCAGCGAAGTACCTCGAAAAAATGTTCCATGCGGCGAAGGAGCAAAATATTCATCTAGCAGGTGTTTCAGCCTATCGTTCTGCTCAAACTCAAACAGTCCTATTTAATAATTATGTTGAAAGAGATGGAATCGAAAAAGCAAAAACATATAGTGCTGTTCCTGGAACAAGCGAACATCAATCAGGATTAGCAATTGACGTTAGTGGATCCGATGGTTCTTGTGCAGTAGATGACTGTTTCGCGAATACAGTAGAGGCAGCGTGGCTTGAAGAGAACGCCCATAAATATGGATATATAATTCGCTTTCCAAAGGATAAAGAAAATATTACCGGTTACCAATATGAACCATGGCATATTCGTTATGTTGGTGTAAATTTAGCCACTGAGTTATACAATAAAGGGTTAACATTAGAAGAATATTATGAGAAGCACTTGTGAGCAGTGAGTGAAAATATCAATGAGTATCTTGAAAAAGTAAAATTCCTCCAATATGTGTGGGAGAATTTAATTTAGTGGGCCCCTATTAGAGAATGGGGGCTCTTTTTAATCTTATATATAAAGAAGAATAAGGGAGAAGTTAAGAATGAAAAAGTGGGTCTTTTTATTAATTTTTGCAATATGTTTGGGTGTAACAGCCTTAAAGATAGTACCGTTCTTTCAAGGTGAAAAAGTTGTAATAGATGAGAATGGAATAGTGGATGGTCAGTTGTCTTCTGGAAATATAAAAAAAGTAGAAATTCCAGTAGAACAAATTTATCAAGGAAATTTACTTTTGGTCAACAGTAATCATCCAGTTCACGATGAAGGTATAAAATCAGATATCATCAATTTAATAGATGCTCGCCAAGGATTGATAAAAGGATACGGATTGTATAATGGCGTGACATATTTATCAGAAGATATAGAAAGTAAATTTTCTGATATGGTTCTTGATGCAGAAAAAGATGGAGTTTCTAGTTTTTTAATTACAAGTGGTTTTCGAACATTAGACGAGCAAACTAAACTTTATCAAGAAATGGGTCCCAATCGTGCCTTGCCAGCAGGTTACAGCGAACACAATTTAGGTTTATCACTTGATGTGGGAAGTACCCAAGGGATGATGGAAGTAGCACCTGAGGGAAAGTGGATTGCAGAGAACGCTTGGCAATACGGATTTACTCTACGTTATCCAGCGGATAAAACGAACATAACGGGAATTATGAATGAACCATGGCATATCCGTTATGTCGGTTTACCGCATAGTGCGATTATGAAAGAAAAGAATTTTGTTTTAGAGGAGTATTTAGTGTATCTAAAAGAACAAAAATATATTTCTGCTACTGTAAATGGTCAAAAATATGAGGTCTTTTATTATCCTGTTACTGAAAATATCACTATTAATGTGCCAGCCAATCTTCGCTATGAGGTATCGGGTAATAATGTGGATGGTGTGATTGTGACAGTATTTCCTGATAACGTGTAGAAATTCAAGGAAGATGAGGGTGCAGAATAAACTGAACGAAATTGATGGGCGGTATGATGGTACAGGCACTATTTGCTTTGGATGTGTATGCTTTAATATAGATTATTTAGGACAGTTGTTGACGGATAAGATTAATCTCAGTTGGAGAAAATATTTGTGAACTTAAAAACATGTTCAAATTTCAATGATTGGGAGGACAAAATATGTCATCTGAAATGGGAGATATACATCGTACTGGTCGAGACATTAACGACGCAATAGTACATTTTGGTGGGCAAGCTGAGAGTGTTTTTAGCTCTTTGGCTGAACCAGGTCGACTTTCAATACAAAAGAAAGCAGACGAATTAGCTGCACAGTATCTTGAAAGTAATCCTAATCCAGACTATTATGATTGCGTTGAAATTGTCGCAAAGGGAGTTTTTACAGCAGTGAAGGAAATAAAGACTAGCAGTGGTTCTTGGGGAGACTCAGTAGATGCAGCACTTGAAGCTGGTGTTGGAATTCCAGCAGCAAAAATAGCGTGTAAAAGAATAACGATGTCTTAATTTTAATTTTTCGATAAAGAGTAGGCGTAAAAAGCTTATGCTTTTTGATATTTATTGATTTTTTTATCCTCTCCTCAAACAAATGCGGGCATATCAATGTGACGTAAAGCATAAATTTTCTGTTTGTAATATTTATGCTTTATTTTACTTTTGGAAATTTTATGGTTGGATAATGAAGAGAGATTAAGTATCGCTTATAGCGGTGCTTTTTATTTTGGGGTTTAGATGTAACTTTATTAAAATGTTTGATTATTTATATATATTGAAAATTTTAATAAAGTTTGATTAAAAATGGTCTCACCACTATATATTTTTAGAGGTGAGATTTTTTTTGTTGGATAATTATTAAACTCTAATATTGTGAAGAAGGATTCTATAAAAAATGTACAATGGAATATTATGTTAAAATGTAATTGGAGAGGGGAGATCCGTATGAAAAGAATAAGGGGAAAAAAGTACTTAAAACTTACATTGTTAATTTTATTATTATTTGCTCTATCAGCTTGCACACCAAACCCTAAATTCGAGTTGTACAAGGGAAATCCTTTAAGCATAGCAGTTATTGGAGAATCTCCAGAAGTTAATGAGGAACAAGTAAAATTTACAAAAGTTCTATTTGATGAAATGACAAATGAAAATCTGAAGTTTTATGATGCTGTCTTTATTTCAGAAGATAATCTTTTTGAAGCTGCTGAAAGTAAATATGCTAATATTTACTTAAATTCATCCATTCCACTTTTCTTTATGGGTACTGAAAGTTTTATTCCTTTTACTGTGGAAAATATGGAATACGGCAATGATTGGAATTGGAGACCCGGTAGTAGCTATGCTGTTGGCATTGTTATATCACCAGTAGATGATAGTATGAGTAGTTGGGGGTTTGGTTTATATAATGATGAAAAAACTGATGAAAACATAAAAAATATATATTCGAGGATTTTTGAAATAATTGAAGGGCTGAATCATTAAATATTCTTTAGTAATCAATCGTCTTTTGAACTACCAGGTGATTTACTTGAAGAAAAAAGAGCTACATATGCTGCTCTTTTTTCTTATTAAGCTAACGTAGGCTGTTTAGTTTAATAATCGTATTTAGCTTTGTTCAACAATCGGGCCATTTAATTGAATAACACTTCTAAATTAAAAATAGGATTTTATGTTAATCTTGATGTGAGTTTGTGAAACAATGCACTTAAGCTAACGAAGCAGGAATGTGTAATAAAAAAGTTGTCATTCTTTAATGCATAGTAGACTTATACTGAGTCAACAATGAATGGCATAGTCATCTGTTATTTTTTGATATTTTGAAGTTCTTACACTTAAACTAATTTACGTATCCTAAAATGAAAAAAATAATTCCCCTTTTATATGATTACGAAGAGGGGAATTAAGGGAATATCACTATAATAGTTTAGGTATTATTTTTTACGTCCAACCAGAGTATATCAGCTGCTTTTCGTCTTCTGAATATGCTTAAAATCAGACCTAATGCAATCATCTCCAACAATATATGTGAGCCTCCAAAGCTCATGAATGGCATGGCTACACCAGGTAAAGGTGATAAGCCCAGGTTTGTCAGGATGCTTAGTATAAATTGGCTTGCAAAGGTTACTGCCAACCCTATAACCAGCATTTTACCATAAATGAAATTAACGCTTTTCGCAGCACTCAATATTCTCCAAATAAAAAACACAACCAATACGAAAGCAATAATCGCGGCTAACCAGCCAAATGAATAGATGATGTACGTGAATATGAAATCTGTATGTACTTCAGAAATTAAATTTGGGGTTAGATTAAGACTATTTCCAATAAAATCAGCTGCGCCTAATTTTTTAATATCCTTGGTATCGATCGATGTATAATTTTGAGATAGAACCAACAGGTTGAAGATTGGCCATATAGAGGCAGCTGCTGCGAATGTTATTGCTTGTTTAAGACTGGCTCTAGAACCAAACATAATGGCTGTGCAGCCAATAATACAAATGATAGAAGTTGCTATGGCACTTGTTGTTAATAACAATAAGATAGGGAATGCCAGAATACCTACTCCAAGCCAAGATTTTCGAGAATCATTCCAATTCCAAGAATGAAAGATTCCAGCAAAGGACATAACCAGGAGAAAAGGAGTAATCTCGGTAAAATTAATATTAGCAAAACCTAAGATTAAAAAAGGAACACCATCTACTCTAATACCAAAAAGAACAGTTATTAATAGAATTAGGACCGTTCCCGCATATAGGTGTTTGGAGAACTTTAATAACTTTCTATAATCAAACGTAGACAAGCTTAGCATCAGCAGAATTCCTAACAAGTAAAAGATAAGACTTTTATTAAATACTTTCATATCCTGAATCTCTGTAAAAGTAGAATGAAATTGTAAATAATACATTACTAGTAATCCAAACAGTGAAACTATCATTACTGGAAGTATGGTTTTGATATCCATTGGGGCTTTATGTGTCTCGTTAAGCTGCTTTCCAAGCAACTTTACATCTCCCATACGAGCCAATGCTTGATCGATTGCCTCTTCTTTTGAGAGTCCAGCAAGCAAGGCTTCCTCTTTAAGTGTCTGAAGATGATCACTTATTTCAAGTTTTATACTAGCGTGTACATCTTTATTTCTTATTTGTTTACACAATTCTTTAATATATACTTCAAAATCGTTTTCTAATCCCATACGATTTTCTCTCCTTTCAACACTTCGTCCACTGCAGTCTTAAAGATTGACCATTCTTCTTTTTTTTCCTTTATAAATTCCTTACCTTTATCGTTGATATTATAATATTTTCTCTTTCTCTTCCCGTGGCCTTCTTCCCAATAAGAAATAATCAGTCCTTTATCTTCAAGGGTGTGCAGGATGGGATAAATCGTTCCTTCTTTAAGACTAAAAATTCCCTTAGACTTCATTTCCAACTCTTTAATAATTTCATAGCCATACATTGGTTTTGAATTAAGTAGGCTTAAAATAAGAGTAGTGGTACTACCTTTTAGCAACTCCTTACTAATCTTCATAACAGTCTCCCTCCAATACATACTATTTCTATGCATAGTAATCATAGGTGTATGTTATATTATATATTTATGTGTGTCAATTCTTTTGATACAGCTTTTTGATTCTAACAAGGTAATTTAGTAGACTCTACTCTAATCACAAGGAAATTAACCGCTTTATCAAAAATCATTCTCCCAGATCGGTAAACACCACTTGTATCATATTTATATTTAAGTATCTTAAGTACTAAAGAGAATATGATGAAATTGATATTAAATTTATTTGTATTATTAAATAAGTACTGTTTTACGAACGGGGGCTTTAGTTGCCTAACTACAACGGAGGGATAGAATGCGTTTATTCGATGAAGATAATGAAAAATCGTTAAATAATATCTCCTTATTCCTAACAATTGATGAAGCAAAAGAATTGTTGGACTCTTTAGGAGGTCTTTTAAAAAACTTTAAAAACGATGCGGACCATACGCATATAAACGATGAAAATTATAAACGTGAGATTACCGTATGTTTATACAACGAAACAAATCTAAATGGATGGAATGAGACTGCTAAAAAGTTGATTTTGGAGGATCTTGAATAATCTCCTTATTAAGCTAAAGGAGAGCTTTAGTTCAATAACGATCTTCAGCAATCGGGCGCGATTCTGTAACAAGGATCAGCGTTTGTTTTCATTAAAGAGCCATTTTGCGGAACAAGGGTTAGAAATCACAGGGGAAAAAGAGTTAACATGGGTGAATATTTATATGCCTCGTTTTGATAATTGTGGAAATTATAGTTATAATGTTTTAGACTAGGTGTGGAAGTAGCTTGTCTTAGGAGAGGAAATAAAAAGATGATTGAATTACGAAAAATAGACGGGGATAACATAGAGGAAGTAATAGCACTTGAGGTTGAAGAAAACCAGGAAGACTTAATAGAAACTACTAACCTCAGAAGCTTTGCAGATGCTCATATATTGAACGCAGACGGGATACCAGCGACTCCACTAGCCATTTATGATGATGGCACTATGGTTGGATTTTTGATGTATATTTATGATACGACGGATCATGAATCATTTCAAAATGAAGTTTATTACGGGAAGAAGACCTATTTCATTTGGCATTTTATGATTGATAAGAGTTATCAGGGAAAAGGATATGGCAAGCTTGCCTTTGAAAAAATGTTGGCGGATATTGAAACTATGCCAAATGGGGAAGCACAATATGTAGACCTCTTTTATCATAAAAGTAATGTCATAGCTAAAGAATTATACGCTTCATTTGGTTTTGTAGAAACAGGCATCATTCAGGAAAATTCGGTGCATGCGAAATTAGAAATCTAGATGGGAAAATAACAGAAGACATTGTAGAATAGGATCTCTCAGAAAGAAATGTAAGCTATCACGGCTTGACCTATAAAACACAAATATCCAAAAGAAACACTGATTTTGTTAGCTCTATTCTAGCAAAAATATAATATTTATACCGCAATCGGGCGCTTTTCCGTAATAAGGAAAGCGTCTTTCTTCATGGAAAGGACCATATTGTTGAATAACTTATAGAAGTTTGTGAAGAAATGTACTTAAACCAAAGTGGCATTTTAATTCAATAATCAGAAGGAAAGAGCTATATAGAAAGGGAACTATTTGATATACCAGATTAAATAAAGGAGAGAAGGCTATGAGTAAATCATTTATTGAACAAGTACATTAATTAGAATTCCTGTAAAAGATTTAGAACTGTCTGCACAATGGTATAGAGATGTATTAGGGCTCCAGTTATTAAACATTACTGAGGAACTTGCGATTATAAAAGTAAATGAAGGACCCTTCTTACTTATCTTAGTTCATACCAAAGATGACACATTTGCACATTTTACAATTGATAATGAACAAGAATTTAGTATTGGCTTTACAAGTCCAGAATTATCTAAATTTCATCAACACTTAATTGATAATCAAGTTAAGGTCGAGGATATAAAAGAAGATAATGGTCATGCCTTTTTCCACTTTTACGACCCAAATGGTAATAAGCTTCAAGTACACTGGTAAGATAATATTAAATAAATTACCTTGCTTTACTTTAATAATGATCTTTCACAATCGGGCCATTTAATGGAGGAAGGCTTATAGAGCAAACGGGAAGTTATTTACAAGATAGTTCTTTTTGAACAATTTACTAGAATTGGTAATTGCGATACCATATAAGAGTGGAGATGTACGGAAGGAGCATGGATCTTAATGGGAGATATCCTTTAATAGCTAAGTAATTGAATGGATTTGTTGATTCCCTTTTTATTGAAGGGTCAATTTTTCATTTTTATTTAAACCATTATAGGATCGCTGGGTTCATGTGCTATAAACACACCGAGCGAATACCTATTTTAGGTATTCGTTTTTTTGTTTGGTGAGCATACATCTCCAATAGCACTATGTTTAGCGTGTCCGTGAGGAGATGCTTATATGAAACGATTAATGAATAAGATAGCGATTGTTACTGGCGCAAGTCGAGTAATGGGCATAGGTACTGCAATATGTCGAGAATTAGCCAGAGAAGGCGCAGACATTTTTTTCACTCATTGGTCAAATTATGATCGTCAGATGAAATATTTTATTGATGATGATTCCGTTTGGTCGCAACATCTTATGGAGGAGATCCGCAGCTTTGGAGTACGATGCGAATCAATGGAATTGGATCTTTCGCAACCAGACGCACCGAGGAAACTGCTTGAGGAAGTTAATGAGAGACTAGGCTCTCCATCAATTCTTGTAAATAATGCAACATATTCCGTTGACGTAGATTTTCGTTCTATAAATGCAAATATCCTCGATTCTCATTATGGCGTTAATATTAGAGGAACGTGTCTTTTAACTGTTGAGTTTGCTCGTCAAATTGAAGGAAAACATGGTGGTCGAATTATTAACATGGTGTCAGGTCAAGACAAATCACCTGAGCCTGGCAATTTGGCTTATGTTGCAACAAAAGGTGCTGTTTCTACTTTTACTAAATCAGTCGCTCTTGAATTAGCACCACTTAAAATCACGGTTAATGCCGTAGATCCTGGACCAACTGACAGTGGATGGATGAACAGTGAGTTGAAGGAATCCTTATTACCGAAATTCCCAATGGGTCGAATCGGTGAACCTAGAGATGCTGCAAAGTTAATCGTCTTTTTAGCAAGTGAAGAATCTGAATGGATTACGGGACAAATTATCCATTCAGATGGGGGCTTCTGGTGATTTAACGTATTAGTGTTCGCCAACTTTTATTTGTTCTTCAACGGATGTCTAATGTTCAATAAGTATGAACTCTTTTCAACGGCCTGAATAATTCCAGAATATTGCGCCTTTCTTTAGTAATAAGGCGTCCTTTTGTATATCTGCATTTTTTAATCGTTCCTATATTTTAACTACAGGGGCTTTAGTTGATAAACGATATTCCACAAAAGGGCGCGATTACAAGGATCAGCGCTCGGTTTCATTAAAGGGCCAGATCGTTAAACAACACATTTTGTGAAAAATGGGTATTTATGTTAATGTTAAGAGGGATTGTCGAGAAATGTACTTAAAGTAAAGTACAGATTGTACAATAAGCAATTATTTATCGAACAATTATTTCAATTGAATAAAGGGGTATGTTGGAATTTATAGATTACTTTTAACCATCTTATAAAATTGTGTAATCAGAAGTTAATTCTTATGCACGAAGATTGCAGATCATTCAAATCATTACTAACAGAGGTTATAACTACTATAGTAGCTAAGGGAGAAGATTTATGACACATAATGAAGTTGCTGAAATATACGAAGCTTATTTAAGTCCACTAGTATCAGAGTTGTATGAGTTGGAAGGCTATGAAACAAGTCTAATTAATGCTCATGCCGGAGGGCGGAATGTTGTTTATAACTGTGAGAAAGAGGGCGCTAGTGCAAAAATACTCAGAATCGCCTATTTAAATGACAGGAGTCGAGAGGATCTGTTAGGCGAAGTTGAATATATCCAATATTTATTCGAGCATGGTGGTAATGTTTCGAATGTGATCAGCTCCCGGAAGGGAAATCTAATGGAAGAGATCACTCATAATAATCACACCTTTTTTGTCTGCCTGTTCGAAAAGGCTAGGGGAAAAAGGCTGGTGGAAAATCATTATCAATATCGCGAAGGAGTTCCTATTACGGAATACTATTATAACTGCGGTAAAGTTCTGGGTAAGCTGCACCAATTGTCGAAAGGCTATGCTCCTATCCATCGTCGGTATAGTTTTTTTGATAAATTCAATGCCGATTATATCGATAAACTGATACCCGACTCCTTATCTCTGCTTAAGGAGAAGATGGTAGAGCTCCTTAAAACTTTAGAACGATTGGACAAGAACACTGAGTCTTTCGGGATGGTACATTTTGATTATACTGATGGTAATTATATGATTAACTTTGATACCGGACAAATCACTATATTTGATTTCGATAATTCATGTTTCTGTTGGTATATGTATGACTTGGCAAATCTCTGGACACTCGGAATGGGTTGGATACAATTTGAGCAAGACGCCGGTAAACGAAAAAAATTTATGGATGATTATTTCAGAACAGTACTCGAGGGATACACATCCGAGACAAAAATCGAAGATTCGATGTTGGATAAATTGTCTTTATTCATCCAAATAACCCTCATAGAAAATATTGTAGATGCATTCGAGGTAATGCGGAACAACGGTGAAGAGACGAAGTGCGATGAGAGGTTGGCATATTGCATAAAATGCCTTGAAGATGATATCCCGTATTTGGGGTTTTTCCATGAAGTTTTCTCAAGTGAAGAACCATTTGAGTATGAGGCACGAATTATATGATTTAGTCACAATTTAATCACTATGTGTAGATGATAGCCTACAGTTTTTCATTGTGCCTCGTTCAGAACATGATGTCCGTTGGATAGGAAATGTTCACCAATTGGCGAAGGTGACGACTGTGTATCGTCATCTTCAAGTTTCTATTCTTGTTTGGCTAGCTAGGGTATTAAACATTCGGGCGCTCTAGTTTAATAAGCAACAGTAGAAGAATGTTAAGAAAAAAAGGGCTCGATTCCACTAAATGGGAATCGAGCCTTTATATTTAAACCCACCAGCACCAATGTGTTGCCACATACACTCGACACATTGGGAGGCTGTCGAGTGTTTGGAGTTAGTGTTAGTAAATAAAAAATAGTTGTGTTGAAAATCCTTATGTGAATCTAAGCCTCTCTGCTTTTTTAATTTAAACTTTTAAATGGCTAGTTTTATTTATTCAATTCCTTATATAAAACATATTTTAAAGCAGAAATTTCATTTTCAGACAGTTTACCTTCAATTTCGGATAATACTTCATCCTTACTAATTGAGCCGTTTTGCGCTTGTTCCTGAATATCAAGTAAACGATTAACGCCCACTTTTTTTATTAACACACGTGTCGCTTCTTCCTTAGTTTGGAAGGGAAGAGTATCTGGATTTGTAGATGCTGCCTCGCTTACAATTTCTTGAACCTTCGAATCGTTCTCGATATAGGATTTTACTTCTTCTAGATTTTCATCATTTAAAGTAGATTCCACTTTTTCTATTATTTTTTCGGAAGCGATATTTGTCCCCAAATGCCACACAGCATAGCCAGCTGCTCCGAGTAAAACAAGAATTATTGCGGTAATTGTTAAAAACTTTTTCATCAACTCACTCCTGACACTTAGAATATAGCACAACTTCTCAAAAACCACGAAGAAAAGATGTTTTATATAATTGGATTAATTACAATTATTTGTGAACCCAGAACAGAAAAGTTTTCACCCTTATATATAGATAGCAATTATCTATTGTAGGTACGTCCATATTACAATCTGGGTACTTGTTCCATAATCGGGCGCAATTCTTGAAGATGAATTGTGCCTTTTTCAGCAATAGGGCCATTTAATTGAATAACACTTCTAAATTAAAAATGGGGTTTATGTTAATCTTGATGTGAGTTTGTGAAACAATGTACTTAAGCTAACGAAACAGTTTAGTGTAATAAGAGCTTGGGTTTTATGGTAATATGTGAATAATACAGGATTATTTATGGGGGATTTTGTGGTAATTAAAGGGCTTAATCATTTGTTATTTTCAGTTTCTAATTTAAATGATTCGATACAATTTTATCAAAATGTTTTTGATGCGAAGTTATTAGTTAAAGGAAGAAGCACTGCTTATCTTGATTTAAATGGTATATGGCTTGCTCTTAATGAAGAAAAAGATATACCTCGTAATGAAATTAGCCAATCATACACACATATAGCTTTTTCAATAGACGAAACAGAAATCGATAAGATGTATCAGAAATTAGTGAGTTTAAATGTAAAAATTCTTTCTGGGCGACCAAGAGATGAAAGAGATAAAAAGTCTATCAATTTTATAGACCCAGATGGTCATAAGTTTGAATTTCATTCAGGGACTTTACAAGATAGACTAGACTATTATAAAGAGGAAAAACTGCATATGGAGTTTTATGATTAGAAAACTAATTAACATATGCCTTAAATAGTTTGTGAATAAATGTACTTTAATTAAACCAGCTAATAGAAAGTCAAGAAAAACATTTTTAATCAAAAAACACTTCATGTTATACTAAAAATGCGCAACACAAATAACCCTCCTCATTCAATGTGGAAGGTTTTTGTTCTATATGAAAATGCTGCTACTAGATGGTTTCTTGGAACGGCGTTTTCGTTTTTAAAATCGCATAAATCCAGTGTAAAAGCTTATTAGCACAAGCTATAATGGCTACTTTATACGGCTTACCTTCCTCACGTTTTAAATCGTAGAAGGCTCGTAATCGTTTGTTTCGTGCAATAGTTTCTTCGGTTGTTTTCTTTTTACGGCTATCTCGAATCGAACAGCGAACTGCTGTATAAAGCATATGCCGAAGTCTAGCTGAGCCTCGTTTGGTAATGTGATTGTTCGTGCCTTTAAAGCGTCCGGATTCAAATACACTGGGATCTAGTCCCGCAAAAGCTACTAACTTTTTGGGATGATTAAACCGGTCAATTTCTCCAATTTCTGAAAGTATCGTGGCAGCGATTTTTTCACCAACACCTGGAAGTGACTGGATTAATTCATATTCTTCGAGTTGTGCCGCCAATTGATCAATCTCACGCTCTAACGTAGAAAGTTGTTGGCGGTACGCTTGAAGTAAATCAATATACATATTCAGACTAACGAGAAGGCTTTGATAAAGCGTTGTCTGAAATGGGTTGCGTTCTGCAGCTGCGATTAATACCTCAGCTCTTTCATGCGCCCAATTAAATGAAAGTGCTTTACAATGCTTATCAATAAATTGTGCAATCTCTTCTACACCTGCGTCTAGTGCTGATTCAGATGTAGGGTAGGACTGTAAAGTCATTAAAGAAATCTCGGCGTACAAATCACCAAAAACTCCTTTATACTCAGGGAAAACTTGATCTAATACAGCTTGAAATTGTAGCTTTGTTTGAACCATAATTCCCGTCATATTTTCGTGTTGCCTTGTCAGATGCCGAAGGTTTAAAAGCTGAATACCACGCTTTTTCTGAGGCTCTAAATCCTCTTTGTAATACAATTCACCTAAGTGATAGGCATCAATTGCATCTGTTTTAGTCTTTCGTAAATTAGAGCTTTTTGCTCGATAAGATATTAGAGGATTTACGATTATGACAATGTACTCTCTTGCCTCTAAAAACTGTACTACTGGGGCATGATAGTGACCTGTCGCTTCTAAAACAATAGGTGGTTTCATACCTGTTTGACGCTCTAAATCTAGTAAATAAGAGTGTAACTCTTCTAATCCCTCCACTGTATGATCAACTTTCACACTGTTTTTATAGGGCATTTTTTTATCCAAGAACATTTGAACCTGACTTTCACCTTTTGCGATATCCAGGCCAACAACTGGATTCATAAATTATCTCCTCCTTAGGTAGTGGATTGACCGGTAACCTCTATCTAGCTTGTTATTCATATCTTCGCTTGTTATACGAGATCGTAATGTCCCAACCAGCCTAATCATGTGTTAACAAGTAGAGGGCGAACAGTTTAGTTGTCGGGTTCAAGTCCCACGGGTGCTTCCGTTCTACCCCGGCTACTATCAATCTATAAATTGAATAAAAAATAGTCAACCAGATTTCTCTGGTTGACCTTATAATACGAACGGGTGCTTTAGTACAATAACGATCTTCAACAAACGGGCGCTTTACTTCAATATGCTTCACTATTTTCCATCAATCTCTAAATCTATTATAGAAACGAAGCAAGATATAAAATAAAAAGACTGCATCCTATTGGATGCAGTCTTATTTTTTTCTAAGCAGTTTATCCCCAAGAGGGATTCCAAATACAACAACCACAACCGTTAGAACTAACAGGGCTTGGAAAATAAAATACGCAACTTGATCGAACATCGTATCTCTCCTTCTTTTCTTAATAATTCTTACCTTATATTCGGTAATTATCCAACTCCTATTGAAGAGTCAAACTAAACTAATAAAGCACAAAGTCATTTGTACTTTATTAGTTTAGTTTATTTCATTACAACGTATGTATGCAGTCGTCACTTTTTATATCTTGTGATGTTCAACAATCGGACGCGATTGTGGAATAAGCATCTCTCTTTTCTTATTTAATTTACGGGGTGCTTTATTTGAAGATCATTGAGTTACATCGAGTAATGCATTAACAACATCTTCTAAAGCCATACCTCTCGAACCTTTGACCAAAATAGCGTCGTTTGGTTTCACAAAACCCTTAACTTTATCAATTAAGGATTTCTTATCTACATATGATATTACTCTTTCCATTCCAAACACTTTTTGTGCTTCTATTGAAATGAACTTAGCTAGTTCGCCATAAGTAAACAAGAAATCAATATTATGCTGAACAATTAACTTGCCTATTTCTTTATGATAATCAATTTCATTTTCACCAAGTTCCAACATATCGCTAAGTATTAAAATTTTTCTGTTATATCCTGAAAGTTCGTGGAAAGTTTCGATAGCTGCTTGAACAGAGTTAGGACTAGCATTCCAAGCATCATTAATAATTGTATACCCATGGTCTGATTTTATTTGTTGCATTCTCATACCTGATAATGCAAGTTCTTCTAGTCCAATTATGATTTCTTCATCTGTTATTTCAAGCTCTTTTGCTACTGATATAGCGGCTAAAGCATTATTAATATTGTGTTTACCAATCAAATTAAGTGAATAAGTGGGTGACTCCTTAGAATTAATTTTAAACTGAATTTTTTCCGAATTAACTTGAACGTTCGTTTGATAAATATCGTTTTTTTCTGAAATACCAAATGAGGTGTATCTTAATTTTTTGTCTCCGTTCTTATTTACTTTCTTCAAGAGAGGTTCATCACCATAAAAAATAAGCAATCCATTATCTTTTATTCCAGCTATAATTTCTAGTTTGGCATTAGCTATCTCTTCCCTAGAACCGAGTGTAGCAATGTGGGATGACCCGATCATCGTGATAATTGCAATGTCAGGTTGAGCTATCATAGACAATGTTTCAATTTCTCCTCTGTTGCTCATCCCCATCTCCAAAACTGCTACTTCATCATCTTCTGATACCGCCAAAAGAGTTAGAGGTAACCCATATTCGCTATTTAGATTTCCTTTTGTTTTGTGAACCTTAAACCGTGTGCTTAATATAGAATAAATCATATCTTTAGTAGTTGTTTTTCCATTACTCCCTGTAACACCAATTACTTTTGCAGAAAGTTGTTTTCGATAATTTGTAGCCAATTTCTGTAATGCGAGCAGTGTATTGTCAACAAAGATAAGAGGAATGTCTTTTGGGGGATTTGGATAGTCTTTCTCCCATAAGCTTGCAGCCGCTCCATTATCAATTGCATCTTTCACGTAATTGTGACCATCTTTGATACGAACAATTGGGATAAATAAGTTTCCCTCATTTACAGCTCTGGAGTCAATAGATACACCGTCTATTTGAATTTTTTCAAAGCTAGATTTTAAACCACTCCCCGAAACCATTTTTTGAATTTCATTTAATTTTCTTTTTATCAAAGGTAATCCCCCAATACGTTTTTATAAGACGCTATTTACCATTATTTATACAATAATACCCTTATTAAGAATAGGTAGCTATCAATAATCATATTCTCAAGATATTCTCTTTCGAATAAGTCATAAAGGTTCTCCAAGCATTAATACAAAGTGCGTTTGTTACCAACAATGCTTTTGACAGTAACAATTCCATTCCCCCTAAAATAGTAATATAAAAGGGATTATTGCCAACTTAATAGAATTCTAGACATAAGGAGTGTTTTTACTAATGCAGCAGGTTAATAAATCAACGCCTTAGAAGATTTAGAAATTATAATGGAGGTGATTAGCTTTGCAAAAATGCGAGAAATGCAATGCACATTTTAGTTGGAGTGAAATCTATAAATCCTTTTGGCTGAATTATAAACCGATTAAATGTAACGAATGCGATACAACACATAAGATAACAGTACCAAGTAGATTAATTTTTGTCTCTTTAACTATTCTTCCAATGCTCATTTTCGGTTATTTCCTGTCCCCTTTTAGCAATGTTGTTGTGACACTTGGCATAGCTATTTTTATTTGCATAATTGGTTCTTTGTTGGCACCTTTTCTTGTTACATATAAGAAGTCTTTGTAAACTAATGTCCTTAAGCAATCGGGGCAGGTTAGCATAATTAAGCAGGAAATAAGTTATAAAAGGAGAATATTTAGTATTGTTTTTGGAAGGGGTTAGAGATATGAGTAAAATATCTTTTAATGAGTTAGAAAAGAAACTTAAAAGTATTAGAATTGAAGCATTTGTCATTTATAAAGGGAATACACGGATATTCGAATATTTAAAGAATAAAAAGGTTATAGAAAAGCCGTCAAAGGTTTATTCCATTACAAAGAGCATTGTTTCTATATTAATTGGAATTATGGTTGATAAAGGATTAATAAAAAATATTCACGAACCAATTCAAAACTATTTTCCAGAAAACTTAGAGTTTAACGATCCGCAAAAGAAAGAAATTACAATATTTCATTTGCTGACCATGACTTCGGGGTTAAAAGTTGGGAAATACCAAGGATCAAAAAATTGGGTTAAATTTATACTAGGACAACCAATTATACATAAACCTGGTTCAACTTTTCAGTATAATTCAGGAGACTCTCATTTACTCAGTGCGATAATACAAAAAGTTTCTGGAATGTCTACCGCTTCATTTGCTGAAAAATATCTATTCCGTCCATTAGGGATAAATAAATACACTTGGCAAAAGGACCCACAAGGAATTTACGAGGGTGGTTTCAGTATTTCATTAAATCTAGAGGATATGGTGAAGATTGGATTATTATTTTTAAACGAAGGGCGATTTAATTCAAATCAGGTGATTTCATCCAACTGGCTCATTCAGGCAAAAAGACCATATAAACAAACTACAATCACAAAAGAAGGAATATATGGATATGGATATCAGCTATGGACTTATGAAAATACTAATACTAACACCTCGATTGATTATTATTATGCTAATGGAATTTATGGACAATATATTTTTATTGTTCCGAAGTTAAATATTATGGCTGTGGCAAAAAGCCAGCTACGAAGTGACCAGCAATCTGCACCGCGACTTTTTTTCGAAGAGCTATTAGGTAATTGGCAGGATGCGGGAGACATATGAGCAAGCCAAACTTTGGTTCCTCCTCTTCTGATATCATACTAATTTCTTCTACTAACGGGAGCTTTAGTTTAACAAGCAAAAGTCAGAAATCGCTATCTTGATATTCCACAAACGGGCGCAATTCTTAAAGATGAATTGTGCCTATTTCAGCAATTGGGCAATTTAATTGAATAACACTTCTAAATTAAAGACGGGATTTTATGTTAATCTTGATGTGAGTTTGTGAAACAATGTACTTAAGCTAACAGGGCAGATTAGTTCAATAAGAAATAAGTTCGAAAAGGGGGGGAAATGGATTGAGTAAAGATAAAAATCGGTATAAGGGGATAAATGGAAAAGTAATACACGGCACGACTGCTGAAGAACGTTTTAAAGAAATTCACGGAATAACAATTGAGGAATGGAATGCAAAAAAAGAAGAAGAGTTTATAACTAAAACAGGAATGAGTTACGTCGAATGGTATATAAAACAAGTTAATTCTTTAACACCAATTGATTATCTTAAAAATCGCAATGATGTTGTTTCTCAGGATGACATAGAATTGGTAAAGGATTTACAAAATTTAGGGTTAAATGATGGTGTTATTATTGTATTACTGGATTATGTGAATATTGTTAGTAGAATTGGCTTTATTCACTCGTTGGTAAGAGAAATGGGTGAAAGTTGGCTCAAGAAAAACGTCATAACTATTGAAAGTGCAATAGCCTTTGTTAGGGAAGAATGGAAGAACTAGAGTCCCCAATGGTGAAACCAATGTTAGTCATTCAAGGTGCAAAAGATCCGCGTGTCGTTAGGGAAGAGTCCGATCAAATCGTGGCAAAGTTAAAAGAAAAAGGACGCGACGTTGAATACCTTGTATTGGAAGACGAAGGTCACGGTTTCTCTAAGAAAGAAAATGAAATCAAAGTATATAGCCTAATGTTAGAATTTTTGGAAAAACACCAGAGTTAATAACGGATATAAGCAACTGGAAGACATGAAAAGTCGTTCTTGGCGTGATAGTGAAACTGTCCCAAGAACGACTTTTTAGTATTTTGAGCAAAAAACTGAAAAACCTACCAGCAACTATTTTATGCAAAAACGGGTTTTAGCGATGTAACCTTATTTCGTTTGATCAGATTTCTTTCGTAACAGTTTATCATGCAGTTTTGTAAAAATAATGATTGTCAGAATGGATCCTACTAACTCTAAGAACATGTCCCATTGCGCATCCCATATATCTCCTTGCATACCTAAAAAATCTTTAGATCCTTGCCCACCTTTCGAAACTTTCGTACTTAGCCATTCGATAATTTCATACAGCGCGGCGATGGCTAGCATGATACTTATCGTAATACTAGATAGCCAAGCGCCTTTTTTCAATGGGGTAAAACTCAATAATATTTCTCTTACGACAATAGCCCCTAAGCCTTTTAGGAAATGACCTAATCGATCATAGTTATTTCTTTGTAAATCAAATTCATCTTTTATCCAATTAAAAAGAGGGACCTCAGAGTAAGTGTAATGACCACCTATAAAGGTGAGGATGGCCAATAAGGCGATAATAATATAAGAGAGAGTAGTAAACCTAAATTTTTTATATGTTGCAATCATAATTATAATAATAACAACGGCTGGACTTACTTCTGCGAGCCAATCCAAATATGATTTAGGTTTAATTATTGACCATATGAAAACAATCGTAACAATGCTCAGTAGCAATACATGTATCTTTCTTTGTTTATCGGAATTCACCTGTAGTCACTCCTTTTCACCAACAGTATAGGGTAAGAAAGAAATGCTTATACAGTACGTCCAGGTTAACTATTTTGCGGGCATTATGAATTCTATTTAATTTATTTAATATTGATATTTCACTCGGACAGTAGCATGAATAGTCATTTGCCCTTGTTCTATTGGTGTTGAAATATTTTGCTCTGCCATTGCGACCGATTTGTACAACACAGGTCCTCCCGCGTTTTCTTCTACAATTTCAATTGGTTGAGGATGCAAATTTAATTGCATAGTTTTTGCTATTGTCGCTGCTTTCATTTGTGCATTTTGAAGAGCCACACTAAGTGCTTGTTGATAATATAAATCCGCATTTTCAATTTGAAATTGAATGGCAGAAACTCGATTCGTACCATTTTCTACTGCTGTATCGATAACCGTTCCAACTTGACTAATATCTTTTATTTTTACATTAATTGCATTCGAAACTTCATATCCCTTAAATATTTGCTTACCTTCAATGTATTCATAAATCGGAGCTATATTATACGCAACTGTTTGAATATCTTCTCTTGGAATATTGAGTTCTAAAATGGATTGTATGACACGATTCATAATAATGGCATTTTCCTGCTGCGGTTTACTCACGTCTTCTCCTTTAGTAATAACTTCTAATTGCACTTGGACATAACTTGCTTTTGCATTCACCTTGCCATTACCTGTAACGGTTAGTTCTCGTGGTGATGGGAGTGGATGTGGGTTATTGTTCAAATAATACAATGAAATACCCCCTTATTATTGTTCCTACTCTAATACTATGCTTTATTTAAAAATGCTCTACAGAAATAGGATGGCGTGACATTCCGTATAATGCATATTAGTCTCATTCCACGCGTTTGTACCGCACGCATAGCCCGACGAATAAAAAAATTTTCCTATCGAAAATACGGCTACTACTTTATGAGATGCTATATATCAATAGATGCAGAAGGAAAACCTAGTATCAATCTCGCCTTGCATGAAGCGCAAAAACGAGTCGTACAAGACAGTACCACTGGCTTGTGCGTCTCGTGCGCTAGCGCGATTGCTTTGACAAATAAATTAACAGAATGCTAAATCATTGTTAAGTCGGAAAGCAAAATTGGATAAATACATTTTTTAATTGCCAAGCAGAGGAAAAGGGGATTTGCACATGCTTATTGATTAACTGAACTATGCAGAGCATTGGGTTTTAGACCAGTAAAATATGTGTTTTCACAATTTGTTCAATGAAAGCGTTTTGAATATGAACAGTGTGTGAAGTGTTTCACAAATCGCTTTCTTTTTTATATATACTGAGTAGAATAGATTTTAGTAAGGCGTTGTTATAGGACAATTAAAGAGTGTCGTTTAGTTTTCAGAAACTGTTATATTACAAAAGTGATTATAAAGGAGAATGAATTATGTGGGTCATTACTGTATTTGAGCAAAAGGATATTCGCATTTTTGAGTACACTACTAAAGGTGAAGCAACACAAGCTTTAAAACGTTTTAACAAAAACGCCGTATTAACGTACACAAAATAATCGTTGAGTAGTGAAGGGGGTGTCCGAAATTTAGGACGCCCCCTTTTCCTATTGCTTCCCTTTCATATAGTAAAAATACAGCTCAAATGTATTATGATTCATCAAACGCCCTTGGAAAAGCGTCAAGCCGAAACGGAAAATATACGCAAATTAGATTTATACCATTTTTGTAACTTTTTTACTTAGTCGCCCGTCTATATAGTAAAGGGGGCGTTCTGATGAAACGTTTATGGGCTTTAGCGGCGTGCAGTTTTATATTGGCAGCATGTTCGGAACAACTGTCGACTACAAATAATCATACATATGCGCTATTTGCCGAGGATATTATAACTAAAAATGCAAATGGCATTGATAATATTGAGCGATTTTACGCGTTTTACGATAATGTAGAAATAGAAAAGCGCGACCAAGTGAGAATTATTGAACATACAATTGAAGGTGCACCGATTTATGTTGATGTCGCTTATGCAGATGATAAAATCGCATTGACAGTCGATAGTACCGAAGATCCTTACACGGCAGAAGATTTGCTAAAGACTAGTTGTCGACAGTTAAATGCGGTAGAAGTGGGTAGTCGAACTGATTATTTACTGAACGACTGCGAAGATAATGAAAGCTACATACTATTTTCTGATTATTAATTTTAAAGATATTTATTACTTTTTTAGTCGGATAGAGAGCTAGTTACAAAATAACTCGAACACTTTTGAGGTTGTCTCAATTCCTCTGTAGTATAAATCACTAAAGTACTACAGTAAGTAAATAGCGACTGAAGGATGCCTGTTCTAAACTAAAAAATTTAATCATAAATGCATATTGTAAAATTAACAAAATAACATGTTGTGAAAGGTGATGCTAAATGTCTGATACAGTTGTTTTGTTAGTAACCACTATTTTAGAAATTATTATTTTTGGCATAATCAACTTTTATACATTCAAATTTTCTCGACATAATATTAAAAAAAGGATTTTGGCGGGTATTATTTTTCTCTTATTCACTCCGCTTATTTACTTTGGGACACTATCATTTGTCTTAATTTTCGATGAGGGCGGCTGGGGAGCTGGGATCTTAACGGTCTTTTTTACTGGATTGTACATTTTAAATGGCATTTTTGTATTATTGTCTGCTATACGATTATATTTTGTTAAACCAAGTAAAGTATAATTCCCAATATAGAGGGGGGATATAATAATAATGAATTTGAAAAAGTATGTAATATTATATATTTTTATATTATCACTAATCTTGTCAGCTTGTTCTCCAGCAGAAAACAGAGCAACTAACGAAATGGAAGGAATAGAATTGAAATTAATAATTAATAAACAAGACATATCTCCTGATGATGAAGTCGTTGCGAAAGTAATTTTAACAAATCATAATAATGCCCAAAAGGAAATCTTTGTACCAATCCCGAAAGATACAGAAGAAGGGATTACTGCTGTAATGGTTGAAAGAAAAAATCAAACGTTATGGCAATTACTAAATCCACAAAATACTCAAGATATCCCAAATATAAAAGAACGATCATTCTATGATTATGTTCTCGTGCAATTAGGTGCAAATGAAACAATTGAACAAGAGTTTCGTTGGAATAAAGAATTATTGAACCAAGAAAGTAGAGAAATTGTGGCAGCTAATAGCGGAGAATATATTTTAAGCGCATTTATACTATTGGACGAACTAAATAATCAAAAAGATTATTATGAACCTGAAAAACAATTGATTTCAATACTAGGCTTTACAGTAAAATAACTGCTATTTTATTTTTATTGTGCTAATGGCTGCTTTAGTTTGGTAAATCCCATTGTATAAAGACAAAAACCCCCCAAAAAAACTAGCCCATACTTTACGCTGGGCTAGTCCATTCTTACTTAGTATTCAACTGCATTGCAGGGCCGAAGAATTCAAAATGAATTTGGCTGTCTGGAATATTGCATTCATGTAAAGCGTTAATCGCTGCTTCCATAAATGCTATTGGTCCGCAAATGTACACTTGCGTATCTGTTGTTAAGATAGGGCGCAACACGTTAGAGCTGATATACTCGTTGTTGTCAGAGTATAGCACTTTGTGATGCGGATTGCTGTCTTTTTTGAACGAACTGAATAGCTTACGTAAACCAGTTGGACCATTTAGTGAGTTCATTTTATTTTGGATTGCTTCGTGGAAAGCAAGGACATTTTCGTTACGTGCACATTGAATGAATGTCACGTTTTCTTTGTTTTCAATTGTTTGGAACATCGCATTTAACGGTGTTACACCAATACCACCACTAATGAATAATACAGGTGCGTTTGTTGGTTCGTATGTGAATACACCAGCTGGAGCACTTACGTCAATAACAGTGCCTTCTTTAGCATCGTGTAAAAAGTTTGATACTTTACCTTTTGGATTATTCTCGCTTTCACGTTTTACAGAAATGCGGAATTCCTGTGCATTACTTGGCTGAGATAATGTATATTGACGATTTAACATATACTCTTCACCAGGTGCTGTTACACGGATCGATACGTATTGACCTGGTTTATATGCAGGTACTTTTGAGCCGTCTACTGGTGTTAAGTAGAATGATGTTACATCCGCACTTTCTTGTACTTTGCGAGCAACTTTAAATTGCTTAAATGCACGCCAGCCACCGTTTTGCTCAGCCGCTTTATATAAATCCTCTTCCACTGAAATGAAGATGTCTGCGATTACTCCATATGCTTTCGCCCATGCATCAATGATTTCGTCTGTTGCAGCATCACCTAAAACTTCTTTAATAGCGCCAAGTAAATATTGACCTACAATTGGGTAATGCTCTGGTAAAACGCCAAGACTCACGTGTTTGTGTGCAATTTGTACGACTACCGGTACGATTGGCTCTAAGTTGTCGATATGCTTAGCTGCCGCATAAACTGTGTTCGCTAAAGCAGTTTGTTGACGACCTTTTGATTGGTTTGTATGGTTAAAAATATTTAATAATGATGGATTATCTCTAAATAAATTACTATAAAAAGTTTTTGTAATGGCTACTCCGTGTACTTCTAAAACTGGTACTGTTGATTTAATAACGTTGATTGTATGTTGATCTAACATGTTGAACACGTCCTTTCGTGATAAATATATGCCTAATCATCAATTAAAGCAATATGTAAAATACATCTTTAACAAAATGGACACAAACATGTATATGTAATACTTCTTTAATTGAAAATCAATTTACAATCCTTGTACACCGAATATTAGGAGGGATTAGAATATGAAAAAAAACATCCTATATATAATTATTACCGCATTGCTATTTTTTTCGGGTGGATTTTTAATCGGCAAAATGACATCTGAAACAATAACGAGGGAAATTAAAATAGGCGTTGAAAACGGTGAGAATAGTGGGCAAGTCGACTATAAAAAGATTATTACAGATGCACAAAATCAAGTAATTATAGATAATATAATGATGATTTATTTGCAGAGTATTCCTACTGAAAATACTGAGATTAATATGAACCGTCCTGATTTATTTATTGAAATGAGTAGTCCAAAGCAATCGACTGGATTAATTGATTCGAAAGTATGGTTTACCGATGAAGGCGCAATAATTGGTAATCGTGCTAGTGAGAGTTGGGAAAACGTTGAATATAGAAGTATAAATCAGGCGGCTGCTGATTATATAAAAAATCTAATTGAATAAGAGATCGATGATGTAATAAGACCGCTAATTCAAACTAGAATTAGCGGTCTATTACAACGAATTAAACTAAGAGCAGCTCCGTTCTTATGAAATTGCTTGGATAAAGGCTGTTGGTTCATCGACTAAAATGGCAACTTCCGAATATTGTTTTTCCATTCCGAATGGATGAAAAACCGTAATCGGTGTTTTCATTTTTAATAGCATACTCGGTTTCGGTGTTTCAAAATCCTTCGCTATAAATTGTGCTGTATGCTTTGATAGCTTTTGTTGTAAAACATTTTGGTCAACAATAATTTCAGCAATTTGATCGAGCTGAATTTCAGTTCGTTTCATTAATCCCATAGATAGGAAAAGCGTGCCGTTCTGAATTTTTGCTGGGTTTAAACGTACTGCTTGAATATCAGCTATGAAGAAAAGAACTGAGTAAATATTCAGGACTAGTAGAACTAATGATACGATTGGATATTTGCTATGCAACCACCAATGTATACCAAGAGTTTCAATAACAATTGCGTGAATCATCATTATTTGAAATGCCACATAGCTCGTTTTTGTATGCAAAGTAAAGCCTTTTGGTGCCGTTTTTCGCCAGCTAAATAGCCCGTAGTAAAACATTAATAACTCTGAACATAACACATGGATAATCGGATTTTTCTGTACATGCGTATCGACAGCTTGTGGGAATGCAAAGAGCAGCGGTGCATTACTGACACGAACAGCTTGAATGATTTTTGGCATATACCGAATAAATGAAAAAATAAGGATTAATTCAAAACCAACAATACATAGTTCAACTGCAATACCAATCCATGTAAAAGCAATATAAGGTTCTAAAAGTTGTTGTGGAATTATGAATCGGGCAAGTATACAACCAATTGCACTTAGCCCTATCAACCATTTAATGTTATATTTCTTTTTCGCAATTATGAAAACGATTGGTGCAACAATGATTAAATCAATTAACGAGCCGAGTACAACTCCATTAGTTTCTGCAGGTAGAATGCTGCGTCCAAACGTTGTATTATAAATGGCAAAATTGCTTGAAAGTATTAACGTGAATAATAACAGCCACAAAGTTTCCTTACGTTTACTTATAGTCATAGAAATCTCCTCACAATCTGTTTTTTCTATTTCTTTTATTATACTCCTCGTAATACAATTTTTTACTGTATAATTGTTGGGATAATGTGTCAAATTTGGGTGGTCTTTTTATGAAAAGTAAAAGGGTTATGCTATAACTAGTTGTCCGAATTATTATATTCGAGTCAATTTCATCAATATACTTCCACAAGGGTTTTGAGGCACAAAAAGGAGTGTCTCCCCAAGCAGAACGAAAATATTTGTGTGAGAGTTAATTATTAAATTGATTAACTTACTAGAAGGAGTTTACAAATGAAAATTAACAGAAGAGTTTTTCTCGCAAGTGTTAGTATTACTTTTCTTATTGGTAGTGTTTTCATGTTGAAAAACTCCGCTTCAATAGAGAAGATTTTAGCAAATAATGCGTATACGATTGTTGATCATACTAAAATATTTAATTTAACAAATACAGATTTATATGAATTTCTTCTGGAAGAGATAAATACATTAGATACCCAATTATATAATTTACTCGGTTCTGTAACAAAAGCTGAATTAAATATAATCATATTTAAGGATATAAAAGATTTAAGAAAACACACAAATCTAGAAAATATCGGTGCATTCTTCGATCCTAAATCAAATACAATTGCATTATCCTTAACAGAAGATTTTTTTCCTGAATTTAATAAGGGAAATTTCATTAGATATTTACGGCATGAATATACCCATTATTACTTAACAAGTTATATAAAATATAATAGTTTATCATCAGTTCCTAAATGGTTTGATGAGGGGATAGCGGATTATGTAGCAATTACTATGGAGGGGGGATCAC
Organism: Solibacillus sp. CAU 1738; assembly: GCF_039888725.1. Classification (NCBI taxonomy): domain Bacteria; kingdom Bacillati; phylum Bacillota; class Bacilli; order Caryophanales; family Caryophanaceae; genus Solibacillus; species Solibacillus sp. CAU 1738. Next base: position 155,473 of record NZ_JBDQQN010000005.1, read on the forward strand.
CAATAGTCCCGACAGAGAAAATAATAGATTTTACTGTTTTAAATACAAGAAGAGAATGGGCAAAGTATAGAAAAAAATCTTCACAATTATATATCCAATCACATTTCGCTATTAATTATATAATTCAGCAAAGCGGCCAGACTGTAGTGAAAAAAATTATAGATGAAAGTAACCAAATAGGATTTCCAGATTCGTTTTATAAAAATACTAATATTGAATTAAGTGAGTTACATAACAAAATGTGGTTTTAAAACAAAGTCTGATCATTTATAAAAGAGATTGAATCAAGTAAAAAAACGATATTTCGATACTTTGGAAAGAGGTGGGTTCTGTTGACGATTGTATATTTTATAAGACATGCGCATTCTACATACTCCCCAGATGAATTAAATCGGCCGTTATCAGAGCAAGGCTGGCAAGATACGAAAAGAGTGACAGAATTAATGAAATCTGAGGAAGTGGATATCGTATTTTCGAGTCCTTATAAGCGAGCAATCCAAACGGTAGAAGGAATAGCAACGCACTTTAATAAGAAAATTTTTCTACATGATAATTTAAAAGAGCGTATTTTAAGTGCTGTACCAGTTGAGAATTTCAATGATGCAATATTAAAAGTTTGGGAAAATCCCAATTTCTCTTTTGAAGGCGGGGAGTCGAATGTTACTGCTCAAAAAAGAGCGGTCCAAGTACTTCAACAAATACTTTCTGACCATAAAGATGAAAATATCGTCATCGGTACACATGGCAATATTTTTGTATTAATGATGAATTATTATGATACAAAATATAACATTGCTTTTTGGCAGCAACTAAAAATGCCGGATATTTATAAATGTACTTTTGAAGAAAATCAGCTCGTACAAGTTGAAAGGCTTTGGTGAAATAACTAGAACACTTTTTGAAAAGTTAAATGTTGTGTATCTTTGTAAATTTTAAATATTATTTAGCGATAAAAAAGTTCTATGGCGTGTTTATTAAATCTATAATTAACATGGGAGAGTGATTATCGTTTTTAAACTTTGTGAAGTGAAAATTTGGGATAAACAATTAAAGTGTGATGTTTGTGAAAACGGACAATGGTATTTTCAAACAATGAAAATTGAAATAGAAGATTATCCAATTCAAGAGCAAGTAAGGTATTTATTTGAATGTAAAACTTGTGGTAACTGTAAAATTTTTGCGATGGTAGCAAGTGAAGATGATATGGATGACCTAAATATTAAATGCAATTTTATTGATGAAGAATATTAAACCGATTTATGTAAGTCTTTAAGGACGAACCCATTTGAGGAATGGAATGTGAAGATACTTCAGTTATTGAAGTATCTTCTTAATAATTTCTTAATTCTAAGCCGATGTACTTTATATCATTAACTGACTTTAGAATGTCGTGTAAGATACTCTAGCTTTTGAGCGATATAAATTAAAACCATTGCACTAATTCCTTCCCACATACCACCGAAAAATAAGCCTACAATTCCACCAAAGCTTATATACCTTGCTAAATATTTATCTACCAAATTATAGCCCCCTCATTTTATAATTTTATTTAAAGTTGAAGTGCCCTATGCCCAAGCTAATGTTGTGAAACCATAGTTACAAGCGATTGATAGAAGTGGTGGGAATTAAATAACTATAAAACTAATCTTTTTTAACTGTATATCTAACTTGTTTAAAGGTTACTATGTCTCCATTTTCAGTATCATCTTTAGTTTGTATAAGTTGAACTTTTGGCTTGTAGTCAGTCAAATGAGCATCTTTGATACCCTTAATGTTAAGTTTGTAGGATTTATCATTTTTTATTTTTTGTTCAAATACTTTTTTATTGGCAATAAAAATAAAGGTCATTTTATTTTCATCAATTCCCTCAGTTATAAATTCTAATTGATTATCTTTTGTTGTAATTGTTGGTGTTAATAATTCAATACTTCCGTTTCCAGTTTCTTGTTGAGTAGCAATTTCATAATAAGCTTTATCACTTGAATCTAAAGAATTTTCTATTATATCGGAACATCCGTATAACGTGATACCCGAAAATAGAATAAAACTTAATCCAATTATCTTTTTCATAAGAACATCCCTCCAAAAAAAACTCGATTTCGACAGTCGTCAGCAGGGGAATGAATGGTCATTCCCAACACGTTAACGCAGAACATAATTAGATGTAAACTAATTAAAATTATACCATAATATGGTTTTTGTTGTTGTTTTGGGATTTTTAGATAATGTCACATTGCCACTATAAAAAATTTTAGTTGTTCCCCAAAATGAGTAATAGGGTGTTCATTGAAATTGAATTATTGTTTTTGCTGATTATTTATATATTCCAACAATTCATTGAAATTTGGGTCAGGAGATTTTAATCGCACCATCAAAATTCGTTTATTATCATATTTAGCTGTCAATAAATGATCGGCTTTTTCTGAGTAAATAAAACCTATGTTGTTTGGATCGTATTTATCCTCTTGTTTAGTAAATTCTTCGTATTTAAATCCATCATAAGAATTATATATTTTGTCAAAATCAGATTGTTGGATATTATCTATATAAATGCCTCTAACTACTTCGTCTTTATTAAATAAGATTATTACACTCCCATTATTATATTGAATTGCTGAATCTGTAGCTTCAGATGTTGATAACTCGAGATTCATAACGTCCTCATAATTACTTCCTAAGTGTTCGATAACTTTGGCCTTCGAGTCATCTAATGTTATACCGTATAGATAAAACTTTTCGTTTTCAACTGTGAATGAATCTGAATCAAAACTCATAATGTCACTATCGGTATTGCTTTTATCATCTTCTTGGCAGCCCGCAAGAAAAATAACGCTTAATAGTAGCAATAACCCAAATCTCTTCAAAATATTATTCATATTTCAAAATCACTCCTTCTAAAAATGATGTTTGCATCTTGTAATTAATATGACTAATACAAGTATATTCACGAAATTTTGAATACCCGTAGTGAGCACTTTGTATTTGTGCTATTATAACTTAATTACAATATTTTTACATGTAAAGGGAGTGTTGAAGTTGATCCGTTATCCTTATTTAAAACAGAAAGCGGTTATTGGCGTAACTGCACCTTCTTCAGGCGTTGAAGAAGTATTCCATCCACTGCTTAATACTGCATGTACGAGAATGTCAGAGAAAGGGTATGTAACAGTTATCGGTGAATCGTCTTGGATGCAACATAAAGCGAAGTCTGCTCCAGCACAAGTCCGCGCTAAAGAATGGAATGACATGATTGCAAGTGATGAAATTGATTGCATTATTCCTCCGTGGGGCGGAGAGCTATTAATTGAAATGTTGCAGTTTGTTAATTTCGATGCTATGCGAGAAAAATGGATACTTGGCTATTCAGATATGAGTACAATGCTTCTAGCTACAACATTAACAACTGGAATAGCAACTGCTCATGGTACGAATTTAATTGATTTACGTGGCGACTATTCTGATTCGCGTAAAAAAAGGAGAGCAAATTGTTCAGAAATCGTCAGAGAAATTTCAAAGTCAATGGAAGCATGATACACCATCTCCATGTGTTTTTCATTTAATAGAGCCGACGATTTGGAAAACAGTATCCGGTCAAGCTGAAAACGTATCTGGCCGATTACTAGGTGGGTGTGTTGATGTCATAAGGCATTTAATTGGAACACCTTATGGAAATGTGGCGCAATTTCAGCAGGAAATCATTAAGAATGAGCCAATCCTTTGGTACTTTGAAAATTGTGAGCTATCAGTGACGGAATTACGCAGAAGCTTAGTGCAAATGCAATATGCGGGATGGTTCACAAATTGTAGTGCTATTATGTTTGGCAGGAGTGCTGCAAATCAGGCAGTAGATGGCTATACGGCTGAGGATGTTTATGGCGAGTTAGCACAGGCATTAAACATACCCATTATTTACGATATTGACTGTGGACATATGCCACCACAATTGACTTTTATTAATGGTGCATTTGCTGAAGTTGTCGTTAAGGATTGTAAGGGGACTATTACGCAATATTTTAAACTATAGTGAAAAAACCCGAGCAGCGATAATACTGCTCGGGTTTACTTGTGAGGTGCAAACAGTGAAATCTCATATAATATTTTTTACTAAAACGCAAAAGTAATCACTATTAAATTCATAATCACAGAAAAAAGGACCGACTTAACAAAGTAGGTCCTTTTTATCCTCCAATAAACATAAGTGCCTCTGATACAATACAAGAAACTAGCGCCAACATAATGACTGAATATCCATTCACAACAGACTTCTTTAAGCATATTAAAATTAATTAAGAAGGATTCCTTTGTTCCCAATTTTATTATTAGCAGTAAGTAAAACGTGGTAAAATAATAGTACATCTAAGAATGGAGAAAATACATATGAAAAAATCACTTATTTTATTATCAGCACTTTGTTTGTTTGGTTGCAGCGATAGGGAGTCAGACGATGTTGCAAAACAGGTTAACTACCATTTTTCAGCAGAACCTAAAGCCTGTGCATATGTTTTCTATGAAGTAGAGGGAGCGCCAGCACTAGAGCTAGAAGACCGTAATCTGAATTTCCGTTTCGACGACCAAAACATCATCACAACAAGTTCTCCGCTTGATTTTGGATGGGAATCAAAAGAATCGGCTGGAATTAAAACTTATAATTATTACAATAGTGAAGGTACAAAAATAGCAGAAGAAGAAATCCCGACAAGCGTTACAGGCGCTGTTACAGTCGATGATGTAGAACATGATTTTACGGAAATACATTTTAATGATAAAGAAGAATGTTTCTCTGATGATTCAGCAGAAAATAATAAAATATTTTCAGAATTAATAGAAAAAATATATAAAAAAATTAATAAGTAGGTTGTTATTTTTATTCGATTATTCCCTTTTATGAGTGTAAGGCGCAAACGTCATTACATAACGGATGAAAGGGAAGAATTTTTATTTTCTTTTCCAAGGGATTTATCGAATGCTTGAAGTTATTTTTCCAATTTCGTAAGTTATTTATTATTTCTAGGCCATTATTTATCTAATCCGAAAAAGTATTTATCTCAACAAAAAATAAGACACATTCACACGTAGCAAATGTGTCTATTCCCTATGCTTTTTCTATAAAGTAATACCGATATGACGCAACTACAGTAATAAATAGAATAATATATGCGGCTGGAAATGTAATCAAATAGCGAGTCCATTTTGTCACAGACATTGGTTTTGTAAACTCAATCAACGTGGCAAAACATGGGACCAACAGTATTAATAAAAATAGTGTTAAATAGCTAATAATTTGCGTGGCAGCTTGCTTTTGTGTCAATTGAATCAACACCACCCCTGCAAGATGTAGCCCTAAAACAAGCGCCGCAATAATTAAGAATTTGTTTGGGAATTCATTAAATCGTAAGCCGAAAGTTCCGAAAATAGCTAGCCCGGTAAGCAAAAAAGAAACCATGATTCGCATAATAACGCCCCTTAGTATGGTACGACAACGCCGATTCGTACTGTGCGTACATCGTTTTGCTGTAAATAAGGTAGAATATCTGCTTGTTTCCCTGTTAATACAACTCCAGCAACCTTCCAATCTTCAACAGAAATGTCGCCAATAGTTTGTCGCATAATCTCTGCTTCATAGCCTTTTATGAAATTTGCTTGATCTTTGTAAATTTGCGCGGATTCGTATGGATTATTAGTAATAAAATCATTACGGATAATAGGGAGCCCATACGCGTTAAACTCATAAATCTCGCTGTAATCTGTTTCTAAAAAGGGTGGGAAATTATTACCAGACTCTTTTTTCATTTCTTCATCGCGTTTTTTTTCTTCGGCTATATTGTTACGCAAGCCGTTTTGAATGATCCAAGCCCATTGCGCGGTAGGGAAGTGTTCCCACATTTCTTCCAAAGATAATTCTTCCTTAAACGATACGGCCACTTCAATATTATAATAATCCGGTAACGCTTTAATATAATCTAAATCATTTTTACTCGTTTCTTCTTCCGGAATATGGAAAGACATTAATTGTTGATTATTTTGATACATTTGATTATTTACACCGAATGCATTGCCCGTTTGCATTATTGTTTTCGTTCCTAAAATCGTATAAAAGTGTTTCGATGTATTCCAATCAATTAGGTGGGGTCCGACTTGCTTATAAAATGATGTCGTTGTTGTGCCAGCTACGAAAAAATGGTCATAGCTCGTTCCAAGTGTTTCAACATTTGCTCCTAAAAAGTAGTTAGATTCATAGGACTCTTCAATTTGTGCTTCCATTCTTTCATACATAAAATAGATACTAATATAGAGTAAAGCCCATAAAAGAAAAAGGGTGATAGCCGTTACGATTACTGAAACGACAATTGTTCGTTTTAATGATTTTCGTTTTGCAGATTTTACTAAGCTTGAAAACTGCTCATCCTGTTCAAAAATCGATTTTTCCTCCATTTTGCGCCTCCTTTAATAATTGTTTTAATTTCTCTTTTGCACGTGCTAGCTGCGTTTTCACTGTTTTATCCGTTGTGCCCGTTAACTTTGCGATGTCCTTTAAAGACAAATCGGCGCTATATTTCAGTATAAGTAGCCTCGCTTCTTTTTCAGACATGCGCCTAAGTTGCTTCACAATGTCATGCTGTAGCTCTTGCTGCAGCATAATTTTCTCGGGTGTATCGCAATCAAGTAAATCGTCTAAGCGAAACGTAATTAAATAGGCTTGCTGAGATTTTTCTTTTTTTAACGAGTCATAGTATTTATGTATTGCTACTTTATATAGCCAAGCGCTCGCATCGTTAGGAGTAATGCCGTCGATATATTGAATAAACTGGATCGCAGTTTCTTGTACTATATCTTCCGCATCTTCTTTTCGAGCACCCATTTTCAACAACGTTTTATAAACAGCGAGTAGCTTTACTTGTAATTGCTTGCTAATTTGTTCATTCATACCAACCCTCCTACATGTATAACGATTGACTGCTGAAAAGGTAAACAGATTTTACAATTTTTGTTTTCGGTAATCGACGATGAAATTTCCAAATGACCTTAGGAGATCCGTTTTACAAGTTAATGGACAAGAAGTAGAGGAATTGAGTGAGGTGAAATTATGTAGAAATTGAGGTTACAGGAAGGGTAGGGGGAGCGCTGATGAATATAGTTACTACTTCACTAACTAACAGTGGCAATAATAATATTACCACTGTTAGAAACCTTAGTTTTTCAATGTAGTTGCTAAAGTAAGCTCACTCATTTGGAAAAATGTATCTAATTTTTTTATGAGAGCTTCTTGAATTTCCAGTTCTTGCTCCGCAGAAATCGCTTCAGGATAAGCAAAAGTAATGCCAAGTTTCCCTTCATCTGGCGGGTTTAGCATAACGCCTTTGCCTATGAGTAAGGCATTGGTCATCGCCGCTAAATTTAAAATCGCATTTTGGATAATTTTTTCTTCACGCTCAGTTAATGTGTTTTTACTTTCTCCATCTACTTCAAATTTGAAATATGACATTTATTTACACCCCCTTTAAAATTATATCAACATTTTTTCCGAATTTATAGTAAATTTATAGGTGGAGGGAATCGTATAATGTACAATCAAACACTATGTTTTATAAAACGCTCAGAAGAACTACTTATGTTAAATCGTGAAAAAACCCCGAACTTAGGTATGTGGAATGGTGTCGGAGGGAAGACGGAACATGGGGAGACGGCTATTCAATGCGCTATCCGTGAAATTATGGAAGAAACGGGTATTCAAGTTCTTACTTCAAACACGCAAAACAAAGGTGCAGTCACATGGATAGAAGAGCATCAAACTACAGGGATGGATTTGTTTTTAATAGAAGTAGCACAAAACTTTACATATGAAACACCACAAAAAACGGCTGAAGGTATATTAGACTGGAAAAAAATCGATTGGCTAATGCACCCTCGGAACCGCGGAGTGAGTGAAATGCTGCAACAATTTTTACCTATAGCGCTACATGAAACATCACCAGTTGAACATGTTTATACTTATGAAAAAGGTGAATTAGTGCGATATGAGAAGAGAGAGATGGTACTATTTTAAGGTTTTGTAAAGCGAGCTAAGTACTGATGAACTGTTCTTAGCTTGTCTCTTATTGATTTATATAAATTTAAAAATGTTTACTGGAATCTATGTGATTTTTGCTATTATCACTTTTTTGCTAATTAGAATATTAAATACATATTTAAGTAAAGGGTAGGTTTATAATGGTGGTTAATTTGAACTGTTATACTATAAAATGGGTGTTAATATCCAATTTGATATAAAATATAAGTGAGGTGGTGTAGTGAAAAAATTAGTAGGTTTATTGATTTTACTGTTAATTTCGGGTTGTTCAGAGCGAGCGAATATTATTTTTCCAGTAGAACCATCATCGCCAGAATATAAATTAATTAGTGCATTAACTGAGGAATCTATTTTTATTAAATACGAAACAAAAGAATATCGCTACGGTCAACGTGCTGAAAATCCTGTTTTTAGCATTGGTGGCGTGGCAGCTGGTGAAGGATATATAGCAATTACAATGTTTAGTAATGATGATACACATTAAAATAAGCACATCAAAGGAATTATTACTTCTGAATCTGGTTCTGTTACAGGTAGTGGCGAATTATTAAATGGTGCTCAACTTTCTATGTGGGGCCCTCAATTTTCTGGGGAAATGACAATGACAGAAGAAGAAATGGTTATTGCTTCATTTGTGTACGGCAATACGCATAGTATGTCGACAAGTATAGGTGAACGCCGTGCAGATTTTATCGAGGATTTTTCCGATTTTGAGCTTGTTCATTTAGTAGTAGCTAAGTTTTCCAAATAAAGTTCGCAGCTGCGGACTTTTTTTATTTTAATTGAACGATTTCCTGTTATACACAGTCTAATAAATGAGGAGGTGCTTTTTATGGATGAACAGGAAATATTGCAACTACTTAAACAGAATGAAGAACGTTTGTATAGAATTGCCTATTCGTATTTGCGCAATGAACAAGATGCACTAGATGCTTACCAAGAGCTAACGTACCGTGTCTTAAAAAATCTACATAAATTAAGGGAGCCTGATTATATCGGTACATGGCTTGTGAGGGTATTGATTAATATTTGCTTAGATATGAAAAAGAAGCAAAGAAATATAGTTGTGTCTGACAACTTAACCGAGCAAGCGACAGTTGATAACCACACATTTGAAATGAGTGATGTGATTGCGCAGCTTCCAATTGAAGAACAAGAGCTCATTTACTTAAAATATTTTCAGGATCTTAAAAATAAAGATATTGCGCTACGTCAAAATATTCCAGAAGGTACTGTGAAATCTAGGCTCCATGCGACTTTGAAGAGGCTTCGTATTTTATTAAAGGGGGATATGTAAATGGATGAGAAACTACAGCAGTTAGAGCAAGAGCTTTCGAAAATAGCTGTGCCAAAAGAGCAGCTTGAACAAGCACATTCGCATGCTGTTCAAAAATATCGTATACAGCGACGTCGAAGAAAAAAAGTCGTTCAAGTCGTAATGATTGCTGCATTATTTTCACTCATATTTACAGTAAGCGTGCGGTTGTCTCCAGCCTTTGCACAAACGATCGCAAAAATTCCGGGGTTTGCACCACTCGTTGAAATGATTGCGTTCGACAAAGGAATGGAAGACATTATTCAGAATGACTATGCAGAGGAAATAGGAATTACGCAAAATGTAAATAATCTAACTATTACTATATTAAGTGCAGTAGCAGATGAAAGTGGGTTATTGCTTACTTATCGTTTAGAAGCACCTTTTGATGTATCAACAATTCGTTTCGAGGAGATTCAGTTACAACAACTAGGGGAAACTTTACCTGCATCTATTGCCTATTCGGATTCTCCTAGTAATGAAAATGTAATAGAAGGAAATTTTGATTTTATTTTTTTAGAGGATGCTACTTTAAATGGTGATGAATTTGAGTTGTTTATACAGCTAAATGACGCAGATCAAACAGAATTTACAATACCATTTAAGTTATCAAAACCATTAGCAAAAAGTAAACATTATACGTTGAATGAACAAGTGGAAGTTGATGGACAGCTAATAATTGTTAATCAAGTAACGATTTCTCCTTTAAGAGCTGAAATTGAATTTACTATACCTGAAACAAATTCAATGCGTATTTTAGATTTTAATACGGTGAAATTAATCGATGAAAAAGGAGAGGAATGGGGTAGAGGTAGAAGTGGCATAAGTGCTTTAGGATCATTACGTGATAATCATTATACAATGTTTATTGAAAGCAATTATTTCCGAGAACCAAAGTCTCTAACTCTAATTATTGATAAAATTGAAGCACTTGAAAAAGGGAAGGATTTTATTGAAGTAGATTTTGAAAAAAGGAAAGTGCTGTCTGTACCGAAAGAGCTTGATGTCCAGTTAGAAATTTGGACAGATTATACAATAAGTGCGACTTATAATGTAGCCCAAGAGAACCACGTTAAAGATTTATTCACCTATTTAATTGATGCTAATGGGGAAGAGGTATCGAGATCGACTTCTACAAATAAATCCAGCGAGGAAAGTTATCAAGTGAGCGGAAGCTATACATTTGAAAAAGGCTTTGTAAACCCAGTAAAATTGTATATTGCAAACTATCCACAATTTTTAGATGGTCATATTGAAGTGAAGATACCTCTTAATTAATGGAAATTATTGTTCCATTTCCGAAATAGTAAGTTATAGTTAAAATAGCGGGAATTTTCTCGCTATTTTTTAGGGGGGTATAGATAATGCATACATATAAAATTGCTGTTATTCCTGGAGATGGTATTGGAAAAGAAGTTGTACCTGCTGCGATTGAGGTACTTAATGCAGTGGCGGAAAAATATGGTACATTCCAATTTGATTGGACGTATTTTCCGTGGGGCTGCGATTATTATTTAGAACACGGTGAAATGATGCCTAAGGACGGTATTGAAACTTTAAAGCAGTTTGATCACATTTTTTTAGGGGCAGTGGGCATGCCAGATTTAGTCCCTGATCACGTTTCGTTATGGGGGCTACTCATAAAAATTCGCCGGGAAATGAAGCAATCCATTAACGTGCGTCCTGCTAAATTATTAAAAGGACTTGAGTCACCGTTAAAGCATCCAAATAACTTTGACATAACAGTTGTTCGGGAAAATTCAGAAGGGGAATATTCTGAAAGCGGTGGGCGCATGCACCATGGAGATGATGAAATTGCGATTCAAAATGCGGTCTTTACACGTAAAGCGACAGAACGTGCGATGCGTTATGCATTTGAACTCGCAAAAAAGTCGCGCGGACATGTTACAAGTGCTACAAAATCAAATGGCCTTACATATTCCATGCCATTTTGGGATGAAGTATTTGCTGAAGTGAAACAAGATTATCCTGAAATTGCTACTGCTGTTAATCATATTGATGCACTTGCTGCCTTTTTTGTCATGAAACCAGAAGCATTTGATGTGATTGTAGCATCCAATTTATTTGGGGATATCTTAACGGACTTAGGTGGCGCCATTATGGGAAGTATCGGTATTGCACCAGCAGCTAATTTGAATATTGAACGTGAATTTCCTTCAATGTTTGAGCCAGTACACGGTTCTGCACCAGATATTGCAGGACTTGGCGTAGCAAATCCGATTGGACAAATTTGGACAGGCAAAATGATGCTTGATTTCTTAGGTTACACGGATGCAGGGCAGCTTGTGTTGGATGCTATTGAATCGACATTAGAAGCGGGTGTGAAAACACGAGATATTGGTGGCTCATCGAATTTAGAAGATGTGAAGAATAGTATTTTGACTTATATAGAGGAAGCTTGAAAAGGGAAGAGCTACTGAAATTATTCAGTAGCTCTTTGTAATTTTTAGAAAGTCGCCGGTAAATATGCTAAAGTCGCCGATAACAATAAATTTTCATCTGTAAAACTACAAATCCTTAACCCTCAGGAGTAAATGTACGCCCTGCAAGCTCTGCATCTAGCATGAAGATAGCGTTTGAGTCCTTTTCGATGCGGCTAATTTTAGCGATTAAAGTATCGAAAGTAGCTTCTTCCTCCACTTGCTCGTCGATGAACCATTTAAGGAATCCCATTGTTGCATGCTCGCGCTCATCTAGTGCGATATCAGATAAGTTGTATATGCGGCGTGTTACTTCTTTTTCATGCTCTAGCGCTGTTTTAAATGCTTCTAATATAGATGAAAACTCATTTCCAGGGTTTGGAAAGCCGTCGATTGTAGCGCGATAGCCCATATCACTTAAAAAAGTATAAAACTTCATTGCATGGAATCGCTCTTCTTCAGCTTGTACTAAAAAGAAGTTTGCAAAGCCGTCGTATGCTTCATTTGTGCAGTAAGCCGCCATTGCTAAGTAGGCATGTGCTGAATAAAATTCAAAGTTCATTTGATCATTTAATGCTTTGTGTAGTTTTTCTGATAACATCCTATTACCTCCTAAAAAGTGATTAGTTCACTCCATTATGTACTTTATCGGTTTAAATTATATAAACTGAATTAAATCCACTATACTCTTCCTATCCAAATGGATGCAAATGCTTTATATTAAAAAGCTACTGTATGCGAAATTGTTTGCAATACTATAATAATTAATGCTATTATTCAAACGCTATACATAGAAAGGACGATTTAATATGTTGGATTCCATTCGCTGGCTTCTGCCATCTGCTGTAGAGCCAACGATACAAGATGTTTGTATTTCCTTAATTATTCTTGCGGTCGGTTGGCTGTTACAGCAATTCATTATAAAAGTATTTATCAAAAGGTTAGTCGCTTTTTTTGATAAACGTAATAAACCTTTTGAAGCAAGAGTATTGGAGCAATTTAGCCGCTCTATTCGTTTTGCGTTCTTGACATTTGTCATTTTTTTATCCGTTTCTTATTTATTTGAAGTATGGCTTGTCGTACATCCTTCTACTAAAAACCTATTTTGGTCGTTGATGCTTTTCTTCATATTTAAAGGGGTAGCTGACGTTTTCACTTACTATATCGATAATCCAAAATCCTTTGATTTACTAAGTAAAAATCAAGATCATAATTTACTCGCCCCATTTTTTCTGCGAATTGGAAAAGTTCTAGTTATGATTTTTGCGCTTTTCACAATAGCGTCGCTTTGGGATTTTAATTTAAATGGCTTTTTAACCGGAATTGGTCTTACTGGTGTGGCTATTGCATTTGGAATTCGAGATACGCTCGGTCATGTGTTTGGCGGGATGGCGGTTGCGCTTGATAATCCTTTCCAAATCGGGGACTGGGTGGCCACGGAGGACAATAAAATAGAAGGTATAATTGAAGATATTAATCTGCGTAGTACGCTTATTCAAACAGGGGATAAAGGTTTAGTATATGTCCCAAATGCTTATTTTGTGAACCGTCCGATTTATAATTTAACGAAGCGGGAAAAGCGCAAATGCGAACACTATGTCTATGTGTCAACGAATAATGATGAACAGACGCTGCGTGATGCGTGTGATAATGTACGCGAACAAATTTATTTGCACGCTAAAACTGAGAAGGACATCATTTTTGTTTATATCGATGATTTTAGACCTACTGCGTATCGCATTTTAATTCGCTTTTTTGTGACAACGAATGATAGTGGAGAAATGATGGCTGTGCGCCAGGACATATTGTTTGCGCTGAAGCATATTTTTGAGAAGGCACAAATCGAGTACGCACAGGATGATTCCTGGGTACATCAAGAAATTGTTAAGTAAACGAAAAAGCTTGTGAAAAATCAAAGTGATTTTCACAAGCTTTATAATTTTTATTTCACATCCGCAGTCCATTTTTCTACTACATCTGCATTGGCTTTAATCCAATCTGCAGCGGCATCTTTTGGATTTTTACCACCGTTAATCGCTAGCATAACTTCTTCGATATCTTCCGCAGTCCAATTAAATGCATCTAATACTTTATACGCTTCAGGCTTATCTTTTTCTAGCCCTTGACGTACAAACGTATTAATTGTTTCTTCGCCACCATAAATGCCTTCAGGATCATCTAAATATTTTAAATCGTACGATGCGAATTTCCAGTGAGGCGACCAGCCTGTTACAATAATTTCTTCATTATTAGAAATAGCTTGATCTAGAGCGACAGTCATAGCACCTGAAGAAGAAGGGAGCAACGTCCATGATTTTAAGTTAGGATATGTTTTAATCGCATTTTCCGTAGCACTCATAATACCTGCCCCTGGTTCAATTCCTGTAATTGTTGCACCAGCCTCCGCTTTTAAATCTGCAATGGAGTTGACATCCATATAACTTGGTACAACTAAGCCTACTTTCGCGCCTGTTAAATTTTCGCCTAAGTTAACTAATTTATCTCCGTATTTTTCAAGCTGTGCAGCATGGGTAGCAGGTAGCCATCCAGCGACCATCGCATCAGCTTCTTTTTTTGAAACAGCTTCCCACATAATGGCATTATCGAGCGGTGTTAAAGTTACGTCATAGCCAATGTCTTCTAACACTTGACCGACAACATGTGTAGAGGCAACTTCTGTATCCCACTCAACATATGCTAAATTTATTTTCCCTAGTGAATCTGCATCTTTTGTGGAAGAATCTCCACCACAAGCTGCTAGTAATAAGCTAGCACCAATAGCAACAAGACCTAATGTTAATTTACTTTTTCTCATAATAAAAACTCCTTTATCAATTCGTTTTTTTATTTAAACTTTGCGTTAATCGGTCGACGATAATCGCAAAAATAACTAGGCTTAAGCCAGCAACAAAGCCGTTCCCAACTTGCGCTCTTTGTAATGCCGATAATACTTCTCTTCCTAAGCCAGGGGCACCAATCATAGAAGCAATAACGACCATAGATAAAGATAATAGTACAGTTTGATTGATTCCTGCCATGATTGTTGGTTTTGCTAATGGAAGCTCCACTTTAAATAGCTTTTGTGTACTTGTACTACCAAAAGAATCTGCAGCTTCTACTAATTCTTTTGGTACTTGGCGAATCCCTAAATTCGTAAAACGAACGGTAGGGGGTAAGGCGAATATTACGGATGCGAAAACACCCGGTACGACACCTATTCCGAAAAATGCAACTGCAGGTATTAAATAAACAAAGCCAGGCATCGTTTGCATAAAGTCAAGTATTGGTTGAATAATATTTTCTGCAACTTTACTTTTGGACATTAAAATCCCGATAGGAACCCCTAAAATGATAGCAATAACACTAGCAAACAAGACGAGTGTAAAAGTGTTCATTAATTCGTTCCATAAATCTTGATTGTAAATAAAGAGTAATCCTAATAATGAAAATAGTGGCAATCCGAATTTTTTTCCTGTAGCGAAAAAGGCGAGTATAACAACTAGCAAAATGAAAAGGATAGGGGGGATAGCTATTAGTAAATTGGTCACGCTATCCATTAAGGATGAGCCGCCTGTTTGAATGAACTTAAATACTCCGGCAAATGTATCTGTGAACCAATCCATTGCTAATTCAACTGTATTACTCACTGGTATTTTAGGTATTTGGTTTAGTAAATTACTCATGGTTAGCCACCTCCTGAGTAGAAGAGGCAAGCGACTCAATAATTACACCGCGTATTAATATGCCACGCAGTTTTCCTTCATCGACTACGGCAACAGGAGTTGGGCTATCGGAAATAATCGGCAACACATCTTGGATAAGTGTTGTTGGTACGACAGTAGGCATATCTGTTTTAATAAATGATTGTACTGTTTTTTCACCTTTTCTTATTGCTTCAAGTGCGTCATTTGCTGTGATATAGCCTTTAAACTGACGTTGTTTATTTACCGCAATGAGTACACTTATTTCTTCCTCGCGCATCCGTTGTAGTGCAACTTTAGGACCGTCATTTTCGATGTTTACAGTCATCGGACGGACCATTACATTTTCAGCAGTTAACACTTTTGAGCGATCAACGTCCTCTAAAAATGACCGGACATAACCATTGGCTGGATTTGTTAAGATTTCTTCGCCTGTACCTATTTGAATAATTTTTCCGTCTTTCATGATGGCGATACGATCACCTATTCGTAGTGCTTCATTTAAATCGTGCGTAATAAAAATGATTGTTTTTTGTACGTTTGCTTGAAGTTCTAATAATTCGTCTTGCATATCTTTTCGAATTAACGGATCGAGTGCAGAAAAAGCTTCATCCATTAGCAATATTTCTGGATCATTCGCAAGTGCTCTAGCTAAGCCAACACGTTGCTGCATCCCACCTGATAACTGATGTGGGTACTGATCTTTATATGCAAGTAAGCCTGCATTTTGTAAAGCCTTTTCTGCTTTCAATCTTCTATCTTCCTTGGCAATTCCTCTAATTTCTAAGCCGTACTCTGTATTTTCTAGAATTGTTCGGTGAGGGAATAAACCGAAATTTTGAAAAACCATACTCATTTTTTCGCGACGCATATGTTGTAATTGGTTTTTCTTTAGACTTGTAATTTTTTCGCCATCAATGAAAATCTCGCCACTGGTGGGGTCTATCAGCCGATTCAAAAGGCGAATAAGTGTTGACTTCCCACTACCAGATAACCCCATAATGACAAAAATTTCACCTTCTTGAACAGTGAAGTTTGCGTCATAAACACCGACTGTTGCGCCTGTTTTCTGTAATATTTCTGTCTTGCTTTTTTGTTGTTCGACAAGCTTCAATGCATTTGCAGATTGCTTCCCGAAGACTTTGGTGACATGCTCTACTCTTAATTTCTCCATTGGATCACTTCTACTTTCTTGTAAAATATGATTTTGTTACTAGTGTAAATAATAAAGTAACAACTTAATGTTAAATGTAAGTTGTTACTTTTGTCAAATGAATAGGCACGTTTTCAGATTTTTTACAAAAATAAAAAAGCCAAAACAAAGTAGGGAATTTCCTTTGTTTTGACTGTTTATTATAATTGTACTTGTAAAAACTGTTGTGCATTTACTAAAGATTGTTCATCACCTATAAAGTAAATAACATCACCAATATCAAGTGTTGCATACGGACCGGGGGATAGTATTAAGTGATCATTTTTGCGTATACCGACAATTGTTGCTCTTGTGTTTTGCCAAAAATTCATTTCACTTATACTTTTTGATAAGTAAGGACAATTTAATGTGATTTCTAACTGAAAAGGAACAAATGGGTTAATAGAACGAAATCGATTTGTTCGATTAATTAGTTCTTCTGTTGTTTCTTGTAAAGTTGTTAATTCGATCATTTGCTTTTTAATACTTTGTTGAAGTGTTGTTTGTAATGATTTTATCGATTGTACACCCTCTAGTCGGTGTACAAACTTTGCTGCGTTCTCATAAGAGGTAATAATGACGCCACTACCTTTAGTTGCTTCTACAATTTCTAAATCTTGCAATACTGCAATAGCACGACGAGCAGTTTCCGCTGATACGCCATATTGTGAGGCTAGTGACGAACGAGCATAAATTTTTTCCCCAACAATATATTTCTTTTCCACAATTTTTGACGCAATATCTTCTGCGATTGTTTGATATTTCGGCTGTTTAATTTCTAGTTTTTTTGACTCCATTGTTCCTGAACCTCTTTCTTCTAATGTTCCTTCATATCGTACAATATATTTCATAAGAAACATACTTTGATTTTAGAATCTATAATATTTTTGGAGGAATTTACACTCGGACCTTCTCGCAATGGACAGAATAGTTATTGTTTCTTTATACTGTTTGCTATTAATAGTGTTCAATAGGGGTATATTGTAAACGTGCAAAAAATCAAATTAATGCAATGATACAACATAACAGCATGAATAATTTGGAATAGGAATGGAGTATTTATTATGAAAATAACAATTAGACAAGAGCGATTTGAAGATTATGTAACTACTGAAAATGTAGTTCAAGAAGCATTTGCAAATATGGAGATGAGCGATCAAACGGAGCATGAATTAGTAGCGCGAATTAGAAGATCGGATTTTTTTGTACCCGAATTATCTTTAATTGCAGTGGATGCAGAGCACGATAAAATTGTTGGCCATATTTTATTATCGAAAATAAATATTGTGAATGATAATAAAATTTCACCTTCGCTAGCTTTGGCACCTATCTCGGTTTTACCAGCGTATCAAAATCAGGGGATAGGGAAGCTACTAATTACTACTGCATTAAAAAAAGCAACAGAGCTTAATTATCAATCTGTTGTTGTCTTAGGGCATCCGGAGTATTATCCGAAATTTGGATTTAAGAAGGCAAGTTTATGGGGGATAAAAGCACCTTTCGAAGTACCTGATGAAGCATTTATGGCATTGGAGCTAGTACCGCATGCGCTAGATGATGTTTATGGCGTTGTGGAATATCCAAGTGTGTTTTTTTAGTCCTATGTAATAATTGAAATGAATGGTGACGCGGCTATTGCTGAAGGAATCTATCCTGATCCAGCGGTTCTTATGGCATACATTATAATCCAATTGGCTAAAATGAAGAAAACTAAGCGAGTACGGGCGCTCTTCTAATTGTTTCCCATTACATTAGAAGAGCGCACTATTATTCGTTTGACTGTGAAGAATTTTCAGAAGATGCACAATAGAGGTTCATCATCAAAAGGCGGGGGATAACAACAAAATATTTAAAGTGCGTGTTGATTAGAGTGGAGGTTGGGCGAGTGTAGCTGTCGGTAAACCTTTCGCTACAGAGCAAAGCTTCCTGGGGGATTAGCGTCCAAGATGAGACCCTGGACTGAGCTTGCGAGGGAAGCGGCTCATCGGACGCCCCCCGGAAAGCGCCCCAACTGGAACGGAAATCAACCCCAAGTTACGGGTATTAACAATAGATCCACAAGTATTATAAATACAAATCACGTTTAACAAATATACGAACCGCCAAAGTATAACAAACCGCTCCTATTATAAATAGAGAAAGTAACATCCACAATGCTAAAGTATCTTGCGCAATTAATTTTTGGGGATCAAATAAAGAAAAAATAGTTACATATTGAAGCTTTTCTAGTGCACCACCTAGGTTACTAAGTGCTTCAATTAAATAAAACATAATAGGAATACCTACACAATATGCATAAGACGTTTTTAAATCCTTGCTACTGCAAGAAATAAGAAAACAAAAGCCACTTATTGCAAAGTGTAGAAGGAAAAGACCGAAATTTAATGTGATAAAAGCAGCTATATTCAATTCATTTGGAAAAAGCAGTTCACAAAAAATAACGGTTACTGTAGTAGTGATGGAAAGCAGGGCAAAGAGACTAATAATTAAGAAGAATGCTTGTGTCACGACAATTTTTAAACGCGTATTGGGAGTTGTAATGATATATCCCATGGAACCATTATCAATATAACCAATTATTAGTTTATTAGATAACATAATGACGAACACTAATGGCAAAATGAGTAATAAAAATCCATACAAATAAGTAGATAAAAATTCAATTATGGTGTCACCAAAATTACTCATTCCAAATGCCGCCATCAATTCAGGCATTGATTCGGTAAGTTGATTAAGCGTATTGCTCATTTCTGGATTATACATATATACAATACTAATAATATAAAGCATTAACACAGCTATAATAATACTAAATAATTTTATAGATGCTAGAAATTCATGTTTCAGTAAAGTAATGTTCATGATTCTTGGCCTCCAGTTTCGTAATAATGCATAAATATATCTTCGAGTGATTGAGAAATAATATCTAGGTCAACAATATGATAGTGTGCTAATGTTTGAAGCATTACTTGAATTTCACCTTGTACTATAATTATTGCTTTTGTAGGACTTAATTGTTCAGCGACATACGATTCATCCATGAAACGGGATAGTTCACTCTCATTCTGAAATTCAATCATATATTTTTTGGATTTACGTTTTTTTAAGTCTGCTACCTTTTCTGTCGCTACAATTTTTCCAGCATTAATAATCGCCACTCGGTCGCAAGTCTTTTCAACTTCTTCAATCATATGAGAGGACATTAATATTGTCGTTCCTTTTTGTTTTTCAGCTAATATAAATTCAATAAATTTTGTTTGCATGAGCGGGTCTAACCCACTTGTCGGCTCATCAAGAATGACAATCTCAGGGTCGTGCATAAAGGCACAAACTAAGCCAATCTTTTGCTTCATTCCTTTTGACATTTTTTTAATGAGGCCTGTTGCATTTAATTCGAAGTATTCTATTAATTCATCAGCTCTTTTCAAATCATTCAATCCTCGCAACTGAGCAATAAAACGGATAAACTGCTTTCCTGTCATTTTATCTATAAATGCAATTTCACCAGGTAAATAGCCTACGAATTTTTGGATGGTTGCCGTTGATTGACGACAGTCAAGACCTTTAATAGAGCAATGACCTTCTGTCGCTTGTAAAAAGCCCATTAAATGTCGAATAGTTGTTGATTTTCCAGCGCCATTAGGACCTAAAAAACCAAATACCTCTCCTTTTTCTATTTCTAAATTTACATTCTGAATACTATAAAAATCCCCGAATTTTTTAGTTAAACTATGAACCTCAATCATTTTCATGAACAATCTACCCCTTTGTTTTATTTATATAGTAGTTGCTTTAAAAAGAGAAAATAAGAATTGGCCTCTGCTGCACATTGTTCTAGTAGGTTATTAAAAGCATTTTCATCATTTACATGTGCTTTTAACTGTTGATCATACCGTTGATTAATCCCATCGGTTACCCACTGAATAGTGTCTATCGCTTTTTTTACGTCTATATGTTCTTTAAAGAGGGTGAAATCAATGCCTTCAAAAACAGTCTCATATGATTTTTTTTGTAATGTTAAATTGTATTCATTGAGCTCTTGCCTTACATCCGTGCTCGTTTCGGCATAAACCATTTTTAAGAAATCAAATAAATTGTGATATTGCTTCATAAGCTGAAATTTGATTTCTACTATTTGTTCATAACGTTTAAAAATATCAGGTTCCTGCCAATTCAGCCGTGTATTTAGGGCATCGGCAAATATTTCAGTTACATATTCATTTAAAAATAGGTAGAGATTTTTTTTACTTCCAAAGTAATGAAACAAAATACCTTTTGAAATTACCGCTTGCTTAACAATCTTATTTGTTGAAGCGAGGTCGTAAGTATTCGTAGAAAATTCTTTTAATGCTGCATTGATAATAGTTCGACGTTTTTCTTCTTCTAAATTTAAAAATAAAGAGTACAAAATAATTCTCCTTTCTTTTGCTCTTCACCATAATTTTGGGGTGATTTCCGTTGCGCCAGCGTGCTTTCCTGGGGGCGTCCGATGAGCCTCCTCACTACGTTGCGGGGTCTAATCTGTGACGCTAATCCCCAAGGAGTCACGCTGGCTCCACTACAATCAATAAATGCTTTATTAAAATGCCACCCTAACTTTCGGCGATAAACCCTTTGTTTATTATTTATGGTAATTATATACACATTGACCACTGTGGTCAATGTGTATATGTAAAATTATTCTAGTTGTTTAAAACATTGTTTTAATAATATTATTATGCATTTTCAGGCTAGAATAATGTGAAAGGATAAGCGGTGTTTACTTTTTTAGCACACATATCGCGTTGTTTTGTAATGCGCAAAGTGGGGTATAATTTAGCACACGGTGATTGCTATTCCACTATTTCCTTATTTGTTCGATGGAAAGGAAAGTTTAGGAGAATACATTTTCATCGTAGAGAATATATACAAGATAGGAATCAACGTACGTATTTGCATGTGGGGGGATAAATTTCATGAACCAATTAGTAAATGACTATCTGTCTGAAACGAGAAATACACTATTAAAGGAGATTACTGTATTAAGTGATGCCCAATTTAATAGTAAGCCGGGTCTGAATATGTGGAGTATAGCACAAGTTTGCCATCACTTAGTTTTAGTGGAAGAGGCAACTTTAAAGGCTATTGCATGGGGATTAAAAGGGAATAATAGTACTCAACAAGAACGTATACAAATTGACATTATATTATTAGATAGAACGAAAAAGCTTAACGCGCCAAAAATTGTTGAGCCTGATGAAAAACCATTTGAAATTCATCAAATAATTGATTTGTTAAACGATTCGAGAAAAAAATTGATGACTTTTCTTAGTACTATAGAAGATAAATCTATACTGGCAGAAAAATCAGTGGAACATCCTGCTTTAGGTGAACTATTTCTTGGTCAATGGATTGAACAATTATATTTACATGAACAACGACACATTGAACAAATAAAAGAAATAAAATTACTTTTAGTGGCAATGCCTTAATAAGGGTTTTATACGGACTTAAACGTAAAGCTGAAATAGAAATTTAATACTTAAAGTAACTGTGGCGTTAATAGAGGAAGAACTATTAACGCTTTTTTGTTGAGATTAGACAATTATGAAGGGTATTTTACACGGTTGTGAACGTATTATAGAATTCTGTGGATTTTTGAAGTATTTAATTGAATTTTCCTTTCATTCAACTAAATTGGATTATTTTGAAACATTGTTGCGAACTTGTACGTATATGTTAAAAAGTGGAGGTGTGTTGCATGAGTAAATATTCGATTGCTGAATTTATTAAAAATACAGAGCAAGTTGATAAAGGGGAAGGATTTTTTGAATTAGAGACACCGCGTTTGCTGGAGGTGAATCTTAATGGTCTCGTTTGGGCCAAGGCTGGATCAATGATCTCCTATAATGGAAGGATTAAGTTTGAACGAGAAGGTGTTTTAGAGCATGGAATTGGGGCTTTGTTCAAAAAGGCTTTGACAGGTGAAGGGTCGGCCCTGATGAAAGCAAATGGGCAAGGGAAATTGTATCTTGCTGACAGCGGGAAAAAAATTATTATTCTCCATTTACAGAATGAAGCGATTTATGTAAATGGAAATGACCTACTTGCATTCGAACCATCTATTAAACACAATATTAAACTTATGAGGAAAGTATCAAGTATGGTAGCAGGTGGTTTGTTTAATGTTCGGTGCGAAGGGACTGGTATGATTGCTATTACAGCACATTATGAACCACTGACATTACGTGTAACACCAGGAAAACCAATTATTACTGATCCAAATGCAACGGTAGCTTGGTCAGGAAATCTTCAACCTGAATTTCAAACGGATATTTCACTAAAAACTTTCATTGGAAGAGGCAGTGGAGAATCAATTCAAATGAGATTTGAAGGAGACGGTTTTGTCATTGTGCAGCCGTATGAAGAAGTGTATATGCAAGCACAGGACTAATTTCTATTAGTGCAACTACATGATGGATAAATGTACTTTAAGAGGCATTCATTTGGTTATATGAAAATGCTCTATATGAGGTGTTTTTCTGAATGAATACCTCAAGTTATAATATTTTCATAAATTGATTTTCAGATAATGGAAGCGTTAATCCAAGAAGGGTTAACGTTTTTTTATTGTTTTGGAAATCAAAAGTATTTTGCTATTTTATTAGACCTCTAATAGTTTGTGATGTTTTTGATTAACCGCCTATTGTGAGACCAACTAAAATAAACGAGGTGCTCTACTTCAGAAAGGAGTAGAGCCTTTTCTAATTCGCAAACTTTGCAGATTAATTCAATAAGAATAAGGTATAATTTTTTTATACTATACTGTTTTAGGAAGTGGTCTAAATTATTTACGCAATTGTTTTGTTTATACTTGCGGGATTAGCTGAGATTGGCGGAGGTTATTTGATTTGGCTGTGGTTACGAGAAGGTAAACCCTATTATTGGGGAATAGGTGGAGGAATAGCCTTAGCCTTATATGGTGTTATTGCTACATTTCAATCATTTCCATCGTTCGGAAGAGTTTATGCTGCCTACGGAGGAGTATTTATCGTTCTTTCAGTACTATGGGGATGGGGAATTGATAAAAAAACACCTGATTTATACGATTGGGTAGGTGCAGGAATATGCTTAGTAGGTGTTGCAGTTATGTTATTAGCGCCACGTCAATAATAGGGAACACGTCACTTATTCAAGTATTGGTGATTTAGTGCAATACAAAGATACATTTTTATTATTCTAGCTCATGTCCATAACCGCGCATTTTATTAAGTCAGTTAAATTTTGCTGGTAGTAAGATATGCGGATAAAATATCATTTATCGCTCACATTAATAGTGGAGGTGATAGGAAAATGGGTAACAATAAACATAAAAACAACAAAACACAAGATAACAAAAAACAACAAAATCAAAATCAAAATGCTAACAGAGAGCGTGCAAACAGAGAAGAGTTCGCTACGGAAGTAGACTTCGATCGTAATCAAAATCAAAATCATAATAAACGTTAGTAATGATCAATGTTGTTCCCTTAAGCGTGGCAAATAATTCTGAGGTTCAGCTATGAGCGATACTTGCTATTGTCTTTTTTTCGGTAGCATTTAACTGCTTACCCCCAAGCGCTCGCATAATATCATAATTAAAGCAACCATTATCTGAAACGCCTAAAACCCTTAATGAATAGGGGTTTTGGGCGTTTTTGATTAGCCATTCAAGTTATAGAAAGAAGGATGAATGTGATTTTTTCCTTTTTCGCACTAATTTATTAGGTTAGTCCCGCTAAACAATTGTAATATATGGTAAAATTAACTAAAATTCTTTTTTGATGCTTATCTGTTTGATACTACAAATTATTTGTATTTAGGGAACTAAAACAAAATAGGTCTTTATATAAAAAGGAGATACAAAATGACTCAACAGGACATTTTGACGATTACGAATTTGTCAAAGAGCTACGGTAACAAGGAAATATTAAAAGGAATTGATTTGCATATCTCTGGTGGTGAAATAATTGGCTACATCGGTCCGAACGGCGCTGGAAAAAGTACAACGATAAAAATCATTATGGGGATTGAAGGTGAATATACCGGAGAAATTAAACTTTTTGGTGAGAATATCGAGCAAAATCCTATTCAATACAAACGAAGAATTGGCTATGTACCGGAAATAGCTGATGTTTATGATAATTTAACAGGTTATGAATATTTGACCTTCATCGGCCAGCTTTATGGACTAGATTTACTTATGGCTGCTAATAAATCTAAAACATTAATGGAACTATTTGGGGTTGGAGAGGCGTATCATGCAAGAATTTCTTCTTATTCGAAAGGGATGCGGCAAAAGCTGTTAATTATTTCGAGCCTCTTACATAATCCTGATTTACTGTTTTTGGATGAACCGATAAATGGATTGGATGCTAATAGTGTGATGATTTTTAAAGAAATTTTGTCTCAACTGGCTGCCCAAGGAAAGACAATATTTTATTCTTCCCATCTCATGGATGTTGTCGAAAAAATCAGTAGCCGCATTATACTGTTGTATGATGGCAAAGTGGCTGCCGATGGGACATTTGCGCAACTACAAGCAGACAATACCGCAGGAACGCTAGAGGGGATTTTCAACCAATTAACTGGCTTCCATAACTATAAAGAAATTGGCGAACAATTTGTTTCTGTTGTGCAAGAGGTGAAGTGATGAAAGATTTTAAATCATTACAGCTGCTTGATAAGGTACGGTTTATATTTATTAACTTAGGTATTGATTATGCGGTTATGAGACAAATCCTCCATATAAAGCTGACAATGGATGAGCGTAGAGTTCCGACATTATTTAACCAATCAGCAAATAAAAAAAGCGAAGATCAAAAATATGGGTACATCAAGTCTTTATGGATTTATGTGTTAATCAGTCTTGTGCTTATTCCTTTTATCGGATTTGGAGAGAATTTTCTATTCCAGATGACTATTACGTATGCAATCCTTATTTTTATGATTATGACTTCGATGATTTCTGATTTTTCTTCCGTACTATTGGACGTACGAGACAGAACTATTCTCACAACGAAGCCGATTAGTGCCAAAACAGTAAATGCAGCTAAATTTATGCATATCTTGATCTATTTAACGTATTTAACAATAGCTTTGACAGCGATACCGCTTTTAGTCGGACTTTTTAAACAAGGGATTTTGTTCTTCCTCTTAACTGTATTTGAACTCGTGTTAATCAACATTTTTATCGTTGTTCTTACTGCGATGTTATATATTGCAATTTTGAGATTCTTCGATGGCGAAAGACTGAAGGATATGATCAATTATGTACAAATTGGCTTGTCATTAGTAATGATGATTGGCTATCAATTCCTCGTGAGGTCTTTTGAACTTGTTAATATTAATATTGCAGTGGATATTCATTGGTGGAGTATTTTCCTTATCCCGATGTGGTTCGCTGCTCCATATGAGTTACTGCTGAATGGAGATCAGTCTTTATTAACAGTAGTATTCAGCATATTCTCCATCGTCATCCCAATCGTATCCATATGGCTTTACATAAAGCTAATTCCTGCCTTTGAACGCAACTTGCAAAAACTATTAAGCATTAGCAAGTCGAAAAAGGAAAAGACAAATAGACTGAAGGAATTTTCAATCAAGTTCATTTGCCGAACAAGTGAGGAAAGAGCTATTTATCGTTTTGCCTCGCTCATGATGAAACAAGAGCGAGAATTCAAATTGAAAATATACCCATCTTTAGGCTTTTCTTTTGTTATTCCATTCATTTTTATGTTAAACGTCGTCAGAGCAGAAAACGTTAATTATTCTGTTAGCATGAGCTATTTAAATATCTATTTCAGCATGCTCATTATTCCTGCTGCGGTGCTTATGCTAGGTCATTCAGAAAAGTATAAAGCGGCTTGGATATATAAAGTACTTCCAATTAAAAACTACACCGAATTAAAAAAAGGAAGCTTAAAAGCATTTCTGATTAAGTTGTATATTCCATTATATGTTGTTTTAAGCATTGTCTTTTGCTTTATTTATGGAACAAGAATTATCCCAGATTTATTGGCTGTTTTAGTAGCAAGCTGTTTGTACACCGTAATTTGTTACATCGGCTACGGAAGCACCATTCCTTTTACGAAGCCTAATAATGAAACAGTCAATGCGCAGGGCTGGAAATCTTTTGTGCTTTTTATACCTTTAGCTTTACTTGCTGGTATACATTATTTCATGGCAACAAATATTTCCTATGGCACAATCATTTATTTAGCCACGCTTGTATTCGTGAATTTGATAGTTTGGAAACTTGTCTTTCAACGTGCTAAATAACATTTTAATAATAGTTTATTATTAAGGAGAGCTTTAAAAAGGATGCTATTTGCCTTTTTAAAGCTCTTTTTTTGAAAATTACTCGAAAATACTTGATTAAAACTCATTTTATAAAAATATTTCTAAATTAATATAGTTTCTAAAAAAATGTAATTGCAATTTTAAACGACAATGATTATCATTGAGAATGTTAATTAGAAAGTAGGGGTTATTTTGAAATTTAATTCATTAAAGTTTAAATCGTTATCAGCGATTATTTTAACAGGAAGCTTATTATTAGGTGCTTGCAGTAGCGACGATGCTAAACAGCAACAAACGCAAGGTGAGCAACAACAGATAGAAACAACTAGTGTAGATTTATCAATACAATTAGAACAATACAAAGCCTTTGCTTTAGAGCAAATGGACCAATTTTTAATTGAGACAGAAAACTTTGTGAATTTATTTAAAGTGGGCGATGTAGAAGGCGCAAAAGCTGCATATGCACCTGCGCGCATGTACTTTGAACGATCTGAGCCAATAGCAGAAAGCTTTGGCGATCTTGACCCTCGTATCGATGGACGCTTAGCTGATATTGAGGAAGAAGGGCATGGCAAAGAAGAATGGACTGGCTACCATAAGCTTGAATATGCACTTTGGGTTGAAGGTACGACAGAAGGCTACGAAGCAGTTGCTGACCAACTACTTGCAGATGTTAAAGAACTTCATGCACTTGTGACAACTGTTGAAGTTACACCTGATTTAATGATTACAGGTGCAGTGGATTTATTAAACGAAGTATCGACTTCAAAAATTACTGGTGAAGAGGAAATCTACTCGCATACAGACCTTTATGACTTTAAAGCAAATATCGAAGGCGCAGAAAAAATCTTCGCTATTTTACGAGAAAAGATTGCAGCAAAAGATGCTAATTTAGTAGCAACACTAGATGAAAAATTCAAAGCTGTCGATGATTTATTAGCTCTTCACGCAACAACTGATGGTGGCTATAAATCTTATGAGGAATTAACTGCAGAAGATACGAAAGCACTCGCAACAGCAGTGAACCAACTTGGTGAACCATTAAGTCAAATGGGGATTATTTTGGAGTGATGAATGATGTCTAACCAAGACGGAAAATGGTGGAATAAGAAGATCTCAAGACGAGATATGTTGAAACTAACTGGCGCCGGTGCAGCCGGTGTTGCCATTGGCGCATCAGGTTTTGGCGGTGTCATGAACGCGATGGGCTACGATGTTTTCGAGTCTGTCGTAGGGGATGCATCGAATAAAGTAGAGTTCTATGGTAAACATCAGGCGGGCATTACGACACCCGTTCAAAAACACGTTTTCTTTGCGGCATTAACAGTTGTGTCGTCAAAAGAAGATTTACGAGAGTTGTTTAAAAAATGGACACCACTTGTTGTGCGTTTAACGAACGGTGAATTAATGGCAGATCCATCAACAAATACACGTATACCAACATCGGATACAGGTGAATCAGTAGGACTTGATGCGTCGAATTTAACGATTACGTTCGGCGTGGGACCTTCACTTTTTGACAAGTTCCATA
Source organism: Solibacillus sp. CAU 1738 (assembly GCF_039888725.1). Classification (NCBI taxonomy): domain Bacteria; kingdom Bacillati; phylum Bacillota; class Bacilli; order Caryophanales; family Caryophanaceae; genus Solibacillus; species Solibacillus sp. CAU 1738. The sequence goes on from NZ_JBDQQN010000005.1 coordinate 184,041, forward strand.
TTAGTCATTTAAAGCCTTCAGAGCTTGTTGATTTACCGCATTTTCCGAAAGATCAGTTAGTTGAAGAATGGACAGGTGGCGACTTGTGTATTCAAGCATGTGCCGATGATCCGCAAGTAGCTTTTCATGCGGTCCGCAATTTAGTACGTGCTGGTTCTGGGAAAGTTGAGATTAAATGGTCACAAGCCGGATTTACATCGTTTCCAGCAGATGGGAGTACACCGCGTAATTTATTTGCCTTTAAAGACGGCTCTGTTAATCCATCAAAGAAAGAAGAAAATGATGTTATTTGGATACAGCCAGGTGAATCGAAAAGCTGGCTCACTGGAGGTACTTATTTAGTTGCTCGAAAAATTCAAATGCATCTTGAAACTTGGGATCGTACCTCATTAAAAGATCAAGAAGCAACATTTGGTCGTTATCGTGATAGTGGTGCTGTGTTTGGAAAAAAAGGCGAGTTTGATGATTTTGATGTTGAAGAAAAAGATGTAAATAGCAATTATATAATTCCTGATACATCACATGTGCATCTTGCACGAAAGTCTGGTGCACAAATGCTTAGACGTTCCTATTCTTATGCGTCTGGCGTCATGACTAAGACAGGTGCTCACGATGCAGGATTATTATTTATTTCGTTCCAAAAACATCCGTCGCAATTCATTAAAGTACAAAATAGCTTAGGTCGTATGGATAAATTGAATGAGTATGTTACCCACCGAGGCAGTGCGTTATTTGCCTGCTTCCCTGGTGTACAAAAGGGGAGTTATATTGGTGAAGCATTTTTTAACGCGTTGTAGTTTGATTTTTTTGATTTGCTGTTTATTTATTCATCCTGTACAAGCAGCGAATTCTTATAGCTCGGTTTATATTACGATTAGCGATATTATGATGAGTACGAAACAGGATAAAGAAACTGAGGCTCAGCAAGCAATTGCGGATTTACAGGCACAATGGGCAATGGTTACTTCTACCGAAACAGCAGCTAAGGAGAAAGTAGATGCCGCCATTAATGGGGTTGTACAAGCAGCGTCAAAAGAAGAGCGTCTATCTGCTTTAACGTCGCTATCCCATGCACTTGTTGCACTTGAGAAGCTTGAAAATCCTGTCGATGAAGAGGGAGAGCGTGCCAATTTTGCTGAAAAATTTCGTCCAGTGATGAAAGATTTTGAAGCAGCGCTTGCTACAGCAAATATTGAAACAATTGATTTAGCTTATAAATCAATGAACAGTCGCTGGAATAAATACGAAAGACCTATTCGTGAACAAAACATCGCAATGTACGGTCAAATTGAAACTCAGTTAGCATTTATTCGGATTTCATTAGCTGCTGAAGAAGTCGATTTAGCACTTATTGAAAGCCAGTACAATGAATTTAAAACATCTATAGAAAGCTTTATTGCAGGTGAAGAAACGTCTACTGTGGTAGGTGACTATTCATTATCGACATTAATTACATTAATAGATGAAGCACAAGCCGCCATTGATGCAGGTGAATTCCAAGTTGCATCGGATGCACTTCGAGAATTTATCGTTGTGTGGCCAAGTGTGGAAATGGAAATTTCAACACACAACGGTAGTCTTTATAAAAAACTTGAAAGTGATATACCTATTTTAGTAAGTTCTTTATTAAAATCAGATGTTGATACTGCTACAATTAACGACAAACTGACTAAATACCGAACAGAAATTGAACTTATTCAAGGTCAAACAGGGTATTCATTCTGGGATTCTGCACTAATTTTATTACGTGAAGGGCTTGAGGCGCTTCTTATTATTTTAGCGCTCGTATCGGCTTTAAATAAATCTGGTTATGCTCATTTACGTAAATGGATTTTTGTTGGTGCAATTGCTGGAATGGCGGTATCGGCTTTAGTAGCCATATTAATGTCAACTCTTTGGAATACCGCAACAATTGATACGAATCGTGAAGTAATGGAAGGCTATGTCGGTCTTGCCGCTGCCGCACTGATGATTGGTGTAGGTATATGGCTACATAATAAATCGAGTGTTGCGAGCTGGAACCGTTATATTTCAAAACAAATGAATAATGCGATTTCAAGCGGCTCTATATTTGCTATGGCATCTGTTAGCTTTTTATCCGTATTTCGTGAAGGGGCGGAAACACTTGTATTTTATGCTGGGATTGCTCCCAAAATGGAAACATCTCAATTTGTCTTCGGGATTGCTGTAGCACTTGCTATTTTAGTTGTTATTGGAGTTGTTTTATTTAAATTAAGTGGCAAGCTACCGATTCATAAATTATTTGCAGTTGCAACGGTGATGATTTATGTACTTGCCTTTAAAATTATTGGTGTGAGTATTCATACATTACAATTAACGAATAAGCTGTCCACGACTATTGTTGATGGGTTGCCGGTGATTAACAGTATCGGCTTCTATCCAACTGTAGAAACAATTATTGGACAGGCGGTTTTAGTTGTCGTTGTTATAATAACAATTGTCTATAAACGCCTTCAACAGCGCTAACCCACTGTATTTATTCAATCCGTGGTACAATATGAGATATTTGAATACAAAGGAGTGACTTGCAGTGTTAAAAACAGCTGTATTTGAACAATTAAAAACCGCAATGAAAGAAAAAGATGTACTAGCAAAGGGCGTCTTAACATTATTGAAATCTGCACTTGATAATGCAGAAAAGGAAAAAGGTACAGCCCTTACTAGCGAAGAAGAAATTGCGATTGTCAATCGTGAAATTAAACAAACAAATCAAGCATTAGAAGGTGCACAAAATGCTGGACGTGCAGATTTAATCGAAAAAGAACAAGCAAAGCTAGCACTTTTAAAGCAATTTTTACCTGAACAATTATCAGAAGAGAAAATTGTTGAAATGCTGACGGCTGCAGGCGTTGTAAAAGGCATGAATATGGGAGACGCTATGAAAATCGCGAAGCCATTACTTGCTGGTAAAGCAGATGGCGCTGTTATGTCAAAAGTCGTTAAAAGCTTAATTTAATTTTTGAGGGGAGTGACTATTTGTTGCTCTCCTTTTTTATTTGAGGTGGATTTTCTGTGGCATATTTTACCACGGGTTAGAGAACAATCAGGCCTTACTTTGCACTACTAATCAAACACTTCTATGCACTAGAAGATGATCATTTATTTAGTTGACTCTAAGATCTCAAACGAGCAATTTCGCATACTATGCAATATTTCATTACGCGATGCAGCAAAAAGATTACTATCTATCTAAATTGGTTATTTTTAAACACGCGCGATACACATTATGATGGAATTTCTGCGCAAATACTTATTATGTACTCTGACAAAAGTAATAATTCGCCCGTGGGAGGTTAATTTTCGCCCGTGGGACACTTGTTTTCGCTCGTGGGAAGCCGTTTTTCGCCCGTGGGAACACGCATTTCGCCCGTGGGACATCGATTGCATCGGGGTACCGCTTTTTTCTGGATCGTTTTTCGCTGGGGGACCACTTTTTTCTCAGGGCTTCTCGTTTTTAGCCAGTGATACACGTATTTTCGCTCGCTTGGGGGAACAGGGGGAGGAGGCTGCTAGATTTTCTAGCAACCTTACTGTATTCGTGAAACTAATAGCTCCTCAACGCTTTGTTTTAAATGGTGATTCGCATAGCGGATTACCTCATCATTGCCTACCGTTGTTACATATAAATCACTAAAATAATCGTCAATTCGTTGCCAGCGTATAATGCGGATGTGTTGTTTTTGTAATATCTTTTTTAATGTGAAATGTTCTTGCTGCAAGCTTTTTAATAGCGCATCAAGTTTTATAAAATATATTTTATGCATTTTTAATGGTAATGCTTCAATTAGTGGATAATCATGTTGCACGGAGCGTAATGCTAAGTCAAGTAGTATAAATTGATGTAGTATTTTCCGATTTTCAAGATCAATCACAGGCCTCAGCTTCTACACAATAAATATGTGAAAAGGAAATACGCTGCTCACCATTTAATACAAGGGAACGGTGATTAGTATCGAGCTTTGTAATAACTCCTTCATAACAGTGCCGATCACTTCCTTCATGCGTGAAAATTTGTACCGAACATTTTTGCCAAAAGGCATGTGAAATCATTCGTTCTATATGCTCTAACTCCCACTCAGATAAATCGGGTGCAGGAGAAAATTCATCATTATTCTTCCAATCACGTAGTAGCTTAACATGCTCGGGTAGCATAAGCGCATTCCATTTTATAGTGCCGCGATCTTTTAACATTTGTCATCACTTCCTTATCTTAAATGCCCACCAACTAATTGTTCCCTTGATCTTGCAGTACCGCTCGCTGTATAAGAGACCGCACGTAATAAAGATGTAGAGCCAAACTTATGTCGAATGGCGTCCATCGTATGTCCTAGCATATGGCGTTGTTCTTTTTTCGAATCGAATAAATCAAGTTGAACACTAGTCGTTGGCTCTAAATTGCTAATACGTACCGTCACTTGACGAGCCGGACGTTCAGCAAAGTGCATATCGAATAGTTGCAAACATGCTTTATACATTGTCATCGTTTCGTTTGTTGGTTCGTTAAGTGTCAGTGAGCGGAGAAAGCCTTTTGTATCAGCTTTTTCACTATAAGACAGACCTAGAGAAACTGTACGTCCTATAAAGCCTGCCTCACGTGTACGTCGCATCACATCTTCACACATCTCTAGTATAACGACCGCAATTTCAGTTCGTGTTTTATAATCACGCATTAACATTTGACCTTTGCCGAAACTAATCTGACCACTTACCATAGGTTCTCCAAGTGTCGATAAATCAATTCCCCAGGCGTGATAATATAGCTGATTGCCAAGAATACCAAAGCGTTTTTCAAGCGTTGCTAAATTTGTATGTGCCAAATCGTACATTGAGAAAATACCACTATCATTTAAATTTGCCTCTGTCCGTCGACCGATTCCCCATACGTCAGATAAGTTTTTAATTGGCCATAGTTTTTTCGGGATATCTTCATATGTCCACCTTGCAAAGCCTGTTTTCTTTGCTTCTAAATCAAGCGCTAGTTTAGCCATCAGCATATTAGGTCCCAATCCAACAGAGCTGGCAATATTAAATTGCTGCAAAATATAATATTGAATCTTCTTTGCTGCTTCTTCAGGACTCCCTAATAATTTTTCAGTTCCTGTTAAATCGATAAAACTTTCATCAACGCTGTACACATGAATGGCTTCAGGTGGCACATACTTTGCTATGAGTTGTGTAATAGCCATCGACATCTTTAAAAAGAAGCTCATTTTTGGCTCAAATAGGCGAATGTCTGGATGATTAGGAATTTCAAAACGACGATTACCTGTTTTAATACGAAAGCGTCTTTTCATTGCGGGGCTTGCTGCAAGTACAACACTGCCTGGTTGGTTAAAGTTAGCGATTATTGCAAGAGGTACTTGTTCGATATCTAACCCTTCAATCATAGCAATGCAACTTGCGTAAAAACTTTTCATATCAATACATATAATGTTGCGATTTGGCATGTTTTCGTACATAATAATGACCCCTCTTAAGAACGTTTGTTCCCATTATACAAACAAGTGTTCTTATTTTCAAGCGAAAACAAATAAAAAAAAGGCGTTCTCTCAAAAAAATGAGAAACACCTTTCATTAATCAAGTAAATAGCGTAAATACCGGGCTGGATCATTTAAAAAATCACGTGTTAATTGCACATGTTCTAACTCATTAAAAGCCGTTTCACTCAAGCGATCCTCCTTTATTTCAAGCAATGTAGCGCCTGGGAATGCCATTAATATAGGCGAATGTGTGGAAATAATGAATTGTGCACCTTGCTTCACCATGTCGCCCATCATAGCAATAAGTGTTAACTGCTTATTCGGTGATAAAGGCGCTTCAGGCTCATCCAATAAATATAAGCCATCAGGACGAAAGCGTGCTTCAAACAATTCTAAAAAGCTTTCCCCATGTGAACGGAATTCAAGTCCTTCCCCATATAAATTTTGCAAATCGTATAAAGTACGTGCATGTGGCATAATCGCATAGCTATGTGGGTCCTTCTTTGTAATTTCAGCAATATTAAACTGTGCTTCCAGCCGAGTTGCTGTCACTTGTTGAATAAATGTAATAAAATCCGATGCGCGAAAGAAAAATCCTTTGTTCGTTCGGGTCGTCCACGTAAATTTCATTGCCTCACTCAGTGCATAGCTGGCGGGGAAGTGGCGTTCATTCATTTGCTCACCACTAATTAAAATGCTTTCTTGTGCAGCTGCAATTGCTTCAAGTAATGTCGTTTTGCCACTACCATTTTCACCGACGAAAATCGTGACAGGAGATTTGAAATCAATCGTCTCGAGTGTTTGGAAAAGTGGTAAATTAAAAGGATACGTGTCACGCTGCCTTTGCTGCTTCATTTGTAATTGTTTTAAAATCATGGCGTTCACCTCTTAGTTTTCAGTATAACAAAACACAATAAGCGGTGTACAAAAATGTCAAATATGATATGATAAACCTATTATACAATGAAGGGACGATGGGTGGCCGATGATTAACTAACCTGGTTTTTTACACATTGATTATAAAATCAATCAAACAAAAAAACAGGATTAGTCTGCCCATTTTCCAAACGTGATAAAAACACCATGCTTATTAAACATGGCTTTTTTAGCGACGACTAATCCTTCCAATTTGGGGAGGATTTTTTTATTCTCCCGTCTTTAAAGGGTGAGCAAAATGAGAGAATTATTAAAAATGAATCAATTAACAATCGAGTTTGGTGAACAAACATTATTTGAAAACGTAAATCTTTCTGTAATAGAAGGGGAGGTAATTGGTGTCATCGGTAAAAATGGTGCCGGTAAATCCACCTTGTTGCATGCAATTAATGGAACACAGAAGTTAAGTAGTGGGGAGATAAAATGGCAGCGTCCTGTCAAAGCACTTTATATTGTACAAGAGGAGCAAGCATATGATGCCCATTTAGCGGTAAATGACGAACTACTCGCAAAATGGCGTGTGCCACAAGGAAATTACAATACATTAAGTGGTGGGGAAAAGTTAAAGCTGCGGTTAGCACGTGGCTTCACGCAAGCAAGTGAAGTACTCCTGTTAGATGAACCGACGAACCATTTAGATACGGAAAGCATTGCTTTGTTACTTGAACAAATACGGGCATACGATGGCACTATTATTGTAGCTTCACATGACCGAGCGTTTTTAGATCAAGTGGCTACAAAAATTTGGGCGATTGAAAATGGACAAATAACTGAGTACAAAGGGAACTATAGCCATTATAAAACAGTGCGTGCGGAAAAAAGAAAGGCACAGCAACATGCATACGAGCAGCAGCAAAAGAAAATTGAACGTATCGAAGGTCAAATAAAAGAATTAACAAGCTGGTCAAATAAAGCGCATGCGCAATCAACAAAAAAAGAAGGGGTTAAAGAATATTACCGTGTGAAGGCGAAGCGAATGGACGCACAAGTAAAGTCCAAAAGAAAAAGATTAGAACAAGAACTTGCGACTACAAAGGTAGAGCAAGTAGAGAAAGACTATACGGTTCAATTTGACATTGCACCAACACAAAAACGAGGAAAACGATTTTTAGAAGCGACTAATTTAACGAAACAAATCGGGAACAAAAGGCTGTTTGAAAAAAGTCATTTTACAATTCAACACGGTGAAAAAATAGCACTCATCGGCCCTAACGGTTGTGGGAAAACGACCTTCCTAAAAATGATCGTAGGTGAAATGGATTATGAAGGGAAGCTCTGGCTATCACCGACTGCAACAATTGGCTATTTGTCGCAGGATGTGTTTGATTTACCGTTAGAGCAAACACCGGCACAGTTGTTTTATCGTGAAAGCTTTGAAGCGCGGAGTAAAGTTCAGCATTTAATGAAGCAGCTCGGATTTACGTCATTCCATTGGCAAAAGGCGATTCAGACAATGAGTATGGGGGAGCGAGTGAAATGTAAATTAATGCACTTCATATTACAAGAAAGGGACGTATTACTACTTGATGAGCCGACCAATCATTTAGATATTGAATCGCGTGAACAGCTAGAAGCAACATTAGCGGAATACAAAGGAACACTTATTGTTGTGTCGCATGATGAGTACTTTTTACAGCAAGTAACGAAGGAGCAGCTCGTATTTAAAAATGGTAAATTACAAAAGCATTTCGAGTTAAAAGAAGAGCCAGCACAGGATAAGTATCTATTACTGGCACTTGAAACAGAACGTCAAGCAGTACTAGGAAAGCTCAGTACGGTAAATGCAAGTTCCCTGGAGTATGCTACACTTGATCAACAGTTTAATGAACTAACGAAAAAAATTAATACTATGAAAAATAAGTAGGGGACAATTAGTATGAGGGGCCGAAAAGTAGTTACTTTCTAGCCCCTCATATATTTTTTGAAGGCAATAAGTTTTAACGTACGCTTATTTATTACCCCACGGCTGTTCACCATATCTTTTAAGCATTACGACTTCACCATCATTTTTTGTTAACTGATTATAAGAATAGTTGATTTTGTATTCAGTGTATTTTTCTAATTCAATATTTTCATAAAAATCCTCTGATAAAGATAACTCACGTTCATCAATTAAAAGAAAGTGCTCGCCGTTTTTTTCTACAATATTTTGTTCACTAATTATATAGGTACCTTGTGTATGTACATTATTAATTGAATAAAAACCTGTTGCAAATAAACCTACCAAAAGAATGCCTAAACAAATTACAAACAACTTACTTTTTCTCAAGACCAAGATCATCACCTCAAATAAAATTCGTAATACTATTTTTTACTATTTTTTAAAATTGCTGTATTCTTATATAAGAATATTTTATATTAAATCTTCCGGAAATTCTAGCGTATCATTAACGTTAATATTAAAAGCTTTTTTAAAAATTGTACAAAACAGCAATTATGTTTGTTTACACTTACGAGAAAAGATTGCAAAGGCTTCAACTTCATTGTTTAAAAAAATACAATCTTTTGAAACTTTTTGAAATTTCACTCGTAAATAAAGGTAGTACATAACAAGGGGGTGTTTCATATGTTATTCGGATTTCCGCTCACCACGATTTATTTAACAGTGCTCATCGTTATTGGAAGTATTACTGTACTATTTTTGTTATTTGGGGATATGGTAGATGGTGCCGCAGAAGGAATTCCGTTTGTAGATCCAGCCGTTATTCTTGCGTTTATTTCGATAACAGCAGCGAGTGGTTATATTTTGGAGCAATTCACGAATTTGTCTAGCGTTCTCATTTTTGTACTAGCCCTTATTTTATCTGCTATTTTCACAGGGCTTCTTTATTTTTTCTTACTTATTCCTCTACGATCAGCAGAAGTATCACTCGTTTATACGGATGCATCGCTTGAAGGGCAAGTTGGTAAGGTGATTGTACCGATTCCACTTGACGGCTTTGGTGAAATTGTAATCGAATCGGTAAACGGCATCATTGCAAAGCGAGCAACAAGTTATCAAGGCGAAGAAATTCCTTATAACACACCAGTATTAATTATCGAAGTAAAAGAAGGAACAGCATTTGTTAGCGCCTATAACAAAGGTTTTTCTGAACAAACAAATTAAGGGGGAAATATTATGTTTGGGATAGATTTAGGAGTTTTGATTGCAATTGGAGTTGTATTGTTTTTAATCATTGCTATTGTTTTAGTATATATAACGAAATATCGCACGGCAGGTCCAGATGAGGCGTTAATTGTAACAGGTAGTTACCTTGGTTCTAAAAATGTGCATACCGATGAAACTGGCAACCGTATTAAAATTATTCGCGGTGGAGGTGCTTTCATCTTCCCAGTATTCCAACAAGCACGACCACTTAGTTTATTATCAAGTAAATTAGATGTAACGACACCAGAAGTATACACAGAGCAAGGCGTTCCTAACCCGAGTTAAAAAAATAAATTGCACTGTACTTTTCATTATATAAAATTCCTTAAACTATTCCCTATTAATCCATATGAAACTAAAGCACCGATCGATCTCCTATAGCATAAAGAATTTCCCAACTTTACGTTTTTTAATAAGACAACAAACTGAAAGTCTTAGCCTATTGGTTCGAGATACAGAGCATTTTTTAAAAGACTTAACAAAAAGGAACAGTTAACAATTGATATTATTAACTGTTCCAAAAAAGATTATTGTATAGTACTTAGATATTTTGATTCTCTTAAAGTAAACGCTGGTCGCGTTCCTTCAAGAATTTCGACTATTTTTGAGTTTATTTTTGCATTTTCAATACTACCCGAAGAATACCTAATTTCTTTTGAAGATTTATCCATGTTAGCTACAATAATTTGTTCCGCGTCACAAGCAATGGCTATGTTAGGGTTATGTGTTACTATTATAACTTGTCTATTTTGCTTAGCTTTTAAGATACAAGGAACGAGTTTACTATAGACTGATTGATTATCCAAATTGTCTTCAGGCTGGTCTATAATAATTGGAACATTATCTTTACTTAATGCTAAATAAAATGTTAGTAAAACAAGACCTCGTTCGCCTGGTGATAATTCTGATAAATCATTATTCTGATATGTTAATTGGAAATCAATATTTAGATACTCCATGCTCAAAATACTATGATAAAAACTTACTTTATCATTGATAACTTTATCTAATTTATCAAAATCATTTTCGATACCACATTTTATTATTTTTATTAAGGAACTATAGATATTTTCAAAATCATTCCATTCAGTATCTTCAATTATTGTTAATAAAGCTTTTTCAGATTCAGTAACCCCTTGGAAAAGGCTTTGTGGCCTCTTATTAATGGATTGTAGAGACATTAGTAAGGTTTTAGAATCAGGAACAAATTTTGTTTGGAATTTAATGTCGTTTTTTATATCACCTAATAATAATGATAATTGCTGATCAATTGGATAATAAATTTCGTCATAGATTGCTGATATTTGTTCTTTTTTATTGATAATTGATTTTAAAATCTCTTTTCTTGTGTTTAATGATAAGTTATATTCTGTATCTAAATTTACATCAAGATAGTTTTTTTCTTTTTTTAGATTAGTTAAAGAATCAATAATATCGTCATTACCTACTATAATCTTAAGATTATTCTCCCAATTGTTTAATTGATTTAAGTATTCTTGATACTGTCTATTTTTTAATGAGGTTGTTTCTGTCAAATCATTAATTTTATTATTTATTTCTTGGGATTTTTCTTGTAATTTCGCAATATTTACAGTATTCAAACTCATTTCTTCTGCCATAGTTGAAATTCTTTCTAAATAGAATTCATTTGGAATACTATATTTAATTAACCCCTTTTCGCTGTCTAATTTAAGCAATTGGGTTGCTTCTTGGTTAACATGTGAAATATCTTGTCCTATTTTGTTAATTTTACTTTGAATATTTAGTAAATTTTGATGGTAAACAGATTTCTCTGATAACTCTTCTTTATGTTTGTCGATTGCTACTTTTATTTGAGTTAATTGATTTCTAAATTCTTCAATTTCAGCATCATGTACTAAACTATCTTGATCTGTAGGCTTTAGAATTTCAGAAGGTTTTAAATTTAGATGTCTTTCGTGTTCAGAATTTTTTTGAGCTAATTTATCAATAACTTCTTGATAATAAGTTTTACATTTCTTTTGTTCTAAATTTATAATCTTTAAATTGATTTCTTTCAAATCAGCAATTAGTTTCTCTATATCTAACTGGATGGGTTTAGTTTTTTTAGAAATAAATTTCTCAAAAGATTGGGACCCTAATCTTTCTTCTGTTGGTATATAGGAGAAAATAACTTTATTAATTTCATTTTGGAAAAATTTATTTTCTAAATCACTACATGTATTTTCAATATATGTTTGGGGAAGATATTGAGCATTAGATAAATGACTACTATAAGAATGATTATCTAACAGTAAACTCTCTACATATTCTTCTTTTCCATCATGCCATTTTAATTTTGCTTCGAAATCTTTTCCATATTGATGTGGAGATTTATTAAATCTATCTTTTGTTAGAAATGATAGATTCTCGATTTGAATTGAGTTTGTTAGAGTACCAATAATATCTGTCATCGCACTTTTTCCGCTACCTTTGTTACCTATTATCGCGACTAAAGAAGGGTTTAAAGGGATTTTTTGATTAAACCAATCGGGAATGTCAGTGGATGAACTTTTCATATTAATTTCTATTGATTCAATAATAACTTTTGGATTACTCTCCAATGAAATCAATTTAGGCGGTTTGTTACCAACAAAGATGCGTTCTTCAGGGTGCAAAAGAGCTTGCATAAGACCTTTAAAATTAGGGTCCGCTTTAATCCAAAGATAAGATGATAATTCATAATCAGTATAATTGTGATTATCAGAGCTAATAATAACAGGATAACTTTTGTCAGACTCTTTTTTTAAGAATTTAATAACTGTTGACTTATATTTTTTATAACTGTTTTCATTATTAACTTCAAATATATCTATAAATTTTGCATATTCTTTTTTTATTCCTGTATAGAACTCATCATTGTTCATATTCTTGTCAATTCCACTTGCTTTATTACCTGCATGAACAGTAATTATACCATTATTTGTTTTAATAAATTCTTCGATATCATCGGTATTCCAATAAATGGTTTCGTTAGATTCTTTATTATGTGCTTTTTTCATGAAATCGTATTCAAAAACCCCACATAAATCATCTATATTTGAGTCTTCAGGGAATATTCCAATTATATGTATATTATTAGCTCCCTGGTGAGTTCTAAGTTCTACGCCTGGGAATAATGTAATATCATGTTGTTTACAGAGAGCTTGTAGTTTTTTAATTCGCTCTTTATCAATTACAAAGTGATCTGTGATAGCAACAGCAGCAAATTCTAATTCTACCCATTTTTGAACAAGCAATTCATCAGAATATTCACCGACGCTTATTTGATAATCGTAGGAAGAACGGGTATGAATATGTAAATCCCATTTTCGCCAATATGAACCTGTTTCTAATTGCATAACTCCACCTCTTAATAAAATATTTAATCATAGATTATAATAACATAATACTAGTTATAAAAGTGCATAATCGGTAAATATACCTAAAAATAACAATGAAAAGGTAAGTGGATGATGTATTCCCAAATCACGTATTCCACCAAATTCCTTATTGAGTTTCTTAATGTAAACAATTCCACCACTTTTTTTCTATTAATTACCGATGATTAATTAATTATTATCTATTAATATTTAAATAGGTGATATTAATGCGAGTTTGTATATATGCAAGAAAATCAACAAATAAAATAAATCAAAGTAACACCATAGAAAATCAGATAAAAATCTGTCAACGATATGCTAAGCAAATGGAATTAGAGGTAGTAGATACTAAAATTGATGTTGGTACAGGGAGAAATGATTTTAATCGTCCAGAAGTAAAGAGCTTAATTCAAGATGGAGTTAAAGGTAAATACCAATGTGTAATCATAAAAGGGATTTCCAGAATATATAGAAATGTAGAAGAAGGACTTAAACTTATCAAAAAATTGCACATGAATGGTATTAGAGTAATTTCAATTGAAGAATCTTTTGATACTTCTCAAAATACTGCAAGTAACGGAATATTAGATACATCAAAATTAACTATGTATTTAATTATGGCTGAAATGGAATCGAATAAGATTAGTGAAAGAGTAAAATGGACCCAGGTTGAAAAAGCAAAAAGGGGAATGTGGAATAATCCTAATAGAGTTCCATATGGATACAAGTATAATAATAAAACAAAAAAATTAGAAATTGATTCTAATGCTGCAAGGACAGTAGAAATCATATTCAAAATGTATGAAGAAGGTAATTCTGTATCGGATATAATCGCTTATTTAGAAAAATTTAATTTAAAACCCCCAAGAAGTAAAAAGTGGCGTGAAGATACTATAAGATATATTTTAAGAAATCAAACGTATGTGGGCAATATTCTTTACAGTGGCAGTATTATTGAAAATGCCCACGAACCAATAATTGATAAAGACATATTTAACAAGATTCAAGTTTTATTAGATTCTAAAGCAAGGGGAAGTAAGAACAAAAGATCACGATTAATGGGGTTAATAAAGTGTGAATCCTGTAATTCGTCAATGACATTAAGAAAATATCATTATACAGGTGAATACTATTATTATTGTTCCGGCTATATAAAGAATGGTAAATCATTTTGTTCTTCACATAAGATTAAGGCTGATGTATTAGAAAGAAAGGTTTTTTTAATGATTAAGAAGTATCTTAAATCCTTTGATAAGTTTGGAGAAATGCAATCGGAATTTTCAGCATTAAAGAAGAAAATTGATCAACTTAATTCCAAATCATTTGTTTTTACTGATAAATACATTGAGGGGAAATTATCTGATGATAGATATCGAGAAATTATTAAACCAGTAGCTTATCAGATTGATGAGCTGACAAAGGTAAGAGATGAATTTGAAACGAAAATTATAAAGTATCGTTATCTTAAGAATGTAGTTAGTCGAATTAATTATGATAAGTTAACTAACTTATCAAACTTAGAAGATGATCATTTGAATTCACTCATTGATATCATATTAATTACTAATAATGATATAAAGATAAAATTCAAATTAGAAACGAACGTGTGAACTAGAAATAACTTATTCACACGTTTTTTCCTTTTTTAAAAGAGTTGCAAGTTGGTATTTTACTTAATCTGAAAAGTTAAGAAGTATTTACTGAATGAACTAAGTAAGTAAATATAATACATAATTTTATTTTTATGAATATTTTTGAAACTTTAACAAGTGTTAATCGTATATTTACTATCACGATAAAAGGGGGAGAAAAAATGTTGGAGATTTTAATTCCAATTGGTATTGCAGTATTTATTTTATTAGCGTTAGTAGTTGTATATGTAACAAAATATCGTACAGCGGGTCCAGATGAGGCGTTAATTGTAACTGGTAGTTACCTAGGTACTAAAAATGTGCATACAGATGAATCTGGAAACCGTATAAAAATTATACGTGGCGGCGGTGCATTCGTATATCCTGTCTTTCAACAATCTGAACCGCTTAGTTTGTTATCAAGTAAATTAGAAGTAACAACACCAGAAGTGTATACCGAACAGGGTGTTCCAGTTATTGCCAGTGGAACTGCGATTATTAAAATTGGTGGTTCTATAACTGAAATTGCGACAGCTGCAGAACAATACTTAGGAAAAGAAAAACATGAACGTGAAGGTGAAGCTCGAGAAGTTTTGGAAGGTCATTTACGTTCTATTTTAGGGTCGATGACAGTTGAAGAAATTTACAAAAACAGAGATAAATTCTCACAGGAAGTACAACGTGTTGCTTCACAAGATTTAGCGAAAATGGGACTTGTGATTGTGTCATTCACGATAAAAGATGTACAAGACAAAAATGGTTATTTAGATTCTTTAGGTAAACCGCGTATTGCACAAGTTAGGCGTGATGCAGATATTGCGACGGCAGAAGCTGAAAAGGAAACCCGCATTAGACGTGCTCAAGCAGATCAAGAGGCACAAAAAGCAGAGTTAGCGCGTGCAACAGAAATTGCGGAGGCAGAAAAAGATAATCAATTAAAAGTAGCGGAATATCGTCGAGAACAAGAAATGGCTAAAGCTCGAGCCGACCAAGCATATGAATTGGAAGCTGCGAAAGCAAAACAAGAAGTAACAGAACAAGAAATGCAAGTAAAAATTATTGAACGACAAAAACAAATTGAATTAGAAGAAAAAGAAATATTACGTCGTGAGAAACAATATGACTCTGAAGTTAAGAAAAAGGCAGATGCAGATCGGTATGCAATTGAGCAAAATGCAGAAGCTCAAAAACGTAAAGAACTTGCTCATGCAGATGCGGAAAAATATCGTATTGAAGCGCTTGCTAAAGCAGAAGCAGAAAAAGTTCGTTTAGATGGATTAGCAAAAGCCGATTCAGATCGAGCAAAAGGAGAAGCAGAAGCAGAAATTATCCGTCTAAAAGGTTTGGCTGAAGCGGAAGCGAAAGAAAAAATCGCAGAAGCATTCGAACAATTTGGTCAAGCAGCAATCTTAGATATGGTTATTCGTATGTTACCTGAATACGCTAAAGAACTTGCAAGTCCACTTGGCAATATCGATAAAATTACTGTTATCGATACAGGTGGCGGGGAAGGCGGCGGAGCTAACAAAGTGACGTCTTATGCGACAAACCTGATGTCAACATTACAAGAAACGCTGAAAGAGACATCTGGGATTGATGTGAAAGAGCTGATTGAAAGTTATGCAGGCAAACATACACTACGCCCGGAACTAGAGCAAATTGCTACTAGGCTAGAGAAAAAGCACGAGATTGAAAAAGAAAAAGAAACAGTTGAACAATAATCAAAATAGCTACCTGATGCTTCGGTGTCACATGGCGGTGGGGGATGAGGTAGCAAATCATGTTAAGTTGTTAATACATTGCAAGAGTCATTAAAAAAAGAATGGAATTTTCATGATTTATAAAAAGGAGACCTTAGAACGGGTCTCCTTTTTGTGGGAAAATGAATTGTAACGAAATATAAAAGAATGTATTAAGTAGCTATTCGACTAGTTTAAATTTTAATTTCTCTGTCAAAGATAATATCAACCATATCTATAGATGCAGAATCATACCCTCCTTTATTAAAATATTCACTTTCATAGTCAAGATGACCTTGTTTGAAATAATCGCTTACTAAGGAATCTATATCATGAAATTCTAGATTATAATTTATTGCATCGTTTATTTCATATTCAATATCTTCAACATTTATTAGAGATAATTCATCCCAAACATCTTCATATATACTTTCAATTATCATTGAGGGAAAATCTTCTAAATAATAATTATCAATGAGATATGATTTATCGGCAATACACTGAAAAAAATTATAATCCTCTAAATAATCATTGATTTTATCTAGTAAAATATCCTTAAGTTCTTCATATAAATATTCATATTCTTTTCCATAGTTTTTTAATTCGGACATAAATTTTACAACATCATCTAATTTTAAACTGGAGATAAATAAATGTATAAAATCATCATCGCTTAATGCTTTTTTAATTCCATAAAAATCAAGAATTTGTTTATTTTCAAGTGCATTTGTAAGAATAGTTATCTTTTTAATTCTTGTATTAAAGAATTCTTCAGTCGATTCCATAAAATTTATAGCCGGAACTAATATATTTTTATAATTTTCTATTAGTAAATCTTCTTGGGTTACAATCCAAGCAATGTAAACAGAAATTTTGTAATCTATGCTTTTATAATTAATAATCTCTCCTTGTCGCACTAAATTCTGGATGTAACTTTTTGAATTTTCAACCAAATTTTCTATCTGCTCAATATAGAGAGCATGTTTAATAATCATATCTTTTAACACAGGAGTAGTTGTAAAAACATGCTTAATATAATCATTTATAGAAGGATTTAGCACGCCAATTACCTCATTACTATAATCATCAATAATTTTAATTAAAGAGTTTGATAGTCTCCTTTTACACTCCACAAAGTGGTTTACTGTATAATCTATATTAGGCTGTTTTTTAATAGTATTTAAAAAACATTCTTCTAGAATATTAATATCTATATAAGTGTCAGTTAGAGAAAAAAGAGTATACATGAAAATTCTGTCTTCTACTGATAGGCCATATTTAAATTCTTCTGCCCATACTTCTTCAGGTCTGTCTAAAGTTTGATTTATATAAGAAAAAAACTCTTCCGGTTTTACTTTAAAATATCGTTGTTTATGAGTTACATATTCTATAATTCGAGGATTGTAATTATTATGAAAAATTATTTTCTTGTAGTTTCGATTGTTTTTTATAGATAAATAATATTCTTTTGGTATTTCATTCTTTACTAAATGATTGTAAAAAATCTCTGATTTTTCTTCCTTATTTATTTCGTTCATATTAATTACTTTTAAATTAAGTTTACCATTTTCGAAATAATCTCTAAGTTGTCTAGAAATTCCTTGAGCTTCGTTTAAAACAGTTATCCTCGAATTTAAAATTAGTATTTTATTTTCGTTCATGCTGATATATTTCATCAAACTTATTAGTTCGGAATCTTGCCATGCTTTCAATTTAAAGTAATATTGTCCAAAACAATCATCAATTAAAATAATTTCTTTTACGTTCTTATTTTCATTAAAAGATGACTTTAAGTTAGAAATATCACCATTTGTTGTGTATCTAATTTGGTATCCCTTTTTAACAAAATAAAATGTTAACATTTTTGAAGTTATAGTTTTTCCAACCCCTGGTTCCCCTATAAGCATTACTCTTCTAGTTTTTTCAAGTATATCTATACACTCATTAAATAATTTCGTTTGAACAAAGAATTTAAAATCTTGGGTTAAATCTTCTAATAGAACTTCGCCATCAATAAAAACACTTCTGTTTATTACTTGCGTTAATAGTTGATCAGCAACTAACCATAATTTAAAGTTTTTCCTTAATATATCCTGATTGTTAGGTTTATTTAAAAATTGGTCAATTTCAAGTTTAGTGAAAATATTTTTATCACTTTCCATATACTCTGAAAACATCTCATAAATTTCAAGAATATTTGCAGCCGTAAGTTCTTGAGAAGTACAAATATAGTAATTTTTTGGTATTGGGGTCATATTCTTAATCTTTTCTATCTCTTTTTTTAATGAAGTTTTTAAAGAACTAAAACTACTCTTTGAGTAATGTTTAATTTGTATTACAATATTTTTTGTTTTAATATTATCTACTAAGTCAATCCCGCCATCCCTTCCCGGTCCAAAATACCGTAAATGAGTATTAAGTTCTCGGCTTAAAATATCGCTACATAGTTTTTCAAATTCATGATCGCTAAGATTTGAATAGTCGTACATTATTTCCAGCTCTCTTTCTGTTAATATCTCTTTGATAAACAAACTAATTTTTAGGTATAAAAAATAAATAAGTAAATAATTATATGGAAATTTTACGTTACAACTATTATAGCGTATTCAATTAATTTTATATTATAAAATATGTTAAAATAGAGAGTTATTATGGAATATAAAAGAGTACGTATAAAAAACGCTCATTTAACCAGGTTCAATTTTGATCCCAACTGTATATTACCACTTTACTTGGAGGGGCGAGCATGATAGATTCGGTTAGCCAGCCCTTGTAATAACTGGCTTTTGGCTGCCGAATCATGAAAGTAGAGTTCTCCATGTCAAGTTGTAATTATTCATTCACACGTATAGAAAAGTGAAATCTGAGCAAAAGTCGTACATGCTTACATAAGCAAAAATATACATTACGATGCGAACATTGTTAGAATGGATTAACTAATATAATTAGAAATTAAATATTTTATTAGTAAATAAAAATATATAAAGAATTTGAAGTGAGGGGAAATTATGCTTGAATATTGTTGGATAAATGATAATTCAATGTTTAATAAGCAGAATGTTAATTTTGGAGGGAAATATTTTTTTGAATATAATGAAACTGAGAAAGTATTGTACCCAAGATTAAATAAAAATTACATAGAAAACTTTTTCTTATTAAGTGAGGCGTTTAAAAATCAACCAACTCAAAGCAATTGTAAAATAAATGTGACTGCTATAGTTGGAGAAAATGGTTCAGGGAAGACGACATTATTGGATTGTATAAGGGGCATCTTAAAAGGAGATGTACAAGGTATAGAATTTATCTTAGTTTTTTTAGAAAATGATGAATACACATTAGTACATAATAAATCAGAAGAAATAATAATTGATAAATTTGACTATAAATTATTACCTTATTACTATTTTCTTATAAAAATGAAAAGTGCCTTTGTTTCCACAATTTTTGATCGTAAGATAGAACATGGAAATCACAGAGAATTAAATTTAAGTACAAATTATTTACTAAATAATTTAAATAGAGGCTCATATGAAACAGACAAAATTAGAAGGAATTTAACCTTTTTAATTGCAAAAAATCTTAAATTTGTTAACGATAAAAATAGTGTATTCATAAATAACGAAGTAGCATTAGGAAGTGAAGGGTTAGAAATCAATTTAAGAGATACTTCTTGGATATATAACAATGAGGAAATCGAAAACCGAACGCATCTAAATCCTGATGTAACACCGTTTGAAGATCAATTAAGAAAAATAGTTGCTTCTAATGAATTAACTTTATTTAAAAAAAATTTATTAATGGATATTAGTATGTACATTTTAGAAAATGCAAAGAATTGGAAAGAGCTCAGAGGTCCAAAGAATGCGCGTGCTTTTCAAATGCAGGAGTACATAAATATTATTAATCCTTTAAGAAGAATTAAAAGTGTGGATGATATTCAAGAAATAAACGAGGCATTTTCAGATATAATAAAATCATTTAAGGGATACAAGAATTTTGTTCGCAAGCTTAAAGACATAAAAAATGTACTTGAATTTTTATTTAATCATGTGACAGAGGACAACCTTTTAACTGAGGAATCAATAGTGTTAAAAAAATCGAATGAAATATTTGAATTTTTGAATAAATATAACAGATCAATAATAAATGGAGAATATTTTAATTTTAGTTGGCGAAGATTAAGTACAGGAGAAGAAACAATTATCGATATTTTCTCCAGAATTTATCAAATAAGTAAAAAGGTAAAATCAAGGATGTGGGGGGATAGTATAGTTTTGATTATAGATGAGCTAGAAAGTAATCTCCACCCATTCTGGCAAAAACATATATTAAAGGCCTTGTTAAGTTTAATAGAAGAAGGATTCTCAAGTAAAAGTGTTCATCTTATTATTACTTCACATTCACCTTTTGTTATTTCTGAATTGCCACATAATAATGTAGTTTTATTAGAAAAAATGAATAGTAAAAGTGTAATTCAAAATCATATAGAGGATTTAGAACTAACTTTTGCAGCAAACATCCATACAATACTTGCACATAACTTTTTCTTGAAAGATGGTGTTTTAGGTGAGTTTGCGAGAGGTAAAATTAACGGATTATATAATTTTATATTAAATGAAGATATTTCTACTTTAAAAAAATATAAAGAAGATATTGAAAAATTAATATATATAATAAGTGAACCACTTATACGAAATAAGATACTATCTGTTTGGAGTTCTAAAATGAAATTAAATGTTTATGATGAAATAGAAGAGTTAAAAAAACGCATTGCTATCTTGGAAAAAGGTGAATAAAATTGAAGAGAATCACTTTAAGTGAAATTCAAGAAGATAATTTAAAAAAACGACATTTAATTTACTTTGAAACTTATATATATCCTTTGTTGGTAGATATATATACAAAAGAAAAAGATAATCAGGAGTTTAAAAATTTTCTATCCTATCTTAAAAGTCATTATAAATTGATTGCGATAGGATCACCTAATGATCTTCATAGATTTAGAGATAAAATAAAAATAAAATTTCCAGAAATATTTATAAAACTATTTGGAATAGAGGGCTTATCAGAGAAAGAAAACTCTGAAATTATAGATAAAGATTTACGAAACAAACTACTTAAAGTTTTCAACTATGATGGTTTTTGTAAAAACATAAACAAAATAGATTTATATAGAAATAGAAGTCGTCTAGATAGACATAATAAATCGGGATGGAATGCATATGCTTTAATTGATGAAATAGGAATGAAGGTTTGTCCATACTGTGAAATAAATTATATATTGCTATATAAAGATGAGAATGGAAAAACTAGACCTACTTTAGATCATTTTTACGACAAAGCTAAACACCCATACTTTGCTGTCTCATTATTTAATTTAATTCCATCTTGCTATACATGTAATTCTTCATTTAAAGGATCAAGAGACTTTTCCATTGAGACGCATTTACACCCTTATTTGGATGATATAGAGGGAAAGGGGAAATTTACACTGGTGAATTCTGACAATGGAAAATTTGATATAGCAAAATTATTAACCTGTGAATATAGTTTTGAGTTCAAAGGAGTTGGAGATGTTATTGATAAAAGAGTTGAGAACAGCCTTACTATATTTCATATAAGAGAACTATACAAAGAGGTCAAAACTCATATAGATGAATTAATAAATCAACACTTTATTTACAATGAAAAATATATCGAACAATTAGCGGGATTATCAATTTTCAGTGGTGAAGAAGAAATTAGAATGATTTTAACAGGTAAAGTAAATATACATACTGGAAAATCAATTGTATCTGATGAAAGAATATTGTCGAAGTTGATGAAGGACGTTGAGAATGAACTAGGTCTTACATATGGAAAAATGTAGAATAGCTGCTGCTTATTTAAGCTAATAGGTATCGTATTATAACTGTCCAATTTAGAATAGTTTTTTTATCCTTATAATGACAAATTTTCTACACTGATATGTAAGGTGTTCCAGTAATGGCTGACGGCACAGCGATAATTAAAATCGGCAGTTCCATTTCAGAAATTGCCACAGCTGCTGAGCAATTTTTAGGTAAAGATAAGCTTGATCGTGAAATGGAAGCACGAGAAGTATTAGAAGGACATTTACGCTCCATTTTAGGATCAATGACAGTTGAAGAAATTTACAAAAACCGTGATAAATTCTCACAAGAAGTACAACGTGTTGCTTCACAAGATTTAGCGAAAATGGGGCTTATTATTGTATCGTTCACGATTAAAGATGTGCGCGATAAAAACGGCTATTTAGAGTCACTAGGTAAACCGAGAATCGCACAAGTAAAGCGGGATGCAGATATTGCGACAGCTGAAGCTGACAAAGAAACACGTATTAAACGTGCTCAAGCCGACCAAGAAGCACAAAAAGCTGAGCTAGCAAGAGCAACAGAAATCGCAGAAGCAGAAAAAGATAATCAATTAAAAGTAGCTGAATATCGCCGCGAGCAAGATATTGCAAAAGCCCGTGCTGACCAAGCCTATGAGTTAGAAACAGCGCGTGCAAAGCAAGAAGTAACAGAGCAAGAAATGCAAATTCAAATTATTGAACGTCAAAAGCAAATTGAGCTAGAAGAACGTGAAATTTTACGTCGTGAAAAGCAATATGATTCTGAAGTAAAGAAAAAGGCGGATGCAGAACGTTATGCAATTGAGCAACAAGCAGCTGCTGATAAAATGAGGCAGCTTGCGCAGGCAGATGCTGAAAAATATCGTATTGAAACACAAGCACAAGCAGAGGCGGAGCGTATTCGTTTAGACGGTTTAGCAAAAGCGGATGCTGAGCGTGCACAAGGTACGACTGAAGCAGAAATTATTCGTCTGCGCGGTTTAGCGGAAGCGAAGCAAAAAATCGCAGAAGCATTCGAGCAATATGGTCAAGCAGCAATTCTAGATATGGTCGTGAAAATGATGCCAGAATATGCGAAACAAGTAGCGAGCCCGCTATCAAATATCGATAAAATTACTGTTGTTGATACAGGCGGTGGTGAAGGCGGCGGCGCCAATAAAGTAACGTCTTATGCGACGAACTTAATGAGTTCATTACAAGAAACGTTAAAAGCGTCATCAGGTATTGATATAAAGGAATTAATCGAAACGTATGTTGGGAAAGATGTGACAACACAAGCTCCGCAACGAAAAATTGTATCTCGTGAGTTAGAAGAAGTAAACGTTTCCCGTGAATTAGAAGAAGTAAATAAGTAATTAAAACTGAACCTCCAATAGTGCGCGTAAAAGCGGCGCTATTGGAGGTTTAATTTATTATTGAAAGTGAGATTATAGCTTATAAAAAATTAAATTCTCCCTAACACTTTAAATTAATGAAGGAAAGAGCTTAAAATAGCTATTAAAAAATATTGATTTATCAGAAGTGGGGACCTTACTTCCCGTTAACCTGCGATAAAAGTTAAGAAATTATAATGACAATTGTTGATAATTGGAGGTACAAAATATTGTTAATAACAAGTCAAACGGAGATTAAAGCCCCTATTGAGGTAGTATTCTCTTACTTAGAAGATAATGAAAAACAAAAAGAATGGATGACAGGAATAGAAGAAACTGAGTATTTAACGAAGTTTGATATTAGTAATCCGGTTGGTGTTAAGTTTAAACAAAGGTTAAGAGAAGGAAACCGTATTCAAGAGTATGAAGGACAAGTTACTGAATTCAATAAAAATAATAGTATAAGTATACAAATGAATCATCCTTCTTTCTTAATCAATGTTTCATATAACCTTCAAGAAAACGGTCCTAATTCAAGTATTCTATATATTACAGAAGAAGTGGCAGCTAAGACTGTATCAGGAAAGGTATTAATTATCCTTTTTCGTGTATTTATGAAAAAAGGTTTAGAGAAACAAATGAAGGCATTGAAACAGTGCGCTGAAAAACAAAATAATAGTTAGCATGTACACTTAAAGTAACGTGGGCTTTAGGTGAAATTTTCAAAAAGAAGACTGCTTTCGTTAAGCTATTCCGTTTGAATTACTTATATATAAGACATCATATACTCAAATAGCTCCGTATCCAGCGGGGCTATTTTCATTTATGACTAACGAGAAGATCGTGGGTTAATATGGAACTTATACCATGATTGATCGTTATGTGTTATTAGACAAGAATGAAGAATGAGCCATACAAAGGGGGATTTGAGATGTTCGGTTTACTTAATCTTGGCAGCCTTGTGCTTGGGCTAATTGCTTGGATACTTCCTGTTGTAAATTTAATGAGATATGAAACACATAACAATAAAAATTGGATTACTCTTTCTGTTATGAGCATCAGTGTTTGTTCTCTTTCATTATGTTTCCAGATTTTATATATCTATCACAAGGTGACAGTTGAGGATTGGAGTGGTCTTATGGACACAATGTATGCCGTGGCGTTTGCCTCAGCAGCACTGCTCATTGTCACCATCGTACTAAATGCAATTACTCTGATTGTATATCGTGATAGAACAGCAAAATAGGATGCTAAATTCCAGTTTGTATGGAGGAAATGTATCTAAGAATAAGAAATATCGCTTAGTTTTCATATATACTGTATAATTTTATGTGGTAATATTTAACTTTTAGAAATTCTAATGAATTATTTTGGGAGGGGCAAATTTGATATATTTAGCTTTATTAATTGGCATCGTTTCAATTGTAATTATGGAAAAGCTGACTCAAGCTTTTAGATTATCAAGCATTTGGGGTTTGATTGTTCAAATTTGTGCATCACTTGTAATAATAATGATCGGCAAACTTGAAGTTAGTCATATTAATCTAGGTAATTACTTCGAATTAGGATATTTGACGATTCCATTTACTTTATTAGTTCTTGTAGGTTTTGCAAATGTAATGAATATAGAAAAAGATCAAAATCCTTCAATATTGCTGTTGCCATTCGTTTCTTTAGTTTGTTTCTCAATGGTAGCTTTCTTCATAGGCAATTCATTTGTTTTAATAACGGGAATTTGTGCCAGTTTAACGATTATGTTTATTCTGCTATACGGCTATATTTCAGGTAAAGTATTTGTAGGAAGAGCGCTTACTACTTCAATAGGTTTCATAATAGCAGTAATTTCAATATCCCTCATTAAAGCATCTATTGTAACAATTTATATTCCGATATTTACTTTAGCACTACCGTTCACTATTTATTATTTTATTAAAGATAAATTTACGAGTGTACAATCAATTATAGTTAGCACTTTAACAGCTATATTATTTAGTGTATTAATGTTCATAGTTCCTTTAAATACATTGTGGTATCTCGTTGTTGGATTAACAATTATTTTGGTTATCACGCAATTTTCACGTAAATATCGCTTTATTTAGAAACTACAGTTCTTGTAATACGAATGGTGGATTAATTGAACAAATAACTAATGAAAAAATAATAAAAAAGGGTGATTGTGTGGTACTTCAACGATTAAGTTTGGTAACTATTGGTTGTTTTGATTTACCTCTTCTTCGTAAATTTTATAATAATTTAGGTTGGGAAGAAACAGACCATGGATATGTAGATTATGCGGTATTCAAAACAGCAGGTGTTTTATTATCTCTTTATTCTGTGGAAAAATTGGCACAGGGTACAGGGTTAAAAATTCAGAACTCAAACACTTATTTTAAAGGTGTTACATTTGCAATAAATGTTGATAACCCAAGTCAGGTTGGTGAAACAATTGAAGTGGTTAGGAGCCTTGGGGGAAAAATATTAAGTGAACCAAATGATGCTAGTAGTGGTTTTCTTTCTGCGTCTTTTGCTGACCCTGAAAATAATATTTGGGAAGTTGCATATAACCCAGATTCTACTTTTGATGAAAGAGGAGCTATGCTTACCATTTAGATAAAAATAATAAATGCAAGCAAAATAATTTCACAATTAAGAGGAATAAGTTGAGTAGATTAAATATTATAACACTTGGTACAAAGAACATAAGATTTTGCCTTGTACCCTGTAGAGAAATGGTTTGCCACGTTTTCTTGGTGAGATAATTAGGAGAATGCTGATAAAAAGGTGTTGATTGAAATTAAAATAGGGAAATTAGCTACAGGATTTGGTCTAGATCATAATGGAATTATTGTAAGTGATGTGAGCAAAGAAAAAATTGATGATGTCTATATGACTTGCATTCGAGAATCTGTCGAGAGTCTTAAAAGTTTATTTCATCAACAATTACATAGTGTTTATGTGTACGGCAGTGTAGCAAGAGGAGAAGCGATTGGAAAAAAATCAGATTTAGATCTTATGGCTATGTTTGATACCAAACTAAGTTCCGTTAAGTTGTCTGAATTAAAGAAACTTGCTGGAGAACTGTCACAAAATTATCGTTCCCTAGTTCGGGATGTTGGTATAGCAGTAGCATATTATGACTATACAGTTGACCCTTCAAATTATTACGAAAATGCATTTCTTAAGGAACTCTGTGTTTGTGTGTATGGAGAGGATTTAAGAGAACGATTTGGTCCGTATAAACTTACATCAGACATAGCAATCGGTTTTAATGGTGATATTTATGAAGCTCTTAATCGGACGTTAAAAAAGTTAGAAACAGCATCTAAGGAAGATTTTAAAACATTTACTCAAGGCTTCGCTCGAAAACTCATCCGAACATACTATTCAATGGTAATGGTACGTTCTCAGATTTGGACGACACGACTTCATGAACAGTCTGAAATATTTATTCACCACTTCCCAGAAAAAGAATCAATTATTCGTACTTTGCAAAATTGGATAGATGAACCGCCAACGGACCGAGAAGTAGTGTTTGAGTTGTTTAAGAGTGAGGGTGAATGGGCAAGTGCAAACTTTTCAAATGAAGCAAAAATTCCTTATAAAACGAACAGGGCAGAGTAGTTGAAGAAGGATAAATATTAAAATAATTAACAATTATGGTAAAATATATTAGATTTGAAATTTAAGGGGGATTAATAGTGGACAAAAACCAATTAGCTCAAGAAATTTATAATGTATCACATCTAAATGGTGAATTTAAGTTAAGATCAGGACTAATATCAAACGAGTATTTTGATAAATATTTATTTGAATCGCATCCAACACTTTTGAAAGAGATAGCAAACCAACTTTCTAAATTAATACCAGAGGGTACTGAAGTTTTGGCTGGTTTAGAAATGGGGGGCATTCCAATTGCGACAGCATTATCATTAAAAACAGGAATTCCAGTTGTATTTGTTAGAAAAGAAGCAAAATCCTATGGTACATGTAAACTGGCTGAAGGTATTGATATTCAAAATAAAAATGTTTGTATTATCGAGGATGTTGTAACTACTGGTGGACAAATTCTGCTAAGTGCCAAAGATTTAAAAAACGTTGGTGCAAAGGTAAAAAATGTGTTATGTGTAATCGACAGAAATCAGTCAGGTAAAGAAAACTTATTCGAAGCAGAATTGCTATTACACTCGCTGCTTACAATGGAAGATTTACTCGCAGTTACAAAATAAAAAAGTATAAAATAGTTTTTCTTATGTAGGTAATAGAGGCGTTGATCCAAGAAGGGATTAACGCTATTTTTATACAGGGCCAGGTTAGTGGAAGAAGTAAAGAAGGTTACCGAAAGGGAGAGGTTATATGGATTTAAAAGTATTAGCATCAGCAATAGCAAATATCTATGAACAAAATCCAAAGGTTGAAGCCGTTTTATTAGGAGGATCGGTATCACGAAATTGGTACGATGAATATTCGGATATTGAACTATTTGTTTTTTGGAAAAAAGCTCCTACTGACGAGGATCGAATGGCTCCAATCGGAAAATTTAATGGTAGTATTATTGACTTTCACCCATATGAAGATGAGGAATGGTCAGAAACTTACATAACTCAAGGTGTAAAATTAGAAATAAGCAATTTTCTAACAGACACAATCAACAAAGTTATAAGTGATGTCATTAATTCTTATGATACAGATTTAGATAAGCAATGCATTGTAGCTACAGTTTATTACGGAGTTACCCTTATAGGTGATTTAGTTATTAATAATCTGAAAGAGAAAGTTAGTACATACCCTTATGAATTAAGTGTGGCTATGGTAAAGGAGAATATTTTTTTAGGGAACAGATGGACTAATCGTGAGGCTTTACTTGAGCGTAAAGATTGGTTAATGCTTTATAGAGTGATGGTATCCGTTCAAACCAATTTAATGGGCGTATTATTCGGTTTAAACCGGAAATTCGTACATCATCCAGCCTTTAAGTGGCAAAAACATACACTTAGTTCAATGAAAATCACTCCTGAAAATATATCAAATCGCTTAGAGTCTATTTTCCTTGCTGACCCAAAAGCTTCTATAAGAGAATTAGAAGTAATAATTGAGGAGATGTACGAACTAGTGCAACGCGAAATTCCGCAAATAGATTTATCTTTTGTTGTTGATAAGTCGTTATTTTTGAGACCGAAAAATGAAATATTATAGTAAACCTTGTTAAGCTAACTGTACTAAGCAGCAGTATTGTTGGATAAGTAAAGGTTTTTAAATGACGGATAGAGAACTAACAAAATTAGTGAATAACAGAAGGTGGTGAATTAAGATGGATTTTAAAATAATAAAAGGCCAATTTAGTTCTTTCAAACAATTAGTAGATAGTATACATGAAGTTTCTAAAAAGCAATCTACACTCTTGATCGGGATAGACGGTTGTGGAGGATCTGGAAAAAGTACATTTGCTGGTAAAATAAAAGAAGAAATTTCTAATGTAACGATTGTTCATAAGGATGATTTTTACCTTCCTTCCTCTCAAATTATAAATACTCATCCAACAAATAAACCTATTGGTGCTGATTATGATTGGAAACGTCTTTTAAATCAGGTGCTGGAACCAATAAGCCAAGAAAAAGAGGGATATTATCAACGGTACGATTGGGAAACGGATAGCTTAGCAGAATGGCATACTGTTCCTGTTGGTGGCATTGTAATAATCGAAGGCGTATATTCTATTCGAAAAGAATTAGTAGATAAATATGATTTCAAAATATGGGTTGATTGTCCAAGAGAAACACGTCTTTCAAGAGGTCTTGATAGAGACGGAGAGGAAGCCCGTGAAATGTGGGAAAATAATTGGATGATTTCAGAAGATATTTATGTGGAAAAGCATAAGCCTTATGAAAGTGCTGATATTGTTGCTGATGGAACTAAGTAAAAGAGAAGTTTTTCAATGGGGGCTATGCTTCAGTAGTGAGTAGAGCCTCTTTCTTATTAAGTTAACGAGGGGGTTTTATTTGAACATGAATGAAAAAACATATCTAAGTATAGAAGAGATTATTTCATTACCAACCTTATCAAGTACAAACATTAGTGATGATGGCAAAAAAGTAGCATTTGTCAAAAAGACAGCTAACTGGAAAGAAAATGAATATAGGAATCATGTATGGATATATGAAAAAGATAAGGGGCAGTGTAACCCAGTAACAACTAATGACATTGATAGTACATATCCATTATGGTCTCCAGATTCTAGACATATCGCATACATTAGCCCAGTTGGTGAAGAGGATAATAAGAAAAATCAGATCTTTGTTAAGTCCATAGATGGTAATAGTGGGGTTCAAATTACTGATGAGAAAGAAGGGGTCAGTAAATTCAAATGGGACCCTAATGGCAAAGGTTTTTATTATGTTACACAGTCAAAAGAATCTGAGGCGATAAAGAAACGTAAGGAACAATATGGAGATTTCCATCATATAGGTAAGGAATACCAGAATAATTGTTTATATTACATTGAAATAGAAAAAGTGATAAAAAATGATAAATATGACCAAGAAAACAGCGTTATTTATCAACTAACTGATGGTAAGGATTTTCATATCCATGAATTTGATATTTCAAATGATGGGAAAAAGGTTGTATTTATGGCTACACCAAGTCCAAATATGGAAGATGCAATTAATGGAAATCTATACATATTAGATATTAAAGCTGGAGAGCTACAAAAGTTGAATATAGATAAGTTGTTGGGGGGAAGCCTTTGCTTTTCTCCTGATGGCAGCAAAATATGTTACTCAGCAAGCATAATGGAGAAGGATTACTATAAGACCCATATACAAGACAGTACACTAGAGATATATAATATTAATAATGGAGAGCTAATTCATCCTTTAACAGATTTTGATAGTACAGTTATTCCATTACGGTGGACAGCTAAAGGGATTTTAATTAGATGGCAGCATAAAACTAATTATCTTATTGGGTTGCTATCCGAGAATGGCACTTTGGAAATGTTAAGCGAAAAAGTAGATAGCTTTATAATGGATGCTTCTATAACAATGGATGGAAATCATCTATCCTATAGCAAGGCTATTACAAACGAAATCTTTGAAATCTATTTAAACGATAAAAAAATAACGAATGAAAATAGCTTTTTCAAAGGAAAGCTTAAAAGTCACAGGGAAATAATCTCATGGCAAAGTAGTGATGGCCTTGAAATAGAGGGAGTTTTATCAACCCCGGTTGAGTTTGACGCAAATAAAAAATATCCCTTATTAGTAGTTATCCATGGTGGACCGAATTGGGCTTCATTCCCAATATTCTCAGACTGTTTTAATGAAAAATATCCTATTGAACAGTTTATCGAAAAAGGCTTTATAGTTTTAGAACCAAACTACAGGGGAAGTTCTGGTTATGGTAATGAATTTTTAAAAGCAAACTATAGAAAACTGGGAATTTCTGACTACGATGATGTTATATCTGGAGTGGATAAACTAGTTGATAAAGGGATTGCAGATAAAGATAGAGTAGGGGTTATGGGATGGAGCAACGGGGGATATATTTCAGCTTTCTGTTCTACATTTAGTAGTAGATTTAAAGCTATTTCAGTTGGAGGTGGAATTACTAATTGGAGTACCCATTATGCAAATACAGATATCCCTTACTTTATAAAGATGTATTTAGGAAATGATCCATGGAATGATCCAGAGATATATGCTAAAACATCACCTATGACATATATTAAATCAGCCTGTACACCTACTCTAATTCAACATGGCGAAAAAGATGCAAGAATTCCAACTGCAAATGCATATGAGCTATATCAAGGATTAAGGGATATGGAAGTGGATACAGAATTAATTATTTTTAAAGGTATGGCATATAGTTCTGACCAGCCAGGAATTAATGTGGCTATTATGATGCAAAATTTGATGTGGTTTTCACACTATATTCTAGGAGAAAGTATGGAGGATTTTGGGGTTTTGTGATTTGTATGTGAATTTCCACTGTATCATACTCTAGCAACTACATTGACTTACAACACAAGGAGGAATAATGTAGTGAAAATTATAAAGAAAAATACACAATCTACTCTAATTTTTTTCATATCATTTATTACATTTAAATGGTTATCTCATGATGACATTCAATGGGGACAAATTATAGGGATATCAATTTTTTGTTTCATTTTTATTAAATTTTTAGATTGGGTAAATACACCATACGACTGGAAGAAAAAATAGGAATTGCATGTATGATTAATCTTCTATGCAATTCCTTTTGTTATGCTTCCTCAATCACTCCTGTAACTTCATACATAGCGTGACAGCACCAATTACACAAAACCTATGAATAATGAAATTCTCTGCTCCAAAAACAAAATTAAAAGTAAAATTTATCCAGATGAGTGTGATGTGAGGTATTATTATACTAACACAGCAGTTTAGTTAAACAAAAATCGTGTAGGTACATTCATGTTTATACCCAGCAAGTATGTAAACTGGCAGAATGGAGGATATAGATTGATTATATCAGATAAAATCTACGGAGAGTTCGAGATAGATAAAGTATTAGAAGAATTAATATTAAGTAAACCCCTGCAAAGGTTAAAGGGTGTACATCAAGGTGGAGCAAGTTACTTAGTCAATGAGAAATGGAATGTAACTCGGTTTGATCACTCAATTGGAGTAATGCTTTTAATCAAAAAGCTAGGTGGTTCAGTAGAGGAACAGATTGCAGGATTATTACATGATGTCTCACACACAGCATTCTCTCATGTAGTTGACTTTGTTTTTGATAATGTGGATGAGGACTATCATGAGAAAATATATAGTAGTGTAATCAAAGATTCTGAGATTCCAAGTATCCTAATGAAATTTGGGTACGATTATAAAGAGATTTTGTTAGATGAATCAAAATGGACGTTACTTGAACAATCAGCCCCTGAGTTATGTGCTGATAGAGTAGACTATACTTTAAGGGATATGTTTGAATATGGACAGATTTCAATTGAAGAAGTTCAGGATTTTCTAAGCAATTTAATAGTAATTGACGGTAAAATGTATCTTCAAAGCATTGAAATAGCTGAATGGTTTGTTAAAACCTATTACCAAGAGGTTATCGATTTCTTTATGGTTCCTCTAAATATTTACGGAAACGATATTTTAGCTAAAACATTAAAAATATCTTTAGAAAAAAAACTTATCAGTTTGGATGATTTACTTGGTGAAGACGAAGAAGTAATCTACAAGATAAAATCATCAAATGATAGTGAAGTGCAGGGTCTTTTAAATCAACTCCATCAGAACGTGCACGTAATAGAAGATAGAACACATTACGAATTACATCGTAAAAACAAAATCCGACTAATTGACCCTTCAATATTTTGGCGTAATGAATTAATCAAAGCTTCTTTATTATCGGAAAAAGTAAGGGATATGGGAAATATAGCTAATGAAAAATCTATACGAGGTATGTATGTAAAAATAATTTCTAACTAAATTACAAGGATATTCGCCAAAAGATATAAAACTAATTTTGGGGAAATGATGTATATTAACTTTAAGTAGTTGTTTAGTAGTTATCAGAGCGAGTAGAAAAGACAAAAGGAAACTCAATCTTCATTATAATACTAACGGACAATAAGCCTGTATCTTGGATTACTTAGTAATCTAAGATACAGGTTTTGTATTTCAGTTATAATTGTATAGATGCTTTTTGTGGAATATTTATAAAAATAAATTAAATATTAAATGTCGATTCCAAGAGAACTTTTTGTAAAAATAAATATTTTTTCAAAATTGAACCTATTATGATTTGGTAATCGTCTAATAGCAGAATTTGAAGTAGGTTGAAAGGGGGGAGTAGGAGATTGGACAGAGAAGAAAAAGATTTCATATTAGAACAAATGATGATTGAATATGGCAATGAGTTAGTACGATTGGCATTTTCTTATGTGAAAGATACAGAGATTGCTAAGGATATGGTGCAAAATACGTTTATCAAATGCTACAAAAACCTTGATTCGTTTCGATATGACTCACAAATAAAAACATGGCTTTATCGTATAACAATTAACGAATGTAAAGACCATTTAAAAAGTTGGAATTACAAAATGGTACAAGTAAAAAGTTATATTAGTGAAACAGCAAAGTCCATATTACCATCAACAGAAAAAACAGTTATCGATAAATACAATAATGAAGAAATAAAAGATACTATTTTTTCTCTTCCAAAAGTGTATCGGGAAGTGGTTTATCTATATTACTATGATTCATTAGTGACAGAGGAAATTGCGAAGGTTTTAGATATTCCAGTTAATACAGTGAAAACTCGATTAAGAAGAGCAAAACAAAAGTTAGAGCCTATGATAAAGGAGGTAAAATTCAATGAAAGATAAACGATTAAGAGGTGAATTTAAAAATACGTCGGATCAAGAACTACAATTTACGAAAGAAGATCGTCATAAAGTATTTGAACAACTTCGTGAACTAGATGAGAATCCTCAAATAAAAAAGAAATCTTTTGTTTCTTCTAATAAATTGGTTCCCCTTATAGTTTCTTTATTGGTAGTAGGCTTGTGTATGTTTTTGTTTCTGCCATCGATACTTCCTGGAAACGTTAATGAAGAATCTAACAGGAGCGATATTAATAAAGAATCTAACACAAATGTTGCAAGTGACCCAATAGTTGAAGAAGCTGAATACTACACCACTTTAATTACGGTGAAGTCGAAGGAGATGGATAATCGAATTTATTTAAATCTTTTACTTACTTATAGTAAAAATAAAAAGATGATGAAAGTTGCATCGCTCCCTAATGCCTCGTATGTGCCGGTAGAGGATAACGATGATGGGACTACTGTATACGATAAATTATTATTTGCTTATAATTTTGGCGGTGCAGAAAATGTAAGAACAACCGTTTCGAAATTCTTAGATCTACCTATTGATTATTATGCCGTTATCGATTTAGAAACTTTTTCAACGCTAATTGATTCGGTGAATGGGATCGATTATGATTTGCCGGAAGATATGCGAATAAGAGCGGTATCACAAGTGGCCTTTGACTTCGAAAAAGGGCAGCATCGTTTGAATGGCGAGGAAGTTGTGGCCTTAATGATGGCTGCTACAGTGAAAGAGGGGATCGGCTTAGATGAAGAAGACCTATTAAATCTAATGAATGCTGTTATGAATAAAACAAAAAACGAAATCTCACAAACAGAATTAAAAGAACTGTTTTCTCAAGTAGAAGCCAATGTGTCACTTGATTCGTTGTTAGAGAATCAAATAAAAATTAATTCTATAAAATCGGTATCTTTAAGTGATGGAATGATAACAGACCACATACCATTAAGCAGTACAACAGGTAAATTTATCTATAGGTTTGAGGAAGATTTTTTAAATTCTGTTTCAGAAGAATTAACTACATTTAACTAAAAAGAAATTGGAGTATTTAAGGTTATTTGTTAAAATACTTGTGAATGTAATTTTATACCAAAGAGAAGATGAAGGTGTGTTAATGGGATGTAGATTAACTCACTTTTTAACATTTGATGTAAAAACAGTAGACGGAAAGCAGACTTGTTTTGAAGTATGATAAAGGGGGGATTAACATGAAACAGATGCTAGTTGTATGTTTTTTAATGATAAATCTAGTGCTATTAGGTGGATGTACAACAAATGAAAGAGATAAGGTATTAGAAAAATTTGATGACTCGAAAATAATTTTTAGCAAGTTTACAGAGGATACTGCAGGAATGAATTTTAAAACATATTCCGTAACATTAACAAATAACAATGAATTACCACTTAAATATTTAGATTTATATTTTAGTTATCCTATTCTTGAAGACAACGGCAGCAAAGGAAATACTTTTTTTGTAATCGGTTTACCTTCAGAAACTAGCGTAGAACTTAATGCAAACAAATCCATTACATATACATTTGCAGTAAACTTAGCATCATTGGATATTCAAAAGGTCGATATGAAAAATCCTTCTCTCAAATTAAGAGGTTATATAGGTGAAAGCATACCCTTTGAAATTTCAGGTAGTATAGGGGCTTTAGTAAAAGATTACAAATGATAGAACAAATACATAGAGACTCCTACACAAGGCTTTTATTCCATTTTTTATACCCCTTTTTAGAAAAAGAAAAATCCGTGCCACTCCGCAGAAAGGGCACGGTAATTCTTGTTGCTATTTCAAATTTTTTTGTAAAAACGCTTTTGATCGGTCCGATTGAGGGTTTGAGAAGAAACTTTCTGGATCATTTGCTTCGATAATTTCGCCACCATCCATAAACATCACTTTATTCGCCACCTCGCGCGCAAAGCCCATTTCATGTGTAACGACAATCATTGTCATATGTTCTTCTGCCAAGTCCTTCATTACTTTTAAAACTTCACCTGTTAGCTCAGGGTCAAGTGCAGATGTTGGTTCGTCAAATAATAAAATTTGTGGATTCATCATTAGTGCACGTGCTATCGCCACACGTTGCTTTTGACCACCTGAAAGATTAGCAGGGTAGGCATTTGCTTTATTTGCTAAGCCGATTTTTTGTAGTAAATCTTTACTGCGTTTAGCAATTGCCTCAGCAGACTCCGTTTTTAATAAACTAGGTGAAATTTCTAAGTTTTGCTTCACCGTTAAGTGAGGAAATAAGTTAAAATGTTGGAACACCATCCCCATTTTCGCTGTAACATGTTTAATGTCTTGCGGTTTCGCGTATATACCGTTCTGCACTAAATAATCATCTGCTACTCGAATGCTACCACCATTAATAGTTTCTAAATGTACTAAGCTACGTAGCATTGTACTTTTACCAGAGCCAGATGGACCTATTACGGCGACAACATCATTTTTCTCAATGTTAAATGTTATATCTTTCAATACTTCTACCGGACCGAAAGATTTTTTTAAATTATTTACTTCAATAAAAGCCATGTTGTTCACCTCTACTATTCAAATTTAAAGCGTTTTTCAAGCCATTTAAACAATATTGTTAAAATGAGTGTCATAATTAAGTAAATAGCACCGGCAATGAAATACGGTACGATTGTAAAGTCACGGTTAACGGCTGTTTGCGCAAAGTGTAATAGCTCTGGAACAGCAACCGCGTACAGTAGCGCAGTGTCCTTGATGAGCGTGACAGACTCATTCGAAAGGGCAGGGAGTGCTACACGGAACATTTGTGGCAAAATAATGCGTGTCGTTGTTTGCCACTTCGATAAACCTAAAACCTGTGCTGCTTCGTATTGACCTTTATCAATAGCAAGTAATCCACCACGGAAAATTTCAGCAAAGTAGGCAGCATAATTTAAAATAAAACCTAAACATGCAGCAACAAAACGGTCTAGCACTAAATATTCACCA
This sequence comes from Solibacillus sp. CAU 1738, assembly GCF_039888725.1. Classification (NCBI taxonomy): domain Bacteria; kingdom Bacillati; phylum Bacillota; class Bacilli; order Caryophanales; family Caryophanaceae; genus Solibacillus; species Solibacillus sp. CAU 1738. The sequence continues at coordinate 220,979 of NZ_JBDQQN010000005.1, forward strand.
ATACCAGGAATCATCGGTAAGCCGAAGACGATTAATAATAATTGCAGTAAGAGCGGTGTACCACGCATTACATATATATAAGTTTGTGCAAACCAAGAAAGCGGCTTGAAGCTACTTTTTACAGCTAATGTAAGTAAGAAGCCAAGCGGGACTGATACGACAATAGCAATGATAAATAATAAAACTGTCATTTTTGCGCCTTCAAGCATTGGCAAAACCATCGATATAAAATCGGACATCATTGTTTCCTCCTAAAAAAATCTGTGTTTCATGAGTAAAACTAAATAGGTATACGTTGTCAGAACAACCTGATTTTCTAGTAAAATAAATACAAGCGTGTAGACGAAGTAGAGATGTGTCTACACGCTAGAAGAGTTTATTTGGCCTCTTTCTAGAAAACTACTTTAAAACTTTATCTTCGCCAAACCATTTAGTAGAAATCGCAGCAGCTGTACCGTCTTCACTCATTTTATCGATAGCAGCTTGAAGTTTTTCTAATAATTCTTCATTGCCTTTTTTAACACCAACAGCATATTGTTCAGGTGCTAATGACTCGTCGAGAATTTTAAATGTATTTGGATCTTGATTCATGTAATATTCGCCAACAACTTTATCAATAACAACGGCATCTAAACGGCCAGTTTTTAAATCTGTAAGGGCTAATACGTTATCAGGAAACTCAGTCGTTTTTTTCACTTCTTTATGAATTGGATGTGCATTTAGCGCATCAAGTGCAGAAGATAATGCTTGAATACCAACTTCTTTACCAGCTAAATCCTTTAAAGAAGTGATGCTAGAATCTTTTAATGTCATGACAACTTGAGCATTTGCTAAGTAAGGCTTTGTGAATAATACCTTTTCTTTACGCTCATCAGTAATTGTATAGCCATTCCAAATTAAATCGATACGACCACTACTAAGCTCTGATTCTTTCATTTTCCAGTCGATAGGTTGGAATTTTGCTTCCATGCCCATATGTTCTACCGCAGCGCGGGCAAATTCAATATCAAAGCCAGTGATTTCATTTTTTTCATCGCGGAATCCCATCGGTGCAAATTTGTCATCAATGCCGATAATGATTGTCGAATCAGATGATTTTTCGTCCGTTGTTCCACATGCACCTAACACTGTTACAACTACAGTTAGGGTAAGAAGAAATGATAAAAAACGTTTCATGGACATAAATCCTCCTATATATAACAACTAAAAGTAATCGCTTTAGTATGCTAAATCACTAATGTAATAAAGAATAGCACCGTCGATTATTATTGTCAATGCAAGAAATGGTATTTTAGTATACATATTTTTTATTTAATAAAAGCTTTAAGTTAGTAGAATCAACATTGAATGTGGCACTTTATTCAACGCCATATAGCAAGAAAGTGTTTTTGGAATAATGAAGTTTGGGGAGTGGAGAGGGAATTCTGCGGGAACTGCAATGTTTTTCTGCGTGAAAGCGTAGCAACAGTCCCATGAGCTGAAATCCTGCAGTAACGCGAAGATTGAGGCCATGCCCGCGAAGTACGTCCTCCTGTACCGGGAAGTAACGGTTTATATTGAGGTAGTTCACTTTATAGAAGCGAACTTATTTTTTAAAGGATAATAGGTAATTTATGTTAAAATGAATATATAGAGATTTCATCATATTTATGGAATTTACAATGTTAAGCACTTAATTTTACCAAACGAAGCTTTGTGAAGGTTATACTTCAATTAACGTAGCAGGTTTCCTGAAAATAGGGAATTACTTTTATTTGTAGATGATTGGGGGATAATTAATGGAGTTTAATATTTTGATGTATATATTGCTCATTTTAAGTCATTTAATATTTGTCAGTTTAATATTGGCTATTTTTACTTCCGTCTTTGTGAAAAGTAGAAAGAAGGGATATGTATTTTTAATAATCTATATATTACTAAGTATATATTCGCTAACCACTGTATTTAAGGGCTCAATGTTATTGGGAAGTAATATGTTGATTATATACGTTTGCTTAGGTGTAGTAACTTACTTTGTTATTAAAAAGAAACTTTCAAAAGGAACAGAAATTTAGAAATGGATGCTTAGTGCAACAAACATTTCAAAACGTCCCCAAACCACGCTTCGGTAACTATCGTTTGAGAATTTATTGAAATATTCTATAAGAAATTTACAAAATGGGGTGAGGGTTATATGGTAAATGAGCCTACAGAAAAAGAACTGGCTGATTTGGCAAAAAAGTTAGGATTAAATAACCCTAATTTTGAATCTGAATCTTACAGAACGCCTCTGTTTCAAGGGGACTTTGGATATAGTATAGACCTACGCTTTTTAATAACAGTGCTAATATTATTTTTTATAGGGATTTTTTTGATTATGTATAAAAAGAAAAAGCGTAAGTAATATTCCTCTCCTACTTTGTTCACACTGATTTATAAAACATTCAAATAAACTCAATAAAAGTTCCCGAATCAAAGTTTTGGAACGGGAGAAAAGGTCACAAACATTGTTTAATCAGTGTTTGTGACCTTTTCTTATGAACATTATTTATACAGTGCTTTATACCTTTTTTATAAGTCAGTTGTAGTAACGGTTTGAGTGAATTTGGAATAGTGCTACATCATCAATGTTACTGTAAAATCGTGCCTATTCTTATCGTTTCAAATTTGCCTTTTCTGAAGGGAGCCCAATTAGAGTAAAATATTTCATCAAAAAACGCTCAGAAATAATCTGAACGTTTTTAATCGCCGTTAATATAGAGAATTTACTGTTTAAATATATGCTAATTAGAGTGTCATTTGCATTGTTTTTATCATTTTCCTCCCCATCAACAACGGTTTCATACTAATATTCTAAAAAGAAAAAAGACTGTAGACAAACTCAAATTTCTATGAGTTTGTCTACAGTCAAAGACACCGCATATAGCGATGTCTTTAGGGGGAATTATTAAAAATCAGTTTTCTATAGCGTTATCAAGAACGTCTTGTGGGATTTCAATATTAGAAATCGTATTAATTTCTTTATAAGTAGTTGTTGATTTTTGATCTAATTTGACTGCAGCACCTTCTACTTCCATTGATAAAATCATATCCATGACAATTTCTTTCGTATCGAATGTTTCTTTATCGATAATAAGTTTATACATTGAATCATCGAAAGTCATTTGATCAAATTGTGAAGATATATCTTCTTCCAAATTAGGCATTGTTGAAGCAAGTTGATCTTTAATCAGCTGTGTAAACTGCTCGCCATCTGCATTAAGTGTCAAAATATAATCTGAATCTGATTGCTCAAATGTAAAGTCCGTTACATACTTTTGTAACATTTTAAGCTGTTCAGTTGCATCTGCCTGCATACCAGCTTGCTCAAGCATCGTGTCATACAAATCACTCGGTAACTTTAACCAGCTTTGACTAGTTGATTCATACATATAAAAACCGTCTTCAGCTGTCATATACATTTTTAATGGCATATCTAGTGTTTCGCCACTTGCATCATCAGTCATCGACATTGTGCCATCAATGAAAAACTGCATAGGATCTATAACTATTTCCATCGACATATCGGCAGACGAGTTCATCTTAATCGTTTCTGTGCCATCGTTCATTTCCATTGCTTGTGTCATCGTTGTTGTAGCTTTTAAGCTTTTGATTTCTTGTTGTCTTTCTACGGCTTTGTCAAAAACTTGTTCTAGTGTTAGTTTGCTTTCCTTTGTTGTGCCCTCTGTAGTAGTTGCACTTGATCCACAGCCAGCTGTTAAAACGGCTACCCCTGCAAGTGCGATAAACATCTTTTTCTTCATGTAAAAACATCTCCTTTTCACTTACTGTTAATATATACTGTTTAAGTTCATAAAAGGTTTCGAAAATATAAAATTTTTACAAATAAATTACAACGCAGCCGACCATACAAGTACAACCAGCAAGGACAAACAGATGCCAAATTGCATGATTAAAGGGAAGTTTATGCCAAGCGTAAAAAATGGCCCCAACTGTGAAAAATAAGCCTCCAGCTAAAAGCAGTGTAAAGCCGTCAAACTGTAAAAAGGCGTAAATCGGTTTAATCGCAAAAACAATTAACCAGCCCATTGCGATGTAAAGTAGTAGTGAAAATGTTTCAAAGCGATGAATAAATAGGCATTTAAATACAATTCCGAAAATGGCAATTGTCCAAACGATACAAAGCAAAACGATACTTAGAGCACCATCTAATGCAATAAGTAAGAAGGGAGTGTATGTACCCGCTATTAAAACGTATATAGCCGAATGATCCAGTATGGCAAAAAATTTTTTGAAGCGCACTGGCACACTATGTAAAAGTGTAGAATTTAAAAATAATAATACGAGTGAAGCACCAAAAATAGAATAAGATACAATTTGTATAGTGCTCCCATTATGAACTGCTAGTAAAATAAGACATATACATGTGGGAATACTTAGTAGAAAGCCTATACCGTGTGTAATAGCATTCCATAACTCCTCTTTCAAGTTTTTATAGTCAAATGCTTCGTTATGCATAATAATCTCTCCTTTTAAAATATTGTCTAGAAATTTTCGTAATATGCTTTATTATTATACTGGCATATTAACGGAGCAGATATTATCATTTGTCACGTTGTTGTACTACAATATGTCATACGGGAAAAGAAAACAGGTGTAAGTACATAGAAATTACATTTGTCACCTTTACAGTGATAAATAAAGTTATTTATAATTAGTAAGAAGAAAGTAAAGGATGTGTCAATAGTGGGACAAATTCATATTGTAACTGATTCAACATGTGATTTAACAAAAGAAGAGATTAAGAAGAATAATATTCATGTTGTACCGTTAACAATTCAAATTGATGGCAATACATATGTGGATGGTGTAGATGTAACACCTGATACATTCATCGAAAAAATGAAAGCGGCAAGCGAGCTACCAAAAAGTTCACAGCCGGCACCAGGGAAATTTAAAGAGTTATATGACGAGCTAGGTAAAGACGGCGATCAAATCATTTCAATCCATATGACAGGCGGTATGAGTGGAACAGTTCAATCTGCACGCCAAGCAGCTGATATGTCGGACTCCGATGTAACAGTCATTGACTCGCGTTATATTGCATGGGCACTCGCTTTCCAATTACGAGAGGCAGTTGCATTACGCGATGCTGGAGCTACTGTGGAAGAGATTGTTGCACGCCTTGATGAGGTGCGCAAAAATACGCGCTTATTCGTCACACTCGATACACTTGACAATATGGTAAAAGGCGGTCGTATCGGAAAAGGGAAAGCAATGTTCGGATCATTATTAAATATTAAACCTATTGGGCATTTAGATATTGGTGAAGTGACAATTGCGGCAAAACCACGTAGCAATAAACAAGTGGTGAAATATTTATTTGAACAATTCCAAAAAGATACAGAAGGCAAAACAGTCAAGGCAGTGGGCATTTCACACGCGAATAGTATGGACACATTAGGGAACCAACTAATAGCGTTAGTTGAAGAAACTGGCTTTACAAATATAGAAATCGCTTTTACATCACCAATCATCACTACACATACAGGTGAAGGTGCACTTGGCTTTATGTATTACGTGGAATAATATAAGAAGCTGTGCCAAAAGTATAATTTTTACTTTTGGTACAGTTTTTTTCGTAGAAAATGGTTATTTTAAGAGCAACTACCTTTTATTTCAGCTACTATGAACTTATACTTAAAGAAAGAAATTTAAAGGAGAAGTACGTATGAGGCTATTTTTTGTTGCTTTAATGAGTTGTTTATTTTTAACTGGATGTGCGGTGACAGTTGACGAGCCTCAAACATCGCGAGAAGAATATGAAAAATCGCTTGGCACGACCAATGTACCTTTACCTTTAGATGATGCAATTTATGTTGAACAAACGAAACGTGAAAAGATTGTTGAAAAACTAGAAGAATTTTTTCAGCTTGATTGGCTCAGTCGAAAAGAGCTTGATGCACGTGAAATACACTATTTAGCACTCGGTGACTCCTTAACGAGAGGTATTGGTGATGAATACAATCGGTACGGCTACACGGTAAGATTAGCAGAAAAGCTAGAACAGTGGCCTGCAATAACTAAGGTTCAGCTAGATAATCGCGGCAAGCGTGGTAGACGTAGTGACCAACTGCTCGAATTATTAGAGAAAGGACATTACGACAAAGAATTAGCTCAGGCAGACCTAATTACAATAACAATGGGCGGTAATGACGTAATGAAAATCGTGAAATCTGATATTTTTTCACTACGTAAGGAAATGTTTGATGCAGAACGTGATGATTTTAATGTTAGGTATGCAAAAATTATTAACGCAATAAGGGAAAGAAATGCAGAAGTACCGCTTATTCTTATCGGATTTTATAATCCGTTTTCAATCATAACGGATGAAGTAACGCCATTTGAGTCAATTATTTTTGAATGGAATGAAGATATAGAAATGCTAGCGAATGAAGATGTAAATGCATGTTTTGTACCAGTAAGTGATTTATTTGAGACAAATGAGGATATGGTATATCATACAGACTTTTTCCATCCAAATGCTGCTGGTTATGAAAAAATGACAGAACGTATTGCCATAACAATGAAACAATGTGGGATTGAAGAAATGTCAGACGGTTTGATTGGATTTGAGGAGTGAGAATAGATGAACAAATGGAAAGTCGCCTTCTTTACGCTTGCAGGGGCTATTGTTTTTGCTGTAATACTTGTTATATATTTGGCGACTTCCCCAGCGGATGACGTTGCAATACCAGAACCGCAGAAAATTACTGGTAATGTATTAGTTGTTGAAACGACAACAAAAGAGTTTGAGTCGATCGCAAAACAATATTTAAGTGATGCTTTGAACATGGCAAAGCTACCAGTCGAAATAAAAGTAAATGACCAAATACAGTTGTCTAGTGAGCTGATCGCATTTAATGTAACTGTACCGATCGTGATGGATTTTGAGCCGATAGTGAGCAACGGTAATATTCGATTAAAACAAACTGCAGTAAATGTAGGAAAATTAAATATCCCACCGACAACGGTTCTTAAATTAATGAAAGATTCGATTGAATTACCAAGCTGGATGATGGTGAGACCAAATGAAGAAGAAATTTACGTCGATTTATCTCGTATAAACATTGCGTCGGGTTCAAGAGTACGTGCAAAAGAAATCGATTTGAAGAATGATAAAATACTATTAGAAATTATTATTCCAGCTAAGAGGTGATGTGAAATGACTGAAAAAGCTACATTTGCAGGTGGTTGTTTTTGGTGCATGGTAAAGCCATTTGATGAACAGCCAGGCATCGAATCAGTATTGTCTGGTTATACAGGAGGGCATGTGGAAAATCCAACATATGAACAAGTGTGTTCCGAAACAACAGGGCATTTAGAAGCTGTTCAAATTACATTCGACCCTAATATTTACCCGTATGAAAAATTAGTAGAACTGTATTGGACGCTTATTGATCCAACAGATGCAGGTGGTCAGTTTTATGATCGCGGTGAATCATATACGACAGCGATTTTCTACCATACGGATGAACAAAAAGAAATAGCCGAGCGTTCAAAGGAAGCTTTGCAAGCATCAGGGAAATTTAATGCACCGATTGCTGTGAAAATTTTACCTGCTAAGCCATTTTACGAAGCAGAAGAATATCACCAATATTATTATAAAAAAAATCCAACACATTATAACAGGTACTCGGTTGGATCAGGTCGTGCTGGATTTATCAAACAGCATTGGGGGAAAGAAAAATAATGAATAAAGACGAGCGTTTAAAAGAGTTAACTGAAATGCAATACTACGTGACACAACAGCAAGGGACAGAACCACCATATCGCAATGAATATGATCAGCACTTTGAAGAGGGGATATATGTCGATATTGTATCTGGCAAACCGTTATTCTCTTCACTTGATAAATTTGATGCAGGTTGCGGTTGGCCAAGCTTTTCAAAGCCAATTGACGCACCAGAAGTAACAGAGCATTTCGATACAACTCATGGTATGCGCCGTGTGGAAGTACGTAGTAAAACAGCCGACTCACATCTTGGACATGTGTTTCCTGACGGGCCCAAAGAGCTTGGAGGATTACGTTACTGTATAAACTCAGCAGCACTGCGTTTTGTTCCAGTAAGTGAACTTGAGCAGCAAGGTTATAGTGAATATTTATCACTCTTTAAGTAAAAAAATGCTGGTTGGCTCCATATAATGGGCCAACCAGCATTTTTTAAACTTTAAACTCACTAACGACATTGCGCAACCCATCTGCCTGCTGAGCAAGCTCGGATACTAGACGACTGTGTGATTGATTTACTACCTTCATAAGCAGCTTGCTTCATTGCGTTCGCTGCATGATGAACTTCAGCAGCTTCTTCATGTAAATTGAACATTGATTGTTCAAGTTGCTGCATTATTTGAATAGCTAACCCCATACGATTAATAATTGTATTACTATCAGCTGCAATATCATGTGTTGAACTAGCAATTTCATCCGCTAGTGCCATTAATTCTTGTGAGCTACCAGATACATTATCCGCCAAACTGGATACCCGCTTTACGAGTGAAGAAATGGATTCAATTAAGACGTTAGTAGGCGCGGCAATTTGTGCAAACTCATCATTTGTTTTCACACGAACGCGACGGGTCAAATCGCCACCTGTACTCGCGATATCTAAAATAGAAGTGTTAATGGAATAGGTATTGCGACGAATGGATTTAAATAGGACGAAACCAAATGATACCGTTAAAACCATTGCAATAACGGATAATAAGAAGAATGATATTTTTGAGAAATTCGCAAATGACTCTAAATCATCAATGGTTTCTCCATTATCTGTTTCAAGTAGACCAATTAATGTTGCTGTATAGCTATCAATATAATCTTTTAGTGCTTGTCCACTGCCATTCTCCATTAACTTTTGCGCATTTTCAAAACCATATTTAGTGCGTGTATCAATCATTTTTTGCGAATATGTTAAATATGTTGAATAAAATTGTTGAATATAAGCAAGTGTTTTAAGCTCTTCCTCTCGATCTGCTAAAATGGTTTGCAGCTCAGCGATGTTCAGATCGATTTTTTCTTTCGTTGCAACGTAATCTGTGAGGATTTCTTCTTTCCCCCTAATAATGTACGTTTGCTCATAGCTTGATAATTTAGCAATATCACTTGCCAAATTATTAATTTGAATTTGATGTTGCAAGTTTTCGTCGGCAAAAGATCGCAAGCTCGTTTGTAATCTTGTAATATTAGTGTAAGATAGCAATTGCATTAAAATAATAATAGCTACAAAAAGGGAGAATATAAGCAAAATTCGTCCGCGGATTAGATGATAGAATCTTGGTTTTTTCTTTATATCCATCATTTGTTGCTTGTTACTGTTTGTTTTATTAAAGGATGGGCGATTTTCTTTGTTATGTAGCTTTTTCCTTCGTATTTACAAATTTGTCACCATATCTCAGAATACTCAGTTTTTACCGTATTACTGTATTTTCTGATCATTTTCTACAATTAAAGATGTTTAATTTTGTGAAAGGAGTAATAAATTTGATGAAAACGTTTTATATGTATGTATTAACTTACCGTGGAGGCGCATGGAGTGACCCGAAAGCCCGATTTGCTGAAGCCTGTTTTGAAGACCATAGTTTTCCAAAAAACTCCTCTAATTTTGAGGAATTATCACTGTATATAGAAATGCATGGAGATGATTTATTAACGATTGCAACATTTGATGAACTATGGGAATTATATGTAGAGAAATATAATTTGTAAAACTTTGATTTATTATAAAATATTAAATAGATGTATTATTTAAACAATTTGATGCAAGACGTCTAACGATTGCATAAACATAACAAAACAAGTATGATTTGAAGTGAAAATAACTGAAATGAGGGACTTTACTATGAGCATTCACATTAGTGCAAAACAAGGCGAAATTGCCGACATCGTATTATTACCAGGAGATCCATTACGCGCAAAATATATCGCTGAAACATTTTTAGAAGACGTAACTTGCTACAATGAAGTACGTAACATGTTTGGATTTACAGGTACATACAAAGGTAAACGTGTATCTGTACAAGGAACAGGTATGGGTGTACCATCTATTTCAATTTATGTGAATGAGTTAATGGAAGAGTATGGAGTTCAAAAATTAATCCGCGTTGGTACATGCGGTGCGATTCAAAAAGACGTAAAAGTGCGTGACGTAATTATTGCACAAGCAGCTTCTACAGATTCAAAAATGACTGACATCATTTTCAATGGTATTTCTTTTGCTCCAACAGGAAACTTTGACTTACTATTAAATGCTTATAACGCAGGTAAAGAGGCAGGATTAAGTTTACAAGTAGGTAATGTTATGACTGCAGATATGTTCTACTCAGAAGAAAACCAAAACGAAAAATTAGCGCGCTACGGTGTATTAGCTGTAGAAATGGAAACGGCAGCACTTTATACATTAGCAGCTAAATACGGCCGTCAAGCATTGTCTATTTTAACTGTTTCTGACCATATCTTAACTGGTGAAGCGACTACTTCAGAAGAACGTCAAACAACGTTCAAAGATATGATCCACGTAGCTTTAGAAGCGGCTATTCAAGACTAAGTCTAGCAAAGGATTGGGAACTGGAATAAATTTCGAAGTATCCAAACTTAAAATTTAACATCATAAAATACTCAATGAGCGACTAGATAAACTAGAGCTGGTTGGGTATTTTTTGTTCACAGTCCAGCAATTTCACCCATGCGCAAACCACAATACATAGCAATTTTGATTTGTAGCTGATGTTTGATATGAAGATTAGGAATGATTGAGAGCAGTTGTTGTATTTGTGACTCTGTATAATAATTTATACGCTTTGTTTTTGCTCGTTTGGGTTTTGTAGCCTTCGCACAAAGATTGAGCTCAATATGCCCCCTATTGAAGAATTTTTGGATTAATATTAGAATAACCCTAAAAAGTCTTGCAATTTAGGAATGAGGGATAGTATTGAATAAAAAACATAAAATATTAATTTTAGTTTCAATATTTTTAAATATTGTCCTAATTTTAATTGTTATAAAGTCTGTTATTCATATGAACTATGTAACCGATCGGACGCTTAAAACAAACTCAATTGATCAGTTATTTGAATTACACGAAACCATCTCTAAACAAGAAAACGAAAATTGGTCTGATTTAGCCTTCCTTTCGAAACAATTAGAAGATACAGGTTTGGGCACTATGCATGCGCTCAACATAGGTGTAACGAGTAAAACAATAAACAAAGATGATTCTAAAATGCTTTTGAAGTTAGGTAACTACTTATTTAATTATTCTTTTATTACTAATTCCGAGATTTCACCAGAAACCTTAGAAGAAATGAAATTGGATTTAATAAGGTTCAATTCAATACTAACTGAACAAGGCTTTGCCAACGAAGAGGCATTTGATTGGACTAAACAAAATTATTTTAAAATACTTAGAAATATCGTTTCAGAAATCGAAAAAGCAGGAGGTAGTATTTTGTAACCCCTGAGTTATCGTTGTACGTTGGAACTGTATGCTCAAATGAAATAAAAACTAGCCTGTCCTCCACAATCGTTATTCTGTGGAAGGCAGGTTTTTTATTTGTCTAGAAATAGTACCAAATTATTAATTTGAACACTTTGGAAGGTATTTGTAATCATATCTCGAACTATGTGCAAAAGGGGTGATATTGTGAGTAAAGTGATATATGGAGACTTTAGTAAAGATATTAGGGTTATGAACTTGATAGTTACTCATTATCCTTCCATGCTATTAAAGATTTAATGAGCGATAATACCGCTCGTTGGACTTTCATTGTAAGTCCTCAATATTTAACAATGGCTTAATTACAGTAAACCCTTGCTCCAATTGTTGAATTGATTTTTGAAGGGCTGCTCTGTTTAAGTCACTACTCATTAAGTGGATGTTCTCCATTAAATTGTTGTATTGATCAAGGGGTATCATTACAACATTTTTACCATTTTTATGTGTGATAATTAATGTTTCGTAATCATTCGTTACACGATCCAAGTAGCTTTTTAGGTTATTTCGAAGATAAGAGTAATGTACTGCTTTCATATCGCCAACACTCCTTTTTTAAATCGTACAATAATTTGTGTGGAAAAGAGAAGGATTAATTAAATTATTTACAAATTCACCTGATTACTAAATATATCCAAGTATTCCGTTGTTAAAAAGGAGTTCTTTTTACTAATACGAACGGTGGTGTTACTTGAAGACCGTTGAGCTGCTTAAACGGCTCTATTTTCTTGTTCAACTAAAGAAGCAGGTTTGTGAAACATAGAATGATAAGAAGTTTCAGTTGTTTGTTATTGGGAGGAGATAAAAATATGCGTTTATCACTATTAGGTATTTCAATATCGTTACTTGGAATAGCTCTTATATTAACATCAAGTGGTACAACATCGTTTGGTCTTGGACTTTCTTTTATTGGGTTCTTAGTATCACTTGTTTCTTGTATTATAAATGAGGTGGAAAAAGTAAGAGACTTCAGAAAGTAAAACCGCTTTTCAGGAGTTTTGGTTAGGCCTAGAAGAAATGATTGAAAATCTCTCAAATAAAGAGGGAGAAAATATTGGCGAAATACAGAGACTTAATAGGGAATATAGAAATTACGATGTTATTACATAAACAAAATGCACAGTATTATGGTTGGTATGTTCATTGGAAGATTGGTAGATATATTTATCATGTATTTTTCGCCCATCAGTAAATTTTATAATAGATAAATTTACTGGATTTATTAAGACATTAAATGAAGTGAAATAAGTAAAATCAGTAGAAAAAATTTATCATATTTCAACTAAAGGTGCTTTACTAGAAGTTTATTGAGTTGCTTAGACAGCTCATTTCTTATTGAGCTAACGGGGCATTTTAGTAAAAGGGGAAAAATGGTTATTCCTTTAATAATCTTATGGGAGGCTGAGATAATGAGGTTAAGGAATATCCTTGTTCTCTTTATAGGAATAACAATGCTTTTTTCTGCTTGTTCAAACAAAGTGACAGATTCAGGAGATGAATCTTTAGTCAGGAAATCTGAGTATGGAGAATTACCGAACAAATTATATGATCAACAAACAAAAATCGAAGTAACTACCGATAAAATAGAATATTCAACGGAAGTGAATGAATTAATTTTTAAAATAGAGAATACTGGCACAACAGCTTTTGGTTTTGGAGTACCTCTCTATATAGAAAAATTAATAAATGGAAACTGGTATCAAATTCCGTATAGAGAAAATCTCGCATTCGCAGACATTGCCTTAGGGATAGTAGCTAATTCGGATTATGTTCAGTCAGTTCCTCTTGAACATTTGGACTATCAATTGATAGAAGGCAAGTATCGAATTATTAAAGTCTTCAATGTAAATGGAGGTAAATTTGTTCTCGGGGCTGAATTTGAAATTAAAGATTAATAGTTTTGATGATTTTTGTTACATAAGATTGTGACTGAATGAGTAGGCTATTCTCAAAAAGTTTGCTTCTGGATTTGCTATATTATTCAAATAATGCAGCCGTTATTTTAAACTAAAGAAGCAGTTTAGTCTAATGGAGGGATGACCATTAAAAGTTTTTTGAAATCTTGGTTAGGTTGGGTTATTGGGTTGCTTATAGGTGTATTTATTGTGAGTTTATGGAAAAACGGAGAAGTGGACTGGGGGAATTTTGCTGCTTTAAGCATAGGCGGTCTAACTGGTACAATAATTGGTATAGGGATAAGGAGAGCTGTTAAAAATGATGAAAGTAAAAGACACAATTGAATTTGTATTCTTATTACTGTATCTGACCACATTTTAACTGGTGAAGCGACTACTCCAGAAGAACGTCAAACAAAGTTCAAAGATATGATCCACGTGGCATTAGAAGCGGCTATTCAAGAATAATCGTAATGAGAGTTTGCTGTTTTTACGAAAGGACTAAAAGAACTCCTGCTATGGAATCTAAAAGTATATTCCATCCTATGTTAACATTATAAATCTCTATACTGTAAAAAAATCCGCCAAATACTAATGAAATTACACCCAAAAATATGTTCATAAAATCGACCTCCAAATTTAATATCATTTTGAGTTATCGGAAATTTTATTTAGAAGAATCATAACATAAAATTTGCAACGTTAAGGACCAAACCAATTAACGTACTTTAACAATCATAGCAAGCTCTTAGGATTTAACTAGCCTGTTATGGTTGAGTAATGGGACCTATAACATGAAGTAAAGAATATACAGTATAAAAAATGTAAATTATTTATTTCGGATTGCTAAATTACAAAAAATAGAAAAACTAGAGGGGGACAGTTGGGAGGGTGTACGGATTTTTGATAATACCAAAATCAAGCTCATAGTATCGTTTTAAAAATTCAAATACAACTAGAATCAAAAATAATGTTAGCATAAAATGCTGCTTTGATTTTATCTAACATTTCACCATCTCCAATCGGGGCCTTTATTGAATAACTGAAAATTCTGTCCATTGATAAATTATAGCATAGTAATATGATAGCTAATGTAAAATAGGTAATGTATAAACTTTATTAATACGTAGCTTAGGAGCAGAGGATTGATTGGAGAGGAATCAATTACAAATGCTATTTAATCGTTGCAATGAACGTATGAATGCCTAACAAAAGGACTTGATGCAAATTATATTTACAATTAAGCTAATAGATTGATGTGTGATAGTTTTAATGAGAAAGGCTATTTCCATGATTTTTACATAAAAAAGCCACTCTAGTGAGTGACTTTTAAAAACTACTTTTGAATGATTACATCATTGAAACGATATTGCTCGAAGTTTGCATTTAGTACAATATTGATTTTAGTTGCACTAGTAGTTGGGAAGAAGATAACTGATCTTTCTGTTACGCCATCTTCAATATAGTCAGCTGCGTGAGGAACGTCTTTGTTATACCAACGTACAAAATTGAAGTCGTCATTGTAACTAAATTGTTTGCCGTTTGCTACAATTTTACTCAAACTATCGCCAGTCATAGCTTCTTCATCAGAATTATTAATGTAAGTAATATAAATTTTTAATGAGTCTGAATCTTGTAGAACTTTGTCGATTTGGATTGTCACATCATCTATCGTTTTTGATAAAGCTGAAGATGAGGGAGTACTTGGTGTTGTAGATGTTTGCTGCTCTAATTGTCGAATTCTTTCCTGGAGTGCAGCTATTGTATTGTTTTTTTGCTGTAATTGATTTTCTAAATCTGTAACATAGGCATTAAATGCTGATGTAACGTTAGAAACGTCTATATCACCTTTTTCTGTTGTGAATTTCAACTTTAGATCATTTTTAAAATTATCACCTTTGGCAGATTCCAAATTTTTCGAAATAGTTAAATTGAAATAATTTCCTTTAGAATTGCTTTTAAAATTACTAATCGTAACTTCTTTCTTATTGTCTGACAGTGAAATCTTTAAGCTATTTACTTTTTTGCCTTTAGAATCTGAAACGATGAAGTTTTTTGCATGGACAGTTTTTGCGTTTAATTCAACTTTGAACTTTACTGTCAGTACATTGTCGATTACTAAAGCATGGATATCAGATTTATTTAGATTATTGCTATGTGCTTCGGCAAAATTGTTAAAACTAAACATCGATAATACAAATACGATGCACAAAATTAGTTTTTTCATTAATAACATCTCCTTTCTAATTTGGATTAATCAATATTATTAGTAAATGCACAGTGTGTACATATTAGTACATATTAGAAGACATATAGGCAAGAAGAATGGGGATGTTGGATATCTGCTTAATTGCATTTTTAATGCACTTTAATAAAGCTTACTAGTAAAGATTCATAATTACAGTAACTTGAGGTTAATTGCTATTCCAAATTTATGTGCGAAGAAAGTCTAGCGACAGGAGCAGTTGGGTGCATTCTGAGAGGGGGGTTAAGCTGCTTCAGGTCAACTTGGTATAGGATTATCCATGCGACATTTATTAAAAAATTCGAGCGGGTATTAGTGATGATTCAAATATTTTAGAATTTATACTTTAACTCTTTGTTGACTAATGAAGAAATAATTTCTAAAATCGTTAAATGACCGGGCCTTTTTACGACTTCTGTCATCATTCATTGTAAAATTATCCGAGAGAAGAAAGAAGGTATTACTACACTGAATTTTCATACTTATAGGAGTATTTAAGGTTTTTCCTTCACTGAAGATGGGTATTCTTAATAGAAGGATTATTAAAATTTTATTTATTTAGAATGGTAGGAGAGCGATAATGCGCAATATAATCATCATTATACTGGCATCAATTTTGATTGGTTTTGCTTATAACTTCTTATTAATACCACATGAAATATTAAGCGGCGGATTAAGTGGAATTGCTATGATGCTAGGAATTGTAACACCAGTCAATACAGGAGTTTTGAATTTTTTATTAAATTTACCATTACTGATTATAGGGTATATGAAACTTGGAAAACGTTTCATTGGATATACGATTCTTTCAGTTGTCGTATTATCAATAAGCTTATATGTTATCCCTGTGTATAAAGCGACGCAAGAGCCTATTCTCGCTTCTTTATTTGGGGGAGTGATTATAGGGGTTGGAGCAGGGATGATTTTTAAAGCAGCGGGTTCTACTGGAGGCTTTGATATTGTAGCGATGTTGCTAAGTCGTAAACGAGATTTTCCATTAGGTGTATTATTATCTGCTCTGAACGGTATTGTTGTAGCGATTTCGGGCTTTGTTTTTAGCTGGGACGCTGCTTTACTTACATTGGTGTCGATTTATGCCACAGGAAAAGTAGTGGATACAATTCATACTAGCCATATTAAATTGACGCTTATGATCATAACAAGTAAAGGTGAGGAAATGAAAAATAACCTATTAGCAAAACTTTATCGTGGAATAACGATAATCGATGCTAAGGGTGCATACTCGGGTGAGGGCAGAGAGGTATTAATTACAGTGATTACGCGCTATCAACTTGCCGAAGTGAAAAGCATGATAAAAGAAACCGATGACAAAGCGTTTGTTAATATTTTGCAAACTAGTGAAGTTATTGGTGTGTTTGATCGAAGAAATGGCTGATAGGTGTCTAAGTCGCTGGTAAATTCTCGAAAGCCGCTGTAAACCACTAAGCAGTCAATAGCAACTATAAAATTAAGTCCCTGTATCTACTAAATTAGAGGGGGACTTATTTTTTTTCTAGAAGGCGAAGAACGCGCATACATTTAAATATTTCATGAAACCTAAAAAAAAATTAAGTCTTTGCTTTTCGAAGTGCATTCAAACTGTTAATATGGATATAGTGTGACTTTAGAAAGTGGAAAAATGAGAGTGGTGAAATGAATGGATGAACAAAAACGTGATGAAGAACAGACAGAACTAAATGAACAACAAGAGCAACCTGTAAAACCGGCTGGCAAGTTTATACGAATTAAGCCGTTTCCGTTCATTATGTTAATGTTCTTAACGATTCTGTGTACAGCAGGGTTAACAATTTTTGCATTAACATTTGGTGAAAAAAAGGTTGTAGAAGTAAAAGTACCTGTGGAACGAGCAGAGTTTAAAAAACTATATGAAGCATTTGATGAATTAAAAGAAAACTACTATGTCGAAATAGATGAAGAAAAAGTAGTTTATGGTGCAATTAACGGAATGTTTGAAGCATTAGAAGATCCTTATTCGGACTATATGAACAAAGACGAAGCCGCACACTTTAATGAAGGATTATCTTCAAGCTTCCAAGGCATTGGTGCCGAAATTCAAGAGCGAAATGGCTACATAATGGTAGTATCGCCAATAAAAAATTCGCCAGCTGAAAAAGCAGGATTATTACCGAAAGATATGATTTTATCTGTTGATGGCGAAAGTATTAAAGGCTTAAGCGCTTCAGAAGCGGTACTTTTAATTCGCGGGGAAAAAGGAAGTACTGTAACTTTAACAATTCAACGTGATGGATCAGATGAATTAATCGAAATGAAAATCGTTCGTGATGAAATTCCAATTGAAACAGTTTACGGTGAAATGGGCGATGATAAAATTGCACATATTCAAATTACATCGTTTTCTTTGCAAACATATAAAGAGCTAGAAAAAATATTAGCTGATTATGAAAAACAAGGCATGAAAGGCATTGTCCTGGATGTCCGTCAAAATCCAGGAGGCTATTTAAAGGCAGCCCTTGATATATCTAGTTTATTTATTGAAGAAGGTAAACCAGTTTTACTTGTCCAAGGACGTACAGGTGAACCAGAAGCAATGTTTGCAAGTGGTGGTAAAAAATACGATTTACCGATTACCGTTTTAATAGATGAAGGAAGTGCTTCTGCCTCTGAAATTTTAGCAGGTGCATTAAGTGAATCAGCAGGTGCGACTATCGTTGGTAAAACATCTTTCGGTAAAGGTACAGTACAAACAGTAACGGATTTACCAGATGGTTCAAATATTAAATTTACAACAAGCAAATGGTTAACACCAAACGGCAACTGGATTAATGAAAAAGGTATTAAACCAGATGTAGAAGTAGATGTTCCAGATTATGCATCACTTCCATATATAGATCCTAAACAAAAATTAACTATTGATTCAAATTCGAATTTAGTTAATGCTGCAGAACAGATGTTAGTAGCATTAGGTTATGAAGTTGGAGAAGTCGATACGATTTTTGATGAGGACACAGAGGCTGCAGTAAAGCAATTCCAAGCAGACCGTGAGCTTGAAGAAACGGGTGTTTTAACAGGAGAAACTACGTATGCGTTAATGGATTCATTACGTGAAAAAGTGTTGAAAGATGATCCGCAATTGGCAAAAGCAAAGCAATTATTGCTAGGTGAAGAATAACTGAAAAACCAAAATGCAAATTTAAAAGTATAAATAACTAATAAAAAGGGCGGCCAACTTTGGTCAGCCCTTTTTTACGAGGATGTGTAATTTATGAAAGATGTATATTTATTTAGTGGGTTTTTAGGTAGTGGCAAGACGTCGATGTTAACAGATGTGATTCGCCAGTTGAAAGAAGCAGGTTTAAAACCAGCTGTTATTATGAACGAGCTTGGTAAGTTACCATTTGATTCACAAGCAGTACAATCCGATGTTCCATTAAAGGAAATGCTAGAAGGTTGTATTTGCTGTACAGGGGCGGAGAAAACGGAAGCCCAAATTCAATCGCTTCTATTAGATAGCGAATTTGACGTTCTTATTATAGAAACAACAGGTGCTGCTCATCCGGTCGAGGCGCTAGATGCGGTATACTCACCGTTATTTGCAGATAAATTGAATATTAAAGGCATTGTTACAGTAGCCGATAGCAAACTATGGCTAGACCGGGCGACATTAACTCCGCAAGTGCGCTCCTTATTTATGGAGCAAATTCGCCATGCGCACTTGTTACTTGCCAATAAAACGGATTTATTAACAGAATCTGAACAGGCACAAGTTGTCTACGAACTACAAGGCTTTAATCCCAATGCATTTATTTTACAAACAACAAATGGACGTGTGCCAATAAAGCTACTTGAAGGAATGCAATCAACATCACGTGTAGCTAAGGAGGATATTGTAAGCGCAAAATTAGGGGAAAGCTTTAACTTAGGGTCGCGCTTAGTTGAATTTACAACGAGTTTTACAGAAAGTGATTTTGAAGATTGGGTTCGTTCCTTACCGGATACAGTGTATCGCATGAAAGGGTATGTACCGATTGAAGGTGTACGTAACCCAATGCTCTTCCAATACGCTTATGGAATGGTACAGTGGCTACCTGAATATATTAAAATGGAACCAAGGCTCGTGTTAATAGGAGAAAATATCCGCAATGTGAAAGTGATAGGTGTCGATTAATTTCTCATTAGAATACTCTTTTGAAACTGTCAACACATTATGCAAAGTAACAACTACCGATGAAGGAAATATTCGCTAAAATATGAGTTTATGAAACATAAATATAATGGGCTATCTATTGGAAATGGAGACACTACCAATATATAGTCCATTTTTTTATGAAATTATCATGTACGATTATTTGCGAAAGGAGATGTATAAAATGAAAAAAAGTTTAATGACATTTTGTACAGTAGTACTTTTAGCAACACAGGTACCTACAGCGGATGCTGCAGTAAATAAAGACACAATGGAGAAGGCTCAAAGTACAGACTTACTTCAAAAAGCGATTATGCAAAAGGTTGACTTTAACTGGTTCGAGTATTTAAAGCAATCGGATCTAAATATAACAATTAAAGATAAAGAATCTATTAAACAGTTAATAGATCAACTAATACAGCTAGACAAAGAAGAGCCTTCAAAACCACCGGTAGAACAAGATAAAGAAGAGCCTTCAAAACCACCAGTAGAGCAAGATAAAGAAGAGCCTTCAAAACCACCGGTAGAACAAGATAAAGAAGAACCTTCAAAACCGCCAGTAGAACAAGATAAAGAAGAAATTGAAAAACCTGAAGTTCAACCGCCGGTAAGACCTACTCCACCGACTGAACAAGCTCCTTCGACTGATGATAATCAATCGAACGTAGGGCAATCGGATGTAGATCAAATCGAAGCAGCAGTAGTTGAGTTAACGAATAAAGAACGTGCAAAAGCAGGATTAGCACCATTACAAATGGATTCACGTTTAATGGCCGCAGCTCGTGAAAAATCTCAAGATATGAAAAACAATAACTATTTTTCACATACTAGTCCAACGTTTGGAAGTCCTTTCGATCGTTTAAATGCTTTAGGCATTTCATATAGCGCGGCAGCTGAAAATATTGCAAAAGGGCAGCGTACAGCTGAAGAAGTTGTAGCGGCTTGGATGGCATCACAAGGTCACCGTGAAAATATTTTAAATCCAAACTTCACTCATATTGGAGTAGGCTATGTTAAAGAAGGAAATATTTGGACGCAACAGTTTATTAAAAAATAATGTAAATCAGACAGTTAACTATAATAATAACTATCTTTTAAAGAAACATCTAAAATCATTAATTTCATAGATTACTTAAAGACTCGTCTCAGCATTGTGAGATGAGTCTTTTCGTTAAAGTTTTCGGGTTCTTTATATTTGTTTAGGTATTTGTACAAATTGCGCTATAAAAGAAGTAGGTAGTCATCTTAGTTAGCATCGTTGATAATGGTCTGACCATTTCATAACTTCGCAAAACTCTATTTCGTGTATGGAAAATAACCTATAAAACACAAAATTTCTCGCGATATGACTTTTTTATTTAATATAATTTTTGTGTAATGATATTTTGTGCTACAATTGACGGTATACAGTGCTGAAATGCCTGCAAAGAGTAAAGGTAAAAATAGTATAGAAGGACCTAATAGATTTCTCAAACTTACAGACTGAAACGTTAAAGCATGCGCTGTCAATAAAGGGCATACAATAGAAAAAGAGATACATCCAACTAAGGATTGTTTTTTAGGGATAGGAGAATTACTGTGAATAAATCAATCATATTAACAGGTGGAGGAACCGCGGGCCATGTGTCGCTCAATGAAGCCATCATACCTTCTTTATTGGAGGAAGGCTATAATGTTCATTATATAGGCTCCCATAATGGTATAGAGAAGGAATTAATCACAAATGCTTTTCCTGATGTACCTTATCATAGTATTAAAAGTGGGAAGCTACGTCGTTATTTCTCGCTTAAGAACTTTACAGATCCGTTTCGGGTTGTCGTCGGAATCGGTCAAGCGTTTGCGATACTTCGAAAAGTAAAGCCGACAGTTATTTTTTCAAAAGGTGGTTTCGTGTCAGTACCGGTCGTTATGGCAGCGAAATTAGCGAATATTCCTGTCGTCGTTCATGAATCTGATGTTACCCCAGGTTTAGCAAATAAATTAGCATTACCATTTGCCTCACATATATTTACGGTATTTAAAGAAACAATGCAGCATTTACCTAGTGACAAGGCGACTTGCACGGGTTCAATTATTCGTCAACAATTATTTGAAGGTTCTCGTTATAAGGGACTAGTACATTGTGGATTTAGTAGTGAGAAAAAAATTATTTTAGTAATGGGCGGTAGTTTAGGATCTGTTGTATTGAATGATGCACTACGAAAAAATTTGCCGGAACTATTACCGAAATATAACGTTATTCATTTATGCGGTAAAGGCAATTTGGATACATCACTAACATCGCTACAAGGCTACAAACAATTTGAATATGTTACAACAGAGCTACCTGACTTATTGCACGCAGCAAATTATATTGTGTCCCGTGCCGGTTCAAATTCGATTTTTGAATTTTTAGCATTGCAAAAGCCGATGTTGCTAATTCCTCTATCAGCGTCTAAAAGTCGTGGAGACCAAATATTAAATGCCAAGCTATTTAAAAAACAAGGCTTTGCCGAAGTGTTAGAGGAAGAATCTTTGACGAAGCAATCGTTTATGAAAGCAATTCAAGATTTAATTGAGCATGAAGATGTAATGATTGATGCGATGATTGATGCTGAACGTCCGAAAACGCCAAAAGAAATGGTGAAACTAATAACACAATATGAAAAATAAAAATAACGCGAACACACAGTAAACTTGTGTAGTCGCGTTATTTTTACATTGCTTGATGTTCCTCGTCTGTTGTCATATTTGCTGTCACAAGATAGAATAAATCTTTAGGAATTTTAAATAAATCGAATTTCGCCTCTCCGCGATTAATTTCCTCGTATAGCGCGGGATGTGAGTCTTTTGCACAAACTACATATGGTAATTTTAGTGCAGCCGCTTTAGAGCGTTCATTTTGCTGACGAATACGTAAAAATACTGTATTGAAGTCATGTTCAAAAAATAACTCTTGTAAAAATAAAAATTTCGCCTTTTGGTTATAACCCATTCCTTGAAATGGTTGACCTATCCAAGTACCAAGGAATCCAGCCCCATTTTCTATATCAAAAATACTTATTGTGCCAATCGGTTGGCCCCAATCATCAGTTATCGTTCTAGAAATTGCTTTACCCGCTTGCTCTTCTTCGATTAGTTGTTTTGTCATAAATAAGTATTCCTCAGCAGAATGCGCTTTCTGACGAACAAAAGGGAAAACAGAAGGGTGACTTAATAACTGATATAGCTCAGCTGTTTCATTTAAATCTCGATGTTTTAGCATGCGAAACGCCTCCTTTGAAGGAAAGAATTAATATATTGGTCACAAGGCGTGCATTTCGAATTTGAATTCAACTTAAACTAGACGTCAAACTACGGAGCAGTAGTCCATTAGCTATCCGCTATCTTACAAATGAAATAACAATGTCGAAATAGTTTTGTGAAAGTATCATATAACATTGTATGCACTTTCCGCAATAATTTTGAACGAAAAAAACAAATTTTTCTATTAAATATCTATCAATTCCGAAAAACCAGAATAGTGTATAATAAAGTTCTTTGAATGATTATTCAAATCCTTTAAAAAAGCTATGTTAAAGATTACTGTAGATCTTGTTTATAATGCTAGACGTGCTTGGGTTGCATGTACCGTTCGTAGCTGTAAACTTCGGCATGTTCCTCACACTTTATGCAAATCGTAATGCGAAAAAAATCTTGTCTACATACTAAAATATCAACTAATTGGGGGAGCAAAGCATATGGAAATCAAATTGTTAAAAGTGCATGGGTCGGGCAATTTATTTTATTTAGTAGAAACAGTAGATGAAAAATTGCATGATTGGATCCGTTTAGCACAATGGCTATGCTATTAAGACAATAATGACGGCGCAGATGGGCTATTACTTGTAGCTCCCTCTCAAATTGCAGATGCAAAAATGCGAGTAATTAATGCAGATGGTTCGGAGGCTTCAATGTGCGGGAATGGGCTTCGCTGTGTTGCGCGATACATTTGTGAAAAGTTCAATAAAACAGAAGCAATAATAGAAACAATGAAAGCAAACTTACGTGTAAAAAAAGATCAACCAATATTTGAGGAATTGCCAACGTATTCAGTAGAAATCTCACCTGTGTCGTTTATGCTTGAATCTTTACCGATGAATTAAAGAGGAAAGAAGCAAGTGATTAATGAAATAATGGATGATTTTTCACCTGTAATTCGTTTCACTGCTGTTTCTGTACCGAATGCTCATTTGATTGGGGCAGTGACAAAACATTATATTCAGAGTGATACACATCAGTGTCAACTTGCTCAATATTTAAATAAAAAAAACCCGATTTGTCATGATGGGGTAAACGTAAGCTATATGTATCCTGTTCAGTCGAATAGTATTTATGTAAGGACATATGAGCGAGGAGTTGGGTTTACGAACGCGTGTGGTACGGCAATGACGGCCGCTGCACTTGTAGCAAAAATGACCGCCCTTGTAACAAGTGAAGAGATTATAGTATATAATCCAGGTGGTTTTGTAAAATGCACCGTAAACAATGATGGCAACAATTACGAATTTTTACTTACTGGTAACGCAACTATTACTGAATATTGTCTACTTCAATTAAATGAGGAAAAATATCAATGGATTATTTGCGAACAAACGACAGAATCGATACAATATGAAAAATGTATAAAATTTGTAAAAGAACATACTGCACAATTTATTATGTAGATGGATATTGAGGTAGGTGCCAAAAATGACACAATCATTTCTCACAGAGGTACAGTTAGATATTTTATTTGAAAATAGTAAAGATTTTGTGTTTTTTATGAAAAAGAGTAATTCTGACTTTGAATATGTATATACAAATTTTTCGGCATTGCAATTGTTTGATAATAGTCCAATTGGAAAAAGTGTTAATGAGATGATGCCAAATCACTTAGCTAAAACCATATTAAATTACTATCATCTCGCTAGTGAAACGAAGGAACAACAGGCTTTTCAAGATTATACGTATTTCACAAATGAAGTAAGAAAATATGAATCGAATGTGTATCCCGTTATAAGGGATGGTGCGACATATATTTTAGCAATTACAAAAGAAATTGCTTTTGATAGAGACATACAGGACAAGTATTTATTTATGCGTTCTGTCTTCTTTAATACTTTTTTATCTACTGTATTAATTTCCAATGATTTAAAACTCATCGAAGCGAATCCTAGATTTTTAAAGGATTTTAATATTAATATTGAAGAGGTTCGCTGGCAGCCTTTTTTAAATTTACCTTTTATTGAACCGAATTTCGCACATACACTTGAAGGTTATTTAGCGGAGGCGCAAAAGGGTGATAATTTTACATCAAAAGTAATCCCGTTTGTTGATAAGAATGGAAAAAAACATAGCTTTACGGCGACATTTTCCCCATTAACAAATGAGGGAGAGGTTGTTGCTGTATTTCTAATTTTGCAAGATATTACGAAATACATTGAGCAACAGCAAGAATTGCGTGTAACATCCCATGGATTAGAAATATTCCAAAAAGCAATCGATTCCGCAGCAGAAGTGTCCTATACAAATACAGATGGCGTCATTATTGAAGTTAACGAACGATTTATCGAACGTACAGGCTTCACAAGAGAGGAATTAATCGGACAAACACATAATATCGTCAATTCCAGGTACCATCCGAAAGAATTTTTTGTGAATTTATGGGGGACGATTCGACAAGGCGAAGTTTGGCGCGGAGAAATATGCAATCGGACGAAGCAAGGAGTAAATTACTGGGTAGATACGACAATTATCCCGTTGACAAATGAAAAGAGAGTCATCGATCGCTATCTTTCAATAAATTTCAACGTATCGGAAAAAAAACGATTAATGATTGATTTGCGAAATATTGAAAGAACTTTCCGTATGATTACAGAAAATACGAATGATTTTATTACAATAACGAATGAAGAGGGGATTATTCAATATGTATCACCTTCCTATGTACGAAAGCTTAACTACAAGGAAAGTGAGCTCGTTGGTCGAAATTATACAACGATTTTAGCACAGGAAAGCGTTGAAGTATGGAATAAAGAATTATGTAAAAACAATTGTGAACTTAATGAAACAACTATAGAGCTGGCGTTAAAAACTAACAGTGGAGAAGTAATTTGGACAGAGGGGAGCTATAAAATTGTTAATGGTGATACAAGAGATCAAACACAATTAATTATGGTATCCCGTGAAATAACAGAGCGCAAAAAATTAGAGAGCACTCTTCGTTTTATGGCATATCATGATAGCTTAACTCTATTACCGAACCGCCGTTATTTAGAACAAGAATTTCCTCATATAGTGGAGAGTGCAAAAGCAAATTTTACATCTTTTGCTGTCCTTTATATTGATGGTGATGATTTCAAAAGTGTCAATGACCAATTCGGCCATGATATAGGTGATGAAATCATTAAGTATTCTGCTCAAACAATCGCAGAAAGTATTCGTGGGACAGATTTGGCCGTTCGATTAGGCGGTGATGAATTTGCCGTTATTTTAACGGATTTATCTCGTCAAGAAGTTGTGCGAGATGCATTAATTATGGAAATTATTGAGCGTATTAAAGCGAACTTGAAAAAAGGTTGTATAATAAATGGTCACACTTTTTGCCCAACTTCGACTATAGGTATAAGTTATTACCCTGACCATGCGACGACATTAGATGATTTATTAGATAGTGCAGATCAAGCGCTATTAGAAACAAAATCAATATCAAAAAATAGTTTTAAAATTTACGAAACTGCACAAACAGAGTAAAGTAACAAGTGAAATGCCTATATTTTGTAGATGTAAAAAGTCCCGAAAGGCAAATCTAAACCTTTTAGGACTTTTTTTGAAGCTATTTTAGCCTGCTTATACATGGCTGGCCATCTGTATTAAATAAAAAAGGGATTTGGTGTTAAGATGGATAGAAAAATATTACTAATAGAAGATGAAAAAAATATATCGCGCTTTATAGAGCTCGAATTGAAGCATGAACAATTCGCTGTAACTTGTGTGTATGATGGAAGGGAAGGGCTTGACAAAGCATTACAAGAAACGTTTGATTGTATTTTACTTGATGTGATGTTGCCGCAACTGAATGGAATAGAAGTGTGTAGGCGAATTCGTCAACACTCGGATGTACCTATAATTTTATTAACAGCACGCGATGCGGTTATGGATCGTGTAGCAGGATTAGATGCGGGGGCAGATGATTATATAGTAAAGCCATTTGCTATAGAAGAGTTGCTTGCACGTATTCGTTCAGTGTTACGAAGAGTAAAGGCGACTGTGGGAAATGAGAATAGATTAATATGTCGTGAATTAGAAATTAACTTAGAAGCATACGAAGTACTATTTGAAAATAATAAATTAGATTTAACGAAAACGGAATTTGACTTACTTAAATTACTAGTTGAACATCAAAATAAAGTTTGTACACGAGAACATATTTTGGAAACTGTTTGGGGGTTTGATTCTGAAGTGGAGACAAATGTAGTCGATGTATATATTCGCCATCTTCGAACAAAATTGCAAACTTCTCAAGCACCATATATTGAGACAGTGCGCGGCGTTGGGTACGTGATGCGGGGATGAATAGAAAACAAATTATTAGAAATTTATCACTTAAGAAAAAATGGATGCTAACGTCGGGTGTTACTATTTTTGTAAGCTATGCAGCGATATGTATTGTACTATATTTAGCGCTTCATACATGGCTAATAAATAATGAGGAAAAAAATGCACTACGCACGGCGGATGATATAACTACATTTTTTAACACACTAGGTGTAAATGTTACGATACAGCAGTTACAACATAATACAGGATTAATGAAAGCAATTGTAAATCAAGAGCAAACTGTTCGAATATTAAATTTGGATGGGGTAGAGCTAATTCGAATTAACGATGCATCACCTGCTGCTAATACAAATGCGACATATGATGAGCTATTATCAACAAAGATTTCGGAACAAAAAGTAGGAGGCACTAAAGCGTATATAATTGAGCGAATCGTTCAAATTGGTCCATTTCAGGGGTATATGCAACTTATACATCCTTTAACTACATTTCAAAAAATGATGCAATATGTGTTGACTACGATGCTCATTATGGGGGTAGGTGCTTTATTATTGTCTGCCTCAATTAGTTACGTATTAGCAAATAGGTTAATTCGCCCCCTACAGCAACTGCGAGATTCAATGCGTACAATTCGTGATAAGGGATTAGAGGAACGTGAACAATTTACTTATCAAGCAGATGATGAAATTGGTGATGTTCTTACAATGTACAATGCGATGTTGGAGGAACTTGAAATATCGTTTACTAAGCAACAGCAATTCGTTGCCGACGCTTCCCATGAGCTGCGTACGCCGATACAAGCAGTTGAAGGGCATTTATCTTTACTCGCTCGGTGGGGGAAAGATGATCCAGTAATATTATCAGAGTCGATTGATATTTCGCTAATAGAAGTAAGGCGGATGAAAAAAATGATTGAAGAGCTACTGCAGCTCGCTCGTCGCGAACAAGTGATGAATGCTGAAGCAAATTTGGAACAAGTATTAGACCAAGTAATAAATGAATTAATTACTGTGTATCCAAATGCAAAAATAACTCACTTTGTTGAAGGTCAATTAAGCAATGTAAATGTATCTCCAGAGGCACTTGCACAAATAATACGGAATATAATAGAAAATGGAATTCGGTATAATAATCGGTTGCCTGAAATTTCAGTCAAATCAATCATGAGAGAAAAATACGTTTATGTAGAGATTAGTGATAATGGCATTGGAATAGCTGAACAGCATTTGCCATTAATATTCGATCGTTTTTACCGAGTAGATGAATCTCGTCAGCAAAATGGAGGAGGTACAGGGCTAGGTCTTAGTATATCGAAAATGCTTGCAGACAAATATGGAGTTGACATAAATGTAAATAGCCATTTAGAAAAAGGGACTTCATTTTTGCTAACAATTCCAAAGAAAAATCCTTAAAATATTACGATTTGTCTACGTTTTACTACAGTTCTCTAAAAAATTTGCTTATTTTTCTAAAAATAGTTGTATTTTTTGTGAAGAGTAGTAAGATTGAGATGGAAAAAACGTTCTTCAACGCAAAACAATCAAGTATCTTGGTCCTTTGAAGAATGGTAAAATAATATATAAGTTTTCATTTAAATTTATGGAACTGCCATTAGGCAAAATTTGGAGGTTATTTTTCATGTCGAACAATGTATTACCTGCAGGTTCCCCATGGTCAGCATTCTCTGGCCCTAACTTAGGTTATGTGATGGAGCAATACGACTTATTCCTGCAATCTCCTGAAGAAATAGAGGCGGAGTTAGTTGAATTATTCCAACAATTCGGAGCGCCAGTAGTAGTTGAAGGTGAAGTAGCTGTATCGGGAGGCACAGCTAGTCAAGGAGGCGACTACAAAAAAGTATTAGCAGCTGTTAAACTAGCAGACTCTATTCGTATGCAAGGTCATTTAGCAGCAGATATTTATCCACTGAAAAATCGTAAGCTTAATACGGCTCAGTTTGAAGAAAGCGCATTCAACTTAAATCAAGTAGATTTAGTAAATATTCCTGCAACTGTATTCTTCAAAGATGTACCAGCAGGCGTGAAAAATGGTAAAGATGCAATTGATTATTTAAAGTCTGTATATACAAATAAAGTTGGAATTGAATACGGTCATGTTGTAGTAACAGAAGAGCGCGATTGGATTCAAGCGCAAATTGAATCTGGATCTTTAAAGCAAGCTCTTTCTACAGATGAGAAAAAAGAACTTTTAGAGCGATTAACACGTGTTGAAAACTTTGAAAAATTCATTCATAAAACATTCGTTGGTCAAAAACGTTTCTCTGGTGAAGGTCTCGATACACAAATCATATTATTCGATGAAATTCTAAAAACGGCAGAAGCAAAAAATGTAGAAAATGTACGTATCGGAATGGCGCACCGTGGTCGTTTAAATGTGCTAACACACGTATTAAACAAACCTTACGACATGATGTTCTCTGACTTTGCACACGTTTCTAATGAGTTATTTATGCCAGAACATGGCCGTCTAGAAATTACAAAAGGTTGGACAGGTGATGTTAAATACCATATGGGTGCTTCTTTTAATAGAGAGTCTGGTATGAATGTAAAACTTGCATACAACCCATCTCACTTAGAAGTTGGTAACCCAGTTGTATTAGGTTCTACACGTGCAACACAAGATGATACGTCTATTCCAGGTCAAGCAATTCACAACCCTGCAAAAGGGCTAGGTATTCTTGTTCATGGTGATGCTGCATTCCCAGGTCAAGGGATTGTAACAGAAGTTTTAAACTATGCAAAAACAGAAGGGTTCTCTACAGGCGGAACAATTCATATCATTGCCAACAATATGATCGGATTTACAACTGAGTTATTTGATTCACGTTCATCTGTGTATTCATCAGACCCTGCAAAAGGATATGAAGTACCAGTAATACATGTCAATGCAGATAGCCCAGAAGCAGTAGCTCAAGTTGGTCGTTTTGCAGCTAGCTACCGTCAAAAATTTGGAAAAGATATAGTAGTAGACTTAATCGGTTACCGTCGTCATGGTCATAATGAAACAGATGATCCAACAGTAACAAACCCAGAAACATATAAACTTGTTGCAAAACATGACACAGTACGCACTTTATACGGTGCAGAATTAGTTGCAGCTGGCGTTATTACAAGCGATGAAGTTGCGGCTCTAGATGCAAGAATTTATGCAGAAATGCAAGCCGCTTATGACCATGTAAAAGCTATGGCTGAAAAAGATGAACATACACAACTTGAAATGCCAGAAGAATTAAAAGTGGAATTCCCACAAATTGATACTACAGTAAGTGCTGATCGTTTAGAAAAAATTAACGAAGACCTTTTAGTATTTGAAGAAGGTTTCGAGCCACAAAATAAACTTGGTAAAATTTTAGAAAAACGCCGTGATGCATTTGCTTCTGAAAAAATTGACTGGGGTCATGCTGAAACATTAGCTTATGCAACAATTATTCAAGATGGCACACCAGTTCGTTTTACAGGTCAAGATGCACAGCGTGGTACATTCTCACAACGTCACTTAGTATTGCACGATAAAAACAACGGCAATGTATTTACGCCACTTCACCATATTTCAGGTGCTAACGCATCATTCACAGTACACAATTCTCCTTTAACAGAAGCGGGTGTTGTAGGGTTTGAATATGGTTATAACTTAGAAAATGGTAACGTATTAACAGTTTGGGAAGCTCAATTCGGTGACTTCGCAAATATGGCACAAGTAATGTTTGATAACTTCATTTCAGGCGCACGTTCTAAATGGGGTCAAAAATCAGGATTCGTAATTCTATTGCCACACGGTTATGAAGGGCAAGGCCCAGAGCACTCTTCAAGCCGTATGGAGCGATATTTACAAATGTCGGCTGAAAATAACTGGTTCGTAGCAAACTGCTCTAATGCAGGTAACTACTACCACTTATTACGTCGTCAAGCTGCAATGCTAAATTCGGAAGGTGTGCGTCCACTTGTTGTCGTATCACCTAAATCATTACTACGTCACCCACTTGCAGCAGCAAGCGCTGAGCAATTAGCAAATGGTTCATTCCAAGAAGTAATTGAGCAACCAGGCTTAGGTTCGAAAGCGGAAAAGGTAGAACGTATTTTACTAGGTACTGGTAAAGTAATGATAGATTTAGCTGATCGCGTAAAAGATGGTGAAGGGTTCGATCACCTACATATCGTACGTGTAGAACAGCTTTATCCATTCCCAGCTGCTCAAATCGCTAAAATTATCGCTAAATATCCTAATGCAAAAGAAGTTGCTTGGGTACAAGAAGAGCCTAAAAACCAAGGTACTTGGAATTTTGCATTAGAACAATTATTAGAGATTTCTGAAGGTAAAAAACTACGTTATGTAGGACGTCCTGCAATGAGTTCAACTTCAGAAGGGGATGCTGATTCTCATAAAGCTGCACAAGCAGCACTAATTGCCGAAGCAGTTGCTGAAATTGTAAAAGTAAAATAATGTATTAACTTAACTATTACTGAAAAATCAGGGCTACTTGCCTAAAGGGTAGCCCTATGTGCATCAAGCACTATCTAAAGGAGGAAATGAAAGTGGCTGAAATTAAAGTCCCTGAATTAGCAGAATCAATTACTGAAGGTACAATTGCCCAGTGGGTGAAAAAAGTTGGAGATCGCGTAGAAAAAGGCGAATTCATCGTTGAATTAGAAACAGATAAAGTAAACGCTGAAATCATTTCAGAAGAAGCAGGCGTATTAACACAAGTTTTAGCAGCAGAAGGCGACACTGTTCTTGTTGGTCAAGTTATCGCAGTAGTTGAAGCAGGAGAAGGCGCACCAGCAGCTCCAGCAGCACCAGTTGAAGTAGCAGCACCTGCACCAGTTCAAGAGGCGCCAAAAGCAGCTCCAGTAGCGGCAGCTCCGGTTGTTGAAGAAACTTCAGGTGAGCGCGTAGTAGCAAGCCCTGCAGCTCGCAAATTAGCTCGTGAAAAAGGTATTGACTTGGCTGCGGTTTCTCCAGTAGATCCACAAGGTCGCGTACGTGTACAAGACGTAGCAGCTCATGGTACAGCTCCTGTTGCATCAGCACCAGCTCAAGTTGCAACTTCAAATGGTCCAGTTATTTTCATGCCAGCAGCTGAAACTGACCGTGTAACGATCGAAAAAATGTCTCGTCGTCGTCAAACAATTGCAAAACGTCTATTAGAAGTTAAGCAATCTACTGCTATGTTAACAACATTCAACGAAATCGACATGACAAACATCATGGCATTACGTAAACGTAAACAAGATCAATTCGTGAAAGATAACGACATCAAATTAGGTTTCATGTCATTCTTCACAAAAGCTGTTGTTGCAGCACTTAAAAAATATCCATACGTTAACGCACAAATCGTTGGCGATGAAATTCATTTAAACAACTTCTATGATATCGGTATTGCTGTATCAACTGAAGAAGGTTTAGTAGTACCAGTAGTACGTGACGCTAACAGCAAAAACTTTGCAGAAATTGAGAAAAATATCGCTGAGTTAGCTGGTAAAGCACGTGACAAAAAATTAGGCTTAAACGACATGGCTGGTGGATCATTCACTATTACAAACGGTGGTGTATTTGGTTCATTAATGTCAACACCTATTATGAACGGTACACAAGCTGGTATTTTAGGCATGCACTCAATCGTTAACCGCCCAGTAGCTGTTAATGGTGAAGTTCAAATCCGCCCAATGATGTACGTAGCATTATCATATGACCACCGTATTATCGATGGTAAAGATTCAGTTGGTTTCTTAAAAACAGTAAAAGAATTTATCGAAAATCCAGAAGATTTATTATTAAATTCTTAATTAATGATACTATATAACCCTCTATTGAATTTGGAGGGCAATGAAAACACCAAATAGTTTTACGTTTAGAGATATTCGGGATTAGTCACCGAATATCTCTTTTTCTTTTAATGTAGGTCCCCAGTTGTTTTCCGAAGCTTACCGCTCGCTTTCTGCGGGCGTAGGATTTAGCCTCCTCGGGGCAACACGGTGTTGGTCACGAAGCCATTGCCACAAGGATGTGGCGTACTTAGGCTGCGTTCCTCTATAGCTCCTGCGGGGTCTAAATTTCTCCTCTATCCCGCAGGAGTCGAGCGGACGCTTCTCCAAACAAGACAAAGTGTCGCAAAATCCCTCTCCTCTATAATAGCTTTGTTAAATAAAATTGTTGATGTATAAAGGTTCTAAATCAATAGGTTCAGAAGGGAAATTCTTTATCAATCGCGCCTTGCATAAAGCGCAAAAACGAGTTGTATAAGACAGTACAACTGGCTTGTGCGTCTCGTGCGCTAGCGTGATTGCCTTGACAATTAATTCAACAGAATGGCTAAATCATTGTTTAGTTAGAAAGCGAATTTTTGTCATACAATATAGAATAAATACACTTTTTCTGCGCTATCGTGATTTTGCGCTAGAGGGTTTTTAAATATGGTAAATTAGAAAATTCTGAAAATTGAATATTGACAGTCTGTTATTATTGTTGTAATCTTTTATTAATTCACAATACACCTCAATTTTTGTGAAATAGAGACACTCCTGGAGTCAAGTGCAAAAACATTGTGAGCTAGAGGAAAGTATGTCGCCAAAATATTAAACTATTACAAAATTATTTAAAGTAACGTTTTATCTACTACTAAGTTGAACTATCGTAGTAAGGCAATTAAGAGCAATTGCATTTTATTACGCTGTAAGCGGCCTAAATATCTTTAGGTCGCTTTTTTTATCCAGAGGAAAATAAAAATAGAAATAAAAGGGGGAATGTTAACATGAGCAGAAAACTTTTACTACTATTAGGAGTTTTGCTAACGACGCTAGCACTTGCAGCTTGTGGTACTGGTGAACAAGGTTCTACTTCTTCGAATGGTGGAGTAGAAAAAGCTGTATTAAAAGTAGGGATGGAAGCAGGGTATGCACCATTCAATTGGACTCAACAAGATGATTCAAACGGTGCTGTGAAAATTAGCGGTACACCGGAATACGCTGGTGGTTACGACGTGCAAATCGCAAAAAAAATTGCGAATGGTTTAGGAATGGAACTTGAAGTAGTGAAAATTGAATGGGATGGCCTTGTACCAGCTCTTCAATCAGGTGTTGTAGATGCGATCATTGCAGGTATGAGTCCGACTGAAAAGCGTAAACTGTCAATTGATTTCACTGAAAATTACTATACATCTGATTTCGTAATCGTCATGAAAAAAGGTGGAAAGTTTGAAAAAGCTAAAACGTTAGCAGATTATAAAGGTGCCAAAATTACTGCTCAGTTAAATACAACAAATTATGACGTAATCGATCAGATTCCAGAAGTTAAAAAGCAATCTGCTATGGATAACTTCCCAGCAATGCGTGTTGCCGTAGAAACAGGTGTAATTGATGGCTATGTAGCAGAACGGCCAGAAGCGATTTCAGCAGCAGCAGCAAACAAGAAATTCACTTATTCGGAACTTAAAGATGGATTTAAAACGGAGCCAGAAGATACAGCAATAGCGATTGGTGTACGTAAACAATACGAGTTAACAGATAAAATGAACGAAATATTAAAAAGCATTTCAGAGGATGATCGTCAAAAGTTAATGAAAGATGCAATATCTCAGCAACCTGCATCTAACGAATAAAAATAATACAATGTAAGATCGAATAGTTTAAATTGCAAGGAGGCGTCAAAAAAGATTTGAGACGCCTCCTTTACTCTAATGGCTCGAATATTTTGATGTGAACATTTTATAGCGAAAAAATAATGCAGAAATAAAGAGCTGTTCTATAAGCTGCTACTTTCTGGACAGCCCTAGGGGGAGTTATTATGAGTTTTGAAACGATAATATCGATACTTGAAAATAACTGGCCGATGTTTTTACGTGGCGCCTATATAACCCTTGCAATTGCCATTATTAGTACAATTCTTGGTACTGTTATTGGTTTTTTTATCGGTAATATGCATACAACTCCAGTACGAAAGAAATCATTAAAAAGTGTCTTTTTAAAAGTATTTAACTTCATCTTGACGTGCTATGTAGAAGTATTCCGTGGGACACCAATGATTGTTCAGGCGATGGTAGTTTTCTATGGATTAGCTTCATATGGCTTAGAATTAGATAGATTTTTAGCAGCTTTAGTTGTTGTTGGCTTAAACACAGGGGCGTATATGGCTGAAATAGTTCGAGGCGGTATTATATCGATTGACAAAGGGCAATACGAGGCAGCACAAGCAATTGGTATGAGCCATTTTCAAACTATGTTTTATGTTGTCTTACCGCAAGTAGGTCGAAATATATTGCCAGCTACAGGTAACCAATTAGTTATGAATATTAAAGATACCGCCGTACTAAACGTCATTAGTGTAACCGAGCTATATTATCAAACAAAATCTGTTGCAGGAGCGAATTTTAAGTTTGCAGAAAGTTTCTTCATTGCTTGCGTCATTTATTTAATTATGACATTTACAACAACGCGTATATTACGTTTAATGGAGAAAAAGCTAGATGGACCTGATGCATATAATATGGCTGTTAATATAAGAGGCAGAGGGGAACAAAAAATATGACAAACGTAATCGAAATTCAAAACTTAAGAAAATCATTTGGTTCCCATGAAGTATTACGCGACGTGAATTTCAATGTTAAAAAAGGTGAAGTAGTATGCTTAATTGGTTCTTCTGGTTCAGGTAAGTCAACACTTTTACGCTGCATTAATTTACTTGAAAAGCCTAGTGGAGGCAATATTATTTATAAAGGTGAAAATATTTTAGATAAGAAGCATAATATCGAAAAATACCGAACACATTTAGGTATGGTTTTTCAACAATTTAATTTATTTAATAATTTGGATGTTCTAAATAACTGTGTTGTTGGTCAACAAAAAGTATTAAAGCGTAACAAGCAAGAGTCAACGGATAAAGCTATGAAATTTTTAGAAGTAGTTGGTATGGCACAATATAAAAACGCCAAGCCACGTCAATTGTCAGGTGGACAAAAGCAACGTGTCGCAATTGCCCGAGCTCTTGCGATGGATCCGGATGTTATGCTATTTGACGAACCGACATCAGCGCTCGATCCAGAAATGGTAGGGGAAGTGTTAAAAGTCATACGATTGCTTGCAGAACAAGGGAATACGATGCTCATCGTCACACATGAGATGGAGTTTGCACGTGAGGTAGCAGATCGTATTGTGTTTATGGATCAAGGAGTTATTGTAGAAGAAGGGCAGCCAGAACATGTGCTTGTAAATCCAAAACATGAACGAACAAAAGAGTTTTTGAAACGTACTTTGAGATAAATAACGCAAGAAACTCTGTTAGCAATGTGCTGGCCAAGTTAGTATCGATAAAAATTTAACTATGTAAATGAGTTTTACTTTAAGATTTATTATTAACGTCGAGAATTCCATTCAGAAACAATAACAAAAATAATGGCGAAGGCTATTGCAATAGCCCAAAACCAAGTTGGGATGTAAGACATTTGATCACCTCTAAACTTATTTTAGCATTATAATCTATGTCATACAAACAGCAAAAAGTGCAATATATTTTGTTCAATATAACGTAGGACTACCATTACTTAAAAAAATCGTATAAAATATAAAAAGATGAGAGCGTATAGCTTATAAAAGTGAGGTTAAAATTAATGTTACATTTACAATGGAAAGATGCACCGACTATTCGAACTGTAAAATGTGTGCATACTAATGCATCTAAGTATTTAGTATCAAACGTATTAACAGTAGGAAATGAATACGAAGTGAAAAATGAAACAGAGGAGTTTATTTTTGTTATCGACAATACTGGCAAAGTTGGCGGATACTACAAAGATTACTTCGAGCAATAAGATGAAATAAAGCATGGCGGAAATTATATCCGCCATGCTTTTTTATATTTTTTCTAATGTATCATTTGCTTTTGCATGTACACGAAGTGTTTCCTCAATATCTTGAATAAGCTGTAGTTGTGTTTGTTTAAATTTATCAATATCTGCATGTGTTATACCTGTTTGTTTGACTTTCATATCAAGCATGCGACCGTTTTTACGAGCTAGTTCATCAGATGCACGTGTCAGCTTTTCTTGTGCTTCGATTAAACGGCGCTGTTGGTTCATTGTTAGTAATGTTGCAATTTGAGTTTGCCACATTGGAATAGTTGTCATCACTGATGCTTGTATTTTGTCAATTAATAACTGGTTTGTTTGTTGCATTAAACGGATTTGTGGTGCAGCTTGAATGGCAATCTCTCTAGAAATTTGCAAATCATATAAGCGACGATCTAACCATTCAATAGCCATTTTTTCATCGTTCGCTTGCTGATAACTTAAAAACGAGTCTGGCTGTGCAGGTGTTAACTTTGACGTTTCATCGGCAAGCTTTAATTCACCCGCTGCGATATAAATGTTTACTTCGTGAAAATACTGTTCATTTAAGTTATATAATTCCTCTAACAGCTTAAAATCACGTAATAAACCCATTTGAGCATGCTCTAATTGTATTGCTAGGCGATCTATTTGTTTGCTTAGTTTTTTATAATGAGACATCACTTCTTGAGTTGATTGTTTTGGACGTGAAAAAAGCTTGCCTAAAAAGCCTTTATTATGTTCAAGAAGTGCATCTGGATCAATTTGTTCTAAGTATGAAACAAGCTGTGATAATACTTCGCCTACTTTACTATGATCTTTCCTTTCGGCATGTACTGACATATTTGCTGTAAAATCACGAAGTGCCTGTTGTGCAGATAAACCGAAAGAAAGGACGTTTTCATAAGTGTTTATTTTAAGCTCTCTTGCCAATGTAAGAGCACGGCTTTTGTCGAACTCGCTAAGAGAGGCGAAGAGGGGGCTAGCTACATGATTTGTTAAAGCGTTATTGAACTCTTCCTCTGCCACCTTAGCAACTGTACTTCCTGTATTTTTGAATGCTTCAAACGGGTTTTGTTGTTGCATTATTTGTCACCACCAACTATACGTTCTTTCATTTTATCATTTTCAAGCTTTGCAAAATCAAGCTCAATTTTTAAGTTTTCAATATCAGAAGCAAGTGCAAGTTTTAAATCATCTTCCATTGTGCCATACAAGTCCTTTAATGTTTTTCGCGTTTCTTCTAACGCTAAGTGGATTTCAGTTCCTTTTACTTGTTCCTTAGTTAGTAATGTATACTTATCCGTTAACTGTACAGCAGAAGGAAGGTGAGCATAAAAGAAATCTTCCACTGCATAAAACTTGCGCGGATTTGCCTGCACAAGATTAATGATGCGTCTTGAAATTTTGCTTATTTCATTTAGTAATTTAAATGAACGAATCGAACGCACACGTACATATTGCTGTGTTAGTTGGTTCATATTGTCTTTTGCCATTTTTAATTGACGCTCAATATGTTTATACTCAGAACGTGTGAAGCCTAATTCCTTACTCTTCTTTATTCTTTGAAACATTAATATGCCTTTATTACTTATATAATAGCTTCCGATTGCTAATAACGGCACGAAAACAATGCCTAAATCGAAGTTAATCACTGTAATAACAAGCACTGCAAAACTAATAGCAAAGTTAAACGCATGTCTACTAATAAAATTTATTGTACCAAGCATATTTCGTACCTCCTTTATAGTTACTAATGTATACGGTCTAAAATGAAAAAGGTTTCAACTACATCGTACACCATTTTCGAAAACAATCAAAAAAAGAAGTCAGCTAGACGATATCTGACTTCATAACGGTATATCCTTTTAAATCATCAAATATTTCAACTGTAAAACCGTTATAGTCTGCCTGTAAACTAACGCCTTTTTGTACGAAGTGAATAAATTCATCTACAGCAGCTGTCTTACCTTCGATTTCAACTTCGATTTTATTTTCTGTGTTGAGTTCGCAGTAACCTTTTAAGCCTAATTCAATTGCCTTTTGTTTTATAAAAAAGCGATAGCCAGTACCTGCAACATCTCCAAAAAACAAAATATGTGCGCGTTTCATAATGACCTCCTTAGTAAGATAGACAAAACCACAAAAGGTAGCTTTGTCTATATGATTTATTTCATAACACGTTCGTTTGCAATTTCTTGTACTAAATCATTAATATAGCGTAGTACTTGTTCAGAAGCAGCTTCAATATCTTTTAAATGTTTTTCAGCTGTAGGAATATCACCTCTATTATACGCTTCAACAGCATATTTTGCAGAAGTGTGAACTTGTTCGTGATTGCGATCTAGCTCAAGGTATGATGGATGCGTACCGAATCGTGCAATAGTTTTTTCTGCGAAGTACCATTTACCGAGTCGGCATTCTGTATGTGATGATACGTCATTAGGTTGTAATTGCTCTAAGCCAAGGAACATATTATATACACGCCATTTCCATAATATATGGTCTGCTTTTGATAATTGTAATAGAGCGATACTCGACAACTGTATGTTATTTTTTGCAATAACATCATTACGGAAACGGTTAATTTCTTGTCCTAAATGGTGAATATCACGGGATGTATTTGCACCATATTCACGAATGTCGTCTTGCAAGGTTGAAATTTGTACCATTCGAGAAGATACTTCATCGATGGCAGCAGCTTGTTGTTCAGATACGGCTGCTGTATTTGTTACATCTAAATTAATGCTTTCAATCGTTTCTACTATGGAATTTAGTAATGGTAAAGATTGTTTTGCTTCATCTGTAGCGTCTTTTATTATCGTTGTCGTTTCAGTAATTGATTTTGCTACTGTATTTGAATAAGATTTTAATGAGTGAACATTATTTGAAACTTCTCCTAAAGCAGAAACTGTACCTTCAGCTAGCTTCCGAACTTCTTGTGCAACAACAGCAAATCCTTTACCATGTTCACCGGCACGTGCAGCCTCTATTGATGCATTCAGGGCAAGTAAATTCGTTTGATCAGCAATTTGATTAATTAAAGTGACGACATTTTCGATATCATCAATATGTTTTTGTAATTCAGTAAAGCTCTGCACAATAGAAGTGAATGTTTCCTCAGTTGTAAATATTTCTTGAAGTGCGTGCTCGATTGAATTTTTACCTTGTGCAGCATATGTAACAGATTCGTTTGTCTTTTCTGCAATTCGACTTGATGAGCGGGCAATTTCTGTGATAGAAGCTGCTAATTCTTCTGCTGCTGCAGTTGAAGTCGATATTTCTTCTGCCTGATAATCTAAGCTCATAATTAGATCTTTCATATACATTATTCGAGCATTTGCATCCATTAAGGTAGAAATCTCTTCTACAACGTTTTCAAGCATACGCTCAGTCATTACTTCTACTAATAGCTCTTGGTCAATATTAACTGCAGCAGATACAGATTTCATATAATCAAATGCTTTAAACGGTTTTAAAGCGAAATTATGCAAAATATGTGTCGTTAAATAGAAAGAAAACTGATTGAATACTATGATTGTTTTACCTGGTTCGAACTGATTTTCACGCAATAAGTTGAAAAATTTAATTGTTTCATCGACATAAGTATCATCGCGTTTGCCTAGGAAAAATTGTTCTAAATAATTTGCAATTTGTTTATCGGTAATGGGATTTTTGCCGTTTGGTGCAATTTCTTGTAAATATTTTACGAATATTTCATTCATTGTAGGTCTAATGTTTTGGATGCGTTCATAAACTTCTTTTAAGTTATTTTGGTCATGTTGATTAAAATGGTTAAAAGCCAGCGTTTCTGCAAAACGGCCAGTAGCATTTTTTAAGTCTGTTCCCCTGGCAAATAAATCTTGTAAATCTGCTTTCGGTTTAATTAATGAAAACATGTCTGATCCTCCTAATTAGATGTAACTGGAAACTATTTTATCATAGGGAGTAAGTTAATAATAGACACGAGTAAGCATAATAATTAAAATGATATATACATAATTTTTTTAGGAAAGGAGTGTCTGTAGTGTATAAAATTATTTATATGAAAGCTGACTATGAACCTTGGTGGCAATTTGAAGGGTGGGAAGAGAAGATTGAAGAGACCTATATTTTCGATACAGAGGAAGATTACGAAACGGGTCTTCAAAATGTAATTACACAGTTTAGAGAAAAATACGAGCATGAAGAAATAAAAAAGGGAAAGTATATTGCTTTTTGGTCTAAATCTGAATGTGAATATTGTGAAGCATGTGATGATGACGCACAAATTTTTCATGGCATCATTCTTGAAAAAAACATAAATTGAATTGTGTCACCTTCAATTGGCAGAAATAAGAGAAAATTATAAAAAATAATTAATTAAATAGTTTGACATAGTGTAAAATGATGGTATACTTAGGTTAACAATTAAATTGCTTGACCGGATACAATGGATTCACATATTACAAAGAGTGATCGGTGTAGTTGTCGGTACTTTTTGTAATATGTGAATTTTTTATTGCGGTAATCAATTCCATATTGTTCACTTTATTTTTTGGAGGTTTTCTTAAATGAAACAAGGTACAGTAAAATGGTTTAACTCAGAAAAAGGCTTCGGATTCATCGAAGTAGAAGGCGAAAACGACGTATTCGTACACTTCTCAGCTATCCAAGGCGAAGGTTTTAAAACTCTTGACGAAGGTCAAAAAGTTGAGTTCGAAGTTGTAGATGGCAACCGCGGACCACAAGCTGCTAACGTAACTAAACTTTAATTCTTAGGAATTAAACTTACATTCGTTAAATTCGAGGCATCCTATATTTATAGGGTGCCTCTTTTTATTTGTTTCATACTAAGACGGAAAAGTAATTATATAAACTACATATCATTTCTTATCTTAAATAATGCAATCACATTTACATTAGAAAACCCCCACTGATTGAAGATTCACTTTATGAATGTTTTGAGTGACTTTACGATAAATGTTAGAATAATTATTAATGTCAACATTATAACGATTAATGGAAGGAGCGGGTTACATGGATATTAAAATCAACCAAAAAATCATAAAAGACATGTGTGGGTCCGTCTCCTTCAAAAGAGGGGACGCTTATTTACGTTCAAATAAAGTAACGATTCAGGAATATAGCGCAGATCGATGTACAGCTACAGTGAATGGAGCAGAGGATTTTCGTGTCACAATTGAAAAGGATGAGAATGGGCGAATTCAACCGTCTTGTAGCTGTTCTACACTACTAAACTTTAGTAAGAGCTGCCAGCATGTTGCAGCTGTTTTGCTTGCTATAGATGAAAGGAAGCGACAGCGGAATAATCTTTCTCATCCATCTTCTGAGCAACAACTATCAGAAAGCATCATGACACTTTTCCAGGATAGTCCAATACGAAAAAGCCGTCATCAGCTACATTTTGAACAAAGACAAGTACTTGATGTACAGTTTATACTTATACCTTGTTCGATTGGGGAAGGGCAATATTTATTTGGTGTTGAACTGTGTGTAGGACAAACGAAAATTTCATCTATTCGAGATTTTCTACAACATGTACAGTTTGGACAGCCTTACACTATATCACCTACATTGACCTATCATCCAAATGAACATTGCTTTAATAGCGAAATAGACACAGTGCTGCATCAACTAATCCGAGTCACGCGTGATGAGCTAGCTTTTTTAGAGTCATTACCAAACGATATTGATAGCCAAGAAATATTATTAATACCACCTTCTGCATGGGGTGGGCTCATGCCTTTTCTCACACAAACAGATGTGTTTGTAAAACAAATTCAAATAAAGGCTCAGCCTATACGTATTGTAGAAGGTGCACCTCCATTACAATTTACAGTTGATGAAATTGATAGCGAATATCGTTTAACAATTAATGGATTTGAGCAAATTCAACTTTTTAGTGCGTATCAGGTTGTTTTAAGTGATAATTCCTTATTCATATTAGATCACCAAGACAGTGATCGACTTAATGAACTTCAGCAAATGCTCGTAGCTCCAAATACAAATGAAGTGACAATTCCAAGTGAGCAATTGAAAACTTTTCTAAACAAAGTCGTCCCTCGTTTAAAGAAAATAGGGCAAGTCAATTTGTCGAAGCAGTTAACAGAGGAAATGATGAAAACGCCTTTAGTTGCGAAGCTTTACTTAGATCGCCTAAAAAATAGATTGTTAGCAGGGCTTGAATTTCATTATGAACATGTGATTATTCAACCACTGGAAGATACTGGAAATCAAGTAGATCCGATGATTATAAGGGATTTTAAAAAGGAACAAGAAATTCTCACAATCATGGAGGAGAGCGGTTTTACGACAACTGAGGGCGGCTATTATATG
Organism: Solibacillus sp. CAU 1738; assembly: GCF_039888725.1. Taxonomy (NCBI): domain Bacteria; kingdom Bacillati; phylum Bacillota; class Bacilli; order Caryophanales; family Caryophanaceae; genus Solibacillus; species Solibacillus sp. CAU 1738. Next base: position 264,546 of record NZ_JBDQQN010000005.1, read on the forward strand.
CAAAATGAAGAGTTGGAATATGAGTTTTTAAATCATGTTCTCCCGAAGTTGCAATCCCTTACTCAAATTTATGCGACAACAGCTGTTCGTAACCGACTTATCAAAAAAAGTGTGTTTCCTAAAATTGTTGTTAAGGTGAGAAAAGAACGAACAAATTGGTTAGAATTCAAATTCGAAATGGACGGTATTTCCAACAACCAAGTGAAGGGAATTTTAAAAGCGCTTGAAATCAAGCAAAAATATTACCGACTACCGAATGACACTTTACTATCTCTTGAAACGAAGGAAATGGAAGAAATTCGTCGGTTTTTACTAGCAGGACCAGTACAAGATGATCACTACGAGAGCACTCTGACTATGCCAATATTAGAAAGTCTGAAATTTTTGGAGTTAATAGGTGAGAGTGATGTGTTTACCCCAGCCGAATCATTTCAGCAGTTTCTTAATCAATTACTTCATCCTGAAACATTGGATTTTGACATTCCTGAAAGTTTAGAAAGTGTTTTAAGGGACTATCAACAGCAAGGATATAAATGGATGAAGCAACTGGCTAGCTACGGATTCGGTGGTGTATTAGCGGATGATATGGGACTTGGCAAAACAGTCCAAAGTATTGCATTCATTGTGTCAGAGCTTGAAAACATACGTGCTTGTAAACAGCCAGTACTAATTGTGTGTCCGTCTTCTTTAACGTATAACTGGTTACACGAAATGATGAAATTTGCACCGGAGCTTCAAGCGATTGTTATTGATGGGGATCATACAGCAAGAACAGAGCTACTACGAGATTTGGGGCATATTGATGTCGTCATTACATCCTATCCACTACTTCGCCGTGATCTGTCATGGTATGAGAAACAACAGTTTCATGCAGTGTTCTTTGATGAGGCGCAAGCGTTTAAAAATCCTTTAACCCAAACAGCACGAGCAGTAAAAAGAATAAAGGCAAATCATCGTTTTGGATTAACAGGTACTCCGATCGAGAATAATCAGGAAGAGCTTTGGTCAATCTATCATGTAATTTTCCCTCAGCTATTTCAAGGGTTAGAGGAATATAGTAATTTAACTAGGAAAGAGATTGCGCGGAGGGTTCGACCGTTTTTACTCCGTCGGATGAAAGAAAATGTACTGAAGGAGCTGCCAGGGAAAAACGAAATGCTAGAAATATCAGAGCTATTGCCTGAACAAAAGCAACTGTATGCCGCATTATTAGCTAAGCTTCGAGTCGATACATTAAAGCACCTAGACAAGGAAACGTTCAGGAAAAATCGCATTCGTATTTTAGCCGGTTTAACGAGATTGCGCCAAATTTGCTGCCATCCGTCATTATTTGTGGACGGCTATAAAGGTAGCTCAGCTAAATTTGAGCAGCTACTACAAATATTAGAGGAATCTAGACTTTCTGGTAGAAGGGTACTGATTTTCTCTCAATTCACGAAAATGCTTGAGCTTATAGGGAGAGAAATGACGAAGCGCGGTCAAGAGTATTTTTATTTGGATGGTCAAACCCCTTCAGAGCAACGTGTCGAACTGTGCAATCGATTTAATGAGGGAGAGCAAGATGTATTTCTGATTTCATTAAAAGCAGGGGGAACAGGCCTGAATTTAACAGGAGCAGACACCGTCATTTTATACGATTTATGGTGGAACCCAGCAGTTGAGGAACAAGCAGCTGATCGTGCATATCGAATGGGTCAGAAAAACACCGTCCAGGTTATTAAGCTTATCGCACGAGGAACGATTGAAGAAAAAATGAACGAGCTACAAGAAAAAAAGCGGAATTTAATTGCGGATATTATTGAGTTTGATGAAAAGGCTTCTGGTGCATTAACGGAAGAAGATATTCGGGAGATTTTGCGGATTTAGAGAATGAGTAAGTGTCAAGAAAGCTAGAGCAATTTCATGATGCAACTATTTATAAAATAAAGTAGCCTAACCTATATTATTTCATTTTAAAAGCAATGGAGTTAGTTCTCCATTGCTTTTAATTTATACTGTTTGTCACTTTGTTTAATAACTCGTCAATAGTTCCAATAACTATCTCAACTTCTGATAAATGATAGAATGTACTTGTGGTTTCAAAGTTAATTACCTCATTGTTTAGACAGTAAAGGAATATCTTTTTTCCTAGCCCTAATGCAATACCTAATTCAATATGACTTCCTTTACCTGCTGGAAGTAACACTATTAAAAAATCTGCTTCGATTACAGATTTTTTCTCTGCTTGCCCAATTGCTTTTAACTCTTTAATGTGGGATGCTCTTTTATTTTTTGTCCAATCATAAGTTTGAACATAGCCTTTGTTTTTTAAATGTTCGCTAACAAATCTGACTGCTTCTATATTTTGAAAGCTTGATGCAACATAAAATTTTTTCATGATTGACCCCTTTATTTTCTGAAATAACTCCTAAGTAAATTAGTAAGACCAGTATAAGTTGCTTGCCAATTAGTAGGAGAAATCTATTCTACTGAACCGGTACCTTCTAGTATACCGCTTGTTTTCATTAAATGTGATTCGCAACTTATAATAATCAAAACTATGTATTGTAATAGCACACCTGCGATTAGAAGTGCATTATAGGTTCATAAAATAATGCAAAGATAATGACCAACCAAAAACCAAATTCCATAAACCTCACAATCCTCTTTCGTTTATTATACCAGTTTTTACAAAATCCACTTTAACAAATAATCTTACGAAAACAGCGTTAACAAATGAACACCTAAAGTTTAATTTTATGGAGGGAACTAAAAATTTACTGGAGAAATCCTGGAATGTCGGTGTGCTATCAGTGAATCATTATTCTGGGATTATAATAAATCGTTGAAATTCCCGAAGTGGCGGAATTTTTTTATAATAAGAGCGGTTTTGAAAATAATCGATAATATGTATTTAAGAGATTTTAACAGTTTTATGTAGAAATAATAACAGCAAACGTATTGATAAAATGTTTTGGAAATGTCATATTAAATGTGAATAAAAAATGTTAAATAGTATTTTTATATAGTTTTTTCGTGGGTATTTTATTATACTACGTTTTGTAGCGTCACAAATTCGTGAAACTAGTAAATAAAATAAGGAGGAATTTTCATGATGAATTGGTTACGTACTAATGTATACGCTTCATATTTACTTCTATTTTTAAGACTATATATCGGATATCAGTGGGTTACTGTTGCGATAGGCAAAATCACTGGAGGATTCGACGCAACTGGTTATCTGGCGAACATTGTCGCTAATCCAGTAATGGGAGCAGACGGTCCTATTTATCCGGCATATAATTATTTCATTGAACATTTTGCTCTACCTAATGCTGAACTTTTTAATGTATTAGTTCCTTGGGGTGAGTTATTAATAGGTTTAGGTCTTCTATTAGGCACTTTAACTACTACTGCGGCATTCTTCGGATTATTTATGAATTTCATGTTCTTCCTAGGTGGAACTGTTTCGACAAACCCAACATTTATTTTAATTCAGTTTATCATTCTAGTTGCTGGTGCAAATGCAGGGCGCATCGGTGGAGATCGTTGGGTGCTTCCATGGCTTAGAGCAAATGTATTCAAGAAAAAAGCAAGAAATAACATTGAAAAAAGCGCTTAATTGCTTACATCAATCAGATATTAAATAAATGAGGTTGGGACAAAACCCTTATCTGTCCACTTGGAAAGGGTATTATCGCCAAACCATAGTAAAGGAAAATTCCGATATTAATTGAAAACAAAAAGTATTTTAATACGACACTTGTGATAAATTATGTCTTCAAAAAGGTAGGCAGATTCATTCTATTCATAAATCAATGAAGCCCCACTTCAATAATGAAGTGGGGCTTTCTGTTTATCTTTTCATAAATAATATAACTAAAAAGAGCTATGGTAATACAGCCGCAAAAAGATAGGAAATATCAACTACAGAATTTTATGAGATACGGCATAAACTGAATTCCATTTAGAAATAATAGAAGGTAGACTAAGTAAAGAGGTGACAATAATGGAAAATCAAATGCCACGTGAAGAAGGTATTGATCATAGCATTAGCCTTTTAAAAGAAGGATATAAGTTTATTGTAAATAGACAGAGAAAATTACATGCGAATGTTTTTGAGACGCGGATTTTAGGGAAAAAAGCAATTTGTATGATTGGAGAAGAAGCGGCTAAACTTTTCTATGATACAGATAAATTTCAACGTAATGGTGCTGCGCCAAACCGCGTTGTCCAAACGCTTTTTGGTGAAAATAGTGTCCAAACATTAGATGGGGCTGCTCATCGTCATCGGAAAGAAATGCTAATGTCCGTCATGACAAAAGAGGAAGTTGCCCGCATAGTAGACATCGTTAAACTAAAATGGGAGCAAGCCATTGATCAATGGAGTCAAAAGGATCAAATCGTATTTTACAATGAAATGAAGGAACTACTATGTAAAGTGGCATTTCAGTGGATTGGCAATCCGCTACATGAACAAGATACAAAAAAATTAACGGAAGAATTAGCCGCAATGTTTGAAACACCCACTATTTTTGGGATTTCACATTGGATCGGGAGAAGTCATCGAAATCAAGTGGAAAAAAATATGAAACAGCTTATTCGAGATATACGTGACGAAAAAATCAAGTTTCAAAAAAATTCGGTGCTACACCAATTTGCATTTTATAAAGATTCAGATGGCAACTTATTAGATGAAGATACGATAGCTGTTGAGATTATTAATTTACTTCGTCCGATTGTAGCCATTGCAGTTTATGCGAACTTTACACTACTCGCTTTGCACCAATTTCCGAAAGAAAAAGAAAAATTGAAGAATTATCCTGATTACCCACAAATGTTCGTACAAGAAGTAAGACGCTTTTATCCGTTCTTCCCATTTGTTATGGCGACTGTAAAAAAAGATTTCACATGGAATGCCTATGAATTTAAAGAAGGGACGATGACTTTACTCGATATATATGGGACGAATCATGATCCAGTGTTGTGGGAAAAACCTGATGCATTTTATCCTGAACGCTTTGCGAGCTGGAAAGGTAGTCCGTTTAGCTTTATTCCACAAGGTGGAGGCGACTATTTCTTAGGACATCGCTGCGCGGGTGAACAAATGACGATTGAAATAATGAAGGTAAGTTTGGATTACTTAGTCAATAAAATGCAATATGACATACCTGAACAAGATTTAAGTTTTGACTTAAACGATATTCCAAGCATACCGAAAAGCAAAATTATTTTGGAAAATGTGAGAAGAGTAACGGAGAGTATACAGTAAAGTAAATAATGTTTGGAGAGCTTAAACTATTTTAGTGAAGTTTAGGCTCTTTTTATAGTTTTCTTTTGGAGTGGAATTACGAGTGTATATTTTGTAAACATAAGCATAATTATTTACGATACTCATCATAAAATAAGCATCTACTTCATTAATAACTTTGATCATTACTCAAAAAAAGTTTTTGTTCTAGAGAAGTAAAAACATTTATAATAGAGTCGGCAATTTCATCAATATTTTTTTAAAAGAATGACGACCATTTAAGTATAGCGCTAGGCTGAAGCAGACCGAGAACCTGAACTGAGTGTAGAGAGAGAATTGGTTCGATGCTTGCCGTCCACCTGTAGCGTAACTATGCGAATTATCGTATTTATTACATTTTTTATGTTCTTATCTATTAATGATAAAATGAATTGTGAAATTGATTCAATGAATTAGAAATGGAGAGATATTAAATGACAACAGCGCACAATACTGCAAAAGTTGGAGAAATTGCGAAAACAGTTTTAATGCCAGGAGATCCTCTGCGTGCAAAATATATTGCAGAAACATATTTAGAAAATATAACTCAGTTTAATACAGTACGTAACATGTTTGGATATACAGGGACTTATAAGGGAAAACAAATATCCGTGATGGGTTCTGGAATGGGAATGCCAAGTATAGGGATTTATTCATACGAATTATTTAAATTTTATGATGTAGAAAATATTATACGTGTTGGTAGTGCAGGAGCGTATACTGATAAACTGAACATTCATGATGTTGTTCTAGTCGATAGTGCCTGGAGTGAATCAACTTATGCAAAGGTTCAAGCAGGTGTAGAAGCCGATATTCAGTATCCAAGTGAGTTATTAAATGAAAAAATTGAAGAGGCTGCTAATCGTATTAATATGCCTATAGTTAAGGGAAGAATTCATTCGAGTGATGTATTTTATCACGAAAGTCACGTTCCAAATCATGTTGATTTTTATAATGAGCATAATTGTTTATGTGTAGAAATGGAAAGCTTTGCATTGTTTCATAATGCAAAAATATTAGAAAAAAATGCTGCGTGTATACTAACTATTTCAGATTCTTTAATAACTCATGAACAAATCAGTGCTGAAGCAAGACAAACATCATTCGATAAAATGATGCAAATTGCATTAGAGGCTTGTTTATAAAGTATAGTAACCAAAAATACAAATAGAAGCATTTTATGATGTTTGGCTAATGGTATAAAATAACTAATAAGAAGTTGTCATTAGGAATTCTATAAATTTTAAAGCTAAATGATTGTAGGCTATAGCATTTTTTTAGGTGATAGAGCCTTAGCAAGGAAGAAAATTAGTTCATAATATGTAACAGAAAAATATACTCCAAATCTTTATTATATAAGGGTTTGGGGCTTTTTTTATTGTCTAAGTGCTTTTTTATGAACCATTAATTAACCAACTTGAGTAGGATAATTTTTGTTGGATATTTATGTTAATGTTGCTTTAACTGTGAAGAAATGTACTACAACTAAAGCAAGAGTTTTGTTGAAAAAGTATTTCAAGGGGTGGGTAATATTAAAGAATTCCTAACAATAAATCATAACAAACTTGAGATTCTACAAAAGGGGAGGAATGGTATACCAATTATTATCCTTACAGGGATGGGATGCTCATTTGATGAGTGGCACAATGTGATAGAGATATTATGTAAATTTAATCGTGTAATAACTTTTCATAGACCTGGGCTAGGCGAGAGTGAAATTCGAAATGAAGTCCGCAATACACAGGCGGTCGTAAATGACATAAATGAGTTAATTAGTCTACTTGGGATTGTTGAACCTGTATTGTTAGTTGGTCATTCATATGGGGGTTTATGTGCCCAACATTTTGTGAAAATGCATCCTGAAAAGGTAGCAGGGTTAGTATTAGTAGATTCAACCTCTGTAGATTTGAAAATTTTAGATGAATTGGATACACCAGTTTTAAATGAAGGAACAACCGATGAAATTTGGATGGAAAAGTGTAAATCCTATTCTCAAATGAACGAGGAACAATTAAGAGAAATTATTAATCCTACTCTTTCTATAAAGCAAAAACAACTCCCATATGATGTACAACAACGTTTATTAAGTTTCCAAACTAAACCTTGCTTGTACGAATCAATGCATTCTGAAATTAGCTGCTGGAAGAAAGACGCTGATTTAATAAAAAACTTAGGAGAGTTTCCTGATGTACCATTAGTTGTAATTGGTAGAGATAAAGAATATGCAATTAGGTTAGGAACTGAGGAGGGGTTACCCGAGTCGGAGTTAAGGCTATATGAAGAAAAGTGGCAAGTGCTAATTATGAGCCAAGTTAATCTTTCACAAAATAGTAAATTGATAATAGCGCAAGAAGCAAGTCATTCTATACATCTCGATAGACCAGATATTATTATTGAGGCAATAACTTGGATGTTTAAAGAATAATTCCTATAAACCTTCTTGATATTATTTAAATCTCCAACATTTCGATCATGCATATCGAACCTAGCGTATCCTACTCTAACTTGTGCAACATCATAAAACTAACAATGAAAATAAACCTGTAAAATAGCGTTCACTTATAATTCCAAGTATTAAAAATAAAAATCACAAGCTTTTGCTTGTGATTTGTTGTTATAAAGAGTGTGACATCTTATTTTTTTCGCTTCCAATACTTAAAGCAATCTTAGAGAAAATAATGCCTAAAACAAAGCAAACAACCATTGTAACAAGGGATTCTATAAGTGGTGGTTTAATTGTCATAAGATAAATAATTCCTAATACTTCCATTGTCATTATAGAAATAGAATTCCATAGAACTTGGTCCCGCACTTTCGCTAACAAATGTGTTGAAGGTGTTTCTCCTGATTCATCAATTACAGCTTTAAGAATGCCTTTAAAACGGCGTAAATTAATAATAGGTCCTGCAAGTGACATCAATATTAATGCTACTAGTGAAACGTTCACCCAAGCGATATTCCATCCCCATGTAGAAAAGACAAGGTATAAACCCGGTAGTAGGATAAGAATTACGCTGAACGGGAGAAATTCATCCATTTTAACCGTTAAAGAAGCCCAAATTTTCAGCGTCTTATTGTCTTTTGAATGAAGCATACCGAACATGCCTATTAAGGTAGCACCAACTGCTGCGAACATAAATAATACGCCTAATATGTGTAAAAATAAAATCAATTGATACATAGTTTTTTCCTCCTAGTAAATTTTACCTTGTATAGTTTATCAAATTTCGGGTAATATTGGGATAATTTTTTACCTTTCGAAATAATATATGCTATCAATAAAATAAATCGCGGAACATCGATTATTTTATTGATAGCAAAAGGGGATAATATAAAATATTGAGGTTTTTTCTATTTATGCTATAAAACTGCTCATTTAATAGAGGATTTTTTGCTGTATTTTATAGCTGCTTGTCAGTATTATCTGACTACTGAAAATTACATTGACAGTTTTAACGTATTTGATTATGATAAGTTTTCAAGTAAACCTAGTAGTCTTATATGAATTGTGTTATTGGAGGATTTTTTTAATGAAATTATCAACAAAAATTACTGTCAGTTTAATACTTGGGATCTTTTTTGGTTTCGTTTTAAATGCATTTTTCCCAAGTATTACACCTGAACTTGATAAATATGTGCTATCACCTATTGGAAAGATCTTCTTAAGAGCAATTCAATTTGTAGTTGTTCCGATAGTCTTTACATCATTAATTATCGGATTTTCAAGTATTAAAAGTGCAGATAAAGTTGGTCAACTTACGTGGAGGATTATGGTTTTATACATAGTGACAACTTTTGTTTCTCTTCTGATTGGGATTACAACGGCTGCCCTATTAAAACCTGGAACAGCTGTTGGCAATGTCGGTGATTTAACTGCACAGGAAGTTACTAACAGTCAAAGTATTCTTGATTGGCTTATTTCCATTGTGCCAACAAACCCATTTGAAGCCTTTGCAACAGGTAACTTATTACAAATTATTTTTACAGCAATATTAATCATTATTGGTATGCGCCTTGCAGGAGATAAAGCTGCACCATTCTTATCGTTTATCGAAAGCTTCCATCACATAATCGAAAAGATTACATTACTAATCCTAAGACTTTCTCCAATTGGGGTGTTTGCTTTAATTAGCTCAGTTATTGCTACACAAGGCTTTGATATCGTACAAAAGTTAATTTTATATATTATCGGTCTTATTTTAGCAATTGCTGTCATGATTCTTATTTATACAATGATATTAGCTGTATTAAAAATTTCTCCTGCTCGTTATTGGAGAAGCTTCCTTCCAACGTTTGGTATTGCATTTGGGACAGCAAGTTCGAATGCAGCGTTACCTGTAGCGATTGAAAATGCAGTTGGAGCATTTAAGATGAAAAAAGAAATTGCTGGATTTGCTATTCCATTAGGGACTGCATTGAAACGAGACGGTGCTTCAATTTTACAAGGATTTAATGCATTATTCGTCGCACAGCTATTTGACATTCAATTAACTCCAACACTTATTTTCACAATTATGATAAGTACGATGATTGTTTCATTCAGTACAGCAGGAGTTCCCGGTGCAAGTATTATTATGATGTCAACCGTATTAGCGGCAGCAGGTTTACCACTTGAGGGAATTGCATTGGTTGCAGGTGTTGACCGTCTTACTGATGGTTTTAGAACATTATTGAATGTGTTAGGAAATACAGCAAATGCTGCTATATTAGACAAATGGGTTTCTAATAAAAATCGTGCTATTATTACAGAAGAGTAAACTTATTAGATGACTAAGATGAAAGAGGGCGTTAAAAAGATGGAAACAATTTTAAAATGGTCAGGAAACATGGCTTTTTCAGGAACTTCAGCATCAGGACATGAAATTATTATGGATGCTTCAGAAGCAATTGGGGGGCAAAATACAGGAGCAAGACCTATGGAACTTCTTCTATTTGCTACTGCAGGATGTACTGGAATAGATATTATTTCGATTTTGAAAAAAATGCGTTTAGAGCCGACTTCTTTTCAAATGGAAGTGAAAGGTGACCGTGCAGAAGAAGAGCCTAAACGATTTACAAATATTCACATTCACTATTCTTTGGAAGGCTCTTTACCGGAAGAAAAAGTTGCAAGAGCCGTTAAACTATCCAAAGATAAATATTGCTCTGTTGCTCATTCGTTAAATGCAACAATTACAGCAAGTTTTTCGATTAATGGTGTAGAAAGTTCTAGTGAGATATAAATTTTTTTGGAGGCAAATCATACTTTTGATTTGCCTTCTTTTTATATCCCACAGTGAAACTAGGATGGTAGGAAAGCATATTGTTTAATTATTTCTATATAGCCATATTTGCAGCTATAGGGGATTTATTTGGGCATAGTAAAAGGACTTGCAGATTAGAAATTAAATCTTAAACGTTAGTTCTATCCTATTAAACTAAAACATCGTTTGGAATACCTTTTTCAAAATACCAATATTCATCAAATTTCAGGTTTAATGCTTTTCCAAAGCACACGCCAAATCTTATAAAGCCTCTGCCTCTAGCAGTTATTAACTTCCCATCTTGAACAACAAGTTCTTCTGAATAGTTATTTTTCTCAAAGACACCTGAATGATCTCTAACTTCTTCAGTCATTCCAACAGTATATTTTTTCCCTTTTATTATGCCTGCTTTTGCAAGTAGATAAGGTGAACTTGAAATACTTCCAATCACGGATACTTTACTTTCAACTTTCCTTAAAAAGTCTAATAATTTCTTTTCATTTTCTATAGCAAAAATATCCATACATCCTGTTAGTAGAAGACTATCTATTTCATCAATGTTTAATTCATCGATAGTAGTATCAGTTATACAAGTTAGACCAGATTCTCCCTTTATAGGCTGCTTATTTAAACCTACAGTAATTATTGGCTTCTCACCTTGCATCAGAATGGATAGGGCAATACTTAACTCATACTCACTAAATTGAGGATATAATAGAACAGCTGTTTTTTTCACTTATATTAACCTCCAATATCTTTTAATAAATGCTCTTTGTGATATATAGCTAGTACTAAAAATAAAGAAAATTATTGTTTGTCTTTCAATTTAAACCAACCTATTATCCCGCAGCTAGTAAAACAAATTGCACCTAATAAAGAAGATGTATAGGTAGCATATGTTGTCCAATGTCTTTTTCCACTACCAATAGGTCCAATTTTAGGGACTATAAAATCCATATACATCATTGTGAGGGTAAATAGAAGTAATATCGACCCTACGCTAATTAAAATTTTATCTTGAGTTTTTGTCATCTTTATACCTTCTTATTTTTACAATTTACTATAATAATGGATAAAACATTTCCCTGTACAAAGCATAACATAGCAGATTGCGCGGTAATAGAAAAATGGTAAATTTACTAAAAATAAGTATGGTCGTACATCTACAGTAGCAAGTTTATAGGAAAATTTGACGAACTTATTAAGGTGTGAATGAAGCAAGGCAAGATTAAACAGGTAGCTGAAGAGCAGCTTCCGTGTCTTTACTTTAGAGTAATTGACAATCACGCTAAGCCAAATAAAGTTCCTATTGATATGGACCAAGTTATTAGAACGAACGATAGTGTCAGCCAAAAAGTATTTTTACTTGTATTTTCGTCATTCTTAATTTTCTTTAAAATGCTGACTAGATTTAAACAAAAAATGATTGCGGGTATAGGCATAAAGAATATGTTAATATACATAAAAATAACCAAATTACTACCTCCTAATAAATGTTCGGGTTTATAAAATATTGTAATTTAAGGAATTATAACATAGAAATATATTCAATATAGGAAAGGCTATTTTTAGTTAGGAGATTAATAGTATTGGGATACTTTTTGGTTTCCATAGTAATAACAAGCGTTATTATTTTTGGGTTAAAACGTATTCAAATAGGAAAGGGGGGCCTAGCGAATCATTTCACTCCTCGCTAAAGTGTGAAACTTTCTAGCTCGATGAAATCTATCGCACTACGAATTCAAGAGTCATACAAATCGTCGAAGAATACGTTCATTAAAATAACTATAAACGCATCCAAACGAAAATAAACAGCCAGTCGCCGGTACAGTACCGACAACTGGCTGTTTAATAAGGTGTTTTTTTCACTGTCTCAAAAAAGACAGGCAGTGCCATTGTATATGATACCTTTTCTTTTATTACAACTATTGCTAGTTCAATCCATTAGCTGACTTAATAAATTTTTGTAAATAATCAGAGCTAAGACTATAAGAAATAACTTTCTCCTTGTACTGCTTGACTACATCTACGTAATTATCGGAACTATATATAAAGAAATTAACATCTTTTTTGCCTTTTTTTACGTTGATGACAAATGGAATAACATTAGTCTCTGGATGTAGAAATAATTTTTCATTGCCAGGAAATATATAATTTTTTTTAATAAAGATTGCTTCACTAAAATAGTCAGTAAATCTAATTTTATCTTCCTCTTCTAAATTCTTTCCGTTAAATGTTACAGTAACATTTTTTGAATCAAGTTTTTGATGAAGTTCAAATTTATTTAAAAACCATCCTACAGCTGCATTTGGAGGACTCATTAACAATTTAATAATAGTTCCAAACAATAGTGTAATTGCCAAAGTCCATGTCATATCCAATCAACTCTTTCATTTTTATTCTCTAATTACTATTATGCCTAAAGGTACTCATTATAATAGCATTTTATTATATTAACATAAGATTAGTACTTGTCCAAGTCGTGCTATTTTTCGTGCGACACGTTTCTAGTTCCAGTAATAGCTTGGCTGACAAAATCCTGCAAGAAGGGGGTGAATATACTATTTTTTACATTTATACATTGTATTACGATGTACATCGGTATAATATGTAAATAAGGGGGGATTGTGAAATGGAAAAGGAACTATTGAAGGGGAGCATTGAAATTTTATTACTTTCTTTATTAGTTGAGGAAGATTGCTATGGGTATGATATAACGAAGAAACTACGTATATTAAGTGACGATGCTTACCATATGAATGAAGGTACATTGTATCCAGCACTGAAACGATTAGAGAAGAAAGAATGTGTGACGTCTTATTGGCGCGATGAAGTATCGGGAAAAAGACGTAAGTACTATTCTATTACTTCAATAGGTCACGCGGAGTTAAAAAATAAGCTGGCGGATTGGAAGCAAATTACTCAGCTTATTGAAAGAACAGCAGGTGGTCATATATGAAACGCGTTGAACAATACGTAGATGATATCGTTTCAGGTTTGCATATTTCAAAAGACGAGCAGCAAGAGTTAAAAGAGGAGTTCATGACTCATTTAACCGACCATATCGATGAATTGATGATTAAAGGTTATTCTAAAGAAGAGGCAATTTCACAAGCAATGACTTCATTTGGACAACAAGCGAAGATTCATAAAGAAATGAAAAAGGTACTGTTTCCTTTTTACAAATTTATACGTTTTGGCTGGAGCGTCATTATTGTTGCGTCTTTGCTAAATTTGACTTCGCATTTTTTAACGCAAATGTATTTTCCACACTATAATTCTTCGGTAACAATAGACGGTTTTATTTTCTTTTTAATGGTAAGTACCTTCTTCTTAGGCATTGCAGAAGTGTTGTATGATGCAATTTTACAGGAATATCATTTCAAATGGCTAACAAACCCTTGGATTTTCTTTTTAGTACCTGCAATTTTTCTAGAAATCATCATATATATTGATTTTGCCAAAAACGCACATCCGAATGATCTTTGGATATGGCACGATGATTTATTCATCCCGCTATATCTCGTTTATTATGTGGTGAGTAGGCAAATCTTTACGTTGCTGTTTGTGAAACGAGAGAAAAAATCTAGAAGGAAATTCGTAAGTTGAGAGATAATAGGACTAGTCTTATAGAAGATATAGTAAATGTAATAAATGAGGGAACAATGAGATTCTATTGGATAGCTTCCGCAAGTTGATTCAAATGTAAAAAGATCGATTTATTTGTTCTCGATGAATGGCTGTTCACAGATTTAAACTTTTGATTAAAATCATCTCACCTCTTGTATACGGATAATAAAGTTGTTTAATTTACAATAAAGTCGTTTGAAAATAATTAAGATATTTATAAATGTGAGTTATTTTATTCAACAAAACCAGCTAATAGATTGTCAATAAAAATCTTTTAAATTAAAAATCACCTCATGCTATACTAAAAATGCACAACTCAAATAACCCTCCGAATTCAATTTGGAAGGTTTGTGTTTTATTTGAAATTATTGTTATTGAAGAGTTTCTTGGAATGATGTTTTTGTTTTTAACATCGCATAAATCCAGTGTAAGAGCTTATTAGCACAGGCGATAATAGCTACTCTGTAGGGTTTACCTTCTTCGCGTTTCAAATCGTTGAAGGCTCTTAATCTTTTATTTCGTGCAATGGTTTCATCGGTTGTTTTCTTTTTACGGCTATCACGAATAGAGCAGCGAACAGCTGTATAAAGCATACGGCGAAGCCTAGCTGAGCCACGTTTGGTAATATGATTTTTTGTACCTTTAAAGCGTCCTGATTCAAACACACTTGGAT
>NZ_JBDQQN010000006.1:0-176927 GCF_039888725.1 Solibacillus sp. CAU 1738
TTACTCACCCGTCCGCCGCTAACGTTTTGTCGGTGCAAGCACCAACAAAACGTCCGCTCGACTTGCATGTATTAGGCACGCCGCCAGCGTTCGTCCTGAGCCAGGATCAAACTCTCCATAAAAAAGAAAATTTGATTAGCTCAAATTTTTGCTGGCATCAATTTTGATGTCCAAAATTTTTGTTTCATAATTAAATGAAACTTTATTGATTAACGTTTTGCTTGTTCAGTTTTCAAGGTTCATTGTGTTAGCCACTTATCGGCGACAACTTTTATATCATAACACTTACCGAAGTTCGTGTCAACAACTTTTTTAAAAAAGTTGTTTAGTTACATCCGTTACTCAAATGAGTAACTCTTGTATAGTAACATGTCATTCGGTTCGTGTCAACTGTTTTTTTAAAAAACAGTGGAGCGGGTGATGAGAATCGAACTCACGACATCAGCTTGGAAGGCTGAGGTTTTACCATTAAACTACACCCGCGTAATTTGATTAAATTAATATGGCGCGCCCGACAGGAGTCGAACCCATAACCTTCTGATCCGTAGTCAGACGCTCTATCCAATTGAGCTACGGGCGCTAAATAAAATTATAACTTATCTGGTGCGGCCGAGAGGACTTGAACCTCCACGGGGTTGCCCCCACTAGGCCCTCAACCTAGCACGTCTGCCATTCCGCCACGACCGCATTCAAATTAGCAAGACTTTTATTATTATACACGAGTATGATAATATGTCAAATTGAAAGTGGTGAGCCATGAAGGACTCGAACCTTCGACCCTCTGATTAAAAGTCAGATGCTCTACCAACTGAGCTAATGGCTCTCAAAGTGGCTGGGGTACTAGGATTCGAACCTAGGCATGACGGAATCAAAATCCGTTGCCTTACCGCTTGGCTATACCCCAACAAATGGCGGTCCCGACCGGGATCGAACCGGCGATCTCCTGCGTGACAGGCAGGCATGTTAACCGCTACACCACGGGACCATTACTTGAGTAAGTTATTTAATTAATGAAAATGGTGACCCGTACGGGATTCGAACCCGTGTTACCGCCGTGAAAGGGCGGTGTCTTAACCGCTTGACCAACGGGCCATGGCTCCGAAGGTAGGACTCGAACCTACGACCAACCGGTTAACAGCCGGTTGCTCTACCACTGAGCTACTTCGGAATAATGTTGTCTTATCGACTTCATCTTGTCGACTTTTATTATTATAGCCACATCTCTATACATCGTCAACACTTTTTTCGTTTTTTTATCAAATTCTTATGGCGCAAATCAAAAAACACTGTTATATCAACGTTTATATAATATAAACATTGATTAAAACACTAACGTATTTACATATTGTACCCGACATTTAATTCATCAAACCTTATATCAATAAAATTCATTCGAATTTTTCACTGTTAATTAATCGAATAGCACCGTTACAGTAACTACAGCGGTATTTACTAACATTCATTTTCCGTTTTCTACTATATAATCGTTTACAATTAATGCATTGATATGTGTGGATTGTTATTATACGCTTTTTATCCTTTTCTTCTATAGAAGAGCAAAAACGGGGGGCACCAACTTTCTTCAATAGCAATCGGAAATCTTGATCGCGATGTTTATAGCCCATCCCTCGAATATGCAAATGATAGTGGCAAAGCTCATGTAAAATAATACCCCGCAGCTCCTCAATACCAAAGTGCTCATATAATTGCTTATTCAACTCAATATTATGTGTACGCAATAAATAACGACCGCCTGTTGTTTTTAAGCGACTATTAAAATATGCTCTATGTAAAAATGGTACTTGAAAATATTGCTGTGATAATTCTTCTACTAATAATTGTAGCTCTGTATCCGTCATCTTATTCCCTCCATGAAAAAGGGGTTGTCCTAAAAACCCTCTACTATAAAAAAAGGTAATTATATCGTTAAAAATTCGATGGGGCTCAAGCACTGCCCTGAACCTCCTCGGAGAAACAGGTTGTTATTACACAGGCTTTGTCACACAACGTGACGGTTTTAGCCTTTGTTCATTTAACGCTGTTCACGTAAAAATGCTGTGCCGCCCCATCAACTACTATTTAAAGCGTAAATTTACTACATCAGTCTTATAAGTATAAGGCAGCCATACTTATGGACAGCCTTTTTAGTTTAATCAATTTGTTGCTCTGGTGGTAGCATCGTCAATGAGATACGCCCTTTCGTCGCTTCTACTTTTTCAACCCAAACAGTAACTATATCCCCAAGCGCTACTACTTCAAGTGGATGCTTTATACGACGTTTTTGTAATTTTGAAATGTGCACAAGTCCGTCTTGCTTCACTCCGATATCGACAAAGGCACCAAAATCAACAACGTTTCGCACTGTGCCTTGTAGTTCCATTCCTACTTTCAAATCTTCCATTTTTAATACATCTGTTTTTAACAATGGCTGCGGGAAGGCATCACGAGGGTCACGAGATGGCTTCATTAATGTATCAACAATATCTTTAATCGTTACTTCGCCCACTTCAAGTGTTTTACTTAAATCTTCAATCGATAATGCAGCAATCGCTTCTTCTGCTTTTTTTGTTCCGACATCCTTTTTAGACAACTTCGCTACTCCTAAAATTTGTTCCGCCAGTTTATAGCTTTCGGGGTGAATACCTGTCGCATCAAGTGGATTTTTCGCCGCCGGAATGCGCAGGAAGCCGATTGCTTGCTCATATGTTTTAGCACCTAACCGCGGAATTTTTTTCAGTTGTGCACGTGATGTAAATTTGCCATTCTCACTTCGTACATTCACAATATTTTCCGCCACTGTTTTTGATAGTCCTGATACGTATTGCAATAACGATGCTGATGCTGTATTTACATCGACACCGACTTGGTTTACAGCCGTTTCTACTATAAAAGTAAGTGACTCTGCTAATTGCTTTTGTGATACATCATGCTGGTACTGACCAACACCTACCGCTTTAGGCTCAATTTTCACAAGTTCTGATAATGGATCCTGTAAACGTCTTGCAATCGATACCGCGCTACGTTGTTCTACTTGTAAATCAGGGAATTCCGCACGGGCTACTTCTGAAGCAGAGTACACCGATGCTCCAGCTTCATTGACAATGACATACGCTACATCTTCTGTATCGCGCTCTTTTAATACTTCGGCTATGAATTGCTCCGTTTCACGCGAAGCTGTGCCGTTACCGATAGCAATAATACTAATTGGATAGCGGTCTAACATTGCACTAACAACCGACTTTGCTTTAGCAACATCCGGCTTTGGCGGATGAGGATATATGGCTGTCACTTCTAGCATTTTCCCTGTTTCGTCCACTACAGCTAGTTTACAACCTGTGCGATATGCCGGATCTACACCTAGTACCATTTTGCCGCGCATTGGTGGTTGCAGTAATAGATTACGCAAGTTTTCTGAGAAAATGTGTATTGCTTGGGCCTCAGCTTTTTCTGTTAATTCATTACGTAACTCACGCTCAATCGAAGGCTGAATTAAACGTTTATAGCTATCAACTATTGCTGCTTGCACTTCAACAACCGATGACGATGTATTATTTTTCGGAATCCACTCATTCTCCATTATTTGTGTAGCGCGCTCTACTGGCACAACAATAGATACTTTTAAAATGTCTTCCTTTTCGCCGCGGTTTATCGCTAAAATACGGTGTGGCACAATACGATTAACCGGCTCTTCATATGCATAATACATTTCAAATACTTGCTTTTCGTCCTTTTCCGCATTTTTCTCAGCTGTTTCTACTTTTCCTTCGCGCCATGATAATTTACGTAAACGGTCACGTATTGCCGCATCATCGGCAAAACGCTCTGCTAAAATTGCACGGGCTCCAGACAACGCATCCTCACTTGTTTCTACCGCTTTTTCTGGATTGATAAAGCGCTCTGCTACTAATGCTATATCTTCTTTTCCAAATTGCATCATAATATCAGCTAACGGCTCAAGGCCACTTTCTTTCGCTATTGTTGCTTTTGTACGGCGTTTTTGTTTATATGGTCGGTATAAATCCTCAACTCGTTGCAATACCGTTGCTGCTGTAATAGCAGTTTTTAATTCTTCTGTTAGTTTCCCTTGCTCATCGATTAAACGTAGTACTTCTTCTTTTCTTTTTTCAAGTTGCTGTAAATACTGAAAGCGGTCTTCAATCGCTTTAATTTGCACCTCATCTAATGAGCCTGTCGCTTCCTTTCGATAACGTGCAATAAAAGGCACGGTATTGCTATCCTCTAACAACTTTATTACAGCCTCTACTTGATGAGGTTTCACATTTGTATCTGCTGCAATGATTTTTAACATTTGATTTTGATCCACAATCATCACTGTCCTTCCCATTAATCCCCTTCTATATTATCATTCATTGGACGAGTTCAGCTAACTCG
The DNA here is from genome assembly GCF_039888725.1 of Solibacillus sp. CAU 1738. Classification (NCBI taxonomy): domain Bacteria; kingdom Bacillati; phylum Bacillota; class Bacilli; order Caryophanales; family Caryophanaceae; genus Solibacillus; species Solibacillus sp. CAU 1738. The sequence goes on from NZ_JBDQQN010000006.1 coordinate 4,393, forward strand.
AACCAAACAAAAAAATAAGTCTACCATTCTCATAGTAGACTTATTAGTTATTAAATTAAAATGAAAGACTACCACTTGATATAATCGCTTCCTGTAGTTTTTTTATTGCTTTTCGCTGAATACGCGAAACGTGCATTTGAGAAATACCGAGACGTTCACCAGCTTCTTTTTGACTTAGTTGTTCTAAGTAGGTGAGTTGAATAATTTGTTTTTCGCGCTCATTTAATATGTCCATCGCATCTGCAACAATCATCCGTCTGTTTGCCCTCTCAAAGCCATCATCTTCTTTGCCGATGACATCAAATAACGTAATAGTACTGCTATCCGAATCTAGCTCGATTGAATGATCCATGGATAGAGCTTGATAGCTACGACCTAATTCCATCGCTTCTAGCACGTCCTCTTCCTGCACATCTAAATAACTAGCAATTTCATTAATTGATGGAGGACGTTGATAGTCAATTGTTAAAGCTTCAACCGTACTAATAATACGTGATCCTAATTCCTTTATACGACGAGGCACATGTACGTCCCAAGTTTTATCTCGTAAAAAACGTTTAATTTCACCTATGATAGTCGGTATAGCAAACGCTTCAAAGCTTTTACCAAACGCAGGGTCAAAACGGCGAATCGCTCCAAGCAAGCCTAACATACCTACTTGTACAATATCATCATAATCAGATTTACCATGAGAATATTTACGAGCGATCGATTCAACGAGTTGCCTGTAATGGTTCACTAAGCTTGTTTGTGCACTATCATCTTGCACTTCTTGATATTGAACAATCCATTGGAATACATCTACTTGTCGAGAATTTTTAGGTAGTAATTCTTTCGACATTCTCTACCACCTGCTCTCTCGTGACATATTTCGTCATGAAAACAGTAACACCGCCTTCATTATTTAACTTTACCTCATCCATTAAGGCTTCCATTAAATAAAGACCTAAGCCCCCTTCACGTAACATGGCAATATTTTCATTTTCATTATAAGGCCCTATTTTTGATTTGATTTCTTCAAAATTAAAGCCACTGCCATAGTCCGCTACCATAATTTCAATTTTATTTTTAAATAGGGCACACCCCAGGACGATCTCACCTTCTTCATGGCCAGTATAAGCATGATGAACAACATTTGTAACCGCTTCGCCTGTCGCAATTTTCAAATCTTCAATTTCGTCGTAAGTAAAACCGATTCGCATCGCAAGTCCCGATATAGCCAAACGAATTACACTAGCATATTGCGACTTTGCAGGAACTCTAATTTCAATGTAGTCAAATGCTCTCATAACTTAACTCCACCTTCTTGTCCATTTCAATATCCATTAAGTCACTTAAACCTGTAATATCAAAAAGGCGACCTAAACGATTCGTTAATCCTACGAGCTTTAATTGAGCATTTTCTTTCGTTACTTTTTTATAGAAAGCTACTATGATACCTAAGCCTGTACTATCCATATAACTAATTTTCGATAAATTCAACTCAATTAACATGCCATTTGCGACACGAATGGCATCTAGCTCCGCGCGTAGAATAGGAGCTGTGTACGTATCAATTTCTCCTTCAATTAAACCTCTTGTAACATTTCCATCTTCTCGAAACTGAACATTTACATTCATCATGAGACACCTCCAGTCAAGCTATACTACATTTCCCTTTACACACAACTTTAAACCTAATTTTTTTAAAATATTTTCATTTTTTGAAAATTACAACAGTAAAATCATCTTCCAAACCAAACTTCTGAAGCTTTTGTAGTTCTTCATAAATCGCTTCACACATTTGTTGCGCGCTTAAGTGACAAAGGCTACGTGCCAGATTCCCTATAATTTCACGGGAATTAATCGTTTCATCTTTTCGAAATTCAGTTACACCATCCGTCATCATAATTATAAAATCATTGTTTTGTAATTGGACTTCAAACTGCGGATATTTAACTTCGGGCATTACCCCAAGAAGTAATCCTTTTGATTCTAAATCATAAAAAGTATCTTCTACCGAACTATAGTAAAGTGCTGGTTCATGCCCTGCTGAACCGTATGTAAATAAATCATTTACAATATCAAAGCGACCGTAAAACATCGACACGAACATACTATCATCTACACTTTTTTCAATAATACGATTTAGCACTTCCAATACATACGCTGGATTATTTTCTGCATACTCTAACGTATCAAGCCCATATTTGACCATAGACATACAAAGCGCTGCAGGCACACCTTTACCAACGACATCCGTAACAGCAACTCCTACATATGTATCATCATCCATTAAAAAGTGAACATAATCACCATTCATTTTGCGAATAGGAATAGAAACCATACCAATATCAATTTGATTTGTATTTGGGACAGTTGTTTTCAACATCAAATTTTGAATATTCGCAGCTACATTCATTTCAATTCGCAGCTCTTCCTGCCGCTCTAGTAAGCTTTGACGTTCCTTTAACGTAAGTCCAAAATGAACCATAATTTCGATTAAAAAGTCATAACCATGTGCACTTGCAGGTGGTAAATCGGGTGAAATTTCCTCGATTGCGTGTTTATGCATACCAATTACTTCTTCAGGCGTTATTTTTTTTTGAATTAATTGGCGAATAAAATTTTGGCCTATATATAAATTTCGTTCAGTTTGATTTTCAATATAATCTGCTAATATCTTTTTATATTGAATTTGAAGTTCATTCAAAAATCCCACATCCTATCATAGCCATTTTTCTGTACGCACGGTTGTCCCTTCTCCTAGTCGGGACTGGACTTCCAAACCATCCATTAAACGCTTCACCCCAGGCAAGCCCGCTCCAAGTCCCCCTGATGTAGAAAATCCGTCCTCCATCACACATCGAATATCAACAATTCCTGGACCATTGTCTGTAGCTGTTATTGCAATACCTTGCCTACCGTCTTTTTCTAATCTTTCTATAATAATTTCTCCTGCATGTGCATATAAGTAAATATTCCTCGCTAATTCACTTACTGCCGTCGTAATACGCGCTTGATCTACTGTTCCGAATCCAATAGATTTTGCTTTATTACGTCCTAATTGGCGTGCAGTTACAATATCCCACTCTGTGATAATTTCTACAGTAGATCTCATGTTTCTCATACCCCAATTCTGTCAGGAGATTATATTTCCATATTATTCGCCCTATTGTACAACGTTTTTTAATCTATTCACCTCTCGCTTTTTTATGTATCTTCATATTTCACCAAAATACTATTCTCCCTGTTTTACACCACGCTATTTGTCGATAAAATATTGAACGCTATTTTACCTTCTATATCAATAAGCAATATTCGGAAAATTCATTATTTACAATCCCCACTACCATACTATAAATTAATATTTAAGGGAATCAATTTATGTTAATTAATTACAAATTGATTACAATTTAATTAACATTACCTAATAAAAGGGTATAAAAAAAATCGAAACAACAATTGTTCCGATGTTTTTATTTTTATGTATTAAAAACTTACGAGGCCTAAACTAATTCCTAATGCCAAATCTACCTTTTCCATCAATTCATCATCGAGCTGAGTTATCCGATCTGTTAATCGTGATTTATCAATAGTACGCAATTGCTCGAGCAAAATTACCGAGTCCCGTTCAAAGCCATATTTCTTAGCATTGATTTCGACATGTGTGGGTAATTTTGCTTTTTGAATTTGCGCAGTAATTGCTGCAATGATGACGGTTGGGCTAAATCTATTTCCAATATCATTTTGAATAATTAATACAGGTCTTGTACCACCTTGTTCAGAACCAACAACAGGTGATAAATCTGCAAAAAAAACGTCTCCACGCTTCACAATCAACTTGTCATCTCCCGCTAACGAGACGCTCCACCATATGTTCCGCTTCATACTCTGCATACAGACATTCGCTGCAAATAGACAGATTAATATGCGACATCTCCACATAGCCCTTTATTAAAGCTTCCCGTATTTGATTTGGTTGCGCATGTTTCACAATTTTACGTTTCGAAACATACGACATTTCGCCATCACGAAAACTTCTTTGGTCAAACGTTTGCTGAAATTCAATTAATAATTCGCTGGAATAGCTAACTACTTCATTCATTTTTTCGTGTACACAACAAGCACCTCCAAAAAAACCGCAAAGCCCGCAAAGCTTCTACTTTTCATATACTAATTTTAACATTGAATACATGCAATGAAAAGACAAGAAATTTAAAAAAATGACAATTCTTGTTTTTTGTCCGGTTTTTGTCGAAAGTACTATTTTTTAGTTGCTGTATATTCTCGGCACTCGGTTTGTAATAATACATGGTACTTCATAATTGATTGTTTCAAGTTTACCTGCCCAATCATCAATCGAAATCGTCACACCTTGTTGTGTACCAATAAGCGTAACTTTCTCTCCGATATTATATGCAGTAGGAAGTAATATCATACATTGATCCATACAAATTCGCCCAATAATCGGTGCAAATTTTCCGTCCACTAATACATTTTGTCCACATAATTTTCGAATCATACCATCAGCATAGCCAATCGGTAATGTACCTACATAACAATCTTCTTCTGCCGTATACGTTGCCCCATATCCAACCGATTGACCTGCCTTTATTTTTTTCACATAAACGAGTTCTGTTTGAAGTGAAAAGGCCGGGCGTAGTGGAAATGGTAAAATTGTTTCAACATACGGGGATGGCGCTAAACCGTACATCGAAATACCGTACCGGACCGCATCGAATTGCAATGATGCATCTTTAATGAGTGATGTTGCTGTATTCGCTACATGCACAAGACGAGGCTTCTTCGGAAGGAGCTGTAGAAAATCTTTGAACATCTTTACTTGCTTGTCAAAGTACTTTGTATCTTCTTCATCTGCCGTCGCAAAATGTGTGAAAACACCGTCTACAAGCATATGAGATGCTGCAGTAATAGCATCGTATAATTGTTGTAATTCGTCTCTAGTAGAAACACCAATTCTCCCCATACCTGTATCAATCTTAATATGTAATTTCAAAGAGCGGTCAATGTTTTGCTTTGCGGCTTGTTCGACCCATTCTTGTGAAAAAACAGCTAACATAATATCATTTGCTGCTGCATATGGCACAAACGAAATCGGTGTTGCACCTAATACTAAAATACCTACTTGCGGGAAATATTCGCGCATATGGACTGCTTCATCCGGGGTAGCTACTGCTAGTATAGTTGCTCCTGCTTCCATAGCAGTACGCGCTACCTCTATATCCCCGTGACCGTATGCATTTGCTTTTACAACGGCAATAATTTGAACTTCAGGTTGTAACATATTTTTTAAGTGTACAACATTATCTCGAATTGCTTGCAAATCAATTACTGCCTTTGTCGGACGAAAGCATTGAATATTTTCCATTTTTTAATTACCCTCTTTTATAATTTATAAACTATATTTTGCGATTTTTATTTTTTACCGTCCAACAAAGTTAAGAAAGCTTTTTAAAATTAACGGGCAGTTATTTCCCGATTTTCTAATAGAGAAAACAAGGAAGTAATCACGAGAATAAGCTGCCCGTAAATACCGTATTCTTTCAACTAATCATGTATGTGCTGTTGGGCTGTTACTTCTAGGATTGACATTTCGTGTTATTTCATACTTCCGGCTGTTACAGAAGCTGCGACTTCAATCATTTCTTCACGCGTCAATTTATTTGATGCGATGAAGAATGAAATGCCGTCTTTCTCCCAGCTTATCGAATGATCTGTAATAGCGCCTATCGCGAATCCTAAATCTGCTGGATCACCTGGTGCAAATACAGGCAGTTTCGTGTCTTCAATAACTACCGGCTGTTGCATTAAAGTAAATGCCTTTTCACCTTCATAAGTTAAAATAACTCTCTTTGTCCCTTGATCATCTATAGCTTGCTCTTCAACTATCTTAGTATTATCCCATTGAATAATAGGATAATGTGTTTGGAATTCTTTATTTTCTATATCGGCACTTGCCGTATCTTTTTCTCCATTTTCTAAAAATTTCTCGACCGCATATTCTTCTGCTTTATGCGTAATACCAAGCTTTACTTCTTTAAATGTAATCGCAATTTGTTCTTCACCAGCTTCATTAAAAATAGCAACTCGCTGTGGTAGCAATGATTTCTTTTCGACTGTAATTGCTTGTGCTGGCATGCCAGTTTTGTCACCATTACGTGTTGCAGCACTAAATACGTAAGAGTCTTCTCCATCCTCCATTTGTAGCTTTTTATCCGCCAATATATCTTCGGCTAACGCACCAATTAAATAGGCTTGGCTATTTTGTTTTGGCCAATCGCTTTGGAATTTATACGTTTTGGATAATGCCGGAGTTACAACAAATACACCTTCCTCATTGCGCACAATCATTTGCGTCACTTTTTCATTTTGCGCTGTCACTTCAACCCGATAAAAATCCGGCTTCGTATGCCAAACATTGACGTCATATGTGCGTGGTTCACTGCCTGTCTTAATTTCCATCGATGCGCTTAATTCGTAACCTTTTGCTTCGTTCCATTTTTCGCCAATTTCTTGTACAACTTCCTCTTGTGATGCCTTGCCACAAGCGGCTAACACGAATACACAACAAAAGATGATTAATACGAGCTTTCGGTAGTGCAATATTCCATCCTTTCTCCACTTTCGCTCTGGTACTTTAACATATGGATGGACACGTCAAAATATGTCTTATCCCATTATTACAACTTGTGCAGCCGCAACTGAATTTGTGTGCGTAATGCTAATAAATCCGTCAACACGCTCACTGTCGAAAAAAAGTTCGGGTGCGCCGGCATCATTTTTTAAAATTTCAATTTGTTGGAGCTCGCAACCTTTTCCAATACCAGTGCCATTTGCTTTAGCATACGCCTCCTTTGCCGCAAAGCGTCCTGCTAAAAATTCCACTTGCCGAGATTGCGATAGCGTTACAAAAAGTGCATGCTCACGTGGTGTTAATATTCGATGTACAAATTTTTCAGAGCGCTGCATTGCCTTTTCTATGCGAGAGAGTTCAACAAGATCTAGTCCAATTCCTTTAATCACAGTAGGGTTCCCCCTTTCATTCTTTATAATAAACAATGTATAATATAGTACAAGTTGAGGTGGAAAAATGTTTATTCGTAGAGAAAGCTTTAGTCAGTATATTAAGATGTATCCAGTCGTTTCAACAATTATTGCTGTAAACATCATTATTTTTATTATTACACTAATACCTGGTATTGGTGATGAAATTTTTTATGCAGGTATCAGTGTCAATGGTTTAATCGCTGCGGGTGAATGGTGGCGTGTTATTACATCAATGTTTTTACATGCAGGCTTTATGCATATTTTATTTAATATGTTCTCACTCTTTTTATTTGGTCCCGAGCTTGAAAAAATCGCAGGAAAAATGCGCTTTTTAACAATTTATTTCCTGGCAGGTATTTTCGGTGGAGCCGCAACATTTGCATTTGAAGATGCCATGTATGCAAGCGTTGGTGCAAGTGGTGCGATTTTCGGTATTATCGGTGCTTTCGGTGCACTCGTATACTATACACGCCATACAATGCCACAGCTACGTCAAATTATTGTCCCAATTATTGTAATTAGCGTATTTATGACATTTGTACAATCCAACATTAATATCACAAGCCATTTAGGCGGTCTTGTAGCAGGGTTTATTCTCGGTCTATTTTACTTTAAACCGAAAAACATGATACGCTGGCGTAATAAATAATGGATTTTTCCTAAAAGTCCTTTTGAAATGAACCCCTACAATAGAATATCATAAGAATCTGCTCACTTTCATCTTAAGTAGGCCCAACGATTCTCCTCAGAAAGTTCTGTATTTTAAAGTGTAAGATATATGACTAAACAGCAAAAAAGTAGCATTCAATCCCTTGTTGAATCGCTACTTTTTATTATTTAGGAATAGCCCCTTTTTTATTTCCGCTCATACCAAGACATTAGTAAATCAATATCCTTTTCATCCATATTATATGCTTTCGCGGCAGCTCCACTCATGCCAGACATTACAACAACTTTTGCCGTTGCTACCCCTTTTTTCTTTTGGAAATACGTTTGGCTACGTTGAGCGATTTGGATGCGATGTTTTTCAGCAATAAATGTTATACGACTAACCGACCGATACAACATCGTTATTTGATCATCTACAATTTTAAAGCGAGCAGTTTTAAACTGCCATACACCTAGTACTAATACTGGTACGATTATTAATAGCGATAATAAGCCATATGGGAAAAAGAAATACGATAATGCGAAAATTGCCGGCACCATCCAAATAAAATCAAGTCGATAGAAAAATGGGCGTGCTTTTTTAGGTGGGCGAATCGCATCAACAAGCGTTAAATCCAAATGTGGGAACAATCGTTGTAACGGTACAAACATCTCTTTCTTTGAAATCAGAGGAAATAATACAATACGCCTATCCTTTTCCCCGCCAAAGCTACCGCCTGCACTTTCAACAACAACCGTTGCTAAACCAAACATTTGTCGAAATGGATTTTCCACAATTTTAATTGCTTGTATTCGATTTAGTGGGATTGTAATACGTTTTTTCTCAAGTAAACCACGCGTAATTATTAAACGATTATTTTCCTCTGTTACTAGAAAACTATAATAATTAAAAAATGTAATGACGACCGATACAACCCATGCGAGTAGCAACGCTATTAACACAAGTGCCGCTACTAATAACATTCCAAATTTAAGCAAATGTGCTACTTCCTCAAATATCCATTCATATGGTATATACTCAGCAAAATGAGATACAATCGCAATGACACCCGCTAATACAACCCCAATACTATTTGATGTTGTAGCGAGCACGACTAAATCTTTGTTTGATATTTTATGAATAACACGCACTGCAGGTACTATAGCTATATCATCTTCATGTGCCACAACTTTCTTATGCTTTACTTTTTTCATTTCACTTTCAATCTGGTTTGCAGCTTCACGAGTAATGGCTGTTAACTCCGCTTCTGCCTTACCTGTTTTATTACCCGCTGTTTCAACCATCACCTGTACTAAGCCAAAAACACGATGAAAAATCCCTTCATTGTAATTCAAACTTTGAATGCGATCATACGGAATATAGCGCTTTTTTTTGACGAATAAGCCGTATTCCACACGTAATTCATTGTCCTCGAACCAATAGCGAAACGTCCACCACTTCAAAATTCCATTTAACAATGAATACACAACAAAAAATAATAAAATAAATAAGGGAATCATTTCAGCAAAAAATTTTTCACTATGAATATCGAAATTAATATTAAAACCATTGGCGATAAATAACACGATAATCGGTAGCAATAAATCTTTTAATGCTTTAACGAAATTAATGACCATGGAAATTGGATGTAATTTATACTTATACATCATCTTCCGCCACCTTTGCTAGCTCCGAAATTTTCGCACGGAGCGCATCTGCATCTGCTGTTACAAGCATCGGAATTATATGTGTAGTAGCTGCCGAAGAAATAGAAATATTCGCTAAATCATACTTTTTCAATATCGGTCCCTGCCCCATATCTACATGTTGGACACGTACCATTGGAATGAGTGTACGCTTCACTATAAATAGCCCACTCTGAATTTCAATTTCTTGTTCACGTACTTCATAACGCCAAATTTTCCATCGAATATTAGGAAATAACCAAATCGTTAATATGCCAACTAAGACTACAACCGCAGTCGCTATGTAATAAACAAATGGCGGAAAATTAAATTTAAACGTTAAAAAACTAATGATACCCGCAAAGATAATGGCAATGATTGTTTCAATAATGCCGTACAAACGCCAAACCGTCTTACCTTTTTCCGGAATTTGATATTTCGGTTCCTCTCTCAACACGCTGCCCCCCTTCTCTATACTAACTATACGCAGTTATAATCGATAATGTTTCAAATAAAAAAAGTTCTAACAACTGAATGAACAGTTGTTAGAACTTTTAAAGTCAAATTAGTCTTCACTACGACGTGGACGACGGCTTCCGCCACCTTCACGGTTACCACCTTCACGACGACCGCCTGATGAACGACCACCACGATCTCCACCACGGTTACGGTCTCCACCGCCACTACGACGATCTCCTCCGCGACCACCACGATCACCACTACGGCCACCGCGTCCGCGATCTCCACCACGGCCACGGTTACCACCGCCACCTTGTGAACGTTCACGACGCATTGGTAATGGGCGCTCTTCAGAAATTGTTACAGGTGTAGCATCTGGCTCACGTGTTACTGATTTTAATGCAGCCGCTACTAAATCTACAGCGTTGTAGTTTTCCAGTAAGTCTGTTGCAAGCGTACGGTAATCACCTAATTCAGCAGATTGTAATAACTCAACTAAGTTTTCCATCGCTACTTGTTGTTGACCCGCTAAAGCTTCATTTGATGTAGGTGGCTTTAATGGTGTCATACGTTTTTTAGTTGTTTCTTCTACGATACGTAAGTAACCCATTTCACGTGGAGTTACGAATGTAACAGCAAGACCTGATTTACCAGCACGACCTGTACGGCCAATACGGTGTACATAACTTTCAGGATCTTGTGGGATATCAAAGTTGTAAACATGTGTTACACCAGAAATATCTAGACCACGTGCTGCAACGTCTGTTGCGATTAAGATATCAATTTTACCTTCTTTGAATTGACGTAATACAGAAATACGTTTTGCTTGGCTAAGGTCACCATGAATTCCTTCTGCATTGAAACCACGTAAGCTTAATGCTTGTGATAACTCGTCAACACGACGTTTTGTACGACCAAAGATAATTGCTAATTCTGGTTTTTGAACGTTGATGATGCGAGATAGTACATCAAATTTTTCACGTTCTTGTGCTTTTACGAAGAATTGCTCAATGTTTTCCATTGTTAATTCTTTCGCTTTAATTTTAACAATTTCAGGGTCATTCATGAAAGTCTCTGCAATTTTGCGAATTGCTGGAGGCATTGTAGCTGAGAATAATAAAGTTTGGCGATCAGCTGGGACATTTTCTAAAATTGAGTTAATGTCGTCGATGAAGCCCATGTTTAACATCTCATCCGCTTCGTCTAAAACTAAAGTTTGTACATCTTCAAGTTTTAAAGTACGACGGTTAATGTGATCGATAATACGACCTGGTGTACCGACAATAATTTGTGGTTTATTTTTAAGCGCACGAATTTGGCGTCCGATTTCTTGACCACCGTATACAGATAATAATTTTACGCGTTTATCGTAACCGATTTTATAAAGTTCTTCTGAAACTTGGATCGCTAATTCACGAGTTGGCGCAATAACTAATGCTTGAATGTTAGGGTTTTTAGGATCGATTTTCTCGATTAGAGGAATACCGAACGCGGCAGTTTTACCAGTACCTGTTTGCGCTTGACCTAATACATCGCGGCCGTCCATCGCAAATTTAATTGTACCTTCTTGGATTGGTGTTGCTTCTTCAAATCCCATACGTTTTACTGAACGTAATGTAGATTCGCTAATATTTAATTCTGAAAAATTTGTCAAACTCTTCAATCTCCTTTTTTTCTTATAAGTTGACAAATGGTTACATTTTCAGATGAAGTGTCGGCAAACTCGAGCCTGTATGTGGAACGCTTCCGTTACTTAAAATTCTCTCTGCGTCAAATGTTAAAGCATGCGCAGAAGCTCTCTTATATGAAAAGGAAAGCCCGGTCGTTGCCGAGCGGTTCGATTCTATTGCTGGATATGTTCTATAAAATAAAGAAAAAAATAGAATAAAACCGTTAAATTCAAAAAAAAGCACTCTTCAACAATAATAATGAAGAGCCTTCGCACAAAATGTATCCATTGCTTAACATAGTCTATCACGGTAATGTTCGGTATGCAACGATAATGCATAATCTTATTAGTCAGATTTCTTACGGTGCCTGTAGAAAATCTAATACTTGGAAAAACCATTCTTCGCAATCATCACTAAAACAAATATGATGTTCCCCATTTGCCGATAAAAAAATATGCTTTTCATTTGCTTTAAGTTGATCGTATAAAAACTGCGCTGTAATACTCGGAACGACGCTATCTTTTTCTCCTTGAACAATAAACGTCGGTACTTCTATAAAGCCAATATACGGTTCTACCTTTTTAACAACACGCGTAAACTCCACTGTAGCACTTAACGGTACATGACGTAATTGGTACTCATAGCGCTGAAATAATTCATTATCTTTTAAATGCCCGTTCACAGCCTCACGCGCCATTATTCGCAAGTCTTTCATGAGCTGTGCGGGACCCATATATTTCACAGCCGCACTAAGTAACACTAACTTTTTCACCGAGTAGCGCTTCGCTATATACAACGCAATGACACCTCCCATAGAAAAACCAATAACAACTACTTCATCTACTTTTTTCGCCAATTTTCTATATGCTATTTCCGCATCCATTAACCAATGCTCTGCCTTATAACCATGCATCGATAGCTCTTCGCCATGTCCACAAAATGTCGGAGTTTCAATTATCCAGTTCGTCCGTTCATGCAAAAACGTAAGGAACGGCTCTAATTCATAAGGACCTCCTGAAAAGCCATGTAATATAAGTACGCCGCGCTTCACATTCATCAACTCCTATTAATTCTTGATAAAATGCCAATAATTAGTTGTAGTTTATTTCTACACACCTCATTTTTGTTACATCTAACAGAGGAAAATTAAAATGATTTTTTTAGATGCTATCGTTTAAGAATATTTTAACTACAATACTCTTAAACAATACGCGCATCGCTACAAATGTTAAATCAAATGGAGAGCGCGCAAATGGAACTACAGCAAGCGAAACTGTCTTGTCAATCGTTAGAAAATGGCGCTAAAACTTACAACAGCTCATTTAATGATTTAAATGCTAATAAAACGAAAGAGGCTTAGTAGGGACATAACCCACTAAGCCTCTTTTTTAAATTGCTTGTAATATTGTTTCCAATTTCATTCCGCGTGAACCTTTTAGTAATATAATTGATTGCTCAGTTGCATCGGCTTTAATTGCTTCGATAATTGGTACATAATCTGCTTCACTATATAAAACCTGTTTCTCACTGAATGTTCCAAGTAATTTTTCATACAACCACTTCATGCGTGGACCATACAAACAAACACGCGCAATCTGTCCCGCATCAATATGCAGTGCTAGCTCCTCGTGAAATGCTTGCTCATTATCACCTAGCTCTAGCATATCTCCTAGAATAAGCCACTTCTCATTACGTATTTCAGTTGATTGAACGAACTGGATTGCTGCATGCATGGAAGTTGGTGCAGCATTATACGCATCATTAATAAATAAAACATCACCTTTTTTCACAAGTTGCATACGCATATCGGTTAATGTAACTTTTTGAAGAGATGCGCGAATTTGCTCATCTGTTAAGCCCATTGCCTTACAAATAAGCATGGCGTTCAATGTATTTTTCACTTGATGTTTCCCAAGAACAGAGATGAAGAAGTCTCCTTCAATCATCCCATGCACAGTAAAACGACTACCTGTTTCTGTTGTTTGAATAGTAGTGGCAACTAAATCATTTCCTTCTTCAAATCCAAATGATTTTGTTGTTGTATACGGGTCCTGTGCAACAAGCTCACGTAGTAATGGCTCATCTCCATCATAAATTAGAACGCCTTCTTCAAGTAAACCTTTTGTAATTTCGTATTTTGCCTGAGCAATACCCTCACGCGAGCCGAGGTCTTGCATATGTGCCTCACCAATATTCGTAATAATCGCTAAATGAGGGCGCGCAATACGAGATAAAAATTCAATTTCTCCAAAACCACTCATCCCCATTTCAAGCACCGACACTTCTGTATCCTCATCTAGCTGTAAAATGGTAATTGGTAACCCAAGCTGATTATTAAAATTACCGATTGTTTTTTGAACTTTAAAGTACGGGGATAACGCACCTGCTAAAATATCTTTCGATGATGTTTTGCCATTAGAGCCTGTAACACCAATAAATGTTGCAGAATGCTCACTACGATAAGCAATCGCCATTTGCTGTAATGCCTTTTCAGCATCATCGACAAAAATAAGTGGACGATCCTCAGGTGGGTTCGGCTCATCTATTAACCAAAGTGATGCCGCAGCTCCTTTTTCAAATGCTTGCTCAACGAATTGATGTCCATTCACAGCTTCACCACGAAATGGTACAAAAAGGTCCCCTTCTTCAATTGTACGCGTATCAATAGAGATACCCGTAACGACTGTTTCTCCAAATGCTTGCTCGTCAATTTTCAACCATGATGCTAGTTGCTTTAATGTCTTTTTCAACGTTCATCCCACTCAATCTTTATTATATTGAAGCTGTTGTTTTTCTTGATGACGCTCTATCGCTAATGAAATTAAAGTATCAATTAACTCTTCATACTTAATGCCTGTATGCTGCCATAATAACGGGTACATACTAACTGGCGTAAAACCAGGCATAGTGTTCACTTCGTTAATATATACCTCCTCGTCCGCAGTGACGAAGAAGTCCGAACGTACAAGACCAGCTCCATCTAAAATTTTGAATGCACGCTTCGCCATATTTTCCATTTCCGCTACTACTTGCGCAGGTACTTCTGCAGGAATAATAAGCGTTGTCGAACCATCTTTATATTTAGAATCATAATCATAAAACGCTGTTACGGGTTTTATTTCTCCTGCAACTGATACACGTACTTTATCATTACCTAAAACACCCATTTCAATCTCACGCGCAACAATGCCTTGCTCGATAATAATTTTACGATCGTATTGTAGCGCTAATTTTACCGCTGCGATTAATTCAGTTACGTCAGATGCTTTGCTAATACCGACACTCGATCCTAAGTTTGCTGGTTTAACAAACATTGGCCACGACAACTGCTGTTCACATTGTGCAATAATTGCCGTCTGATTGCTCTCCCACTCTCGGCGGATAAAATGCACGTAAGGGACTTGCTTTAAACCTGCAATTTCAAATAATTGTTTCATTACTACTTTATCCATACCAGCTGACGAGCTAAGTACGCCGTTGCCTACATACGGGATATTTAATACTTCAAGTAGCCCTTGAACAGTACCGTCTTCTCCGTTCGTACCATGTAGTAAAGGGAAAATTACATCAAATTGAATACGGTTATGCGCTTCAATAAATTGTGTAATATTATTAGGTAAGCTGTTTTCTTGCGTAATTTGCAATTGTTCAATTGAGTCAATTGGCGCTGTTAATTGAGGTCCCGTACGCCATTCCCCATCCAATGTAATAAAAATCGGATACACTTCATAGTTATCAAAATTTAAAGCTTGCGTCACCGCTTTTGCTGTTGAAAGCGACACTTCATGCTCCGCAGACTTTCCACCATATAATAAACCGATTTTTCTTTTCATACTGTTGACCTCCATTTTTTAAATCTTACTTTACATAATGTTCTTTGTCGTAAAAAAACACCCACCTGTTGTTGGAAATCCAAATGCAGTGGGTGCTAACTAGCTAGTTAATCAAAATAAATTCGTCATATCCTCGCTTAATAATATCGTTCAAGTCATCCCATACTTCATCCGGAAAATCATAATCGACTAAAGACCTAATTTCGATACCGTAGTTCGAATTAGGCTTATCCAGTTTATAAAGTGATAATAGTGCCCCTTCTTTAGCAAAAGGGCGACAAGCGCGCAAAACTGCTGGCTCAATCGTCGGTACATTTTTTTTAGACTTTCGTCGCCAAAACCCCCCGTTTCCTTCCCTTTCTTCAATCATTCTATTATAGACATTCGTCATTAGCTGCTCAACGTCAGCAAGAAAGCGAAAGTACACTTTTGTCATTTTATCATTTGGAGATGCATAGTAAACATATCGATTTTGTAATTTCTCAAAAAAAGGTGATGCAAGCGGTTCATGTTTATGACTTAAATAAAGCAACTCCGCCTGTTCCATTGGAGTTAACTGATTTACTTGCTTTTCATTGGAAAAATCTACCCAACATAATTCATCTTTAACATCTACTTTGACAAAGCTAGCCATATCTTCAGTAGAAATAAAGTCCAACTGTGTATGCATATTAAAGGAACCATCCTCATATACGTGTTTTAACAAAAGTAGATTACGTAAAGGTTCTACAGAAGAAAAAAACTGCTTTAGTGTTAGACCACTAAATATCACAAAATGATCCACATCATTCATATGTATATATAAGTGATGCATATAATCTTCTGCTGCCCTCATCTTTTTTGCCACTATACACAGCCCCTTTAAAACGAATAATATGCTTATTATATGCTCATTCCACATTTTTTGAAACATTTTATACTTTAGTTCGTCACAACTTTTACCTTATACCGTTTGCAGTTTTTTTCGGTATAATATGATAAAGTAAAGAATGCAAAATAAGCACTAACGAATAAGGTGGAATTCATGGAAAACAATCGTCAATTTGCGAAGCGTTTTGATTGGGCGCTCGCTTTCATATTATTAATGTTCCTTTGCATTAGTGCGCTCGCTATCGCCTCTGCTCAAACTACTGGGCAATACGGCGAAACTAACTTCGTACTAAAACAAATACAATGGTACGTTATCGGCGCAGTAATCGTGGCGTTCGTAATGTATTTTGAACCAGATCAATATAAAAAAATGGCATGGGTATTATACGGGTTCGGTATTTTGATGCTACTTGTACTCGTGTTTTTACCTGAAGGACCGGGGCAAATCGCTGAGCGAGTTAACGGTGCAAAAAGCTGGTATAAAACACCACTCGGTAATATTCAGCCGGCCGAGTTTATGAAAACTTTTTTTATTTTGGCGATGGCAAAATTAATTAGTAAGCATCACGAAAAATATACGTTAAAAACTATTAAAACTGATTTTATTTTACTAGGGAAAATCGGTGTGACATTAATTATTCCTCTTGCCTTTATTTTGACACAGCCTGACCTTGGTTCGGCGCTCGTATTTTTAGCAATTACAGCCGCACTTATAATTGTAGCAGGCGTGTCATGGAAAATTATTTTACCAGTTTTCATCGGTGGGGTAATCGCTGGTGGATCACTACTTTGGATGGCGCTTTATATGCAAGACTTTTTAGAAAAAGCATTCGGTTTCCAACCATACCAATTTGCCCGTATATATTCTTGGTTAGACCCGTATTCTTACTCTACAAGTGATGGGTATCATTTAATTACTTCATTAAACGCCATTGGTTCTGGTGAAATTTTCGGGAAAGGCTTTATGAACCGCGAAGTATATGTAGCAGAAAACCATACAGACTTTATATTCTCAGTCATCGGTGAGGAATGGGGCTTTGTTGGCGCAAGCTTCGTCATTTGCCTATACTTTTTACTTATTTATCATTTAACAAAAACAACGTTACTACTAAAAGATCCATTCTGTACATATGTTTGTGCAGGGATTATTGCAATGATAACATTCCACGTTTTCGAAAATATCGGTATGACAATCCAGCTATTACCGATTACAGGTATCCCGCTACCGTTTTTAAGCTATGGTGGTAGTTCGCTTATGGGAAATGCCCTCGCAATTGGTCTCGTATTTAGTATGCGATTCCACTATAGAACATATATGTTTTCAACAAACGATGAAGATGAAGATTAAAAAAATTCCACTGCACATATACTATGCAGTGGAATTTTATTTTATCAATATCAATAACTATCATCTAGCTTAATTAATTTTGAGCTTGCGGCGATTGCGTTGGTGGTGTTAAAACTTTTAAAAGCTCTATACGAGACTTTGTAACAGTTGCGTTCACGCCTAATTTAGATAAATTTGTAACAATTTTCTTTAAGTCGATTTCTTTCGCCATATGTTCCACCTCAACCTTTCCTAGTTAAAAATATAAACGTTCTCTATACTAAAAAGTTCCGCTCATAAGAGGTCTGACTTTTAAAACTATATTTATCATAACACTAATTCCTAATAAAAAGTTTTTCAATTATGTTACAGCTTTAAAAAGTCAAGTAATTCACACTTTATTTTTCCCTAAATAACATAACTTTAAACAGTTTTTTCATTATTTCATTGGAAATGGATTAACTTTCTGTACCGCGCATAAAAAATACCCATTTCTTACCGATTTCTTGTTTTTTTAAAATATAAAGAGGTACAATACATATATACAAATAGAAAGCGGGTTTGTCATGAAAAAAGCACTTTTATTATTAATGTCGATCCAGTTTCTTGTGTATTTAGGTTTTGCTATTATTATTCCGGTATTACCTGAAGTAATTGTCGCACAAGGCTGGGATGAAATTCATGTCGGTGGGCTACTAACTGTTTATGCACTTGCCAGTTTCTTTACTGCGCCTTTATGGGGACAATTATCTGATAAAATCGGGCGTAAGCAACTAATTTTAATTGGACTTGTTGGTTTTTGCTTAAGCTTTATTATTTTCAGCCTATTTATCGAGAATTTATTCATTTTATACGTTTCACGCGTTATCGGTGGGTTATTTTCCGGTGCACTCTATACAGCAGTAACAGGCTATATAGGAGATGTGTCAACGAATGAAAACCGTAATAAGTATATGGGCTTCATGGGAATGTCTATTGGTTTAGGTTTCATTTTTGGTCCGGCAATTGGCGGTATGTTAGGGCATGTTAGTTTGCAGCTACCATTTATTGTATCTGCCGCATTACTTGCTCTACTATTTGTTTATGCACTATTTGTACTTCGCGAACCCGAACGAAAAGGAGAAGCGAATAAACGGGCTATTATACCACAAGGAGCAAACGTTTTATTCAAGTACCGTGTTCGCTATTTATTCCTGTTCTCGTTTTTTGTAACATTCACACTGGCAGGGGTGGAAGCGACATTCCAGCTCTTCCAAATAGAACGAATTAATATTACACCTTTACAACTCGGCTATTTATTCATGTTTAGCGGTTTTGTAGATGCAGGTATTCAAGGTGGCGTCATTCGAAAAATAAAAGATGGTACAGAAACAAAATGGTTAATCGGGGCACAAATCATCACAGCAGTGGGTCTCTTACTCATTACCTTTACTTCTAATCTATTTTTTGCAGGGCTTGCATTATGCGTATTTACAGCCGGAAATGCTATCGCTCGAACTTGTGTTGTATCGCTCACTTCAAAAGAGTCGGGAGGTAAATACGGAACAGCAGCCGGCCTTACTTATTCAATGGATAATCTCGGGCGCATTATCGGACCGTTATTATTCGCATCATTATTTAAAATTGATGGTGCGCTCACATACTACATTGCATTAGCAGTTGCTTTACTGGCAATTTTAATTGTCTTAGTCTTTAAAAAATCCAAGAAAACTTTACGTGTAGAGTAATTGCCTATACCCAAAATGGAGTTACCTCGAATATTTCGAGGCAACTCCATTTTGTTTAATAAGACGAATTCCATAAAATTCACTTTTCCCTATCTTTTCACCATTAAAAAAATTCTACCTCTCATTATTTTAGAAAGTGAAAAGGAATGAGGTTTTGCTCAATCATGAATATAAGAAATAGGCGTACATCTTGTTAGACGTGTTGATTAGAATGGAGGGGCGGCGACTCCTTGGGGATAAGCAATGTTTATTGCGGTGAAAGCTTAGCGACAGCCGCACATGCGGAAAATCCAATTGTTTCGGTCCCGTCCGAAACAATTTAGTTGGAGCCGTGCCCCCAGGAAAGCGCCCGCCCCAGAATGGAAATCAACGTCCCCCATTCAAAAAAGATGCAATCAATTTTGATCCCTTAAAATTAGTCCCCACATATGACGTAGAGCCTGATATAACTCTTTTTTGTATTTTCCCGCAGCTTTTAATACTTTTTATAATGTTTTTCCGCTCATTATTTTTTTTATGTTTAAATGCGATTTAACAGTGGAATTCCTAGTTATACGAACGCATTTTTGGAGCATCCTATCAAAGTAATATTTTTATGCTGGAGGAACTAACTTGACTCAATTAAAACGATTAAATATACCGAAAATCCTGGAGCCATTTCGTGTCCAACTTGAAAAATCCGCCATTGATTATGCAGAGATCATAGTCAGGAATGAGCAACCAGCCATTACTGCAAGCAAGTTTGCTGGAAATCCATATCTTCCACAAGCTAAGAAGCATCCGAAAGATACAAACGGACAATATATGCCGTTACTTGCACAAATTAATTTTTCAGAATTCTCTTTACCATCCCCTTTTCCACAACAGGGGCTATTACAATTTTTTATTTCTGTGAATGCGTACCAGTTTACACCGTTAACGAATACATTCAACAGACAAAGTGATTTTAAAGTGCGTTATTACAAAACAACGGACGAGGCATCGATTATCGATTTTTCATACGCAGTTAATAACAAAGTACCCTTTCCAATTACGAAAGAATATGCGCTTTACTTTGTTGAAGGAATCGAACCAGTATCAGCTACAGATTACAGATTAACCAAATTCATCCCTAATGCAAATTCCTATATAAGTGAAGATGGACAATCCTTTGAGGACATTTATTTGTCTACTTTTTTAGGTGCTGATCATAAAATAGGTGGATACCCTTACTTTATCGAAGAAGATATTCGCCAACTTAATCCGCATTTAAAAAGTTACGATACATTGCTACTGCAAATTATTTCGAATGATGAAGAAGGTATAATGTGGGGCAATTCAGGTATTGTCAGTTTTCTCATTAACTCCGAAAGATTAAAACAACTAGATTTTACAGACATTTATTTCTATAGTGATCAGTATTAGCTAGCACAACCTTTCGCCACCAGCCCATTACCGCGAAAGGTTTTTCTTATTATTGGTCATAGAGGAGTTTTCTTTCTATCTAGTATATACATACGCTATAATAATATATGAAAAAATACTATGAAAGCAGGTGTGTAGCGTGATAGACATGATTAATACAAGCTACATCATCCCGATTATTTTAGTTTTAAATATTATTTTTGCGATTACTGTCATTTTTCTTGAACGTAAAGATCCTTCCTCATCATGGGCTTGGATTCTCGTACTTTATTTCTTTCCCCTTGCAGGCTTCCTTTTATATTTACTGCTAGGGAGAAAGCTCCGTAAAAAACACTTATTTAGATGGGAAGGGCGCAAAGATATTGGTATTGAATCGTTAATCAATTACCAAATCGAAGCACTTGAAGAAGATCGTTTAGAGTTTCTTACCGAGCACGTGGAGGATTATAAGGAACTTATTTATATGAATTTAACAACGAATAATGCCGTTTTAACACAGGATAATCACATCGACATATATTGTGATGGTGCACAAAAATTCGAGAAACTAATTGAAGATATGTTACAAGCAAAGGACCATATTCATATTCAATATTATATTTTCAAGTTGGATAATTTAGGTCAACGTATTTTAAATGTTGCGATAAAAAAAGCAAAACAAGGAGTAAAGGTGCGTATTCTTTTTGATGAGATGGGCTCCCGTGGCGTTAGAA
This sequence comes from Solibacillus sp. CAU 1738, assembly GCF_039888725.1. Taxonomy (NCBI): domain Bacteria; kingdom Bacillati; phylum Bacillota; class Bacilli; order Caryophanales; family Caryophanaceae; genus Solibacillus; species Solibacillus sp. CAU 1738. Next base: position 25,780 of record NZ_JBDQQN010000006.1, read on the forward strand.
AGCGTCATTTTAAAGAATTATTAGATGCTGGTGGCGAAATCGAAGTATTTTTCCCGTCTATTTTCCCACTTATTAATCCGCGTCTAAACTTCCGTAATCACCGCAAAATCGTTATTGTCGATGGACGCATAGGTTACATTGGTGGCTTTAACGTCGGCGATGAATATTTAGGATTAAATAAAAAATTTGGATACTGGCGCGATACTCATTTACGTATCGAAGGTAGTGCAGTTCATCCGCTACAAACACGCTTTATACTCGATTGGAATCAGGCAAGTTTCAGACATCGAATCAGCTATGCGGAACGATTTTTCCCCGTTATTCCCCAAAAGGGAGATGCTGCTGTTCAGATTGTTTCGAGTGGACCAGATACAGAATGGACCGTTATTAAAAACGGATACTTAAGGTTAATCGCTAATGCAAAAAGATATATCTATATTCAAACGCCCTATTTTATTCCAGATTTCAGCTTTTTCGATGCAATACAAATCGCGGCACTATCCGGCATTGATGTACGTATTATGATTCCAAATAAGCCGGATCATCCGTTCGTTTACTGGGCAACGTACTCATATGTCGGTCAGCTATTAAAAGCTGGTGCGCGTATTTACCATTATGATAACGGCTTTATCCACGCCAAAATGATTGTTGTTGACGATGAAGTCGCTTCTGTCGGAACAGCGAATATCGATGTGCGTAGCTTTAGTTTAAACTTCGAAGTAAACGCCTTTATCTATGATCGTAAAATAGCGCATAATTTAGCGGAAATTTTCGAAACAGATATTCTCGATAGTACCGAGCTAACAGAGGAAAAATACGATAACCGTTCCAACTCTGTAAAATTCAAAGAATCCATTTCACGATTATTGTCACCTATATTATAATTAAAACGGATGTCCGAGAAGCTCGGACATCCGTTTTATTGTATGTTTAAATATTCCTCTAACGTTGTATTTGCTTGATAAATGGCTGTGGCTAGTTCTACACCAACATAACGATAATGCCATGATTCATACATATAGCCCGTAATGTCTTCTTTCCCTTTCGGATAACGCTGTATAAAACCGTAATTATGAGCGTTCTTCATAAGCCACTGCCCTGCAGGTGTTTCACCAAATTCACTTGTTAACCATAAATCTTCGCGGCCTTTTTCACCAATATCAAAAGTTAGTCCTGTTTGATGCTCTGAGTATCCTGGACGAGCGCTATAGCGATCTGCTGCTGCTTTCCCATCACGATTCAAATAATTTGTATAAAGTGTAACTTGATAATCGTATGAACGGTAACCACTAAACGCTACTAGCTCAAATCCTTCATTTTTTGCACTAGCTGCCATTTTTTCAAACGCAGCACGTGCTGTAGCATCTTCACCTTTATTAAATGTTTTCGGTAATGGATGCTTTTTATTCACAATCATTACACCATCTACATACATTGGTTCAGTTGGTTCTACATGCGTTACCGGGTACCCACCGCTATCTATTTCAACAGACGGTTTTTGTTCTGTAGGCTCTTCTTCTACATTATTTTCATCTTGTTCCGGTTGTTGTTCATTAGACTCTTCATTTTGGGATGAGTTATTTTGCTCTTCTCCATCAATAGTCGGTTTGCTTTGCTCTTCTATATCTGGCTTTGTAGCCTGTTCATTTGCTACTTCTTTTTTTTCTATTACAGTTAAAACAATAGCTATCATAATTGTAATTGAAATGACTGCACCAATCACAATCTTCCATCTATCGTTTTTCTTTTTTGATGTATTGCCTTTCATATTGCGCCTTCTTTCCTATATATAGCTACTATTTTAACATTAAATCTATCATTTGAATTATTAAATATACTATACAGGTAAATTAGCTATCGAAATGAAACATTTTTCCTATTTCGTTAAAACGATGTACAATACCGCTATTGAAGCGATACTAAAGAAAATCGCTAAACCTCGCATCCATTTCGCTTCTTTTATATTTCCTTGACTCATAAAGCTTCGATAACGAAAAAAGTTAGAAAATGTAAACATCAACGTTAAAAATAGTACAGCTAACTCAAAATTTTGCTTAATAACAAAAAAGATTGCAAACACACTACAAATTGCCACTAAAATGGTAGATAAAACTTTTTCGTTCATATATCCTCCTAAAAAATGTCGGAGCATAGATGCCCCGACGTAATTACTTTGTATGGTTAGAATAATATTTTCGTCCAATATACGTTTGAATAATTAATAGTAAGCCCCCTACTGACCAGTACAGCGGAAGTGCTGCCATTGATGAGAAAGAAATAATAACAATCATAATTGGCGAAATATACATAAATACTTTCATTTGTGCTTTTTGCGATTCCGGCACTGTCCACAACGACACTTGCGCCTGCACCAAATAAACAATTCCAGCAATAATTGTCATAGCGATGTCAGGTGAACCTAAGCTAAACCATAAAAATTCATGTGATTTTACATCTGCAGAATACCTTATCGCAAAATATAATCCCATAATAATTGGCGTTTGAATAATAACCGGTAAACAGCCCATATTTAATGGATTAATATTATTCTCACGATATAATGCGAGCATTTCTTGTTGAAAAGCCATTTGCTCCTCTTTTGATTTAGCCTCTTTCATCTTCGCCTGAATCTCTTCCATTTGAGGCTTCACAATATCCATTTTAGATTTCATCATAGACTGGGAACGATAATTTTTCAGCATAAATGGCATTAAAATCAAACGAATACCAAACGTAATGGAAATAATCGCTAATCCGTAGCTTCCATTGAATACACTGTTACCTAAAAAATCTAACAAAAAGTTCATCGGTTGTACAAACAGGCTATAGAAAAAGCCTTCTTGATTTTCAACCGATTGACATCCGCTCAAAACGAATAGTAAACTGCCTAGCATTGAAAATAGTATTAGTTTTTTCATTTTTTCACCTACTATATAGAGTCGATAAATGCAGTATACAGCAATAGCTTCACACACTCAATTTTCCAACATGCAGTTAAGCTTCATTTACCGAAAAAATCCTCCCCGAATTTTTCAGTTATCGTTTGGTAATCCTTGATAATAAACGATCAAATCAAAACATACTAAAGATGGTAAATAATTTAAAAGAAAATAAAAAAATCAAGAATATTGTTTACGCAACATTCTCGATTTTTAAATAGGGCGTCAAAAAAGGCACACTTGGACTTATTACATAGCCCCCTATACTTTTTCGTAGCCCATTTCACCAATGTCAAAACGATAAAATTCATGATGCAATTCATCACGGAAATGCTTCGGTGTTACACCCGTATATTTCTTAAAAATACGAGTAAAATAACTTTGATTACAAAAATGGAATTGATCCGAAATCGATGTGATGCTTTTATTTGTATGGCGTAAATAATATTGTGATTCTTCTACACGGCGTACATTTAAATATTCAACTAATGTAATCCCTACATGCTCACGGAAAATACGAGACAAGTGACTCGTACTTATATGAAAGTTACCGGCAATACTTTCCACTGTTAAATCATTCTCTAACTCATCATTAATATACATAATCACTTTGTTTACTGTTTGATGACGGAAAGTCGGCTGCTTACGGTCTGCGATAAAGTATACGTAAAAATCAATTAAATCATCTGCAAATTGTAAAAACTCTGCATCTTTCATTTTATTTTCAATCATATCTGCACATGCTAAATTAAACGCGAAAGCTTTTTTCGATGGCACTTGATTATCTAACAGCTTACGTGCAACTATCGAAGACAAAATCACAAAATAATGGCGTACAACTTTAATGACTTGTTTACCGAATCGAATAGATAAAATATCGATAAGATCATGTAATGACTTTTTCGCTTTTGCCGCTTCTAAATGATAAATCTCAAATAGTAGCTTCGATTCGATCGTAAAGAAATCCTCTATCCCGCTATACTGGTTAATATTATCAATTTCTTGGAAATATCTTTTAGATATTGTTTCCGATATTGAGTGTTGATGTAGTTGCATAGATTATCCCATCTTTCTTCAGAATGCTTCTGTATAGTTTTTACAAAAATTCACATATAAACAAATAATATGTACCGGAAAGTAAATTACTAGAAATAATTTTTTCTAACATTTTTTGTAATAATAAAAATAACCTCTGAATCGAACATGCAAAATACTTAATATAACCATATGTTTTTATTAAATAAACGAACAAAAATTACTAACTACAGTGAATATTACCATAATTTATGTTTTTTTATCAACATAAATTTCAATTGCTAGTAGTTCCATTATCTCATGTTAATGCCCTTATTTGTTGTAATAACAAATAATTTTTTAGAAAATTATTCAATTAAAAGTAAAATAATGTATTGAACATGTCTGGATTTTAATCAAAAAAAGTATTTATCTGTAGAATATTCTTAAATCTTCTCTAGTGTATTTATAGTAATATGTAGTAAAATAGAGGATAATTATTTAAAATGCTTAAAAGAGGTGTTGTAAAGTGGATCCAAAACAAATAGAAGAAATCATGGATATAATTAAGGAATTTTTCCCGGAAAACACGTCTATTGCTATTTCGGACACAAATGAGTACTTATATTACCAGCCGAGCAAAAAAGTAGACTTAAAAATTAAACCGGGTGATCCTGTAAAAGAAGGCTCAGCTGCACATAAAGCGTTAACATACGGCCAAAAAATCAGCACATATATCGAGCCAGATGTTTTTGGCGTACCATACTTCGGTATGAGTATTCCATTAGTGGATGAGGGCGAGACGAAAGGTGCAATTACTGCTATTTTCCCCCAAAAGCCATCACCATTTTTAACAAACTACATTACAGTGAAAATTGATGATTGCTGGTACCCTATTAAGCATAACCAAGTGATATATCTTGAAACTCAGCTACGTAAAACTTTCGTTAAAACAATGGCACGCGAAGGCTACCACCGTCTAAACTTAAGTGACCTTGAACTGTTTCTAGCACCGGATTCATTCATTCGATGCCACCGTTCATATATCGTAAATATTGATTTTATTGATGAAATTCAACCCGATTCTCACTCGACGTTTTTATTAATTATGAAAGACGGTACACGCATTCCTGTGAGTCAACGTTATGCTAGCTACTTCCGTCGTTCACTAGGTTTCTAGTTGTATTAATATGTATATTGAAAAGACCTTTGCACACTTTCGCAAGGTCTTTTTTTATAATCACTTTCATTACTTACAAATTGGTCATATAGCGCATTTAATCGAAATAACCATTTTCTTCTCGATTAAACGGTTTTTAAGCACTTTCATGCGCTACATAAAGAAATTGTGACAATTTGGTGATAATATTATTTATATAGGTTGAGTATCCACTCAATTAAATAAACAGAAAATTCTTACACAATTTTCTCAAACTGTATTTGAACCATCAAAAACTTTTAGGGGAGGATTTTTAAATGGATCCAAGAGTTGAGAAACGCTTAGGTTTAAAAGAATTAGCAAGTAAAGTCGTAACTGCTGCAGAAGCTGCTGCATTAATCGAAAACGGTAGTGTAGTAGGTATGAGTGGATTTACCCGTGCCGGAGACGCAAAAGTTGTCCCAATGGCACTAGTAGAACGTGCAAAAAATGAAGAAATTAAAATCGATGTGTACACTGGTGCGTCATTAGGACCTGAAGTTGATAATCACCTAGCTGCTGCTGGCGTTATTAATAAACGTGGACCTTTCCAAGGCGACTCTGTAATGCGTGGCTTGATTAATAAAGGCGAGATTTCTTATGTAGATGCTCACCTTTCACATAACGCTGAGTTAGTACGTCAAGGTATTATTGGCCCAATCAAACACTTAATTTTAGAAGCAGTTGCAATTACAGAAGATGGATTAATCATCCCAACAAACTCTGTAGGTAACTCACCAATTTTCGCTGAGTATGCTGAAAATATCATTATCGAATTAAACATCTCTCACCCAGAGGCTTTAATCGGTATTCACGATATTTATGTACCAGGCCAACAAGGAGAGCGTGAAGCAATCCCAATGACTGATGTAAAACAACGCATCGGTGAAATCGGTATTCGCGTTGATCCTTCTAAAATCCAAGCGATTGTTATTTCTGAAGAGCCAGATGCGCCTTCATTAATCGTTCCTCCAGATGAGGAAACACAAAACATGGCAAACATCCTACTTGATTTCTTCCGTGATGAAATTAAACAAGGTCGTTTAACAAACAAATTAATGCCATTACAATCTGGTGTAGGTTCTGTAGCAAATGCTGTACTTGACGGCTTTGCTGATTCAGAGTTCGAAGATTTAGTTGTAGCTTCTGAAGTACTTCAAGATGCAGTATTTAACTTAATTGATGCTGGTAAAGTATCATTCGCTGCTGCAACTTCAATTACACTTACTGAAGAATTACAGAAAAAAGTATACGGCAACTTAGAAGCGTATGCTGACAAAATTTGCTTACGTCCACAAGAAATCTCTAACCACCCAGAGCTTATCCGTCGTTTGGGCTTAATCTCAATCAACACTGCTCTTGAATTAGACATCTATGGTAACGTAAACTCAACACACGTTTCAGGTACAAAAATGATGAACGGTATTGGCGGTTCTGGTGACTTCGCACGTAACGCTCGTCTTGGTATCTTCGTAACGAAGTCATACGCAAAAGGTGGTGCGATTTCTTCAATCGTACCAATGGTTTCTCACGTTGACCATACTGAGCATGATGTGGATGTAATCGTAACTGAACAAGGGATCGCTGACTTACGTGGTCTTGCTCCAAAAGAGCGTGTACCTCTAATTATCGAAAACTGTGCTCATCCAGATTATAAAGAGCAATTATGGGATTACTACAACCGTGCTGCTGAAGCAACAGGTAACGCTCAAACTCCTCATATTTTAGAGGAAGCTCTTTCTTGGCACGTAAACCTTGCAAAAAATAAAACAATGAAGCAAGAAGTTACTGCTAAAGCTTAATTTTATAAATTACTTAAAAAGGCAAAATCTGTTCAAGCAGATTTCGCCTTTTTTTTATGCAATTAATGATATAATTTATTTATTGAGAAATGTTATCATATGGAGGCAAGTTATGCGGTACTTTATTTATGCGATTATTTTCTTTTCGTTTTTTGATTTATTTACACAACTTCCGGTGATGAGTACTTTTGCTGAATCTGTAGGGGCAACACCTTTTATCGCTGGACTAGCAGTCGGGATGTATTCATTTTCAAACACATTCGGCAATATTTTTTCCGGCTTTTTGACAGATAAAAAGGGACCTTTTCACATACTAGTAGCTGGTCTACTTCTTACAGGCAGTTCATTGTTACTTTATTCATTTGTTGGAGAATCAACATTTTTATTAATAGTTCGCTTTATTCATGGGTTAGTAGCGGGTTTAATTGTTCCGGCAGCATTTACATATTTAGCAAGTGTAACAGCCCAAGAAAAACGAGGCAAAGGAGGCGCGATATCAGGGGCATTTATTGGTATTTCAGCTATTGTCGGTCCTGCCTTTAGCGGGATTATTGCAAGCCGACAAAGTGTACCTTTCGTCTTTAATATTACAGCAATTTGTATGTTAGTGCTTGGAGTGTTAGCATTATTGCTACTGCCAAATAAGAAAATAAGAAAATCAAAGAAACAAGTTAAACATGTACCAGTTCGGGCATTTTTCCGTAATGCTGGCACGTTAAAGGCCTTTACAGGAGCTTTCTTTTTAATGTTTTCGCAGGGTGTCATTGCCTATCAGCTACCACTACATGTTCAGCAGCTTGGCTTTGATTCGCGTATGAGTGGTATGCTTATGAGTACATTTGGTATTGTCGCTGTTCTCATTTTTATATTGCCAACAAATCGAATTTTCGATTTAGTAGCGCCTGTTTATACATTAGCTCTTGGCATTAGTTTAATGGGAATTAGTCAGTTATTATTAAGTCAAGCAAATAGCAGTAGCTTACTTTATACATCGCTTGCGTGCTATGGTATTGGCTTTGGTTTTTTATTCCCATCAATTAACTCTCTTTTAATCGATTCAACGTCAAAAGAGGTGCGTGGAAAAGCATACGGTTATTTTTATGCCTTCTTCTCATTTGGCGTTGTCGTCGGCTCGTCATTACTCGGCTTGTTGTCACTCAATCATACTCAAGGATTTATGTTAACAGGCGGCATTTTACTTATCTTTGCATGTATTAGCCTAATCGGGCACAAAGACAAGAGAGCGTTTAAAAAGTCATTTTGAGATGCCCTCTTTACGACGAGGATGGTAATATTTTTATCTGACTATCAAAGAAGCAAGGTTTCTTAAGAGAAACTTATCGCAGAAATACGGGGCTTTCCTGTAAGTATTTACTTACAAGAAAGCCCCTTTTCATTACTCACTAAACTAAATTTCTTTTTGATTAGACTCATTGTAGTAGTGTACGGATGTTGCTGCACCTTCAGCAATCATATTATTTTCTCTTATTTCTGTTGCGCCAGCATCCCCTGCTGTTTCAGCAAGATTTTGAAAAGTATTGCCTTTATCAACATCATGAGTACCCGTTTTATTCATTTTTTCAGATAGCATTGAATTTACCCTTGATTTTGCATTCATTAAATATTCCATCGCTTTATCACGATTTTTCTTTTTACTTAAATAGCGAGCAACACCTGCCATTAACCCCGCAAGTACGACGCGTTTGCCTTTAAATTTAGCCACCATATATCCCTCCAGAATTATTAAGTGTATGAGTATGTTCCCCAATACAGCTACTTTTAAACGTCTTAGCTAAGATCATGTGTCTAATTCAGGCTTTCCTAGAACTTTCTACTGTTAAAATACGCAAAAGAGGTATACCAATAATAGTATTGATATACCTCTCTTTATTATGCTTTTACGTCATCATATTCATTACTTTTCTCAAATGATGCAACGACATATGAGCAAATGGCATTCATTTTTAAATTATTCTTTCTTGCATAATCAGCTGCTTGATTTAACAGCTTTTTTGCTACCCCTTGTCCGCGCAGCTTATCTGATACATACGTATGATCCATATGCATTATTCCACCTTGCTCAAACCATGTAATTTCTGCTAAACGCTCGCCACCCTCTTCATATTCATAAGCGAAATGGCCATTTGATGTATTCAGTTTGAATTCCATTTTACATCCCCCTTTACTTAATTACTATACAATATTCCGAGAGATTATTTGAACCATGAAGCAATCGTGTCAATTAAATTACTGAAGAAATTTTTCACGCTATTCCAGAAACCTTCATCTTGCAAGATTGGTCCAAATTTTTCTTCAAGCGTTTTACTTATATTTGAAAGCTGCGTCGAAAGCTTAGAAAAATCAATATCTAGTTGACGAATGCGGTCCATTAAATCAATTAATAATTGACGGTCTTGCTCATTTAAATCGATTTTCAGTTTAGATAATTGTTCTTCTACAATTTTTTGCACTTCTTCACGTGATGCAGGATTGTTTTCTGCAATTACTTTTTTAATTTCTGTCAGTAATTCTGCTACGCGTTCATCTGTAACCCCCGCACTTTTTGCTATCGAAGTCGCAACATTTAATTCATCATTTGCTACATCTGTACGTTCGATATCGAGTGTTTCACCTGTTTTCACTTCATACGCTTTGTAAATCCCTACTAATGCTGAATGGCCTGTTACTGGTTTTGGAGCGGCAATTTCTACTACAGCATCTTCTATTCCTGCTGTCAGCATAGCATTTGCATAAATTTCTGCGGTAACTTCTGTAATATTGCCTGGTGTCACAATGCTAATGACAAGTCCTTTACCCTCTTCTTGTCTCGTAATCTTCGCTGAAGAGTACATACGTGAGCTTGAATTACTATTTTTAATATATTGAACTAAATCTGCACCTGATACAGTAATTTCATCTATTTCTGGTTCTTCATCTACTCTTAGTGCCGTTTTTACTATATCTTTTTCAGCTTCTGAAAGACTTGCTCCGTACACAACAATTGGTACTCCTAGCTTCTCATTAATCGGCTTTTGTGTTGCTGCACTTGTCATTGGTGTGAATACTGATAACGCGAGCACAAAAATAGCAAGTACTGCAATCCATTTTTGTTTCATGATTTTACCCCTTTCAAAACGCTTTTACGTTTCTTAATAGTACGACAAAAAAAGCAAAAGGTTTCAGCTAGCAAGCTTTGCCTTTTGCAGTTAATGAAGAAAATTAGACGATTTCTGTCCAGCCGTCTTGCTGCTTAATTTTACGAGCTTTCATTAAAGTTCCTAGTGCGCGCTTAAACGCACCTTTACTCATCTCAAACATTTCTTGAATTTCCTCTGGTGATGATTTATCACTGAACGGCATTTTACCGCCAACGCTCTCCAGGTACGCAAAAATTTTCTCTGCATCGTCCCCTAAACGTTCATGCTTACGTGGTAGCATCGAACCGTTTAATGAACCATCCTCTTTAATATCAATAATACGAACTTGTACATCCTGCCCTAATCGCGGTTCGGCTTTCATTTCCGATTCGTGCACGAAAATACGGAATGGCGTCTCTACACCAAGTAAAAATGAACCTATAGGAAGTAAACGATACGGACGAGCAACAATGTTTTGATTATGCATATTATCTAGAGCACCTTCGTATAGTTCATTCACTTTTTCCTCTGTTACTAAACGGCCAAATAAATCACCGTTTCGGTCAGTACGCAGCGTCATAAATAAATGGTCGCCTGGCTGTGGCCATAATTCTTCTAATACAGGTAAATCTTCTGCTTTCACTAATACTTCACGTGATGTCCCAATGTCAGTAAATGCACCTTCTCGTGTTACTTTTAATACACGCGCCCAGCCGTACTCTCCCTCTACGACAGTTGGAAGAGCGGTTGTTGCTTGTAAATCTCCTCGGCGGTCTGCAAATAAAAAGACTTTCACGCGATCACCAATAGTAAGCGATTGTAAAACGTCTGAGACATTTAACGGAATTTCCTGATCTCCATCTGTTAACATATAACGAGAACCTTGTTCTTCTAATACAGTAAGCTCTACAACTTGACCTGATCGTAATTCATTCATTACTACTTCCCTTTCTAAAATTACATATTTTGTTGTGATTTCATTGCATCGAGTTTCACTATAAACTCTTTCTCTTCTTCCATCAGCTGTACTAAATCCGCAATACGATCTATGGAATTCCAGCTCAAATGATGCTCAATACCTTCAACGTCACCATATATACGTTCTTCGTCTACACCAATGATACGTAAAAACTGCTCCAGTAAATCATGCCTTTGCACTAGGCGTTTACCAAGCTTTTCTCCTTTAGGTGTGAGCGTTAAACCTCTATATTTTTCGTATACTAAGTATCCGTCTTTATCTAATTTTTGGACCATTTTTGTAACGGAGGAAGGTAGAACAGATAATGCTTCTGCAATATCAGACACACGTGCATATCCTTTATTATCGATTAATAAATAAATTTGCTCGATGTGGTCTTCCATGCTTGGTGTTGGCATTTCATGTCCCCTCTCTTTCCTTTTGCTAACATAAGTTTACTACATCCGCACATAAAAAGTTAACTGAAAACGACAGTAGTTATTTCAGGGCTATCCGGATATGATACAACAAGGGCCGTACAGTAAGTCCTTACTCACTGTACAGCCCTATTTAATGTCGCGGATTACTTCCTACAATGTGAATCGCACGTATAATTTGTTTATTGATCGCCTCAATATTTTCAGGCGTATTTAACTTTTCAAATGCCGTATCTCGTGACTCCGCAGAAGCTACGTATTTAGAAGGCAGTTCATTTAAAGCAATTGCAACAATATCCATTTCACATACTTCACAATGACAGAACGTCTGATATTCATTACCGTGTAATAAAAAACTTACTAGGCCGCGAACAATCTCCTCGGTAACATTTACTAAAATCGGTTGTGTCATACAGCTACTTTCGCCTCAATCATTCATCAATAAATTATTCTTATCAGTTAATAATATAGCTCAAACAGCACTAACTAACAACCTTTATACTTTATACAATTAAATTTTCATATCTTGTGCCTTCAATAATAACTTTCTATTTTTGTAAAATTAATTAATATAAACCTTTTGTGTCTCGTTTTGGTTTAAAACCTTAACTTAATGTTGGATTTCGTGCCAACTATACGCTTTGCGAGAAATTGATAAGCCAATAATCCCCCAAAGCCTTTACAAGCTCTTTAATCACAAGTCATTACAATCTTTTAGTGAAGAATTTTTATTTTATTGTTTATTTAATAAACGGAGAGAGTTTAATACTACTAATAACGTTGCACCCATATCGGCAAAAATAGCAATCCATAATGTTAACCATCCAGGAATAACTAGCAATAATGCAATTAATTTTAAGCCCAATGCAAATGTAATGTTTTGTTTTATAATCATTAATGTTTTTTTACTTAAGCGAATTGTATAAGGTAGTTTTGTTAAATCATCACCCATTAGTGCAATATCTGCTGTTTCAAGTGCTGCATCTGTTCCAGCCCCTCCCATTGCAATGCCGACTGAAGCTGCTGCAAGTGCTGGCGCATCATTGACACCATCTCCAACCATGGCGACCGCACCGTATTTCACTTGTAGCTCTTTTACTGCCTCTAGTTTTTGCTCAGGTAAAAGGCTGGCACGTACATCTTCAATACCTAGTTCACTGGCAATTGCCTGTGCTGTAAGCGGGGCATCACCTGTCAGCATAATACTATGGTTAAGTGCAGTAATCACTTCTTTACTTTCCTCGCGAATTTTATCGGCAATAGCTAATACGCCGATACACTCATTGGCACGAGCTGCAACAATCACGGATTTTCCTTGTGCAGCTAGCGTTGCAATTTGTCGCTGTAATGATTCACTAATCGTTGTTAATGTACTAATCCAATTCACACTACCAACCGATATGACTTGCCCATCAACTGTCGCATAGGCACCTTTACCTGTGACTGATTGGAAGTCTGTTGGCACTGCTGGCGTTACTTTTTGTTTATGCACTTTTGACAGGACAGCTCGTGCTAGCGGATGCTGTGATTTTTCTTCTACAGCAGCAACAAGTGCGAGTAACTCTTCTTCCGATACACCATTTGCTATAACATTCGTTACTTCAGGTGCACCTTTTGTTAATGTACCTGTTTTATCGAACGCCACCGCTTTAATTCGACCAAGCTCTTCTAAATAAACGCCACCTTTAATAAGTACCCCTTGACGTGCTGCATTTCCGATTGCTGTAACAATTGCCACTGGTGTAGAAATGACAAGTGCACATGGGCAGCCAACAACTAGTACTGCCAATCCTTGATAAATCCATTCTTGCCAATTCCCTGTTACAAGCGACGGGATAACTGCGACAAGTACGGCGACACCTACAATTGCTGGTGTGTAATATTTAGCAAAACGATCCACAAATTTTTGTGAAGGTGCTTTTTCTGCTTGTGCCTCTTCTACTAAATGAATAATTTTAGCAATCGTCGTATCATGCACAAGTTTTGTAACACGAACCTCAAGCGCGCCTTCCTCATTTAACGTACCAGCAAATACTTCGTCATTCACTACTTTATTGACAGGGATTGATTCACCTGTAATCGGAGCTTGGTTCACTGTGGACACGCCGCTAATTACAATTCCGTCCATCGCAATTTTTTGTCCCGGTTTCACGACTAATATATCGCCAATTTTCACATCTTCAGTCGGAACTTCTACTTCATGTGTATGATTACCGTGTACTTTTTTAATTAATGCAACAGGTGGTGCAATATCCATTAATGTTTCGATTGATTGTCGTGCTTTGTTCATTGAATATGCTTCAAGTGCTTCGCTTACTGCAAATAAAAATACGACAATCGCTGCTTCTTCCCACTCCCCGATAATGGCTGCACCAATAATGGCAATAGTCATTAATGTCTTCATATCAAAATCTAGCTTAAGTAAATTTTTAAATCCTGTTATAAAAATGCCATAGCCACCTACTACGATCGCGACGAAATATAATCCAATGACAGCTAGGCTTTCTTCTCCTAAAAATACGCTTGTTGTATATGCTGCCATAACAAATAGTAATGCAATGAAGGCTAATACATTTTCTTTTCGTTTATAAAACGGCGTCGATACCTTTTTACGGTCATTTACCGATTTCACTTTAATTCCATCGAATGCACCCGCTTGCTCTAATTGCTCGACTGTTACTTCACCTACAACAGTCAATTTTGATGCTCCGAAATTAAGCTGTACTTCTTCAACTGTCGAAATGTCACGAATATTACGTTCAAATTTCGCTGCGCAATTTGCACAAGATAAGTTTTCTAAACGATACTGTTGTTTTTCTTTCGTCGCCATCTTAATCCACTTCCTTTGAATGTTCATATGCAATCGTTACAATTTGATATACGTGGTCATCCGCCAGTGAATAATACATTAGTTTCCCTTCACGATGGGATTTAGCTAAGCCGTTATCTTTTAAATAGCGTAAATGATGTGACGCAGTTGCCACAGAGGAACCGATAACAGCGGCTACATCACATACGCATAATGACGGCTCAAGCGTTAGCGCATAGGCAATTTTCAAACGCGTTTCATCTGATAATGCTTTTAGAAATTTGGCGACACGCGACAAGTCCGGCATTTGCTTTTGTACACGTGTAACTGTTTCATCATTTATTTTCGTTACTTCACATACATCTTTCATCATATACACCCCTCATTCAAATACACATTTGATTGTTCTTAGTATATATAATATGTCGCAAACATTCAAATGCTTATTTGAATGAAAAAAAAAAAAAAAAAACAGAATCCTTGTTACAGGATTCTGTTGATTTTTATTGCGCATTTAATTTTAATTCATATTTCGTTTGTATATTGCCGTCAATATATGTTCTATGATAACGGCCATATACCCAACGCGACACTTGGTTATCATACCATTTTGATTTCATGTGACCGCTTTGACCTGGAGCTACAATATGCTCTGTATATTCTAATCTATTTAAATCGGCTACGAAACGCCATGAAGCACCGTGATTAATATTTCCATTTCCATCTTCCGCAGCAGCCATAACTGTCACACGTGAACCGCCTGAAGCCATTGGAGCTGGGTTAACATAGGATGCGATGAAATCGGATGCACTAGACAGTGGATGCTTAAATGATGTTTTATGGTAGCTACCCCATTTCCATTTCGAAACCGAAGTACCATATTTCGCCTGAATATCAGCAATTGCACGCTCAAATGAACCATACACGACCTTGTCTAAACCGCCAGCCTGCGTAATCCATACACCTGGTTTACCTGCATATGCATTACGAAGCATCTCATCCATAATTTGATATTTACCTGGCATCATGTTGTACACATCTTCTGGCATCTCGTTTTTAAATATTGTTTCTTTTATTTCTTCGATTAAGAAATGCCATACGAGCGGCTCTGCATCGTCTTTATTGTCATACAGCTCCCACTCTTCCATCATTTTAATAATGTTTGCATACTTACCTTCTTTATCATTTGCTTTGATTGTCTCTAGGAAGCTCGGTAAAAACTCAGCAGCGTATAGATTTTTCTTATCCATTTGCATCGCTTTCATGTCCGCAGCAGTAAAGCCTTCAAACGCTTCCCCTGTTTCTTCATCGATATCACCAATTTTCACTGACTCTAGCATTTCTACTATACGTTCATAGCGATATGGCTGAGCCCAAAAATTTGTAATATGATACGGATATTCTTCTCCGATAATTTTATTATTTGCTGTTGCAATATACCCTTTTTCAGGATTGATGACAGTTGGTAGCTCATCGTAAGGAATAAATCCTTCCCATCCATATTCTGAAGAGTCACCCGGTACTGGGAATTGCCCATCACCTTTTTTACGAATCGGGATATCTCCGTTTGCTTTATACGCAATAGTTCCGTCGGTAGATGCGAATACGAAATTTTGCGCCGGAGCACGGAAATCTTCTAGCGCTAGCTCAAACTCATCCCAGTTCGTCGATTTATTAAAGCCAATGATTGCTTGTAATTCACGCGTTGGTTGCAATGCTGTCCATTGCATCGAGAACAACGCAGTTGGTGCTTCTTTTTTAAACACTAAATCAGAAATAATAGGACCATGACGTGTCTCTACAACTTCAAAGTCTATTGTTTTACCGCCTTTTACTTTAATAGGTTCTTTGCGGACTTTTGCATCTTCCCACTTACCGTCATATTTGAATTGTGTCGGATTTTCTGGGTTTGGTGTTTCGATATATAAATCTTGCACATCAGGACCAACATTCGTTACGCCCCATGCAATTTGTTCGTTATGCCCTAAAATAATACCTGGAATACCAGCAAAAATAACACCACTAACATTTTGCTCAGGTGATTGTAAATGCATTTGATACCAAATAGAAGGTGTGTTTAACCCTAAATGTGGATCGTCTGCAAGTAATGGCTTACCTGACTTCGTTAAATCCCCTGATACTACCCAGTTATTACTACCGTTAAATTCATTTGGTAATAAATCTACATTGAACGCGCCCGCTACATTAACTGGGTTTGCTAAGTTCGCTTCAATAATTGATGATGCATTTTCTGGATAATTAATCATTAATTCTTCAACTTGCTCTTTCGAATAATTTTGCAGAGCCCAATGGCGGAATGCTTGTAAGTTCCAGTTTCCTCCTAAGTCATATGCCATATATTTACCGATTGTTAAAGAATCAATCGGTGTCCAATGCTCTGGCTCGTAACCTAACAGCTTAAATTCATAGGATAATTTACTCGTACCTTTTACTTCATCGATAAAGGCATTTACCCCATCTGCATACCATTGTAATATTTGTTGTGTTTCTGTATCATACTCATCCCAAGACTTTTCAGCTGCGTTACGTAAGCTAAATGTACGGAAAAATTTATCTGTACTAACCGCACTTTCACCGATTACTTCCGCTAATGTACCGCTCGCTTGACGGCGCGATAAATCCATTTGGAATAAACGATCCTGCGCTTGGACATAACCTTGTGCGCGATATAAATCGGCATCATTTTTAGCTACAATATGCGGCACACCCATACCATCACGTGTTACATCTACATCGCCGTCTAATATAGAAACTGTTACTTCACCTTCAATTTTCGGCAAGGAGTTTGCCACGTACATATGCACGCCAGCCATCGTCACACCGCCTAAAATAATGACAATTCCCACAACCCAAATGAGTGCGTTAACAATTTTTTTCCTTGTCGTTTTCTGTTTGTTCGTCATAAAATCCACCTCTCTATCTATTTAGTACATTATTATTTTACGTTTCCGCATATGTAAGCAGAATTCCTGCTATACTGCCCTTAATTTTAATACTATAGGACAATGATCGCTACCTAAAACTTGCATGTGAATACTCGCTTCTTCAACATACGCCATAATGCGCTCAGATACAATAAAATAATCAATACGCCAACCGATATTGCGCTCACGAACTTTGCTCATATAAGACCACCACGTATACATATCAGTCCGCTCTGGGTATAGCGTGCGAAACGTATCTTTAAACCCTGACGCAAGAAGCTCTGTCATTTTTGCTCGTTCTTCAACTGTCACTCCTGAATTACCTTGATTGGATTTTGCATTTTTTAAATCAATGTCCATATGTGCGACATTTAAATCTCCACAATAGATGACGGGTTTTTCCGCGTCAAGTTGCTTTAAATAAAGTGCTAGTTTTTCCTCCCATAAGATACGGAATGACAGACGAGCTAAATCACGCTGAGCATTTGGTGTATACACATTTACTAAATAAAACTGTTCGTACTCTAATGTAATAATTCGTCCTTCAGGTTCAGTCTCTTCTTCTCCAACACCGTATCTCACAGATAAAGGCTCATGCTTTGTAAAAATGGCTGTCCCTGAATAGCCTTTTTTCTCCGCATAGTTCCAATATTGATAATAACCCTCTAGAGGCATATTAACCTGTCCTGCTTGGCATTTCGTCTCTTGAATACAGAAAAAATCTGCATCCATTTCATGAAAATAATCTAAAAAACCTTTCGATAAGCAAGCACGAATGCCGTTTACATTCCACGAAATAAATTTCATTATTGTCTCCATTCCTTGGTTCCTATAAATTTTGGAATAATTCGGGATAAATCAAGCTCCAATCCAATAGAATTGTTCTCAACCCACTAATTGTTGTTGCATCAATCTTGTATATACGGGCAGTTCCCCCATATTTGATTGATGTGATTCGAGGCCATAAAGTGAAGTCTTACTGCGCATAATATGGAATAAAAATAGAGTGCTTTGTAAGCGTGAACTTACAAAGCACCCCTTACTTTTTCGAATGCATCACGCGATATTAATCTTCCCCGACAATTTTCACTTCAAGCTCTAACTGAACATCGAATTTTTCTTTTACGACTCTTTGTACCATTTCAATTGTTTGAATATAATCTGATGCTGTTGCATTGTTTTTATTAATAATAAAGCCTGCGTGTTTTTCCGACACTTCTGCTCCGCCGACTCCTTTGCCTTGCAAATCGCTTTCTTGAATTAATTTCCCTGCAAAATTCCCTGGTGGACGCTTAAATACACTACCTGCTGATGGGTATTCGAGAGGTTGTTTGGATTCACGCTGATAAGTTAGGTCCGCTATTTTCGCATCAATTGCCGCTTGATCCCCTTCCTCTAGTTGGAAAGTGGCGGATAATACATAGTAACCATTTTTCGCAATAACACTTTTACGATAGCCAAGCTCTAAATCGTCTTTGGAAAGCACTAGACGCTCTCCCTTGCTCGTTAATACTACCGTTTCTACGATGACATCTTTAATTTCGCCACCATATGCACCCGCATTCATTGCCATAGCACCACCAATTGAACCGGGGATACCACAAGCAAATTCAAAGCCTGTTAAACTTTCCGCTGCAACGCGTTTTGAAACTTCTTTTATAAGTGCGCCACTTTGCGCGTATACTCGTGTTCCGTCAATCTGAATAGTATCTAGCTTTGCAAAGTTAATAACAATGCCACGTACCCCGCCATCACGCACGACCATATTGGAACCGTTTCCTAACATTAATAGAGGGATATTATTTGTATATGCATATTCGACAACTGCTTGCGCTTGTTGCTCTGTTTCAGGCATGACGAAAATATCTGCTTCGCCACCGAGTTTAGTCATTGTATATTTTTTTAAAGATTCTTTTGTTTTTATATTCTCTGGATTGACGATTTGAGCTAAATCAACCGCCCATTGTTGTAATGTCATAAAGCCAATTCCTTTCTTACTTAATTATACTTTTCTAAGTATCGGTTTTTATGACCTATTTGACAAGTAATTTGCCGCTTATAACCAAGATTGTGCCCACTTTTCAATTTCGCGAACTGTTCCTTCTAAAGAGCGACCTTTATTTGTTAAAGAATATTCCACACGAATTGGTACTTCTGAATATACTTTACGTTCAACAATATCTTCCTTTTCAAGTTCTTTTAAACGTTCTGATAATAAACGACCACTAATTGGTAGAGCAGCCTCGATCTCATTGAAGCGTTGGGATCCATCTAAAAGCTGATAAATAATTAAAGTAGTCCAACGTTTCCCTAAAAGCTCCATCGCTTTTGATAGTCTCGGACATAAAGCGGTTTCCTTCATAATTGTTCACCTCTACATTGTTAATTGTAACGATATTTAAATTGAAAGTAAATTTACATTCATTTGTATCCTTATTAGTTTATCATTTTTTAGTTGATTACGAAAAGTAAGTTGGTTACAAGCAAGTCCGCACCACATATTGTAAAATTATTTGTAATGGATTAATTACAACTTTTTTACCGTTGAACACTATTTGATGCTGTCAAATGCAAATGGCCTATTCGGATCGTTTTCAATAATTATTGAAACATCTAATATTACTTGCTCAGAAGATTTGCACAACAAAATAGAAATTGATGTAGCTAGTATATCGACAAAGGATGCTACGCGTGACCATCATCTTACTCTCACCTATTTTCCCCACGCGAATTTATTCTTAAAACGACTTATATCGCTTCTAAAGTCGAGATCATGCACGACAACCTATTATATTTCATCGGAAGTCCAAAGCGGAGATTGAATGGATTTAGAAAATAAGAGTGAACAGTTCGGGGTTTTAGAAGAATAAGGGGTTTTAGCATTACTAGGTTCAAAATTTATAAGCTTTGAGCGCATTCAATAACTAATACTTTAATAAATAAAATGCCCTGAAAAGCAAGTTAATGTACTTTTCAGGGCATTTAAAATTTTATTATGCAGTTACTGCTACTAATTTTTGTGCTGCTGCTTGAACTTTTTCTAAACCAGCTGCAATAATCGCTTCAGCGTTTGCTGGATCAGCATTGTGACCTTCAATAATTACTTCGTCCACTTTTTGCATACCGTATACTCCACCGATTACAGTGTTAATGTAAGTTGCCGCCATTTCCATTGGTGCAGTTTCTGGTGTTGAGTAAATACCACCACGAGCTGATAATACGATGTATTTTTTATCAGTCATTAAACTTACTATGTTGCCGTTTTCATCATATTTGAATGAATAACCTGCACCATAAGTGTAGTCGATGAATGATTGTAATGCTGCTGGAATTGTTAAGTTCCATAATGGGAATGCAAAGACAACTACGTCAGCTGGTGTTAATGCTTCACGTGATTTGTTGAATGATGCTAAAGAAGCCGCTTCTACTTCATTTAATTCTTCGCCAGCTTGCGCTTTACCGAAAGCATTGAATAAATCTTGGCCGAAGTAAGCTAAATTTTCTTCGAATACATCGAAAGTTGTTACGTTTAAGCCCTCAATTTTTGCAGCTTCTGCTACGAAAGTTTCGTACATTTTTGTTGAAACACCGTCTGGACGGTTATTTGCTTTTACTACTAATACGTTTGTCATTTATATAAAAACTCCTTTAAATCAATTAGATTAATTTCACTTATCTTGAAATCAAGATATATTAGTATAATAATAGAGCAACAGCGAAAAATCAACCTAGTTGCTCTACAACTTTAGACCGAGATTATATATCACATACCCCATCTTTACATGCTGCTCCGTCGTTGCCGACCATGTTGAGCTTACGTGTTAAGCCGGCTTCTGTTGCTGCTTTTTCAATAGTTTGCTCAAATAAATCTTGCGGCTGTGCACCCGATATGCCGTATTTATTATCAACTACGAAAAACGGTACTCCGCGCACGCCTAATTGCTGTGCGACTTCAATATCTTGCTGTACTTCTACTGTATACTTATCACTTGCTAAAACTTCATGAACAGCTGCAGCTTCTAAACCGACCTCTTGCGCTAAAGTTTCAAGTACATCTACACGTCCGATTGCTTGCCCTTCTAAAAAGTACGCCTTCAATATACGTTCATTCATTTCAGCGCCTTTTCCATTGTCCTCTGCCCATTTTGTTAACCGATGTGCCGCAACAGTATTTGCTGTTTTCATTTCATCAAAGTTATATTCCAGTCCTACCTCTTTAGCACGTAATGCCAAATTTTGAGTCATCGCTTTCGCTTCTTGCAGCGACATATTGTATTTTTTTGTTAAACCGTTGTAAATGGAATCTTCCATATCTACTGGTGTATTGGGGTCTAATAAATAGCTTTTAAACTCTACTTCAATTTGTCCGTCATAGCCGCTATTATTAATTGCTTTTTCTAATTGTTTTTTACCAATATAACAAAACGGACATACATAATCTGACCATACTTGAATTTTCATTAGTAAAACCTCCCTTTTTTATCATTGTACAAATATTGTAAAGAGATATTCAATTTTTTCGACTTGTGAATATCGCTCCCTTCCTTTCCCTATACTGAAATTTAACTAAAGGAGGGGGTATCTAATGCAACAATCATTATGGTTACAACACGTGACACCACTTACAACTTCAACAGTAACATCTGATATGACATGTGATATTTGTATTATAGGTGCAGGACTAAGTGGGATTTATACATCATACTTACTTGCAAAAGAGGGTTTTAACGTTGTTGTAGTAGAGGCAAAGGCAATTGGAAGTGGGGCAACTGTTTATTCGACAGGCAAACTCACCGCCCAGCACGGTGCTCTATTTCATACTTTACCCGAGGAACATGCTAAGCTTTACTATCATGCAAACAAAGATGCAATTGAACATGCGCTTAATACCGCCTGTAACAAAACATTTATTCGTGCGACATCCTTTCTATATACAACGGAGCAAAATAAGCGCATACAGTTAGAGCAAGAACATACTGCTTATGAAAAAATCGGTATTCCTTCTATTGCTACTAATGATACAGAGCTTAATGTAAACGTACAATTGGCGCTTGGCATGAAGGACGAAGCACAAATTCATCCTGTTTCTTTTTTATTGCATTTTGCAAAGCTTGCACAAAAAGAAGGCGTACAATTGTTTACTAATACACGTATTACGCATGTCACGAATGATCCAACAGCTACAACAGAAGATGGCTATACAATTACGTGTGATAAGCTCATATTATGCACACATTATCCAATTGAATCGCTTTCTGGACTTACTACTACTAAGTTGACGATTAATCGCACGTATTTAACTGCTGTTAAAACAAAGGAATTATTAAATGGGCAGTATTTAAGTATTGATTCATCGTCAAGAACTATTCGTACAGCACTTATTGAGGCTGATCCTTATTTTATTTATGGCGGTATGTCACATGCGGCTGGTATGGAAAGTGAGACGGCAAAATACTACGATACGCTTTCTAAAGAGCTTGAGACTGTTTACGATTTACCTGCACCAAGTTATTTATGGAGTGCGCAAGATATGGCGACACCAGATAAATTGCCTTTTGTTGGTCCTATTTCTAAGGATTCTCCAATATTTATAACGACTGGTTACAATAAATGGGGGTTATCAAACTCGCTCGTTGCTGCTGAAATATTGCGTGGGATTTTCACTAAAAATGAGCACCCAGCAACAGCACTGTATTATCCTAACCGAATAAAAGGTCGCACCATTTATGAAATGCTCGTACAAGTAGGCTTTATAGGTGAGCAGTTTATCGGTGGCCATATTACACGTATATCCGCACCAAAATGTACGCACTTAGGCTGTAAAACAAGATGGAATACAGCAGATGAAACATGGGATTGTCCATGCCATGGCTCACGATATGATAAGAATGGAGACGTTATAGAAGGGCCAGCTGTATATCCTTTAGATTTAAAAAACTCCGAGTAATAATACTCGGAGTTTAAGTTTGTAGACAAAGTCTAAATGATTTTGTCTACACTTATTTATATTGAAAAATGTAAGCACCATAGTATGCAAACGTTTTTCACCACTTTACTTTATTTAAGACCTTCCGTTAACACTGGCACGATTTGTTTTTTTCGAGAAACAACCCCTGGTAATACGATGCGCCCATTCACGATTTCAGCACCGAAGCTTCGCGCTGCTGCCTCAGCAACTTGTCCAACTGCCACTGCCGTTGAATCGTTATTTATGATGTCAGTTACGACGAAGAAAAATAAGTCTAAGTCGTTTTCTTCTACATTTTTCGCAAGTAGCGCTTCTAGTTCTGCTTGACGACCTAACACATCTTCGATATCTACTGCATTCACTTGTGCTATTACTGCTTTATTAGTACCAAAATCAAAGCCTTTTGCATCTAGTGACAATAATTCCTCTAATGATTTATCCGAAAGGTCCGCGCCCGCTTTAAGCATTGCAAGACCGTACTCAGCAGCATTGACACCCGCGATATTAGCTAGTTCCTCGCCTGCTTTCACATCTTGTTCAGTACATGTTGGCGATTTAAATAATAATGTATCTGACACGATTGCCGATAACATTAAACCAGCAATATTAGCAGGTATTTCTACATTATTTTCTTTAAACAATTTATTTAAAATAGTTGCAGTACAGCCAACTGGTTCTGCTCGGAAGTATAGTGGGTCAGCTGTTTGGAAGTTTGCTATTCTGTGATGATCGATTACTTCTGTAATTTGTACTTTTTCGATACCGTCAGCTGATTGTTGGAATTCGTTATGGTCAACTAAAATGACCTTATCAGTTTCACCTACTACTGAATTGATTAGGCGAGGCGCTTCAAATCCAAATTTCTCTAAAGCGAATTTTGTTTCATTGTTTACTTCACCTAGTCGTACAGCTTCAGCTTCTACGCCTAATTGTTGTTTTAAATACGCATAAACGATTGCCGATGTAATTGTATCTGTATCTGGATTTTTATGTCCAAAAACTAAAATCTTGCTCATAAAATAGCCTCCTGGATTATTGCTTATTTTTGACTTCATTTTATCATACCTTATATTAATAAGAGAAATAGAACTTTTCATGAAAATAGCATGTTTATAAGAATAGAAAATATACATTATTAACAACGTAGACAGGGTCGAAAAATGTCGAAATTTTGTTAAACATATGTTATTACCATAATAATTCTTTCATATTTTTTATTAAACATTTGATTCTTATGTTAAAATATCCATATGTAATATAATTTGATACATAGAAATGAGGGTTTTAATGACGAAGAAAATGGAGAAGAAGTATATTCCATTAGCTGAGTTCTTCCAAAATGCTACGCAAAATGAATTTACGCTTACATACAACGCAATAGAGAATATTATGGGACAAGGTCTACCAAATGCTGCCTATTTAAATTTGAGCTGGTGGAAAAAAACAAAGCCGCCACTGACACATTACTTATCTTGGTTCAATTCGAACTACAATGTAATTGATGTACAGCTCGGCCGTACAGTAACATTCTCTAGGTTGCAGGCTACGAATGAACAAAGCGAAGGCGAAGCTTCTAGTAAACATACATTTATTATTCGATCAATCGAAACAGACGATGCACGTGCATTTATAAACTTAAAGGAAGCCATTTATGCGAAATGTAATTTTGATTATTGCAAAGAGTACAATCAAAACTTAACCGTGCAAAGCATTCGTAAACAAATGGCTGAATGGCGAAAGCAAAAAAATAGCACTATTTTACTCTGCATTTTAAATGGTGAATTTGCTGGATATGCATATATTAAAGGGCATGACGCACCACACATTAAACACGTCGCCTCATTATGTATAGGCGTAGTAGCTGAGCATGAGAGAATCGGAATCGGTACAGCGCTATTACAGCAAAGCGAAAAATGGGCGAAACGAAATGGGATAGAAAGATTGGATGTAGCCATTATGTCACAAGATGAAAAAGCTATTTCGTTTTTCGAAAAATATGGTTATGAAGTAGAGGGCACAAAAAAACAAGCAATAAAATTCAATAATCACTACTATGATGAATTGCTTTTCGGGAAGCTTCTCGCCGAATAACAGGCAGTAATATCCCACTACAGTTAGAAGCCTCACTTTTAACAATAAAAAAATGTCCGCTTAGAGATGAGGTCTCTAGACGGACATTTTTTAAATTACTTGTATTATTTCACGGACTTCATCGTCATGTTTAATTTTTACATTCGCTGCATGATATGCCTCATACTGCTTTTTATTTTGCAAAATAATACATTCTACAAGGGCATTAATAAAGGAAAAGACTGCAACTGAACAAATTGTATGTTGTTGCTTTTCTGTATCGAGAATGAATAATACATCTACGTAGTTACTAATTGAGCATACTGAACTGTCGCTAAGAGCAATAATTTTCACTTTTTTACGCTTTGCAATTTGTACGATTGTCAATACATCTTCGTATTGCTCATTTAAAGCAACAACAAATAATACATCTCGCTCATTCATTTGCGTAATTTTCATCGCAATCGCTTCGGCATCATACTGAATAAAGTGGACATTATTTCGGTAGCCTTGTAAGTTTTCATTTAACCAATACGCTGCTGGTCCAGAACTTCTAAATCCTAACACATACGCGTTTTCTGCTTGATGAATCCATTGTACCGCGCTGTCGAAATTTTCTTCATTGATTAATTGCATTGTATTTAATATGTCGTTCATATCGTGTGACATAACATCATTACACAGAATATTTCGTTTTTTCGTTGCGCGTTTTTTCATTGGTGCTGGGGCTACACCATTTTTCTCAATTAAATATTCCTTCATTTTTTCCTGCAATTCACTAAAACCTGTGAAATCCATTGCATAACAGAAGCGAATAACTGTCGACTCGCTTACACCAGCTTGCCTACCTACTTCCGAGGCTACTTGTGTGGCGATTACGTTCGGGTTTTCTAAAACAAATTGTGCGACTTTACGTTGCCCTTTTGACAATCGAATAAACTTCTTTTTTATACTATCGCAAATGCTCATACTCTACTCCTATCCTTTCTTCAAAATAGTCCTAGTGATGTTAGTTCAAAGAACGCTGTAATACCCATAATAGAACATACACTACCATGAATATAAATTGAATACAACGACTTTTCTGAAAAAACTTCAATACTTTAATTAATAAAACTACTATCGATATAAAATTGACATATTTATGTATATTATATTTAAAAAATAAAACTATTAATATAAATCGACTATTTTTATTAAATTACTAAAGTTTAATTTACTGTATAATTCACTGCATTTATACATAAAAGAGCGGCCTGAATACATCAGGGCCGCCCTTTTCACTTATTGTAATTCAGTTTGTTTCGTTTCTTTTCCTAAAAACAATACTGCTGAGACACCAATTAAAATTGCGATACAAAAAATAGCGAAAATAGAACCGATTTCATATCCTCTCGTTAAGAGTGAGCCAACTAGGAGGGGTCCAAATATACCGCCTACGCGACCAACTGCTGCTGCCATACCTGCACCTGTCCCACGAATAATAGCAGGATACTGTTCAGGTGTATATGCATAAAGTGCACCCCAAGCACCTAAATTAAAGAATGATAAAAACATACCCGAAATGAGAAGAACGGTTACTGAATCTGCATTACCAAATACAAACGCACTAGCTGCCGTCCCAATTAAATAAGTAACGAGGACAAATTTACGCCCAAACTTTTCGATGAACCAAGCGGCTGTAAAATATCCTGGTAGTTGTGCAAATGTCATGATGAGCACATATTTAAAGCTCGAAATCAAATCAAAACCTTTTCCGACCATTACACTAGGAAGCCATAAAAACATACCATAATATGAAAATACTACTGTAAACCATAACGTCCAAAGAACAAAAGTGGATCTTACGTATTTACGTGACCACACATCTGCAATATTTTGTACAATTGAGCGTTTCTTTGCTTCTACTTTTACTGAAAATTGTGGAGAATCCGGTAGCTTCATGCGAATATAAATGGCATAAAACGCCGGTAACGCAGTTAAAATTAATGCGACGCGCCATCCTTCAATCGGCCAAAAATCTGCCGGAATAACAAAATAAGAAATGACCGCTGCTATTAACCAGCCCGCTGCCCAAAAGCTTTCTAATAATACGACAACTCGTCCGCGCTCTTCTGCTTTGACACTTTCCGATACCAATGTAGATGCAACTGGTAATTCCCCACCTAGTCCCATGCCAACGAAAAAGCGCAAAATCATAAACGCTGCGAGAGTTGTAGTTAGCGCTGATAGACCGCTAGCTACAGAAAATAACACAAGCGTCCACATAAAAATTTTCTTGCGCCCAACTTTATCTGCAAAGACACCGAACATGAGCGCCCCTACTGCCATACCGATCGAGTTAATACTTCCGATCCACCCCATTTGAGTTGAATTTAGTCCCCAATCTACAGCAAGTGCCGCGATGACAAACGACAGAATACCTACATCCATTGCATCGAACATCCAACCGAGACCTGCTACACCGAGTAATTTGTTGCGTGAAATTGACTGTGTTTCATTTTTCCCCATTGATAGTTACCACCTGTCTTTACACTTGACTTAACATGTATACTATACATTTATTTCAATAAAGTGACAATAAAAACTTTAAATATCAAATTGTTTAGATAATTTAGCTATCTCCTATTGAAATAGAATCGTAGGAGCGTTAAAATGTCTTTTATACAAAAACAATTGTTCATCTAGTGAGAACAAAAGGAGATAATTTCGTCATGTGGAAAGGTCTTATCGAAGAATATAAACAATACTTACCTGTCAATGAAAATACACCTGCTCTATCATTAAACGAAGGGAATACACCTTTAATTCCTTTAGTTAATCTGTCAAAGAAATTAGGCATTGAGCTATACGGAAAAATCGAAGGCGCAAACCCTACTGGCTCTTTTAAAGACCGCGGAATGGTATTCGCTGTTGCAAAAGCAATCGAGGCAGGTTCGAAATGTGTTATTTGTGCATCTACAGGAAACACATCTGCCGCAGCCGCAGCTTATGCAGCACGTGCTGGTATCCAATCAATCGTCGTTATTCCAAAAGGTAAAGTAGCACTTGGTAAATTAGCACAAGCTTGTATGTACGGTGCAAAAATTATCGAAATTGATGGGAACTTCGACGATGCACTGAATATTGTACGTCAAGTAAGCGAAACAACACCCGTTGCACTCGTTAACTCTGTCAACCCATACCGAATAGAAGGTCAAAAAACAGCAGCATTCGAAATTGTAGATTCATTAGGAAAAGCGCCCGATTTCTTATGCATACCGGTTGGTAATGCAGGAAATATTACTGCATATTGGAAAGGTTTTAAAGAATATAATGAAGCAAAAAATTCTGGTCTGCCAAAAATGTTCGGTTTCGAGGCAGAAGGTGCAGCTGCCATTGTGCAAGGTGCGCCAATTACTAATCCTGAAACTGTAGCAACAGCAATTCGTATCGGAAACCCTGCTAGTTGGAAGTTTGCAGAAGCAGCACGTGATGAATCAGGCGGAATAATCGACTCTGTAACAGACGAAGAAATTTTAGCAGCGTATAAAATAATTGCGAGCACAGAAGGTATTTTCGTTGAACCAGGTTCTGCAGCTTCTCTTGCAGGTGTCATCAAATCTGTAGAAGCTGGCAAAATTCCTCAAGGTAGCCAAGTAGTAACTGTCTTTACTGGTAACGGCTTAAAAGACCCTGATACAGCAATGAGCGTTTCAACAGTTGATGTAGTATCACTAAAAAATGATGAAGAAGAAATTCGCAAATATATTGAGGGTGTACTATGAGCTGGCAAATAAAAGTGCCTGGCAGTACAGCAAACTTAGGTCCTGGCTTTGATTCAATCGGGCTAGGTTTGTCACTTTATTTATCTTTACATGTCACGCCTCAAGACGAGTGGGAATTTATTCATACAGGTGATAATGTACCGACTGATACGACAGTTGAACATCATCTTATTTATAAAATTGCAAAACAAGTTGCTGACCAATTCGGTAAAACGCTTCCTAGCTGTCGCGTGGAAATGACAAGTGAATTACCACTGGCACGTGGTTTAGGTAGTAGTGCAGCTGCTATTGTTGCAGCAGTCGAACTTGCAAATATTATATGTGATTTACAACTGACTATAGAGGATAAACTAAACATTTCATCTCAAATCGAAGGACATCCTGACAATGCAACAGCTTCCGTTCTAGGTGGACTAACAATTTCCGCTATGGATGTTAATGGAATTGTAGATACGATGCATGTACGCGAAGTCGATGCATCTTTCGTCGTCTTTATCCCTGACGTTGAATTAAAAACAGCTGAATCACGTGATATATTACCAGCGCAATTTGACCGCTCTTATGCAGTGCGTGCTAGTGCAAATGGCAATATGCTAGCAGCGGCGTTAATGGCAAAAGACTATGTACGGATTGGTCATTATATGGAGGCTGATTTATTCCATGAGCCATTCCGCGCAAAACTAATTCCTGCTTACTCTGAAATCCAAGCAGCCGCCAAAACTGCTGGTGCATATGGAACAGCTTTGAGCGGTGCTGGTCCGACATTAATTTCTATAATTCCAAGTAATATCGCTGACGCATTTGTTACGGAAATGAAAGAGCAATTCCCTGCTCACAAAATTGTATTAACAACAGCCGATACAAATGGTTCACAAGTTACCGAAATATAAAAAAGCAGTACAAACTATTATGTTTGTACTGCTTTTTTAGGGAATAATTACTTTTATTTATGGATATACTAATAAAATATTGTGAATGAAAGGGGACGTTTCTATGAAAATTGGAATAATTGCTGCTTCTGGTAAAGCAGGTAGTCATATTTTAAGAGAGGCGCTCATGCGAAACCATGATGCGACTGCAATAGTTAAAAATAAAGCGACTTTAAAAGAGCCTGTTACAACGATTGAGAAGGATTTATTCGACCTCACAGCAACTGACATAGAATCGTTCGACTATGTAGTTAATGCCTTTGCCCCAGCAAACGGCGAAGAGCATTTGCATGTTGATGCAGGCAAACATTTAATTTCAATTTTACAACCTACAAATACTAAATTATTCGTCGTCGGTAGCGCAGGTTGTTTATTTGTAGACCGTGATCAAACGGTACGCCTACTTGAAATTAGCGATTATCCTGAGCATTTAGCTACAGTAGCTAAATACCAGCTTCAAAATTTAGAAAACCTCCGTAACTCTACAGTTCAATGGACATTTCTTAGCCCTTCTGCAATGTTCGATTCAGAAGGTCCGCGCACAGGACATTATGTACTCGGTAAGGAACATCTAGTTGTCAATTCACAACTTAATAGCTATATAAGCTACGCTGACTTTGCTGTTGCTGTTATTGATGAAATCGAAAATGCCAATCATGTAAATAAAGTTTTTACCGTTGCATCTGAAAACATAACAACAGCATCCTAACATATATTACCTTCACATCGAATATTATTAAATAAAATAACCTTTAGAGGCGACAGCTATTTGGAATCCTAAAAATTGCTGTCTCTTTTATTTGTGCCAAAACGGATAGTTTTTATATACATGAAAAAATGAAATGCACATATATTTTATTAAGTTTTGTGCTATTTGGTATTCAAAATTTAGAAAGGAGATTTAATGGATAATCAAAAAAATAATGACGAATTAAACAAAAAAGAGCAACAGCTTGAAGGCTTTACAGTGAATAATGACGGAAAAAAGATGACGACAAATCAAGGTGTGAAAATTTCAAATGATGAAGACTCTTTAAAAGCAGGGTTAAGAGGACCGACTTTAATGGAGGACTTTCATTTCCGCGAAAAAATCACTCACTTTGACCACGAACGTATTCCAGAGCGTGTCGTCCACGCTAGAGGATATGCCGCACATGGCGAGTTTGAATTATACGAATCAATGACTCCATTTACGAAAGCTGGATTTTTACAAAAGCCAGGCACAAAAACACCTGTATTCGTTCGATTTTCAAATGTTGTCGGTAGTTTAGGCTCACAAGATACCGCTCGAGATGTACGTGGATTTGCGGTGAAGTTTTATACCCCAGATGGAAATTTCGATTTAGTAGGCAATAATATCCCTGTGTTTTTTATTCAAGATGCTCTAAAATTCCCCGACCTTATTCATGCTGCTAAACCTGAGCCACATAACGAAATACCACAAGCTGCAACAGCGCACGACACATTTTGGGATTTTGTTGCAAACAATCAAGAAACGGCCCATATGGTTATGTGGCTTATGTCGGACCGTGCAATACCGAAAAATTTCCGCATGATGGAAGGGTTCGGTGTTAACACATTTAGATTGGTCAATGCAGATGGACATTCTAAATTTGTAAAGTTCCATTGGAAACCTATACTTGGTGTCCATTCACTCGTTTGGAATGAAGCGCAACAAATCTCCGGCAAAGATCCTGATTTCCAGCGCCGTGATTTATGGGAGTCAATCGAAGCTGGTAATTTTGTAGAATATGAACTTGGTGTACAAATGATCGACCCCGCCGATGAATTTAAATTCGATTTTGATATTTTAGATGCAACAAAAATATGGCCAGAAGAGCTTATTCCCGTAAAAAAAGTTGGTAAATTAACGCTAAATCGCAATGTTAATAATGTATTTGCAGAAACCGAGCAAGTAGCGTTCCATCCAGGCAATGTAATACCCGGTATCGACTTTTCAAATGATCCTTTACTTCAAGGAAGATTATTTTCTTATTTAGATACACAATTGTTACGGCTTGGCGGTCCAAACTTTACTGAAATACCTATTAACCGACCACTATGTCCGTTCCATAATAATCAGCGCAACGGATTTAGCCGCCAAATGATTAATGTAGGAAAAGTAAGCTACCATAAAAATTCACTTGCCAACAATACCCCTTCGACAAGCACTGCAGCTGAAGGCGGGTATGTTCATTATGCAGATAAAGTCGAGGGGCGTGTTATTCAAGGAAGAAGCCAATCCTTTAATGATCATTTCTCACAAGCAAGGCTATTTTGGAATAGTATGTCTCCACCTGAAAAACAACATATACTCGATGCCTTTACATTTGAAGTTGGGAAAGTGCAAAGCAGAAGTGTTAGACAGCAAGTTGTGAATATGTTTGTCCATGTTGATCAAGCTTTAGCTACGACACTTGCTGATCGCCTAGGCGTAAATCCTCCGAAAGGGATGCAAGTGAATATCACAGCTTCCTCCCCTGCATTAAGTCAAAAAAATACGACATTCGCACCTCAAACATTAAAAGTAGGCATTCTTATCGGAAAGAACTTTAATGCAGCTGAAGTAAATCAAATGATAAAAACATTCAAACGTTACGGTGTGTGCTATAAAGTGATATCAGAAAAGCTCAATCCTGTATCAAGTTTGGACGGTGCAAAACTACAAGTGGATGAGACATTTTTAACGACAGCCCCAGTTCTCTTCGATTCTTTATATGTCGTTGGTGGAACAGCTACTGATCAAGCGAAGTTTAATAGTGATATGACGGACTATATTCGACAAGCTTATAAACATTACAAGCCAATTGGAATCGCTTCTAGTGGAGCATCATACTTTAATGCTATTAATGCTCCAATTGGCCCTGGCATACTTTTTGCAACAGGAAACCCAAATTTCGGCGATGACTTTATTAAAATAATTACACGACAGCGCTTTTGGGATAGAGATATAAATATATAAGTATAGCAAAAAGAACCCTCTAATTAGAAAATCAGTTTGAGGGTTCTTACTTCTTTTGCACAAGATATACACATATTTATGCTAATAATACTAAACTAACCGCCATCATAGCCATTCCTGCGACTAAACCGTAAATCGATAAATGTGTTTCATCGTATTTTTTCGCTGCTGGTAATAATTCATCGAGAGAAATAAATACCATAATCCCTGCCACACCGGCAAATACAACACCAAACATAATATCATTTAAAAAAGGCATTAAAATAAGAAATGCGACAAGTGCTCCTACAGGCTCAGCTAACCCAGAAAGTAACGACAATTTAAATGCTTTCATACGTACACCTGTTGCATAGAAGATTGGCACAGCGACAGCAATCCCCTCTGGAATATTATGAATTGCAACAGCAATAGCAATCGCTATTCCAAGGTTCGGATCTTGAAGAGCTGACATAAATGTCGCGATGCCTTCTGGGAAATTGTGAATCGCAATTGCGAGTGCCGTAAATGTTCCCATTTTCATCAATTTATCTGCCTCTGCAATTTGCTTACCTTCAACAGCATTCACATCTTCTACTGTCCGCACTTCATGTGGGTTATTTTTATTCGGTATAAATTTATCGATAAGCGCGATAAGTAAAATACCACCAAAAAAGCCCAAAATGGTCATCCAATAACCTTCTTTAACCCCTAGCGCAGCTGTTAGTGAATCCTTAGCTTTAACGAAAATCTCTACTAATGATACATAAATCATGACACCTGCTGAAAAGCCTAACGCGACGGATAAAAATTTCGTGTTTGTTCTCGATGTAAAAAAGGCAATCAAACTTCCGACACCTGTTGCAAGCCCTGCAAACAATGTTAAACCAAGTGCTAATAATACGTTACCCTCCATGAATTTCCACCATTTCTCATATTTTAATAGTATTATATGCGAAATGTTTCCCGATAACAACTTTTTTAGACTAAGTAACACTTTTTGTTAATAACCAACTTAAAAGATAAAAAATAATGGCTGCCTATAAGTAATAACCTACATGACAGCCTAGTATTTTTATAATAAATTTTTCATAATACATTTATTTACGCAGTTGTCATATCGAAATATCACTATCTTCGTCGCAAATCGGGGTCTTAAAATGACTTTTCAGACGCACCCTTGGTAATTCCCATAATAATTAACGTTCTTGTAAATTCACCGAATGAAAAATGCGCTTGCGACGCTCATACCAGAATACGCAAATAGCAAACCATGTGTAACCTATACTCCATCCTGCAAGAACATCTGAAGCGAAATGGCGGCTTTCTGCAATGCGTGATAAACCAATTAAGCATATTAACACGAGTGCTATAACCCACACGAGTAGCACTTTTTTCTGATCCGTTAACACTTCCGATAATAAATAAGCGATTGTAAGTAAATATAACATGCCCGTCATCGCATGCCCTGACGGAAAGCTATACGAAGTTAATTGGTCAAGCATCTCTGGCCTCGGACGTTCAACCCATTTTTTTAATAGCTGATTTACCACATTCCCGGCGCCAAAAGTAAGCAATACAAAAAACATCCCACGATAGTTACGCTCACGTACCCATAACCATATCATTAAAACTAGCCCAACAAGAACGACAAAAATGGGCTCTCCGATATAATGAAAGAAAATAATAAATGTATTGCCTTCAAGTAAATCGGACATCTTTTCATCAAATGCAATAATACTAGGTGTATTATAAGTTATACGAAGCCCGAAGAAAATACATAATGTTACAACTGCTAATAGATACATCCTTTTGTTCATCAATATTCCACCTTTAATTTTCTTCCGTTATCTTAACATATTATATGAATAAACTACTTTAAAAACATGTAGAAAACAAAAAAAGCACTCGATATTGAGCGCTTACTCTACAACCATATAATTTGCGTGGGATGATTCAATAATATATTCTGGTTGTGCAGGCTTACCTTCTTTTAACTTCGCCTTATGACCCGCAATATGCTCAGGGCTCTTCTCCCAGTTTTTCCATGCCTCTTCTGATTCCCAGCGAATAATCATTACTACTTCTTCATCACCACGACGTACTTTTTTCACTAAAATTTCACGACCGATAAAACCTGGTTGTTGTTCAACTAAAGATGGCCCTTGATCTGGCTTACGCGTAAAACGCTCTAGCACTTTTTCTGCATTGCCTTCTGTGACGATAAAACGTCTCATTTGAATGAACATACTCTAACCTCCCTTTTAAAAAAAGCTGCCCTGTATAAGGACAGCTCTGTATTTATTATTGTAATGCAGCCTTGATTTCGTTTACTTTTAGTAATTCAGAAGTTAAACCGCCACCTGCTAAATACCAAAGAGCACCGTTTAAGTAGATGATTTTATCGTTTTTAGCAGCGTTTGTTTTGTTAACAATATCGTTATTGAATGCTTCTGAAATATTTGATTTCTCACCAGTAGCAGCTAAACGGTCGACTACAAATAAAATATCAGGATTGATTTCAAGGATTTGCTCATAGCTGATTTGTGCGCCGTGAGTTGAGTTTTCAAGATCTTCTGCTGCAGCTGGGAAACCATATACGCTGTGTACGAAACCGTAGCGTGAACCAGCACCTGGACCGTAAGCTGAGATTTTTTCATTGTAAAGTGTTACTAAAGCTTTTTCATCTGAAGCACCAGAGATAGCTTTTACTTCTTCAATTGCAGCATCAATTTCTGCTAATTTAGCGTCAACTTCTGCTTGTTTGCCAAATAAGTCAGCAGCGATTTGTACTGAAGCATGGAATGAGTTCCAGTAATCGTCGTTTGAAGTACCAACGAATACAACTGGAGCGATTTCTTTTAATTGTTCGTAAGCGTCACCTTGACGGCCTGAGATGAAAATAACGTCCGGTTTCATAGCAGCAATATCTTCAAATAAAGGCTCTTTTAAACCGCCAGCATTTAAATATTTATCATCAGCAAATTTGCTTAAGTGCTCAGGGAAGTTACCTTTTGCAACAGCTGTTACTTCAACACCTAACGCGTCTAAAGTATCAAGGAAACCGTAATCAAATACTACGATTTTTTCTGGTGCTTTTTCAAAAGTTACATCTTCATACCCTTCAACAGTTGATTTAATAGTCATTGGGAATGCTGAAGCTTCTTCATTGCTTTCCGTTTGTTCTTTTCCAGTAGAACCAGTTGTTTCTTCTTTTTCTTTTGTCCCTTCGTCTGAAGATCCACAAGCAGCTAGTACGAATACTAGCATCGCTATAAGTACGGTAAGTAATTTCCAGTTTTTCATCTGTTAAAACTCTCCTATTCTTTATTTAAAAATGGTATTATTGTTGTTTGCCAGCTCGTAATGATTATCATTATCATTTGAACAATTCTCATTATAGTCACAATGATTCTCATTGTCAACTGTTTCCACAAATTTTAGTCACATAATTCCAAAACTATAAAATCCTTTATAAATCAATGTTTATAAAGGATTTTATATAGAATTCGTTATATTTTTTAAAGTTTTATTTTACATATTTCCGAAGTCATTCTCAACTACACATTAAGAATGCGAGTTAAAGTATACACAAATTCGACAGCCATCTTGCTCTTGAACAGGGATATGCATGTCATAAATTTGTTTAAGCGCATCTGAATTAATAATTTCGTTTGTAGGACCATCTTTTACAACACGTCCATCTTTTAAAGCTACAATGCGATCTGAATAAACAGATGCAAAGTTAATATCATGCAATACAATCACAACTGTTTTACCAAGTTCATCAACAAGCTTCCGTAGTATTTTCATTATTTGAACAGAATGCTTCATATCTAAATTGTTTAATGGCTCATCTAGCAAAACATAATCCGTATCTTGAGCAATAACCATTGCGATAAAGGCGCGCTGACGTTGACCACCTGATAGTTCGTCTAGAAACTTATCTTCCATTTCAAGCAAGTTCATATATTCTAATGCCTGGTTAACATGCACAATGTCTTCTGATGTTAAACGACCACGTGAATACGGGAAGCGACCAAAAGATACTAATTCACGGACAGTTAGACGCACATTCATAAAGTTTGATTGTTTTAAAATGGATACACGCTTTGCAAACTCTTCTGATTTCCACTGACGAACATCATTTGAATCGAGCAATACCTCTCCAGTATCTGCACTTAATAAGCGACTGACCATCGATAATAATGTCGATTTACCCGCACCATTTGGTCCGATAAACGACGTAATTTTACCTGTTTCAATTGTTACGTTCACATCTTCTACAACGGCTTTTTTGCCGAAGTATTTGCTTAAGCTCTTTACTTGAATCATCCTGCCGCCCTACTCTCTTTCAGTAATAAATAGATAAAGTATACGCCGCCAATAAAGTTAATAATTACGCTTAACGTCGTACTAAACTCAAAGACGTGCTCTACAATAAACTGACCACCGACTAATGCAATAATACTAATTAAACTTGCACCCGCAATAAGAACTGTATGCTTATACGTTGCAAAGAATTGATACGAGAGATTCGCTACAATTAAACCAAAAAACATAATCGGTCCAACAAGTGCTGTTGAAGTAGCAATTAATACAGATGATAAAATTAATACATTCATAACAATCCGGTCGTAGTTAACACCTAAATTCATCGCTGTTTCACGACCAAGCGACATAACATCTAATTTGTTCATAATTGTATAGCCGTATATAAATGCGACAAGCAAGATAGCCGCTGCCACCCAAACCAAATCTCCGTTCACGTTATTAAAACTTGCAAACATTTTATTTTGCAAAGCCGTATATTCATTCGGATCAATAATAACTTGCATGAACGTTGTAATACTTCCGAGTAGAGTCCCAAGAATCATCCCAACAAGTAATAAAAAGTAGATTGTATGCTTGTCGGCTCTAAATAAAATGCGATATAAAAGAAGCGCAAACAGCACCATTGCAATTATTGAAATTCCAAAGTTGAAATATTTATTAATAACTAAGATCGACGAAGATCCAAGGAAGAAATAAATAAGTGTTTGCACAACCATGTACATCGAGTCAAGCCCCATAACAGAAGGGGTCAAAATACGATTATGCGTAATCGTTTGGAATACGACAGTTGAATACGCAATTGCTACCCCCGTTACAATCATTGCCATTACTCTAATCATACGACGTGGAAAGGCATAATCAAAACTTCCTTTAATATCGTAAAGACCGAATAGGGCAATACAAATAATACTTAGTACTGCTAAAATCCCTAATTTAAGCGCATTATTTCGCATATGCTCGCCCCCTAAACAACATGATTAGGAAAATCACGCCACCAATCACACCTACTGTTAAACTAATTGGAATCTCATATGGATAAATAATAAGACGACCAACAATATCACAAGCAAGCAGGAATAGTGCACCAAGCACAGCCGTATGCGGTAATGTTTTCGATAAGTTGTCTCCTTTATAAATAGAAACAATGTTTGGTATGATTAACCCTAAAAACGGTATAACACCGACAGTTAAAATTACTGTTGTAGAAATAAGTGCTACAAGGATTAGCCCTAAATTAACAACAAATTTGTATTTTACACCGAGATTTTTGGAGAAATCTTCTCCCATCCCCGCTACTGTAAAACGATTTGCGTATAGATACGTAATAAATACAATAGGAATACTCACATATAATAACTCGTAATTTCCTTTAATAATAAGCGTGAAGCTACCCATCATAAAAGCTGAAACGTTTTGTAGAATATCCGCTTTATAGGCGAAGAATGTCGTTACCGAGGATAAAATATTCCCGAACATAATTCCAACGAGTGGAATAAAAATTGCGTCTTTAAACTTGATACGGTTTAATAACTGCATGAAAAACAGCGTACCTAATAATGCAAATGTAAAGGCAAATACAATTTTATGTGTTTGAGTAGCACTCGTAAAAATCATTGCGACTAAGACACCTAGTTTTGCAGCATCTAATGTACCTGCTGTTGTTGGCGATACGAATTTATTTCTACTTAAGCTTTGCATAATTAAACCAGCGATACTCATGCCGACACCTGCTAAAATAATTGCAATTAATCGGGGTACACGGCTAATTATAAATATTTCTGTCTCTTCTGAAGAAAAATCAAGCAAATCCAGTGGCGTAATATCTTTCGCACCAAGGAATAAGGAAATGCATGACAGTATTACAGTGGCGACAATTAAATACCATAGTTTCATCTCATTCTCCGTTAATCTTCTATATTTTACGATTCTCATTGAAAATGATTATCATATTATCTCTGTTTCCCATTATAGCGAGGTATATATTGAAAATCAAATTGCGATTGAGAACGATAATCAATGAAGTTATGTGAAAATAAAATCATTTCGGTCTTTTTTGAGCGATTCTCAGTATTTTTTAACAAAAACAGCCTCTATGTATCATTCTAATAGCACATTTTTTCACAATTACGTTGCATTGAAAAAGGTTGTTCAAAAGTACTTCATCGTACTTTCAAACAACCTATAGTTACTTTATCAATATTTAGTTACATATAATGTTTAATTGCAATGCAATATTTCTCAATTGCTGCACGATTCACTTCATAGCCAATACCTACAGTTGTCGGCACAGTAATAAAACCGTCCTCTACTGTTACTTCAGGCATAATTATATCTTCTTCCCAGTACCTATTTGAAGCTGCCGTATCGCCCGGCATTACAAAGTTCGATAACGAGGTTAGAGCAATATTATGTGCTCGACCAATGCCTGCCTCCAGCATACCACCGCACCATACTGGGATCTCTTTCTCTGCGCAGTAATCATGAATTTTCTTCGCCTCTGTAATCCCACCAACGCGACCAATTTTAATATTAATAACTTTGCAACTACCTAATTCTACTGCTTTTCTTGCATCTTCAAAAGAAGTAATGCTTTCATCCAAACAAATCGGTGTTTTTATTTCCTTTTGTAATCGTGCATGATCGACAATATCATCACATGCAAGTGGCTGTTCGATCATCATTAAATTAAATGAATCGAGTGCCTTTAGCGTCTCCATGTCAGCTAATGTATATGCTGAATTAGCATCAGCCATAAGTGGTACATCTGGGAAGCGCGAACGAATCGAACGAATTAACTCGACATCGTTTCCCGGTTTAATTTTTACTTTAATGCGCTTATAGCCTTCTTGTAAAAATCCACTAATAACTGTTAATAGCTCTTCAGTCGTATTTTGCAACCCGATACTAATGCCGACTTCAATTTTATCGGACACACCTCCAAGTGCACGAGAAAGCGGTATGTTTCTTTGCTGAGCGTAGATATCCCATACTGCGCCTTCAATTGCTGATTTCGCCATCTGATTACGGCGAATTGGTGCAAAAAGCTGACTCACTTCATCAGGATGTGTGATTTCTTTATTTAATAGCATTGGGATAAGAAAATCCTCCAACATATGATACATTGTTTTTACCGTTTCTTCTGTATACCAAGGTGCATCAAATGCGACCCCTTCACCCCAACCGGTAAGTCCTGATTCATCTTTTGCCTCTATTAATAAGAATATTTTATTTTGAAGTGTACCAAAGCTCGTTGTGAAAGGGCTTTTCATGTGCATCTTCATCGTGTATATCGTTACTTTTGTTATTTTCATACTGTCTCCTTTACAGAGCGAACAGTGATTTTTTTACTAGTAAATAAAAATGAACGGCTTCCTGACCTTGCCCTTTTACTAAATGAATAATTGCATAACCTTGTTTAAACATCGTTTCAAAAATTGTACGCGTTTTATAACGCCAGTCTTCTGCTAACGCGGGGCTTTCAACTTTTATTTTTTGGAAATACTGTGGCACTGGTAGTAAATATGCATCTCGGTGATACGATAATGCCGGATCAAATATATTTTGCGCATCAAGCATAGGTAACCCGACAAGACTAAAGGACCAAGGTACTAATTCCTCTGCTTCCTCTAGCAGCTCCTCAATTTTAGCATACCAGCGAAGTGCATCGTCGTCTTCTAATTGCCATTCGACAAAAACACGATCTGACGGTAATTTTTTATTAAAGTCATCATTTAATTGACCGTATACATTCGCCTCATACGTTGTTGCATAGCCACGTAATTTAGTAAAGTTTAAATAACCATTACGCGTTTCGAGTGGATCAAATATCCACTTACATTTGCTATGACCATATGAACGCGCTTGTTCCTTTTGATATAGCTTTAATAATTCGCCTACCCCTAGCTCGCGAAATTCTCGTTTTACACCAAATAAATGCGAGTATAAATAGTGCTCACCACTAACAAACCCAGCATAACTGTAGTTAAACCCGATTAACTCATCATTCAAATAAGCTCCTAATACAAAACCGCCATTATTAATAAAAGCAACAAGCTGGTGAATCGGTGTACAGGATGTTGACCATATCGCCTGTTCTAGTTGTCTTACTTGTTCTAGTTCATCTAATGTCTCCATCTCTTTTACAACAACTAATTCTAACATATTTTCACAGCCTCCTTTTGTATAGCCTGCCCATGCGCAGCACTGTGTAAATGAAAAGAGTAAATCTTCGGTGCTAACTGATTCAATGTTCTTTCATTAACATCATCCTCGAGCAATCCACAATTCCATTATATACCACGGGATAATAATTACATAATCAGAATTTTAAGTATTTCCCTTTAGTCGCACAAAAAAAGAACAATCCCAAATATTTTTGAGATTGTTCTTTTTTCTATTTCACTCCGCGCATCGCTTTCGAGATGATTGGTGTACATACTAATAAAATCAAGCCGAGTACGACAGATATACCACCTAGCACTCCAAAGTACGTTGCTTCGCTCACTACTTCGTATACACGAACTAGTTGTGCGTTAATCGCTTGGGCAGCGGCGCTTGTTAGGAACCATAAAGACATTGTTTGTGCCGCGAATGCCGCTGGGGCTAGTTTTGTTGTTGCAGATAAGCCGACTGGAGATAATAATAATTCCCCAATTACAACAAGTAAAAATGAAAGTACTAACCACCATGGGCTAACTAAAGTATCCCCACTTGATATGGTAGCTGGGATAATCATTACGAAGAATGATGCCCCTGCAAAAAATAATGAGAAGGCGAATTTTTTAGGTGTTGATGGTCCTTTTTCGCCCCACTTCACCCAAAGTAAAGCAAATAGAGGTGCTAAAATAATTATGAACAGCGGGTTCAACGATTGGAACCACGCTGGTGAAATTTTAAAGTCTCCTACCATTAAATCTGTACGTGTATCCGCATAAGTCGCTAAAATAGTAGCTCCTTGCTCTTGAATCGCCCAAAACATTACGGCTGCAATAAACAACGGCACATATGCCAATAAACGAGATTTTTCATCTGCCGTTGTTTTTGGACTTCGATACATAACAACAAAGAAGGCTATCGGTAATAAAATACCGAGCGCTGTAATTAATAAACTAAATGTTTCAATAGTTAAGTTTCCTGTTGAGTAGGCAATATAACCGCCAATCGCAATTACAATTGTTCCAATAGCGAAATTGCGGATTGCTTTTTTCTTTTCTTCCGCGTTCATCGGATTGCTTGGTGCAGCACCTGCTAAACCTAAGTTTTTCTTTGTTAACAAGAATACGATTAATCCGACAAACATACCTACTGCCGCAATTGCAAAGCCGACATGGAAATTAGTTGCTTCTGAAACAGCACCTACGATTAATGGTGCTAGGAATGCTCCCATATTAATCCCCATAACGAAAATACTGAAACCTGCATCTCGACGAGCATCATTTTCTGCATATAAATCACCAACTACGGATGATACGTTTGGTTTTAATAGCCCTGTACCAATAACAATGAAGAACATTGATATAAATAACATTGTTACGCCACCAGGGAATGACAGAACGATATGACCAATCATGATCATAATACCACCGTAGAATACCGCCTTTTGCGTACCCCATACTCGGTCAGCTAGCCAACCACCGATAATTCCTGACATATAAACTAATGATCCATAAATCGCCATAATTGAGTTCGCTGTTACACGGTCTAATCCAAGCCCACCTTCATGTAATTCGTAGTACATGAAAAAGATAAGAATGGCGCGCATTCCATAATATGAGAATCGTTCCCAAAATTCCGTAAAGAATAATGTGAACAGCCCTTTAGGATGTCCAAAAAAACCTTTTTGAGGCACGGATTTGACTATTTCATCTTTACTTAACATAAAAATACCCTCTTCCGTTCTTTAGTAAACTTTTTAAATTTAATGACAATTCAACTCACAATATTGCAATCGTCAGAAAACTATATTTCATTACAATAAAGCATGAAAAATATTTTTTCAAGCTTTTATTAAAATGTTAGAAATTTAAGGTTTTATTTTATATTCACTATATTTAGAATAAATTTTTATTATTTTTAGATAGGTATTGCTTGTGCAGCAGGACGATGCAAGATGCCTCGCTCTTTGAACATCTTTACGTATTATGCGATTATATATCTTGAATGATGTGTGTTAAAAAAAAGAAAAAGTGTCCCGAATTTTTTTCGGGACACTTTTTTATTTCACGATATACTGTTCATACTTTTTATAATCTGCTTCTTTTATTTCAAGTGAAAGTAACGTTCCTTGTTCCTCATAGCTTGTCGATTGAATGGTCGCATATTCGTTTAAATATGATACAACAGCACCTGCATCATAAGGGATAAGCATTTCACATTGTATATAATTAGAAAATATATTTGTGCGAATTATTTGTATTAGCTCATCAAGTCCTATACCTTGTTTCGCTGAAATCCATATATTATCCCCACTAATTAATGGATACTCGACACCTGCCAAATCCGACTTATTATATACATAAATTGTCGGGACATCTTCTACACCAACTGCCTTTAACGTATTATTCGTTACATCCATCATAAAGCGATATTCTTCATTTGATACGTCTACTACATGTAGCAGTAAATCTGCATCACGTGCTTCTTCAAGTGTTGAACGGAATGCCTTTACTAAATGGTGCGGTAATTTACTAACAAAACCAACTGTATCTGTTAGTAAAAAAGATTTGTTATCTGAAAGCTCGATATTGCGCACAGACGTTTCAAGTGTTGCAAACAGCATATCCTTTTCAAATACTTGCTTCGAATCTTCCTGTCCCATTCTTCGTAACAACTGATTCATAATGGTTGATTTACCAGCATTTGTATAACCAACAATGGATACGACTGGCACGGCATTTTTGCGGCGTTGCTTGCGCTGCGTATCACGCTGAGCTTGTACATGTTCTAAATCGCGGCGCAGCTTGGCAATTTGGTCCTCTATTTTACGGCGATCCAGCTCTAGCTTCGTTTCACCGGCACCACGGTTTTTAAATCCTCCACCGGTACCACCACCTTGACGAGATAGCGAAGCATGTAGTCCAACTAAACGGGGTAACATATATTGTAATTGGGCAAGCTCGACTTGCATTTGTGCTTCACGTGTTTTCGCACGACGACCGAAAATATCTAAAATAAGCATCGTACGATCAATTACTTTACACTCAAGTTCACGTTCCAAATTACGAATTTGCGATGGCGATAACTCATCATTAAAAATAACGATATTCGCATCCGTTTCCTCATAAAACGCTTTTATTTCTGCGATTTTACCCGTACCAACATAATGTGATGGTGTGACACGTTCTAAGTTTTGTGTCACTATCCCGACAACCTCAACATTTAATGCTTCCGCTAAATTTTCGAGCTCTTCCATTGAATATTCGAAATGCTCATCACTTTTCAAATTTACGCCAACTAGAATGCCGCGCTCATTCAAAGTTTCAATTTCTTTTAGTGTATTCATTCGTTCGCCCCCGTAACGGATAATTGGCTTTATCGTACCATAATAAAAGCTCAAGGCACAAATACACCCGGAACTTTGGAAGCTACTAAAAAAGATTTTTAGTATAAAATCTCTTTCTTCCTTTCATCTTTTAAATCCCCTTATAAAGTGCTCTTATGATACACTAATGCCAATATATTTATGAAAAAGAAGGTCAT
The DNA here is from genome assembly GCF_039888725.1 of Solibacillus sp. CAU 1738. Classification (NCBI taxonomy): domain Bacteria; kingdom Bacillati; phylum Bacillota; class Bacilli; order Caryophanales; family Caryophanaceae; genus Solibacillus; species Solibacillus sp. CAU 1738. Next base: position 70,724 of record NZ_JBDQQN010000006.1, read on the forward strand.
AGCGATGGAATTCCAACAAATGAAAGAGCAGTTTTTAGCGCTGCTACAAGAACAAACATTAATCTACGCGACGATTAGCCAGCCTCGGCAAAAGTCAAACGAACTAAAAAGAATAAAATTAAAACCAATACAATTAAAAGGCGTCTATACGATACAAATTGAATACCAATATGAACGTATTTTGAAACATGAAAATGTAAAGCTTGATGCTTTTGCTCATCATTTTGACTTACTTCTCGAGCAGTTCCGCCAAATTCATGCACAGTTTACAGATCAGTCAATCCAAATACAACTTTCTAAGAAAAACAAAGTGCTTTGGAAATCAGACAAAACACAACAGCAAAAACAGGTTAATTTATCACATAACCGCAAAAAGCAATACTTACTCGATGATGCGACTGCCTATCCATTTCTTATTCGCCTAGGTGTACAAACCGAGGACGGCAAAGTAAAAAAACAAAAATACGATAAGTTTAAGCAAATTAATCGCTTCGTTGAATTTATCGACGATTCACTTGCGCATTTACCGGAAGATCGCCAAATACGCATTTTAGATTTCGGTTCAGGGAAATCGTATTTAACATTTGCGCTTTATCACTATTTAAAAATAGAAAAAGGTCTAGATATCCGTGTCACTGGGCTCGATTTAAAAAAGGAGGTTATTGAGGAATGTAATCGCATTGCACAAGATTTACAATATGATGATTTACAATTTTTAGTCGGAGATATTAATGATTATAATGAAGAAACGTCTGTTGATATGGTCGTGACGCTGCATGCTTGTGATGTAGCGACAGATATGGCATTAGCCCGAGCAGTAAAATGGGGCGCGAAGGTCATTTTAAGCGTTCCTTGCTGCCAGCATGAGCTCAATCGCCAGCTCAATGCGCCAGAACTTGATATTATGACGCAGCACGGTCTTATTCGTGAGCGCTTCGCTGCTCTAGCAACAGATTCAATTCGTGCCCAACTATTAACACTCGTTGGTTATGAAACGCAAATACTCGAATTTATCGATATGGAAAACACCCCAAAAAACATTTTAATTCGCGCTTACTTCACAGGCAAAAAAGCTACGCAAGAAGAGCGAATAAAATACGATTCGTTTATTGCCTTGTTAAATGTTAACCCATTTTTACAAAACGAATTAAAAAATTTCATGTAAAACGAACTGTCCTAGTAAGAATTCATTTTCTACTAGGACAGTTTTATTTTTTACTCATTTTCTAATTTAAGGAATTTTCAGCTTTATAAACATATATTGATTTATATGCATTAACATTACGTTTACAATTCATTTTATTACGTTGAGTGAAAATTGGTAATTAAATACCAATCCCACCATTCAACAGTTGGGCATAGCAATGGCGAAATCGTTGATATAAAAGGAATTCTAGACTATTTTCATTTCCCTTCATTCAAAGTTTCAGGTCAGTATAGTTATTAAGTCACTAATATGTGAACAAAATATATATTACAGTAATGTAAAGATTGTTGATACAGACGTAAAAAATGTGTAGATTTTTTAAAGTTTTTGTTATGATAAGTGAGGTTAATTTATCAATAATAAAATTTTTATATACACTCAGGAGGCAATCCATGTTCAGTTCAAGAAAATCAGACCCATTCTTCTCAGCATTACACAAAATTGCTGAAAATGTGCAAGAGTCAGTTCATTACGCAAATAACTACCGTATTGAAACAGTTGCAGATTTAAAGGAAATTAGCATTCGTATGAAGGAATACGAAACTGCTGGGGACAAATTAATTCATGAATTAATCGTCATGTTAAATAAATCATTTATGACACCAATCGAACGTGAAGATATTTTAGCATTAGCGATTCGTATGGATGATGTACTAGATGGTACAGAAGGGTGTATCGCTCACTTTGAAATGTTTTCATTTACTGATATCGATCAATCGATGCGTGATTTTTTAGGCTATATTACAAAATCTGCAGACGAAATCGTGAAAGCAATGGATCTTTTAAATAAAAAGGATTTAGTCGGTATGCGTCAACATGCAATTCTAATTAAAGATTACGAACGCGAATGCGATGAAGTATTACGTTCATCCATCAAACAACTTTTCCTACACGAAAAAGATCCAATCCGTCTAATTAAGTTCAAAGATATTTATGAGCAATTAGAAGAAATCGCGGACTACTGTCAAAATGTAGCGAATACAATTGAAACTATTATTATGCGTAACGCGTAAGAGCGGGAGAAATTTTAATGGATACAATATTACTCATTACAATATTAATCGTTATTTTCGCTTTATTATTTGACTTTATTAACGGCTTCCATGATACAGCAAATGCGATTGCAACTTCAGTATCGACACGTGCGTTACCTCCACGCGTCGCAGTACTAATGGCTGCATTTATGAACTTTATAGGGGCAATCACATTCGTTGGAGTAGCTAAAGCAATTGCCAGCGATATCGTTGACCCATTTGCATTATCAACACCTGAAGCGCCACTTGTTGGATCGGTTGTTATTTTAGCTGCACTTTGTTCTGCTATAACTTGGAACTTAGTTACCTGGTACTATGGTATTCCATCAAGCTCTTCACACACTTTAATTGGTTCGATTGCAGGTGCTGCCATTGCTGCAGCAGGATTTGATATTTTAAACTACTCTGGCTTCATTAAAATTTTGCAGGCGTTAATTTTCTCGCCATTTATCGCACTAGCTGCCGGATTCATAGTAATGTCAATATTTAAAGTACTATTTAAAAACTTTAATCTTTATAAGACAAATAAAGGCTTCCGTACACTTCAGATTGGTACTGCTGCACTTCAGTCTTTCACGCACGGTACAAATGATGCTCAAAAGGCAATGGGTATCATTACAATGGCTTTAATCGCAGGTGGTTTACAATCTACAGATGAAGTTCAAGGTTGGGTTCGTTTGGCCTGTGCAATAGCAATGGGTCTAGGTACTTCAATCGGTGGTTATAAAATTATCAAAACGGTTGGCGGAAAAATTATGAAAATCCGTCCCGTAAATGGGGCTGCCGCTGATTTAGCCTCTGCATCTGTTATCTTCGGCGCAACTTTGATTCACTTACCTGTATCAACAACACATGTTATTTCCTCTGCCATTATGGGTGTTGGTACTGCACAACGTGTGAAAGGTGTTAAATGGGGCACCGCACGTAAAATCGTTATGACTTGGATTATTACAATGCCAATATCTGCGCTGATGTCTAGTGCATTTTACTTCCTTTTAGACTTAATCTTTTAATATTTAATTATCCGGGTTACAATAGTAATCTGGATTTTTTTTACATAATGCTACCGAATCATTTGCATTGAATATATATAAAGAAAGGTGGTCGTGAAATGCTGACATTCTCGAAATTTGTTACAAAATATGCAAAGGCAATTGTTGGTATTTGGGTAATTTTGTTTATAGTAATGGCGTTTTTTGCAATCCAACTCCCTAGTAAACTACAAGGAGATGGTTTTTTCGTCAAAGATGATCATATTGAAACGATAAACGAGCTAGCAAATACTTTTGGCACTCCTGCGAAAACAATTTTTGTACTGTTTGAACATAAAACTGACGAAGAAATAACAGCTATTTTAAAAAATTTAGAACAGATTGAAGAAATTGAAGAAATACTTTCGCCAGTTGGTATCGAGGCATTGCAAAAGGATGATTTTGCTTATGCCATGCTCAACTTTGGCACAGAGGTAACCGATTATTTTCCGATTGTTGATGAAATTCGCGAGCTATTAGCAAATGAAGAAGGCATATCAATCACAGGTGAACCTGTCATCTCTAAAGATATTAATGTCGCAAGTCAAAAAGACTTAATGCAAGCTGAAGCAATTGGAATGCCCATCGCTATTATTGTGCTTCTGTTAGCGTTTGGTACTGTTGTGGCCTCTCTACTACCTGTTATTATCGGCGCTGCAACGGTTATCGTCGCATTCGGTGTATTATCATTCCTAAGCGATACAGTCAACTTATCTATTTTCGTACTAAATATTGTACCGATGCTAGGGCTTGCATTAAGTATTGATTTTGCGTTGCTCTTTATTAATCGTTATCGAGAGGAACGTGCAACAACATCTATAGAAGAGGCCGTTCAAATTGCCATTCGGACGGCTGGTCGCTCAATCATTTTCTCTGCGCTTTGTGTGATGATTGGTTTAGGAGCAATGGTTGTCATTAAAGTTGAAATTTTTCAAAATATCGCACTTGGCGGATCGCTTGTTGTATTATTAGCAATAATATCAGGGCTTACTTTGCTTCCTGCCTCCATTACACTACTTGGCGATCGTTTAAATAAATGGCGGCTATTCCGCGTGAAACCATCTACATCAAAATGGCAGAAATTTGCCGCATTCGTAATGCGTAGACCGGTCTTTATTATCTTTATAGCCCTGATTTTACTTAGTATTGCAATGTTACCGATTAAAGATATAAAACTCACTATTCCTTCAACAGACTCCTTACCAGCTTCATACGAATCACGTCAAACATACGATAAAATGTCTGAAGTATTCGGTTTAGGTAATGAAGCTACTGTGTATTTATTAGCTGAGCGAGTGGATGGCTGGGAGGATGAAGCGGGTCTTCAAAAGATGTACGAAATTCAAGAAAAGTTATCTGCTGAAAAGCTTGTGAAGAACGTCAATTCTATGTTTACAACTGCACAAATTGACTCTGTTGATATGTGGCAGCAAGCAATCACTAACCCAGAAAGCCCGAGCTATTTAGAAATGACACGTGATTATTACGTACAAGGTAATAAAATGTATATGTCGTTTAATTTAGATGCAAACGGAGCATCCAGTGAAGCGCAAGATTTTGTGCGTAAATGGAAAGACAAAGATTTAGGGGTAGAATTTACACTTGCTGGTCAATCCAAATTCAACCAAGAAATTTTTGATGAAATTGCAGATAAAATTGGCTTCGCTCTCGTAATTATTATGATAACAACATTTATCATTTTAATGATTGCATTCCGTTCAATTTTAATTCCGTTAAAAGCTATTATTATGAACATTATTGGACTCGGTTCGACATTCGGGATTCTCGTTTATATTTTCCAATACGGACATTTCGGTATTGAAGCCGGTACAATCGTGCTCATTATCCCAGTCATTGTTTTCTGCTTAGTATTTGGGCTAAGTATGGACTACGAAGTATTTTTAATTTCTCGAATCCAAGAGGAGTATTTAAATGGCTCTGATAATACGAAGGCGACGGTTGATGGCCTCGTTTCTACGAGTAAAATTATTACTTCAGCCGCTCTCATTATGATTGTTATAACTGGAGCTTTTGCTTTTACAGACGTCATGCCAGTAAAGCAAATAGGTGTTGGTATTGCGATTGCTGTTGCGATTGATGCAACAATAATTCGTTTAATGCTCGTACCAAGTTTGATGAAACTACTCGGTGATTGGAACTGGTGGTTACCTTTTAAAAAGAAATAAAAAAGCGACAGCCTTTAGCTGTCGCTTTTCTTTATGCATATTTTCTAGCGTACCAAGCTTTTGCGGCCTGTACTTCTTGCATAGTTAATTGGTGACCGTAGTTAAACCAAGACGTTTCTACTTCTGCACCTTTTGCTTTTAACATTGATTCTAGTTGTTCTGATTCTTGTGGTGGGCACATGAAATCATTTAACCCTGCACCAATCCACACATCGACACCTGTTAAATCAGGAATGCTCGCATCTCTATTCGGTACCATTGGATGATGTAAAAGTGCGCCCTGTAATGCATTCTTATAATGGAATAATAAACTACCAGCAATATTAGCACCGTTTGAATAACCAATTGCAATGACTTGTTGGCGATCAAAATTATACTTTTGTGCAGCCTCATCTAAAAAGTCATACAGCTCTTTTGTTCGGAATAGCAAATCTTCCATATCAAACACACCTTCAGCAAGTCGGCGAAAAAAACGAGGCATCCCATTCTCTAGTACGTTACCACGTACACTTAAAATATTTGCCTCTTCATCTATTTCTTTAGCTAAACCTAATAAATCTCGTTCCGTTCCACCTGTACCGTGCAATAATAATAATGTTTTACCATTCGTACCATCGTTGAAAATATGTTGCATTTTTAATGCCCCCTACAATTATCTCGAATTTGAGATAATTATAGCCTCATACAAGTCATTCGTCAAAGGAGCTGATTCCTCCCCTTTGCCCCCTTGATCAATTCCGCCATTTTTACGACCATATTTTGCAGGATCATATGTCATATAAAAAAATTGAATGACAAGAACAATAAATACAGCAGTAGCTATAATTAACCCCATAACAATATACGCCATTTTCTTCCCTGACATATTTTTCTCTTCCATCGTATCCCTCACCTTTATTTTACTGGTCGGAAACCTTCTGCAAGTAAATATTCGACCGCTGCTTCACGCGTACCAAATGCTTCTTCTAAATTATCGTTATGGTACACAGCCCAAGAACGATTTTCAAAAATTAGTTTTAATTCCACTTGATCGCGAGAACGCCATACCTCAATGATTGGTGTATCATCAATATCCTCTGATAAATATTCTAACGATGCTGCAATAATTTCACGTAGCGCCTTCTCATCATAATCTCGTATATTAACAAGTCCTTTATCATCCGCTTCTTTTTCGTATGGTAATAAATCCCCTACGAAAACAAAACCATTTCCGTTTGGATGTAACTTTTCGACAACAATCTTTTTTTCGTAAAGACTCTCCTCGAAATGATAGTTCAGACGCTTTAATGAAATTTCTTTTTTCGTAAGCTGAGGAAATGATTCAATAATTGCTTGTTTTTGTTCAAATGTTAACATAAAGTACTCCTTTAAAATTCAATGTGTATATTATTATACCCGTTTCCTAGACAAGAAAAAAGGAAAGCACGTAGCTCTCCTTTTCACCTCTACACAGTTTTTGTAGCAGTTTCTTTAATTTTTTTACGTTCATCGTAAATATTTATTACAATAACTTTAATAACTGCGTATGTCGGGATCGCAATTAAAATTCCAATAAAGCCAGCAATATTCCCTGCAGCAAGTACAATTGAAATAACTGTTAACGGGTGAATATCTAAAGATTTCCCCATAATATTTGGTGTTATGAAATTACTTTCTACCTGCTGCGCTACTAATGTAATAATAGCTACCCAAATTACTAAAACGGGATCTTGAATTAGTGCAACAAGTAAAGCCGGTACAAGCGATACCCATGGGCCAATGAATGGAATCATATTCATAAAAAACGCAAAAAGCGCTAATAACAATGAATATTTTAATTCAATAAGTAAATAACCAACGAACATCATTAACGCTAGTAAAAAGCTAACTTGAACTTGTCCTTGCACATAACTGCGTAATGCCACATCAATTTCTCTTAATGTTTCTTTCACCCATTCACGGCGCTCCCCAGTAAATAAACCGTAAATGTTTGGAGCGAATTTCTCATGATCCTTTAACATAAACACAAAAAAGAATGGCACGAGAATGAGTGTAAATGTAGCAGTTACTGCACCACTCACAACGCCCACAACCCACTTACTACTCGTCACTGCAATGGCTTGGATTGAAGATACTAAAGAGTTGATAAATTCTTCTACTTGAGGTGGAAGATGTTCTCTATTATCAAACACATAATCTGTTAACTTTTGAATTTCCTCCCCAATATATGGTGCATTATCGACTAGCGTGTTTACTTGCGCAGCAATAGGATTACCGATAATTAACAATACACTTGTTATGGCCGCAGCTAATAGCACAATAATCGTTACTAAACTGCCCCATCTTGGCATACCACGCTTTTCTAATACTCGTTGCAACGGCTCCGTAATGTAGTACAGTACCCCCCCTAACAGTAAAGGGATGAAAATCGTTTTAATAATGATGATGATTGGATTGAAAATCGATCTAATTTCAATAAAGTATTTTATTATAAGTAGTCCAAGTAAAATACCCACCCCTACTTGGAACCATAATTTCTTTGTCATCGTCTCACAACCTTTTTTCTTTATTTTCATCTAGCTTGACTATAAATAATCATGTCATATGAACAAAAAAAACACAATGTAGAGAATACTTAAAGTATAGGGAAATAAAAAGAGTTTCAAAAGTACAAAATTGCACTTTTGAAACTTTTTTTAGAAATTATAATTTTGTATCGTCCACTGAGTTTAAGTAGTCTTCAATTGTACCAATTACCGACTCTACACAACCATCTTCAAATGGCGATATTAAGCCCGCTTCACGTACTAGGTTTGTAAATGATTGCGAACCACCTAGTCCACAAAGGTGTACATAATCTTTCCACGCTGAATCAAAATCTTCGCGAGATCGTTTCCAGAATTGGAAAGCACAAATTTGCGCTAATGTATAATCGATATAATAGAATGGACTCGCATAAATATGCGTTTGGCGTTGCCAGAAGCCACCGCTCTCTAAATATTCATTACCGTCAAAATCACGGTGAGGTAAATATTTAGCTTCAATTTCTTTCCAAGCGGCTTTGCGTTCAGCCGGTGTCATCTCAGGATTTTCATATACAACGTGTTGGAATTCATCTACAGCTACGCCATAAGGCAAGAACAATAACGCATTACCTAAGTGTGCAAATTTATATTTTTCTGTTTGTTCTTTAAAGAATAATTCCATCCAAGGCCATGTAAAGAACTCCATACTCATTGAATGAATTTCACACGATTCATATGTTGGCCATAAATATTCAGGAATACCAATATTACGGCTAGAGTATACTTGGAAGGCATGCCCTGCTTCGTGCGTTAATACATCAATATCGCCTGATGTGCCATTAAAGTTTGAGAAAATAAACGGTGAATCGTAATCATCAATAAATGTGCAGTAACCGCCACTCTCTTTCCCTGTTTTCGCTACTAAATCCATTAACTCACGTTCGATCATAAAGTTGAAAAATTCGCCTGTTTCTTGTGATAATTCCTCATACATTTTCTTACCATTTTCTACAATCCATTCCGGCGAACCTTGTGGTGTTGCATTTCCAGATAAGAATTTCAAGCCTTCATCATAATACTTTAAGTCTTCTACACCAATGCGTTTTGCTTGGCGTTCATATAATTTCGTCGCTACTGGTACGATGAAATCACGTACTTGGTTACGGAATTTAGCAACCATTTCTGCATTATAATCAATTCGGTTCATATTCACATAACCGAGCTCAACATAGTTTTTATAGCCTAATGTTGTCGCAATTTCATGGCGAAGCTTTACTAACTCATCATAAAGAGAATCAAATTTCTCGCCATTTTCTGCATAGAAATTGAAGCTCGCATCACGTGCTGCTTTACGTACAGAACGGTCAGTAGACTCGCCGTATGGACCAAGCTGTGCAAGTGTTAATGTCTTACCATCAAATTCAATTTGAGCTGATGCTACTAGCTTGCTATATTCGGATACTAGCTTATTTTCTTTTTGCATTAGTTCAATTACTTCAGGTGAGAAGCCTTTAATTTGGTTTTCTGCTAATGCAAATAATTGCGAGCCCCATTTTTCTTCAAGCTGTGCACGATATGGTGATTTCACAAGCTCTTGATAATATTCAAAAATGATCTCTTCTGCTTGCGGTGATACTTCATCTAAGTAATCACGCTCAGCTTGGTAAAATTCATCTTTTGTATCAATAGATGCACGAACATAAACTAAGTTTGCCTGTGTTGAAAAATTATTGCGGTACACATTAATTTTTTCGATTATTTCGCTTTGTTCTACCACTGATTTTGCTGTTTTAAATTCCTCAATTAAGGCACGTACTGCTGCTTTCATTTCGTCCAAGTTCGGACGCTTGTATTCATAGTCTTTAAAAGTCGTCATATGAAACCTACTTTCTTTTTTTCGGATTTCGAAATTTCTATACTTATTATTTATTATAGAAAGCTATTTTGCAACTATTCTATATTTAATGAATTGAAAATTTATTAATCGATTCTTGCAGTTCGGCAATTTCATTCGTTAACTCATTTGAAGAATTCGTTACAAGTTGGATTGCACGTTGCTGTTCATCTACAGAAGCAGTCACTTCTTCTGTCATTGCGGCATTTTTCTCACTAATTGATGCAATGCTTTCAATTGATGTTAGCATTGTATTTTTAGACGAGTTCAATTGACCCACACTTGCTGATACTTCTTCAATCGAATGAATAATATTTTCCACTGCTGCTTCAATTTCTTTAAATGAATTTTGTGTCATCGTTACAGACTCATGTTGATTTTGTACAATTGCATATGTTTTCGACATTTCCGTAGTTACTAAATTCGTTTCCACTTCAATGCCACGTAATGTATTGTGTACCAAATCCGTTGCTTGGCTAGTTTGGTCAGCAAGCTTACGTACTTCCTCTGCTACAACTGCAAAGCCTTTTCCATGCTCGCCTGCTCTTGCCGCTTCAATAGAGGCATTAAGAGCCAGCAAGTTCGTCTGATCTGAAATTTCATTAATCGTACCGACGATTCCTTCAATTTCGCGTACTTTTTGAATAAGGCTTTCAAATACCGTTTGTACTTTTGTAATGAGTGCATTCGATTCTTCTGATCTCACTTTTAAATTTGTTAAGTTTTCTAACCCCTGTGCATTTGACTCACGCATTTGGCGCGATGATAATAGCATCGATTTATTTTTATCATGTAATACTTCAATTTCCTTGGCGAACTCTAAAGTAGAACGATTCGTCTCTTCCGCATCTGACGCTTGGTGTGTAGCGCCTTTTGCAACTTCTGTCATCACATTGACGATATCTTCACCAAACGCTGTCGTTTCCTCGGCAACAGCCGTTAAATTGGTCGATGTCGATTGGATTTCTGTTATCGTTTTTTCTACATCTGTAATGAGCGCCTTTAACTGGAGAACCATATTATTAAAGCCATTGCTTAATAAACCAATCTCATCTTTTCTATCAAGCTCGCTAATTTCAACTGTTAAATTTCCTTTAGCAACTTGGCCAACACGTTTTGATAAATGCTGTAGTGGAACCGCAAAGTGACGTGAGAATAACGTTGCGATTAGCCCACCTATTATTGCAGCAATAGCTAGTGTAATACCAATTACTTTTAAGAGGGCATATGCTGGTGCATTAAAGTCTTGAAGATATGTGCCGGAAGCAATAATCCAGTTCCAGTTTGGGTCTAATTTTGAGTATATTAACTTTGGTGCAACAACGGTTTGTCCAGGGAGTTCAAAGTCATAATATGTAAAGCCACCACCAGCTAATGCCTCGTTTTTTACTTCTCGAATAAAATATTGTCCCGATTCATCTTGATCATTCCATAAATTATCACCTTCGCGCGTTGGGTGCCCGAGTAATGTACCATCATGATCTAAAATGTATATGTAGCCGTTTGCACCTAAGCTAGCAGGGTATGACAATGGGCGCTTTCCTTCTTCATTCATCGCCCCAACAAGCTGCGTTTTAACACGTTCTTTTCCTTCTTCTAATGTAATCGTACCACTTTCAACTTCCTTATTAACTGACTCAATTAACTGTAACGATGTTTCTACACTATTTTTTATTATTGTTTCGCCTAATTCATCTAGTCCATTTTTTGCTTGTATATAACTCACAAAACTAATAATTAAGCTAGGCACTAAAAATATTAAGAACGAGAATATTAATAGTTTTCCTTGTATGGTTTGTAAAATTTTCATAGCTCAATCACCACTTTTCATATATTTAGAAATTTCTATCAACTACATTATTGCATAAACCGAAAATTAAACAATGAAAAATGTCACACCTTCTCTAATTGTGCCGATCTTTCTCTAAAATACATAAAAAACGTAGCATCCATTTACGGATACTACGTTTTTTATTTATAATTTTAATCGTTTAAGTGGCGGATTTTTAGTACATATCCTCTATTATTCGCTTATGTCAGCATTATGGTAAACACGTTGTACGTCTTCTAAATCCTCTAATGCATCTATCATTTTCTCAAATTTCGCAGCATCATCGCCTGAAATTGCTACTTCTGTTTGTGGTAACATCGTTAATTCTGCAACAGTGAATTCTTCTATACCAGCTGCTTTCAAAGCTTCCTGCGTGGCGTGGAATTGGTCTGGCTCTGCATAGATGATTACTGTTTCTTCTTCTTCTAAAATGTCTCGCGCATCTATATCTGCTTCCATTAAAATTTCTAACACGTCATCAGCAGTTTTACCTTCAATACCGAAAACAGCAGTTGCATCAAACATATACGCAACCGATCCGCTAACGCCCATGTTCCCGCCATTTTTACCAAATGCCGCTCGCACATCCGACGCTGTACGGTTTACGTTATTTGTTAATGCTTCCACGATAACCATTGTCCCTGCTACACCGAAACCTTCATAACGTAATTCATCGAAGTTTTCTTCGCCGCCGCCTTTCGCTTTATCGATTGCTTTTTCGATAATGTGCTTCGGTACTGAATACGTTTTAGCGCGCTCTAAAACTGTTTTTAATGCACGGTTAGCTTCTGGATCTGGTTCACCTGATTTTGCTGCTACATATATTTCACGACCAAATTTCGCATAAATACGACTAGTGTTTGCATCTTTAGAAGCCTTTTTATCTTTGATATTATTCCATTTACGACCCATAGTCCCACTCTCTTTCAATATCGTTTTATTTCATTAAGAGAATATCTCTTCTTATATAAGTGAATTACTGTAGTATTATACACTAATTTTCTCATAAATAAAAAGAAGAAAGAAAGACAAAACTCGTTGCATCTATGAGTATTTTAAAACTTCACTTATTTAAAATTTTCTCTAACAATGCCTCACAGCCTTCTACTACAAGGTCATACGTTTCTTGAAAATCATCTGTATACCAAGGATCTGGTACGTCTTTTTCATGTGGCGTTAAATCTAAAAAGCGGAAAATCTTTGGATGATCGGGTTGCCCCAGCATATCTCGAGTATTTCGGACATTACTCGCATCCATTCCAATAATATAACCAAAAGCTTCAAAATCAGCCACCGTAAGCTGGCGAGCTTTCATCCCAGAAATTGAAATATTATATTCCTTCAGCTTTGCCATAGTGCCCTTATGCGGTGGTTCCCCGATATGCCATGAGCTTGTTGCTGCAGAATCAACTTTAATTTCTGCACTTAAGCCCCTCTTTTCCACTAAATCACGCATCACCGCCTCTGCCATCGGTGAGCGGCAAATATTACCTAAGCAAACGAATAATACACGAATCATAGCTACCTCCTATGCCTTCGATTTTAGCTCCTCCGTTAAACGGCTTAGCTCCTGTTCTAAGAAATGCGTTGCCTCATCGCGCGCTTCTTTGCCACCTTCTACAGAAAACGGCTTGCCATAAACTAAGTAACCTTTTTGACGTTTAAACACTTCGCCAATATTACGTGGTCCGATATAAGCAGCCGGCACAATTTGTGCCTTCGATAATTGCGCAATTGTAATTGCCCCTTGCTTTAAATCAGAACTCTCTGCTGAACGCGTACCACTTGGGAAAATACCAACAATTTTCCCTTCTTTAATTAGTTGACGTGGAATTTTAATAACGCTCGGTCCCGGATTATCACGATCGACTGGGAATGCGTTTAATTTATTAATTAACCACCCTAAGCCTTTTACTTCGAATAGCTGTTTCTTTGCCATGAAATGAATTTCTCGCGGATAAACAGATATACCTAAATTTATAATATCGATATATCCATTATGCGTACAAGCTATAACAAAACCGCCCTCTTTTGGCAAGTTTTCTTCTCCGTAAATTTTTGCTGTTGCGCCGTTCACCCCTAAAATGAACTTCGCAACATTCGCTGCTATTTTATACACATTCGTTTCCTACCTTATTTATTTGATACGTCTATTCTAATCGAAAACATATAGCGTTTTCAATCATGCGTATTGTTTTGCAATGTTTCGTACTAAATTGGCTAACCAGCTAGTAAGATCTGTAAAATCGAAGCCTGCTTCTGTAGCTTTGTCGTTATTCATATACCATGAAGCGGGAATAGCGTACGGTGAGCGAATGTCGTCATTACCAACGAGCGATATTTTCGCATGTTTCCCTGTAGCTTCCTCTACTAAGTCCATTAACGCTCGCAATGAAATCGTGCCTGTCGCTGTCGCATTATATGGTCCTTCAATATTCGCTTCGCCCGCCCAAGCTAGAAATCTCGCAGCTTCTGTCGCCTGAATAAATGACATTTCGGCATCCATGTTGAGAAAACCAATCGCCTCACCTTGTGCCACACGCTTCACATGAAAATGCAGACGCTCAGTATAATCATCTTCCCCCATTACAATCGGGAAGCGCACCGCTACAACAGGGAATTGTGCATATTTATAAAATACTGCTTCTGCTTGGCGCTTACCTTCACTGTATGTGAAATCTGTTGTATCTCCCATACGAATGTCGTAACTGTAAGGATCAAAATCAGCTTCAATTTTCGCTACACCATTCGGTTCATAAGTTGATAATGTAGAAGTAAACACTAACTTGCCAATTTTACCGTTAAAGACATCACAAAATGCTTTTGCCTCATTCGGTGAGTAGCAAATATTATCGTACACAAGATCAAATGTACGGTTATCCATTAACTCCTCCAGCTGTTCTTTTTTTGCACGGTCTAGTGTCACATGCTCCACCTTGTCTCCGAATGGATTCGCTGATTGACCTCTCGTCGCAATTGTTACATTATGCCCTTGGTCAATTAATAGCTCTACTAATTTACGTCCAAAAAAACGTGTTCCACCTAATACTAAAATGTTTTTCATGTTTTACATCTCCCCTATTAGAATGTCTACATCAATCGTAATAGCCTTTAGCTGAATGGCATCAGGATTTTCAATATGCCAGCCCATTGGCGTCATTTCTAAAAGCTTTGGCACTAGATTTACTGCAAGTGGCACCGTATACGTGACACGCTTTACTTCTACCTTGTTAAAGCTCTCTTTAAAGCGTTCCACAGTTTGTGCATTGGAATAACTTTCTTTTTCCGAATCAGCAAAAGCTTGCGCTCGAAGCTCTTTTAAATAACTAGATTGCGGGACGACCTTGATAACTTTACCACCAGGCGCAAGTAGTCTTTTGAACTCCTCGTAATTAGCGGGTGAAAGGAAATTTAATATCGTAGTGAATGTGTCAGCTTTATACGGGCTATTCGCTAAATCGCCTACACACCAAATTTTCTCCCCGTAATATTTCGCAGCCGCGATAATACCCTCTTTCGAAATATCTATACCGACACCTATTGCTCCATCCAACTGCTCACAAATACGTACTAAATGTGACCCTTCCCCGCATCCTGTATCTAAAATGATTTGCTGGCCACTTAGCAACTTGGCAATCTCCTGTTGTACTTGATCGTATAAACCACTTACAATAATTTGCTGGCGTGATTCGAATAATTCTTTGCTATACATTGTAGCAACAGGTTTTGTCATTAAATTAATATAGCCTTGCTTCGCCACATCAAATGAATGATTATTGGCGCAAAACATTTTTCCTGCTTCACTTACTTCCATATCCTTTTTACAAATAGGACAAGCAAAGATTTCTTTATATTGTTGAAAATAGTGAATGCTTGCTTCACGTTTTGATAATTGTCCCATGTTTTTCTCCTTTAACTACACCTTTTTTCAATCATAACAAAATAAAACTAAACTTCCATCAGTAGTGTAGTATTAGGGGTTAGTAGAACTCGAATGACTAGACAGAATTTTAACTCGAAAATATTAATCTTTCATCATCGTAAAAAAACCTTCTACTCAACTGTACGCTAAGTAGAAGGATATATTATTTTAATAAGCAGTCCATCCTGCATCTGCAGTTATGATTGTTCCATTGACAAAACTAGCTTCATCTGACGCTAAAAATAACGCAATATTTGCAATTTCTTCGGGATCACCATTACGCGGATTAAAGTTAGCACCTGCCATCGCATGTGCCATCCCTGCTTCATTCGGCTCTTTAAATGAAGCCCCTATGTTTGTATTAACTCCACCTGGTGCAATACCGTTGCAACGAATACCTAGCTTCGCATATTGGAATGCTGTATTTTTCGTTAACCCGACAACCGCATGCTTAGAAGCCGTATATGCTGCACCAGCACGTGAACCGTATAAACCACCTACTGAAGCGATGTTAACAATAACACCCGCCCCTTTTTCTAAAAAAGTCGGCATTGCTTGTCTTGTCGTGCGCATCACACCCGTTACATTGACAGCGAATACTTTATCCCAAAGCTCATCTGTCACGTCGCCAATACCAGCGAAGTTATCCATAACACCTGCATTATTAACTAAAATATCAAGAGTCCCGTAGCTATTTAAAGCAGCTTTAATTAATTTATGCACATCAGCCTCTTGTGAAACATCTGCTACTACAGCTGTTGCCGTACCACCAATTGCTGTAATTTCAGCAACAGTTGCACCAGCACCTTCTAAAGTTAAATCGGATACTACTACTTTCGCTCCTTCTTTTGCATAAAGAATCGCAATCGCTTTTCCCATACCTGAAGCTGCACCTGTAACGACAGCCACTTTGTCTTGAAGTCTCATAAATTGAATCCTCCTAATTAGTGATCTATTTCTTGTTACATATGTTTATATTCGATAAATAGCTAGTTTTTTCCTGCTTCATTGGGGGAATTTTGAATTTCATATACAATGTTGCAGAATTTTATCGATAAAGAATTCGAGCTAGCGCAGAAATATGGGCACTTCATGAAAGGTGCCACTTAAGAAAGTATTTTCTGAACCTATTGATAGATTTCCTAACTTAGTAGGAATGGAGAAAACAAAATGACAAGCAAATAATTTCCTGCCATTTTTATTAATTTTTTCACGTGGAACATTTTCTTAATATAGTATCCTAGTATAAAAAACTCCTGAAAGTAGTTACTTTGCTACTTTCAGGAGTTTTTAATTCGTTGTCGGTTGTGTTGTTACCGATTTTTGATTATGCTTTTTCAATTTAGACATACCTTTTAGCGTATCATAAATCGTTTGAATTTCTGTTGGTGATAAAATATTTGTATCTATATTCGTTAACCATCTTTTTAAGTCTTTAGTTTTTATTACGTCCACTTGCTTTGAATGTAATTCAATCTTTTGGAATGAGCAAACATCCGTAAACAATACTAATGTTTTATACGCGTCCGCTGAAATTTCCGGCAGTTGTTCACGTAATGCATACATACTACGTTGCCCATTATGAATTGGATTTCGGAAAAATTCACGCTTATCATTATGCAAAAGCTGCGTCCATTCGACATCTTGTTCACGTCCCGAAATCCAGCCCTTTTTATACTCAACATTGATAATAAATAGGCCTGATTCATGAATTAACAACGCATCGATAAATTCCGAACTATTGCGATTCGGTACTTGTAAATCCAGCAAAACCTTATGTTCGCCCTTCACATGATCAAGTGTCGTCATTAGCTTATAAGCAGCGTGCACCTTTTTATTTGTCCACATATCCAAAAACGAATAATCTGTTACTTTACTAAATTCTGAATCATCATATTTATAAATTGCAACAGCTGTAACGCCGATTAATACAATACCTATTAAAATTAGCCAAAATGTCATCGTGTCCACCCCTAACAAAAGTGTCTTTATTTTCCCATTTTATCAAAATTACTAGTTCTTGACTATGAACCATTTGGCTAAGATGCAATAAGACTTTTTTATTATATAGGGCTTATTGATTATATTTGTTCAAGCGTAATATTGCCAATATCTGTTCGCAAATCGATGCTATTCTCTCCTGTTCCGTAAACAAAGCGTTTGCCGCGTTCGCCAAAAATCGAAACTTTCCCTATATCCGTTTTTGCATAAACCGTTGTATTTTCTAAACGATTCACTACTTTTACTAAAATTTTACCAACATCTGTTTGTAATTTTAGTGGTCTTTTAATGCTCTCGTTTTCTACACTAATTTTGCCTGCGTCACTGCTAGCGTCAATAGCTCCATCTACATTTTTTAAATCAATGAGTCCCACATCTGATTGTAAATGCCAGTTTTCTGCACGTGCCTGTTCGACACTTACCCTGCCCGTATCGCTTTTAAGTGTTGCTGTCGTTGTGCTCACTGACTTCACACCAATATGTCCCACATCTGTTGTGACATTTAATTTGCTTACAAGCACCTGCTCCAAGCGAACACTACCAATATCCGCTTTGCAGACAATTTCTTTTGCTTGTAGCTTTTGAATATTTATTTCTCCTATACCATTTGTAACTTTTAATTTTTCATATAGTTTTTCTGGCAAATATATAATGGCCGTTGAATTATTTGACATCCCCAAATTGAATTTTAGGCCAAAAAATTTAACTTTCGTTGCTTTACGGTCAATCTTCACTTTTAAAGTGTCATTCTCGACTGAGATTGCCGGGTCTACTAGTTCACCTTTCCCCTTTACTTCTGTATATAGCTGACCAGTTGGTGATGGTAAAACATGCACATTTGTAGTATTACTATCTATGTGTACTTTGCTAAACGCCTCTTCTAATGTAGTGCTCGCTGTTTGCACAAATTCCTCTTCGGAATATGCTTTTAGTAATTCTTCCGCTAGTTCCTTTGGTGAACCTAACGATGCAATCATTTCATCCGGCGTTTTGCCCTCTGCCTGACCACTCTCGAAATACTCTTTAAAATCACGAATAATATCTTGTCGTTCATGCTCATTTAACTTATATAATTCCTGTTCAAGCTTTGCTAAAAACCGCTGTTCTCCCATTTCGATTACCCCTTATCTATTAAGTCATTCACCGCTTTGTAAAACTGGTACCACTCTAACCTTTGTGCAGCTAATTGAGCCTTCCCCTCATCAGTTAGCTGATAATATTTTCTCGCAGGACCTTCAGTTGATTCGACCATATACGTCTTAAAATAACCTTCCGTAGTTAGTCTACGAAGCAACGGATAAACAGCCCCTTCTGAAATATCAATTTTCATCGAAATCGCCTGCACTAATTCATAACCATACATATCACGTTTATCTAATAATGCGAGCACACATAAATTTAGAACACCTTTTTTAAATTGTGGATTCAACGCGAAACCTCCTCCACTACTATTCATTAATTAGTAGTGTATCCTATACTACTATTCAATGCAAGGTAGTGGGTAAAATAAAAATCCCTTTATAGAAGTTTTTATTTTGTATGTAGCACTATGAATCACTCCCAAACAAGCAGCATTTTTTATCAAATGGCATACTATATTCAGCTAAAGCTTTTGTGAAAAAATCAACGTGTCCATTCCACCAATCATCATAATCGCCCTCTCCTTCCGCTAATGCGAAAACTAAATTGGTCTTTCTTTAACAAAACAACTTCAGGTGGTTTCTTATAGTAATTAATTATACCATCGCCACTCTCAACTTGTATATTATTCCATTTTTAGACGTTTGCTGTATAATTGAAACAGTTTATAAAAAAGGGGATTTTGTCTATGCCAACATGTGACATTGAAATTGCGCCTTATATTGAGGCAGGTAATATTATTTGTCCTAAGCTTTCAATTGCTTTCAAAGAAAACTATATTACTGGCATTTATACGGATCGTGCAAAAATGCATTATTTACTTTCGGTTTTACAAAAGGACGGAAATGCATATGTACATTTAAAAGAAGATCAATTATACGAACGTTTAAAAGTAAGTGAAATTGTAACGTTTTATAAAAAATTATACGGCACTACAAAATCTGTCGATGAATTGCTACAGCGACTATCTTTGACAGAACGAAAACATTTAAAAATAAATAAGCTTTCTAACAGTGAACAACAGCTGCTTCATTACATCAAAGTGTGTGCAACACCCGCTTCGTTGATCGTAATCGAAGAGCCGTTACAAAACTTAGAGGACCATACAAAACAAATAATAATTAATTTACTAGGAAGCCTTTCACAAAAGATGATTGTTTTACTATCTAATAATTTAGAGGATTTGATTACTTCGTGCAACGAAATAAACAGACTTGATACACAAGGTTTACACGCATTAGATATCGCTGAACAAGAAGAGCTAAACACAGAAACAACTACTTTTACACCTATAAAGATAGAAAAAATCCCAACGAAAAAAAATGATAAGATTATTTTATTTAACCCGCCAGAAGTTGATTATATAGAAAGTATTGAAGGGGATGTATTTGTATATGTTGCAGGAGAATCGTATCCATGTACATTAACATTAACAGAGCTTGAAAACCGATTAGTCCCCCTTGGCTTCTTCCGCTGTCATAGATCCTATATTGTGAACTTACAAAAAGTACGGGAAATTATTACGTGGACGAAAAATAGTTATAGCTTATCCATTCATACAACAACAAAAACCGTTGTGCCACTATCAAAAAATAAACTTGCTATGTTAAAGGAATTAATCGGAATTTAGCGAATTTCCCAGGAAATAGTCGATTCCACTCAACACGTTATTTCTCCTAAAAACAGAATTCTCCCTCCTCTCACGGTAAATCTAATGTACGATTGCTGTTTCAGCGATAAAGTAAAAGCATCACCAATACGGAGGGAGATTTATTATGACAACAGTTATTGACGTTAGTCACTTAAAAAAATCATTTCAACAAGAAGAAGCACTAACAGACGTTTCATTTTCCATTAAAAAAGGGGAAATATTTGGATTCCTTGGTCCAAGTGGCTCTGGTAAAACAACTACCATTAAAATACTAACTGCACAATTGCAACATGATAGCGGAGATGCATCTATTTTCGGTATGCCTGTTAGCGCTATGCAGCAGAGTGCAAATCGCAAACGATTTGGTATTTTAACAGATAATAGCGGTCTTTATACACGCTTATCAATAGAAGAAAATTTACTACTTTTCTGTAAACTATATGATGTACCTCATTCGGCAATTAAAGAAGCGCTTGAATTTGTTAATTTATATGGAGAGCGTAATAAGAAAGTAAATAAATTATCAAAAGGAATGATGCAGCGTGTGTTATTGGCGCGTGCCATATTGCATAAACCTGATTTACTTTTTTTAGATGAACCGACTTCAGCACTAGATCCTGTGAATACCGCACATATTTATAAAGGACTGCGAGCATTAAATGACCTTGGTACAACAATATTTCTAACAACGCATGATATGCAAGAGGCAGAAATGCTTTGTGACCGAGTTGCATTTTTAAATCGTGGCAAGATCCGAGCAATCGGCACACCAAGTGACTTAAAACAACAATATAGTGAGCAAACAATTACAGTCGAATTGACAACAGGTTTAGTTCATACAATTGAAAGTGGCGCAAAAGATGCAGAGGCGCTACATAATTGGATGTTGAATAATCAAGTAGCTCGTCTATTCACTAACGAACCAACTTTAGGTGATATATTTTTACAAATTACAGGGAGTGATTTAGTATGATGAATATTTCAATTACACGTATACAAGCAATTTTCATGAAGGATTATAAGGAATTTTCCCGTAACTATGCAATTTCATCGATGATCTTTCTGCCACTAATATTAGCATTCTTTTATAGTCAATCTGATTCAGACACGACACAAATGATTTTCTTACCAGTAAATATGACATTTGCAATTGTTACAGCCTTTATCCAAGCTTGTTTAATTGCAGAAGAAAAAGAACGAAATACACTTCGCAGTTTATTACTTTCGCCTGCATCCCTTGGTGACATCTTAATAGGGAAAAGTACATTAGTTTCCGTTGTTTCTGCGATTATTATTGGATTAAGCCTATTTTTTTTCAACTATTTACCTAGTCCAATGCTTACCGTTGCCTTGATCATTTCTTTACTTTTCTACTCAGCTCTTGGAACAATTTGTGGTTTATTTGCAAAGTCTACTATGGAAGCATCGCTCGCAGTGTTGCCAGTAATGGGTATCTTTTCGTTTGGCCCACTTGCACTTGTTTTTGTTGACCGTTTCCCTGTACTACAAGTTGCAGAATGGCTTCCGAGCTCGCAATTACTATTATTAGCAGGTGCATCTTCTACAATGGATTTTGTTTTACCTGTTATCATTATTACTATATGGACAATTTTGGCGTGGATAATAGCAGTAATTCTATGCAAAAAACGCATGGTAGATTAATAAAGCCCCTCTTAATAAAAAACTGTCCTGTAAGCTTTCACTTATAGGACAGTATATCTATTATTTTAATATCATATATAATTGCTGTAACTTTTGAATTTCATAAGTTGGCTTTTCGTCAGTTACATTGACTTTATTATGCCGATTCAACCAGCAAGTATCAATTCCTGCGTTTAATCCCCCGACAATATCGGCCGTAAACGAGTCACCAATTATAAGCGTTTCATTTTCAGAAAAGTTTGGAATGCGTTTGAACACATAATCAAAATAACCTATCATCGGTTTTTGATAGCCCGTATCCTCGGATACAAACACATCTTTAAACAACGGCGCCAGCCCTGTTATATTCAGGCGCTTATATTGTGTTGTCGATACCCCATTTGTTACAACATATAAGTTATATTCATCAGCTAAATTGTTAATTAGCTCCCATGCCCCATCTACAAAAACTTTACTTTCCGCTAAGTGGTCACGATACTTTTTATCGTACAGCCCACCATCAACTTCTTTGCCGTATACGTGAAATAACTTTGCAAAGCGTGTCGTCATCAATTCTTCCCGTGTAATGCTTCCTTCTTCAAACTGCTTCCACAAATCGCTATTAATTTGACGATACTTCGATTCAATTTCAGTAGTTAAAGTAATGCCTTCTTCCTCAAATAAACGGTGTAATGCCCAATCCTCTGCAGCACCAAAATCAAGCAATGTATCGTCTAAATCGAATAATAAATTTCTGTATTTCCCCATATAAATCCACTTCTTTCATTTAAACTACTATTTACTATAACAGCAATACAAAAAATTTCCTTGTAATCACAATATTTTTTCGCTACGATTCATTTGTAATTAAGAAAGAAGGTTGCAAATATGCCATTTGATTTAGATTTATCAATTATACTACTATTATTTTTCTTTGGTTTTTTAGCTGCCTTTATCGATTCCGTCGTTGGTGGTGGTGGACTCATTTCGTTACCCGCTCTTATGTTTACTGGGCTAAGTCCATCTGCAGCTGTCGCAACGAATAAACTTGCAGGTACAATGGGTTCAATGACAAGTACAATTACTTTTTATCGATCAGGGAAACTTGACATTAAATCGGTTTATAAGTGGTTTCCTCTTGCATTTATTGGTTCGATGATTGGGGCATGGGTCGTTCATTTAATGAACCCCGAAATTTTAAAACCACTTATGCTTGTGATGCTTGCGGCTGTTGCGGTATATACAATCTTCAGAAAAGATTGGGGTTCTATATCTACATATAAGAAGCTATCAAAAGGAAAATTTATCGCCTTTTTATTTGTCATATTTGCCATTGGTTTTTACGACGGATTTTTAGGCCCAGGAACCGGATCATTTTTAATTTTCGCATTTTTAATGATCGGCTTTGATTTTTTAAAGGCTGCTGGCAATGCGAAATTCTTAAATTTTGGTAGTAATATCGGGGCATTATTAATGTTTATGACGCTTGGTCAAATTAATTACGCTTACGGTTTAATTATGGGGGTTGCACAAATACTTGGTGCGATTTGTGGTTCAAAATACGCCATTAAACGCGGTAGCGGGTACGTCCGTGTATTGTTTATTACAGTAACCGTTGTTTTGTTAGCAAAAAATGCATATGACTACTTTATGTAGAGTGAAAAAGGGTGTGCCGCTATCACGACACACCCTTTTTTTAATTAATTTGACAACAAATAGATAATTAGTTTATGTTATAACAAACATTACATAGAAAGGTTTGCTAAATTCATGAAAACTGATTTTGATTATAAAAAAGATGATATGATTAAAGGCTACTACAAAAGGGAGCAGCAATTTTGCTGTTTATATTGTGAGACGACTTTTGAGGAAGGGCTAATTTATCCGGCTGGCGAGATTTTTCAAACGGCAGAGCATGCAATGAACGAGCATGTTTATGACCAACATGGCTCACCACTTGATGCTTTACTTGCCCTGAATAAACGTTACACAGGCCTATCCGAACATCAAACAGAATTACTGCACTATTTTGCGAGCGATTTTTTAGATAAAGATATTGCCACACAAATGGGCATTTCTGCTTCTACGATTCGCAATCATCGATTTAAGCTACGCGAAAAGGAACGACAAGCAGAAACATTTTTAGCGATTATGGCGCTCATTGATAAGCCAAAACCATTTTCAATTCATAAAGGAGCAACGATGGTGGACGAACGATACGCAATTACCGAAGAAGAACGTGCAAAAGTACTCGCAACATTTATAGACTCCGACGGTCGCGTGAAACAATTACCGACAAAGGAAAAACGTAAAATTGTGATACTGCAAGAAGTGATTAAAAAGTTTGAAGCAAACCGCAACTATACGGAAAAAGAAGTAAATGAAATTTTAAAGCAAATATTCGACGATCACGTAACCGTACGTCGCTATTTAATCCAATACGGCTTCATGCATCGTAGTACTGATTGTCAAAGCTATTGGATTTAGAGCCATACAATGGGGGGACAATTGAATTTCAATTATGTAAAGGGCATTAATTGTTTGAAATGAATTTTTTTACGTGCGATTTACTTAGTTAGGTGATTGTGCACTCCCCCTAGGCTATAGCCCCCCCGTTCGGCAAACTTAGCCATGAAAAAGTTTTCCTTATTTAATGCCTTCAATAGTTAGTAATAATTTTTTCAGCTCTAATCCGCCCCTAAATCCTGTTAAAGAGCCGTTTTTACCAATTACTCTGTGACAAGGTACAACAATCATGACAGGATTAGCCCCGATTGCCCCGCCAACAGCTCGCACTGCTTTTGGATTGCCGATGCGCTGTGCAATATCAGAATACGAGCATGTTTCACCGTAAGGAATGTCTTGTAACACTTGCCAAATCCTTTCTTGAAATGCTGTGCCACGATAATAAATCGGTAAATCAAATTGTGTTCGTTCACCAGCAAAATACTCATTAAACATTTGTACATATGGTGCTACTTTTTCTGCATCCTCTATCACTTCACTACCTTTAAAACACTTCTTCGCCCATTCTAATAGTTCAGATTCATCTTTATTTAGTGCACCTGTAAAGCACAATCCTTCGTCTGTTGTAGCTAGTGTAAACTGAGTATCGTTATATTTGAACATTGTCCAATAAATTGTTGGCTGCACAAGCATATCCTCCATCTCATAAAGGAAAAAGCTGTCCAAAAATACATTTCAGACAGCTCCTTCATTTTTAATTCATTTCTGCAGTTGGCCCCATTACTGGTGGAACTGATAATCCGGCTTGACGTAGTAACACCGTCATTTGTCCACGGTGATGTGTTTGATGATCGATTAACGTACGCAATAGCTGTCCACGTAGCATTGCTCCGCCGAAAGCTTGTACTTCCTCTAAAAGCTGTTCATCCGTCATCGTTTCGACAGCTTTTTTATATCCCTCAATTACCATTTCATATGCTTCAATAATATCAGCCATATTGTTTGGTGCTTCCATATTTGGACCAGGTGCTGGAATTTGTAAACCTGCAAAGTGGCCAAATGCCCCTCCAACACTTACTAAATGCCATGCTAGCCACCCTAATGTATTATGCCCATCAACAATTGCTTGTCCCATTTTATCATCTGTAATAGCCTTCATTACATTTAACGTGCCTTTTGATGATGAATGCCAGTCCTTTGAAAAATCTTGTACATTACGATACATTTCTATTCCCCCTCTTATAGTTATAGTTTTAGCATAATGAAAGTTTAAGATGATTTCAATTATATAGTTAACCCTGAGTTATATATTTCCCAATTTCCCTCCAAGCTTCTACTTTTTCCTCAAAAGACTTTATATTCTTTCCAGGGATCGGGCTTGTCGATGGCATCTTTTCAAAATCTCTACTTGCTAGTACAGCAAATCCTATATGCTTTTTAAAAACATCAAACGCTTTACTACCATTGAAAAATACCGCTTTTATATGGGGATATTTCTTAAAAAGTGCTGCAAAATCATTCGGAATTTCATTGCGAATAGTAGCATCTAAGCTACCTTGGCGTTCACATGATTGAATTGTATCCCATAAACCAATACCGTGTGCTTTTAATAATTCAAGCCGTTTAATGTAATCATCGGGTATAGTCTGCCCTGTAATTTCACTAATAATTGGCCAAAAGTGATTGCGCGCATTGCCGTAATATTGCTGTTTTTCTAGTGATTGTACCCCAGGCATTGAGCCGACAACTAATACTTTTGTATGCTCATCTACAACGGGCGGTAAAATATTTTTAATCATCTGTCTCACCAATTTGTATTAAATAAGTTGTCATTCGTTTTAATCTCGCCTGTTTGCCGGCACTTGCAAATTGGCATATGTGACTAAAACCAAATTTCAATCCATTTCCAATAATCTCGCCGCTTACTGCGCCATCGCGGCCGTGCGTAATGGTGTTTTCGATTATTAGTTCTTCACAAAAGGGCATTTCGTCAAGTGCTTCAGCTATACTTTTAATACCTCTATATGATCTATTCCCGACAAAATCCCACTGAATATCTTCAGCTAACTGCTCCTGTAAGTGCGGTATATTTTGTTCTGCTATCGCTAACAGGATTTGCTCTATAACAACTTTTCTCGGTGCATTTCCGCAATCCTTTTGTCCTCTGAACTTCACATCTCGCATATAATCACACTCCCTCTATTTAGTTTACCAAAGTAATATATAAAACCAAAAATCAGCATTACTATTTGAAGAATAAAAGGAGTATTGCCATTTTAAAGGAATATATTATTAAAAGTATGAAATTCTACTTCTGCTTTGACCTAGTTTTAATAATTCAAATAATTGATCAAGCAAATGAGCAAAAAGAAAGTAGCTGTATAGAGATGGTGCGATAAATTGGTTTTATTAAATAATATTTTGCCATTTGAATAACGAGAAAGAATAATTAATATACAAAAATATAAAAGTATAGTAATAGAAAAATCAAATTTATTTTTAAACAATCCAAATCCTAAAAACGCTATATGTGTAACGATAAAGAATGCAACCGTTGCACCTTTTGCAAAGCTACCAATTTGCCCTTTTTGTCGATAACAATAAATGCCTATAGCAATTAAACTGATACAGCAATATCCAACAATCAATACACTACTAATCATATATAGCCTCCTTTGGTGTTTATTTTTAGGTTAAATTGTGGGGTTAACCCCATGTCAATAGAACGAGGTGAAATATTTTGAAGATTGGCAACTTTATCGAAAAAGCTCATACTACAAGAGATACGGTCCGTCATTATGAGGAACTAGGTTTATTACGACCCGCATGGATAAATAATCTAAGAGACTATACAGCCAAAGATTTAGCAGACTTTCAAGCAATTAAGGAAATGCAAGGCTTAGGCTTAGCATTGAAAGATATTCAAGTGATTTTTCAAGTAAAACGAGATAACGGATGTAATTCAGTGGAACTATTATCCGCTATTATTTTGAAACTCAATAATACTAAAACAATTTTACAATTAGAGCAGCAAGAAATTACAGCGAAGCTTGCTAACATTACTAATTTAATTACCGGTATCAATGAGTTGAAAAAGTAATCAAAACCAATTCAATTCATAAAAAAATGCTTTATGTAGTTTTTCTACATAAAGCATTTTTGACTAGGTAAGTTTTATTTTCTAATCAATATTTATTTAATAATTTGCACGTCCTGTAGCTGATAAATACCCGTTGCATCGACAGAGAAACCAGTAATCTTATTGCTTACCCCTGTTAAATATGCTTGGTGGTGAATAAATGCTGCTGGTGCTTCAGTGTTAATGATTTCTTGTACATCTTTATAAATCTGTGCACGAACTGTAGCATCTGTTTCTATACGCCCAGCTGCTAATAATTTATCCACTTCTGGGTTAGAGTAGAATGTACGGTTATTGTTCCCCATATCTGTTGAATGGAATAGTGGATACAAGGCTCCATCTGCATCTCCAGTAGATGGTGACCAGCCTAGAATGAACATATCATGCTCCCCTATTGCTGTTTTATCTAAATACGCTCCCCACTCCATTACTTCAATGCCAACTTCAATGTTTAATTGCTTTAAAGACTCTTGTAAAACAACTGCAATTTGTTGACGTTGTGGGTTGTCATTCGTCCATATCATTGTTTTGAAACCATTTGCATAGCCCGCTTCTGCAAGTAATGCTTTTGCTTCTTCAAGATTATAATCTTGCTTCGTAATTTGGTCTGTGTAACCCCATACCATTGGCGATAACGGACCAAATGCTTGTACTCCAAAGTTATCATAAACACCTGCAATAATAGAACTACGATCAATTGCCTTTGAAATGGCTTGACGAACTTTAACGTTATCATACGGTGCTTTTTTTGCATTAAAGCCCACATAAGCAACAGATACAGAAGGCTGTTTATTCACTGTTGCAAATCCCTCTACAAGTGGAACTTCTGTAGGTTGTACCGGATCAATAATATGTGCATTCCCTACTTCTAAATCAGCTGCACGTGTCGCACTTTCAGGGACTGTTTTAAATACAGCTGAATCATAAGATACTTGGTCGCCCCAATACTCTGTATTTTTTACTAAACGAATTTCCTGACCTGATGTCCATTTATCGAGTTTTAAGAAACCAGTACCAATTGGATGTGCATTTACATAAGCACGCTCTTTCTCGCCAGCTTCCATCGCTTTATAATCTTCCGCAATAACAGTTGGGCTTATCATATTAGCACCTGGATGCGTTAAGGCAAATAATAACGATCCAAATGGTGCTTTCGTTTTAATTTGTACCGTTGCCTCATCTACAACAATTACTTCTGAGATTGGCTCGAAGTTCGATGCTCGTGGTGATGCTACTTTAGGATCTAAAAGACGATCTAAGTTCACTTTAACTGCAGCTGCATTAAAGTCTGTACCATCATGGAATTTTACGCCTGAGCGCAACTTCAATTGTAATGTTAAATCATCAATATACTCCCAAGATTCTGCAAGTAACGGCTCTAAATCACCTGTTTCAAAATTACGCACTATAAGTGTTTCGTAAATATTACGCTGCACGTTTGAAGAAGGTACATCGTTTGACCCGTGTGGATCTAACTCGACTGCTTCTGATAACACTTCTAAGACTAGCTCACCACCTGTAATCGTTTCCTCACTTTGTGTGCTGGTCCCTTCGCTTTTTGTTGTATCTTTTGTTGTATCTTTGGTCGTCTCACCCGTACTCCCACTATCCCCGCTACATGCAGATAAAACAAAAATTAAAGTAAAAACAAATAATAGTAAGAAAAACTTTTTATTTCTCATCTAAATGCCCCCCCTTTTTTAGTTAATTTTTCAGAAAATTAACTTTTTTATATATTATCCGAAAGTAACATATAAATCAATATTATTCTTACATAATTACTTGGTATTTATTTTCGGTGTTTATTTCCAATAAAGTCTATCACTCAATACTCGTCGCAATTTCTAATAGCTTGATTGAATCTACTACTTCATCTAATGTGTACACTTTTGTACCTTCCTGCCAAATGATACGACTATTTTTTTCATCTACATCTAAATAGGCGCGGCCATGCGTCTTCGGAATCGGGAGCTTATGCGTTTCTAAAAATTCAACAGCCTGCTTTGCAAGTAATAAACCTTTGCTCGGTTCACTCGTCTGCGTATGTGTTGATATTGCCCAATACCCTTCATTCCAGCTCGTCCAAAATGAACCGGCAGCCTCTTCTTGATAACCTGTAATATTGTAGCCTAATTCCACTTCCTGCCCACCATACTGAGCGTAATATTCAAACGCAATTTGTTCATTTGCTTCTTGCTCTGTTGCGTATTTTTCAATCTGCAGACGGGCAATTGGTTGCGCCACATCCTCAATTTCCGAGTCATTTAACGGGAGTTTTTTCTCACTTTCATAATATATAATCGTCGTTAAATAACTATCCGTTGTTGCTGTTGCCGTTAAAAATTTCCCTTTTGTGACTGGAATTCCGCTTGGCAATTTCAGATTACTATTTGTTTCATTTTCAGAATCATTAATCCGAGATTTGTCAATTGCATTTTCTTCTAGACAGGAACCGAGAAGAAAAAGACAAGCAAGCGTTAGTATGAGTAAGTACTTCATACTCGTTGGCCCCTTCCGTTAGAGTTAAAAAATTTATCTACTAATACTACTTTTGTTTATAGAACTAGATTTCGTTAGACACTCTATGTATATATATGTTGCTTGCAATAAAAAAATTAAAAATCCATTTTGCAGCTACGCAAAATGGATTTTCTAATAAATATTGAATATGCTTCTTCTCACACTGTTTATTCAATAAGATATTTTTAATCTTTTAATCAACATTTAGAAGACATAAATAAGCCAACGTGCAAAAGGTGTGCTGAATAGCTACTTACACTACTAAATGCTACATGTTAGGCCATTTCCCGTAGCATTTATCTCAACTAAAAGATTTTCGAATGCACATTTTTTAGTTATTTAGTCTTTTTATTCGCTTTCATACCCTTTGTTATTTTCTTCCACTTACGTTGCTCTACTAGCTTTGCTTGTGCATTCGTTTTACGCTCGATATAAGCAAGCTCACGCTGTAATTTAAAATAGCTTTGCAAACGCGCTTCATCTAATACATCTTCTGTTATAGCTAACCTTATCGCACAATGAGGTTCACTTTTATGTGTACAATCTCGATATCGGCATTGGTCCGCTAGCTCTTCAATATCTTGAAAGCTTACGGCTAAGCTATCAGATTGGTTCCATAACTGTAGCTCACGCATACCAGGTGTATCTATTAAACAGCCACCTGTCTGTAACATAACTAGCTCCCTATGCGTTGTTGTATGGCGCCCTTTTGCATCATCCTCACGAATACCTGAAACTTTCATGTGTTCGGTCTCAAGAAGTGCATTCATTATTGTTGATTTCCCTGCACCAGATGACCCAAGCAACGCTCCTGTAACACCTTCTGTAAACAGTGTTCGGATTGTATTAAAGCCTTCACCCGTCACGGCACTTGTGACAACAATATCAACGCCAAACGCAATTGCTTCAACCTCGCTCACATGCCCCTCCACATCATCACATAAATCCGCCTTTGTTAAGACGATCAACGGTTTAGCACCTGAATCCCAAGCTGCAATTAAATATCGTTCCAGCCTGCGAATATTAAAATCCGCATTTAAGCTCATAACTAGTAAAACAATATCAACATTCGCTGCAACAATTTGCTCTTCAATTTCCAAACCCGCTACTTTACGGGAAAACACCGATTTACGCTGTAATAATTTATGAATAATGGCTTTTTCCTCACCCGGCATTTGTTCAACTAGCACCCAATCACCTACTGCGGGATAATCTTCACGAGCTAGCGCATTGTAGGCAAAATTCCCTGCAACAGTAGCAAGCCATTCACCTGCTTCACTTATAACTCGATATGACAGCTTATGCTCTAACACAACGCGTGCCGGGATTGTCTGTTTATATTTATTATTTACTGTTTCTACTTGCTCGCTAAAAAATGGGGTAAACCCTAACTTGTTTAAATTCAATTCGTTATCCTCCTAAATGTATGCATAAAAAAAACCTTGAGCTGCCATTTCAGCAGTTCAAGGTTTCATGCGCGCATTTAAAAGAGTATACGTCAAAACGTACACTTTAGGCGTGTGAAATTGAACAGACTGAATGGCAGTTTGTCAAAAGCAAATCTATTCATCATGTCACATCACCTACTTCCGATAATTAGTAATTTAAATATAGCTGACTTTTTTAAAAATGTCAATTCTATCCTTTAGAACCATTAACAAGCGCATTGTATTCTTCTTCAATAAGCGCCGTATCAAGTCGTTCGAATAACGGCGTCACTTCAAATAATGTTTTTGGAAGTTGAGTTTGCTCTTGCCACTCGATTACGTCAATTTGCAACATTTCGCGTATTTTCTGTGTAGAAAATGGTAGGAACGGATGCAAAAGTTGTGCTAAATTCGCAATGATATACGTACATGTTGCAAGCGTATCATTCCCTTTTTCCACATCGTCTTTTACTTGAATCCAAGGCTGTTGCTCATCAAAATAACGATTGGATGAACGAATATAGCCAAATACTTCATCCAGCGCTACTTTAAAATGACCTTGTTCAATGAGCTCTCCTACTTTTGTATATAGCTCAGTCGTTATATAACGAATTTCTGCATCAAATTCACCTGTTGGTACAACGCCATCAAAAGATTTTTCAATAAATTTCAATGTGCGGTTAACAAAATTGCCATATGCACCGAGTAGCTCGCCATTATGACTATAAATAAATTCTCGCCATGAAAAATCCGTATCACGATTTTCAGGGGCGTTTACAGTTAAAAAATAGCGAATCGAATCTGGATTATATTTTGATAAAATATACGGAACCCATACAGCCCAATTTTGACTCGTTGACAACTTACGTTTCTCAAGCGTTAAATATTCATTTGAAATAATATGCGTTGGTAGTGCAGGATTGTTTAGACCCATTAATATAGCTGGCCAAATAACGCTATGGAACGGAATATTATCTTTCCCATGTACATAATAAGAAATAGTCTCCTCATTCCACCATTCCTCAATCTTTTCCCCGTGCTGTTGCGACCACTCCATACTTGCAGTTAAATAACCTGACACCGCTTCAATCCATACGTAAATCTTTTTATCCTTGAAGCCATCAACCGGTACAGCGATGCCATTTGGTAAATCACGTGTTACTGCACGATCTGGTACTCCCTCTGTTAAATAACGACTAGTTAACGAAAGTGCATTATCACGCCAACGCTTTTCATCTTTAGCCTTTTGTAAAAATGCTTCTAGTAATGGCTGGAACTCACTAAAAGTAAAATAAAAATGTTCCGTTTCCCGAATGACTGGTTCGTTGCCACAAATTTTGCAGCGTTTTTCAAGTAAATCAAGTGGATCTAAAATGGCCGAGCATTGATCACACTGATCACCCCTTGCCTTTGCCCCGCAATTCGGGCAAACACCCTCTACAAAACGGTCCGGTAAAAACTGCTTATCCGTTTCGCAATACGCCTGCTCTATTTTCTTTTTATATAAATACCCCGCTTCTAACAACTGCAAAAAGATTTGCTGCACAGACCGATGATGATGCTGTGCGTCTGTTCGCGTATACAAGTCATACGTAAAACCTAATTTTAAGAAACTATCCGAAAACTCCTTGTGATAGTAGTCTGCAATCGCTTCTACTGTTGTTCCTTCTTGATTAGCACGAATTGATATTGGTGTACCATTACAATCACTACCTGACACATACAAAACACGCTGTCCCTTTTGTCGGTAATACCTCGCTAATATATCTCCTGGTAAGAGGGCTGCAATATGCCCTAAGTGAAGTGAGCCATTTGCATATGGCCAAGCCCCTCCGATTACTATTGCCATTTTATTCTCCTCCTTAATAAAAAAATAAAAAAACGCCCTAATCATAAAGATTAGGACGTGAATCACGTGTTACCACCTACATTTACAAATA
Source organism: Solibacillus sp. CAU 1738 (assembly GCF_039888725.1). Classification (NCBI taxonomy): domain Bacteria; kingdom Bacillati; phylum Bacillota; class Bacilli; order Caryophanales; family Caryophanaceae; genus Solibacillus; species Solibacillus sp. CAU 1738. Next base: position 104,258 of record NZ_JBDQQN010000006.1, read on the forward strand.
GTTTACACTATTTGCCTCATTCAGTACGTCAAAAAAGAGATACTGCCGCTGTTGTAACGAGTGCCTTTCTCGTCGTAGCCTACTAAATTTTTCGGTACGCAGCTCCAAGGTCATTTTCTATTAGGTACATTTACTTCATTTCCACCAACAGAAGCTCTCTAAAAAACTTGCCTAATATACTTTTCCTCTTCAACGCTTTTCATTTGAATTTACGGATTATACTACGCTTATCTTTTGGAAAAATCAAGCTCGTAATTACTTTTTAATTTTCCGGTTTTGTAAACGATTGCTTACGTGTAATTGGTTGACCAATTGATACATGGTCTAAAATTTCTTCAGGTGAGCCATTATGCAATAAAATGATTTCCTCAATATAGGGGAAATTTGCAAAATAGGATTCTGCAAGTGACCCCATAAACATTCGGCCACCTGCGGATCCTTGCACTTTGAAAATACCATCGTCGAAATTCAACACTAGAGTACGATCATTATTTTTTATTGTGTAGTCGATTAAACCAACTCCCTCACGACCCACTTCATCATAAATAAAGCGAATTAAAGATAATTTCATACTTTCATATGGCACTTTAAGTGGCTCCACATATTCAGCCTGCTCATCGCTAACAAATACTGTGATTTGTTGTTTCGTAGCGACTTTCTCAGTTTGCTTTGCTGCTTCGACCTTCGTTACCGCCTCTGACTTTTGTGTATTGTCCTCGGTGCACCCAGCTAATAAAACTGACACAAAAGCACTAGCTAATAACCATTTTCTCATGCCATCTTCACTCCTTAAAATTATTACGTTCATTGTAACAAAAATCATTTCCACCTAAATACATTTCTATGTAATTGAGTATTTTGTCTGGTTTTTATACTATTTAGTGTAAACTTTCAGGGCCATCATTGTAATATATGTATATTATTGTAATTAAATCCCGATTTGTGAGTTTGCGAGTATTTCTTGCGCTGGTGTTGTGAGTAGTGTTGTTAAATCAGATTGTTGTGCTGCAAACGATTGTACAATTCGATACCCAATACAATAGCCAATCCACGGCATCTTGCTATTACCATATAAAAATTCTCTATGATTGCTAACTCCTTTTAACTGAAGGTTTGGCATTATATACTGCTTCCAAATCGGTATTATTTCTTCTATTGTATAGCTTTTTGTCCATGGTGAAAGGAATTCTTCTCCATATAATTGTTCTACAGCATGTTCTGCAAGTCCTTCAATAATTAAAGAATTAAGTAATGTAATTTGATCTGGCCGTTGCTGTAAGAAGGCTAACCTACACACATGATTATACTCATGTGCGAGTAATGCTTTTAATTCTTTTTCTTCAATTAATGCTGACACAAATAATACGAGTGTCCGCCGATAAGCGACACCATTTTTTTGTGGACCTTCTTTCGTAATCGGTAATATTACAACCGCTACATCTGGACCGTTCCAAAGTAATCGAAGTCGTTCAAATTCCTGCTGCACCGTTTGCCAAACCGTTGTCGACAATAATTGCTTGGAATGCTGGATTTCTTCAGGCTTAAATAACCCTTGTCGCAATAATTCAAACTGAATTTCTCCAGACGTTGCATTTTGAAAATAAGGTATTAATGGTGCACAAATACATTCAGAATGTGCTCTTATGACATCGGTTTTGCAATCCAATAACTGTAACAACCAATCCTCTGTTTTTAATACTGGCAACAAAACGCCCCCTTCGTTAGTATACGCCGTAGACGATTGGCACGTGTGTACTTTCTATTCTTGCATATAGTAAAACACATTCTATTAGAAAGGAGGAGGTATAATGAATTCAGCAGATGCATATGATTTATGTTGTAAATATCATGGTCAGCGAGTTCGCATTACAGACAGACAAGGAAATACACATGTAGGACATATTACGCGTGTAACAAGAAGAATGGTTTGGCTTGAACCAAACAATCCAGGTGGGTATGGCTTAGGCTGGGGTTGGGGTAGAGAAAATGATTTCGAACGTAATGGCTTTGGCTTTGGTATTGCCATTGGATTTATTGCAGGTGTTGCTTTAACATCCGCATTTTTCTGGTAATTCACTGGTGTATTTTCCACTCAATACAATGAATCCCCAATTCATACAATATCCACATTTATGCGCTAGTTTTTGAACGATTTGTGAAAGTATACACAAACTACTTTCTTTTTTTCAAAATCGGAGTAGAATAAAATTATCAACTGATATATAACAACATCAATTCACACCGCTCATAAAGCTAGTTGTTATATAACATACTATTCAACATAAAAGGGGACCTAACTATGTGGGTTATTACAGTTTTCGAAAAAAATTCTTATCGTATGTTCGAGTATAATAATAAAAACGAAGCAACAAAAGCTTTAGCAAAATTCAACAAATCCGCAATGCTGTCATATACAAATAAAATCGCTTAATATACTGTTAAACCCTCGGCAACTGCAATATGAGTTGCTCGAGGGTTTTCTATTTTATGAAGTTACTCTTCAATTGCTACCGGAAAGCCGCAAAAGGATCGCCTGGAAACAGACGACCCGTAGCTCTTCTTTCGCTATTAAATTTTTATTAGCTCCTTATCACGGCGGCCATGAAGTAAATAATATAATGGGATGCAGCAAGCAATAACTGCCACCATAGCAACGAAAACCGGACGATAACCTGTATGCGGTACAACAAAGCCAAGTGTGTAAGGTCCAACACCCAACCCTAAATCAAACATAATGAAATACGTTGATGTTGCCAACCCGAAGCGATGAACGTCTGTTACTTTTACCGCAATTGTTTGAGCTACTGAGTTGAAATTTCCGTAGCCTAAACCGATTAACGCGGCGGCAAGTAACAGCATCCAACTAGCTGTTGCTTGGCTAAAAATCGCCATCCCAATTGCAAATACTATGAAGCTAGGATAAGCTACAATATTTGCTCCGCGCACGTCCATAAGCTTCCCTGTATAAGGTCGCGAACAAATAATAACGATGGCATACACTAAGAAGAAATAACTCGCCGCTTCAACTAAATTGATTTCCTCAGCATAAAACGTAATAAATGACATTACACCTGAATAACTAAAGCCGATTAATAAGGCTATAAACGAAATTGGTAACGCTTTTGGCTCGATAAATTTCCCTATAATCGATGTATTCTCTTGAACACTATCCTTTTTAATAGGTGCAGGCAAATCGATTTTCGCCAATATAATAACAATGATACAAAAAATCGATAATACAACGTTTAACGTAAAAATCCATGTAAAGCCTTCCTCAAGCTTCATTAAAAAAATACCGATAAATGGCCCAATTGCAGTCGCTAATATAGCACTTAAACTATAATAGCCAATACCTTCCCCTTTACGAGCCGCGGGTAAAATTTGTGCAATAATCGTACCTGTCGCTGTCCCTGCAATACCAACTGCAATCCCTTGTAGTAGCCGAATTATTAGTAAGAATGCAATATTATATGCAAAAAAATAACTCACCGATGTAACCGTAAATAAAAGAATGCCCATCCATAATGTTTTTTTGACACTAATATCTCCAATCACGCGCCCTGCACCTAATCGCCCAATCAGTGACCCTATAATGAAAATACTTGATACGAGCCCCGCAGTACTTGTCGACGCATGGAATTCTGTTTTTGCGAACGAAGCAATTGTAACCATTAATAAAAAGAACATTAATGTAAGTAAAAAATTTATTGCTGAAATGATTAAAAATTCCTTCGTCCATAATTTTTCCTTGTTCACAATAAACCTCATTTCTATTTTTTCAAGTTATGTTGTAGCTGCTCAAAAACAGCTAAGCCTTGTGCTAGTTCTTGCTCTGTAATTCCTTCTGTTAAATGCGTTAACCACATATCGACATCCACTTTTATTTCTTTATATTTGGCAATGCCTAACTCAGTGATAACCATTGTTTTCTGTCGTTTATCTTGGCCAAGCTGTACTTCAATAAAAGATTGCTCCAGCAGTTTTTGTGCTACCGGGGTAATTGTCGGCTTTTCCACTTGCCAAAACGCGGCTATTTCTGAAAATGTCGCAGGACCAATTTCCACTAAATAACGGAGCAAACCCCATTGTAATTCGGTCACTTTGTGTGGCATCAATGTTTCTGTCATTTGATATGCATATTGTCGTTGAACGAGCTTCAGTGACAAAAAGTAAGCATACATATTATACCCTCCAAACTAAAATTAGTTAGGCTAACTAACTATATGACTATAATAAAAAAACAATACGCTGTCAAAGCAATTTTTCAATACTACTCAATTTCAAGTAAGGTAACTTATTCATCCTACAAATAAAAAGACTGTAGGCAAACTTTGAATTTCTTCAAAGTCGCTCTACAGTCTTAACCCGTAATTTAATCCGAAGGGCATTTATTAAATTTCGACATGCCTCTATCTACATATTACCAAAAATTAAATTATAAGTCTATTTTTTCTTTATTAAAATGAGACAATAAGAATGCGCAAAGGTTCCATAACGTTATGGTGAAATGAGGCAATCATGAAGCAAAATATTTATGATAACAATGAATTTTTCCAGAAATACCAAGCTTTAAGAGCAAGGGAGAATAATTATAATCGTTTACTCGAACAACCGAATTTTCAAGCGCTAGTACCTGATTTAATGGAACGGAATGTTTTAGATATAGGTTGTGGCTCGGGTGATTTTGCTGCCTTTTGTCTTTCAAAAGGTGCATCAAACGTTAAAGGTATCGATATTTCACAAAATATGATTACAGCTGCCGAGGAGAAATATTCACATGCTCGTTTACAGTTTGAGCAAGTTGCATTTGAGGATGCTGAAGTAATTGAAGGTAGTATTGATTTTATAAGTAGCTCTTTGGCCTTTCACTATTTTGCCGATTTCGATGCATTAATTAAAAAAATAAGTACTGCTTTATGCACAAATGGTACACTGCTTTTCTCTATGGAACATCCGATTGTAACAGCAAATAAAGAGATGGATAGTTGGATATGTGATACACAAGGAAACTATCTTTACTATGCGTTGGATAATTACCACGAAGAAGGTTATCGCACCCAAACATGGCTTGTAGATGGTGTTGTTATGTATCACAGAACATTATCTACTATTATCAATACATTAGTAATAAATGGACTGCAAATTGAAAAAATACTAGAACCAATACCTACCCTTGAAGCTACAAGAAAATTACCTAGTATCGCAAAGGAGATACGGCGTCCTTCATTTCTAATTATCCGTGCTAAAAAATTACCTAACTATATATAGCTAACGATCTGAAGGGCTATTCCAAAAACAATTTTTTCTATAGTTATATAGATGAATCGCTACTTTTTTATTGATTGGACATCTTTATCTTCTGAATTTTATATAACCACTAAATACGAATAGACGTCTCAGTTCTTATGAGGCGTCTATTCAAATATTCTACTGCTTCTTATTCATCTATATTTTGTTTAACAGTACCTTTTTGTGTAGTAAAGGCGGGTATAATAGCTGGCTGGATTTGTTTCGTTAGTGCGTTCTGCTCACTAGCCCTATCATTATCCACTTCATCAATCATATTAATATTGTCAATATCCCCTAGTACACTCGCTAATATATACGTACTACTCAAAAAAAGCGGACCGATGAATAACAATGATGCAAATTTCAGTCGCTTATACTTCATGCAAATCCCTCCTTTTGACGTTTTCTATTTAAACAGTGCTTTATCAAAATACTATTCCCAATTCCGATTAAACTAAACATAAAAATAGTATTTTTTTGATATTTGAGTTAGAAAAAATTATATTCGCAACAAATTAATAAAAAAATTACCCTCTTTTTCGAGTGTTGACGTTTATTTTGCTTTATCTAGTATTTCCTCGATATATGGCTCGATATAACCGCGGTAGCCATCTGTTAATCCGGCCGGTAAATCTCTCAAAGAAAAATATTGCATGCTAACGGACTCTATTTCATCAATATCTAATATTCCTTTTGCGTCTCTTGTTAAGTACACCGCGGTTACTGAATACAGCTCATCACCATTCGCTACTTTTAAATAATAATCTGGCCCTGAAAATACACCTAGAAGCTTTAATTTACCTATTTCTAAACCTGTTTCTTCACGCACTTCTCTTCGCGCCGTATCCTCTAGACTTTCGCCCAGCTCCATCAGCCCGCCCGGCAAGCCCCAGCCACCATCTCGACGTTGTTGCAATAACACTTCATTGTGATCATTCATAATGATCGCAACCGAACCAGGCAAAATAAGCGGTTTATGTCCTACATATTTTCTTAACTCTTTGAAATACTCCACTTACAATCCCCCCTATAAAAGCTAATTCTATTTTTTATTTAAAAAATCAGCGCATTGTTTAAAATGGTGCTCATCATGCTGAATTAGCCCTAAAAAATAAGATGTCCAAGTTAATAGAGAATCATTAATTTTAAATTCCTTCACCCAACAATCTTCTCGAATAGCCTCTATTTGTTCAATCAATCTAGAACGAATTGAAGTGAACTCTTCCAACACTTCATGAGGTGGTTTATTCAAAGCAGTTTGCGCTGCATGCTTATTTATCTTTTCTACAGACGGACTAGCTGGTAGTGATTTTCCGTTTATTAAAAACGGTACTCTTTTATTGATCACAAATTCATCCCATGCTATTAAGTGCCCGATAATTTCAACGATACTCCATTTCCCTTGAGCAATCGGTTGTTGTAATAGTTCTTTTGAAAAAGAGGCATACTTGTTTGCATGCTGGATGCTTTCGCTATAACATGCTACTATTTTTCCCTTACTATGCTGCATTAATTCACCAAGCCTTTCAAGAAAAAGAGCTGCCTAAAATTAACTTCAGACAGCTCTATCGTATTTAACTTAATTTCGAAATTACAAATATACCACCACAATGTGAGATTGGATGAAATTCTACCTTACATTTACCATCCAACAAACGACTGAATTGCTCATGAACAAAATAGTATTCATCATCATCCCAATAATCGACGCTTTCATGACGACATTTTTCAAGCTGCTCCTGCGTTTCAAAAGCGATATCTCCAATATATATTTTGCCCGACTGTGTCAGTTGCGGTAATAGTTCTAATATATAATCGACTTTCCGCTCATCTGTCAAATGGTGCAGTGCATATGTGCTAATAATCGCATCATAGTTTGTGTCAAAATGCGCAACAGGCAACCCGTTATTTAAATCCCATTCATAAAGATGCGCCAGTGGCATTTTAGTTTTTGCAATTTCGAGCATTTTAGAAGAAAAATCAAAGCCGCTTATTTGATGACCATGCTCATATAATTTCGTTGTTAGCACACCTGTTCCAAAACCAATATCTAATACAGCACCTATACCTTGCTGCATCACTTCATTAAAAATCGTATTTAATATTTCTTTATAGCCTGCAAATGGATACTGATTGCTTTCCTCACTTAATTGAACTGTTTTGTCATAGCCATTTGCCCATAAATCAAAGCCTTGTTTACTTAACATTGAATGCTCCTCCTAATGATCGATAGGCGAACAGCACTCGATACTATTAGTTCGCCATATCCTCTTTTGTTATCGCTATTAGTGAATTCAAATATACTTTTACCATAAAAATCACACCTTTCTATTGTTAGGTGAATTATAACGTATACCCAGTAAAATCCAAATGATATTTTTCTGCTCTTACACCATTTCAGCTTTGATGAATTTCGTGATTGTAATATCGTTTCCAAACAACAATAGTTAGCAAAAGTACAACCCAAAAAACAATCACCATCCCACTAAATCCAACAATATACAGCTGTTTGCGTAAGTAATGTTCGAGCAGTATTAGCAGTGTTCTAGCTGGCGCTTTCCTTATTCGTCCCCTACACTACATTGAGCACATAAAGCCCCGAAATCATGAACATCATCCAAATAATTGAATCCATCTGGTGAGCCGAAGCTATTAAATGCTCTCACTGCAACCAAGTTGAATAGAGGAATTACTAAAATGGCTACACTTGTATAACCTAATAGCTGATACGAACCTTCAGGAAGTAACGGGCTTAACTCTGAATTAGATACTCCACGCTCGTTTTCTTGGACAAACCAAAAGAAGCCATTTTTAGCTGCTACAGAAGGAATTGATTTTGGTGCTTGTATCGCTGTCGCGAGTTCGAAAATTTCTTTTGGGATTACTTGCACATCGTTTACTACCCCTTTATGTAAGTGCAGCAATCCCCATTGTGCTAACTCCCGAATGGATGCGTACATATTCATTTTGCTTCCATCTGTAAGTTCGCTTTCATACCAAAACGGACTATTATGGTGAATTACTTCAACATGATGTTCGGATAATGCGCCTACCCAATTGGTTTCTTTGAAATTAAGTGGTTTGAAAACAACGTCATGGAGTATCGATGCAGCAGTTTGCTTCGTTGTTAAATGAATAATCTCGACTAACAAATCTACACCAATTCCCCGATATGCCCAATTTTCCCCTGGCTCAAATTCACGTATAATGTCCTCGTTCACTTTTCTTAAACCATGAGTATGCGTCAATAAATGACGTATCGTAACCCCTTTTAATACATCCAAATCACTTTTTAGATAGAGCGTAATTTCGTCATCTAGCGATCTAATATATCCATGATACAATGCATATGCCGCTGCAAAACCAATATATGTTTTTCGAATAGAGGCTAAATGAAATTGTGTTTGTTCATTTACAGTTTTCATAGGGCATTGTTTCGACTGCGTACCCCAATACTCTTCTACAACCATTTCATTATCTTGAACAATCATTAAGCCGCCAGCTGAACAATCCAATTGTTGAAAAGTATGCTTTACTTGCTGTATTACTGGCTCAAAACCCACCATGGAACTATACCTCCGCTGTGTAAATATTATTAAAAGTTACTGAGATGCTCATGAATTAACTTCCAATCACCATAGTCGTTTTTAATAAATATGTTCGTCGCTCTGCCTTTACCCGAAATAAATTCACCGTTGAAATAACCTTGATAATGGTACGTATATATACACGTTGCTGTCTTTTCGTCGATTGATAACCATTTCACATCTTCTGCTGCATGCACTTCTTCTTTAATCGTATCCCATGCACGTTCAAAATTACTTTGGATTTCTAGTAAAGAAGTACAGGTTTTATTGGTAAACCAATAGACAGCATTTTCATCAAGAATTTGTTTCACATTATTGAAATCATGCGAATTGGTTGCTGTTATATATTGTTGTAAAGCTTGTGCATATGAACGCTCCATGACATATTCCCCTTCTCTCATAGACTGAATACATGTTACCGACATTCTCTTTTTTACCTAATCCTCCGCTACCTCATAACAACAACAGTCTACTGTATGATCTTTTACCATACCGACCGCTTGCATAAATGAATAACAAATCGTACTGCCGACAAATTTGAAACCGTCTTTCTTTAGTTGCTTGCTCATTTTATCGCTAATCGGCGTTGTTACAGGAACATCTGCTATTGTTGACCAATGATTAAGTATCGGTTTATGATCCACAAAGCTCCAAATGTAGTGTGAGAACGATTCGTGTTTTTCTTGTATACGTAAAAATGCTTGAGCATTCGTTACGACACTAGCAATCTTCAATTTATTGCGTACTATCCGCGCATCTTCCTTTAACTCGGCTAGCTTGTCCTCTGTATAAAGCACAATTTCAGACGCGTCAAACTGGTCAAACGCTTGTCGGTAGCCCTCTCTTTTTTGTAAAATCGTCCACCAGCTAAGCCCTGCCTGTGCCCCCTCTAAACAGAGCATCTCAAATAACTGCTGGTCATCGTACACCGGAACCCCCCACTCATTATCATGATAGTCTACATATAACGGCTCATTTAGTTTTACCCACGCACATCGATTCATTGAATTCTCTCCCATCTTCTCTATAACGATTTGTAACTAAAAATATCCAATTATTTTCAGTATATAAGAATCAAACCTTTATGAAAAATCTAGCATAGCATTTCATTGTCATGTATCAACTTGTTCACATTAATGCCTTTAATGACTGTTATTCAATAGTCTTCGCACGAGAAAACCGTTAAGTGATGGAAATATGATAGTGCAAAATGAAATCAATAAGTTTAAAATCTAAAATCAAATCACAAAAGACCCTAAGAGTAAGATTTGAAAAAGTTCCTTTTCTTATCCATACAAAAAATCCTCATCATCCTTTTTACAGGTGATGAGGATTTTTTATTATGTATTTCACTAAATAATTTGTTCACTCCTTATATCTTTCCTCTTACATGTGTAATTCACTCCATTGATAGCCTTTTTAGTGAACCTACAAAAGTAGGCTAAACTATTTTCTAATCAATTCAATGAATGTTTCAACATTTCGCTTATTTTTCATTGTAGGTGGGTACAAATATGAGAATGTTCTTGTAAATCGGTGGTCTTTAAGAGGCAAAATTTTGATATCGCCGTTTTTGATTTCACGCTCAATCACACTTCCAGATAATAGTGATAGTCCGAGCCCTTGCATAACACTTTCTTTCACACCTTGATTACTACTAATCGTTACGAGCGATTGTACTTGAATTCCATTTACCCTAAATAAATGTTCTAAATAATCTCGGGTACCTGAACCAACTTCTCGCGCAACCCAGTTTTGCTGCTGTAACTCATCAACCGTAATTGTCGTTTGTACAACTAGAGGATGACTGTTTGTGCTAACTATAAATAATTCGTCTTGCATAAAAGGCTGAATAGTGAGATCACTGTCATGCGCTTGCCCCTCAATTAAACCAATATCGACTTGTATTAACTTTGTAAGGTGTATAATTTCGTCCGTATTTCCGATAATAACTTGTAGTTCAAGTTGGGGAAATTGCTGCTGTAAAAGTGCCAAAATGGGCGGTAATATATATTCTCCAATTGTAAAGGTAGCGCCAATAACAAGTTTACCTTGTATCTCATGATGAAAGGCTAAAATATCTTCCTTCGCTGCCTCCGATATAGCCATGATTTGCTTTGCACGTTCATACAAAATTTCACCCGTTGGTGTAATTTGTACTGACTTTGGTGAACGAATAAATAAAGTCGTTTGAAATTCTTGTTCTAAGTTTTTTATATGCATACTTACACTTGGCTGAGAAATATGCAAAACTTCTGAGGCTTTCGTAAAATTATTAACTTCCACCAGTGTAATGAATGTCTTTAACGCATCATATTGCACGGTCCTCACTCCTTATTATTAGGATTATTAATAATAATGATTATATATATGTATTTTACTGATGATTTACCTTCTTATAAAGTTAAATTAAAAAAGGATGAAAGAAGTGGCATGACATGACTAATAGTAAAAAAAGGTTAGAAGATATGTCTTTTGTAAAAGGATTACTATTAACACTTATTATTGCACTAGTTGCAAAGTATATTTCGACATTTCCATTTTTCTCAATTTTAGGGCAGCTCGTCATAGCGATAATATTAGGGATGATTTGGAGAGCAGCATTAGGTGTGCCTGAATCATGGCAAACAGGAATATCTTTCTCGAGTAAGAAATTATTGCGCTTCGGTATTATTTTACTCGGTATGCGGTTAAATCTAGCAGATATTTATAATGCTGGAGCAAGCGTATTTCTTATTGCATGTATTAATTTATTATTTGCTTTAATCGTTGTATATGGCTTAACAAAGATCTTAGGTGTAGAAAAAAGACTAGGCATTTTAACAGCATGTGGTACAGCCATCTGTGGTGCTGCTGCAGTTGTTGCTATAGCGCCACAAATAAAAGCGAATGAAAAAGAAACAGCTGTAGGTGCTGCGATTGTGGCCTTACTCGGGACAATATTTACGCTTGTTTATACATTATTGTACTCGATACTTGGTTTAACGCCGACGGAATATGGTATTTTTGCAGGTGGTACATTACATGAAATTGCTCATGCCATTGCAGCAGCTGCCGCTGGTGGCGAAGAAGCCGTTGATATAGCAGTGATTGTAAAACTAACTCGTGTCGCATTACTTGTACCTGTAGCCCTAATCATTGGCATTCTATACCGAAAAGGTGAGAAAGGACAAAACAAAGAACGATTTTCATTGTCAATCATCCCGTGGTTTATCCTAGGTTTTTTAGCAATGAGCGCATTTAATTCAATTGGTATAGTCCCTCCTTCTGTTGCTCAATCAATTGTCAACCTTGCTTATATTTTAATTGCTATGGCAATGGCTGGATTAGGATTAAACGTCGATATAAAAACATTTAAGCAATTAGGTGGAAAAGCATTTATTGCAGGGCTAATTGGTTCTATTTGTTTGGCAGTTCTTGGTTATGTATTAGTTGTTGTACTCATTTAGGGTAAATAACGTTTATGTAGAAATTTTATAAATAGTTTATTGGTTTGATTATTACTTTGAGCTGATATAAATGATCTGCCCTCCGCACTTTACACCTTTGCGGAGGGTTTTTTATTATCAGGTACAATACACAATTACTAATAATAGGGTAATCTCATTATTGTTAGAATATTATAACAAATAAAATATCCCACTCCTTCAAAACCCACTATTATGTTAGAATTACTAAAATGTAATAATATTACTTATTCAGTCGGCTTCATAAAATAAGGGGAGGAAGTTAAAAATGGTAGAAAACAAAGTCGTCATTATTACTGGGGCAGCTAGTGGTATCGGGTTTGAAATCGGTAAACACTTTGCAGCAGCTGGTGCAAAAATCGTTTTATCCGATATTAATGCGGAGCTATTAAAGGCATCTACCGAGTTACTTAAAAATAAAAACTATGAAGCGCTCGGTGTGAAAGCTGATGTTACAAGTGAGGCAGATCTAGAAAACTTAGTTAAGGTTGCAAAGGAAACATTCGGCAACATTCATATCATTATTAATAACGCTGGTCTTCAGCATGTTTCTCCAATAGAAGATTTCCCTACTGCGAAATTTGAACAAATGCAAAAAATAATGTTAACTGCACCTTTCATTCTTATAAAAAACGTTTTCCCAATTATGAAAGAACAAGGATTTGGACGCATTATCAATATCGCTTCAATTAATGGTTTAGTTGGCTTTGCTGGTAAAGCGGCATATAACAGTGCTAAACATGGCGTCATTGGTTTAACAAAAGTTGCGGCATTAGAAGGTGCTGAGTATGGTATTACGGTTAATGCACTGTGCCCAGGCTATGTAGACACGCCACTTGTACGTGGACAAATGGCTGATTTAGCAAAAACACGAAATGTACCAATTGAAGACGTATTGGCAGAAGTGCTTCTTCCTTTAGTTCCACAAAAACGACTATTAGATGTAAGCGAAATTGCTGATTATGCCTTATTCCTAGCTAGCGATAAAGCTAAAGGTGTAACCGGACAGGCTATCGTTATTGACGGTGGCTATACAGCTCAATAACACCATTTATTTAAAACCGACGTTCTTATTATCGAGGAGTGATCTTATGCAAAAAAAAGGACGAGAAATGGGCATTGTCATTGGGCAATTACCTGTTGGAGAAAAAAATTGTATTACAGATGTAGCGGGCGTTCATATTGGACATGTAACGCTCCATAATGAACTTAATCAGGACGGTACATATGCATGTACTGGCGTAACTGCAATATTACCCCATGGCGGCAACTTGTTTCAGCAAAAAGTTACAGCAGCCAGTTATGTCCTAAATGGCTTCGGTAAAACGACAGGACTTGTACAGGTAAATGAGCTAGGTGTCATCGAATCTCCCATTATGCTAACGAATACATTTGGCGTACCCGCTGTAACACAAGGGACGTTGCAATATATGTTAGATACTAACGAGGAGATTGGCGATACTACAGGGACTATCAATATTGTTGTAGGCGAATGCAATGATAGTCATTTGAATTCCATTCGTGCATGCCCTGTTACACCTAAACATGCAATAGAAGCTATTCAGAACGCAACAGAAGTTGTAGCAGCAGAAGGTGCCGTTGGTGCAGGAAAAGGAATGATTTGCTTCGGCTATAAAGGAGGTATCGGCTCTTCGTCTCGCATTGTAACTGTAGCTAATGAAGATATATCCTATTCAGTCGGCTGTATGGTATTAAGTAATTTTGGACATAGCTCTGAGTTTTTAGCGGAGCGTTACTCTGTTTCAGCTGCTCAAAGCAAATCTACTTTATCGCCAACGGATGGCTCGATTATTATAGTACTTGCAACAGACGCCCCGCTTAGCAGTCGCCAGCTTACACGTGTCATTAAACGTTGTGGCATCGGTCTTGGTCGAACAGGCAGCCACTTCTCACATGGGAGTGGTGATATTGTTATTGGCTTTACAACGGCGCACACTATACCGCATACGACAAATGAACCTCTAGAAACGAGAGCCCAGCTCCGTGAAGACCATCCGATTATGAATCAGTTATTTACTGCGGCGGCGGAAGCAACAGAGGAAGCTATTATAAACTCTCTTTCACAGGCAGAAACGACAATTGGCCGTAATGGACATGTTGTCAATGCTTACATATTTGAGTAATGTACGGAGAAGTAGATTGACTATTAATAATTTGCTTAGTGCTTACTGTCTCTATAACTAACAAAATAAAATAATATATTTAATAAATAGAGTACGATCTTACTTTAAGATTGTGCTTTTTTTGTATTTCAGTTTTTTTGGCTCTTTTATAACTGTATTTAACGCAGAAATATTTATATATATACAACTCTACCTAAAGCTATGCAAGCTATAAAATATTACGATTTGAAAATAGTTATTTTTAATAACCACCCTCAAAATACAACGATTTTACACAGTTGCTCTATTTCCACATTTCTATTTAATATTGAAAAAATATCCTTTTTATCTAGGCAAAACTTTCGAAGTGTGCTAGGATTTAAATTAAAATCCAGAATTGTCTAAATTGTCTTTTTATTCACTGTACTTCCTCTTATGCAAACTGAGGTGAATCATTATACACGAAAAATTAATTCAACCCATTAAGCCATTAGCCTCAACTTCGAGGCAGCACGCTCCGACCATTCTAGACAGTGGTGAGCGACTCATTCAAATAGGGAGTGACCATCCGAGAATTTTTATTGAGCCTATTTATTACTTACAAAACATTCCGAATAGCTTAAAGTCAATCTATTTACGTGAAAATACGTATGAACGTTTGAAACAGGCGCTATCATTATTACCTGAAAAATATAGTTTTATATTGTACGACGGCTATCGACCATTACAAGTACAACAGTTTTTATTTACACATTTTTCAGAACAAATTAAAAAGCAATACCCAGGATTTACTGACCAAGAAGTCTTTAAAGAAACGTTAAAATATGTCGCGTTTCCAAGCTTAGAACGGAAGTATCCTGCGCCTCATTTAACGGGCGGGGCTATTGATTTAACTATCGGTGATTTGAATGGTAACGCTCTGAATCTCGGTACGGCATTCGATGAGATGCATGAAAAATCGGCAACGCGCTATTTTGAGCAGCACCAAGAGGAAAATGTAGAGGCACTTAATCTTCGCCGTCTTTTGTATAACTGCATGACGACAGCTGGCTTTGCGAATTATTCAGAGGAATGGTGGCATTACGATTTTGGCAATGTTTCTTGGGCAAGGCGTACGGAGGCAGAACAGGCCTGCTATGGTGCTGTCGAAACAGAAATTCAAGACAATCAAATAAAGGGGTATCGAAACATATGAAAGTATATATAAGTGCAGATATTGAAGGAATTACTGGCACAACATCTTGGAGCGAAACAGAACTAAATGCACCGGACTACCAGTTTTTCGCAAAGCAAATGACTAAGGAAGTGGAAGCAGCCATCGAAGGAGCTATTGCTGGAGGCGCAACAGAAATTTTACTAAAGGACGCGCATGATTCAGCTCGAAATATTGATATTTCGAATTTACCGGTTAATTGCAAAATCATTCGTGGTTGGACTTATGATCCGATGTGTATGGTAGCGGGGCTAGATAAAAGCTTTGACCGCGCTGTTTTCATTGGCTATCACAGCAAAGGTGGTAGTGAACGCAACCCTCTAGCACATACACTTTGCATGTTTGCTGATATAAAAATTAATGGTGAATATGCGAGCGAGTTTTTAATTAACACTTACGCAGCTGCCCTACACGGTGTACCAGTTGCCTTTGTTAGCGGAGATGTTGGCCTAACAGAAGAAATCCGGTCTATAAATGACAATATCATCACATTCGCAACAAAGGAAGGTGTTGGTAATGCAACGATTAGTGTGAGCCCTCAGTTAACACTTTCAGAAACGAAACGTCTTGTTGAGGAATCGATGAAAGTAGAGCGCGATTCATTACAAGTAACTTTGCCAGAGAGTTTTGTTGTGGAAATCATTTACCGCGACCATACACGTGCTTACCGTAATTCATTTTATCCAGGCGCAACATTTAAGCCTCATAATACAGTCGAATTCGTGACTGATGATTATTTTGAAGTGTTACGTATTTTACAGTTCTTAACATAAGCGAAAAGACAGCAGGTGACAAAATGATCATTAAAAATATAGTAGTGGCTAATGTAGAAGTACCTCTCATTACACCATTTAAAACCGCACTCAGGACAGTACACAGCATTCAAAATATAGCGGTTTATGTGCATACAGATGATGGGCAAATTGGTGTTGGTGAAGCGGCCCCAACTGCGGTCATTACTGGAGAAACGCGGGGCTCGATTATTCATGCGATTGAAGAATATATAAAGCCTGCAATTATCGGGATGGACATTGAAGATATCGCGCAAATCATGGAGCGACTAGATAAATGTATTTATAAAAATACGAGCGCTAAAGCTGCCGTTGATATGGCGATTTATGATTTATACGCCAAACGCTACAACGCGCCACTTTATCAACTACTAGGCGGTTACCGAAAGGAGCTGATTACCGACATTACCATTAGCGTCAATGACATAGCGGAAATGGTTAAAGACAGCTTAGCTGCAGTAGAGCGAGGATTTCATATTCTCAAAGTGAAAGTTGGTAAAGATCCAATAGGTGATGCTGCGCGTGTTATTGCAATAAGAGAAGCTGTTGGACCTATGATTACGATTCGTGTAGATGCCAATCAGGGATGGACGCCGAAACAAGCGGTGCGCATTATCGGTACGCTCGAGGATGCCAATACAAATATTGAATTAGTCGAGCAGCCCGTTCACTACAGTGATTTGGCTGGCATGCAATATGTGACGAAACATACGCTTACAAATATTTTAGCCGACGAGAGTGTGTTCTCACCAAAAGACGCTTTCACGATTATCGAAAGGCGTGCTGCCGATTTGATAAATATTAAGCTCATGAAAACAGGGGGCATTTACCAAGCACAAAAAATTTGTCAAATTGCTGAGACACATGACATAGAGTGTATGATTGGCTGCATGTTAGAAACGAAAATTAGCGTTAGTGCGGCAGCTCATTTTGCAGCTGCTCAGAAAAATATCACAATGGTGGATTTAGACGGTCCAAGTTTATGTATGAAAGACCCTATTGCAGGTGGTCCAGTTTTTGACAGTGAACGTATTTCGATGACAGATGCAGTTGGGATAGGGTTTTCATTATAAAAAAGAGATTACTAGGGGGATAGGTTTTATGAAAAAGTATTGGTTACTTTTGGTGTGCCTTGTTGTAGGTCTTCTTGCAGCATGTAGCGATTCCTCAGAAACATCAGAATTCCGAACAGTGTATTCAGGGGAAATTAAAACGTTAAACTACTTAAAAACTTCAGAAACAAATGAATTTGCTGTTGCAGCTAACTTAGTTGACGGGCTGATTGAGTACGATGAGTACGGTGTTGTTAAACCAGGTTTAGCAACAGAATGGTCGCACAACGATGATGCGACAGTTTGGACATTCAAGTTGCGTAAAGACGCGCAATGGGTAACACATGACGGCAAAAAGTATGCAGATGTAGTCGCACAGGATTTTGTTGACGGCTTGAACTATGTACTTGATGCAAAAAATGAATCATCAACAGCGTGGATTGCTACTGTTGTTAAAAACGGTGATGCATTCTACAACAGTAAAGACACAGGAATGACAGACTTTAGTCAAGTTGGTATTAAAGCACTCGATGAGCATACATTAGAGTACACTTTAGAAACTTCGACACCTTATTTCCTTTCTATGCTGAACTATGTATGTTTCTTCCCAGTTAACGGTAAGTTTTTAGCAGAAAAAGGTACAGACTTTGGAACAACAAGAGAAAACTTCCTGTATAACGGTGCCTATATTTTAGACAAATTTGAACCGCAAAATGAGCGTGTCCTTGTGAAAAACGACACGTATTGGGATGAAGATAAAGTAAAAATTAATCGTATTCGTTATAAATATAACAAGGAGGCAGCTACTGTAGCACCAGAGCTATTTTTACGTGGTGAAATTGATGCAACAAGTATTCCTACATCGATCATCGATGAATGGTTAAAAAATGATGAGAAGAAATCACAAGTTCGTCAAAGCCAAAACAACTTCTATTCGTATTTCTATGCGTTAAACTTTAATCCACAGTTCGATGAAGAATATGAGCCAGAAAACTGGAAGATCGCCGTAAATAACAAAGACTTCCGTAAATCACTGTATCATGCGCTTGATCGCGTATCTGCAATGATGACTGTGGAGCCTTACAATCCACAAGACATGTTAAGTAACACCATTACACCGAAAAACTTTGTTGATGTTGAAGGTGTTGACTATACACAATTAGCACCTTTAGCAAACATTACAAACAACGATTCATTCAATAAAGACTTAGCTGTGCAACATAAAGATAAAGCGATGGCAGCACTTGCAGGAAAAGCTACTTTCCCTATTAAAGTGTTAATGCCATACAACTCAGGAAGTCCAGATTGGGCAAACCGTACTCAAGTTGTTGAACAACAAATCGAAAACTTATTAGGCAAAGACTATATCGATATTATCGTTGAAGCTGGTCCAGCAACAGGCTTCTTAGGTGAAGTTCGTCGCCCAGGTAAATACGCTTTACTAGAAGCAAACTGGGGTCCTGACTTCGCTGACCCATCAACATATACTGACCCATTCTCTGAAGGTGGCACATACAACAAGCCTGAGTTTGCAGAAGGCTACACAGAAGGAAATGGAAAATCAAAATATCAAAACTTAGTTGATGCAGCAAAAGCGTCAGTAAACCCTGCAGAACGTTATGAGTTATTTGCAAAAGCAGAAGCGTTCTTAATTGAGGAAGCATTTGTCATTCCTTATGCAGTAGGTGGTAGTGGTTATGTAGCTTCAAAATTAAACCCATTTGAAGCCCAATATTCTCCATTTGGTGTTACAGCTGAAAAATTCAAAGGTCAAACAGTTTTAGAAAAACCAATGAGTAATGATCAGTTCAAAAAAGCTTTAGCGGAGTGGGAGCAAAAACGTGCGGAAGCTTTAGCAAAAGCAGCAAAATAAGAACCCGAAAGAATTATTAGCAGCATATAGTAGCTAATTATGATTGTTCATTACGAAGGAGATGACCGAAAACGTAATATTCGGCATCTCCTTCATTCTTTCTGATTCTATAAATAGTTTGGAGGATGAAGCGATGTTGTGGTACATAGGAAAACGATTGTTACAATCTGTTTTAACACTCTTTATCATTATCACGATTGTTTTCTCGTTACTGCGTTTAATGCCTGAAGACGGTTACTTAGGAGCCGCAGCAGAGAAAATGTCACTCGAGCAGCAAGAAGTATATTTAACGAATTTAGGTCTTCGCGATCCATTGATAGTCCAATTAGGTCACTTTTACACAAAACTATTTCAAGGGGATTTAGGCAAATCCGTTACGTATCGTACGGATGTACCAGTTGTCACGATTATTGGCGATAAAATCATGTATTCTCTACTATTTGGACTTGGCGCAGTAGCTTTATCGCTACTAATCGGCGTACCACTTGGTATTTTAATGGCGCAAATGAAGGGACGCTGGCTAGATCGTTTAGGAACAGGCTATATCGTGTTTGTTGTAGCTGTCCCAGCAGCCGTATATTACTTATTCATCCAGATGTATATTACAGGTATTTTTAAATTACCAATGCTGTTTGATGAATATAACCCCGTAAGCTGGGTATTACCCCTTCTCTCCATGGCATTAGCACCTACCGCTTCTTATGCGATGTGGATGCGACGCTATATGGTGGATGAGCTTAACAAAGATTATATTAAGCTAGCACGTGCAAAAGGAGTTAAAGAGCGTACATTGATGTTTAGTCATGTACTCCGAAATGCGTTCATTCCAATGGCGCAGTACTTACCAGCTACCATTTTATTTACGATCACAGGCTCTATTTACATTGAATCTTTATACTCTATTCCGGGAATGGGAGGCTTACTCGTTGATGCAATCCAGCGTCAGGATAACACCGTTGTACAAGGTCTTGTACTAGTCTTCTCGTCACTAGGAATTCTCGGTCTAATTTTAGGAGATATTGCAATGGCACTTGTTGATCCGCGAATTAAATTAGGTAAAGGGGAGAGTGTACGCTAATGAGCCTCTATTCAAAAGAAATTAACAACATCTCAGACAAATCGAGCGAAGAGCTGTTTCAGTTTGCTGTAGCAGATGACAATAAAGCTGAAGAAACAGCCTACTCCAATTACTCTTATTGGCGTTCAACATGGAAATCTTTTTTGAAAAATCGTTTGGCGGTCTTTTTATTAGTTGCAGTCTTTACTATTGTGGCGTTTACAATTTTGCAGCCGTTCTTGCCAGAACAAAAATCACCAACAGAAATATATTTAGATCCAGACACAGGCTTACAAGCACGCAATATAGCACCGAACGCCGAATTTTGGTTCGGGACAAACTCAATTGGGCAAGATTTATGGTCTCGCATTTGGGCAGGTACACGGACATCTTTATTTATCGGCTGTATCGTAGCATTAGTCGAGGCAGTCGTTGGAATTACAGTCGGTACATTATGGGGCTTCTCTCGTAAGCTTGAAGTACCGATTACACAGTTATATAACGTAGTAGATAATATCCCTACAACAATTGTCCTGATTTTAATGACCTATATTTTACGCCCAAGTATTTCCACCATTATTATAGCGATGTGTATTACCGGCTGGGTGGAAATGGCGCGGTTCATTCGAAATCAAATTATCATTTTACGTGATCGTGAATACAACTTAGCATCCAAATGTTTAGGTACGCCTAGCTACCGTATTATTATTCGAAACTTATTACCTTACTTAATATCAGTCATTATGCTACGGATGAGTCTAGCGATTCCGTTTGCGATTGGAGCTGAAGTATTTTTAACGTACATCGGTTTAGGATTACCTATTAGTGAACCGTCTTTAGGGAATTTAATTAATGAAGGACGTGTTCTAATGATGTCCCCTGACTTACGTTACCAGCTCATCTTCCCTAGTATTGTATTAAGTGTTATTACAATTGCATTTTATATTATTGGTAACTCATTTGCGGATGCAGCTGATCCAAAAAATCACGTATAAGGGGGATTATAATGGAAGCAAATCATCCAAAGGAACGTATTTTATCGATTCAAAACTTAATCATTAAATTCACATTACGTGGTCAAGTACTAAAAGCTATTCGCGAAATCTCACTTGATTTATATAAAGGAGAAAGCCTTGCCATAGTTGGTGAATCCGGCTCTGGGAAATCCGTTCTCGTAAAATCAATTATGGGCCTACTTGATAAAAATGGCTTTATCGATCAAGGGCAAATTTTATATAACGATATGGACTTAGCACAGTTTAAAGCTGAGGAAGATTGGCTAAAAATTCGCGGTAAAGAAATTGCGATGGTGACACAAGATCCTATGACATCATTAAATCCGCTGAAAACGATTGGCAAGCAAATTGAAGAATGTGTTGTGCTACATCAAGGTTTAAAAGGAAAGGCCGCTTATGATGAAACATTAAAATTACTAACAGACGTTGGCATTTATGATGTAGAAAAACGGTATAAACAATATCCTCACGAATTTTCAGGTGGGATGCGTCAGCGTATTGTAATTGCCATCGCGCTTGCTTGTAATCCAAAAGTCTTAATTTGTGACGAGCCAACGACGGCACTTGATGTAACGATTCAAGCTCAAATATTGCAGCTATTAAAAAATCTTCAAAAAAAATACGGCCTTACAACCGTGTATATTACGCATG
Source organism: Solibacillus sp. CAU 1738 (assembly GCF_039888725.1). Taxonomy (NCBI): domain Bacteria; kingdom Bacillati; phylum Bacillota; class Bacilli; order Caryophanales; family Caryophanaceae; genus Solibacillus; species Solibacillus sp. CAU 1738. Next base: position 126,377 of record NZ_JBDQQN010000006.1, read on the forward strand.
ATTTAGGTGTTGTAGCAAAAGTAGCAGATCGCATTGCTGTTATGTATGCAGGCGATATTATTGAAGTTGGTGGCGCACATGAAGTATTTTTCAATGGCAAACATCCATACACATGGGCGCTCATTTCATCCTTACCTCAACTCGGATCAAAAGGAGAACAGCTATTTTCAATTAAAGGTACCCCGCCTAACCTTTTCAAAGAGATCAAGGGAGATGCTTTTGCACCACGTAATCAATACGCGCTAAAAATTGATTATGTGGAACGCCCCCCTTTCTTTAAAGTAAGCGATACACATTATGCACGTACATGGTTACTTGACCCGCGCTCACCAAAAGTAGAGCCTCCTGAAGCGTTACAAGCATTTTTCGAAGAAGGGAGACGATATGCTAATGAGCAATAAAGAAGTGTTAGTGGAAGTGAAGAATTTAAAAGTTGTTTTTGGAAAAGGGAAAAATAAATTCGTCGCGATTGACGATGTTAGTTTTGAGATTTATAAAGGTGAAACATTTGGTTTAGTAGGCGAATCCGGCTCAGGGAAAACAACAATTGGCCGTGCTATTATGCGCATTAATGAAGTATCAGACGGGCAAATTTTATACCATGGCAAGCCAATCAATGGTCGCATATCAAAAGAATGGGACCGTCAAATTACACAAAAAATCCAAATGATTTTCCAGGACCCAATGGCATCACTTAATGAACGTGCAAAAGTCGACTATATTATTTCAGAAGGTATCGTCAATACAAAAAACTATACAAATGAAGCTGATCGCCAGCAAAAGGTCCAAAATGCACTTTTAAATGTAGGATTACTGCCAGAGTTTGCAAGTCGCTTCCCGCATGAATTTTCAGGTGGTCAGCGCCAGCGTATTGGGATTGCCCGCGCATTAGTAATGGAACCAGAGTTTATCATTGCCGACGAACCGATTTCAGCACTTGACGTATCGATTCGTGCACAAGTGTTAAATTTATTGTCTAGCTTGCAAGAGAAAAATAATTTAACGTATTTATTTATTGCGCATGATTTATCAATCGTCCGCTTCATTACTGATCGGACTGCCGTTATTTATAAAGGGAATATTGTGGAGTTAGCTGAGACAGAAAAGCTATTCTCAAATCCCATTCATCCATATACACGTACATTATTATCGGCTGTACCAGAGCCAAATCCGTACAAAGAGCGTGAAAAAGTAGTCGAAATCTATGACCCATCTCAGCATCAATATGATGTCAATCCACCATCGTTCGTGGAAGTTGAGGAAGGTCATTTCGTTCTGGCAAACGAAGAGGAAATTGCACGCTACCGTACAACACAAAAAATGGGGGTTTAATACATGCAAATACCAAAACCGTTGAAAAAAGGCGATACAATAGGTCTAATAAGTGCTTCAGGTGCTACACCCCCTGAACATTTACAACGAGCGATTGAAAGTGTTGAAAAACTTGGTTTTAAAGTGATTGCTGGCGAGACATGCCGAGAAAGACACGGCTACTTGGCAGGCTCAGACGAACTGCGTGCAAAAGAAGTAAATCAAATGTTTAGCGATCCAAATATCGATGGGATTTTCTGTATTCGCGGTGGCTACGGTGCGACAAAAATCTTGCCGCTCCTTGATTTCGATATGATCAAAGCGAATCCAAAAGTATTTGCGGGCTATAGCGACGTGACAGCGCTCCATATAGCCTTTAATCAAAAATGTAATTTCGTAACATATCATACTCCAATGCCATCTACGGAATTTATTCAGTCGAAAATGGATGACTATACATGGGATTATTTTATTCATAATGTAACAAATGCGGATTGGAGCAAGCACCTTCTTGCCAACCCACCAGGTAATCCAATGACAACACTTGTCGCTGGTGAAGCAACTGGTCAACTAATCGGGGGCAATTTGACATTAGTAACAGCATCACTTGGTACACCTTATGAAATCGATACAAAGGGCAAAATCTTATTTTTAGAAGATATTGATGAAAATGAACAACGTGTAGATCGCATGTTAACACAGCTACAGCTAGCTGGAAAACTTGAGGACGCGGCTGGGTTTTTATTAGGTGCTTGGACGAACTGCGGGCCAGAAAATCCAAATCACCCAGAACGCAGCTTACCATTACCGACAATTTTCAATGAGATTATAGCGCCGCTTAATAAACCGACTTTAATGGATGTTACGTGTGGTCATTGCTTACCAACGATGTCATTACCGTTAGGTCGCACAATTACATTTAATACAGAAACACAGATTATTAAAGTCATTGAGTAGGCATCGTATGAATCAAACGATAGAACAATTGCTACACGAATGCCCTTACAAAGTACATCTCTTTGTAAAAGACGCTAAGACGGAGCATTACTACATTAGCCAACTAGAGGATGACACTTTTTCCAGCGCTAGTATCATTAAAGTGCCTATTCTACTTGCTGTACTGGACCATGTAGAATGTCACGCTTTGTCACTCGATGAGACCATAATAATTACACCTGAAAACCGGGTTGATTTTAGCGTAATAACTGAGCAGCATCTTGAAACGAGTACTTTATATGAGCTATTAGTATGGATGATTATTACAAGCGATAATACTGCGACGAATGTGTTAATAGATTATATCGGCATGGACGCACTTAACGCGTATTTCCGAAGAATTGGCCTTAAGCAAACAACACTACAACGCAAAATGATGGATTTTGTGAGACTGGCAAGTGGCTTTGATAATATGACGACTGCACGGGATATGGCACATCTCTTTACCCGCATTTATCGGCAAGACTTATTAACGCCTTCATTTAGTGTGCTTGCGATTGATATTTTGAGCCGTCAGCGTGTTCATGAGTCACTAAAGCGTTATTTAGTAGAGGGTGTCCATATCGCTCATAAAACAGGTGGTCTTGATACGGTCGACCATGATGTAGGGATTGTTTACAACGATGCAAATGATTATATTATTGGTGTTTTTGTCACTGAAGTAACAAATAATAATGATGCTCAGCAACTGATTGGCCGTATTTCGAAGGTTGTTTATGAACAGTTAGTTAAACAGAAAGGAGCTCTACAATGAATGCTATTGTGACAGCGATGATTGCCAATTTACACTCAGAACCAAACGAAGCATCTGAGTTAGTTGATGAGGCGCTTTACGGGATGCCTGTCTACATACTTGATGATTTAGATGATAACTGGGTACGCGTGCAAACTGCTTACCGATATGAAGGTTTCTGTCAAAAAGTACAGTTACTTATAAATGATGTGAAAACAAATGCTTGGAAAGAAGAGGCAACATATGTCGTGACTCAAAACTTTGCAGATGTGCTGCAGGAACCACGTATTCAAAGTACGAAAATTACTACACTAGTAAGAGGTTCTAGCATACGTTATGTTTTAAAAGAGGAGATTGATACAGAATGGGCAGCTGTTCAATTAGTAACTGGGGAGATTGGTTACACACGTAAGAAATGGATTCAAGAAAAGATTGCTGATACTAGTTTATCTGAACAACATTTGCGAGAAAATGTTGTCCAAACAGCCCTTAGTTATTTATCAGCACCATACCGTTGGGGCGGAAAATCACCTCTTGGCATTGACTGTTCAGGCCTTTGTTCGATGGCCTATATGTTAAATGGTGTGTTTATATACCGAGACGCCCGTATTGTAGAAGGCTTCCCAATCGTAGAGATTTCATTTGAACAAATACAGCCTGGAGACTTATTGTATTTTCCAGAGCATATCGCGATGTATATCGGCGATAATCTATATGTTCATTCATCCCTTGGTGGCAATGAAGTAAGTATTAATAGCCTAGACGAACGACATCCCGACTATCGTAAAGATTTAGCAACAACAATTACAGCGGTTGGCAGTTTGTTTACACCTTAAAAACGCTTACGTATAAGGTCTGAACTTGGTAAAAACCAAGCTTAGACCTTTTTTTAATGGACTACAGCGCTTGGTCAGACATTTTAAACATCCATCTTTTCAATGTTCCGTATCGCTAAGTATGCCACGCTAATTCCAATTAACGCTAAAGAAATCGGAATGACAATAATGTCATTTAATGAAAAATCGCCCGAATTCGAAGACACAATCATAACAATAAAAAGGGAAGAAATAATTGTTGTTGTAATAGAGAATTTTCTCATACCAAAGTACAATGGTATCAATGCCATGCCTGACGCAGCTATTGCATGCATCAACATCGAAGGAATCTGTTGCATAATCAAGGCACTTGTTAGAGTGTCTGGTATTAATTGATATGTCACGCTAATAAAACTAAAAATAGTTGTGATTAGAATATTAGAAATGATAATGGAACAAAAGGTAAAAAGAATCACAATAGCTAACTTTGCTACAATCAATTTTTTTCTATTAATCGGGTACATAAATAGCGTCGTTATTGTCTTATTTTTATATTCTCCAATAATAAGTTTGGCAATTAATGTAGCTGCAAAAATAATAAATGTCGCCCTAACAAATGAATCAATTATAGTTAATGCCATATCGTAATTTTCTAGCTCGACTTCTCCTTCTATTTTAGAAATTAACGAAATAAATAATAAGAAACCCAATATAATAAAGTTTGCAATGATGGCGCCCCTTACATACGACCCTAGCTTATATTTTTTCATTTCTAACCGCATTAAATTAAGCATTAACTACACCCCCATTAATTAACTTCATGAAGTAATCCTCTAATGAGTTTGTTTTTTTGCTAATCCCTTCAATTTCAATATCATGTTCTATTAATGTTCTCGAAATGATATTTTGTGAAACGGACGAATCGTATATACGAATACAGCCATTATCGATAAGTTTGAAATTTGTGATGTTTAATTTACTCTCTATAATAAAGGCAGCTTTCTTCCCGTCATTAACGACAACTTCAATGTAATCTGTTTGACTACGATTCACATTATCCATCGATATTTCAGTAATTAATCTGCCATTATTAATGACGCCAATTGTATCCGCCAATTGCTCTATTTCGGCTAAAATATGGCTAGAAACAATAATCGTAATGCCATATTCTTTACAAAGCATCTTAAATAACTCACGTATCTCCTTTATTCCAACTGGATCAAGTCCGTTAATTGGCTCATCTAAAATAAGTAATTCCGGTTTCGTAATAATTGCGCGACCAATGCCCAAGCGCTGCTTCATCCCGAGAGAAAAGTCTTTTACCCGCTTTCCATCTGTATTTGTTAACTTTACTAAATCGAGTATGTGTTCTATTTCTGCTTTATCGTAATACCCCATATATTCACAATGAAGTTCTAAAGTTTCCCTTGCTGTTAATTTTTCATAGAAAATCGGATACTCAATAATCGTACCCATCCTTTTTAACACTTCATACGAATGATTTGTTAATTTTTCACCAAAAATTTCGATATCTCCACTAGTTGGTTTAGTAAGGTTTGTTAGCATTTTCATTACCGTTGTTTTCCCTGCACCATTGGGACCTAAAAAACCATATATTTCACCTTTTTTCACATGCATATTGACCGCTGAAACTACTTCTTTTCCACCAAAAACTTTTGTAAGGTGATTTGTTTTAACAATATATGTCATAATTTCTCCTCTCCTTAATATGTGACTTTCTTTATTATAAAAAGTAAAACTCTCAATTTTATTAATGGATTCTTACAAATTTCTTAAATGAAGAAGAAAAGCCTGCAGAGTACCATAAACTCTACAAGCAAACTTATTTAATAGATAATTTTTTTTAATGAAATCGTAAAAACTGTCTTTTCATATGGAATACTTGAAAGATAGATGGATCCACCCATTATTTCAACAAGGCGTTTCGTTATTGTTAGTCCTAGTCCGCTACCTTGAAACAATTTATTTCTTGAATCTTCGAGTGTATACATTCTTTCAAAAACACTATCTATATGGTATTCATCAATACCCTTCCCACAATCCCATACATCAATATAAATATTAGCATCCTCACTTCTTACTGCTAGTCCAATCACATTACCGTCAGCTCCATAAGTAATCGCATTTGAGAGTAAATTGTCCATTATTCTATTTAGCGCTTGCGTATTACCAAGTGCAAAGACCGGTATTTCAGGTATTGTAATTTGCATATCCAGCCCAAGAGACATCACCAAATCGTAAAAAGATAAAATTTTTTGTCGACATATCTCACTTACATTTATTTTCGTAATAGGATAATCCGTATCCCCTGCCTCTATTTTTGCTAGATCGAAAAATGTATGAATTATTTGAAGTACTTCCAATGTTTTTGAATGCAATCCAGAAAGTAAACGTTGCTGTTCTTCAGTACTTATTAGGTTATTTAGTTGCAGCATTTCAATATACCCTAATACAACCGTTAATGGCGTTTTTAGATCATGCGAAATATTTGCAAGCATTTTTTTCATAGAGCCTTCCATTTTCCGGTGTGTTGCGAGTGTTTTTTGATTATGATCTAGTAATGCATTCATTGCATTGAGTAATAGCTTTAGGTCTTGATTAGTCGTCGGTAGCAGAATCTTTTCGTTCGTTTGCTCATTAATAATTGATTGCAACTTTAAATGCATATAATTCAAATTAGTATTTTGATCTTTTTTTTGTTTCACCAAAAAACAAATGATGCCAAACAAAACGAGGATAATAATTAACAGAAATAGTACCATACGCTTAACCTTCTAACTTGTAGCCAATTCCCCATAGTGTCTTGATGTATCGAGGATTGGATGGGTCATCTTCAATTTTTTCCCGGACTCTTCTTATATGAACATTAATAATATTTTCATCTCCATAATATTCATCTTGCCAAATGTGTTGATAAATTTGCTGCTTTGTAAATACGCGGTTACTATTTGTCGCCAATAGCTTCAAAATGCCAAACTCCTTTGAAGTAAGCTTTACTTTTTGGTGTTTTTTTTCTACTGAAAAATTTATGACATCAATCGTTAAGTCACCAATAATTAATACTTCTTGCTCTTCTTCTTTATAACTTGAATATTTTGTTGCTCGTCTAATTGCTGCTTTTACTCGCGCTGAAAATTCCAACATTGAAAATGGTTTTGCTATATAATCATCTGCTCCTAACCCAAGTCCTAATGCTTTATCGACATCACTATCTTTAGCTGACATGATTATTATTGGGAGCGCCTCTTTCTCCCTAATAATCTTTAAAACTTCCAGCCCACTAAGCTTTGGTATCATAATGTCCAAAATTACTAAATCAAACGTAGTACTTAAACAATATCGAACTGCTTCTTCACCATTGGAAGCAGATGTAATGAGGTACCCCTCCATTATTAAAAATTTTTCCACCATATCACGAATGGCTTCATCGTCTTCAACTAGTAAAATATGTTTTTGCATTTACATGAACCTCTTTCCTGTGAAGAACTTTTATGTACCGTAAAATTCTTAGACTATTTGATCTTCCCTCTTGATCATTTACAGACCCAAACTATGCACATGTTTTGTTGTTAACTAGAAAGTATTTCCATTTAGCTTACCACATATTTTTCCTTTAATAGTTTTATATGTATATATACGCCATTTTCCAGCTAACCGTTAAATTTTACATAAAGAAACACTCCTTGAAATAAATTATTATTATTCCTAAGTACAAAAAAAAGCTTGTTGCAATAAGATAAAAATAAATGCTTTGTTTTTTAGGAGGTTTTAACATGGGAGCTATTAATGGAAGTGACTTTATTAACCGATTAAATACGTTAAAAAATGAAATTTGGTTTGACGGTGAAAAAATTGAAGGGGTGATATCTGAACATCCTGCCTTCAAAGGACTGCTTCAAACAAAAGCTTCTCTTTATGATTTGCAGCATGATCCAAGCATAAAGCATGAAATGACTATTACTTCCCCCGTATCCGGTGAACCTTTTGGGCTTTCCTACTTGCAGCCTAAAACAAAAGAAGACTTACTTAAAAGACGAAAAATGATTGAGCATTGGGCTAGACATACTAGTGGTATTATGGGGAGAAGTCCTGACTATTTGAACACTGTATTAATGAGTTTTGCTTCTGCTGCAGATTATTTAGAAGGAAAGGAAAATTGTTTTCCCCAAAATATTCAAGCGCTTTATGAATTAGCAAGAGAAAAAGATTTATCATTTACACATACTTTTATTTCCCCTCAAGTAAATCGCTCTCTCTTCTATATTGAAAATACAAATGAACCGATCGCAGCAAAGATTGTCGGTGAAAATGAAGAAGGACTCATCATTAAAGGGGCACGCCTGCTCGCCACTCAAGGTGGGATAACTGATGAACTATTAGTGTTTAGTGTTTCAAAATTTTTCTTCGATCAAGATGAAGCATTTGCTTTTTCTATCCCTTCCAATACGAAAGGTTTAAAGTTTATTTGTAGGGATACATTTGTTGGAGGAGAATCTTCTTTTGACCACCCTTTAAGCTCACGCTACGAAGAAATGGATTCAATAGTAGTTTTTGATAATGTGTTAGTTCCATGGGATCGAGTATTTTATTATAGAAATGAGGAAGTAGCTGAAAATTTCATCTTCCAATGCGGCTTCCACCATTTTGCCAAACATCAAGTATTAACTAGACAAATTGTTAAAACAGAGTTTATTTTAGGAATAGCCGAGCTTCTTATAGAAACGATTAACGTTAGTGGATACGACCATATACAAGAAAAGATGTCGGAAATCATCATCGGCCTCGAAACGATGAAAGCCCTCTTAGAAAAATCAGAAAATGACGCTACATTAGACGAATGGGGCTTTATGCGCCCTAATATTGTCCCACTTAAAGTTGCAGGCAATATTTTCCCTAAAATTTATCCGCGCTTCAGCGAAATCATTCAGTTAATTGGCGCTAGTGGGATGATATCTATACCAACAGAAAAAGCATTTCAATCTAGTATTAGAACAGACTTAGATCAGTATCTCCAAGCGGCAACTAAAACAGCGGAAGAACGAGTTAAAATATTCCGTTTAGCTTGGGATTTAACAATGAGTTCATTTGGAACAAGACAAACACAATATGAAAGGTACTTTTTTGGCGATCCGGTCCGATTATTAAGCGATTTATATAAGAGCTATCCTAAAAAAGACTACGTGAAGACAATTTACAATTTCTTGAATATACAAACTAAAGAGTAATAGAAATTCGTTTGTTGTAAAAAGTGGAAATAATATTGAATATGTATTTTGAAACAACATATTACTTATATATCATTTATTAATTATTCGCATTCACGCTGGAGAATTGACGAAGGAGCGAATGCGAATAATTGTTGCCAAGCCTTTTGTATTTGCTGTTATTTGTAAATATTTCGTGTTGTTAAAATAGACTTTCTTCATAAAACGCCCTATACTAATACCATTCAAAAACAAAAACAACAACACCTGAGGGAGCATCTATGACAGACTATACGCATATTTTTCAAGGGACTGCTTTTTCTAGCAAATCCCCAACAGAAGTAGAAATTTTAAAAAATCACCTTTTCTGTGTAAACACAAACGGGATAATTGAAAAAATCGTTGCGCCTGAAGACAACGATTATCAAACGTTACTACATATGTATGATGGCAAAGAAAATTTCCATCGTTTAGCGGAAGGTCAATATTTCCTTCCTGGCTTTGTCGACTTGCATGTTCATGCCCCACAATGGGCTCAATCCGGAACTGCATTAGACATCCCACTTTTTGATTGGTTAAACACATATACTTTCCCAATTGAATCTAGATTCTCAGATTTAGATTTTGCAAAAAAAGTATATGAAGATGTTGTCAGTACTTTACTTGCAAACGGAACTACTACGGCACTTTATTTTGCTACAGTCCATAAAGAAGCGAGTATTTTACTAGCAAAAATTTGTGCCGAAAAAGGACAACGCGGTTTAGTTGGGAAAGTTGTTATGGACGACCACGAACAAACGCCTGAATACTATCGTGATGCAGATACAAAATCAGCACTAGAAGACACAGAACAATTTATTTTAGCAGTAAAAGAATTAGCAAAATCAGTCAAACAAGGCGTTTATCCAGTCGTAACACCACGTTTTATTCCAAGCTGTACGAGTGAAGGATTACAGGGGTTAGGCGCATTAGCCGCTAAATACGATACACATGTTCAATCGCATTGTAGTGAAAGTGATTGGGCACATGGCTATGTACAAGAGAAATATGGTAAAAATGACGCTTTTGCTTTACATGATTTTGGCCTATTACGTGACAAGTCAGTAATGGCGCATTGTAACTTCTTAGATGATGCTGATGCTGACCTTTTTGCACAAACAGGTACAGCTATTAGCCACTGCCCTATTTCGAATGCTTACTTTGCGAATAGCGTTATTCCAGTTGCCCATTTCCATGAAAAAGGCGTTGAAATTGGTCTTGGCTCTGATATTTCAGGTGGTTTCTCTCCTAGCCTTTTCGATAATATCAGACAGGCCGTAATGTCATCACGCATGTTGGAGGATGGGGTAAATCCTGCACTTCCAGCTACTGAACGCGGTGTGCCAAATTCACGTATTACGGTCAATGAAGCGTTTTACCTCGCAACTGCTGGTGGTGGAGAGAGTTTAAGTTTACCAATCGGACGATTAGCTGAAAACTACACGTGGGATGTGCAAGTGATCGATACGACAATTGCTTCAGCAAAGTTCCCTCTTTATGATGCAAATGAGGAATTACATGATATTTTTCAAAAAATCATGTACCTTGCTCGCCCAGAAAACATTCGTGAAGTATGGGTACAAGGCGAAAAGGTACATTCACGTATGTAAACATTTCATTCAAAACGACCTCTTGAGAATATACTCGAGAGGTCGTTTTGGTTTTCGGATAAAATATTCAAATTGCTTCACTGTAGATAAAAGAAAGGAGATATCTCGTTATGAGATATCTCCTTTATCTTTTATTATGATCAACCTGTATACAATCCCTTATTCCAAAGTTTAAGGATTAAACATTTCCCAAAATTAAGCCATCGCTCATTTTAACAATATGATCAGCATAAGAAAGCATTTCTTCATCATGCGTAACCATTAAAGTTGTAATGTTTAGTTTCTTAGTTAAATCTCTAATTAACAACATCACTTCTTTTGATCTTTTTGAATCTAAACTTGCAGTTGGCTCATCTGCGAAAAGAACTTTAGGTTTATGAATGATTGCACGGGCAATCGCAACTCGTTGTTTCTCCCCACCTGATAATGAAGAAGGATAGGCATTTTTTCGATGGTCCATCCCAACTAATTTTAGAATTCTATTTACTTCTTTTGTTTGTTCACCTTTGCTTAATTTCGATTCGGCAACATCTAACATTAGCATTAGTTGTTCTTCTACTGTTAGAAACGGAACAAGATGAGCAAATTGGAAGACAAAACCGAATTTACTTGCTCGGACTTGTCGGACTTGTTCTGAACTCATCGTAGTCATATTTTTTCCTTCGAATATTACTTGCCCATCCGATGTAGGTTGAAGTCCTGCTGCTATTGTAAGAAGTGTACTTTTACCAGAACCTGATGCACCGACTAATGCTGTTATCTCGCCTTCTCTAAGGGAAAGATTGATTCCTTTTAGTATTTCTTCTTTTACTTCCCCATTAGTAAACGTTTTTCTAACATTATCAATTGTAAATAACGTCATATTAAGCCTCTCCTTGCTGTATCGCTTGTAATGGTTCGATTTTTTTAATTTGTAGTCCTGAGAGTGTAGCCCCGATAAATCCGATGACTAAGAATACGATAGACAATTGCATTGTTGTTTCAAAAGTTAAACTAAATGGCATACCTTCTGGTGCAATCATATTGAAAACTTGACTAAGTGTGACAGACAAAATAAGTGAAATTACTGTAATGATAAGCATTTGTGTCCAAATCATTTTGAATAACTTACTTGTTTTTACACCAATTGCTTTTAAAATTCCGTATAACCCAATTTTTTGAACGTTCATCATGTAGAAGAAGATCGCAAACAACATGCCACTAATGACTACTAAAAACCAAATAATCATATTTAATGACATCTGCTCCGCGCTATAACTAGAAATTGTACCTAGAAACTCTTTATTTGAAAATGATTGTAATCCAGCGATTTCATGTGAAGAATCCGCACCTGGTATGAAAACCATTTGCATTTCCATAACTCGGTAAATTTCTTGATAATTCACCATGTTGATAAAAGCAACAGGCGCATGACTGTATTTCTTTTGATCCACAAAGCCCTTTACAACAAACTCGCCACTAAATTGGTTGTTCGTTAAGGTATCGCCTACTTTGATACCAGCTTCCTTCAATGAGCTATCTAAAATAACTTCTCCAGGTTTCACATTTTCAAATAACTTTGAATCAGTAGATGTCACAAATGCGACGCTTTGTTGTTTATCATCCTCATCATTTAAAAAGCCCATTTGAATTGAAAATGCTACTGCATCTTTTTCTTTGTTCAATATATCCTCTTGGATATCGCTATCGATTTTTGACAGATTATATTTTTCATCTGCATCTTCATTCATATAAAATTGTCCTTCTGGTAAATCTTTAATGAGGGCGGCATTGTCTTGTGACAATCCATTCGCCAAACCAGAAATGATAAAAGTTAGTAAACTAACGAGAAACACAATTGAACCTAATATTAAAAATCTTACTTTATTTTTCTTAATTTCTTTCCAAGCAAGGTTCATAATTAACTCCTCCATTCCTTTTTACATTCTAAGAATAAATGACTTATATGAACTTAAGCTGAACTAATCATTACATTTGAAGCAACGCTGTAATAATTTCGAAATTAAAATTACATGTAAACTATTAGATGTGTTTTACAGAAGATAAAAATACGCATTCTTTATAATAAAAAAACCGACACTCCTGCTTACAATGTCGGTTCTTAATAGAATAATTTAATTAAGTCGAAATTTTAGAATGGCCCCCACTATTTCAATAACATCGTGATTGAAGTTTCATCATCTGCGAAATCTACGAAACCTAGTTTTCGATAAAGATATATTGCGTTCGTATTATCACGATCCACGCTTAAAGATAGTGCTTCAAAATTTGCTTTTTTTGCTTCAGCAATAATAGCATGCATCAATTGAGTGCCTACACCTTTTCCTCGTGCTTCTTTTCTAATAGCAATTCCTAGCTCTGGAGTATTGTCATTCACGTAGCCATATCCATGTTCAGCACTATTAAATAATCTATACCATGCTGCACCTAATTGAATTCCTTTATTATCGACGACTGCTACTAACGCTTGATCACCTTTTCTTCCCCAATTTTGGTGATACTTCTTCAATTCTTTAGTATGAAGCAATTGTTCTAATGGTGGTTTTTTATCTTCCTCTATATGTATTGATTCATAAAGCATCTGCATTAAAAAACTCGTTTCATTGTCTTTCAAGTACCTGATTTCAAACAAAGTCCTTCCCCCTGTTAAAATAACATTTATATATAAAGATTGACGATTTCCTGTATCAAATCTGCCTATTCGCAATAAAGCTAAATATCTTTCATACTAATCCTTCAATAAACCATTTATTTAAAATAAATAATTAGACAATCTTGATTCGGTAAGGGAAAGTGATTACTTGGCCTTACTTCGATTAATTCCTTCGTATTCCAATAATAAATTAAAATATTTGGCTTGTATTTCTCAATGCGTCCTACTGAAAAGTTCATACGACTTGAGGAAATTTCTTTAAAATACTGATTAAGTTTTGCCTTTCGTACTTTTTTATCTTTATGTGTGTATATTTGGTTTTGTTCATATAAACTCGGATTCTGTTCCGGTGTTGCGAATACAAGTATATGTACCGGACCTTGACTTTTATTATGATAGCCATGTACGTCATTCGTCCATCCAAATACAATGTCATGTTCAATCGCTTTTATTTGATGGTCAAAACTTATATCATAAGTAAGCTCTCCGTGTAATATAATAGCGCTATCTTCACCATTGGGATGAAAATGAGCAGGAATACCTTCATCATCTTTATCTAATTGAAAATATAAAATACGATGGTTCCGATCTATACTTTCCCAAACTTTCTCGAATTTTTTATTCGAATCCATTAACGCTCTAAGATTAATATTCCCCATCTCATCACCCCACCTATAATATATTGGGATTTATAGGAAGATGGAATTGGACTAAATACTGAAAAGGCAAACTGACAATAACAATAGAGCAAAAACCTTACTATTCATTTAGCATGTTCTTACTTCAAAAGATTTACTTCTCTCATCAGATTATTCGCCTCTTTCCCTAAATCCATTTGGAGACGGACAATACGCTCAAGTGTTTCGATAATGCTTATTTGAATTTCGCCTTTTTCTAGCTGTGAATTTGCAACCAACTTGATTAATTTGGGCATTTCCCATACACTGCGTAAAGCAAAAGAAGCGCAAAACCCATACCTTGGTAATGTAATATCCCCTTTCCAACCAGCATCCATAAGTCCTTCAATATAATTTGTGAATAATAAATCTTGATAATAGGCTCCTTGATCACTTGGAATATGTCCTTGACTCATCGCAACACCATATAATTTCCCTAAATCCTCGCCTAATCCTGAAATACTTAAAAATTGCCAATCAATTAACGTTAGCTTTTTTTTCAGATTTTGAATCAGTATGAATGTACATGTTTTGTTTGCTTAAATCCTGGTGAGCAAGTACACGTGGAAGATTGCTCAAAGTATAAAGATGCTTATCGATATTTTCATTTAAAATCATATAGGAGTTCCATATATCCTCAAAGTTTTTCGATAGGTGAATCTGTGGGTAGTAAATAGTTGCATCACAAGAATATTGTTTGCTGCTCTTAATCCAAGATGAAAGCCAATGGCGGCAAATCCATGATTTCTCTGGAATGGTTTGATCCATAATGTAAGTACCATTAAAAATACCTAATTGACGAGCGACAAAAGCATATTCGCTTTCAGACCATAATCTGTCGTTGTTTTCTTTTATTTCTTCCATCCATATCCATACTGAACCATCTAATTGATCCTCAACTTTGTAGCATTTAGGAGTGTTAATAACAGAGGGCAGATTGGTTAAAATATCTGACTGATTAACCAATGCTTCTCGTTTCCAATAGTTGTGGTGCTGTGGATTATTCTTTTCTACATGTTCTGGTTGAATTATTTTTAAAACAAGTGACCATGGTATTTCTTTTTCCAAAATATTCGCAAACCCATGAATACGGTAAACTCCTGCTGTCGTAAAATTAAGTGATTTACTAGTAATAGAATCTACTGTCCATTTTTTTATATGGTTTACGTTTTTATTAAAATTTTTTGAAACACAATGTTTTAATGTTTCTATTTCCATACATAATCGATTGTATAAAGATGTTTGATCCATATTTTCACCCCAACCAATGATTTGGTTTTTCTAAATAGCTTGGAATTTTAGTATGAATATCTCCTCTTGCTGAGTTGATTTGCGATTGAGTAAGAAAAAGAGTCTCTGTTAAATTAGCGCCACTTAGCTCTGCGTCTCGGAGATCCGCCCCAATAAAATCTGCTTTTCTCAAGTCACTACCGCTTAAATTTGCTGCTATCATTAACGTTCCACGAAAATCTTCTCCTTGTAAGTACAATCCTTTTAGATTTGCACCTAAGTAGTTTTGGCCTTTCTTTATTCTTTTCTGTTTACTTGTTTTCATCAAGTCGGCTCGATACAATTTGCTCGTTTCTATTAATAAAGTGTTAACGTTATTTCTATGGGCAATAATATCAATTCCCAAAATTTCCTTAGGCGTTTTTACAGTTAGTTCAACCGTTTCCTCGTAAATTTTTTGTAGACTAGCTTGCAATGATTGGGCTTCCTTTAAAGTAAGAGCTTGCTTGAGATACAAGAGCATTTCATGTAGTTGTTGTACAAGAGGAAAAACAGCAAACATTTCTTCTGCCTGTTCAAGATTCTTTCGCCAGTCTTTCCCCTGATATGTAACCTGTGAAACATGCTGACCAGCACCAAAGCATTCATAAGATACACATCCACGATAGCCTTTTTCCCTCAATCGATCATGTATAGCACAAGAATTATTTGAACATAAATTCCCGCAAGGTTCTCCCCCTTCCTTGTTAATAGGGAAATCTGCTGATGTTGTATAGGGCAATGCTACACAGCACAGTCCAAAGCAATTTTTACAATCTGATTTTAAATCCTCAGTCATTATTCAACACTTCCTGTAATTTTTATAGACCATTAATCTCTTTACACCACTTCATTCCACAAAATAACCATTAAACCCTTTAAACACTTCCTAATCCACTTTTATTTATAAAAAACCCCTTTAGAAACTAATCCAAAGGGGTAAACAGTGTAGATTTTTGTAACATCAGCCTTTTTGATATTGCATGGAATACAAGTCATTTAATGTTACTTTTCCAAAACTAAACTCTGTTATTTCATTTTCTTTCAAAAATTCTACAACATTACTTAATTCTTCTGAATCAAATCCGAGAACATCTATAAGAGTAGCGCCATTTGGCAATGATCGTAAGTTTGTGTTAGGAAACTCTTGTGAGAACTTTTCTTTTATTGTATCTGTCACTTCTGTTGCTCGAACAGTTGTCATTTCTTTTTCATCAAACCCTGGAGATATGACATTCACATGTGTTAACTCTCCGTTTATGAAAAAGAATATACGATCAGCATATTTTTCTAAATTCTCGAGTAAATGTGAAGCGACAATAATCGTTTTTCCTTCAGACTTTTTTTGTACTAGTATTTGCGAAATAAGCTCGACATGCGTTGGGTCTAAACCATTCATTACTTCATCCATTAACATGACTTGTGTATCTGATACAATTTGCATCGCAAAACAAAGTCTTTGGCGCATTCCTAAAGAATACGTTCCTGTATTTTTATTTATATAAGAGTCCATTCCTAGAGTTTTTATTGTACTAGCAACTAACTTTGGATCACTATTCCACATGGAAGAATAAATTTTTAAATGCTCTTTTCCTGAAATATGATTATACAAGTCACTTTGATCAGGCATCATGGATACTAGTTGATGGATTTTCACTTCATTCTTTTTGCTTGTATATTCTAATTCTTGATTTAAAACGACTTTCCCATTATTGGGATTAATATAATTCATAATGACATTCATCAGCGTTGACTTCCCCGTCCCATTCGGAGCTACCAGACCGATAATTTCTCCTGAATTGAACGTTATAGAAATATCTTTTAATATGTCCCTACCTGAAAACTGAACACCAATATTTTTTAATTCAATCATCTCGTTCCCCCATCCCTATAGTAGCTTAAACTTTCTATGATTACTTATTAAGAAAGTAAATAACAGAAAGATACATGTGCTTAATCCCAATACTGCGAGTCCATTGCTTAATGTGAGTTTTTCAAATCCATATAGAAAGGTCCTATATCCCGAAATAACCTGTCCTACTTGTACATAACTCGATGGAAACCACTGAACATCCCAATAGTAGCCAATACCTCTACTGAAATAGAAAAATTCAGCAAAAATAAACACACAACCTACCAATAAATTAGCAAATTCGTTTTTTATCAATACGCTAACAAATAGTAATACTGAAATGATTAACAAAAACCACAAAACAAGGAGCAACATGTTTTGAATTAAATACTCTCCCATACTTATACTTTCAAATGTTAGTTCATTAGTAGATAGGGCTGGTAAGGGTATAGAAAGAGGTACTGGTAAAGAAAAATCTCCAAATCCATTTCGTACACCAATGATTATCAGTCCAACTGAAAGTGGAAGTATCGTTAAAATGCTACCTAAAAAGGCAACCCCACCTTTAATAATCAGCTTTCTCCAATCTGAAAGTGGTAACCCTTGTAACAGGGTTGGGTTCCGTCGATCCTTCAACACGATATCAGCTGTGAAGAGTATACAGCTTACAATGAGAATCAACGGCAAATAAGAATGTAACAGCCGTTGCAATGTTTGTAACGCTGTCCTTTCTTCAAAAACATTGATAGATAAATCCGATTTCCCTGTTGCATACCCTTCGTAGCGACTCGCAGAATATAAATACGCATAATGACCATCCATTGTCGGATAATCGTTTCCGTACGTGTAATACCCTGCATTGTAGAATATCATGTCCCCTCCGAATTTATATATCAAACTATCCGAATACGTATACCACTTAGTTGTAGCCTCAGCATACAATTTCAAATTATCGTCTTTAATAGCGTCTAATCTTTCTTTGTCGTAATAATTCCATTCAGGATATATTTGTGTAGCAAAATAAGTTAAAGGATGCATATCATCATGGATCACAACAGTACTTAAAAATTCTTCCCTCGTTAAATACCGTGCCTCTATTTCGTCTACATCTACTTTTTCAATAGGGTCATATGTTGGAGCTATTTTTAATGCATAATAACATGCAAAAAAAAGTAGAATGACATAAATTGCAATGTTCTTCTTGTTGCCGATAAAATTCAAAAATTCAAACTTAAAATACGCCCACATGACATCATTCCCCCTATACCCTTTTTAGTTTTCCGGTAGTCAAGAATAACTTTATAATGACTACCATTATGACAATACTTATCCCAATATAAATAAGTCCATGTGTGCTATTTAATACGACGGGGTTTGCAAGATTGAGCGTCTCACCTTGCAATATGCTAGTAATATTCAAATAGTTAAAAGGATTAAATGGAACAAGATTCATCAAGGTTGGAAATAATATAGGGAAAATATACAATAACAACTGCACAAACAGCGTCAAATACATATTTTTCAATAGAACATTCAAAATGACAGATAGTAGTATTGTAAAAATAGCAATAACAATCATATACAGTATACAAACAAGCAAGTATTTGTAGATTGGATACACGCTAAAATCACCGTCAAAGACTGCAATCGGATAAGAAGGATTTCCCAATCCCTTAAAATAAATTAATGGCAGGCTGCAAATAAAGAGCTCTATAATAAATACACCTACAATGAGCATGGAGGAGGTACATTTAGCGAGAACATATTTATCAAACGTGATAGGATAACCTTTTATTAATGACGTATGTTGGAAATCTTCAACCATGATTCCAGATGAATAAATACTCATAAAAATAAACCAAATTGAACCTATCAAAGCAAATAGATATGCGAGAAATTGAAAAAAAGATAAAGCATCTATAGATATGGCCATTCCAGTTTTCTTCATATATTCATAGAGTACACCATTCAATTGATTTTCTGATTTTGAAGGAATGTGACTCGCAACTTTATCAAATCCCTCCATATCATATGACTTTTCTCTTAAATTCGTGAGTTCTATCGAAGTATTCAGAAATAGATCCGGTTTATTCAATTTTAGTGCCGCAATTTGAGTAGCTACCAATTGTTTCTGAAGCACTAAATTCTTATATATATCGCTAGCATTACTATTATCAGAAGCGTCAACATTTTGAAATTTATTCACCGCTATAGCAAGCGACTGAAATTCCGCCGATTTGTCTTTTATTGAGTTGCCTAACTCCTCCGATTGAATAAATAATACTAAGCCAAAAACAAATGCTACGACTATAATACAAGCAAAAAGATTTTTTTTATTTGATTTCTCTAGAATTAAGTTAGTCTTTAACATGTTCCACATAGGCATCCCCCAAGTAATTTCTCTAATAGCTTTTTCTATTCGCTGTATAAAATAAGTATCTTATTATCACTAATACGACTTTTACTACTTGATTCAACTACAATCTAAAGCAACGAGGAAACATTACAACTATTTTGTATGAACAAACGTACATAGTAGGTGTGGTTATGGATGAATTGGACATGATATATTAAGTGACAAACACAGAATAATCAGTCTTTTAGCAGGATACTAATCAAGAACATCATAAATATTTGAAAACAAATCTAATATATTCAACATATTGTATTGAAAAATATAAAATACACGCCCGCATATTGTTATATTATTACATATATTTAATATTATAGTATTAACTATAGTAAATGTATATATGATACTTCCCCTAAGATTTAAGATTGGCTCTTCGATTTTCTTTGTTGGAGCAAATTACGATAAGTAACGACGCCTTTCCTAAGGATTATTAAAGCCCCAAAAATAAAAAAGAAGCATAGGATTGGTTCAACCTATACTTCTCTTAAAATTGTTAGATGGGCTACACTAATTGGGAGGTTAATAATTTATATAATCCACTACTTCTTGAAAATAATATTCTAACGGCTGTCCTGTATTTACTGTAATGCACTTATAATTGGACGGTTTTTTAGCATTATGAATAGTATGTTTAAAAGCTATTTCTGATTTTATTTCTTCTATTTGACTTACCATTCTTTCACGAGTTTTTAACCTTAAATTTATCTCTTTAAAATCATCGAAGTAACACTCTACATATTTATATTTAACATTGTATTTTATGGATAGTTTCAACCCTTTTTCAATCATTTCATCATATAAACAAGGACTATCTAGTATTACGCTATGCCCTTGCGATAAATAAAAATCAATTAAGGCCCAGTCAATATTATAAGATATTTTGCCAGCAATTTTTACATCGATTGCATCTTCAATAATGGTATTTAATAAAGCTGATTTTACTATATCATGGTCTATGATAATAGCTCCTGTTCTTTTTGCAATCTCACGTGCTAGAGTTGATTTACCCGATCCTGGAAATCCTGACATCTGAACGAAAAACAAGAATCATACCTCACTTCTATATAAGTCTCAAAAATAACTTAACTGTACAATGATTTATGTGCAATTCTTCAGTACTTTAATGAAACCTTTAATTCTACAACTATTTCAATCAAACTATTCCACAGTTCCATTATACACAAAATGGTAATCTTAAGACCGATTGATTTTATATATTCATATTACAAGCCAGCAAAACATACTATTTTCACCTAAAAAATAATTTAGGGCTTTATTTAAAATACATGAAACTATTGTGTCAAATATGATATGTTAAACTCTCTACAACTAATGATTAGAAGGTGAAGACCATGCTAGAAGTAAGTGATAGTAAATTAGCACAGTATGTCGTACATTATGTAGGCGATGCGCTTGTTTTAGGAGAAGAGGCATTCACGCGTCCTGAGGTAATACTAGAAGCAGCCTTTACACAATTAGCGTTTAACAAAATCGATTTGGAACAGCAATACGAATTTTTTCACGAAACGGATATTGGATTAAATGAAGTGTATACGTATGTGAAGGCTATTTTCGATGAGGAAAATAGTTTCCTAGAACAATCGAAGAATATCGCCACTCACTTACAAAGTGCTTCTGGACATCCAAATATAAAAAGCGGAGAATTGTTTATTGGGTTATTTGAAAATTGTTTAATGTCTACAGGTGCAAAAAAGGTAATAGCCATCGTAAAAATTGATGAAAAAGAAATGTTTTTAGATGTGAAAAACGAGCAGAACAAAATGATTGTAAGTGGAATTGACGGTATTAATGTTAAAAAAATCAATAATATGGCCGTAATCGTTGATATGGGGGCAGACGAAGCACCTGCTGTCTTTATGAAAACAAGAAGGAAAGAAGATGTCGTCTACTGGCAAGAACGTTTTTTAAAGATTAAAGTAGCGGACGAACATTATCATAAGACGAATTTAGCGTTAACAGAATGCAAAAAATATATTTTAAAAGAAGAGAGTTTTACGAGTACTGAGAAATTGGGCTTTTTAAACAAAACACTAGATTATTTTAGAAATGAAGAAGAATTCCAAGTAAATGACTATATTGAAACGGTATTTGAAAAGGCAGAGCCTGTACAAAAAGATATTATCGTCAATTCGGTAAAACCATACGAAACTGTCATTTCCGAAAGCGCCATTGCAAAGGCAGAGAAAAGTTATAAGCGTAAAATCAAACTCGATTCCAACATTGAAATTCAGGTGAATGTACGTGATATCGAGCAAGTAGATGAACTGATTGAAGTAGGCTATGATGCAGCAACAAATCGAAAGTTTTATAAAATCTATTTCCAAGAAGAAGTATGAAAAACGAATAATCCCACAGCTCATCAAAGAGTTGTGGGATTTTGTATGTATAAATGCTCTACAAAGTTATCGAGATTTTTAATAGTATTATTTAGAAAATAACAAGAAGGGGCATCTGTTCAGACGTCCCCTTCTTCCTATATTTCCTCTTTTTGAATATGCTTTATCAATCTCTCAAAATACTCTATAGAGGTGTTTATTTTATAATTTGCATAATCGCTCACAAAGTCTGCTAATACTTCTAACTCCGGTCCAATAAAATGTTTTCCCTCAAATTTAGACATCTGGTCCCAAGTCGTTTTTATCATGTTTACCTTTTTTTCTAATATAGCGATGACTTTATCACGATCTACATATTTCATATTGGCTAAACCAATAATCATATCGCCGATTGTATCTGCGTTTTCAAAAAGTTTATAAATCTTTTTCGGTAAGACTTCTCGACCCTTTTCAGTAATCGCAAATACTTGTTTATCTGGTCGATGCTCTTCTTTAATGACTTCTTTTACCTCAATAAAGCCTTGCTTCGCTAATGATTCAAAATGGTAATATAACTTGCTTTCAGTCAGACCATTTATCGTTTCGAGAGGCTGTAATTCTGAGATTTGTTTTTTTAATTTATAAGGATAATTATTTTCTTCCATAAGCTTAGTCAGAATGAAAATTTGAATTGCCATTGTTTCAGCTCCTTAGGCAAATATTAGCTTTATTGTATCAAAACTAAACATTTACTTCAGCAGAATTTAAACATATACAGATTCTTTTGTATCCTACACTTCAGCTACTGGTAGTGGCTTATGGAGGAACCACACTATTAAAATATTAATTAACATCGCTACTAAACCAACTACACCTAATCCAATTAAATATGGGCTTACACTTACGCTACCAAAAATATTAGCAAAATAAGCTTGTACAGAATAATACATCGGTGAAATATAGCTTGCCCACTCATATGGTGCATACATCATTTCCCGTGGAATTGTTGCACCGTTCGCAATTGTTTGGACTAATAAGATCGGGATATTTAATATCATACCCGCTTCCCCAATTAGGAATACTACAATTGCTGTGAAGTTAAAGCATGTCCAATAATTCAGGACTTGTTGTCCCCAAATTTGGAAGAATAATTCACCACTTAAATCATTAATACCTACTGCTATACCGGCTGAAACTAAACCAGCAACAATACCAATAATAATGGCTGTTAATTGTACATAAATGAATAGACGCGTTTTAGTAGCTTTCCCGCGATTTGCTTTAAACGCTCCAACTAATTGCATTGATGCAATCATCGCCCCTACATATAAGGCCATCGTTAAAAACATTGGTAACATATTATTATGCATACCGTCTGGCATATCATTAATTGTAACAATATTTCCTACATAGCTATTTTCAATCTTCTGAGCCATTTCTTTTGCTTGCTCTTCAGGTACATTAACGTTCATTAAAATACCTTGTGCTGTTTGCTGTGAAAATTGAGCACTTAATTGCGCGTTAATTTGTGAAACAATTTGATTCATAGATGATGCTACAACTGTCGCTCCTGCTTCGTTAAGCGTGAAATCAATGCTTGATGATACTTCACCCTTTTGCAAATCAGTTGAAAACGTTTCTGGAATATGAATAACTAAAGCCAATTCGTTTTCTTCTAATTGTTCTAAAGCTGCATTATTCGATATATCCGTTTTAATTTCTTTAAATGGAAGCTGTTCTGCTAAGCTATCTGCAATTTGAGCTCCAGCTTCCCCTTTGTCATCATTAATAATGGCAATTTGTAATTGATCTATATTCCCTGGAATTGCCGTATAACCTGGCAAAAAGATTCCTAACATACACACTGCATAAAAAATCCCCATAAATAAAGCGGCGGTGGCACCTTTACTCTTCAAAAACTCTGTAAACTTCATCTAGTAATTCCTTTCTAAATACCTTCTCATTATAAAACCAGTAGTTCAATTAAAGTACTTTAATTGAACCATGTTTGCTATTTTATAAAATAAGAGATTCAATTGCAATTGAAAGAATTAGCATTACATATTTTGTTTTTATTTTTTGTCCAAATTATGAAAAGCCTCAATTTATACTCCGTTTTTTCCCATAAAAAAACCACTTTCAGCTATTAAAACCGAAGAGGCTATTCGAATATTATTCAGCTTATCGTATTACAATTCTGTTCTTTTCAAAAAAATCTATAAACTACCTTGTCTAAAGGTTCCCCTACTTCAACATTTTCCCGTGGCCCAAGTATCTGAGCGGCAATGTGTCCTAAGTAATCTAGTTTGCTCGATTGGACCTTTTGGATTTTATATACGAATAAAAGTCTCTAATAAAGTTGAAGTACGCAAGTATTAGCAATGCAAATATCCAGAAAAAATAATTCGGGAATTTATCTAGTATAAAATCAATCTGTAAAATGAAGAATACATTCGCAGACACCAATAAAAGGAAATTTGTCGTTAAAGAGATTAATGCTTTTTTATTTTTGAATAAGAAGGATGATATAACGGATATTATTAAAATAAGAGTTAATATTTGTAAAAAATTCATTGCAAAATTTGCAAATTCCATATTCTATACCACCTTTTTATTTTCTTATTTAAATTATACCTTTAAATATTAATAAAAAATTACCATACTTTTAAGAATAGTTATATTTGTACATATAATTGTAATTTTTGAACTTCGTTATAATAAATAACCTTATTTTGTAAAAAACCTAAAAGGAGTGTCCCTTTAGGTTTTTTATGTTCTTATGGTAACAACCAGTTACCGTTTGTTAATTGAATTCGACTAATTTGATAAGCACCCGAATTGTTTCTTTTAATGGGACTATTTCCATATACACCACGAGTGACCGTGTCATCAGGAGCTTTATACTCTCGGAAAAAACTTAAATTTTGGTTTAGTTAGATGAGTTAATTTCATAAATAGTTATTTAGTGAAAAATGACGAATAATATATAAAAGCGTCCCACCAAGCTAAGAGTGTCCAATTTTGCAATAAAAGTAATATTTCGGCCGGTTACTTTTTTATAGAATATCGAAAGATTTAAAGGAATATAAATATACTATAACGTTTAGTAGAAAAGGAGACTAGATTAGCATGAATTTAGAACAAAAAGTAGAACTACAAGAAGGATTTTTCGGGGAGTTTGGCGGCTGTTTCGTACCTCCTGCATTACAAAACGTATTAAACGTCTTAGCGGAGCAATTTAATCGTTATAAAGATGATGAGGAATTTATAGCGGAATACAAGCATTATCTGAAAGAGTTTGTAGGTCGAGAAAATCCACTTACATTTGCGGGCAATTTAACAGAAAAATTAGGTGGAGCGAAAATATATTTAAAACGTGAGGATCTGAACCATACAGGCGCTCATAAAATCAATAACGTAATCGGACAAATTTTACTTGCAAAACGTATGGGAGCTACGCGTATTATTGCAGAGACAGGGGCTGGGCAACATGGTGTTGCGACTGCGACCGCATGTGCATTATTCGGCATCCCTTGTACAATTTACATGGGGAAATTAGATACAGAAAGACAAGCCTTAAACGTATTCCGTATGGAGTTATTAGGGGCAACCGTAGTAGCAGTAGATAAAGGGCAAGGTCGTTTGAAAGATGCAGTAGATGAAGCCTTAGACGACTTAGTAGAAAACTATGAAAATACGTTTTATTTAATGGGTTCAGTAGTTGGACCACACCCATTCCCAACAATGGTGAAGCACTTCCAATCCATCATCAGTGAGGAATCGAAACGCCAAATTTTAGAAAAGGAAGGCAAATTGCCAACAGCAGTTATCGCATGTACAGGCGGTGGTAGTAATGCTATTGGTGCGTTCGCGCATTACCTTGAAGAAGAAATAGTACGTTTAATCGGTGTAGAGCCAGCAGAAGCCGCTTCGTTAACACAAGGCGTTCCGGCAGTAATTCATGGATTTAAATGTTTGACTCTTTTAGATGAAGACGGCAATCCACAACCAACATATTCAATTGCAGCAGGGTTAGATTATCCTGGTGTTGGTCCTGAACACTCCTATTTAAAAGTAACAGGTCGAGCGGAATATGTAACGGTGACAGGAGCCGAAACACTCGCTGCCTTTCAAGAACTTTCTCAAAGTGAAGGAATCATTCCAGCACTTGAGAGCGCCCATGCCATTGCGTACGCGTTGAAATTAGCCCCTACATTATCGAAAGAGGACATACTAATCGTCAACTTATCGGGACGCGGTGACAAAGATGTTGAACAAGTTTTTGAAATGCTTTCAAAACAAAATAAAGAGAGCTAACTTACGATTAGATGGTTCCGATATTATATCGGAGCCATCTTTTTAAATTCCATTGCTGTCATAATGTATTGCCATCTGAAAATACCCGTTCAATTTCTTTATTAGAAAAAAACTTGGTACATATTATTTAAAAAGCCACTTTACTAAATCTCTTCCTTGTTCATGTGTAATTTGATCGTTAGAAATAGCATTCAAAATAGAACGCCATGAAGAAATCAAAACAATTTCTAAAGGAAGATTTTCGCTTTTAAGCATATTAGTTAACAATTCCTCAATTTTGTCAGTACTACTAGAAGGCTTTTCCTCACTTAACAACTTACAAATACCCATCTTAACCGAAAAATCTAAACCGGTTATCAGTGCGGCCTCCAAAGCTTTCCCGTCTTGGTCAAATAATGACGCTGCTCCCTCCATTCTATCGACCATTCTTTGCTCCATTTCCATTCTAATAATTTCATACAATTTTGCTTTAGATCCAAAATGGTGGTAAATTGCTCCGGTTGTCATGTCCGCTTTATTTGCTAACTCAACGATATTAACCTCTTGGTATCCCTTTAGACTAAATTCTTCTAATGCTGCTTTAATAATCTTTTCCTTATTTGATCCTGGTATTGGTATCCATTCTTTCATAACTTCATATTAACACAATGACTATGTTACGTAAATCGATTACGCTTGACATAACTCGTTTATGTAATGGATAATTCAGTTATGCACCAATAATACTGTATAGGAGGAAAATCGATGAAATTACTTTTTATGGATTATCCAGTAAAGGATTTAAAAGAAGCTCTTGCTTTTTACCGTGATGTCCTTGGATTTGAAGAAGCTTGGCGTGAGGGTGATCATACCGTTGCATTAAAATTACCTGGTTCTGATGTTCAATTAATGATTGAAAACGATGAAATAGGCTTAACTCCTGGTGCTGTCTTTTTAGTAGATAATGTGGATAAATACTATGAGGATAATAAAGAAACACTAAATTTCATTAAAGAACCAGTTGATATTCCTCCTGGTCGTTATGCCATTTTTCAAGATAATTCAGGGAATTTATTAAGAATTCTTGATTTTACTAATGAAAGTAATCCTGAGTGAAATATATTTTTGGAAATGAAAACACCCCTTTGGCAAAGAATTATCCAAAGGGGTGAAACAGTACAGCTTCTTCATTAGCGATAGAACTTTATTTTTCAAAGCTACACACACGTTGTTTAAGGACAACAAATTTAGGTACTACAAATAGGTGAAATCTGCATTCTTTTGTTATGTGAAAACGACCTTTCATTTATAGTTATCTTCAAAATGAATTAATACTGATAAACTTCCAGGTTAGTTGAACAATCACAATGGAATTTTATCACTTATTTCACCTTCGTTAGATGTCCAAATTCGATATTTTAATCCGTTGATTTCAACCACTAATACGTATTCGGTAAACCACTCCCCCCATTTCCCAATGTTGTTTATGCTCACTACATTCGTAATTTCTGGGTTATTTTCAATGACATTTTCCTTCGCATTCGTTAGCATATTATTTGAATATAATTGAATTGAAAAATATCCTACAAAAAGCACAAGCCCAATACCCACCATTAGCCCTTTAATTCTCTAACAACTCCCGTTAGTTAAATAAATTTATTGTCTGTTTTTATTGAGTGTCCTCGTCGTCTTTGTACTCCAAAATATCACCTGGCTGACAATCCAAAGTCTTACATATCGCTTCTAATGTTGAAAAACGAACCGCTTTTGCTTTGCCATTTTTCAAAATAGAAAGATTCGCCATAGTAATTCCAACCCTTTCCGAAAGCTCCGTTACACTCATTTTTCGTTTTGCTAACATCACATCAATATTAATAATAATTGCCATATCATTCACCTCAGACCGTCAAATCATTTTCTGATTTTATATTAATCGCTTCTTGTAGAAGCCGTTGGAGGATAGCGGCAAAAACGGCGATAATCAACGAAGCAAAAATGATGATGAGTCCCATTATTCCAATAGGAGGGTCAACTTTATTCGCTATAAAATGGAAGATAGGCATACCTAATACATACAAACTACTAATTAGTATCGCACAGCACTTTATGTTCTTTAACGCCTTTACAGATAATTCCGAGAACGCTGTGTTCTCATCAATGTACCTTAAAAGATTAAAAGCCTGATAGAGAGCAAAGTAAAAAGGCACAGCCGCTCCATACATCACGATGAAAATGAGATATTTCATTGGGGGAATATTCGGATACAATTTTGATGCGAAATTCGCCATATGGGGTACTAAAAATATACATAAAGCAAGAACTGCAATTCCAGCCAGAAAAATAATTGCCTTTAAGAAAGTGGTTGAACCTCGTTTAACATTCATATTATGCACCTCACTTATTTAATAACAATATAAATTTACCACAATATTTATTGTTTTACGATAAATTCGTGTTGTTTTTAATTATATTATTGTTGTTACTTAAAAGTCCTTTTAATTTTGACATTCATTAAAATATTCACAATCTAAAACTCGACCCATGGCTAATGGATCGAGTTTTAGATTTGATTTGATTGATTTATTTTTTCTTTCATTTTATATCGTTGAATGTAAGTTCACAACTTCATAGTTTTTTTATAACTAATTATGGAATTTGTATAAAAAGTGGAAGTGAGGTAGGTAGTGTGACATAATATGATTCATATAAGGTAACTTATATAATATTAATTTTGATAAAAGGGTGATTTTATGAAGAATACAGTATTAGGTAATCGAGTAACAAACAGGAGGGCGACTATACTTTAACCCTCCTAAAAACAAGGAGGAAAATATGACTTGGAATGAAGTTATTAAAATCTGTGATGAATTTTTGCTTTCAACCATTTCAAAATTATATGGATTGGAAGAGTATCGAATTGAACTAATTTCCCCACACGAAGGAGGGCGAAATATAGTTTATATTTGTGAAAAAGAAGGATCAAAAACAAAAATACTTAGGATTTCTTACTTAAACGATAGGAACCTAGAGGATTACCTCGGTGAATTAGAATATATACAATACCTATTCAATCATGGTGGCAGTGTTTCAAATGTAATCAGTTCATTAAACGAGAATATTTTAGAGAAAATTTCTTGTAACGGCAATACGTTTTTTGTCAGCTTATTTGAAAAAGCTAAAGGAAAAAGGCTTGTGGAAAACAATTATAAATACCGAGAAGGTGTTGAAATAACCGAATATTACCATAACTGTGGCAAAGTACTTGGTAAACTGCATCAATTATCAAAAGAATATACTCCTGTTCATAGTAGATATAATTTTTTCGACAAATATAATGAAAACTACATCGATGAGTTGATACCCGATACACTATCTTTACTTAAAACAAAACTCAAAGAACTTATTAAAACACTGAAAAACTTCAATAGAACTGAAGAAAATTTCGGTATGATTCATTTTGATTACAATGACGGAAATTATTCGATAGACTTTGATAATGGGCAAATTACGGTGTATGATTTTGATAATTCTTGTTTTGGTTATTATATGTATGACCTTGCTGATCTCTGGACACAAGGGGTTGGGTGGATTCAATTCGAGCCAGATCCTAAAAAACGTAGAAAGTTTATGGAGGATTACTTTAAAATCATTCTTGACGGATATAGTTCCGAAACCGAAATTACTGATAATATGCTAAATAAATTACCAGTATTTATTAACGCAACTATTATGGAAAATATAATAGACGCGTTTGAGGTAATGAAAAATAATGAAATCGATCCAGTGTGTGACGAGGAGTTAATGTATCTTGTAAAGTGTTTGGAGGAAGACATTCCGTACAAGGGATTCTTCGATGAAATATATTCATGTGAGGCACCATTTGAATTTGAAGTACGGAGCGTATAAATTTTATATTTAAAACTGATCCAACCACAGATTTAACTTTTATTGTTACTAAAAAAAATCAAGCGAGCTAAGCACAAATTGCTTTAGCTCGCTTTTTAATTCAATTTTATTTTATCCAATAAGCTTTAGAGAAGCGGATTCAGAATGACAGTGTATTGAGAACTGAAGAAAACTATATGTAAAACAGTGAATAAAATGATATTTTCACTACTTAAAAAACGTGTCAAACCGTTAATATATTAACATTTTAAAGGGAGTGAGAACGTTGAAAATGAAACTATCTATCTGCATGCTGTTTTTTGCACTATTAATAGGCTGTACAGCAGAGAATACAGAACTAAACGGTGAAATAACAAAGATTCAAGTTCAAAAAAATACAAATGAGAAAGAAGAAAGGATTATCAAAGATAAGGAAACATTGGAATTATTAAAAAGTTATCTTGAAAAGATATTATGGGAAAATGCAAAAATAGAAATGTCTAGGAAACAAGATGTCACTATAACTTTATCTATAGATTTAGATTCGAAGGAAATATTGAAAGAATATGATATTTGGTTTAATAATGATAATTCAGCAACATTTATTAATTATAATGAACAAAAAAAAGGTACTCTAAATAAAGAAGATGCCAATGGTTTTAAAGAAATACTAATGAATAAGCAAAGATTTTGCTTTCCGTAAAGAAGTTTTTTAGTCACTTTCTGAAAAAGGAGAAGAACTTCTTGTCTTATTATAAAGGAAGAGTAGAATTGACCCGTGTCAGGGATTCATAACTTCTTGATTTCATAGCGACAAAGACTGTCTGCATACAACTTGTTCGTACTGTAGCTTATTTCAAATCAAGACGTACCCGAAAAAAGTCGTGGAACGGAAAAACCAATAAGAGGTCTATTCAGCGTTTTTCTTTCTGCACGGTACGGACAGCACAGAACTCGTTTGGTAATTGCGTTTCCTAATCTTAAAAACCTCACACACCTTGCACAGTTGGTCAATAATGGTGATATAGTTCCCGCCAAGAACTAACGATCCCTAATAGTTTAAGTACATTATTTCACAAACTGTTAATTACATTAATTGCTCGAAAAATATCCAAGTAACATGGCAAAATAGCCATTTATCTAAATTTTTTCAGATAAACAGCTATTCGTTGTGCGTACCGAAAAGGGGCGCTTTTTAATATTTTCGGCTTACAAGCAAGTATTATCACTATCTGTAACGATTATTTTCAAAGCACTCACTAGTCTGCAAAAGTAATCTAAGTTAATAACCTACTTTCCATTCACAAATCATGATTAACTTATTGTCTTGTTGTAGTTCCGCATGTAGGTCTCCACCCATCTTCACCATTAAACTTTTAGCAATCGACAAGCCTAATCCGGTACCTTTTCCTGTTCTTGTTTTATCAGCTTTATAAAAACGATCAAAAAGATACTTCAAATCATGTTCACTGATTTGATTTGCTGAATTACTAATAATAACTTGTATGGCACTTAGCGATTTTTTTAGTCTAATTACTACATTGCCATTTGAATGTTTTATGGCATTGAGTACAAGATTTTCTATCACTCGTTTAACCGCAGACGGATCAGCAATCAAAATTATCTCTTCATCTGGAATATGAATGACTGGCTCAAGATTTTCTTGATTGAATTGTTCATAAAAACCTACTAAAATTTCTAAAACTAAATTGTTCATTTTTATCTTTTCATTCTTTAGCGGATAATCTGCAGATTCTATAATAGAAAGTTCAAAAAAGTCTTCCAATAAAACCTTTAATCTCAATGCTCCACTTTTAACTATTGCCGTATACTCTCTCTTTTCCTCCTGCGACAATTCACCATATTCCAAAAATTGTATATATCCTAAAATTGAGGTAAGTGGTGTACGAATATCATGCGAAATATTAGCAATGGCCTGTTTCAATTCATTTTCTTTCCTTTGTTTCTCTGCATTTGCCTGTTTTGTTAAATCAATTTGGGCATTGATTTCAATTGCCAATTGTTCAAAATCTTTGTCAAAAAAAACTAAATCCAGTTTCTTCTCTGTTTTTCTGTTGTTTAACTCAAACAACTGCTTGTAGGCTCTTTTTATCTCCCTTTTAAGCAAGTAAAAGCGAGTGAGAAAAAATACAGCTACTATTATAGAAATTATCGTAATATAGACGATTTTCCTCACCCCTTCCTCTATTACTTAATTTCCTTCTTCTGAAAAACTATACTGCCTATTAGGGCAAAGATAATATAAGTAATTATCGGAACAACCAATAAATTAAGTAATTCCTCACTACCTACGTTAAATTTGGTAATATCCAAAAATAGCTTGAAAACCGAATTGTTAAAGATTGTTTCGAATAAAGTAAACTCTTGACTTAATGCGTATAGAATACTATCAATAAGAATGAAAAATAAGATAAGAAACGCAATCGTCTTTCCGTTATCTGTGAAGATGATAGCAGCAACAGCCATAATCGATGCAAATGCTAATGCGTAAAGGATAGTTAGTCCGATAGTCCGAACAATATAAGATAATTCTGGCACGTCATTAAACCCAGATAATACGCTTCCCACTATAGTCATAAAAATAGGGAATACCAATGAAATAACAACCGCCCCAATTGAAAAGACCAATAATTTAGCTAGATAAATACGAAGTCTGCTATTTCCAGAAGCACCAATACTTTTCATTGTTCCGATAGAGTACTCACTAGAAATAAAGAACCCAGCAAGAATACAAGGAGCCAGTCTAGTAATGTAATTATTACCAGCGAGTGCTATAAAAGCATATAGTTCTTTCACTGAAACGGCTTGTGCATTAAATGAGCCATCATCAAAAAATATGAGTATTGGATAAAAGGCTCCGGATATAGCTAATCCAATAACTAATACCCAAAATATACGATCTTTTCTT
Organism: Solibacillus sp. CAU 1738; assembly: GCF_039888725.1. Classification (NCBI taxonomy): domain Bacteria; kingdom Bacillati; phylum Bacillota; class Bacilli; order Caryophanales; family Caryophanaceae; genus Solibacillus; species Solibacillus sp. CAU 1738. Next base: position 159,416 of record NZ_JBDQQN010000006.1, read on the forward strand.
AACTTAAATAATTCTGATTTCAATAGATTACTCATTTTTAGCACCTCCGATAAGATTCGTAAAATACGTTTCCAAATCTTCACCCATTGGCATGAATTCTTCGATAATCAATCCTTCATTAGAAAGTGTTTTGGAAACCTTACCTGGTGCATCCAAATAAGCAAATAACTTAATCGTCCCATCTGGTAAAACTTCATAGTGAGTAGTCCCTAATTTAATCTCAAAAATAGTTGTAGCTTTATCTGGATTATCTACTTTAATATGAATATAGCGTTGGCATTTTTCGTTTAGTTCATTGGTCGTTAATTGCTCCAATAATTGACCTTTATGAATAATTCCATAATGAGTAGCTAGTAAATGAAGTTCACTTAAAATATGGCTAGAGATTAAAATTGTAATGCCATATTCTTGATTCAACTTTTTTAATAATTCTCTAATTTCTACCACACCCATTGGATCAAGACCATTTATTGGTTCGTCCAAAATTAAGAATTCAGGATCTCCTAATAGCGCAATGGCAAGTCCAAGTCGCTGTTTCATCCCTAATGAGAAATTCTTGGCCTTCTTATTCCCTGTGCCTTGCAGTCCAACAAGCGAAAGAGTTTTCTCGATACAATCTTTCCCTGGTATTCCTTTTAACAGTCTGTGTGCTTCTAAATTTTCAGTTGCCGTCATATGCGGATACAACGCCGGTCCTTCAATGATCGTTCCAATTCTCTTTCTAGCTTGGATTAGTTCACGTTCATTACTGTTTCCGAATAGCTCTAAATGCCCCGAGTTCGGCAAAGCAAGACCTGTAGCTATTCTAATTAATGTTGACTTTCCAGCACCATTTTGCCCGATAAATCCATAAATTGAACCCTTTTCAATCGATAGATTTACTTTATTGAGGGCAAATTGATGTTTATATTTCTTTGTTAAATTACTTGTTCTAAGTACATAATCACTCATACCTAGTACCTCCCTCATATAATGCTTTTAGTTTATAAAGGAAAACATAAGAAAGGCATAAGTTAATTCTTAAAAAAACCTTAAGTTTTTAATCGATATCCCATCCCCCAGATTGTTTCGATATATTCTTCGTTGGGATTAGCACTAGCTAGCTTGCTTCGAATATTACTCAAGTGAACATTAATTGTGTTATCATCGCCATGATATTCTTCATTCCATACACTTTCAAACAAGTTTGCTTTAGTAAATACTTTCTTAGGAGAAGACATAAGTAAGGTCAAAATGGCGTATTCTCTTGCAGTCAAAAGTATTTCTGTACCATTTACACTTACCTCTTTTGAATCCGTATCAATGCAAAGATCCTTATATCTTAATACCTTATTTAATACAGGCTTACTTATTTGCCGAAGCCTCCTTAAATGTGAATCAATCCTTGCCGATACTTCCTCTATATCAAAGGGCTTCGTTATATAATCATCCGCACCTGTTCGTAAAGCATCGATTTTCGTCTGCAGCTCCATTTTGGCCGAAATAATGATGACTGGAACATGAGATTGCTCACTTATTTTAACTAATATTTCTTCACCATTCATTCCAGGTAGCATCAAATCCAGTAGTACCATATCCCACTCTTGCTGGTCTAAATAAATCATCGCTTCTGTTCCAGAAAAAGCTGGTTGAGGTATATAACCACTATTTTTTATGATGCTACATAATAATTGATTTATATCATTGTCATCCTCAATGACTAAAATTTTTATTTGATGCCCCAATTGATCGCCTCCTTATTATTTATTAGCAAATCGATTTAGTCCCATTCAAAAATTTATATTAATGGATATAAAGAATCAATCAAAAACGTATTGTAAATTTAACTGAACTCTTTACTAATTCTCCACATTTAGGTAACAATTTAGCAGGATTAGGACAATTACTAAACGCATCAAAAAAACAAGTTTCAACCTCAAATCAAATTTCTGTATTAGTATTTCCTATTTTTCTTCTATAAACAGTCTGACTCTACTGCTGAAAAAGGCACAATTCCTTTTCAAGAATTGCACCCTATCGTTGAAGATTATTACGAAGCCTCCGTTAGCATCTATGTAGCGCAAAACCAGCGCTACACAACAGAGATTGAAAGATAATTAAGTTCTTTCATAGGAGTTGAAGAAGAAACGTGAAGTCTAAGCAACAATAGCGCCCGATTGTTGAAGATCGTTATTGAACTAAAGGCCCTGGAAGTAGTCTTATTGAAGCTATGTTTATATACCTTTGCATATACAGCTGTATAAACATTATTAAATGGAAAGCCAAGAAACGATGGTTTCACAGCATTTCTTGACTTTTTGTGTATTTCCAAACTTTCATTTAGGAACGTCTATTTGTATAACTTAAACAATTTTTTACCTTAATGTTTCTAATTTAATGATTTTTTTCTTTTAATAACAAAAGAAGCTGTTCGTTCTGCTCAATTAGCCTATCCATTTTTTCCTCTAAGTCACTCGAATTATTAGCTTTAACTGAAGAATTTATTATTAATCGTCTAATAAAAAGAGCAAAAGAAATAAAGAATAGAACAATTAAAAGTATAACGATTATTAAAAATAAACTTTCCATAATCATCCCTCTTTAAAGCACCTTTTTTTACATTATAGCATTTAAATAGACTATAGGTTTTTAGCTCGTTCGTTTATATAAAAATGTCCCCAAAGCGGTGTTTGGGTACTTTTTTAAATCCTTGTTGCACTAAAGCACTTCGATCCCTGTAAAAAGGTTATCGGATAATGGCATTGTTTGTGGAATAGTATCCCACTGTCCAGTATTTATTTGTGCTGACCAATAAACATATGCAGTTAAGCGTTCAATCGTAAAAATTAGTCCACTAGTTAAAATGAATAACGATCCTAAAATTAGACTTGTTTTTTTATCCAAAAGATTACCTCCTATGTACCACTTCATTAGTTGAAGTATAACCTTCCCAAACCCTCGTTTGGGGATATTTCTTTGCTTACCGTTGTGAATCCGTATAAATCTGAAGGTACTCCTTGTTCAACTAAACTGCTTCGTTAGTTTAATAACCATTTATCGCTAATTTATATACTCACTACTTTATTCATATTACTTTTTTAATTACCCGAACTAAATATTTCGCAGCAAAGTATGATAAAGGAATACCTAAAATCAAGACAAGAAAGCTCATAAAACGACTATTAAAAAAGTATTTATTTTCCAATTAAGCGGCTAGTTTAAAGTATTGAAGAAATAGAATTATTACTAATGCTACAAAGCCTACTTCTCTCATCATTAATTTATTTTCGTTAACCTTTCCCTTGCCATCCCAATTTTCTCCCATAACCGAATCCACCCCATTTCCATTTGACTCTTCTTACACTAACCTGCTGCGTTAGTTGAAGAATAACTTTTCGGAATTTTCAATCTATTATACCAGTGATTCCTCATCTTCCTTCGATAAAATTTCATACCAACATCTTATTAGCAAGTGTTTTAACAATTGAATTAACAAAGGCATATAAATTTATAATGTAGACATTTACTGAGTTTAGTCGTGATGGGAAAATTGATATTGATATTGATCTTTCTGAATTAAATCCAAATGAAATTTCTGAATATTTATATGTAAAAAGAATTTAATCAAGCTTAAACACTCTTCGCTTTGCTTGTGACAAACTTAAACAATACAAAGATGTTGCACTAACATGCATGGTACGTTTGTTGAAGTACATTCATATCTAAAGATAAAAAGGGAGCTAATATTATATTTCTAGCTCCCTTTCGTCTGTATTTATAACAAGTCCTTAGTTGATTTTTTTAAGGAAATTACTTGTGGCTTCACTGATATCTGTAATATTAGTTTGAAAGAATCCATGAGAGCCTTCAATAAGTTTGGACTCAGCATTTGTACCAAGTCGATTTAAGTGATTTTTTTGAATCTCTTCTCCATCTTTTAATTGATTTTGATTAACTGAGGATATTAGTTTCAATACAGGTATTTCTGAAGGGAAGACTACGCTGTTTACCTCATTGACAATGTCCTTTAAACTCAAAGCCTGATTAATGATCGTATCGTTGAGAACATGATAAGAAAATAATTTATTATCACTGATTTCTTTTTCGGTATAGCCATTTTCAACTGTTTGAGCAGAAGGTAGGAATCCATTGAGGATTCGATTTAATCCAGTCTCTTGCAGTAACGTACCGAAACCATACATGATTTTTGCATTTTTGGGTTCCATTACAAAAGTTTGTAAATTAGATTCCATTTTTACTGTTGGAGTTGTGTCTAGCATAATAATCGCAGAGACTTCGTCAGGATATTTCGCTGCATAATATTCGCTATAAACTCCGGACACAGAATGAGGCATTAAGACATAAGGTGGCTTCATACCAGCCATAGATAATGCTGTTCTGATTTCTTCCATATAATTTTCATTTGTTCGTGGTGTATCAGTCTCGTCACTGAACCCCATTCCAAAATATTCAACAGTAACTACAGTATAATCTTTCGAGAGTTCTCTCATTAATGGACCAAAATCTGCACTTGGCAAAGGCAACCCCAAACCCGGTAACAAAACAATGGTTTGCTCTCCCTGCCCCATTGAATATACATGCATTTTTTGATTATTTACTTCTACCATTTCCCCGTAAGGCGAGATAGCTTCAAGCTCATTTGAAAAGAATATTTTGTTGATTGCAAATCCTATTACATTCAGACAGACAATTATTCCTAAAATCCATGCAAAAACATACATTATCTTTTTACCTTTGTTCTTTTTAATTTTACTCAATATGATTACTCCTTTTCTATGGAGGAAAAGATAATAGAAATATCTCTGGCTTTTCCTCCGTATGTAATTTCAAAGCTATATTTCTCTTAACATTTCATTCATTTTTCCCCTCCAAACTGTTTATTTACCCTTAATACGATTATGTTCATCTAATCGTTCACTCACGAAAAAATAAATAAAAAAAATCTCAGGAATTTGAGCCTGAGACCTTTCTTTTAAATATTTTTCTTGCAAAAATAAGATAGATAATAAGATACGTTGGAAATGTAATAAGGCCTAAAAAGCCCCATAGCCAAGCATTGTGTCCCCGCTTCCGTGCATCCCAAAACATCCATGAGCCCTGGCAAATCAGAATAAATGCAATTACGACCATTAACCAAAGCGGTGTGCTACTTAGTTCGTTTGAGCTCATTCATTACTGACCTTCTTTCTAGTTTTGTTAAGTGCTAAGGGCAGTAAGATAATCCCCACAAGCTGAAAATAAAGAAAAAGAATTGGTTGACGACACACGACAGCAATCCCAACTGAAAGTACAAATACTGCAACGGAGATAAACGAGAGGAGGTCTTTCCATTGTTTTTTTCGTATTCTTTTTTTCTCTAATTCAATATTCTGCTGAAACCATTGTAAGTTTGGAGTAGATACTGGATTCCATTGATCCAGTTTTTCTAAACCATCTATTAATTGCTTAACCGTTAATTCATCTTCATCATCCAACATAGAATTACTATTTTTAGAATCATACTCTTTCAATTTCAGCCAACTCCTTTCGTACACTTTTTAGACCATTTGAAACTCGAGATTTTACTGTCCCTTCTGCAATACCCATAATTTTTCCAATTTCCTTATATGAATATCCGTAATAATGCTTTAACACGATTGGCGTACGTATTTCTTCATTAATTTGAGCAAGTACATCAAGTACATCAGTCCATTCTTCGTTCATATTGGCTGCATTCCATTTCATTTTTCGGAGCGCTTGTTCCTGCTCTAGCCAGTTTTTCTCCCGCTTCTTTCTACGCTGTTGATCGATAAAAAGGTTCGTTGCGATTGTGATGAGCCATGAGGAAAACTTAGATTCACCATTATACACTTGGATTTTTTCAATACACTTCATCATCGTCTCTTGTGTTAAATCTTCCGCGATTTGTGGATGAAGGGTAACTTTTATTAAATACTTTTCGAGGAACGAATAATTCTGTTGTAGCAGTTTCGAAAGCGCCAATGTATCTCCTCTTTTCGCCTTTCGAATTAAATCCTTTTCATCCATGAGATCTACTCCATACAATAATAATCTATATGTAATACGACTAACTGGGGAAAATCGTTCATTTTCAAAATAAAGAAACACAACAAAAACATTTAGCCACCTATTAGTATTAATTAAGTTTACTTGAAATTTATATATTTGACCGAAAACCAAAGTATTTTTGCTCATTCAACGAGTTCAAAATAATTGATTAATTATTATAGTAGTATCAAACTACTCACATGATTTGTTTAAGTATGTTTTCTTTAACTAACATGCGGCGTTAGTTTAAGTACATTTCTTCACAATCTTTATAGTTACATTAACATAAATATCTAACAAAAAATGATCTAACCTCTAAGAAATCTACAGAAGAGGGGATTTTATCAAACTTTATTACAAAGCTACAGCTAGCGAATGTGGAATTATGTCAATATTAATTATAGAATTCTTATGTAATTTTATAATTATTTTTATAATTTATCATTATTATGAATAGCTCAAAGGAAAAAAGAAAACCTTGATACAGCAATCATTTGCGCTGTATCAAGGTAATAATTGATGTCACTTAAACTTATAATTAAATGACAAATATAGTTATTAGTTGTGACAGGATTAATTATAACTCACATTTAGCTTTAGAATATTTGATTATTCTACCGTCACCGATTTAGCTAAATTTCTCGGTTTATCTACGTCACAACGGCGGTGTAGTGCTGCGTAATAGCTAATTAATTGTAGTGGTACAACAGATACTAATGGTGTTAGTAATGTGTGTACGTGTGGAATGACTAGGCGGTCGCCGTCTTCTTGGATGCCGTCCATTGCGATAATACATGCATTAGCACCGCGCGCTACTACTTCCTTGACGTTACCACGAATGTTTAACGCTACTTGCTCCTGTGTAACAAGAGCGAAAACAGGTGTGCCTTCTTCAATTAACGCAATTGTACCGTGTTTTAATTCTCCGCCAGCAAAACCTTCTGCTTGGATGTATGAGATTTCTTTTAACTTCAGTGCGCCTTCTAAGCTCACGCAGAAGTCTAAGTTACGTCCGATGAAAAATGCATTGCGTGCGATTTTTAAATAATCCGCTGCAATTTCTTCCATTACGTCTTTTGAGTCTACAATTGTTTCGATTGCAGTTGCAGCAATAGCTAATTCTTGTTTTAAATCAAAGTCGATAACATTGCCGCGCGCCTTACCTGCAACGTATGCAGCTAATGCTAGTACTGCTATTTGTGCTACATATGCTTTCGTTGACGCAACCGCAATTTCTGGTCCAGCGTGCAATAATAAAGTGTAATCTGCTTCACGAGAAAGTGTTGAGCCTTGTACGTTTGTAATTGTTAATGCCTGGTACCCGAGCTCCTTCACTTTGACAAGTACTTGGCGGCTATCTGCAGTTTCACCTGATTGTGAAATGAAAATAAATAAAGGATTCTCAGAAAGTAATGGCATGTTATAACCGAACTCACTTGAAATATGCACCTCTACTGGGATACGAGCAATCTTTTCAAAATACTCTTTCCCTACAAGTCCAGCATGGTAGCTTGTTCCAGCAGCAATAATGTATAAACGATCCGCTTTGTTTAAAGCAGCTAATATATTTTCATCAATGGCAAGCTCGCCTTTCTCTTCATATGATTGAATAATTTTACGTACGACACCTGGCTGCTCATCCATTTCTTTTAACATGTAATGTGGGTACGTGCCCTTTTCAATATCGCTCATATCTAGCTCAGCAGTATAAGGCGCGCGCTCTACTGTGCGGCCATCCAATGTGGAAATTTCTACGCTACCTTGGCGCACAAGAACAACTTCTTTATCATGAAGCTCAATAAATTGATCTGTTACTTGTAGCATTGCCATCGCATCTGAAGCAACAACATTAAAGTTTTCGCCCACACCAACTAATAATGGCGATTTATTTTTTGCTACATAAATTGTTTCTTCATCTTCGTTATCTAACAGTGCTAATGCATAAGAGCCATGTACAAGTGATAATGTTTTACGAAAAGCTTCCACTGTTGATAAGCCTTCCTCATTTGAGAAGAGTTCCACTAGTTGTACGATTACTTCTGTATCTGTATCAGACTGCATTGGAATCCCTTTTAAATATGTTTTTTGCAGTAAGTGATAGTTTTCGATTACGCCATTGTGCACGAGTGTAAATCGTCCGGATGCACTTTGATGTGGGTGCGCGTTTCGACGGTTCGGTACGCCGTGAGTGGCCCAGCGTGTATGACCAATACCAATTCCAGCAGCAACCTCATCGTCCACTGCTTTACGTAAATCAGCAATGCGACCTTTTTCTTTAAATACTGTAATACCTTCATTGGTACGAAGTGCGATACCTGCTGAGTCGTAGCCACGATATTCCAGCTTTTCTAAGCCTTTTAATAAAATTTCCTTCGCATCTAATAATCCGTTATATCCAACAATTCCACACATATTCTATATTCCTCCGAGTCGTATAGAGGACAAAACTAGTGCGTGTAATCTACTTATAAAAAACACAAATAACCCTTTCAATAAAAGGCAATGTTAAAGTAAACTACAAGCGGTAAACTTTTTTGCACATGGCTGTTCTGTCTAACAAACGCATAGCAAAAGGCTTTGTAGTTTTGTTCTCAATTAATTTTGTATGCCGATTCGCTTCTCTGTTCAGAAAATCACTTTTCTGTTTTAAAACGAATTTTACGACCGGGCACTTTCGATCGGGAGGCATCCGCCGAATTTTCGATAACCTCCACCTCGTCAACTAAGGATCTATTGCCGTACGATTTCCTTAGCTCAGGCGCTATAATTGTTTTCCTTTGTATTTATAATGCGCAATTCTCTCCTCCTTATACTGCGCATGCTTATCTAGCAAGCTTTCATTGCTATTTTCACAAGCATTTACATCATACATAAAACATGGCAACTCGTCAAATTAAAGTAATAAATGCACACTACTCGCTTCAAACGGCAAATAGTGTGCAAACGTTTACAGTGATTTTTCTTCTAATAATTTTACAATTTCTCGATTAAATGCTGGTAAATCTTTTGGAGTGCGGCTAGTGACAAGTTGCTTTTGACAGACGAAAACTTCCTCGTCATGATACGTAGCTCCTGCATATTCTAAATCCACCTTAATCGATTTATAGCCTGTTGTATCGCGTCCTTCTAGTGATTTTGCTGTAATGAGTAGCTGCGGGCCGTGACAAATAGCAAAAACAGGCTTCATTTCATCCATAAAGTGCTTCGTGAATGCTACGATGCGGTCATCATCACGCAGTAAATCTGGTGAAAAGCCACCTGGGATAAAAAGCGCATCAAAATCTTGTGGTTGCACTTCGTCAACGCCGTAATCGATTTTGACCTTTGCTTCTCCTTTCTTCCCTGTAACTATTTTATTCCCTTCTTTATCAATCGTTACAATAGTATGTCCCGCTGCTTCTAAAGCTTCTTTCGGACTTGTGTACTCGCTATCCTCGAACTTGTCTGTAATTAACGCTGCAATTTTCGCCATTTTCTACACTCCTTCAAGATTTAGTACATTTGTATAGTTCCCTAAAATAATGGTCAGTAAACAAAGGGCAAGCTAGGTACACGCAGTTATGGTAAATCCGGCTCTCCATGCACAGTCTTTTACTTACAGCAGCTTCCTAGTTACCTTTAAACACATCTATTTAAACTCTTAACAAAAAATCGCCCCGGAAATTTTCCCGGAGCGTCTATTAAATCTATTATTCAGCTAAACCCATTTCAGCACGTACAACATCTGAAATTTTGTTTACATATGTTTCACATGCTTCTTCTGTCGCTGCTTCTACCATGACACGAACTAGTGGCTCTGTACCAGAAGGGCGTACTAATACGCGTCCGTTACCCGCCATGTCCGATTCTACTTCAGCAATGATTGCTGCAACACGCTCGTTTTGCGTTACAGCATGCTTGTCAGTGACACGTACATTCACTAAACGTTGTGGGAAGATTGTCATTTCAGAAGCTAACTCAGATAATCGTTTCCCTGTCATTTTCATAATGTTCACAAGCTGGATACCTGTTAGTAACCCATCGCCTGTCGTATTGAAATCAAGGAATACGATATGACCTGATTGCTCTCCACCTAAGTTATAATCGTTTGCACGCATCTCTTCTACTACATATCGATCACCAACAGCTGTTTTCACGCTAGTCATATCATTTTCTTCAACCGCTTTGTAGAAGCCCATATTACTCATTACCGTTGACACAACAGTACCTTTTTTCAGGCGACCTTTTGCGTGTAAATACTTACCGATAATGAACATAATTTGGTCACCATCAACAATTTGACCTTTTTCATCTACTGCAATTAAACGGTCACCATCACCATCAAAGGCAAGACCTACATCTGCACCGCGTTCTAGGACAAATTCAGCTAATTTTTCAGGATGTGTTGAACCCACTCCATCATTAATGTTTAATCCTGTTGGTGAGGCACCCATCGTTGAAATATCTGCTTCTAAGTCAGCGAATAAATGTGTTGCTAGGGAAGATGTCGCTCCGTGTGCACAATCTAATGCTACATGAATATTCATGAACTCTTCTTCAACTGTTTGTTTTAAATACGAAATATATTTTTGGCCACCTTCGAAGTAGTCGCTTACTGAACCGATTGCTGCACCAACTGGACGTGGTAAAGTATCTTCTGCATCAAGCAGTGCCTCAATTTCTGCTTCTTGTTCATCGGTTAATTTAAACCCATCAGGGCCGAAAAATTTTATACCATTATCTGCAACTGGATTGTGTGATGCTGAAATCATAACGCCTGCTTCTGCATTTAACACACGAGTAAGGTATGCAACACCTGGAGTACTAATTACACCTAGACGCATTACCTCCGCGCCAATTGATAAAAGACCTGCTACAAGTGCACCCTCTAGCATTTCTCCAGAAACGCGCGTATCACGTCCAATTAATACTTTCGGGCGATTTTGCACATCCTTCGTCAATACGTATCCACCAACACGACCAAGCTTAAATGCAAGCTCAGGTGTTAACTCACTATTAGCGACGCCACGGACCCCATCTGTTCCGAAATATTTACCCATTACTTTTTCTCTCCTTCAACACTAGACATCCCTTGCTTTATATATAAATCAATAGAATGCTTTCAATTTACATCTGTTAAAGCGGTTATTCCACTGAATCAGCTTGCCCCGTGTCTTGCTCTGGAGCCATATCCGCCGTTGCTTCTGTAACTACTTTTGTAACATCTGCATGGATTGTAACTGTTTCTGCTGATAGCTTTGAAGCCCCGTCTGGCACTTTAACCTTTGCTTCATAAGAACCTGACTCCACTAATTGGGACACATCGAACTCCACTATTATTTCATTCTTTGCATCAAGTATCGCTTTAGGGCCATACACTGTTAATTTTGCTGGTTCAACAGTCATTTTATCAATCGTTACACCATCTTGTAGCGTGCCTGTTTGTTTAATTGTAAGCGGAAGGTCACGACTATATTCATTGATCTCCACTTTTACCTTTACAACATCAGGCTGTATCGTGACGTCTAGCTTGTTTAAGTCACGGTCTAACACTTTAACATTCGCTTGCTGCTCGAATGACTTGTTAATACCGGAATCACTTTTTACAGTAGCCTTTACGTAGCTAATACTGTCAATTACACTTTTAGCACCTGTGACATACACATGCGTAGGCTCTGCTATCTTAGATTTCAAAATGTAATCCTCCGCTATTAGACGGCTATTCATTTCAGGTTCTACTCGAAACTCTTGTGTTACCTTTTCTTCTATAACGATATCTACCATTCCCGGATCAATCGATACCTCGAGTTTAGGTGAAAAGTTTTCTTGCTGTATTGTAACTCTATGTTCACCAATTAACAATGAGTTTAAATCGACAAATACTTTGAAATCTTTTAGTAATTTGGCTTGTTTTACAAGTTGCACCGGTCCTTTTATCGTTACATCCACCGTTTTTGGTAAGCCTGTTACGATTAAATTTTCAGCATCATAATATACTTCTAGCTCAACATTTTTAATAATATCTGTTTCCTGTGAGGTACTCGAATCACTGTTAGCGCTATTTTCTGCTTTCACATATAAGAATAGTGATAAAGCAAGGAGTAACGCCGTTAAACGAATTAACCAGTAACTATCAAATAATTTATCCATTCTTTTTCCCCCTCCAAGTCCACTTAGAGGCTAGATCGGATTCTTGCTCTGACCCGAACCATACTTTACGAAGTAGTGTTTCAAATTCATCAATCGCTAAATTACGGTGTAAATTACCGTTAACAGTAATACTTACTGCACCTGTTTCTTCTGATACAACAATTGTAATCGCATCCGTTACTTCACTTAAACCAAGTGCTGCACGGTGACGCGTTCCAAGCTCTTTTGATATAAACGGACTTTCTGATAGCGGTAAATAGCATGCTGCTGCCGTCACCTTATCCTTTTGCATAATTACAGCACCGTCATGCAGTGGCGTATTTGGGATAAAGATATTAATAAGTAGTTCCGAAGAAACATCCGCGTTCATTTTAATACCGGTTTCAATATATTCGTTTAGACCTGTTTCCTTTTCAATAGAAATAAGTGCACCAATACGACGTTTTGCCATATAGCTAACCGATTTTTTCATTGCTTCAATTAGACGATTTTGCTCCTCATCCTGTTGGCTTGTTGTTCTTTGGAATAACTTTCCTCGCCCTATTTGTTCTAGCGCGCGACGGATTTCAGGCTGGAATATAATGATAATCGCTAGGAAACCCCAATCTATTACTTCTTGTAAAAGCCAATCGAGCGTATTAAGCCCAAAAATCTGCGTCACAATTTTGGCGATAATAATTACGAAGATCCCTTTCAATAATTGAACCGCTTTCGTTCCTTGAATGAGGGTTAATACTTTATATAATACGTACCAAACGAGTAGTACATCTAAAAAGTTAAACACAAAATTTACAGGTGTTAAGTCTGTAAACTGTTCTATTATCTGCACGTGGCATCCCCCACTTTTCTAGCTATAGCTTACAAAAATAGTATATCATACTTCTGCTGTTTTTCCCTTTTTTGAAAGCAAAGGAGGAGGCTGAAAAATTCTTCTTTTGCTTTCGAGGTAGTGATATGTTGATATGACCTCCTCAGGAGCAAGTTGTATTAAGAGAAATTTATTACAGAAATATAAAGCTGTCCTGTAAGTTGTTACTTACGGGACAGCCCCTTGTTATTTTCTATAAAACGTTATGTTTTGAATAAGGTTGCGTAATTATTCAAATAAGGCGATAAAATCATTCGCCATTTTTTTTATTTTATACCATAACCAATCAAATGTTTCATCAATTTCTTCTATATTGCCTGATACAACCGCAGTAGATGCCATGTACTTACCATTAATAACAGTTACATTACCGTCTACTTCACCTTCAACGACAATATCACCATTCTTCACTACGATATCGCCTTTTACCACTTCACCAGCGGGTACAATTACCGTTTGTCCTTCAACAATTAAGTTTGGCTGCTTTGTCACAGAGAATTGATTGTCGTTTGGATAACTTGTCAATAGTGACGCGCTCATAAATAAGAAGAACATAGCAGCTGCTACAATTACAGGATGTCTACGTAACCATTTTTGAACGCCTATTGTATTTTTGCGTTTTGGCAGACCACTCATTACATTTCCCTCAAAGTGCGGAGGTGCTGTAATATGTGTCGCGCTTTTTACAAACGCAATCGTATCGCATAATTCATGCATATGTTTTTGACAATTCGAGCAGCTTTGCAAATGCTTCTTCAGCTCTTGCTCATGCTCACGTTTAATGTCGCCATCTAAATACTCGTGCATATAGTCAACGAATTGTTGTGGGCACGTACTCATGCTATTTCCCTCCTACAAATTGTTTAATTGCTTTCTAAGTGCTTCACGACCACGGTGGATACGCGTTTTCACTGTCCCAAGCGGCATATCAAGAATTTCACTAATTTCCTGCAGTGATAGCTCCTCGATATATTTAAGAACGATTACTGAACGATATTTATCAGGTAATCTGCTAATTTCATATTGGATACGCTCTTGCAGCTCCATTTGCTCAACCACTTCATCTGGCAATTGCTCATCGGCTGCAATTTGTGAATACATATCAAGCCCGTCTGTCCCTGCTACTTCTGCATCTAAATAGAAATCAGGTTTCTTTTTGCGAATGCGGTCAATACAAAGATTCGTAGCTATACGATAGATCCATGTTGAAAATTTCCTTTTTTGATCATATGAGTGCAAGTTAATATACGCACGGACAAAAGCCTCCTGCGCAATATCCTCAGCCTCCTGTTTGTTACCAAGCATTCGGTAACAAATCTGATACAGCTTGTGCTGGTAGAGGTTCACAATATCCGTATATGCGTTTTGATCGCCTTTAAGCACTTGCTTTATTCTTTTGTTCATTAACGCATCCATCGTGTATAATCCTCTCCACCTTCTCAGCTGTCATTACATTTACGCACAACTTCAACAAAGGTTTCATTTTTATTTAATATTATAACAAAATACAAACTACTAAATGTATAATTTTCTAAAATTATACAAGTGTTTCACCGAATAACGAGCCAATAAGCGCTACAGCTACATCTGCAGTTTTATTTTTCTCATCTAAAATTGGATTGACCTCAACAAACTCAACAGATGTAATCAATTTAGCCTCCTGCAGCATCTCCATTGCAAGATGACTTTCTCGATACGTAATGCCTCCCGCTACAGGCGTCCCAACTCCTGGTGTATATAGCGGATCTATCGCATCTAAATCAAGCGATAAATGCACGCCGTCTACTGCGCGTATATTTAAATAGCGAATTGCATCCTCCACAACATTCGCCATCCCAAGTCGGTCAATCTCGTGCATCGTATATACTTTTATATTTTGTTCTTTTATTAATTCACGCTCTCCTTCATCAATTGAACGCGCTCCAATAATAATAATGTTTTCTTTTTTTATTTTTGGATGATTGTGGTTAATTGATGTTAAACGTTCATGTCCAAGGCCGAGGCTTACTGCGAGTGGCATGCCGTGGATATTACCAGATGGTGTCGTGTCCGGTGTATTAATATCTGCATGTGCATCAAACCAAATTACTCCTAGGTTTTCGTATTTAGAAAGCCCAGCTAACGTTCCTATAGCAATGCTATGATCACCGCCTAGTACAAGCGGAATATGTTTATCATTGACTGCACACTCTACTTTATGTGCAAGCTTTGTACTTAACTCCACTACTTCTTCTAAATTTAGTAATTTTTCATCTTGCGTGTGTTCTACTTGCGATTTTTCAACCCAAATATCTCCTTCATCTTGAACTGTATAGCCGAGTGCTTGTAATCGTTCTACTACCCCTGCATAACGAATTGCACTTGGCCCCATGTCTACCCCACGTCGTCGTTGTCCATAATCAGATGGTACTCCAATTAAGGCTATTGATTTTTTCAACATCCATTCCCCCTTCTTAATCCTATTGTATTATTTAAGGTTAATATGGCTCAACTGAATACTCCGTTGAATGATTATGTATAAGTGAATATAAAAAATCCTTTACCCATGTGAGTAAAGGATTGTAATTTTATATTAAGAAACACTTTTTTAATTGAAAAGTGAGCCATGAAGGACTCGAACCTTCGACCCTCTGATTAAAAGTCAGATGCTCTACCAACTGAGCTAATGGCTCATAAAAAAAGAAAAAATGGCTGGGGTACTAGGATTCGAACCTAGGCGTGACGGAATCAAAATCCGTTGCCTTACCGCTTGGCTATACCCCAAACATTTTATAAAGATGGTGGAGGGGGACGGATTCGAACCGCCGAACCCTAAGGAGCGGATTTACAGTCCGCCGCGTTTAGCCACTTCGCTACCCCTCCGGCATAACACTTATAATGGTGGAGGATGACGGGCTCGAACCGCCGACCCCCTGCTTGTAAGGCAGGTGCTCTCCCAGCTGAGCTAATCCTCCATAATAGGCAAGTGTTAATAATATTTTTCTTTTTTATAGCCTTAATAAAAAATGGTGACCCGTACGGGATTCGAACCCGTGTTACCGCCGTGAAAGGGCGGTGTCTTAACCACTTGACCAACGGGCCAAACTTAATATCCCAAACAGGACAAGATTTATATTAACATCATTTCTTGCTATTGGCAAGTGTTTTTTAGATTTTTTTAAAAAAATCATTTTATAATGTAATAGTAATATAACAATTTAAAATTCCCCTCATTTTCCTAGTTAGAAAAAAGGGCAAAAAAAATGGCTCCGAAGGTAGGACTCGAACCTACGACCAACCGGTTAACAGCCGGTTGCTCTACCACTGAGCTACTTCGGAACGTTAATATATAAGATTGTACTTCGTTATTATTTACTTGGTACATTAAATATTATAACAAAAAATTATAATTACACAAGTACTTTTTCAAATTATTTTATACTTTTTTTCTAGTTACTCTTATACGGGCCTTTAATTTGATACGTTTTATTCTAGCTCTGTTTGATGTATATAGGTTATTAAACAATCCTTATTTGTAGAGGTACTATAAAGATTGTGGTTCATATATTTACAATTTCACACTAAGCACAAAAGACATTAATAATGTTTAATAAATTGGATCGTTTCTATATAAATTTTTCGTGTCTAAAGACCGTATTGGGCAAGTAGTTGTACTTTGAAGTTTACAGTAAACATTTGCTTTCTTTTAAAATAGAGACCGTGATTTTTATCTCCCCTTTTGAGGACAAGTTTCAGGTTTTACATGCGTTTTAAGCGATTTTGCTTTGCGACGAAAACGAAGGATCAGGAGGGCCATTTAGAATGAGACTACACGCATTTTATGTCTCTCAAACCATACCCCGTCCGTAGCTTGATAGCAAATCAAGGAATGCCCTTTTAATTAAAAATGGACTCCTTCTTAGTTTTACAGTGCCTTCTACCTCAATGGTGTGTATCAGTCTATTTGATTCTTACTGTAATTAAATAAAAAACTGATAATGGACGTTTTTTGAAATGTCCGTTATTCAGGAGTAAATTTATTGTAAATGAGCTCAATCAATTTCCGATATGAACCCAAAATAAAAAAGCCACTACTGACTTAAATCAGCAGCGACTTTTTGCGCTTAGCGATGTCCTACTCTCACAGGGGGAAGCCCCCAACTACCATCGGCGCTAAAGAGCTTAACTTCCGTGTTCGGTATGGGAACGGGTGTGACCTCTTTGCCATCATCACTAAACTATTTACGGCTTCCAATATACATCGTATTTCTGCGTCAGCTTCACTCATTCAATCAGTCACGTACAGAGGTACGCTCCTTCAATCACTCGATTGCTTCCTTGAACTACTTGTATCTTGAAACCCTTGTGAAAGAATTATTCTTTCAAAACTGGATAAACGTTTCATTGAAATAAGTTTTATATTTGGTTAAGTCCTCGATCGATTAGTATTCGTCAGCTCCATGTGTCACCACACTTCCACCTCGAACC
>NZ_JBDQQN010000007.1:0-163873 GCF_039888725.1 Solibacillus sp. CAU 1738
GTGAACCGTTTTGTTGACGGGATCAAGTCCCACGGGCCATAACGTTCTACCCCGGCTACTATCAATCTATAAATTGAATAAAAAATAGTCAACCAGATTTCTCTGGCTGACCTTATAATACGATCGGGCCAGATTGTTGAATAAATAACAAGCTTTTAAGAATTGTTGCAAAACGAGTGTTCGGGAAACGAGGATATAAAATTACAGTTACATGAAGGGGAGAAACATTAGGTGTGAAAAATAAAGATCTAATAAATAGTTTAATACCACTAGGGATGATTTTCGGTTCTGCAATTGGTGTAATTTTTGGCATATTTTTCGAACCAATTTCTCAAGGATTTTCAATTGCTATAGGAGCTGGAATTGGGTTATTACTTGGATCTATCGCTTATGGATTTTATAGTCAGAAAGGGTAGAACTACAACTATTGGGCGCATTTCTTTAATAAGGAATGCGCCCTCCTCCATTAAATGGCCAGATTGTGGAATAAAAGACTTTTATGAAATGTTACCTAACGACGCATTGGGAAGGTTTATACTTTAACGAACGAGCAGAATAGTACAAGTGGAAATAATGGTTTACAATTGATAATATGGTAATTAAGGGGTGTGGTGTTGTTTTGGATAAATCAACGATAAAGGAATTATTAAACTGGGTTAAGTCTACAGTGATAACGTGTGTTTTTGTTATCGCTACGATGACATTTATTGTTTCCCCAACTAGAGTAGGTGGTACTTCAATGATGCCAACATATGAAGATGGAGACTTCGTTTTAGTAAATAAAATTGGTAAGAAAATTTCTGGTATTGAAAGATTTGATGTTATCGTATTCAAAACCCCTAATGATGAGATTTATATTAAACGTGTCATAGGATTACCAGGAGACCATATTGGTTATGAGAATGACACCCTTTATATAAACGATGAAGCCTTGGAAGAACCTTATTTAGATTTGCATAAAAAACAACTACTAGACACTGGTACACTAACACAAGATTTCACTTTACAGTCTTTAACAGATCATTCAACGATACCAGAAGGCTACTTATTTGTTTTAGGTGATAACAGGAGAAATAGTATTGATAGTAGATATTCTAGTGTGGGATTAGTACCAATGGAAAAGGTATTTGGAAAAACCTCTATTAGATTTTATCCATTTGATAGTATAGGTATTGTTAAATAACCGCATTTTTCAGAGCCGATAAGTTAGATGGTTTAGTGTTACAAGGGTTAATAAAATATACAAAACGAATGCAAATAACGTTCCCAAATGAAAGCTTGGTAACAAACCACCCTTTGGCAGCTTTTATGGTAGCATTCTAGTACGAGGTGATGAATTTTGAATAAAATTAAACTTGGTGCTAATCAAGGATTTATTGAAATAAATTTAGACGAAATAACAGATTGGCAGACTCAAGGAACAGTGTCCATTCAAAGTGGGAATTACTATGTAATGAATGCAGAAATTTGGATTACGATAGATGAGCTTATTTCGTTATATCTACAGCTACAAGAAGCTTATAAAACATTAAAAGGGAATATTACATTTTTTAATTTAGATAGAACGTTGTATTTCACGCTTCAATTTAATCCATTTGGACAAATTAGTCTGGAAGGTAAATTTCAAGAATTCCCTAGTCAAGAAAATAAGTTGGAATTTGAATTTGCGATAGACCAAAGTCATTTACCTGCAACATTGTTGAGTATGAAAAAAGTTGTTGAACCATACATTCAGCTAAAATCTAAAGAGTGATATTTATTCAATACCATTCACAATAACGTTCCCAAATCAAAGCTTGGTAACATTTCAAACAGCGACAAACACTGTTAAATCGGTGTTTGTCGCTGTTTTTTTATAGAAAATAACACTCTGAGACGCTGTGAAAAATAATTATAAAGAAGACTGTTCGATCCACTTGTTCTGAATGGCGGTAACATATAAATAGAATCTCAATGAAATGTTATCAAAGGACGCTTTGTGAAGGTTTTTTGGCACTTATATCGAATTATATAGTTGAGAACTAGCAGTAATGAGGGGGTCTGAAGTTTGCTAGAAACTATTTTGGTATTGTCATTTTTTTTAAATCCTATCTGTGCATTAATTTTTTCACTTAATCTTTGTTTTCTAATTTTAAAAGCTGCAAAAGGTGACTTCGATAAAGTTAAAATAAATATCATTTCTATTTGCATTTCATTTGTATTTATTATTTTTTCTTTAACTTGGTTATTTACAAAACTGCCAGAAGCCTAAAATTTTGATTTAAAGTATTAAAATATTGTGTATTAATCATACATAAAACGTTCCTAAATGAAAGTTTGGATAGGGGCCGAAATCCAAGAAATGCTGTTAAACCAACATTTCTTAGGTTTTCCTTTGAGTATTGTTAATACAGTTTTTTATGCAAATATATAAACAGGGCAACGATAGTACTTTTCAAGATTATGCAGAGTGTGTTATCTGAATAAAAACCTGTATATTTGACGCTTTAAAACTGCATTTTTTTATCGTTCCTATACTTCAATTACAGGGCCATTAATTGAATAGCGATCTTCAACAATCGGGCGCGATTCTGTAACAGGGATCAGCGCCTTTCTCCATTAAATGGCCAGATTGTTGAATAAGGGGTCTAGTTAGATTTATGCGGATTTACAACAGTAAGGAAAGAATTGTTATCAAACTTCGCTGTGGTAAGATTTTTTATTCAACGAAGCAGGTTACAGTAATAAGGATTTTGAATTCGCCCTGATATGAAGATGAAAGTTGGTACGAAAAAATGGGGAAATGACAAGTATAATTCACTATTGCACGATAATGAATTATACTTGTATTGTTCAAAACGCAAAGAGATGATTCAGAATAAGTACAATAGGTTCGGAGGAAATATGGATGATACGATTTGAAAATGATTATGCAGAAGGTGCTCATAAACGCATTCTGCAACGAATAATAGAGACCAATGAAGAGCAGACACCTGGCTATGGTATGGATGAATACTGTGAAAAAGCCAGAAATTACATAAGAAAAGCGTGTGATGTAGAGAATGCAGATATCCACTTTTTAGTTGGAGGAACACAAACCAATACTACGATTATCTCTTCTATATTACGTCCGCATCAAGGTGCAGTTGCTGCAATTACTGGTCATATTGCAGTACATGAAACGGGAGCAATTGAAGCCACTGGTCATAAAGTACTTACTTTACCGAGTGATGATGGAAAAATTCAAGCCGCACAAGTAAAAGAATTATTTGATACTCATTGGAATGAAGGCGCTCACGAGCATACGGTTCAGCCAGGCTTGGTTTACATTACTCACCCTACCGAGAATGGGACGACTTACAGTAAATTCGAATTAGAGGAATTGAGCAAAGTTTGTAGGGAATGTGATTTGCCGTTAGTTTTGGATGGCGCCCGATTGGGATATGGTCTAGCTTCAAAAGACAGCGATTTATCCTTAGCAGATATTGCTAGACTTTGTGATGTGTTCTATATCGGTGGAACGAAAATTGGAGCATTGTTTGGGGAAGCCGTAGTCATCATAAATGATAACCTGAAAAAAGATTTTCGGTATTTAATCAAGCAAAAGGGAGGAATGTTAGCTAAGGGGAGATTATTAGGAATTCAGTTTGAAACCTTGTTTGAAGATGGCTTATACTATGAAATTTCTAATCATGCCGTAGAAATGGCGATGATTATTCGAAAAGCGTTTGTTGAAAAAGGATTTTCATTACGATACGATTCCAAAACAAACCAACAGTTTCCCATCTTGCCTAATGATGTGTTAGAGAAATTGTCTGAAAAATATTCTTTTACGTTTTGGGAAAAAGTGAATTCTACACATAGTGTTATTAGATTTTGTACTAGTTGGGCTACAAAAGAAGAGCATGTTGAAATGCTGATAGAGGATATTAAAGAATTAGAATCGGAATCTGTGAATGTGTGAAGGAATACACTTCAACTAAAGGATGCTTAGTTCAATAACGATCTTCAACAATCTGGCGCATTTCTTTAATAAGGAATGTGCCTTTCTCCATTAAAGGCCATATTGTTGAATAACATTCTGTTAAGAAAAGTTACCAAGCGATCCTTTGGGGACTTTTTGTTACAAGAATAACCACGATAAACTAAAAAGACCAGCAAAGCTAATTTAGCCGAACTGGTCTTTTTTGTAGATAAGAAGTTATTAGGATGCGTGAATTAATTTATTCTACTAAAGTTGCCGTGATAGTAGGAATACCCAAATTATTCAAGCCATTATATGTACCGTAAACTGTAATTTTAGCACCATAGTTTGTGTCAGCTAACGCGTAATTTTCAATGCCATACATACCAGGCTCTTTACCTTCTGTAGTAAGTACAAATTCAAAATTAACGCTTTCTTCTGTTACTAATTCAGATACTATGCCTTTGGCAAAAACTTTAGTACCAGCTTTAACTTTATTTTCGTTAACAGCAATAAAATCTAATTCAATTGCTTCACTCTTCAATTTTGCGTTTAATTCTTCTTGTGTTGATTCAGATGTCACGAACCCCGTTTCAACTTCTGTGGTTGGTTTTTCTTCTTCGCAAGCTGTAAGTAGTATTGCTGATAATGCCCCTAAATATAATAATTTTTTCATATACACAAACCTCCTTTCCTTTACCATTTTAGAGAATTAAATACTATATGTATACCAAATAAATCCAATATCGTTCCCAAATCAAAGTTTGGGGACACAGAAAAATGAACTTCAACAATCGGGCGCTTTCCTTGAACAAGGATAAGTGCTCATTTTTCATTAAAAAGCCATATTATTGAAAACATTCTTTTATGAAAGGTTACCAAACGAGGTTTGGGATTTTTTTGCGCTGTGAAATGCACATTTACATTTCCACTTTTCATCATATGGAACAATATTCACTTCATCCTTCGTTAAACCTAAATTCATCTCTCTCCACTCTAAACTTACTTAAGTCTAGAAATATGAGGTACTCCATACAAATATATTAAACAAAGGTGAAATATGCTAAAGTGATACTTGAAAACCCGTTATACTTCATAAACAACCACCCTAAATTTCTTTCATAAAACTCGAATGGAGAACCAACATGAATACAAATCTAACAATCAAAAAAATCGATAACATAAATGACTTTAAATTAGGCTACACTCTCAAGCAAAAATTAACCGACCTAGAATGGCGTATTCAATCTAAGAAATTTTCCGAACTATTTGCCCAAATTTCAGAGGATACTATAAAAGGCATTGCCATTAGCTGGACAAGCCCTTTTCACCCTTATGCAAAATATATTGATGTCATAGCTAACGACTCATCTTATGAACTGATGAATCACTTACTTGCTGCCACTGCTAAGCATGATAAAATCATTTTATCATGCTGGGACCATGAATTAGAAAAAATACAGTTGTTGAAACAATTTCAGTTCAAACTGTTCCGCAAAACATACATTGAAACTTACGAAATAAGCCTATTATTAAAACAGTTAGAACAAGAGCAATCAACACAAACACTCATCCCATTACTCGAAATATTAAAAGAACCTACTTTAGAACAGAATCTTTTTGAACTACTAAAATACAACTATGAGCAAACCCATTTAGATAATCCTGCAAAAGACGTTCCTTGGCAAACTTGGAAGGGAATTTTATTAGACGATACACCAGACTTTAATTTAAGCTTTGTAGCAGTTGAAGAAAATAAAGTAATGGCCTACATTTTTCTTCATCCCGTATCACAAGACCATTACGAAATAGGCTGGGTTGGCGAGAATAATCCCACAAACCTTCTTCAAATTCTGAAGCAACAGCTTATCCAATTACAACGCCAAGGTGTCAAAACAGTCGAATTTGAAATCGACACAACTAACCACATGGCATGGCAATTCGCAGCGTTACTACAATTAGAAAAGAAAAAAAGCTGGAATTCTTATTATTTAGAGACAAAGTGAGTATGTTTATAGATTTGTAAGATTAATGAATGAAGTATGCACAAATATTACTTCAATTACAGGGGCTATAGTTCAAAAATGATCTTCAACAAACGGGCGCTTTCCTTGAATAAGGAAAGGGTCTTTTTACATTAAAGGGCCATTTAATTGAATAACACTTCTAAATTAAAAAGGGGTTTTATATTAATATTGGAGTGGGTTTGTGAAACAATGTACTTAAGCTAACGCGCAGAAGAGTTGAACAAGGATAAAGTATATTTATGGTAAAATACAGTAAAGCGGGGTGAACGAGTTGAAAAAAGTTATTAGTTTATGTTTACTGTTGTTCTTAGCTGCTTGTCAACCTGTTCAGGTATATGATAGCTCTAATATTACGGAAGAAGTAGTAGTAAAAGCTTTGCAAGGCAATGGTGTTAACTTGTTAGAAGCTGAATTTCCGAAAAGTGTCTACGGGTCAAAACTTGAAAATGTGAAACCAAGAGCTTATGAGGTAAGTGGAAAACCATTTTTTATCTTCGAATTCAAAACAGAAAATGATTTAGATAAGGGCAAAAAAGAATTTGCTAAAAAGACAGAGACAATGAATCTGGTTTCTGCGAGTAAGTTCGAAAAGAGAAATATACTTATTTTTTATGTACATGGGCAAAATTTAAATTCAGATAGTGTGCCATTTGAAAAAGAAATACAGGAGGCATTAGACGGCATTAGTGAAGGATAAAAATCGGTGTTATCGAATGAAAATGTTCCCTTAAAGGGCGCGATTCTGTATTAAGAATGAGCGCTCGTTTTCATTAAAGGGCCATTTAATTGAATAACTCTCATCAAGAAATATTTGGATATTTATGTTAAAGTTTAATTGAGTTTGTGAAGCAATTTACTTAAACTAACGGAGGCTTTACTTAAAGATTATTTAGTTACATAGGCAGCACTTTTTTCTTATTGACCTATAGGGACAGATTGTTTAACAGAGGTAAAGTAGCAGAGGGGTGAGAAACTTTTGGTTCATAAAATCGTTTATCCAGTACTGATATTCATTATTTGCGTATTATTAGCCATTGTTATCTACTTGAATCATCGAAATGCCACAAATGACTTTTATCATTTAAGATTATCGGGAGAAAGTCCTCATTGGGAGTTAGATGGTTACCAAGTAGAACTGACTTCAGGGATTCTTAATTCGGGAAATGGTAAGCTTCGTTTTAAAACACGAGGGAATGATTATACTACTAATTATTTTGTCTTTGAAATGAACGCCGTTATAAACAAGAAAGATATAACCCTGCAAAGTATAGCAGTCTCAGGAACTGAAGATTTTAAAAACGAGTTTGATACTGGAGCTATCGAAGGACCACCACCAATAACGAAGGATGGAAAGGCCATAACGTTTAAAGATATAGATAAAATATACGCGGTGATTCATTGGGAAGGACAAGACGATGGAATAGCACACAAAGAAATTATAGATTTGTATGAGCTAGCCAACAAAAACTAAGCAATAATGCGCGAATGTTTAATAGGCGTCACCGTTCTTATTAAACTAAACCAGCTAATAGAAGTTAATTGTTATTCCAGAAAGGGCGCGATTCTGTAACAAGGATCAGCGCTTGTTTTCATTAAAGGGCCATTTTATGGAATAAAAATAAGAAATACATAAGAATTTATGTTAAAATTTTTCCGAGTTTGTGAAATAATGTTCTTAAAATAACGGGGTAAGTTTGTTTAACCTGAAAATTCCACGTTGAATCTGATTGAAGAAGGGTTCAACGCTTTATAATTGAACTTATAATTTTAGCAGTGTAGTAATTAAGTGAATAATATTAGGGGGATGGGAGTTCGTGAAAGGAAAACGTTTACTATTAAAAACGATATTAATAGGCCTTCCAATCGTTGTGTTTCTTCTTTGGATTACCGGTTCTATTAATTTATGGTTTTATGGAATTGGTGATATTGCTGAAAACGTAAAGGATTATTACCTTGAGTTAGAACCAATAGATGGTGAGTATTCCGTAATGATTGATCTAAGTGACCCTAAAAGTAACGAAGGAAAATTTCTTTACAATGATAGTGAACATCAGATTTACGTGTCCGATATAATTGTTCGAAATGAAGCAGATTACGAAGTGTTTTTTCGAACAAGTGGTAAATATAATTTACATGGTGCAACGTTAGTATCTGGTACTGAACATAAACGCGTACAGGGTGGTTTTACTTACAATTTCTTAGCAACTGCAAAGGCAACTTATCGTGGCAATACTTTTAAAATATACGAGTCTGGTACATCTGGAATAAACTATAAAGATGGAGATTACTTTGGATTATATTTAATCCCACATGATACAGAGGTAACTATAGATATTTCAGAAAATCCTATTATAGAAGTTACACTCTCCAATCTTATTATGCATAAATGGGGAAGAAAATAATTGTACTGATTAAGGATTACAAATGAGATATCTGACCTAAATTGTTTTATTCAACAATCGGGCGCTCATTTTTCATTTAAGGGCCAGATTCTTGAACAACATGCTATTAAGAAAGTTGCCAAACGACGCTTTGGTAACTTTATTCCATTTACTTCGTTTTAATTAATATCATGTTAAAATTGATGAAAATATAATTTTGAAGTGAGGTGTATAAATGCAAAAAAAATCAAAGTTAATTTCTATCTTACTTGTCATCAGCTTAGTATTAAATTTATATTTTGGAATTAACAGTTATATCAAAAGTACATATACGCCGAACTTAGATGATCAGGACATTTTAGCGGAAATGACAAGCATGGTCATTCAAAGCAAACAATATAAGGAAATTGCTTCAAGAGAAACGGTTTATGCAATTAAACAAGGGGTTAATCGATTTAATGTTGCGAATCCATCGTCTATTTATCATTATGGAATTTATGTAAAAACGGAAAAGCAGACGTATATGTTTAGCTGTACGGATAAAGCTTGTACAGACGTTTCGAATGAAGGTTGGACTTATTCAAGATATAGTGAAGAAGAACCTATATTACCTTTGAAAAAAACTGACTAATGTATTTCCTATGGTTAAGGATTTATAAGGTATACAAAACAAACCTAAAAAACATTCCCAAATGTAAGTTAGGGAATAACCCCCTATTCAATTGAATGAGGGGTTATTTTGGCTGCTAATGATTGTTATGTTCCCTAATGACACTTCGGGAAGGTTGTAGATTCGAAATTGGATATTTATGTTAAAATAAAATAGTGCATGGAAATGAGTTTTAATTAAAGAGGGGATGTTCGAAACAAGTGAAAAAATATAAAGAAATGACGAATAGAAAAACTACTTTAGTCCAATATTTTTATGTTGGAGCTATGTTGCTATTTTATTTTAGCTATATTTTATTAGATAATTACCGTTTACATCAATCTGAAAAGTGGAAATCCACGAATAATCTCACGTTAGAAGATGTTCAAACTATTCAACAATTAGCATCCTTAAATGCTGTTTTTGAATGGTTATTTATAGTTTTATTTATAATCGGAGCGTTATTCTTTCTATATAAGAAAAATAGAGAGAAGTTGGTCCAGTTTATCATATTAAACGTGTGTTTCTTTGCTGCTCTTTTTTTAATTAGCTATATTTCATCCTTTTTCTTACGATCACCTATTGGGAACTTAACACAACCATTATTCCCAACAGCTTTTTTACTTGTACTATTAATGGTCTATTCTTTTTTGATTTCCTTAAACAAACGATTAAGGAAAAGCATATAGATTATCTATATTAACTTATACATTATTCATCAACCGTTCCCAAATCAAAGTTTGGGGACACAGAAATATGAACTTCAACAATCGGGCGCGATACTGTAATAAGGATCAGCGCTTGTTTTCATTAAAGGGCCATTTAATTAATTACACTTCTAAATTAAAAATAGGATTTTATGTTAATCTTGATGTGAGTTTGTGAAACAATGTACTTAAGCTAACGGTGCAGTTTTCTTTAATAAGCAGGAATGATTTTTTGCTAAGCAAAATGAAATACTTATATTCTTTTATCGTATTAGATCATAGTGGTATTATTCCGTAATAAGATTAATTGGAATTAATTTAAGTGAAATCGTAGGGAGAATCTTCTTCCTACTTTTTTTATGAAAAAATGGATATTATTTAAGCTAAATCATGAACTAAATTGTCTAATGTATAGAAGGGAGTGAGTTTTATTATTCGTTTAATTAAAAAAGCTCAAAAAGGAAATGAGAAAGCCTTTTTAAAACTGTTTCAAATGTATGAAGCAGATATATATCGAATGGCATTTGTCTATTTGAAGAATGAAGAGGAGGCTTTAGATATTGTACAGGAAACGGCTTATAAAGCATTTGATAAAATTGAAAGTCTAAAAGAGCCTGCTTACATTAAAACATGGCTTATTAAGATTGCTATTAGTAGTTCATTAAATCGTTTGAAAAAGCTAGAAAAGATTGTGCCTATGCAAAACGAATACATAGACATTATGCAGTTTGAACAGGGTGACCCAACCGTTAAAGTCTTGCTACAACAAATACTAGAGGAATTAACAAGTGAGGAAAAAGGAATTGTCTTACTGAAGTATTACGAGGGCTATACGTTTCAAGAAATTGCTGATACGCTCCATATCCCGTTAGGAACAGTAAAGTCAATCCTATATCGTGCATTGAAAAAGTTACGTGTTCAAGTAGAGGAGGCAGATTTTTATGGATAAGTTAAAAAAATCAGTAGCGTCGATTCCGTTGCCGCAGGATTTACATAAAAGAGCGAAAATGGGTGTTAGCCAAGTACGGAAAAAAAGGAAGAAAACATGGCTCATCGCATCTGCAGCTACCGTATTTCTAGCTAGTTCCATTACAGTGGGTGCTGCAATGAATGACCATGTGAAAAATTTCCTATGGTATATTAGCCCGGACCTAGCCGCATTACTTGAACCAATAGAAAGCACGGTTGAACAAGATGGCATAAAAATGAACATCGTTTCAGCCATGCAGGATGAAGATATGGCCATAGTGTATGTGACAATGCAGGATCTTGAAGGGAATCGTATTGATGAAACATTGGATATTTATGATTATTTCATGTCAAAAGGACGGTCTTTTACTGTTGAAAGAATTGGTTTTGATGCTAAAACGAAAACAGCCTTAGTTAGATTTATGTCGTTTAATGGGAGTAGTACAGATAATTTTAAGCTGAAAATCCGTTCTTTTTTAAGCGATAAGTCAGTGTTAGAGGATGTAACATTCCCACTAGATTTACAAGATGTAAAAGAACAACAAACAGAGCTTTTGCCAGATGGGACAATTCGAGGTGGAGCGTCCCCAGGAGAGAATGTATATGTACTACCCGCGGGTAAATTGAATATTCACACCCAACTATACTATGGAATGCGAATGACAAATATAGGACTTCATAATGACAAACTCTATGTGCAAATAGAGTGGCCAGCCAATAATGCGATTGATCACGGACAATTTTATTTAGTAAATCAAGCCGGGCAGAAGATTCATCCTACAGAGAGTTATTTTTACGGGAGAGATGAACAAGGAAAACCAATTTATGCGTATAATTATGAGGAAAATATATTTGATGTGAAGGATATCGATATAGCTGAGTATGAGTTGCAGGCAAAGATTTATACAGCTGGTCAATATGTGGAGGGAGATTGGGAAGCATCCTTCAAACTCGAAGAGATGAGAGGGCAGTCGGTGCCATTTGTTTTGGACTTTGGTGACTGGATAGCGAAAGAACTGAAGATTTCCCCATTGGGTTTAACGATCATAGGGGAAGGCGATGCGACAGAAACGGAAGAATTAACGGCTACAATTGTTAATAAAGACGGAAGCCACAAGGAATTGACAAGTTTAGTTTCCTTCACGGATGAAAATCAAGTGAAACTGAAGTTACTGTCTGAGGAACCATTAAAGCTTGAACAAATTAAATCCATTATGGTTAATGGATTTAAAGTGAATTTTTAATATGATAGGGCGGTACTGGTATCAATCGGTCCCCCTCTTTCACTAACGCTGCGGATTTGTTAAAGATAGCTTTTTTAATTAAACACCGTAATAATGGATTTTATCAGGAGGGAAAAGTTGTTTAAGTATTTGATACAACTCATCATTGGAATTTTTATAGTAGGAATTTTAGGCATTGGGAGCTATTTTCTATTTGGACAAATTGGAAGTGATGAAAAGCTCACTTATGAAGGAGAAAATGAAAATTGGGAGGGGGTGCTAATATGTTTGCTAAGAATGAGGTATTTAATTATGATAAATTTACGTTAACCTCTTTAGGTGGTAAGGTTTATGAATACGTTATAAATGGATATGCAAAAACTATTAACAATAAAGAGATAGGGTTAGAATTTAATAGAGATGACATTGAAGTATTCGAATCTATAACGCAAGAGTTTAAGAGTTTTAAAGATAACCAAACACCATTCATGAGTGCTAACTTCTATTTAAACGGAAAAGAGGTTTTAGAAATGGAGTTTAAATATGTGGGTAGTGGAATAGCGGAAATGTATGATTTGTTAGTAGGACAATGGTATTTAACAGCAGAGCAATTAGGGATTGAGCTATTAAATGATTAGATGAATATTTTGTGATATTATTATTTACAAATATTTAAAATAACCAATTATGATAGCATTTGAAATTTTTTCGAATAAGTATCGGTAGCACATCATTAATTGGTGTGCTTTTTCTATTCCTATCCCACTCGAAGCAACCTCACATAACTGAGGAGCTTATTACTGTTACCAAACACTGAGCTTGCAACAACTAAACAGTTTGAAATGCTTTGAAAGCTTTTTGAAGTATTTCAAACAACCTAAAACAATTTAAAATAGTTTAAGATTTTTTAAAAGTATTTTAAAAGGTATTAAAAGGTTTAGTTTCTAAGGGGGTACTTTGAAGCTTCGCAGAACAGGATTGTAAGCAAACGAGATTGGTTCAAGTGGATAGTTGGTCATGTGGATTCATCTCACAGAGCGATTCTAAGAAGCTTTCTTGTGACCGTTGAGAGCATAGCAAAAGGACTTGCGTGTAATTTTAGCACAAGTCCTCAGATTGTGGTGAAGGTTATTGTTTCTATGGTTAAAAAGTAATAGTTATCCCTCTATTTGTCGTTAATATCTAACATCCTATACCAAGAAAAAATAATAGAAACTATGCTAACACTAACAAGTATGCTCCCAATAACTAAGAAATTATTTGTGTTTGATTGCATTATTAACTCATACTTTCGTGTATCAACTACTCCCGTTATTGTGTTTAACCAAATATCAGCTATGGCAGTTCCAAAACTAACACTAAAAAAACTTAATATTAATCCCGTAATTCCTAGATATGAACCTACAATGATTAGTTTTCTGTATTTTTCCATCTATTTCTCCTACCTTTGCGTTTTAGTTAACTAATTGAAAAATCATTCTTAAATAATATTATAACAGAGTGTTATGTAATTTTATGGAAAAAAGACAAATGTGCATTTATAAATATTGACTATACAACAACAACCGTAGCAACCTCATAGAGCAATTTAACGAGCTTGTGAGCATTGTTAGTGGAGCAGAGGAATCATTTACACAGGTTGTCTGAATGAAGCTACAGAGCCAACTATTGAGCGACAGGGGCTATGGTGAGAGCATAACAAAAGGACTTGCATAATGAGATTCAATCATACACGCAAGTCCTATTCTTATTGGAGAGAAGCACCTGTTTGTAGCACGACTATCTACT
This sequence comes from Solibacillus sp. CAU 1738, assembly GCF_039888725.1. NCBI lineage: Bacteria > Bacillati > Bacillota > Bacilli > Caryophanales > Caryophanaceae > Solibacillus > Solibacillus sp. CAU 1738. Next base: position 13,688 of record NZ_JBDQQN010000007.1, read on the forward strand.
TACCATAACGGAGTCAATAAATAATAATATTAATAAGATACCGACAATATATTTAGAAACTTGCTTTAGCTTTTCATTTTCGTATGTTTTATTTAATAGGAAAAAGAATCCTATTACCCATATGCCATTTTTAAAAAAGGTAAAAGTAATACTTCTGAGCATATTAAGAATAAAGTATATGTCCATTGTTTCACCTCACTTTCCCTTGATATAGTTGTTTGGAAAGTTCTGCAATTTGGCTCGATTGTTGAATAACCGAATAATCAGTTGTTGGTTATATTTTAACATATTTACAAATATTGGTTCAATGGGTTTGTGTAAGTGTAACAAGAATGAATGACCGTTACCGCAACGATACGATAAGCTCCAAACCGCTACTAATCTAATCAATTACTAATCCATGATGAACCACATCATAAACCTGTATTAATTGTACCAATGGATAAATAGATGAAAGAGCAGAGAGTTACAGGTCAAAATGTTTCGTTGATTAAAAGTGGATGATTTTACATAGATAATCATTATGATAGAACGTATGTTCTGACGATGACGTTTGTAAAGGCATGCCTTTAACAACTATTCGTAAACAATCAAAATATAGTTTATAAAGGTATTGTATTTATTTGGTAAACGTTTATTATGTAATCATAACCTTAATAAACAGATAGCGAGGAATCAACATGACAAACACAAAAGTTTTCGGCTATGTTCGTGTCAGTGACAAGGGACAGAATGTAGAGCGTCAAGATATTAAGATGTTAGAGCTAGGAGTAGTGGAGCGTGACATATTCGTAGATAAGGCAAGTGGTAAGAATTTTGAACGTCCACAGTATCAAGCTTTAAAGAGTGTCATTCGAGAAGGTGACCTAGTTTATATTGATGCTTTAGACCGTTTAGGACGAAACTATGATGAAATCAAATCAGAATGGCAATATATAACTCGTAAGGTGAACGCTGATATTGTGATTTTAGAAAATCGAGAGCTTTTTGATAGTAGAAAGTTCAAAACGATGGGTGACATGGGGAAGCTAATGGAAGACCAATTTCTATCATTGTTGGCTTATGTAGCTGAACAGGAGCGTAAGAAGATGTTACAGCGTCAGAAAGAAGGCATTGCCGTTGCTAAAGCTAATGGAAAGCATTTAGGTAGACCACAATTAAATCTAAGTACAATTACTAAGAAGCAACGTGCAGATTTAGAAGCTAACTATCATGCATGGAAGAGTAAGACTATCACAGGTGTTCAATTGGCTGAAATGTTGGAGTTAAAGAAGAACACTTTCTATAAGATTGTGAAGGAATACGAAGCGACATTGAAGTAAAGAAAAGTTATAAGAGCGACATAGACTAGAAGTTTGTGTCGTTCTAATATGATTTACTGGTAATCATATTAAAGGTAAAATGTATATTGGATATATTTGTTAAGGGGGATTGTAGAATTGGATGAAAATCAGTATTTGAGAACTATGATTGAAACCGTTAAGTATGTTGATTTCAATCGAAAAGAAGAACTAATAGGTATTCTTAACAACTCAATTGTGACATTTGATAAATCAAATTCTTTTACAACTAAATCGTGGCAGTTTTGGGGATATATTGACTTACGAGTTCCGATACCTATGTTTAGTGTCGCAAAAGAATTAAAAAGTGATTTAGAAAAAGTAGCTTCAATGGTTTATATGGAAAGTGAATCTTATGATTTCGGAGGCTTATTTATCAAGCCTAAGCCAATTGAACTTAATAATGAAGTGGTTGAGCATGATGTTGTTTTTGATGGTATTAAAGATACAATTATTCAAGGAATCAGAGAAGCGAAGTACACAATTTGGATTGCTGTAGCATGGTTTACTGATAATGAAATTTATAATGAATTGTAGATACGAAAACAAGAAGGTGTTCATATTAGAATCATTACTTCTGATGAAGAATCTAATAATTATTTATTAGAAAAGTTGGAAAGTAATTTTGAAGTGACTAAAGTTCCTTTACAAGGGTATTATTTATCTAATCGACTGCATGATAAATTTTGCATAATAGATTTTGAATTTGTTATGCATGGCTCTTATAATTGGAGTAAAAATGCACGGAATAATAAGGAAACGTGGGCAACAGCTATAGATAGAAGTTTTGTTAAGAAATTTGCTGATGAGTTTATGCAATTGTACAATGAGAGAAAATAAATTGTATAGAGAGTTTCATATTGTTATTTGAGTAAAATTTATATTTTATTTATATAAATTGTTGAGAAAATGTCAAAAAATTGTCTCTGAAAATTATAAATAGGTATAATTTATATAGTTACTTTGGCTATGAAAGAGGGTGCTTACCTATGAAATACATTCCAACCGTTCTTATTTTTACAATAATACCTGCTGTTGCAACGGTAGTGGGATTTTTAATACCTAATTTAGAACCATTACTAAGATGGATTATTGTATGTGCTACGAGTTTTATTTATTTTATTATGACAACAATCTACTTTATGTTCAAACAAAATAAGGCAGAAGAAAGCGTTAAGAAAGTTGAAGAATTAAATAAAGAACTGTCTGGAAATATAAGTGCATACAAAGAATTTATTCATAAGAGGAAAATATTTAGAGTACATAATTTAGAGAGGATTAGCTCTATAATGAATGAATATAATGGATACCTTAGAGATAGTTTTCGGGGAAAAGCACATGAAGATATGAGAAAAGAATTTCAAACTATAAAGACTGAAGTAATTAAAATAATTGATGATGAAAAGAGGGAATTTGATGACCAACTATTCAGTGTTTCAAGTGATAAAGATAATTGATGAATATAGTGTTGTTATTAATGGAGGTCTAGATGAATCAATCTGTAAAGGTGATGAAATTGAGATATTTGTTGAGGGTGATGTTATAACTGACCCATTTAATGATAATAAAGAGTTAGGTACTTTAGATTTTATTAAAGCTTCTTTAGAAGCAGTTGAAGTTTATAGGAATTTCTCTGTTTGTAAAAAATTTGAAGAAAAAGAAGTGTATACCCCTTCTGCTATTGAACGTGTAATTGCGCCTATGGGGCAATTTCAAGGAAGTACAAAGATAGTAAAGACACTTAAAAAAATTGAAATTGATGAAAAAGAAATTACAGGTAGGATAAAAGGTGATTCAATTATTAAGATTGGAGATAGTGCTCGTTTAGCTATTACAGGATAATTCTTGAAGTAGTTTATTATTTTTAGTTGCACTGTAAAGGATAGAATAGGTTCTCAGAATGGCTTGTGAGTGTTCCTGTAAGCCTAAATGAACGGGTCAAGTGAGTTCCAATGAGCGTACAGAGCAAGCTCAGATGTTAGGGAAGCAGTTTGATAAAATTAGTAGAGAAGCGGGATAAACAAAGTGTTTATCTCGTTTTTCAATTGGAGAAAAGGCTTGGTTCAAGATTAAATAATAGTATTAAGTTGTAGGTCATTTAAGCCAAACAATCATCCGTGGAGCTATATGAGCATCTGTTAGCCTCCCTATGAGCGAGGTTGATTCATTCTGTGGAGGAGCAGTGAACGCATGTGGAGCTTATAGTGAATAACTTGTGGGGGGCATGGTTTCCGATATTTCGGTATGTGTATTATGGAATGGTACTAGACCTGTTACACGCACACACCGAGAGAAGAAAAACGAAACGATGTTATCAGTACGATTTTGTTTTTTATGGCGAAAGCAGTAGTATATAGTCTAAAAGAAGAGTGAATGGCAAGTTTAGTCACTTACTCTTCTTTTTAATGGTTTAAATCTTAATGAAATTCGTTAAACTAAACTTTTCAGAAGCAATTACGATGGAGCTATCGGCTATATGTGCATAGCGTTTTACCATGTCATATTTAGAATGTCCAAGTATCAGTCTTAATTCTTCTAATCCTCCTCCATTTTCAAGCCATTTTGTAGCGGAAGTATGTCTAAATAAATGAGGATGTACATTTTTAGTGAGATTTGCTAACGTAGCGTATTCTTTTAAGCGTTGGTTATAGTTGTGTCGATTGTAATAGTTGAATTCACTAACAGCAAAAATATACTCACTTTGAAAACTATACTCATTTTCTTGTATTAATTGATTTAACAACTTCACTACTTTTTTACTTACAGGAACTGTTCGGGCTTTTCGATTTTTGGCGACACTTGCACGTACAATAATCAAGCTTACTTCTTTGTTTAAATCGGCTTTTCTTAAAGTAACAGCTTCTGATACCCGTAGCATTGTATCAAGTAAAAATACAGTTAGTACATAATCTCTAAAAGTTGTATAGGAGCTTTTATCCATGACAGCTAGTAAAGCATTTATTTTTTTTTCTGAAAGCACCTCAATTAGCTCTACAGGCTCATTTACTTTAATAATGTGTAATAATGGGTTTGAATCGACTAAACGGTTTCGCATAAGTGTATTAAACATGACCTTCATTGTCTTAATGCGAGTATTAATTGTAGATGGTTTCAAGCCTACTTCTTTCACTGTTTTTGTTTTAATGTCTTTAAATTGGATATGCTCAAATTGCATGTACATAACCCAATCTCTAAATATTTCTGTATTCATTGTTTCAATTGAAAATGAACGGTTCTTTTCGTTTAAGTATTCGCAAAAGAATTTGAAGTTTTCTTGATACTGTTTTAGCGTTCGTTCAGCATTACCCTCAGAAGTTTTAATGCTCAAGAACTGCTTAAATAAATAACGAATATCATTTTGTTCCGTTGTGGTTTGAGCAATGGTTTTTTTCGTATTACGTCTTTTCTTCATAGAATTCCTCCTAGACCCCCACCCTGACAGGGAGTAAGTATCCCCACCCTGCAATCCCTAAAAATAGGAAAAACCCTGTCAGTGTCAGCGTGATTAAACGTTGAAATAACAGGGTTTTCATGAAATTCTACAAAAATGATGGTCCCGACAAGTCTCGAACTTGCGACCCCCACCTTGTCGAGGTGGTGCTCTCCCAACTGAGCTACAGAACCGTATTAAAATACATAAAAGTTTAATATATCAATGTTATTATTAAATTTTACCATAAAAAAATTAGCGGTACAATCTAAAAATAACTAATTTTCCATTACCTGTATTTACTAGCTACTCTACTTTGACAAGCAGGTGTCATCTAATACAGGCAATGTATAACAAAGCCATTTTTGTTTTAATGGTAAAAGAAAAGACTATGTATATATTTGTTTAGACATTGACGATTATAACTTTAAATAGTTCCTTTAAAATGATTAATTCTTTAAAAAAAGCATAAACATGTGAATAAGTTGTGAAGGCGAGTAGTGGCTATTGAAAGCTGTGTATTCCATTTAGTATATTAAAACCATCACGTGACAGTTTGGAGGGATTTACTTGGGATCGAGATGCTGAAAATAGGCGAACTAGCTGAAATGACAGGTATTACGAAACGTACAATTGATTATTATACGAATTTAGGTTTGCTAAAAGCGCAACGTTCTAGGTCAAACTATCGCTATTACACCGAAGATGCAGTGGAGCAACTTCGCTTTATTGAACAGAAAAAAGGGGAAGGGCTTTCATTAGAACAAATAAAAGCACTTATTGAAGTTGAAATGGAAGAAATTGATATTCACCAAATACGTGTACAAATGCAACAACTTGAAAAGGATGTAGCTATTTTACTAAAGCAGCTGTCAAAAGAAGATCAGCGTGACAAACAGAAAATTTTAAAAAACATGAAGTCAGAAAGTATGGGACTTATTCAATCATTATTATTACTTATACCTTAGGAGGTGAAGTCTTACGTTATTACGTGAGACAACTATTTGACGACCGGAATAAATTTGACGATTTTTATTATTTTATTAGTGATGACTGCCTTTTTTGTTGCAACAGAGTTCGCGATTGTAAAGGTGCGTCAATCTCGTATTGACCAGTTAGTCGCTGAAGGTGTACATGGTGCAACATCTGCCAAACATGTAACGACGCATTTAGATGAATACTTATCAGCATGTCAGCTGGGGATTACTGTTACAGCCCTTGGTATTGGTATGGTTGGAGAAAAAACGTTTGAGTTTATTTTACATCCGCTATTCAGTTCAATAGGAATTAGTACAGACTATATTCATTTTTTCACGATTGGTGGAGCGTTTATGATTGCTACGTTCCTACATGTAGTTGTTGGTGAGTTAGCGCCGAAAACTGTAGCAATACAAAAAGCAGAGGCTATTACGCTTGCATTTGCTAAACCAATTATGATTTTCTATAAAATTTTGTATCCATTTATTTGGTTCTTAAACGGTTCAGCACGTTTGTTAGTAGGCATATTTGGCATGAAGCCAGCAAGTGAGCATGAGATGTCCCATACAGAAGAAGAACTTCGCTTATTATTAGCAGAGAGCTTTAAAAGCGGTGAGATAAACAAAAACGAATTGAAATATGTGAATAATGTATTTGAATTTGATGATACAATTGCCCGTGAAATTATGGTACCCCGTACAGAAATTGTTGGCTTCGATATTACTGCTTCGTTTAAAGAAATTATTACGGTAATTTCTGAAGAGCGTTATACTCGTTACCCGGTTTATGACGGAGATCGTGATAATATTATCGGTTTCTTTAACATTAAAGATTTTTTAACGCAAGGAATTAGTAATCGTGTAACAGAAGATACATTCCGTTTTGAAGAATTTGTTAATCCGATAATCAAAACGATTGAAACTATACCTATTCAAGATTTACTTGCAAAAATGCAAAAAGAACGTATTCATATGGCGTTGTTGCTCGATGAATATGGTGGTACTTCTGGTTTAGTAACAGTTGAAGACATTTTAGAAGAATTAGTCGGTGAAATCCGTGATGAATTTGATACAGACGAAATTGCAGAAGTACAAAAAGTGGGGGACGGGCATTATATTTTGGACGCAAAAGTGTTATTAGATGATGTCTCAAAGCTACTTTACATTGATATTGAAAATCCGGATATCGATACGATTGGCGGCTGGTATTATGCTCAAAATACAGATTTAATTGATGATGTTGTCATTGAGTATGAAAACTATGCATTTTCAATTTATAAAAAAGAAGATCATTATTTACGTTTTATTGAAGTGAAAAAATTACCTGAAGTTCAAAACGAAACTGCAGCAACTATAGAATAATAATAAAGCTAGGGAATTCTCCTAGCTTTTTATTATAGGATTGAAACAATTCATAGTAGTATCTACTGTTTTCTCTTCATATAATATTGGGAAAATTACATATTGGGTTAACAGAGCTTTGTAAATACACATAAGGAGTATCACATGGAAAATTTTGATATTATCGTGTTAATCAAGTACATTATTATTGGTTTAGTACAAGGTTTTACCGAACCTATACCTGTTTCCTCAAGTGGTCATGTAATGATTGCTAGTGAGCTTCTCGGATTGGGAGAGCAAGGCTTTATTTTTGCCATTTTAACGAATACGGCTTCTTTAATTGCCATTTATTATATTTTCCGTGAAGATATTGCACGTTTACTTGTGCATTCGATTCTATATTTAAAAAAGAAAGAAAAACGTTATTTAGCAGATTTTAAATTTGCTGTATTTGTTATTGTAGGAACAATTCCTGCTGGGGTATTAGGCGTACTTTTAAGTGATTTTATTGCTGAAAATACTAGTATGACTACGATTGCAATTACTTTGTTCATTACGGGAATTGCGCTGTGGCTCATTCGTAATTTACGCGGTACTAAGCGTGATGGAGATTTAACTTTGAAGGATGCTATTTTTGTTGGTTTCGGTCAAGCAATTGCTTTAACACCAGGTATTAGCCGATCAGGGGCAACAATCATTTCATCGATGGCTGTTGGCATGAAACAAGATACCGCGCTTCGTTTCTCTTTTATGCTCTATATCCCTATAAGCTTAGGCGGAGTAGTGTTAGGTGTGCAGGAATTTATTGAACATCCAGCTGAACCATCGCTTGTTATTCCGTATATTGCAACATTTATTGCAACACTTATCATGACTTATTTTGCAATGCGGTGGTTTATGGGCATTATGAAAAATGGCAAGCTAGCATATTTCTCATATTATTGCTTTATTGTCGGAACATTACTGCTGATTTTTTACTAAAAATATCAATAGTGGCTGTAAATATAGTACATCCCTCAGACTGTAGGTGAACTCGAAAAAGAGAGTTTGCTTCGGTCTTTTTTATATGAGTTTCTTAATAATTACAGGAATATTAGTGCTAAAAGATGGTTAGTAATTATATATCTGTTTCGAACAAAGAATTTCTTTATTTCGCACATTACGTTACAAATGCTGTACTATCGATGTATTATAGAAGTTGAGGTGACAAAAATGTTTATATCAGAAAAACAAATCGAGGTGCGCTACGCAGAAACGGATCAAATGGGTGTCGTGTATCATGCGAATTATATTATTTGGTGTGAGATTGGTCGCTCGCAGCTTGTAAAAGATTTAGGATTTGAATATGCGCAGCTGGAGCGTGATGGTTTTTTATCGCCTGTATTAGATTTTTCAGTGCAGTATAAAGCGGCTATGCGTTATGGACAAACAGCAACAATTCGTACTTGGATTGAATCGCATTCGCGCTTGCGTACTACATACGGTTACGAAATTTTACATGAGGACGGGACAGTTGCGGCGACTGCAACATCTGTACATACTTTAGTGAAAAAGGAAAATTTCCGCCCGATTGCTTTATCGAAAATATCACCGGAATGGGAAGCTGCTTATGTAGCAAATGCCCGGAAGAAAGCCGATAAATAATTGTGGAGTGTACTTACACAATAATATTAAAGACAAGTATCCGCTTGAAAAATGACTAAAGTTAAAATATTTTTAAGAAAATGCACATTACTAAATTTAATTTAGTAGTGTGCATTTTTTTTGGGGGTAAAAAGAATAAATGTTTTATTAAAAGATAGACCATTTAGATTAATGATGAAGATTTCGAGAGAATTTGTAAGAAGTTATAACTGCAATAAGCAAGGAAAATAATAATAAGATTAAAATAATACTAGGCATGTGGTTTGGTACTACAAATGAAAGCCCTAAAATGATAACCCCTACAAGCATTAGTAATTTCGCTGCAAAACGATTTGATTTTTTCCACACGGTTTCGTTTCTTAAAGTCCATGGTGTTCTCAAACCATATACTGCATTTGGTTTCGTTTTTTGCATTGGATTTGCTAGTAAAATAATCGTAATTCCAACAATGACACCTGTTACTAGATTACTGTTTAATTCAAATTGAAGCCCTTGCGCAAGAATAAATCCATGTAACATTAATAAAACAATCATCATTCCGTTAAGTACATTGAATGTCATTTTATTTGTAGATTCTGTACTTTTTATTTTTTTACTTAAAATAATAGTTCCTAGTAATAGCATCATCAAAATAGGCACAATAATAATCGCTAAACTTTTTACTACAAATAAATCTGCCTCTTGTATATTCCAATGGATTGGTACTTCCTGCGTTAAATTTGGATAGGCTATCCCACCTGTTATGAAAGCAACTAGTAATACTGCAATTGAAAAGAAATACTTTTTCAAAAATCTCATCCCCTTTAACCTTTTTTAAAACTTAGAACCCAATGAATAATATCTTGGAACACCGTAGTATTTAGTGAATAATACAGATGTTGTCCCTTTCTTTCTTGAATGATTAAATCAGCGTTTTTTAAAATATTTAAATGATGCGATATGCTTGGCTTACTAATATTGAAATTGTCACTGATTTCTCCAGCTGTTAAATCTTTTTCTTGAAGAAGGCCTAAAATTTCTCTTCTAGTAGGGTCCGCTAAAGCTTTAAAAACATCATTCATTTTTTTCTCACCTCCATATTTAGGTATTTAGACAATCATCTAAATGAATTGTATAAAATGCCAATTTGAAAATCAACTGTTTTTAACAGATTTTCTCATAATGATAAATTATTAATATTTAATAGTACAAATCGAGGACGCTTTTTTTATAGTCTTAACAGTAGTTTTCTTGGTATAATTAAGTTCGTGACTATTTTTGATTGAACGGAAAAAGGAGGTGTGTTCATGACGCAAAAAATCGCCATCGAAACGGTTCGTTGTCATATTTTATTAACGAATACCGCACGCGAAGCAGTAAAACAGCATGTTCCAGATGAACACGCCTTTTTCAACTTGCAAAAAAGCTTCATTGTGTATATAGAGAAACTGGCCATTGAACAAACACAGCTTGCGATTACATTATATTTCGATAATGAAAAAAACCGTGGACTGAATAAAATATTCAATGACCGCGTTGTCATTATGGATTGTGTATTTGATTTAAAAAACGGTCTTGTAGCAAAAAGCTTCCGCACGCGCGGCAAAGGGACACCTGTTGCAACGAATCGCCGAGAGAAACTACTGATTAACTTTGTACCATCTCGCATTAGCGGGCATAGCTACCCAGAAAAATTCATTCAAACTTTAGCCGCGCTCCCTGTAGCACAGGAGCGTTTTGATTATGTCAATAAACGGATTTCCTCTTGGGAAGGGTATTTAAAAGTACTTGATAAAAATGCAGCAATTGATGATATAGTAGCAAATTTTACAAATTGTACGTTTAGCACGGATTTCGCACATATGACATTTAAATGTGACGGCATTGACCAAAAGCAATGGAAGCAGTTAAAAGGTCTTAGTGCACGTATGAAGGGCTTCAGGCAAGAAATTGGTGAGGTCATCAAAGTGAATCGTAACGATCGCACTGTTGACATCGAATTAAAAGCAGATTTCGCTAAACTAGCCCGTAAAAATGAATTGCATTTCTCATCAGAGCACGTTGAATTTAGTAATGCTTCAACAAAATCACAATTAAAGCGGCTTTTAAAAGGCTTTGAACGTTTAAAAGAAGGTTTAGCTGCGAATGCCAATTTAGAAAATATTTTATTCGAAGATAAGCCAGTTATTACAGAGCGTAGACAAAATATTAAGCTAGAATTCCATAATCAACTAAATGCTTTTCAGCAAGAGGCAGTTAGTGGCGCGATGAGTGCTGAAGACTTATATGTTATACAAGGGCCACCTGGTACAGGGAAAACGACGGTTATTTCTGAAATTTGCTATCAAAATGCAAAGGCGGGCTTGAAAACACTCGTTGCATCTCAGTCTAATTTAGCTGTTGATAATGCCCTTAGCCGTCTATTGTCGAATAAAGATATTCGTATTTTGCGTTACGGTCGTACTGAAAGCATTGAAGAAGAAGGTAAGAAATTTATCGAGGAAAACGTCGCTGCTTATTGGAAAAAGCAAACATATGAAGCTGTTTCCTTTGAAATCGACAACCAACCGAATAAAGAATCTGAATTAAAGGCTACAATTGACGATTGCGAGCAAAAATTAAGTGAGCTTGCTGAGGAAAAAGTAAAGCTAGAGCTTGATATTGAACGAAAAAACGCAGCTGCGGAACAATTAATTAAACTTGAAGAAGAAATTTCAGAGTTAAAAAAACAACTTGCCCCATTAAAAAAAGAGCGCGAAAAAGTTGAAGGCACAATCGCAAAGCTAACTGAAACGAAACAACATGCGATGGTTTTATTGAATAATTTTAAACAGCAACTTGATTCTTTTGATACTGAACAAGTGCTTGTAGAAAAATTACAAGTGTTAAAAGCACAATATGAAACGGTTACGTCGCAGTTACAATATGCCGAACTAAAGATCGAACAACAGTCGCTTCAGCAACAAGTATCAGATATCGCTGCACGCATCGGTACTATGACAACTAGTACAAACGCTATTGATGAACTAGCTGAACGTATTTCACAGTTGAAAAAAGTCCATGAAGTAGAGGCATTTATGGAGGAACATCATATTCGTCGTAATTTTGTACTCGATCGATTACTCACTTCTTTGGAAAAACTTCAACCCGAGCTTGATTCATTTAAACCTTTAAAAGATATTTCGGCGCGCTTAGAAAAAGCTATTGTGTATAGTGAGACTACACTAGGTATTCGGATAGAAGCACCGCAATCTCTACAAAATCATCATTATTCATTGCTCGAAGTAAATGAATTTTTAACGAAGCTTAGTCGTGCTTTCGCAGAAAAGAAGATTAATGCCCAAAATGGCACGCGCTCCATACAAGGTTTATTGTTGCGAAGAGCATATATTGACCAACTTCAAGTAAAGTACCAAGATTTAATACGCGAAGTGTTAATCATTTTTACGAAACTCAAAGAAGAGTTAATCGATTTATTTAAAGAACAAATTGGCAGCAGTGAGGCGCAAGTAAATGAACTGCGCGCAAAAGAGCACCAGTTAAAAGGAAAACTCACAGCGCTGACATTACATTTGGAATCGCTAGCTCCGACTGAAGAAAGTGTGCATTCTTTACAGCAAAAGCGAATGCAGTTAGATACGGAAAAACAATCAACAGAGGCGAAGTTGAACGAGCGTAAACAAGTTGCAGAACAATATAATGCAAAGTATTCTGACATACAGCAAATAGATGAACAGCTAATAAACGGTGAGAATGTATTAACATCGGTAATAGAACAATTAAAAGAAGTAAATACACAAGGGCTGGCCCTTGAAAAAGATAAAGTAGAACTTGAGCAACTTACAAAGCAAAATCCTGAACTCGCACTTGCGAATACTGAGCAGCAAATAATGAGTATGACCGCCAAAAAGGAAAAACTGCATAATCAGCTAGATATTTTACCGTTAACGCAAGAATTGCAAAACGAATGGCAGTCTATGTTGGCAACAGCAAGTGATTATGATTTAGATGAAATTCGAAAATTATACGTGAAACATGCAAATGTGATTGGGACAACTTGTGTCGCATCCGCGAATAAAGAATTTATGGACAATTATCCAACGTTTGATGTTGTCATTATTGATGAAGTGTCGAAAGCGACGCCACCTGAACTACTATTACCTATGTTAAAAGGGGCTAAAATTATTTTAGTAGGGGATCATCACCAGCTACCACCGCTTGTCGGAGATGATACGTTCGAGGAAACACTGGAGCAAGTCATTAAAGATAGTGACACTTTTGAAGAAAAACGTGAGCTCGAAAAACTACTAGAGGAATCACTTTTCGAACGATTATATAAAAACTTGCCACAAGCAAATAAAAAAATGCTCGCAATTCAGTACCGTATGCATGAAAACATTATGCAGACAATCGCACCGTTTTATAAAAATGAAAACGATGCACTACAATGTGGGTTAATAGATTCAAATAAAGCGCGGGATCACTTACTTGAAACGTCACTATTCAATCGAGACAATCATTTATTATGGCTCGACATTCCGCATAACAAAGCTCATTTCGAGGAACGTATGAAGGAAGGCGCAAGCTTATTTAATACATCAGAACTCGAAAAAATTCGTCAACTACTAGTTGAGATGAACGATGCAACGGCGCAAGCGAAACAAGCCGGGCTAATGGATGCCAATGCGCTTAAATCAGTAGGGGTTATTAGCTTCTACGCAGAGCAAGTGAAGCGTATTAACCGAATGATTGAGCAAGAACTCAATATTCCGCATCTTCACATTCGAACGGGTTCTGTCGATAAGTTCCAAGGAATGGAGATGGATGTTATTTTAGTTAGTATGGTACGTAATAATGATGGTCACGGCGATATAGGCTTTGCCAAAGATTATCGTCGTCTCAATGTGGCATTATCACGTGCGCGGGAATTACTAATCATGATAGGTAGTACTGAAATGTTTACGAAACGCCCGAAAAAATCAGAAACACGTGCCATGTATAGCCATTTGCTAAATGTTGTTAAAGAGCAGGACGGATACCGCGCATAGGAGGATGTATGGAACTACAAAAATTTGAACAGCAAGTTAAAAGTAAACTACCACTCCCGAAGTCAACGAAGCTCGTTGCTGAAAAACAATTTTGCATTCCAATTCATACAGTACAAGTTACGTATCATCCAGTGAGCCGCACACCGATGGATATTTTAATGAAAATGATGCTCATTGCTTTTGGAAAAGGGACATTTCGTGATGGGGAAACACTTGCGGATGTATTACTAGTTGAGCCATTGTTTATAAATGATTTACTTAATAAAATGAAGAAAACAGGGCTCCTTATACAAGATGAAGTAATCTCTTTAACCGAGAAAGGGAAGCAACAGTTGACGAACGGCATTTTTGAGGAAGAATTAGATGAAGATCGTCGTGAGCTTCTATATAGCCCGTTACATCAGGCTTATATAGAGGGTGATATTGAAGATGTGCTAGATTTTGATGAGTTTCCAGAAGAGATTGACTATGCACTAGGCTTAACTGTTGAATTTGACGAACAAAAAACACTTGATGCATTACAACTAGCAGTAGCACATCATACAGAAACTGATGAAGCGGAAACACCACAGACAATTGTTACCTCAGTGAAAGCAACTGAAGAACTGCAAATTAATGATGTACCGTGTTTCCAATATATTTTGTACGATACAGAGAATGATATTTTTGATGTAAGAGTATTTAATACTTTAACAATCGCGTGGGATGAACAGCTAGAGCAATTAATAAAGGACAAAGAACTTATGATCTGGCGCGACCTATATAACATGAAATGAGTGTGATTCAATTGACAAACACAAGTTTAATTTTAGAAGGAGGCACTTTCCGTACGATTTATTCGGGTGGGGTGCTTGACGCTTTTTTAGATCATAACGTCCATTTACCGTATATCCTAGCAATTTCTGCTGGTGCGATTAATGCCTGTTCATATGTTTCAAAGCAAAAAGAAAGAACGCTTCGTGTATTTACAAATTATCGACATGATAAGCGTTATATGGGGATAAATAACTTTTTTAAAGAACGTAGCCTTTTCGGACTGGATTTTGCCTATAATGTCATTCCAAATGAACTCGATTTATTCGATTGGGATACGTATCAACAGTTTGATGGCAAGCTCGAAATTGGGGTAACAAATGCTTACACGGGACAAGTAGAATATATGGATGCACTACAAATGGATAAGGAATGTATGATGTTACGTGCTACTTGTGCAATTCCAGTTTTGTTCCCGGAAATAAAACTAAATAACGTGCCCTATTATGATGGGGGTTTAGCTGATCCGATTCCTGTTTTCCAGGCAGAGGAGAAAGGATACGATAAACATGTTATTGTGTTAACACGTCCAAAAGGCTACCGCAAAACGTTGGATCGCCAAACAAAATTTGCTATGAAACTATTATCAAAACGATATCCCGCGCTAGTGCAAAGTATGCTGCAGCGTGCAGATAAATACAATGAAACAATTGCCTATTGCGAGCAGTTAGAAGCTGAGGGGAAGGCCTTTTTGTTCCGCCCAGATCATGCACTAAATAGCTTTGAGAAACATATCCCACAAATTCATAAAAACTATGCGATGGGCTATGAGCAAAGTACAGCGCAGATGGAAGCATTAAAACAATTTATTGATAGATAGAGGTGTCTTTTATAGGCATCTTTTTTCTTTTCCGCTATAGTTACAGAGAGGTGATTTAATGTTAAAAGGAATGCCGATTTCGGTTTTAGATTTAGTACCCGTATTAGAAGGACAAACGACTAAGCAAGCATTCGAACGTGCTAAACAACTTGCAGTGCTAGCAGATGACTTAGGGTACAAACGTTATTGGGTAGCTGAGCATCATAATAGCCGTGCGATTGCAAGTTCAGCTACTTCGGTTGTTATTGGGTATTTAGCTAGTGCAACGAAAAATATTCGCATTGGTTCAGGTGGTGTCATGTTACCGAACCATGCACCCCTCATTGTAGCAGAGCAATTCGGTACGCTCGATGCAATGTATCCGGGACGCATTGATTTAGGGCTAGGTCGTGCACCTGGTACTGATCCCTTTACTGCCCGCGCATTACGTCGCCATGCTGGAGAAGATTTTGAAGGGGATTTACTAGAGTTGTATCGATATTTAAGTGGAGCTAAAGAGACAGACCATATTAAAGCTTATCCTGGATTTGGCGCAAATATTCCATTATGGTTACTTGGCTCCAGCTTATTTAGCGCGGATTTAGCTGCTCGGCGTGGGCTACCTTATGCTTTTGCTAGTCACTTTGCGCCAGATTATTTAACCCGTGCTATCAAAATTTATAAAGAGCAATTCCAACCATCTGAACACTTAGAAAAACCACATATGATGGCGTGTGTAAATGTCATTATTGCGGATACAGATGAAGAAGCGCACTTTTTGGCGACGACCTATTACCAATTTTTCTTAAGCATTATTCGCCGTGACCATCAGCTACTAAAGCCACCTGTTGAAAATATGGATGAAATTTGGTCATCATTTGAAAAAGACGCTGTCATGCAGCAACGTCAATATACGTTTATCGGTAGCCAGCAAACTGTAAAAGAAGGTCTGGAGCAATTCGTGTCTGACACTGGTGTAGACGAAATTATGGTCACAACATCGATTTATGATGAGAAGGCACGTGCGAAGTCGTTTACATTATTAAAAGAACTTTTCTAAAACCGTGTTTAGAATGTTATCAATAGTACACTTCTTATTATCTATTAATTTAGATGTTGAGGAGTGTATTTTTTTGTTGTTAAAATTTGCATCTGGTGGCTTTATTGCAGACAGGAGATTTAACAATACAACAGATTCGAAAAACAATAGTTAACGCGGCAGGGACAAAAGCACATGAAGTACGAAATTATCAGTCGTACATTCGGATGTGCATATCACACTGTACAAGTAAAATATTTAGGACAAAAAAGCACAATAATACATAATTTAACGAGGCCTCAGAAGAGTTGAGTTGATACTAGATAGGTGACTGTATATCTCGATTGTTCTCAGAGCGATATTAGGCAAGTACATAATACATAAGAAACTATTGAGGAACACGAGTTAATCCATTCCTCTTTTAATAATTGAGACGTACTTAATTTTCTTATAAAAAATTTCTATATCTAGATAAAAAGTATCAAAATTGATATTATTGTTTATATTCGTAAATTATTTTGTTACTACAAAGATAATCTTGATAAAGGAAGTTACTTATGAGAATAAAGCATAATATTTCATCTTTAAATACAAATAACAGGCTACAAAATAATAGAGGAAAACTTGAAAAAAGTTTAGAGAAATTATCTTCAGGTTTTAAAATTAATCGTGCAGGTGATGACGCTGCTGGATTAGCGATTTCTGAAAAAATGCTTGGACAAATTCGTGGTTTGGATATGGCGGGTAAAAATATTCAAGATGGAATTTCACTAGTACAAACTGCTGAGGGTGCATTAAATGAAGTACATTCACTTCTTCAGCGCGGAAGAGAATTAAGTGTTCAAGCCTCAAATGATACAAATACAGATATCGACAGGGAGGCAATCCAAAAGGAAATTGAAGAAATTAAAAAAGAAATAACATCTATCGGAAACAATACTGAATTTAATACTAAGAAATTACTTGATGGTTCAGTTTCATACCAAACTAACCCTTCTACTCCCCAATCTACATTAAAGGCTACAGGAGCAGGAGGTGGAAGTTTTACAGTAGATGATGGATGGATTGATTTCGGAAACGATCCAAGCAATCAGCACAAAGCTAAACTCAATGAAGGTGAAAAGGTTATAGACGACCCAGCAAATTGGCTTTTTACAAAATTATCAATAGGTGTTTATTACGATAATGGTGTTCCACAAAGTTTGAGTATACACTCTATACCAGACGGATTTATTATCACACATAACAATCCTAGTTTAATATTTTCATATAACGGTATAACAATTGATTTGAGTCAATCAAAACCACCTAATGGTTCAAGTGGGTCTCAACACCAAGGCAACATCGATCTAACAGCAGGAAATAACGATGGTGAAATAATAAACGATGTAGATAACAGCTTGAATTTTCAAATTGGAGCTAATTCAGGACAAACTATTAATTTATCAATATCAGATGTTCGTTCACAGGCAATTGGAATAGATAATGTATCAGTTTTAAACAACGCTTTAGCTCAATATGCTATAAGTAGCTTTGATAGCGCAATTAATGCCGTTTCTGGTGTGCGTTCTAATTTAGGAGCATATCAAAATAGATTAGAGCATACATATAATTCAGTTTCGAACACTTCTGAAAATCTTCAATCTGCTGAATCACGTATTCGTGATACTGATATGGCAAAAGAAATGATGAATTTTACGAAAAGTAATATATTAATACAGGCTGCGCAATCCATGTTAGCTCAGTCTAATAAGCAACCAGAAGGTGTACTACAATTACTTCAATAAGGAAAGAAGATGAAAAGTACATTCTTAAATAACACTGATACAAAAAGACTGAAGTAGAAGATTTGACACACTATGTATCAGGTTCGAATTATTAACATCTTTCAACCTTTACTGCGAGAGAGATTCAAAATGAAACAGGTCGTACTGTAAAAAATTTTATAACGATTACTAAAAAGCCTGTGATTAGTCAAAAGATCAACCAGGTTGGTGACATAAATTCTAGAAATGGGGTAAGTGTGCGGGAGACTGTTTATATTACAAATCGCTTTGCGAGAGTCAATCTTGCAAGGCTTATATTTTACATATGCACTACGCTTCTTTTTTCGAGAAGTATGATTTTTAATAAAAAATACATAGGTTTAATAAGAAGTGGAAAATAAAACTAATAACTGTATTTAGAATTGTTGTAAAATTCATTTTTTGATGTTACAATAATTTTCAATTGAATAGTCTTATCAAGAGAAGCAGAGGGATATGGCCCGTCGAAGCTTCAGCAACCTCTAACTGCGTTAGAAAGGTGCTAATTCCAGCGGGGGAATACCCCGAGAGATAAGAGTGAACGGATAAAGCCTCTCATTCTCTTATGCTGGAATGAGAGGTTTTTTATTTTAGAAATGGGGGGATTACATTGCCAATTAACATTCCGAAGCAACTGCCTGCAGGAGAGCATTTGCGACAAGAGAAAATTTTCGTAATGGAAGAGGACCGTGCGAAAACACAACAAATACGACCATTAAATATTTTAATATGCAATTTAATGCCGGAAAAAGAGAAAACAGAGTTGCAATTGCTACGACTACTAGGAAATACACCATTACAGGTAAATGTGACGTTTTTAAATACTGCTACATACGAGTCAAAAAATGTGTCTAAATCACACTTAGAATTATTTTACTCAACATTTAACGAAATTAAGCATCGTCGATTTGATGGGATGATTATTACTGGAGCGCCTGTCGAGAAAATGGAGTTTGAAGACGTTTTATATTGGAAAGAAATCGAAGCAATTATGGACTGGGCTAAGGTTAATGTAACGTCAGTTATGAATATTTGTTGGGGTGCACAAGCAGCACTTTATCATCATTACGGTATCGGTAAATATGAATTGCCTAAGAAATGCTCAGGTGTTTATTCACACGTTATTACTGATTTAACGGTTGATTTAGTACGCGGCTTTAGTGATGAATATGTAGCACCACATTCACGCCATACTTCCGTTTCCATTGAAGAAGTACGTGCTCATCCTGATTTGCGTTTACTAAGCTACTCAGAGGATGCAGGAGTATTTATCGTGCAGTCGAAAGATAATAAACAAATAATGATTACAGGTCATTTAGAATACGACGCAACAACACTTGCCGATGAGTATTCTAGAGATGTTGCGAAAGGCGAAGAGATTGACATGCCAATAAATTATTTCCCTAACAATGATCCAACAAAGGATCCGAAACATACATGGCGGGCTCATTCTCATTTACTGTTTTATAATTGGTTAAACTATTATGTCTATCAAGAAACACCGTATGTATGGCATTTTGTTGATGAGGATATTGAATATTATATATAAAAAATAGTGCCTAATGGGGAAGTTATTTTCTCCACGGCACTTTTTTTACTTAGCTTTTAATATGGTACTTTCAACACCACTTAAACGGGTAAATATTTTTTCGTTCCATTTGATAGCAAATTGCACGATTGGTCCGAGACATAATGCCATTAATACCGTACCTATTCCCACTGGACCACCTAGTAGAAAACCTAGTAGTGCGACAGAAACTTCCATAGTTGTGCGCGCAAAAGTGACAGACCAGTTGAAACGATGGACAATGAATAGCATTAACATATCGCGTGGACCGGCCCCTAAATTTGCTACGATATACATCCCACAGCCTATTCCAAGTAGGAAGAACCCGCTAACAAAGGCGAAGAACTGCATCCAAACGCTATTAAATGTTGGGATCAAAAAATTAAAAATATCAATAAAAATCCCAGCTAACAGCATATCTAACACCGTACCGACAAGTGGCCATCTTTTGTTAAGGATTGAGTCAAATGCTATAATGGCTACCCCAATAATGATGGACCAAATACCGATCGTTAAACCAATAGATTGTGCTAACCCGATATGAAGAACATCCCACGAACCTACGCCAACAATTTGACCTTTAATCGTTAATGAGATGCCGAGTGATAAAATAATAATACCGACTATAAAAAATAGCCAGCGCCAAAAAAATGCTTCTTTCACAAACTAACCCTTCAATTCTGTATAATCTAGATGTCATTCATCATTATATAGATATTACAAGGGAAACTTCAAAAGAATGTTTTTTCAGTCTATTTTTTATATTCGTATAATAATTCGTCGGTTTGTTGATTAACAGCAACATGTAAATCATGATCATTAAAAAACCACTCATCACTTTTCTCAATGTAAAAATGAATATCGTTTTTTTCAGTTTCCACACCAATTTCATGTGGTTGTTCACGATTCATACCAAGAGAAAAACCTTCATGAAATGGAGATGTCCCGCCATAACGTGCATAAAATCGAATATAATCGCCTTGCTCTACTTCCATTTCTTCTATAAACCAATTCATTGCTGCATCTGTTATTACAATATTCATAAGAACCCTCCGCTAACATTTTATACTAATATTGTAGCGGATTTTTTAATGAAGTAACAGTGGCTAGGCTACTTCATTAAAACTGGCGATATATAAGCAAGTTTCGAATATTAAGTACTGTAAAACAACAAAATAATCCTTATTAAAATAACAACGCAATGATTAGCTTTCTACATTACGCCTACTAAAGTAACTGCATTATAATAAAGCGGCATTATTTTACCGATATTCTGCAACCAATTAGCTATACTATCGATTAAAAAAACACTTGCTACAATCAGGTATGACTATACTCCTTGAGGAAGAAATGGGGAGTACATTATCAAATATTACAATTTTCAAGTCACCCATTTAACGATGTTATAGAATTCTAATAGAAAAAAAGGTCTTCCCGGTAGGAAAACCTTTTATCGAAAGCTTATACATATAATAAACCTTTAAATCCATTTGACTTTTGGTTCAGTACCGTCTTTAATACGTTTAATGTTTTCTCGATGTCGGTATACAATAAACGTAAATAAAAACGCAATTAAAATAAATAAGGCAAAATCACCTGTTACAATCCAGTAAATAATGCTATAAATAAGTGCGACCAATGCGGCCATCATAGATGTTAAGCTAACCATTTTTGTTAACTTTAGTGTAATGAAAAACGTAAAGAATAATACTACGAATAGCGGCCACGCATACCCAAGCACGACACCTGCTGAAGTTGCAACCGCTTTTCCACCGCGAAAACCAGCGAAAACTGGGAACATATGTCCAACGACAGATACAATACCTAAAATTAATGGATGAATGTTCGTTTCAGCAAAGAAAGGTAATAATGGTAATAGGACAGCAGCAGTACCTTTTAACACATCCATAATTGTTACGACTAAACCGGCCTTTTTACCAAGAATGCGAAATGTGTTTGTTGCACCTAAATTTCCACTACCATGTTCACGAATATCCGTTTTATAAAATAGTTTACCAATCCATAATCCAGAAGGAATAGAACCGATTAAATAAGCACAAATGAGAACGATTGCATTGATCATACATGTGCTCCTTTCAAAAAAAGTTATTAGTTGGTACTAATACATTGTGTTAAATATTATACACTGTTTTATTGATTAGGGAATAGTGAATTTGCAAGGTTCTTTTCTTTTTTTAGGAAAGTTAGATGTTTATTTGGAATTCATTTAGAGCGCTCATTGTCCAACTAGTAATTTTGATGTTACAATTAATGTCTATGCAACTAGACAGTGTATTGACAGCTAGTGTTATTATAAGTACGATGAAAAAGTATTAGAACGTTTGTTTGTTTTTTTGGAGGGGATTTGTTTTGGCGAAAAGTCAACCGATCGCATACAATGACGATGCGATACAAGTATTAGAAGGTTTGGAAGCAGTCCGAAAGCGTCCAGGGATGTATATTGGTTCAACTGATGGGCGAGGCCTTCATCACTTAGTCTATGAGATTGTAGATAATGCCGTGGATGAAGCACTTGCCGGATTCGGTTCCCATATCATTGTAAAAATCCATGCTGATAATAGTATTAGTGTACGTGATTTTGGACGAGGTATGCCTACTGGAATGCATAAAATGGGAAAACCAACACCTGAAATTATTTTCACTATCCTGCATGCAGGGGGGAAATTTGGACAAGGTGGCTATAAAACGAGTGGTGGTTTGCACGGAGTAGGTTCATCTGTCGTTAATGCACTTAGTAGTTTTTTAGAAGTTACGATTCATCGCGATGGGCAAATCCATCGTCAACGATTTGAAGCAGGCGGGAAACCTGTGACATCACTTGAAATTATCGGGAAAACAAAAGAAACTGGGACACTTGTTCATTTCTTACCAGATGATTCGATTTTTTCGGTAACAAAATTTAATTACGACACAATAGTAGAGCGCCTGCGTGAATCAGCGTTTTTATTAAAAGGCTTAAAAATAGAACTTATTGATGAGCGAGCTGAAGGACAGCACGAAATCTTCCATTATGAAAACGGAATTGAAGCGTTTGTCGCTTATTTAAATGAGGAAAAAGATGTGCTTCACCCTGTAAAGTATGTAGAGGGGACACAGCAAGATATTGAAGTCGAGTTTGCTTTCCAGTTTAATGATGGCTACTCAGAAACAATGTTATCATTTGTCAACAACGTACGGACACGTGATGGCGGTACACATGAAACAGGTGCTAAAGCGGCAATGACACGTGTATTTAATGATTATGCTCGTAAAATAGGCTTACTAAAGGAAAAAGATAAAAACTTAGAAGGCGCAGATATTCGGGAAGGATTAGCAGCGATTGTTTCCGTTCGTATACCTGAGCAATTATTACAATTTGAAGGGCAGACTAAAGGGAAGCTCGGGACTAGTGAAGCCCGCTCAGCAGTTGATTTAGTCGTGTCTGAGCAGCTCTTATATGTGCTAGAAGAAAACGCTGAGCTATCTGCCTCACTCGTACGTAAAGCAATTCGTGCACAGCAAGTCCGTGAAGCAGCACGTAAAGCGCGTGAGGATGCTCGTAATGGCAAGAAAAATAAAAAATCAAGTACACTGCTATCTGGTAAGCTAACACCTGCCCAATCACGAAATGCAGCGAAAAACGAGTTGTATCTAGTCGAAGGTGATTCTGCTGGTGGATCTGCAAAGCAAGGCCGAGATCGTTCATTCCAAGCAATATTACCACTGCGCGGAAAAGTAATTAATACGGAAAAAGCTAAGCTACAAGATATTATGAAAAATGAAGAAATTTCTACAATCATTCACGCTATTGGTTCCGGTGTCGGAGCTGATTTTACAGTTGAGGATGCCGCGTACGATAAAGTCGTTATTATGACCGATGCCGATACGGACGGTGCACATATTCAAGTGTTACTGTTAACGTTTTTCTATCGCTATATGCGTCCGTTAATTGAGGCTGGTAAAGTGTATATTGCATTGCCACCACTTTATAAAGTGTCAAAAGGGACAGGCAAGAAAGAAGTAATTGAATATGCTTGGACAGAAAATGATCTCGATGCTGCGATAAAAAAAGTTGGTAAAGGGTATATGCTACAACGTTATAAAGGACTTGGAGAGATGAATGCAGATCAGTTATGGGATACAACGATGAATCCTGAAACGCGGACATTAATTCGTGTCACGATTGATGACGGTGCACGTGCTGAACGTCGAGTAACAACATTAATGGGCGATAAAGTTGAACCTCGTCGTAAATGGATCGAAGCAAATGTAGACTTCGGTATGGAGGATGAAGCGAATATTTTAGAAAATGAATTCATCCAGCATGAGGAGGACTAGTTAATGACGACAGAACGATTTCAAGATTTACCTTTAGAAGAAGTAATGGGCGATCGATTTGGTCGCTATTCCAAATATATTATTCAAGACCGCGCGTTGCCTGATGCACGTGACGGTCTTAAACCTGTACAACGCCGGATTTTATATGCGATGTTCAATGAAGGTAATACACAGGACAAACCTTTCCGTAAATCAGCGAAAACAGTCGGTAACGTAATCGGTAACTTCCACCCACACGGTGATTCTTCTGTGTATGAAGCGATGGTACGTATGAGTCAAGATTGGAAAGCGCGTCATATGCTTATCGAAATGCACGGAAATAACGGTTCAGTCGATGGAGACCCAGCAGCTGCCATGCGTTATACAGAAGCTCGTCTTTCTGCAATCGCTGGTGAGATGTTACGTGATATCGGGAAGCGCACAGTTGAATTCGTGCCAAATTTTGATGATCAAGATATGGAGCCTACTGTTCTACCTGCGCGGTTCCCGAACTTGCTAGTGAACGGTTCAACAGGGATTTCTGCGGGGTATGCGACTGATATTCCACCACATAATTTACTGGAAGCGCTTGATGCTGTATTAATGCGTATAGACAGACCGGATTGTACAGTAGACGAGCTTATGACTGTTATTAAAGGACCGGATTTCCCAACAGGTGGTATTATCCAAGGGGTAGACGGCATTAAGAAGGCGTACGAAACAGGTAAGGGTAAAATAATTATTCGTGCGAAAGCAGAAATAGAAGCAATTAAAGGCAATAAAGAGCAAATTGTTGTTACGGAGCTGCCGTATGACGTCAATAAAGCAAATTTAATTAAAAAAATGGACGAGCAGCGTGTTGATAAACGATTAGAAGGTATCGCTGAAATTCGAGATGAATCGGATCGAAACGGTTTACGTATCGTCATCGAGATGAGAAAAGACATTGCTGCTCAAGGGATTTTAAATTATTTATTTAAATCTACAGACCTACAAATAACATATAACTTCAATATGATCGCTATTCATAATCGCCGTCCAACAATGATGACATTACCTTTAATGTTAGACGCGTATATTGCACATCAAAAAGAGGTCGTAACTAAGCGTACGGAATTTGATTTAGCAAAGGCAAAAGATCGTTTACATATCGTTGAAGGTTTGATGAAGGCATTGTCGATTTTAGATGAAGTCATTCATACAATTCGATCATCTAATGATAAACGAGATGCTAAAAATAATTTGCAAGCTAAATTTCACTTTACTGAAATACAATCTGAAGCAATCGTTAGCTTACAATTATATCGTTTAACGAATACAGATATTACAGAGCTGCGCGCAGAAGAGGCAGAATTAATAGCGCTTATTGAAGAGTTATCGAGTATTTTAAATGATGCAAAAAAACTTGCACGTGTAATTAAGAAAGAGCTATTGGATATAAGAAAGCGTTTTGCAGAGCCTCGCCGTTCTGTAATTCAAGCAGAAATAGAAGAAATTAAAGTGACGCTTGATGTGCTAGTACCAAGTGAGGAAGTAGTTGTTACGGTGACGAAGGATGGGTATGTGAAACGTACAAGTCTTCGGTCTCATTCCGCTTCAAATGGTAAAGATTTTGCAATGAAAGAATCGGATTATTTACTGTATGAAGAAACATTAAATACTCAGCATCATCTGCTGCTATTTACGAATAAGGGCAATTACATTTATCAGCCTGTTCATGAACTACCTGATATTCGATGGAAAGATCTAGGTCAACATATTTCAAGTATTGTTCCGTTAGATGTGGAAGAAGAAATAATTGAAGCGATTGGTATAGATAAATTTGAACAAGAAGAAGTCTTTATTTTTACAGCAACGAAGGACGGACAAATTAAGCGTTCACCACTTGCTGATTATGTTGTAACACGTTACTCAAAGCCGATTAAAACGATGAATGTGAAGGCTGGAGACGAAATGATTAAAGCGTCTTTAATGACGTCAAATCAAGAAATTTTATTAACGAGCAATACTAGTTATTCTATTCGATTTAGCGCGGAAGAATTGCCTGTTACTGGCGTTAAAACAGGTGGCGTTAAAGGCATTTTATTAAAAGAAGGGGAATATTTAGCCGCGGCTAATTTACTCCGTCCAGGTGCTGAACAAGATGTCATTGTTGTGACGCAGCGTGGAGCTGTAAAACGAATGAGTGTTAGTGAGGTCGAACTTGGCAATCGTGCTAAGCGCGGCGTCGTTATTTTAAAAGAATTAAAAGCTAATCCACACCGAGTATTTGATGTGCTTGTAGTTACTGTTAGCAATCAAATTTTACTCGAAACAGAAAATGGAATACAAGAAACAGTACAAGTCGTGAACTTAAATCGTGCAGATCGCTATTCAAATGGTTCTTTAAAAGTAGATACTACAGTAGATGGTGCATTAGTGCGTGCGGTTGTTATGAAAAATTAAAAGAAGTTCGTATTAGCAATTAAACTTATCGATTTTTAAATACAAGTGTAGAAAAAGCTGCGAAAGGTGTAAGCCTCTTGCAGCTTTTTTACGTATATTGACATTTATAATTAAATACTATAATATTCAAAGTATTTCGGATTCCGATATATTTATAATAAAGTATTATGAAATATTTCGTTATTGATTTAAACATACTTTACAGAAGGAAGGTACATATGTGGCGTAATAAAAATGTTTGGATAGTTTTAATTGGGGAATTTGTAGTTGGGCTCGGACTATGGGCTGGAATAATCGGAAATTTAGCTTTTATGCAAGAACTTGTACCTTCTGATTTTCACAAATCTCTCATTCTAGCAGTTGGTATGATTGCTGGGGTAGCTGTAGGGCCATTAGCAGGCAGAATTATCGATTCTACAAGCAAAAAGAAGGTTTTAGTTATTGCCAGTGCGGGACGTGTTGTGAGCGTGTTATTTATGTTTATTGCACTTGCTACAAATTCAGTACTATGGATGATTCTATTTTTAATAAGTTTGCAAATAGCTGCATCATTTTATATGCCTGCATTACAAGCAGTCGTACCAATGATTGTGAAAGATAAAGACTTAATTGCATTAAATGGTTGGCATATGAACGCGCGAACAGTGTCACGTATTGTTGGTACAGCAGCAGCTGGATTATTATTAAGCTATTTTGATGTTAAATGGCTGTATATAATATCGATGATTATGTATCTCGCTATGTTTGCCATAACTTTCAACTTAAATTTGCAAGAGCAGCAAACTCCTTCAACAATCAAGGAAAAGGGGAAAGGAAGCTTTAAAGAAGTATATCCTATGCTTAAAGAGCAGCCTGTTGTATTAATGACCCTTGTACTGATGGTTATTCCAACACTATTTTTAGGCTCTTTTAACTTAGTTATTATGAAAATAACAGAAATTCATCAATCTCAAAGTTTATCAGGGTTGATTTATGCCATTGAAGGCATTGCTTTTATGTTTGGTGCCGTAGTTGTGAAGTACTTAAATACAACCTTTAAAACAGTCACGATGCTTTTTGCACTTGTGTATTGTATGGGAGCAATGGAGTTAATGCTGTATGTAGCTGATGTGAAACTATTCGCCCTTATGACATTCGGAATATTTGGATTGGTTTTAGGGTGCTTCTACCCAACTACAATGACTATTTTCCAACGTCAAGTACCAAAGGAATTCCACGGACGATTTTTCGCATTTCGTAATATGCTAGATCAAATATTATTCCAGGTTGTATTATTATCTACCGGAGCATTACTTGATTTTATAGGCTTACAATGGATGGGAATTGTTTTTGGTGTATTTAGTTTATCTTTAAGTACGTATTTCTTACTCGAATTACGTAGAAGAAAGATCAATATGGCTATATAATTCAATTAATGGGTGTCTCTGGAACAACTGAGACGCCCATTGTTGTTTTTGTAAGACAGAGTACTTATTTTTATATTGCACTTGTGTAATAAACAAGATACGATTAGAACAATGATTTTTTTTGGAGGAGTACATCATGGCGTTAGAAAATCGGAAAAAAGGGATTGTACTTGTCCTAATGGCTGCACTGTTTTGGGGAATTTCAGGAACAGTGTCACAATATATGTTTCAAACATTACACATAAGTACCGAGTGGCTAACAACGGTACGCTTACTTTGTGCAGGAGGTATTTTAATAGCGGTAGCGTATAAAAAAGAAGGAAATCGAATTTTTGATATTTGGCGTCATAAAGCGGATGTAGTGGCGTTAGTGATTTTTGGGATCATCGGCATGATTGGTGTTCAATATACATATTTAGCAGCTATTAAACATGGTAATGCAGCAACGGCAACTGTATTACAATACTTAGGTCCAGCATTAGTAACAAGTTATTTTATTGTTTTAGCAAAAAGATGGCCAACATTAAAGGAACTAGCTGCTGTTGCTATGGCGTTATTAGGTACTTTTTTACTCGTTACTCATGGCAATATTCAGTCGCTATCGATTTCAAAAACAGCATTAATTTGGGGACTATTATCTGCATTAGGTCTAGCGTTTTATACGATTCAACCAATTAACTTGTTAAGAAGATGGGGTTCACTCGTTGTCGTTGGCTGGGGAATGTTAGTCGGTGGAGTTGCATTCAGTTTCGTTCATGCACCATGGCAATTTGAAGGAGAGTGGCACTTTACAACAAACTTCGCCTTTTTATTTGTCATTTTATGTGGAACAGTCATTTCATTTTACAGTTATTTAGAAAGCTTGAAATACTTATCTGCTACGGAAACGAGCTTACTAGCCTGTGCAGAGCCATTATCAGCAGCAATCACAGCAGTACTCTTTATGGGGGTTGCTTTTGGTTGGATAGATTGGCTAGGGACACTTTGCATTTTAATGACGATCGTTATACTAGCCAAAAAATAAAAAACATTTCCGAGATTATTCTTGGAAATGTTTTTTATATTTCTTATACATATTATCAATCGTCTCTTGTTTCGTTTTCGTTACACGCTCGTGAGTAGAGAAGGGTACTTCGCCACGCTGCAGAGCCATATCTTTACCTTCTTCGCGCAACTTTGCTAATCGTTTCTTTTTTGCACCTGAGTTTGCCATTTCAACACCTCCATATATAGTGTACAGAAAAAGGAAAAAGCTCTCAACTAGGATTAGTTAAGAGCTTTTTAGTTTAATTAGTGAGAAACGTCTTGTACTGAAATACCAGTGTTCGCTTTAACATCAACTTCACGATATTTCTTAGCGTCATTTTCTTTCGATAACATTGTACCAATGAAACCACCAAGGAAACCAAGAGGAACTGATATAATAGCTGGGTTAGTTAAATAAATTAACGGATCACCAACGAAAATCGCTTTACCTTCAACTGGATTCCATACGTTTGGTGATACTGCTACTAATACTAATGCTGAAATTAATCCAGTTAACATTGCTGTAACTGCTCCAGCTGTATTAAATCGTTTCCAGTAAATTGTATAAATAATTACAGGTAAGTTTGCTGAACCTGCAATACAGAAAGCAATAGATACTAAGAACGCAACGTTAAGTGTTTGAGCACCTAAAGCTAATAAAATTGATACTACTGAAATTATGATTGATCCTACACGAGCAGCCATAACTTGCTCTTTTTCTGTAACCTTACCTTTTTTAATAATTTGTCCGTAAATGTCGTGTGATAGGGCAGATGCACCAGAAAGTACTAAACCTGCTACTACCGCTAAAATTGTTGCGAATGCTACCGCACAAACGAATGAGAATAAAATGTCGCCACCAAGCGCTTCAGCTAATAATGGGGCAGCCATGTTACCGGCAGGGTTTGCTGCAACAATTACATCTTTACCTACGAATGCAGCAGCTCCGAAACCTAAGAAAATAGTAAGAACATAGAAGATACCTACAATCCAAGTAGCCCAAATTACTGAAGAGCGTGCCGTTTTTGCATCCTTAACTGTGAAGAAACGCATTAAAATATGTGGAAGACCTGATGTACCAAGTACTAATGCGATTAACATCGAAATCGTATCAATTCCGTTAGTATAACGTAAACCTGGATTTAAATAAGCTTCTCCATGCTCTGTTGCTGTTGCCATTTGAGTGAACATGTTCGCAATACTGAAATCAAATTTCGCTAAAACTAAGAAAGAGATAATTACAGTACCTAGCATTAGTAAACATGCTTTAATAATTTGTACCCAAGAAGTTGCTGTCATACCACCGAATAATACGTAAATTGTCATCATAACACCTACTAAAAGAACCGCCATCCAATATTCGATTCCTAGTAGTAATTGGATAAGTGCACCCGCACCAACAAGCTGTGCGATCATATAAAATAATACGATTGTAATTGTACTTAATGCAGCTGTACCACGAACTTTTGCTTTGTCGAAACGTGCAGTAATCATGTCAGCTAATGTAAATTTACCTAGGTTACGTAATGGTTCTGCGACGATATAAAGCACTACTAAGTAGGCTACTAAATATCCGATAGAGAAGAAGAAACCATCGAAACCGAATAATGCAATCGAACCGGCAATACCTAAGAATGAAGCAGCTGATAAGTAGTCACCAGCGATAGCAAGACCATTTTGCCAACCCGTTAATCCTCCACCTGCAGTGTAGAAATCACTTGCTGATGAAGTACGCTTTGATGCCCACCAAGTAATTACTAATGTTAAACCTACGATAGCTACGAAGAATGATATCGCTACAATACTCATTAGCTAACACCTCTTTCGTATTCTTCTATAATTGATTTGGCATCACGGTCAAAAGATCCTGCTTTTGCTACGTATAAATGCGCTAAGCCCCAAGTCATAACGAATAATCCAGCAGAATAAATCCAAACCCATGTAATATTACCAAATGCTTTTTGGTGTAAAATGTCTGTAAAAGACGTTAACACCGGAAGCGTCATGTACGCTATTAAGAAAATTGCTGTAAGCGTCCATAAAAATGCATTTTTTCTTTTTACTAGTTGTTTAAATGAATCTAGTTGCGC
Source organism: Solibacillus sp. CAU 1738 (assembly GCF_039888725.1). Lineage (NCBI taxonomy): Bacteria > Bacillati > Bacillota > Bacilli > Caryophanales > Caryophanaceae > Solibacillus > Solibacillus sp. CAU 1738. The sequence goes on from NZ_JBDQQN010000007.1 coordinate 44,754, forward strand.
GATTTTGTCATAATCAATGTGTTTTTGATTATTCCCCATAAACATACCCCCTATTTGCGATATTTACTGCTTTATGTGCGCAAATTTCTCTTCCAAGGAATTTACAATTTTTATTCTATTTGAGTGTTCGCAAAATTGCAATAGTTTTCCTGGAAATTATGTAAAAAAAATTTTCAAAAAAACAACTTATGCGAGAATATTATAAATGTTAAAGAGAAAAAAAGTGATATTTTATATTTTAGTAATATGCGACAAACGTTGATAAATCAACGCTTCTTTAAATATCGGTAAATAATAATTGCGCTTAAAGTACAAGATTTAGTGATTATTGTAGAGAGATTTTTTTAGGAAAAGTCTCCTCTAAAAAAACGTTTTGTTTCAGAATAATATAGTCTTATAAGTATTTTTAAGAATTATTTTGAGTGGGAATGAGAAAAAGATGCCCAAATATTCGATTTTCAAACGACTTTGGACAGCTAAAATATCAGATACAGAAACCCTATAATCGCTTTAACGCGAATTTCTTTGTAAATACGTTCATCTAATATCGATTATTAGAATAAAATGTATTATCAAGATGAAGGGGGGGTTTATAATGGGTGCAAAATGGGTGAAAATTGCAGTAATTTATTTTGCAATCGGTCTTGCGTATGGACTATTTATGCACTATACAATTCAATTACAATGGAAAGCGACACATGCTCATATTAACGTTGTAGGTTGGTTATCCACAGGCCTTATTGGTGTTATTTATTCAATTTATAAAGAAGCAGCGGAAACAACTCTAGCGAAATGGCAATTTTGGCTTTATAACATTGGCCTACCGTTTTTATTTGCTGGTATGATGATGATTTATTTAGATGTACCTCGTTGGTTGTTAGAGATTTGTGTATCAGGCGGCGGAATAGCTGTATTCCTATCAATTTTATTGTTTGTAGTTAATATCTTTAAACATGTGAAAAGTACTTCGTAAAGTAGCGGGGAAGTGTCTGTACGGTCATAAGACTAACCAAAAATTTCATGTAAGCTTGAAAGATGGGATGAAAATCTATTTTCATTCCATCTTTCTATTATATAAGTTTGAATATATCATCGTTGGTAAGATGATCCGACCAACGAAAATTGACTAGTAAGGTACCAACCGTATATAATCTCCAACTAACTTTTAGTTAAATAAAAAATAACCGTAATATAAAGGTTTTTCAACTGAGATATTGAATAGTAGAAATGCTGTCGAAAATATATCATATTGATTGGAGAGAAATCGTTGCAAAATCCATTTCATCATTTAGCTAGGGGTATCTTTATAAAAGATAATAATGTTTTACTCGCACAAGCAACTGGATATACAAATACATTCTTACCTGGTGGTCACATTGAGTTTGGTGAAAGTGCAAAAGACGCACTAATGAGAGAGATTGCAGAAGAATTAGGAATAACTTGTACAGTAGGTAATTTTCTTGGAGTAATTGAACATAGATGGGAGAAAAAAGGCATATTACATTGCGAAATTAATCAAGTATTTGAGGCGAAAAGCGATGAATTAATATTAAATGTTAACCCAAAATCAAGTGAATCTCATCTTAAGTTTTTCTGGTGTAGTGCAGTTGAGTTGGATAATATAAACTTACAACCGTACCCATTTAGAAAACTAATAAAAAAATATTTAAACGGAAACAAGGATATATGGTGGGAAAGTACATTAAATTCTGAAATTGATGATTCGAATAGAAATTAAAATTATTTTGTTCAATTAACATGTGCTGTAAATAAAAATTCGCAATACGATTTTGAGATATTGTTAGTTTAATTGATTTGCATTTAAGTACCTATAAAGAGCCGCTGAAAAGTTTTAGAAGGAAATTCAAAGATTTTCTTATATAAATACATGTATAGATTATGATTAATTGTAGACGAAGCAATGAATTGAATCGGTTATTATAAAAACTAAAATCCGTAATTAAATACCATTAATAAGCAGCCATATAAAGTATTTTTTCATTTTTGTCTCACTGTTATAAGTATACTTTTAAGATGAAACGTAACTTCCTATAATTTATATTATGACCACATCCCTATTTTAAATTTAAGTAATAGAGGAATTTTATCTCCTCCTATTACTGTTCAATTCTATATCTCCATTTTCCATTTTTAACATCATCTACATTAATGTGTTGAACACTTGATTCAATCACATCATTTAGATTTAATTTATTTTCTTTGGCAAATGCTCTTAAATTTTCGAGTATTTCTTTATCACAAGTCGTTCTAAATTCTATACGATCTTTAGGACGATTTTTTTTATCATAGACTATATAATTTTCATGAAGTAAATTTTCAAATCCGTTTTCAAGTAAATAGCCGATATGTGAATTGTGCTCTTTTGCCATTTTTTTTAATTCGTCCAAAAGTGTTTTACTTATTCTTGTTTTATATTCTAACCTTGTAGTATCAATTGTTTGAATTAGTCGTCCATTAATTTTCTTCCACATAATAATTTGCCTCCATTTCTTTTATCCACAGTGTTAATCTTTCTTTTTTATTGTAATTGCAGCTTTCATCACAATTACTATATATGATTAAAGCTAATTTTGTTATACTCTGTTTACCTTTGACCCAAATTCTATATACGTAGTTGCCTTTTTGGCTTTTCTCAATTGTAATTTCACTTTTTAATTTCCACGATTGAAATACTTTCTGTAAACTATCAGCAAAACTTCTACTCGCAGTTGTTACATTCATTACATATCCTTTATTTTGAACCCAGCCGTCACCGTCAATTACACCTCTAATAAATGACGGTAAATACCTTTCAGGAACTTCTGGAAATTGAACTGTTAATGATTTATTTGGTTTAATGCCGATTAGTTCTAAGTCTTTTTTTATTTCTTTTGAATTTATTACAATTGTGGGCGTTGTTTTTGTTGTACCAATTGGCATCAAAACATAGTCAGCTGCCATATAAGTTGCTATTAATTTTAGAATTCTTTCATCTTTTTGAGAGAAATAAATACTATGCGTACTTCTATTAATATGTCCATCTGTAACAAGAATGCCTAATACCCATGCCATTTCATCACTCCATACCTTAAAAAAATCTTCGTTTACTTTATGCTTTCTTGGTTGGCCAATTGGTCTTATATCGACGTTGTGTTTTTTTATGACATTTCGAATGGCCCGATCAGATAAGCCCGTTTGCTCCATCATCTCTTTGTATGACATTCGTTTCTCATACATCGCAATAATATCTTCATCCTCTATATTTGGTTTTCTTGGCATGTGAAATTCCCTCCCATTAGGTTATGTATAACAAATGTTGTAGGCATTTCAAAATTTATGAGGTTCATTGTAATATATTTTGTGTGTAATGATTTAAATTCTAGATGAGTATATCTTTATTATATAAGAACATACGTTTCTTTGGAAGTGGTAACAACGTAGCTTTTTATAACATTGATTGATATACCATTTACTACGCGTGCACCTGCTTTTACAACTTCGATTGCTTAGTTGAATGGCGCTTAAGCTATAGTTGTAATTACTGTTGCATCAAAACACACCACATTAATTTTAAGCCCTTATTTTATCTGTCTAACATGAGCCTATCCAAAGAAGTAGTAAAACAAGTAAAGAGTTGTATCATTATCGAGACCAATGGAATATTAAAAAGCTGCCGCCTGTAAAATACAGACAGCAGCTACAACAAGTTGCCTAAGCTTTTTCAAAATGTCCTTTACAAAAAGTACACTTTAAGTCACAAGAAGGCTATATTTTAAGCGTATCGAATACCCGCTGGTTTAATATTTTCAATCCTATCCGAACTACAAGGTGTAACTGCATATGTCGATAAACTTCCTGTCTATATGACATTAACGGATCTACAACTGCTATTTAGCTATTTAGAACACGACCTAACACGTTTTTCGATGCAGAATGAGCTAATGTTTAAATTGTTAGCTACAACCAGTCTGAGACGTTCTGAACTTGTCTCACTCACATAGGAACAAGTAGATTTGGTAAATGAAACGATACGGATTGATGGAAAAGGGAAAAAAGAAGGGATATTGCCCCTTCACCCCACTTAATTCCCCTGCTGGCATCCTATCGAGCTTCTTCGGGTAATAAAATTATACTTATATTTCCTTCATTGTTAAGTCCTATAGAAAATACTAGACCACCTGTGTACGCTAATTTTCTTGAGTTTGTATTTTTTGAAACTGGCTTTTGGTTAGAATTGAAATCTTCAAATTTTTTCTGCTCCCCAAGCGCTTCGTCTTTCTTATTTTTATTAAAAAGTTTACTCAAGATCCCCATAACAGCACTTCCTTTTTAAAGTATGTAAAATTTTAACACCATTATAGATTCATTATAGCAGCAATCATCCTGCTTTGAATAATAATTATTCTCAAAATACTAACGTTCACATTTGAAAGCACAACAAATGACGTGGCACTTGAATTCAGTTCATCTTAACGTAAAAAAGCAGCAAGAATTGAATCATGCTGCTCTCCAGGTGATAAAATGTTCTCACTTCACTAATTCTTAACAGTAACAACCTATGCCACTATTACACACATCTATTTTGTGAAACGTTAATTTTAACGCTTTTATGCCTCGATATCTTCTGCTAAATAAGCAAAAACTGCACATAACTGGTCATTGCCGGTATCCAAATAAATTAACTTGTATATGTATTTCAAATACTTTCGCATGTAGAAATGGTTTAAGTTACATTTGAAATCTGCCAAAGGGTATTCAACAACACGATAAATCAGTGATGCAATTTATTCATTTGCGGTTGTTACGTAAACTATACTTTTTACTTCAATAAAAGAATTTATATGTGAATTGTCCCAATTCGAAATATTTACAAGTTCATCGTCCTGTAAGAACCGAGTCCAAGCTATATCTTCTTTTTGTTCCTGTAAGTTAGCAAGTTCACTTGTCCAGAAAACAAAAGATTTTTTATCTGTATCAATAGCTAATTGGATCCGTTCAACATATATCCTTTTTCAAAATCCTGTTCCCTCGCTTTGATAGTTTTTGCTACAGTTTGGTCGGTGGAGCGATTAATATCTGTCAAAACAGTTAGTGCATATTTTTGATCTTGTATTGAGAAAACCAAATCAGCAATAAAGAAAAAAATGGTTTCATATTTTTTCGAAAAAAGTCTGTTGGCACAATGTTTAATCCTTTTGTATGTATTTCTATGTGAATTATTTTTATGAATATTGGACAAATTTACATTAAACAATAATTAGCGTTATTTAAACGAACAATCCCCTTTTGAACGATAAATTATGAGAAGCATCAGATAATTAGAAAGTTGTGACCAAGGTATATTTATATTATGTAAACTAAAATTATTTCTTGGTAATAGAGGCGTTCTTCTCCATGCAGCTAAAGCACAGCTTGGCGCCAAACTATTACGACTAAATAAAAATAAAGGTTGGCTAGTACCTCCACCATTACATGTAGATCATCCAGAAAAATAAAATTATCTTTGCGGCTCGTGTGATGAAATAAATTTTAGGTGAACATTTTGGCGAAATGAGAACAATAATGCAATATTAAAGTTTGCTGTCTTGCGATTAAAAAAAGCGGTATTTCCGTACAAAAAATGTGGGATTATCGCTTGTCCTTGGTCATACTGATAAAAGGTTGGATTTCAACTACTACATTAGAGTTAGAGGATGGTAAATATGAAGGATGAGTTAATAATAAATATCTATTTAGATGAAACGGATACTCCGTTTTCAAAATACTATAGCTTAGATGATGTTCACCTAAGCTCTGATCTTGTAGATTTTATTTTATCCAAGCTACATAGCGGCAGAAGAAAAAAAACAAAATTAGTCTTTTTAGGTCAGAATAATTTTAACGAAAAGGAATTGCAGATTGCCACACACAACACTTTTTCTAACATCTTAAACGAAGAGGAATATACCTATGCTAGAAATGTCAAAAAAGCTATTTTTTTATTTATGATTGGTATTCTTGTCGGGGTAATATTCTTGAATTTTTCAAGTACTAATACCTATATTGCAGGAGTTTTAAGCATTGTGTGTTGGGTTTTTATTTGGGCAGGTACAGAGGTTTATTTTTTTGAAAATCGGCAAATAAAACAGCAAATTAGGAAATGCAGAAATATTTTAAATGCGAGTGTGCAAAAAAATTAGGACTCACTTCAGAGTTTAGTGAGAGACACTTATAACGCTTATTTTTGTCATTAAAAAATACTCTCTTCTATTCGCAAATAACGCCAATAAAAGAGAGTATTTTTTATCATTCAATTGTTTTAGGTAGCCTATTCCCACTCAATCGTTGCAGGTGGCTTAGAAGTAATGTCATACAGCACGCTCACTAACCATTGATACATAAGGGTTTTAAGCTAATTTCAAAAACAGGGATTTCCGATATATTCATGTAATTCTTGACCTCAATTGTAGCAAGTGAAACTGTCTTTTTTGATTTCTAGATTAATTAAACAATCTGTGATTCTGTAAAATCAATCATATTTAATTAGAAACATGTAAATACGATTAGAAGAAATGTATTAGAGTATAAGGTGAAAGATTAGTTCACTTTTAACTTTTCAGTAGCATTTTTCCAGATCAAACGTTTTTCACTGTCCGGATCATTCACAATCTCATTCTCCACGTTAAATAGCATTGTAGCCCTATTTTCTAGATCGTAACTTGGCCAATCTGGTACTTCCAATGTATTTGGATTACCAGTATGTGCAAACGCAATCCATGCTCGATGCATCTGATTAGCTAATTTAAACCGTTCAGGTGCATCACCAGTAAGGTTTTCTGTTTCGGATTTCGTTATACTTTTCCAAACGAAAGGAATCTCCAGTCCGTGGCAAGCTTTTAAAACTCCATCTAAAGCAGTGCTTTGATAGTCGAATCGGTACATCCAGACTGGTGTACCTTGCATTATTTGAATTTCACTTAAATGAATAGCTGGAAAAGTAAAAACATTATATGTCATCATATGTTCATAAAGGGCTTGGTTTAACTCTCCTTCATCCAATAAATATCGAGAAATTTCAGGCCATAAGGGTCCTAATGATTGTTCGAAAACTTTCACTAGTTCATTTTCATTAATTTGTTTCCACATTGGATTAAAGAAAGTAAAAAGTCTCCATTCATCTAGAGTCGTTCCGATTAATATAGAAATGTCTTTCGCGAACCCTTCACTTAATGCCTTTTCCGGTTGTTGAGGAATTGAAATACCATCAATAACAGGTCCTAAACTCATCCAAGGAATATCCTCGGCTGCTTTCAATAATACTTCAGCTGGAATGCTTTCTAATTTAGATAGTTCTTCTTTTCCAATTTGAAGCTCGGACAACAGTATTTCGGCTGCTTTAGTGGCTACTTCGCTATTCAGCAAATGGCTTGGAGATCCGCTTTGAAGTATTGCTTGATTAAAAAGCCCTTTTGCGGAAGGCATTGTAAGTAGTGATCCAACACTTATTGCACCTGCTGATTCTCCAAAAATAGTAACCTTGTTCGGATCTCCTCCAAAAGCTTCAATATTTTCATTCACCCATTTTAAAGCGGCTACTTGATCAAGTAGCCCACAATTTCCAGATGTAGCATATTTTTCACCGTCCATTTCGGCTAAGTGTAGAAAACCAAATACACCTAAACGATAATTGATTGTAACTACGACTACATCACCTTGTTCTGCAAAAGAAGTACCATCGTACAAACTACTTGAACCAGAGCCAGATAAAAATGAACCTCCGTGTATCCAAACCATTACCGGACGTTGTTTTGTATCTGCCCCGGGGGACCAAACATTCAAATATAAACAATCTTCACTGATGTTTGTTGGAGCATCACCCATAAACTTCATTATTTCCCTTTCTGATTGCATCGCTGCCGGGCCAAAACTTTTAGCTTCTCTCACGCCATCCCAAGATTCAAGCTGCATCGGGGGACAAAATCGCAAATGATTTATCGGCGGAGCCGCATAAGGTATACCCTTCCAAACACTAACTTTTCCTTCCCTTTTTCCAGCAACTTTTCCATATCGAGTTCTAACAATAGTGGTTGACATTTCATTTCCCCTCTCGTATAAAATTCAAATATTTCAATCAAACAAAGGGTATAGACATCCCTTAACCGTCTATCCTATTAATCATATAACAAACAAGATACAAATCGATTTTCATTTAATTGTTTCATGACAGGTTTTTCTTTTTTACACCGATTCTTAACCATGGGACAACGTGTATGAAATCTGCAACCTGTATTCAGATTAGAATTACTCGGTAAATCACCATCTAATATTATGCGTTCTCTATCTCTTAGCTTCGGATCAGGTAAAGGGATTGCAGCCCGAAGAGAAGTAGTGTAATGGTGTTTGGGATTATCAAACAAATCATTTACATCGCCAATTTCCACGATTTCCCCCAAGTACATAACGGCAATCCGATCACTCACATAATTTACCGCGTGAATTATATGACCAGTAAATAAGTAGGATATATTTTGTTGAAATTGAATTTGGATATCTAAGCAACACAATTTCAACTAAACTCCCTTTTAGTTTAATATATTCAACAAAATAGACATTAATGCTTCTTGGATAAAGGCCCCGTTAGTTTAAGTAATAAGGAATTGCAGCTTGTCTATTCAGCAGTGGCTGCTATCCTCTTACATAAACTATTTAGGGCATACACACAACCCAAGCTCTGACATTAGGCATAGGCTTGGATACATAAACGCCCTATAATATTAGATCTATTCTACTTTCAATTGTGAAGTTCCTTATAATTTTTATGTGAACGATAATTCTCCTTTTTTACGATAATGGGTTTTATTTGTACAGATATAATTATTGCTTTATTTGTGCATCAACATGCTCCCATTGATGAATTTATCTTGTATATTGAGATTGAAAAAAATTACTAGGACAATATGGTCACAAGTTATGAATACGATTTACAGCTCTTCTTATCCTTTTTAACAGATCGTAGCTGTTCAAGCCGTTTAAAAGAAATTACCATGATCCAAGTACGTCGCATTATCCAATACAAATAACTCCCAAATATAATATTCGTGTTTTAGTCGATTGACGAAGTGTTCTGCCGGTGGAAGATTAGCATTTTTATCATTAAAAAACGAATATTTTAGGTAATTTCATATAAAATAGTTCGGTAATAATCTTCTCGCGCCTTCTTGATCTTTAATTATATATGAATACAGCAAGTCCACTATCTTTTCTACTTATAGTGGACTACAATAGTAAAATAATTTCACTAGAAAAAAGTATCTTTTAAAAGGAATATCAGGTTATTCTTTTTTCACCAATATTAATTTTTCATAACCATTTACAGATAACAAAAAGGAATCTTGCTCATTCCATATACTATAAGGGAATACTGAATTAATAGTAGTGTATCCATCAGCATATTCAATATTTGCACCATTCGGAAAGAATTCTTCATTACTGTTATTTATTAATGCTGTATCGAAATAGTAATTTTCATCTTTAACATTACGGTTGATTTTATAGGAAATATGCATCGAACCGTTTGTTAACGTAGCTTGCAATAATTCAAGACCTGCTACCTCATTTTCAGCTACAAAGACCTGTGTTTCAACAGTTGCAGACTGTAGATTAAATGCCCATTCTCCGTCCACTGAAATGGTGCCTTCTTGTTTGGTTGAAAAATGCATCGTTTCAATAACTATTCTTGCACCATCTAAAGAAGGAACAGCCTTAGTACTAGACTCTGTCAGCATTTCTAGTGTTGCAACGTTATTCTTTACATTTTCCAATTGAAACGTATGACCTGAAAACATTAATGGTGCAACTATTGGTTTCGTATCAGATAAAAAAGTATCTATCACTTCACCTTGCGCGTTATAGAGGCGATATTCCATACCGATATTATACAAATCGTCCATTTGAATATGTTCAGATTCAATATTTAGTTGTAGACCTAGTCGATAAGCATCTGCAAAGAAATGTTCCATTGTAATGGTAATATCTTCGGATTGCTGTGATTGTCCCACATATTGCGCATCACCATTTTCACTCGCTGAATTTAATCCGGAATCATTAAATCCGAAAAAGGCTTGTAATTTTGCTATGGCTGTATCATTTGTTAACAAGATAGCTGAACTTAATGCAATCGTCGCTACTGCTGCTGATACAAGTTTTAGCCATGATTTTTTTCTCCCTTTCTTTGATTGCTGACGAATTTGTTCATAGGATTTATCAAAAGTCATTCGAATTGATTGTGGCAGTTCTTGCTCTTTATTCATTTGCTGCTGTAAACGTTCCTCTGCATTGTTTTTCATTGTGGTAGCATCTCCTCAAAATAATAGTTATTTTTCAAATGCTGTTTTGCCCTCGATATTCTTGATTTAATAGTGCCTTCGGGTTCATGAAGAAATTCGCTGATTTCCTTCGTTGTTAGCCCATTCACATAATAAAGTGTTAACGCAATACGATAATTTTCATCTAAACTATTCAACATATCATCAAGCTCAATTGGTAAATCATCTCGATGTGCGGTTGCATTTAGTGTTTCCGAATCGAGTAATACAACCTGCTTATGCTGCTTCATAAATCGATAACAATTGTTTAATAAAATGCGACAAATCCACGTATTAAAATATTTTACTTCTCTTAAAGTACGAATTTTTTCAAATGCAGTTAAAACTGTCTCTTGCAGTAAATCTGCTATATCCTCATCATTTAGCCCTAGCCTCTTTGCAGTACGATAAAGAATCAATTCGTATTGACTAATTAATTGTATAAACGCTTCTCCATCTCCTTTTTGCGCTTGTTTCACTAGAAATTCAGATTCCATTTATAACACCTCTTCTTCCTTTACATAACGTTAGAGTATTTTGAATAGTAATTAGTTGCATAGAATTAAAAATATTTTTATTATTTTATTTCAACATAGGTTTGACTACACAGCAGATATGTATCGTAAATAGCAACAAGAGCAAACACAAAAGGAGGTTGCGTTTGCTCTTGTTTTATTCATATTTGTCTTAACGTTGTAAATCCATATTTTTCTGAGTCAGTAATGATAGATTGCTATATTAAGTAACCCATAACAGCTTCAATATTAGCATGGTTCTCAGTTCGTTATATAAACTGCGTAAAATATATACTATAGCATCTTACCTAATCTACTTTTAGCTATTGCTTTAGTGGAAATAGATTAATTTTTGATAAAAATGAATTGTGACGAAACGGCAGTCATTTTATTATAGCCCGATCCGTTAAAATGCGATTTCGTTTTAAGGGAACAAATGTTTGGCTGTCTTAAAATAAGCATTTTGTATATCGCCTCGCTTAGTTTTTCACGAAATATGTATGTTAAAACTAATACCAAAATGGCTCATGTTGTAGACGAAAAGACATTGCTAACCACTACTTCCCCTTTTAGCGATTTGCTTCTAGATAGCTTTCGTTAATACGTCAACTTTATATTGATCGTGAAAGCACGCGATACGTTGGTGCAATATGTCATTCCCGAATATGATAATTCAAAATTGGGTAAGTCATAAAAGTCTCCTATTTCACAACGTTTTAAATTATGTTAAATCTATATTTAATTGTAAGAATTTTCATATCAATCATAACCCTAAAATTGTAAAATGTAATTAGTACTATTTATGGGGGGTAAAAGATGGAGATTATTTTAGGACATTGGCTTGATTCTAAGCCATACCCAGATGAGCTAACAAGTAATTCCGCGAGTATCGGTAAAATCATTACAGGTTTTCAAGGGCTGATAAATATTTTAGAAGTGCAATTTGGGCAGTCTAATCCGACGATTGCGGATAGTGTCCGTATAGCGGAATGGCAAACGACTATTGCTAAACTTGATAATGGACAAAAATCTTATTCGAAGTCTTTTCAAACGGACTCATGGAATACCGCGCGTGAATTGAAAGCAAAGCGCGATGAATTGATTTTAGCTGGGTGGAATCCTACGTTACATCCTGGTGGTGGTAAATGGATTGAAGCAATTGCAGAAATAGAACTTTCCGATCACAATCATAGCAAAGGATTTTCAGACCGCGTTCGTACTTTGTTTGAATTACTGAAGCAAAGTTATTTGCCAATTGCAATTAAGAAAATATGTCTTGTGGACAAAGACTCATCCGTTTGGGACAACTGGGAAAACGAACTTGTAGCGTTATTAAAACAAAATGGTGTTCAATTTGAGCAAGTAGAATTGCAACTACCGGAAGTAAAAGAGCAACCTTCTACTGACTTAGAAAAGATTAAGCTAGCTTTGTATGCAAGCGATACACCAAATGATTTAACAGTGTCTGGTGATAGCTCGTTTATGATTGTCCGTTCTGTACAAGAATGGGTTGCTGCCGACTTTCTAATTAGCTGGTTAGATGTTAAAGGCGATGACCAAACAGTTCTTATCAACAATTCGAATAACCTACTATTAGCTGAGCTATTCCATAGACGCGGTCTGCCTTCAAGTGAAGTAAACGAATATTCTAAGTGGCGTTCAGCTTTGCAAGTGTTACCACTTACGTTAGAAACGTATTGGCACCCTATCCGTATTGATCGTATTATGGAGCTACTCACTTTACCAGTTTCACCGCTCCCTAAAAAGCTAACTTCTAAACTGGCTCGTGCTATCTCTAATGAACCTGGGATCGGTGGAGATAAATGGCACGCTGCAATTGCTGAAGCTGTAGAAGAGTTTGAAAATAATTGGTTAGAACAAGACCTAGATATAAAAAAAATCAACAAGAAGAAACAAGAACTACAAGAAAAAATTGATATATGGTTGAACCATGAGTATTTTGATGCGTCAGAGGGCTTACCTTCTACAGTAATAGAAAATATATGTCGAAAAGTGAGCAAGTGGGCTTTAAGCAGAAATTTAATAGAGCCTAACCCTATTTTTGCTCAAGCACACGCTGCCGCGAATGAATTAATCGCAGGTATCCACGCTTTAAATGTCGAGAAAATCAATCAACTACAATTATCAAATATTTTAGGGTCAATATTAGGTGACGGGGCTAAGTTGCCAGATTATGTAGAGGAATCAGCACCATGGACAACTATACAACAACCTGGCGCCTTATGGGGACAAGTTAGCAATGTTCTTTGGTGGGAATTCACGCAAAATACGACTTCACATTTAAAAAAATGGTCAGATGCTGAACGAGCATTTTTAAAATCACACGATATTCACTTAACTTCTCCAGAACAAATTCGAAAACGTGAAAACGAAACTTGGCACAATGCAATCCACTTTGCGAAAGATCGTGTTATCCTATTTATTCCGTCTAAAGTACGCGCGGAAGATGTGAAAGCCCATCCACTACTAGATGAAATTCGATTTGCTTTAGCGAAGATGAATGCTGATGAAAAACAAATAACCATTAATCCAGCTTTATTATATGAGCAAGAGAAAGTAGCGATTATTGACAATGATTTTGAACGGGTTGCAATAACTAGCAAGGAAATACCAAATCCAATTCAACAATGGCACGTACCACAGCAAAAAGTAAATTTACGTGAAAAAGAATCGGCAACAAGCTTTGAAACGATGCTTAGCTGCCCATTGAAATGGACGTTTCAATACAGTGGTAAAATCTTACCGAGTAATACTCTTTCATTGCCGAATGAATCTATTATGCTTGGTAACTTAGGTCACGCTATATTAGAACGGTTAATTACTGAACAAGCCTTTACAGAAGGATCGGACATTCAACACATGACAGCCTTTCTCTATGATGAACTAGTTCCTAAAATGGCTGCGACACTTTTACTACCCGAAAATCAATCAATGTACAGAAAAGTTCGGAACGATTTACAAAAATCGATGCAGCAATTTGCAAAGTTTTTAAATGAATCAAACATTAGCATCACTGAAACAGAAGGTACACACCGAAAACCGTGGGATAACGGCGTTGAATTTGAAGGTCGTTTAGATTTACTTGGTAATACACCTTCAAATCGAAAAGTTATTTTGGATGCGAAATGGTCACGTCGCCCTTCAAACTATAAGCAAAAGTTAATAGACGGTTCAATCCAGTTAGCTTTGTATCAGTGGCTTATGTCAACAAATGACGAAGATGTGATTCCAGTTGCGTATTTCATGCTTTCGAGCGGAGAATTTTATGCCGTTACAGATGATGAAATACCTGAGCAATATCATGTTGATAGGCTGTCGTTAAAGGATACTGTTCAGCTAATACGACATGAGTTAAATAATGTCCAACAAGCGCTATCTTCAGGTGTAGCTATTGCGACAGGTGTTGAACTTGATGAATCATCACCATTTAAACCATTATGTGCATTTTGTGATTATCAAGATTTATGCGGAGTTAGGAGGGTTCAAGCATGACAGCTTCTTTAAAGATCATTAGTGCAGGTGCAGGCGCAGGTAAAACGACCAGCTTATCAAAAGAAATTATTTCTGTTGTTCAGCAGCAGGTCTCACCTGAAAAAATCGTGGCGACAACGTTTACGAAAAAAGCTGCGGAAGAATTAATCGAACGAATTCGATTAGAGCTACTGAAAAGCGGTAATACAGAAGAAGCATCACGTATTTTAGATGGTTATGTCGGCACGATGAATAGTGTATTTGGTCGGTTAATCAAAGAGTTTGCGCTAGAACTCGGTCTATCACCGGAGCAAAACATTTTAGAAGATTCAGAGGCACTTTCCTTATTTAATTCAATTGCATATGAAGCGATTCGGAAATTCGAAGTAGAACATTACGATGCTTTACAGCGTTTGCAACTAATAGGTGGAGAGTATCCTTGGAATAAGTATGTACTCGATGTATTAAAGCTTGCGCGTGAAAATGGTTTGAAAGCAGAAGAAGTTGAAGCATGTGCAAAGTATTCTTGGGAAACGATGCAAAAGTGGCTCCCTTCCCCTACTGGCGATAGTGAACAACTAACAGCCAATTTAATTGTCACTTTAAAAAATGCAAGCAAAATATTACCTGGTGCTGATACAACAAAAACTACACTAGGCGTAGTAGAAGCTATTAATACGATGCTATCCTACTATGAACGTAATGGCTATTTAACGTGGGATCAATGGGCAAAAGCTAGCAAACTAAAACCCGGAAAGACTAGCAAAGAAGAAGTTTCGCCTATTCTGAATGCTGCGAGTATACACAATACACATCCTCAGCTTCATGAAGATATTCAAATGATTATAGAAGCTGTGTTTTATTGTGCGGCTGAAGCGATGGCGCTTTATGAAAAGGAAAAGAATGTGCGCGGCTTAATAGACTTCACTGACCAAGAATATTTAGCATTAAAAATGCTTGAAAATCCTGAATATACAGACGCATTGAAAGAACGTATTGAAGCAGTCTTTGTTGATGAATTTCAGGATTCTAGTCCGTTACAAATAGCGCTAAACATGAAGCTACTTGAAGTAGCTAAAAGTGCAACGTGGGTTGGTGACACAAAACAAGCGATTTACGGCTTCCGTGGAACGGACCCAGATTTAATGAAAACCGCGATGAACAGTTTAAAAAATATTGAGCAAGATGTATTAAGTGATTCTTATCGATCACGTAAATCACTAGTAGATTTTGTGAATGCCATATTTGTGCCAGTATTTGACGTTATCGGATTACCGAAAGAATTTGTTGAACTAAATCCTAAACGTGAAGATTTAGATAATCAGCAGCTTTCTTTGGAGGCTTGGACGTTCCCTGAGTCTAAAAATAAGGAAACAGATGCGAAAACAGTCGCGCAAGGCGTATACGACGTCATTTTGCAAAAAGATGATTATATTATTATCGATAAAGAAACGCGCTTACAACGAACTCTAAAGCCTTGTGACATTGCAATACTTTGCCGATCGAATGATGAATGCTCAGACATTGCAAGTGCCTTAGCTAAAATAGGCATACAAGCATCTGTTGGCGGTAGTGGATTAATGGATACAGAGGAAGTCATTTATGCAATTGCAACATTACGTTACTTAATCGATGAACGAGATACGCTATCACTTGCGAAAATCCTTCATTTCTCATCTGATCAATGGCAAAATGGTGAATGGTTAGAAGTTTGGTTGCAAAGCGAAAAACCACAACAATTAGGTGAAAATGAGCCGATTATTAAGCGTTTAGCTGAATCACGGGAAGCTATTTTTAAAATGAGTCCTTCTGAAATTTTAGATTTAGCACTTGTGAAAGCAAAAGTAGATGAACAAGTAATGCGCTGGGGTAACGGAATGCAACGAATTGCTAACATCGATAATCTTCGTTCACTCGTTAAACTATATGAACATGGAGCAGAAAATAACGGCTATGCTGCAACGGTTAACGGGCTATTATTTTATTTAGAAGATGTGAAAAAAGATAAAGAACTAAATCGTGTTGCTGAATCTACAAACGAGAATGCTGTAAAAATCTTAACTTATCACCGCTCAAAAGGTTTGGAATGGCCATTTGTTATTCTGTACTCTTTAAATAAAGCTGCTATAAGTAATAACATACCACCTGTGTTTAATCGGGTTATTGCTACAAGTACGCAGCCATTTGATGTTGAAAAACCGTTAATCGGACGTACGTTGTATTACTGGCCATGGCCATATGGAAAAAGTTATAAGGATGTTGGATTTGATTCGTATATTGAAGATACGCCTCAACTAGCATTAAGAAAAAAGCAGCTACATGAAGAAAGCCAGCGCTTGTTATATGTCGGAATGACGCGCGCTAGAGATTACTTAGTACTTGCAACACGTGATTTCTCAAAAGCTTCGTGGTTGAATGAGCAAAAAGAGAGTAAAGGAAATCAAGTCATTAACTCTTTAACAAGCGATAAAATTAATATTAACGGAGTTTCGTTCAACATCAAAACACGAAACATACAATTACCCGAACAACCGCTAGAAATTTCAAAAAATATTGAACAAACAATATATGTTGGGGACACTAATAAATCAGTTGAATTCCAACCTGCTACGTTTAGACCAAGCATGACAAAATTTGTTGAAGAAGATGAAAATGTAGTAAAAACGCTACAATTAAATGTCCCTATTCACTCTATCGGTACACGCTTACCAATCATCGGTAGTCCTGAGATGGATGTATTGGGAAGGATGGTGCATACATTTTTAGCTGCCGATTCACGGCATATAGAGCAAGCAAAACTTGAGCAACTTGCGCAATCTATTTTGGAAAATTACGATTTGAGTGCTTTGAAGGTGCCTGATTTAATCGACGCTTCTAATCGATTGCATCAATTTGTTGAACAGACATATCCTGAGAATTTGGAAATTCATAAAGAGTTCCCTATTCATCTTAAGTTAAATAATCAAAAGGCATTTGGTTTAATTGACTATTTAATCGAGCTACCAAATGGTTGGGTTATAATTGACCATAAAACATTCCCAGGCCGTGAAGAATTATGGGCTGAGCGTGCCGTATCTTATTTACCACAGCTTCAAATCTATGCACATGCATTAGAAGTTGCGAGTAATAAGCCGGTTTTAGAAGCTTGGATTCACATGCCGATCGTTGGGAAGATGGTGAAGTTTTCGAAATCGGATTTATTAATATTAGAAACTAGCTTATATTAATGTTTTTATACAAAATCCTCGTAAACATAGGCTTACGAGGATTTTGTATTCTGTTTGGGATGTTGTCCCAGAAAAAACTTAAGCGGAATGTGTTCGAAAACTCGATGTAGAAGTATTATTAAAAGTCGCAATAGACTCAATCTTAATCATAAATAGCAAAAACGCTCAGAATATACTCTAAGCGTTTTTTGGCGTATAACTTACAATTCAAATTTAACTATAACAACCTTTTTAATTTAATCAACTTTCCCAATAACGATATTTCCTACATATTGCGCACTGCCTGCTGTATTTCTAAATTTAACTTCAAGGACATAACGCCCTTTGTCGGTTGGAAATTGAAATTCTCTGTAGTCACCAAAGAGAAGCTCAGTTCGCTGGTCATCTTTTAATAAGACAGCTGATATTTGTGGATCAGTCCAAATATCTCCACCATTTTTTTCGTTCTCTTCAAAATCCAAATATGCTTTCTGACCTGGAAAAACCTTTATTTCATCGAGTGATGCTGCGTATTTTTCAATATCTTTTATTGATTTCTGTACATCTTCACTAGCTGTATTCCAACTGATATTTGCTTCTGTTAATTGGACAGTTAAAAAATCAAATCTTAATTGAGCAGTTGGAACTCCAACATCATAGTCTTCGCCAATGCAGCCTGTTAGTGTAAAAGCAAAGAGCAATCCAATAAATATTTTAAAGAATAATTTCATTTCACGTCTCATTATGCTAATTACATGCCTTTCATGTTATGATGTTCGGAAGAAAAAGACATCCTGCTTGACCATTTCATAATTTACAATTCGTCTTCTGTGTTATTTGGTTTGATTACCTTTCCGTTTTTAACAATAGCCCAATGTTCGATTTTGTCTTCTTCGTTCAAGTATAATAGGTATTCTAAATCGTTTTCCTTATCATCATTTAATGATTTCACTTTATATGTTCTCGTTGCTGCTCTCAATGTACCGTGTGATTGTCTATCTACTACTTTAATCTCAAAACCCAATTCTAACTCGATTTGTTTAACTTCCTTTGTTCTTTCAGCCGAGTCCCATATAGTTAATCCTGCCACTCCTAGAAGTACTATTCCTATGCCAATAAACGTAATCCACTTTAAAATACCCCTTTTAATCTTCATCATTTTCTCCTCCTTCGTTCTAACAGAGCGTCTCAACTTAATGTAGAATCGCACCCGTCATCCTAATAAGGAACCCGTTCTTTTATTGATTATTACATTAATGGTAATAATTATCCAATTATTACCGCCGTTCTTTTAGATGAACAATACGAAGTTTCTAAGAAATTAGCCCAAGTACTACATTAGTAAGATTAACGAAATCTATCATTCCAAAACCAGTACCTTCTTTCTTAATATGAAAAAGAGCATGGTTTATACTTTTACAGTAAAACCATGCTTTTAAAATTATCATCAAATTCATTATATTAATTCGATAATTAATATAACAAAGCTGGTAAGAAAAGATTTAGAATAACAGTCATCGCTACTTCAATAACCGTAATGTCCTCGGAAGTAATTTGTGTAGCCAATGTACCGCCAAGAATGATAGCTGCAGATATAAAAAACTCCACCGAGATGACGTGCAGCATCAACAATCGCTTCTGTATTATGAACATCCGAATCTCTATAACGCTACATTAAGAAGATACTGTAATTTACACCTAATTCCCCTCTATATAGAAAACTCTATAGTATACGTCTGTATTTCTTTATGATTAGACTTTCAAAAAAGTTGCGCAAAAAACATTGAAATCTACTATTGCTTCTGTAATAACTCATTTCAGACCAACTTTAACTTAACCAGTAACGATACTATTTTTATTTCATATTATACAAAAAGTACAATAAAGAAGGTGGTCCTGATTCAAAATTCCAACTATCTAAATTTTTTGTCCAAATTTGGTGTTGGGGGTGCACATCCTGGTGGAATTAATTTAACTAAGGAAATATTTAAGGCTGAAAACATTCGCAAATCTTCGCAAATATTAGATGTAGGCTGTGGTACAGGCCAAACTGCTGCCTATTTAGCCTCCGAATATGGAGCAAAAGTAACTGGTATCGATACTAATTCAATTATGGTTAAGAAAGCTATAAAAAGAATGAAAAAAGACAGCTTACCTGTAAGAATCATCCAGTGTTCTATTGAACAAACGCCATTATTGGATAATACGTTTGATTTTATTATTTCTGAATCTGTTCTTTCTTTTGTCAATAAACCCAAAGCTCTGAAAGAAATCTTTCGTTTATTAAAAAAAGGTGGTCGGTTTATTGCAATTGAATTTACCGTTAATCAACGACTTGATACAAAGACTGAAGAGGAAATTAAACAGTTTTATGGTTTTAATTCTTTCTCAATGAAAAAAGATTGGGTTGCTTTGTTACAACAGGCTGGTTTTCAAAATATTCGTATACAAAAAAACAAATCAATCTTTACTATACCTGAATTCCATCACTCGAAGGATATTGAACCTGAGCTTTACGAGGTAATGTATAAGCATTTTGAATTGGCTTTGGAGTATGATGGTATTTTAGACTATAGAATTTATTCATGTACGAAATAGTTTTTAGATTCACAACTGCTTTCTAAATAAAAAAAAGAGTCATGAGTGCCCTCAGTAAAGGTATTTATTAAGATTGAAAAGCTTTTATAAATTAGGATTTTGAAGGATTCCTCACGGGACTTTTCCGATTACGTATTCAAAAAAAGACAAGTGTAAAATTAATCTACACTTGTCTTGGCATTAAAAAATTTATTATTTTGTAAAGTCGATAACCATACGACCTGTAAATTTACCTTGTTCCATTTCTTCGAAGATTTCATTAATTTCTTCGATTTTACGTAATGCTACTTTCGGCACTACTTTACCTTCTGCAGCAAATTGGAATGCTTCTTGTAAGTCTTGGCGTGTACCTACTAATGAACCTACTACTTGGATACCATCTAATACTAAACGAGGGATATCTAAATCCATTTTATCTACAGGTAAGCCGACTGCTACAACGCGTGCACCCGCTTTTACTACATCGATTGCTTGGTTGAATGGCGTTTTAGCTACAGCTGTAATGACTGTTGCATCTAGCCCTTTACCATCTGTCAGTTCTTTCACTTTTGCAATTGGATCTTCTTTTAATGAGTTTATCACAACGTCTGCACCTGATTCTTTAGCAAACGCAAGCATGTCATCATTAATATCGAAAGCAACTACTTTAGCACCAAATACATTTTTCGCGTATTGTACTGCTAAGTTACCTAGACCACCAACACCGAATATACCAATCCATTGACCTGGACGGATATACGATTCTTTCACAGCTTTGTAAGTTGTTACACCTGCACAAGTTACAGAAGAAGCTGCTGCTGGATCTAAATTTTCAGGTACTTTTACAGCATAGTCAGCTGTTACGATAACTTGTTCAGCCATCGCACCATCTACTGTGTACCCTGAATTTTTCACGTCACGGCATAGAGTTTCTCGGCCTGTTGTACAATATTCACAGTGACCACAGCTTTCAAACATCCAAGCGACTGAAACACGGTCACCAACTTTTAGTGAAGTAACACCTTCAGCAACTTCGATAACTTTACCGATACCTTCATGTCCTAAAACTCTACCTGTTACATCACCGAAGTCTGCATTTTTTACGTGTAAGTCTGTATGACAAACACCGCAGAATTCTGTTTGCACTAATGCTTCACCGTGTTTTAATGGTCGAAGTTGTTTCTCCTCTACACTTACTTTTTTGTCTTTAGTAACGACTGCTGCTTTCATAATTAAATGCCTCCTCAAATGTAAGAAATCATTTTAATTCATAAACGTAAATCCACTAATGTGTGAATTTGATTTCATTTTATAAGGGATTAATAACGAATACAAATATTTCGATGTAAATTTACTAAAAATAAGTCTCGATATATCAAAAAGTTGTCATATTTAAAGAACAGTGAAGTAACTTATCTTGAAAATTAACAAATTGTTCATTACTTAACTTTTAAATGACTTACGGAAACGGATTGTTACGATATTATGCCAGCTATACAAGCAGTGATAAAAGAGTTAGTCCTACCAACTCATATGTGCCATCTCTTTAAAATAGAAAATAAAAACAGCTTATGATTTTGAAATCAATAAGCCGTTTTTATCAACCTTTATTTAAAGGCTACCTAAATAGAATACAGGTTTCCATCTTTACAGTCAGTTACTTTTATATGCTCTGTTCATGCTTTTAATGTCATACTGATGTATCGAATTGACTGCTGTAAAGATTAGCATAGAAACCATTGTTGGCAAGAAGTTCATCATGTGTACCTTGCTCAATAATATCACCATTACGCATAACCAAAATCAAATCAGCGTTACGAATGGTAGATAGTCGATGGGCAATCACAAAGCTTGTGCGCCCTTTCATCAAGTTATCCATTGCTATTTGAATTAAAGCCTCAGTACGGGTATCCACACTGCTTGTAGCTTCATCCAGAATCAATATTTTTGGATCTGCCAAAATAGCTCTAGCAATAGTTAGTAGCTGTTTTTGCCCCCTTGAAATATTATCAGCTTCTTCATTTAATGTCATATTGTATCCTTCTGGCAATGTTCTCACAAAATGATCTACTTGTGCGGCTTTAGCTGCGTTGATGACCTCCTCATCCGAGGCATCTAGCTTGCCATACCGAATATTGTCGGCAATAGAACCATTAAATAGCCATGTATCCTGCAGAACTATGCCAAATAACGATCGAAGTTCATCACGGTTGAACTTTCGGATATCATGTCCATCAATCGTGATAGCCCCACTATTGACATCATAAAAGCGCATTAAAAGTTTCACAATAGTGGTCTTTCCCGCACCAGTTGGGCCGACAATTGCAATCTTCTGGCCAGGTTTAACTTTAGTGCTGAAATTATTAATAATATTCTTATCCGAACTATAACCAAATGAAACATGATCAAAATTAACGTAACCTTCTATTTGCACTGACGATATAGCCAGAGCATCTGTATCTTCTTTCACTTCTTCTTCTTCTTCCAAAAGCTCAAATACACGTTCGGCAGCAGCAGCGGTTTGCTGAAGTATGTTTGAAATACTCGCGATTTGTGAAATAGGCTGCGTAAATGAGCGTACATATTGGATAAAAGCTTGTATACCACCGACAGTCATTGTACCGTTAACAGTAAAATAACCGCCTAAAATACAAATAGCTACATAAGATAAATTTCCTATGAAGACGGTTATTGGCATCATAAGACCAGATAGGAAATTCGCTTTCCATGCCGATTTGTAAAGAGATGCATTATATTCCCCGAAGGTTTTTAGAGAATCCTCTTCACCACCAAAAGCCTTTACTACAACATGGCTACCGAGCATTTCCTCAACATGTCCGTTGACACTTCCTAAAAATTTCTGTTGGTTTTTAAAGTGCATTTGTGATTTTTTCATAATCACAATAATAAAGATCATGGAGACAGGAAGAATGCACACTGCAACAAGAGTAAGTTGCCAACTGATAGAAAGCATCATGATGGATATACCTATGATCGATGCCACAGAAGTAATAATTTGTGTCAAACTTTGGTTTAGTGTTTGGCTGATCGTGTCCACGTCATTGGTGATTCTACTTAGCACATCGCCTTGGGATGTTTTATCATAATATCCCAAAGGTAACTTGTGAAGTTTATCGCTTATGTCTTTTCTCAGCTTATACGTAACCTTAGCAGTTACACCCGACATCACATAGCCTTGCAAGTAAGTGAAGAGTGCACTCACACCATACAATCCTGCTAGGAATAATAAAATTCCTCCTATTTTTTTGAAGTTTATGCTGCCAGTACCTGCAATTTGGTTCATAACACCTGTGAAAAGTACATCAATGGCATTCCCTAAAATTTTTGGTCCAAGAATGGTAAACACTGTAGAGAAAATGGCCAGTACACATACAAGAAGAATCATACGAGTATGCTTTCCCAAATACCCTATTAGCTTAACAATTGAACCTTTAAAGTTTTTAGGTTTTGCTCCAGGCATCATGGCACCAGGCATCATACCTCCGCCCATAGAGTTTTTTTTCGCGCTATTTTTCGTTCTATTGTTTTCCTGGCTCACGCTAATTCCTCCTCTGATAGTTGCGACGAGGCAATCTCATAATATTGCGTGCAGTTTTTCAAAAGTTCCTTATGCGTTCCGCGACCAACGATTTCGCCTTGATCTAGCACAATAATTTGCTCAGCATTCATAATCGTGCTTACTCGTTGTGCCACTACGATCACAGTACTGTCACCTGTGTGTTCTTTCAAAGCTTTACGCAAAGCGGCATCAGTTTTGAAATCTAAAGCCGAGAAGCTATCATCAAAAATAAAGATTTCCGGTTTTTTTACTAATGCACGCGCAATGGCTAGTCTCTGTTTTTGCCCCCCAGAAACATTCGCACCACCTTGAGAAATGGAGGAATCAAGTCCTTCCGATTTTTCTGTGATAAATTCCATTGCTTGGGCTACTTTCGCCGCAGTTTCAACATCAGCATTTGATGCATCTTTTTTGCCGTATTTAAGGTTTGTAGCAATTGTCCCTGAGAAGAGTATGCCTTTTTGCGGTACAAAGCCTATTTTAGAACGCAAATCCTTAATTTTGACGTCTCGTACATCCACACCATCGACCAAAATCTGGCCTTTCCTTACATCATAAAAACGTAATGCCAAGCTAGCGATTGTTGATTTTCCTGAGCCAGTGGAACCAATAATAGCTGTTGTTTGTCCAGGTTTCGCCGTAAACGTAATATCTTTTAGCGCATCTTCGTCAGCGCCATTATAACGAAAATAAACATGATTAAACTCAACAAGACCTTTTTTATCCGAATTAAAGGATTTTGGGTTCTCTGGGTCAATAATGGAGTTCTCCGTTTCCAGCACTTCTGCTATTCGACCAGCCGAAACCGCTGCTCTCGGGACAAGAATAAACATCATGGAAAGCATCAGAAAGGCCATTATTATTTGCATGGCATATTGCATAAAGGCCATCATATCGCCTACTTGCATAGTAGAGTTTGCAATCTGGTGAGCACCGACCCAAACAATAATTAGAGTTACACCATTCATAATTATTGTCATAGAAGGCATCATAAACATCATGACACGGTTTACAAACAAATTCGTTTTTGTCAAATCTTCATTTGCTTCCCCAAAGCGTTTCTTCTCATGCTCCTGCGTACCAAACGCGCGGATAACCATCATACCGCTTAAATTTTCTCTGGAAACAAGATTCAATTTGTCAACCAGTTTTTGAATGATCTTGAATTTCGGCATGGCGATGGTCATAATTACTATTATCAAGCCTATAAGTGCAATACAAGCTGTAGCGATAATCCAACTCATTGAGGCCGATTTGTTTACAGCCATAATAATACCGCCAATTCCCAAGATTGGTGCATAACAAAACATTCTGATTCCCATCATTAGGAGCTGTTGTATTTGGGTAATATCGTTTGTGCATCTTGTAATAAGAGATGCAGTCGAAAATTTATCAAATTCGTTATTTGAAAAACTCTCAATTTTTTCAAACACATCTTTGCGTAAGTTACGGGCAACACCGGCAGCAATTCTTGATGATAATAAACTAACTAAAACGGTTGCCACACCACCCAATAAGGCTATCGCAAGCATTAGCAGTCCTATTCGAATAATATAAGATGTTTGCATACTGCTTATATCTACACCTAGTTCATTATAAAAAGCCTTGGCGAACATAATACCTACTTGTTCTAGCGTAGTCTCATCGTTGACAGCTTTTTTATGTGCTGCAGCAACGGTTGATTCCGGTAACGTCTCTAGTACCGGTTGCAACTGATACAATTGTACGAGCTCAATACCGATTGCATCATTTGGTTTGGCACCATCTGCAGCCTCACCAGTTTGCCCCCCCATATCCTTTAATACATTTATTAATGTTCCTGTAGCCGCTCCGAAAGCATGACTAAGACTATCGTTAACCGATTTGTCTACATCCTTTTTCACAAAAAATTGTGTGTCGGCTTTGAGATTTATTTTCTCTTTTACATTCTTATCTGTGCTGGATACCAATTCATAATTTTCTTCGACAAGTTGCTTCTCGCTTACAGTCATAAAGGTAGTCATTAGTTTCATTCCGTCTTGGCTGATAGCATCTGGAGCTGGTTGTTCAATGCCGTTTTGCTGTATACCTACATTTACAATGTCCGACATATAGTTAGGTAAGCTTAAATCACTTAGGGCCTGCCCGAACAATAACACAATAGCCATTACTAACCCGAAGATAAATGGCTTTAAATATTTTGCAAGCTTTATCAAGTAGATCATCTCCATTTCTTATCTTTCTTTAGGTGTTCTCTCTTTGTTTCTTCAGAAATATCCATGACCTTATTCCTTATAAAGACCTTTTTTTAACAAATTAATTTCTAAAGTATAGATTTTCGTTGCTTCATCGATAGATAATTCTTTTGCAAAAACTTGAATTAGGTTTTGTAAAGTTACAGCCATGATAATTTTCATAATATGAAATGTTTCTCGTTCATCCGTTATATTTAATTTTCGGGTATTAATCAAACTTAAAGTTTCTGAAAGATGATTATTTAATTTTTCTACATTCGCATTCTGAGTCATTGCATTTTCTACTTTATGATTCATATTCAAATAGGCATTTTTAAAAAAATTTCGATATTCTAAGTTTTGGAAGTTTTTTAATATGAATTGAAAAAAAATGAGAAATGTGTCAATCAAGTCTCCATCTTGCTCCTTTAATATTAAAATAAATCTCTCATTGTTTTGTTTAGAGTATTCATCTAATAAAAAGAAGAATACATCGTCTTTATCTTCAAAATATTGATAAAAACTTCCCCTTGGAATTCCTGCCTCCTTAATAATATTGGCTATTGAGGCTTCAAATAATGAAACTCTTGAAAATTCTTTCATAGCCGCATGTATTAACATTTCTTTTTTATCTATTGGTAAATTAAAAAAGGTTTGTTTTGGCATTTAATACTCCATTCTTAAAGTAATTATGACACGATGTCACATACGGATACATTATAAATGACAATATGTCACATGACAAAGAAAAAATATCTTTCTGCTTTAAATTTCGAACGGATTTCAACAATCGGCGTAATGGTAAAGAATCCAATCTATAATAACTTTTGAATATGCCTTTTCAAAATCAATGCCATCTAAAAAATATTCGTTAATTTATCTTCTCCCTCATGCACCAATCCTACTCGCCCTATTAATTCTCACTTCCTGTATGGCTTTCATTTCCGGCTTATAGTGATGGTATAATTCAACCAAATATGTAATAAAAAAATTACGACCAAATTTTTGTGTGGAATACGCCGCCTTGTACAGCTGTAAAAAATAAAGGCTATGAAATAAAATGATGCATTGTTTTTACAAATGAAAATGCCAGATACAAAACCAAATGAAAGGTCTTGTGCCTGGCATATTTTTATCCGATAATTGTCTCCCATAATAAGTAAATATTTAATGAGACGACTATTACGACAATAATCCATCCTAAAATAGTTGTTATTCGGTGGTTAACAAGATTACCCATAATATCTCGTTTACTTGTAAACATGACGAGTGGTACAAGGGCAAATGCAATACCAAACGATAACACGACCTGACTTAACACAAGTGCGTATGTTGCATTGACTCCGGAAGCAATGATCAATAACGGAGGTAACATTGTAATTGCCCGACGTAAGTATAAAGGAATTTTTCTCCGAATGAAGCCTTGCATTACAACATCACCTGCTAGTGTACCAACTGAAGAGCTGGCAAGCCCTGCAATGAGAAGACCAAGACCAAAAGATACTGCCGCTATTGGACCTAGCGCATCTTTTAATCCGTTATAAGCAACATCCAAATCCTCTACTACGACACCTTGTGTATGAAATACCGCTGCAGCAATAACAAGCATACTCATATTGATTGCTCCAGCAATAATCATAGCAATAATAATGTCGATAAATTCAAAACGGAAAATACGTTTTTTTTCTTCATCATTTCGACCAATAACACGTCTTTGTGTTAATGAAGAGTGCAAATAAATTGCGTGTGGCATAACCGTTGCTCCTAATATACCTGTTGCAAGTAAAATGGATTCTACCCCTTCAAAGCGAGGTGTCAACATCCCGATAGTGACCTCACCCCAATTTGGCTGAGCTAAAAATGTTTGAAAAGCAAAGGCAAGAACGACAATTAACACCATGCCTGAAATACCTGCTTCAAATGCTCTAAATCCTCTACGTTGTAATTCCAAAATCGCAAATGAGCCAATTGCTGTAATAATGGCTGCAGGTAACATCGGAATATTGAATAATAAGTAAAGCCCTAATGCAGCACCAATAAATTCTGCAAGGTCAGTTGCTATGATAACTAATTCAGCTTGGATCCATAAAAATATAGATGTTTTTTTAGAAAAATGCTCCCGCGCTACTTCGGGTAAATTTTTGCCGGTCGCAATACCGAGCTTTGCGGATAAGGACTGAATTAAGACCGCCATTAAATTAGAAAAGGCGATTACCCAAAGCAGTAAATATCCATATTGTGAACCTGCTGTAATATTTGTAGCGAAGTTGCCGGGATCAATATAGGCAACTGCTGCGATGAAGGCTGGGCCAAGGAACGGTAAAATTTTTCGCCAGCCTTTAATATCCCCGTTTAAAACTCCTTCAGCAGATGATTTTGTTCTCTGTTTATACACCATAATGTTTCCTCATTTCAAAAAGTATCTTAATAGAAATAAAGTTTCCTTAGGGAAAATGTTGTATTATTATTTTATAGCTAGAACAAAAAAATGTGAAGGGTTTTGTCAAATTTTTTTTCAAAACTCATTAAATTTTTTTATATTTCCTTTATTACACTCTTGTCTCCAAAGATAATAAATATATAAAAATGAGGCACATCCCCAATTGGTTTAAATGTAGTGAATGCCTCATGACTTTGGCTAAAGTCTACAAAGATAATGACATATAGCACGTCTAAAGTTCTCTCATAGTATCAAAATCAGCTTAAAATTATTGATTAAAAATTTTAAAGCATAAAATAACCGCCTCTCCAAAATCCAAGAGTCGGTTATTACTATATTTATTGATTTTTTATAGAGAGCTTCACAAAACAACTTGTGCAGAGTCTTTCATTTTCTGGCGAGTGTAAACCATCTGGCGATGATGATATAAAATCGTATATTAATACCATTCTCTAAAAGAACTGTATCTTGAGAAATATACAAAAGTTTAGTGCAAATAATAAATAGAGTCTGTGACAAAATAAAACGGAGAGCCCAAATCTAGCTGGCTCTCCGTTTATTATTTATTCGCCCCAAAGGTAGACACTTATTTAATCTAAGATTCAATCGGAAATGTTGTTACCAAAAGTTCTGCGTATGCCACAATTTCTTTATCATTATTAACAGCTACTACGCGCAGCATATAAGGCGTATCTGGCTTAAGCTCAGAAAGCTCCATATGATTGCTATCAGTGTTTCCGAATAGCTTATCATCAATATAAATACTATAGTTCAAGCCTTCATCCTTAAAATACTCCCAATAAAGCTGAATAAAATTCGTCGATACTTCAGCCCTCAAGTTAGCTATTACAGAATAAAGTCCGAAATCAAAGGATGTTTCGGCTACTCCGCCATTGCCATCATCAGCAGTAATCGTAATTTTAGCTGAACCGATACCGTTTGGAGTAATGGTTACAATAGCACCTTCTATTTTAACATTAGCAATTTCTGCATTACTCGAAATGGCTTTATAAGTTAGCGTATCTCCTTCATCATCACTGAAAACATTACTCAAATCTATTTCAAATGATTTTTCATTATTTACTACTATATTTGAAATTGGGTTACTAACCTTTGGTGCAGTATTGCTCGGTTCTGGCTCTGGCTTTGGTTCTGGTGATGGCTCAGGTTCTGGCGTCGGCTCTGGCTTTGGTTCTGGTGTTGGTTCAGGTTCTGGCATTGGTTCTGACTCTGGTGTTATTGTTGGAACCTTTGGACGTTGAGCTTCCTCCTGCTGTTGCTTTTCCCGCTCCAATGCTAGCTGCTGGGCAACGAATTTTTGTTTTTCTACTTCAGAAAGTTTTTGCTTTAATAATTCTTCCGCTCTCTTCGCAGCTGCTTCTTGTTGTTTCTTGTTTTCCTGATTTAGTCGCTCCTTTTCTGCTAAGATTTTATCCAGCAATGATGATGAGCTTTGTTCTGCTTGCTGACGTTGCTGCTCACGTTTTCTGTCTTGTTCCTCTTGAAGTTTCTTTAATCGATCTTCCAATTGCTTTTGTTTTTCTTGCTGCTGTTTTTGCTGCTCAGTTAATTGAAGCGGTGGAACATTATCCAAATCGATTTTATTAGTTGTATTTTTATTGATTTCATCGATAAGTCCCTGTAATTTGTCTTTATCCATTAACTCTTGATCAATGACCTGCTTCAAAATATTCGCTAGCAGGTGATTCATATTATGCTGATATTGTTCAATATCGTCTTGTGATAGACCAAATGGATTGTCATTAGTGTTAGACTCAGAAGCATCATTCTTTAATTTCTCCAACATCGCCGCATTTTCTTGATTAATCTTGTCTATTTGCTTCAACAGCGCTTCGATGATAGCAGGTGAAGCAGATTTAACGAAATCGGCTGGAATTACTATATTAGGCACATTAAACTCCTCAGTACCTATTCCTGGAACAATCAGATTTTGCACAGGATAGACATAACTAGGCATTTGATTGGTTCTATTGCCCTCTTGCTGAACAAGGCCACTACCTACAAAAATACTCGAGTTTCCAGTAATAGGATCCACACCTACAAAAAATTGCGTCCCTCGAACATTTGTCACAATGGAAGGTGTTATTATTTTGAACGTATCCTTAGAATTGACTAGTGAGGATACACTAGCTCCAACCATTCCGTTCCAAAGTACTAAGCTTGTATGCTTGACATGTGAAGCATTGCTTAAATTTGAAATGTACAGCTCTGAGTTTTCGCTAATCGTAATTTCATCCTTGCGATCAACTGTTTTCAATATCGCACTGGAATTATATTCAGTGGCGATTCTGTCACCATGATGAAGAGGTATGCCATTATAGGCTCTATAGATTAATGAACCGCCCGCCTGATTTATCCATACCGTTCCTTTAATTTGATCAAGGGTCGCTGTTCTCGTATAGCGATCCATTGCAGGAAGTTTCTCGACTATTTCTGTTATTTCTCTCAAAATAACTGTCCGTGTATTAGGATCCCATTCTACATTCACACCAAATGCCTCACTGAAATATTTAACTGGGACAAAAGTTTGACCAGCTTTAATATAAGGCGCAGCTAACATCTCTTGCTGTTCTTCCTCATTATTTGCAGCATTTTTGGTAGTAATTATAGGACTTCCAACTTGCATCTTTATTGTTAAATCGCCTTTTGTTAATTCAATAGAACGTTTGCTATTGCTAGCATCGAGAAGAACTTCGTAGCCCATAGTATCACTTAATGCAATTATAGGTACCATAGTGAGTCCATTCACAATTTCGAACTGTTCATCAAAGCTAGTAATTTGATCTCCATACACAACTTTAACTTTATTATTTTGAGGTAGATTGCTCGGGAGCTCATAAAATTCAAGTTCGCGAATTTTATTATTATAACTATCTGCAATAAGCCAATTGCCGTTTGGTAAAACAGCAACGTCTGTCGGAAGATGTAGCAGGTTATGACCGTTAATGCCGTCTACATTACCAAATTGTTCAGGTACACCGGCAATTGTAGTCACTTGTCCATCAACAAGATAACGAATCGAGTGGTTTAAGCTATCAGCAATAATTAGTCCTTGCTCTTCCGTTAAGGCAATTCCCATAGGAGAATGAAAACGAGCCGCTGAGCTGTATCCATCAACATAACCACCTTCAGCATACAGAGCACCCTTCGAATAAATAGGTAGCTCTCCTTGAGATAAGCCTGCTACCGTAGTAACGTTACCCTCAGCTAAATCTATATATCGTATAACATGATTACCTGTATCACTAACATATAAATTGCCTTTATTGTCTATTGCAATACTAGTAGGCTCATTAAATTTGGACTCTGCCAATTTGCCATCCTTATAATCACCAGCAGGAACCGCATAACCATCAATAACCTCGACAACACGTACAGAAGGAGCGTTTAAAGTAGTGACTTGACCACCTGGCGTAATTCTTCTAATTGAATGATTCAGTGTGTCCGCAACGTATAAAGTTCCGTCCGCAGCTACAGCAACATCCTGTGGGTAATAAAATCTCGCTCCGCTACCCTCTCCGTCTTTTTGGCCGAGAATGCCGTCTCCAGCAATAGTTGTTACTATTCCATCTTTAGAAATTTTTCGAATAAGATGATTTTCTGTATCTGCGATATAAACATTACCTTCCGAATCTGTATCCATGCCCGACGAACCGTTGAATACAGCTGTTTGTGAAGTACCATCGCGCCAGCCTCCACTCGGAATCCCATTAGCATCTGCCTTCAACATGAAACCAGCATATGTAGAAACCTGTCCATCTTTAACCTTACGTATAAGATGGTTTTTGCTGTCTGCCACAAGTACAGAACCATCCTTCAATACAGCAATTCCTAGTGGTACTCGGAAAGAGGCATCCGATGCTGTTCCATCCCAATCATCAAAATCACCGCTCCCTGCAAATACTGATACTTTTGTCAAAGTTTTCTGGCTCTCGTTCAATGACTGCTCTACTTGAATTGCTACAACCCCTGTAGCCGAATTTCCAATCAGCAACAAAATAATAATAGCCATTATCAATTTACGGTACATTAATCTCATTTTGCTCTCCTTTCTTTATACTAATTTTTACTACTAGTTAATAGTATAGTATAAATTAGTGAGATTGCAAAAAAAACCAAATGATATATTTTTTGTAAATGTGAGCGCCATAATAATTTGTTCAAAAGACTTTAAAGAACTAAAAAACTGCAGCAATCCAATATTGAATTGCTGCAGATTGGGTACTTATTAATGATAGGTGAATCCTCAAATGAACGAACTAGCAAGTTTCTTTAATTGATAATATATAATTGATTGATATAAAGTGAGTAATCTGAATCTACGTCTTCTCTATTTTCAATGATGATTTTACCTTCATACAATGATTCCCCTGTATTTAAATCATCAATCATTAATAAATGACCATCAGAAACACGACTCACTAAATAAAGTTTCCCATCTGAAAGCTGTAAAAATGGTTCGCTTCCAAAATTAGAAGTATTTGCATAATTGTGGTGTATAGACTCTTCCCATTGTTTCTTTTCAATATTATAACGGTTCAGCTCTAAACCTTTTACTGAATGGACGGGAATATATATATACTCACCTTGAACAACTATACTGCCGATATTTGGTTTTAGTTTAGCAGGAATCTCCCACTCTTCAACTTCATTATTCGTATTGTTATAAAGATACATTATGCCTGGGATTGATTCGGATTGGCCACGTCCGAATTGATTATTATTTTCATTTACATAATATAAGTAATACTTTTCATTTTGAATTTTATCGGAATGAATAAATAAACGGATATTGTACATTTCTTCGTCTGGCTTTATAGGCGCAATTTTTAAGTCATGTTCAAATTCTTTTTTGTTTTCATCTACCGTAAAAATACGTAGCTCCTGTCCACCATTCATGGAAAAGCCACTTGCTAATATTTTTATTTTTCCATTTTCCACATAGATATCAGTTAAATTTATCCAATCATAGCTTGCTTGTGCTGGCGTATTGATTTTAAATGATGAACTGTCATTTGTATGTTTATCGAGTATATCGATTTGCAGCGTTAAAGGATTTCCTAGGATCACTTTTTGGTCATTATCAAGAAAAGTTGCGTAAATCAAACGCGCTTCATCCTCAAAATACCTACTTTCGTGCAAAACTTTTCCGCGCATAAAATTACGGTGTTCTTGAATGTAATTTTGAAACACCAAAGGTACATAACGACCAGACATCAAATCTTCAATAAAAGACCGGTTCATTTGATCCGAAACAGTCACCCCTCCCTCTGAAATAGTCAGCAAATGATGAGCTTTATCACTATGATAAGAAGCCTGAAGAAGAAGATTGTTGATTTCTTCGTTATTTCCGCTAATTGTTTCAATTTTAAAGGATACATCGTTTTTAGAAGCCATTGCTAGCTGGATATAGTAGGAACTGATAGTGATCACGATTACTACACTAATCAATATAATTTTCCAATATTTTTTCATGTCATTCCCCCCATTAGACCCTGATTTTATGTTTTAGCAAATGATTCGCAATCCAAATGGCACTGCCTAACACGAGGATGCTTGCTCCGATTACCATTAGAAATATTTCAAGCGGATAAAAATAGCTTGTATTACCAGCTAATAAAAACGGCGTAATAAAGACACCGAATGAAAGCATTCCATAAACAATTGCGAAGAAAATACCTTTTAAACGGTAACTCCGCTCAAATAAAATGGCCGTGAATAGGACTGCTACAAAAATTAGCCCGAACCCATACATCATAATAAATTCAATAAATGTGTTCGGATAGAGCAAGAGCCATAAATCTAGATGATTATTTTCAAAAATTGAAAA
Source organism: Solibacillus sp. CAU 1738 (assembly GCF_039888725.1). Lineage (NCBI taxonomy): Bacteria > Bacillati > Bacillota > Bacilli > Caryophanales > Caryophanaceae > Solibacillus > Solibacillus sp. CAU 1738. Next base: position 78,971 of record NZ_JBDQQN010000007.1, read on the forward strand.
ATACGTTCTATAATCTGCTGGTACAATACTATTAACAATTTGCATATCTATTAGTATTAATAATATTTGCATAGTGATTAAGCCAAGTACTAAAAGCATAATTGTCGTCAGTTTAGCAAAGTAAATATTTATTCTTTCAGTCGGCAACATTAATAATCTATAAATAAATGTATTTTTCCCAAACCAATCTCGATACCAAATAAAGAAAACATATATCGTCAACATTGCGATACAAAAGTAGATTGGTATTTCAATCCATCCAGAAGAAAAGAAATGGTCAAATGAGAAAGTCCCGTATTGCTCAGTATATTGACTTACTGATAGTTGATTTTCATAAATAATGCGATTCGCACTAATCATATATCCTTTTGAGAAGATAATTGCGCCAAAGACCTGACAGACAATTGTTAACCCCATTAAAATTAAGTACAGTTTGAAAAAACGATTTATTTCGAAATTAACAAGTTTTACATAGCTTTTCATCCACGATACACCTCCCGCATGACATCAACGACCGATTTCCCTTCATTTTCACGTACATCCTCTACGTTAAATTCCTTAATAACTTCACCGTCATTTATAAGAACTGCTGTATCAATTAAGTGTTCAATATCACTGATTTCATGAGTTGTGATAATTACACCACGCTCTTCAATTAAATGACTTGTAAACACCTCTGCAATTTGTTCACGCGAGAAAATATCAATACCAGAGAATGGTTCGTCCATCAGTAAGTAATCCACATCTAGTGCCAAACCTAATAGCATATTGACTTTAGCCGCATTGCCCTTTGATAAATTGCCAATACGGTCTGTAGGATCTAGTTTGAAAAATTGCAGCAGCTCTTCTGCCCTTTGTGGATTCCAGCTGTTATAAAAATCCGCCATGAACGTAAACGCATCACTTATTTTCATTTGAGGCAGCATCGTGATTGTATCGGGAATATAGGTGATCTTTTCATAGCTTTCTTTTCGAACCTTTTCCCCATCTATCAAAATATCCCCGCTATTAATCGGAGTGAGGGCCATAATCGCTTTCATAATTGTTGTTTTTCCTACTCCGTTAATACCGATTAAACAAGTAATTTCCCCTTTTTTAGCAGTGAAGCTAAGACCTTTTAAAACTTGCTTTCTGCCGTATTTTTTCTTAATATTTTTCACTTCAATCATAACTATTCCTCCGCTTCCCCGCTTTCGGCATCATGTTTTTTCTTAACGAGTTCCAACACTTCAGGTAACGGCACATTGATGGATTTAATGGAACCTAAAAATAAGTCAACCGCTTCGATAATTAATTCCTCACGAACACTTTTTAGGACTGCTTCATCTTTCGTAATGCAGCTCGGCATATTTCCCTCAGTAAAAATCAATCCTTGTTCCTCCATTTCCTTATAAGCTCGTTGTGCAGTATTGGGATTAATCTTTAGCTGATTAGCCAATTCCCTTCTTGATGGAATCTCTTGGCCAGTTTCAAAATATCCCTTAGCGATTTGCTCTTTAAAATGCCTTATAACCTGCACATAAACCGGATCGCGATTATTAAACTTTACATTCAATCAACTCAACTCCTTATAAATCAAACTAAAGTGTATTAAGCGCTTAATACACATTGTGCATAATGATGAGCTAGGTACTTTTTTAAAAAAGACCTTCCGTTAAATCTTTACTTCGCTAATCCGTCGGGTGTATTAACCAGTTCATACACCTTCCTCAAAAAATGTGTAAAATTGTTAATGTATTCCTTGAACTGTATTATAGGCTTAATACACCTATTGCGTCAACCAAATTTGTAAATAAATATAAATATTTGGTAAACCATCTAATTAAAAGGTTCATCGTGAACATAACAGACTTAAGCAACTAACTCTTTTCTGACTCATATTCAGTTGAAGGGATATGCGTTTTATCAGAAGAAAAGATGTTTAACAAAAAAAGCATTAACCCTTTTCGGATCAATGCCTTAATCATTGAATATAATTGTACATTTAATTATTTCGCATTAGATAGATTTTCATTCTGTCTCTTTTTTTTCGCAATAACTCCTATACATCCTACAATTATCATAAGGATTGAAATTACTTCAAAAGGTACGAATAAAAGCAGAAATCCGATTCCTGCAAATCCATCTTGTGTTATATCTCTATAGATAAATGAACCAGCAACAGTAAAGATGGGCGTAAAAATTAATGCAAAGTACAAGCCCCATATTATAAAATTAAGTGTCCAAGGCCGTTTAAAAGTAAGAATGAAAGTTAGTATTAAAAAATTATTAGTACTACGGATGAAATTGTTATAATATGAACCACTCTCCCTTTAATTGCTATTCTTTTCTACTTTTCCCGACAAGGTTTAAAACAAATGCATACCCAAAAACTAAAAGAGTACAACCCATCAGAACTGCAGCAAACGTCCCAAGTCCAATCCCATACCATGGATCAACATTAAATGCTACGATAACGCTACTGATAAATACGATAATTGTAAGGATTAAACTTGCAATAGCGGGTACATAACTTTTTCTTTTAGAATGAAATTGATGAAGATAAGTTATCAATAATCCAATCATGATTATATATATAACCGTAATTGTCGTTCCGTTTACGAGTTGATTAATCCCTTTTATTAACCAATTACTGGAATTTTGATTAGAAACAGCCATATGAACAGGTTGTAATTCTTCCGTACCAAGATCTAATACAAAAAGATCATTTTTGGCAGGGTCAATTGGCCAATTCGTATAGTTTAAAAATGCTATTTGATTTTGATGATGGAAAAATATAGGCGCAACTACAGAAGAATTAAAATCTGTTAATCTTTTCGGTTGACGCTCTTCGGTATCTATTATAAATAGCTCATATTCATAAAGAGGACTGTTTAGAGATTCTTCCGCAATAGCCGTGTAAGCCAGTTTATCCTCATTTGGGGACAGTTGAATATAGTAGCTATCATTTGGCAGCGCTTCTGATATTGCCGCTTCTTTTTCCAACTTGTTTTCAAGTGAATACATAGTAACTTTTTCTTTATTCATATCAAACAACCTATAATATATTGCTTTTCCATCATGTGAAACAATAAGTGATTCCATGTCAAAATAATTTTCATTAGTTAATTGTTTGATATTTTCACCATTTATATTAACACTATATAAATCAAATCCCTCAGTCGTTTCGCCCTCAGCTTTTTTAAAAGCCTCTGCCGGCATTCCAATGTAATAGATGGTTTCTCCTGTATAGGAAAAGACCGCTTCGGAAACGTGAACGCTAGTAGGTATTAATTGCTTCTGTTGACTTCCATCCTCATTTGCTATATACAGCGAGTTTATACCCTCTGGATTTTTAGATAAAAATATTATTTTCGTACCATCATGAGAGTATTTCGGTGCATGATGTCTATCTGTTTCAGAACTAGTTAACTGCTCAACGTCTGTACCGTCCACATTAGCTTTATAAATCCCTTCTTGACCATCTATGTAATAGGAAAAAAGAAAGTGTTTATCATCAGGTGAAATATCAAATTCATCTCCCATACCAGTGAAATACTTATAAGGGTCGTCATCCCGTAATAAAGCATAAACAAAGGTCCCAACTAACAAAAAAGCTGTAGCTACTATTAAGTAAATAAAAAGTTTTCGTTTTTTCAAACTTTCCATTCCAAGTCCCCCTTTATATATTTTGTATACAATTTGACGGAAATAATTGGTAAAGGTTTCGCGTTTGAACGTGTTCACCCTTAGATGTTTTAAATAAAGGAGTTGTACATTATACGACTAAGAGAGTAATAGTCGTTTAACGGTAAAGTCCTACTATAATATTCAACAAATAGAGCGTTAATCTACTTATTTGATTAACGCTCTCATAATTTTTGGGAAATATTCACTTGTTCAACAAACCTATTTACCTAAAATTGTTTTCATTTCTTCAGACTCCATAATTGCAGCATTTCCAAAGTAAGTACTTGCTGCCAAAAATACAGCTAGACCTAAATAAATCATAAACAATTTTAGTTTTGTTTTATTATCAGTTTTATAATAAGTAGCTGTTTGCTCGTATTCATTTTTGATTTTTTGAACCTGTTCATCAAAACGTAATAGAAATTCATTGATATAATATTTATCTTGTTCTTCTGTTGTTTCTAAATCTTCCACTTTATTTAAAATATCAAATGAATCTCTCAATGATTCGTTTAAAATACTGGATCTAAACGATCGTGCAAAATACGTAAAGTTACTAATGGATGATGCATTTCGAGAATGTTCTCTTAGCAATCTGTTTGTCTCAATATATGTTGCTACCTCTTTTTCATCATTCACTAGATTTTTTTGTTGCTTATAAATTTTATACCACGTTGTTGCACCAACAATTGTTATAATAAATGCTAAAAAACTAAAGGTATAAATCGAATAACCAAGTATAATGATTAACCCTATCGCCCACAACTTTGTGCTAATACCAGCTGCAATTCGTCCTCCATCCAACGGCGTAATTGGAATTAAATTAAATAAATTTATTAATCCTCCTAAAAAGATAACTAGTGCCCAAAACGAATCCCCACTATAAAAATACAATGGAATCGCCGGTAAAAAGGCAAGCAACCCGAAAACTGGCCCCATATAGGCTAAATAGGCTTCATCCTTCGCATTTTTCGGCATTTCTTTCATAGAAATGGCGGCTCCAACAAAAGGTATAAAAATTGCAGGGCTTACAGGTAATTTTAATTTTCTAGCAGCGTATGTATGTCCCATTTCATGTATAAATATTAAATAAACCAAAGCTACTGCAAACTTCCACCCGAATAGGAGCGCATACATCCATAAATATACGGCCATACTGATTAATGTTTGAAACTTCAAAACTTTTAATATTACTAAAACAAATTTAAATTTAGATAAAACAAATAACCCAGCCGCAATAATTACTCCCCAGCCTTTTTTATTTTTCAACGATTTCTTCACCTCAAATCTGAATTATTGCTCTTAGCGTCATGTATAGCTACCTAATATTCTACTATAGTTCTATCCTGAACATTCTGTATATATTAATTAATTTACGAATGAATACTGTATTAGTTTCATATTATACAATTTTACCTAAAATACGAACTTTTTTAATAATTATTTCCATATTCTTTTCATCGATTCATCTATATTTTTGCTCTATCAACATTAAAATAGGCAGCTTAAAATAAGAATCCGCTAACAGTATGCTTTCTATTGATACAGATAATAAAAAAACTAGGCTTCATAATTAAATGAAAGCCTAGTTTTTGTTAAGCGTTTATTATAGATTTTTTAAAGGAAGGCTTCACTTCTGCAATAATAATCGCTATAAAGATCAGGAAGCAACCAAAAATCATTCGCCCTGTTAATATTTCGCCTAATAATAGGACAGATAAAAGTGTACCAAATATAGATTCTGTTGACAGAATTAACGCAGATTTTGTTGGGTCTGCATATTGCATTCCAATATTTTGGCATGCATAAGCAACGAGCGTACAAAAAACTGCAAGATAAATAATCGTTAAGATGCCTTCCGTACTTGCTGATGTTGGAATTTCCCCAAGTGCAAAGACACCAATCCAGCTTAAAATCGATGCTACGATAAATTGAACGATTGTTAATGCTAATGCATCTTCTTTTTTTACGAAAACATTCGTATAAAAAATATCGAATGCAAAAGCAATGGCACATAGGATTGATAACATATCCCCGAGATTCATATTAAAGGAATCTTGTAACGATAAAAATCCGATACCGACAATCGCGATGATAGCTGCCAAAATCTCAAAGCGGTCAAATCGCCGTCTATAAATGATGTACGCAATGATTGGTACAACAATGACGTTAATGGCCGTTAAAAAGGCATTTTTAGACGGAGTTGTATACTCAAGGCCTAGTGTTTGCAAGGTAAACCCTATAAATAAAATAGCACCTAAAATGGAGCCTTTCCAGAATACACTTTTAGAAATAAGCCTTAGTTTTTTATTAAAAATAACCGCTAATAAGATCGTTGCTAGTGTAAAACGGAGCGCCATTAATTGCATTACGCTCCAATGCTCTAAGCCTATTGACATCCCAATAAAACCGCTACCCCACATAACAGCGGTAATCATCATTAATAATTCACCTTTATACTTCTTCATGAAAAACCTTCTCTCTAATACTTAGCTACAACAACCTGATGTTTTTTTCGATGTAATTAATAAAAAGATTAAATAATATTAATCTAACATCCAATTTCCGTCATTCCTTATAGTGATTCCATCAGTGCTTCATATGTATGCTGATTAAATGTCATCGCCGCATCTATTTGCTTGATATAGACTCTATTTTTGCAAATAGATTCACTAAGCAGTACATCTTTTTCCTGTTTTTAAAGAAAAATATGTTAGCCCTTCATTCAAATTACTTTCTCACTATATTAATAATACCATATTTTATAAATGAAAAAAGCGTCAAACCATATTAAGGTACAACGCTTTTCAAAGCAAAGTATTATGTTATTATTTTACGTTTAACGAAATTTTGTGTAAAATCAATTAGTCTTTTATTTACGTCTTTTTGAATATAGTCATAAGCATGTAGAAAAATACTAATATGTTTTGACCACATCTTAAAGCGTCTTTTTGAAACAAATAATACGATTTGCTTCTGTAAAGCCTAATTTAAGATGCATTGCTAGACTTTCGTTATTTTCTAATTCACAATCACTTGCAAACTCTTGGCAGTCTTTGATCTTTGCCCATTTCTCACAATTCTTTACTAAGCTTTTGGCAACTCCTTGTTGACGAAATGCATCTTTTACATAAAGCCCTTCTAGATAGCCTACTGGACTCGTACTTGTCCCTTCAACATAATCATAGCGCAATTGGCATTGCGCAAACCCAATGGACTCACCTTCATGGAAAGCTAAAAATATAGCTGCATCTTGTTGTTCAATCAGTTCCTCCATTTGTTGAATAAATTCTTCTAAAGTGTGGTCTGGCCAAAGCAGCAAAGCTAGTTCAGCAGCTTCTTTAGTATCTAGAATTGTCGCCTCTCTAATCATAAAAACCCTCCAATTTCATTGATATATACTTAAAAGTAGTTAATAAATCGCTTCTTTTTGTTCACTATTATTATATTGTATTATTTGCTCTTCATTTTATCAGAAGGATTCTGTATATTCATCTCAATAAGGCAATAATTCTATCTTTTTTGTAGCAATAGCGTTAACATAAAATTCGTTATGATCTATCCCTATCATTGTCGGCTGATATTTCTTAATAGCATCTAACAACTGATTAATTACCATAATATCTAAGTAGTTGGTCACTTCATCCCACATAAATAACTCGTTTTTCCCTAATAATGCATGCGCTAAAAATACTTTTTTCTGTTCCCCAGAGCTCCAATTTTTGCTGGATTTATCGGAAAAACTAGCTCGCTGGATACCTAGTTGATATAACAAATGCCAATATTCTTCTTTTTCTTCTTTAGTTGATAATTGCGTAATAAAGGAAGAATAATCTAATTCCTCTTGGCTTTTTTGATTTAAGATTGATACATGTTCAGGGAGATTTATTCGGTATTCTCCAATCGTTTCTAGCTGTTCGTTTCCGAGAATAAAATTGAATAAGGTCGATTTTCCAACTCCGTTTTTTCCTTCTATAAAAAATCGCTCATTTGGATATACATCTACATTGATTGGCTCAAAAAGTGGTATACCATCACGCAAAATTGAAAAATCACGGAAGAATAACACTTGTTTTCGTGGATGTTCAACAATCATTTTAAGCGCGGATACATGCTCGATATTATGTATCAAACTTTCCTTTTCTTCAATCATCGTTTCGGTTCTTTTCTTAATGGCTTTGGCTCTTTTCATTTGTTTCGCAGCTAGTCGCCTTGCTGAAGCATCATTTGAACTATTTTCTTTTTTTTGCCCCCAAGCACTCACTTGTCTCGAAACATCATTTAGCCTTTTTATTTCCGTTTTAAGTTTAGTATTCGTTTCTTCAGAGAGTTTATCAGCATTTGCTTTTTCATGTTTCCACGTCTCTACATTGCCACTTATTAAATCAATCGATTCTTTATTTATAGCTAATACATGGTCGATGAATTGATTTAAAAATGATTCATCGTGACTAATCACAATATATCCTTTTTTACTTTTTAAATATTGTCCAACGATTTTTCTGCCATGTAAATCTAAATTATTTGTTGGCTCATCAATTAAAGGAAATGAATTTTCATTCAAAAATAGCTCTATGAGTAACAATTTTGTTTGTTCTCCACCACTTAATACGTGAAATTTTCTATCTAGTATTTCATGTGATAAATCCATTAATGTTAGTTCACGTTCGATTTGCCAAATATCGATATGCGGATTATGTTTCATTAATACTTCTAAAGCGGTGAAATCGTCATGGCTGTTCGGATATGAAGGGAAATAGTTTAAATCTAACGTAGATTGTATTGCCCCTTCATATTCTAGTTGATTTAAAAGGATGTTTAAAAAGGTCGTTTTCCCTCGACCGTTCCGACCAACAAGCCCTAACTTCCAATGTTCATTAATGTTTAAGCTGACATTTTTAAATAGCGGCTGCAGCATAGATACATATTTAAATGTCATATTTTTTATTAATATATTTCCTGTCATTCTATCTCCTCCTAAAAAAAGGCTAATGAAAGTACAAATAAAGGCAAAATAAAAAACCTTATGGCACATTAAAGTAGCCATAAGGTTTATCTGCACGTTAAAAAGAGTTTACGTCCATTAAAAATACGCATACTGGGAGCACGATAAATATGACAACTTTAGTCGATCTAGTTGAATAAATAAGTTTGTCATTTTGCTCACCTTCTTTCATTTAATGTATATTATTTTACCATATAATGGAGGTGTGTGCATTACTTAATAATAAAGTTTCACTGATGTTTCCATCCAAGCACCCGGCAGCCATTTATTAAAGGATGTATCAGCGTAATCGAACACTATAGTGTCTCATGGATCTAGGGATTCCTTTTAACTCGAGTAATTCGTTATAAATTAAATGTCGTATCCTATACTCTAGAAAGAAAATATCAATAAATTGATGCTGATATATTTCTCCGATAATGAGCCCTACTTTGATAAATTCTTTAGTTTCCTGACCATTGTGTAGGTTCTCAATTGATTCTAAAATAAGTGAATCATAATGATCTTCAGGTAAAGCTAATATTTCATCACTATCAAATGAACATAAAACATCTCTCGTTTCAGATAGCTTTTCCCATTCCTTACGAAATTGTCTGCATTCTTCAGCCGTTAATAGTTTATGGTTGTCAATACGCTCAAATATTAGTTCTAAAAAATCTGCATCAACTTGCGCCGTATGAAAAATAGCCTGCTTTTCATTAGTTTTTCTATATTTCTCATATAGATCTGTTGAGTTCATTAGATAAATATCATTTGTCTTTTCTCGTAGTAAATAGAGAATAAAACGAAGGCCAATTTGTTCGTCTGCATTATTGCCATACCAAATATAGATGGGAACATCATTCGAAATATCCTCAATTTGCAATAATGTATTGTTGAATTTTTGTTGCATTTCACCATCTTCCTGCTCGTAATTGATATTTTCAAACAACCATTCATTTCGGAAATTTTGTCCTATTTTTTCATGCAACTTCCATAGGGGGCCAATCGATAAAGAATCTGGAACGCCAATCACCGTTTTTGGTCTAGGTAATCCTACACGTAAAGATCCTGCTGCTGACTCTGACATTACGATATGAATGGCCCCTTGTTGTTTTTCCTGTATAGTTGTGGATTGACGATAGGAATGAATTTGCCTATTTATTTCTTCTATCAACCCGTTTAATTCATCTTGACTTAAGAACATGCTCCTACCTTGAACTTGTCGATGTTCTTCATGTAGAAACTGCTCAAATTCATCCGGATTATTTATTTCATATACCTCGAACAGACCAACTTCAGTAAAATCTGCTGAAGTTAAATATTTATGTGTGTGAATTTGATATACAAACACTATATTTGGTTCCATTAATAGATAGATATACGGATAGTTGAGTTTTGTTTTCGAAGTAATCAACTCCTAATCATAGCTTAAATTCAGCAATTTTCCTAAATACATTGGGTTAATAAAAATTTATTAGTAAGCATGAGCAAACCAAACTGTATGCTTTGCTTCCTCCCCACAACAAATACATGAATTTTTCGTTATTGGTGGGTTAAACGGAATGTTACGTGAAGTGAATTTTGTCTCCTCTTTTACTCTTTCCTCGCACATATTATTGCCACACCATCCAGCAAGAATCCAACCTGGAATGGAGCCGTTGTCTTTTGAAGAGGCGATATGCTGTTGTAATTGCTGCAATGTGTCTATATTTGTATGAGAATGAGTATATCGGAGTAAACGTGCTTTTTCTAATAAGCGAGATTGCATCATTGTTAGCTCTGTCTCGATTGCTGAAATAATTTCATCCAGCTGAATGATTTGTTTTTCTCCTTCATCACGTGCTTTCAGTAATGCTTGATTGTTTTCTAAATCACGTGGTCCAAGTTCAATACGAACTGGTACACCTTTTAATTCACATTCATTAAATTTGAAGCCTGGTGATTGGTCGGAATCATCAAGTCGGACTCGAATTCCCTTATTCTTTAAGGCAGCATAAATCTCATCAAGTTTCTCCATAATGCCAGGGTTCTTTTTCCATGGCCCAACTGGAATTAAAACGACTTGGGTTGGAGCAATACGTGGCGGTAACACTAGCCCTTGTTCATCACCATGAACCATAATAACGGATCCAATTAAGCGTGTTGAAGTACCCCAAGAAGTAGTGTGTACATATTGATGCTGATTTTCTTTATTTAAATACTTAATATTAAATGCCTCTGCAAATTTTGTGCCTAAATAATGAGATGTACCTGCTTGTACAGCCTTCCCATTTTTCATCATCGCTTCAATCGAATACGTATCAACAGCACCGGCAAAACGCTCTGAAGGTGTTTTTCCTCCGTCATAGACAGGAATAGCGAGTAACTCCTCTACGACTTCCTTATAGATATTGAGCATTTGCATCGTTTCTTGACGTGCATCATCTTCATCAACATGTGCAGTATGCCCTTCTTGCCATAAAAACTCTGATGTGCGAATGAAAGGCAGTGTTTTCTTTTCCCAACGAAATACATTTGCCCATTGATTGATTAAAACTGGTAAATCACGATAGCTTTTAATCCAAATAGAATATAGGTGACCGATCATTGTTTCTGATGTTGGGCGAAGTGCTAAACGTTCTTCTAGTTTTTCGCCCGCTGCTTCTGTTACCCAAGGAAGCTCAGGGGAGAAACCTTCAATATGATCTTTTTCTTTTTCGAAGAAGGATTCCGGTATTAGCATTGGGAAATAGGCATTGCGGTGACCGGTCTCTTTAAAACGACGATCCATTTCTTCTTGTATATGCTCCCACATCTCATATCCATCTGGTTTGAAAGCGATACAGCCGCGCACCGGTGTATAATCCATTAAATCTGCCTTTTGAATTGTTTCGATATACCATTTTGAAAAGTCTGATTGTTGTAATGACATTTGAACATCCTCCTTATTGTACAAAATAAAAAGCACAAAGCTGCCCTATGCATAAGGACGTCTTTGTGCGTATCAACGTGGTACCACCTAGATTTAGTTTTAAGCGAGGCTTAAAACCCTTTACCGTTTTGTAACGAAAACGACTCGGTTATGTTTGCATAACGTCTCCGTGGTAGGGTTTCAGAAAAGAAGTGGTGATATAGCTCTCAGCAACTGCTATATTTTCTGTTTCACAATTCTTACTTACTTGGCCACATCATTGATTTAATATTTCATTCAACTTTAACAAAACAGTAAAATGATGTCAATCTCACGCGCGTAATACCTTAAAAGTGTTATCCATTTATTTTAGTTTGAATAAAATTATTTTGCTATTATTGGAACTCATAACTCATGTCTAGGTTTATGTTTGGGACCGTAATAGCATTCAATATAAGGCAAATGAGCTAACTTAAAACCTGACGTTGGAACCCATTCTGTATAAAGTTGCTTCCAAGCTTCAGTTATATTCGGAAAAACTGCCCATGTAGATGGTGGAATCGTTATGGTTTCCATATCTTTTGGAATTTCCCCATCAAATCGCACGCCCATGAAATAGGTAAACTCATCATCGGTAATCGCTGCTTCTTTCCCACATACGCCTAATAAGCTTTCTAGGGTACATTTTGGGTTTTCCCAAGCCATCTCTTTTAGTTGTTCTATAACCCCTTCTTTTTTAGCATTGTTCCAGAGCGTTGGAATCGTTTTAAATGCCTTGCTTGTTTGTACTGGCATTCCTCTTCCTACGATTCTTAATTCATATTCTATGTTTTCAATTCTGTAATCCATTTCCTTATCTCCTTTAACGATTTTCTATGTTTAGAGAATAAAAGCTTATTCAGGTTTTCAGTAACTAATGATTTTCAAAAATCATTTAATATAAAATTTATTCTACAAATCAAATGATTTTCCTTTGAAAAGTGGGATGAGTTTAATTTAGTATCATCTAAACAATATAAATTTTTTATTTGCGAAAGCTTGAATCCAATTTCAAGGGAGCAACCTTAGCTTATCTATATCTATGTATTTTCGCTACTTTTATTAAGTATTAAAAGCTTGTCACAATGGCAAATAGATACTGCCATAAAAGGAAATATATGCAATAATAAAATGATAGTTCCTTATTTTATTTGTTCAAGTTTTATTCATCAATATTAAAAGGGGTTGAGTATTTTGGGTTCAAGAATAATGCATTTAATCATTGGTAATAAAATAGCAGATTCTTTATCAATAAAAGATAAAACTCTATTTTTGCTTGGCAGTATTGCTCCAGATGCTGTTTTTGCATTTGAGCAAAAGAACTTATCACATTTTTTTATAGGGGATGTTAAAGATTATTCAAGAAGGGTTGATTATAAAGGGTTTTTAGATAAATATAGCTCACAAAACGAAAATGTAAATCATTATATATTAGGATACTATACACATTTAATTGCTGATGATATCTTTTTAAGAGGTTTTAACCTTTCGTGGTTAAGGAACCGAATGGAAGCCGATGAAGGATTACATAAGCTATACCATAATGATTTCAAATTGCTAAATGGAAAATTATTAGAATACTATGGAGTAAAAGATGAACTAAAAAAACAACTTAGTCATTTTCCAACAATTATGGATTTAGAAGAAGTTAAATCTATAGATGTTGAAAAATTTGTTCCTTATGCACTTGGAGATATGGAATACGGTAATGAAGTTATAAATGAACAGCTTAATGTATTTACATTTAATCAGATTATTGGTTATATAGAAACTTCAGTTGATTTGGGTTTGCTAAAAACAAAAGAATTGTTAGCGGAGGGTTAAAAATATGGCATTCATTGATCCATCGACTTTAAAAAAGTGGTTGTCCCCTCACTCAATACAATGGTATAAACAGCTTGGTGAACTGCAAGAGAAGTACTTATATCCTTGGAATTCTACAGTATCGGATTGGAATGGAGAATCAATTTTTGATAAAGAAGTATTTCAAGTTATAAAGAATAAAAAAGTAATTGAAATAGGCTGTGGACATGGCGATTTCACATTGAAATGTAGTGTAGTGGCAAAAGAAATAGTTGGTTTTGATGTGACAGATCAATTCATTCAAGTCGCTAATGAGAATAAAAAGGCAAATGTATCATTTGTTGTTGGAAATACAAAACATGGTTTACCTTTTGAAAAAGATGCATTTGATTGCGCAATTATTAGAAAAGGTCCAACCTCTGCATATCCCTCTCTCAAAAAAGTCGTCAAAAAGAATGGTGTAGTAATGGGTCTTCATCCAGGAGATCAGCAAGGTAAGGAGTTACCGGTTTTATTTCCAAATCTGTTCCATTGCATAAAAGGTACTCCAATTTTAGATACACTAAACGAAAGACTTTCTGCTAGTAACTTTTCTTCAAGTAAGATTGAAGAAATCAATAGTATTGAAACTATTCATTCCCCATTAGATGTCCTAAAGTTATGCTGTTTTGGACAGCTGCCTTCAGTTTACGAAACATTAAAAGAAAAACACTTAAAAGAAATTACTACTATTTTTGAGCAAAATGCAACAGCAGACGGCTTACCTATAACGTTTTCCCGTTATATCGTTCGAGCCATAATATAAATAAAAGCAGCGTCGATTGTTTACATCCACGCTGCTAATCTAATTCATTAATATTTAATTGTCCAATTACGTCATATCCATTTTTCCAGCCTTTTGGTTGAATAATAGTGCCAGTCGAATACGGTACATCACCTAGCACAATATCTTTAGGAAAACTATGGCCAATGATTACTCTGTTTTTTCCTGTTTGCGTTGGTAATTCGAATAACCTATTAATTTCATAAATTATTTGTTTTCTTTTAGCAGCAGTCATCTTTGGTTCTTCACTTAAAGGAACAATTTCCGCTAATGAATAATCAATTCTAATCATCTTATTGGGAAACGCTAGCTTTGCAGTGTCAACTGCTCTACAAAAAGGACTTGAAATGACACTTGGTTCAATTGGTATTCCATTTTGCCTCAGGACGTTGCCAATCATTATTGCTTGTTCTTTCCCTTTTTCGGTTAAATTCCTTTGAGTACTACAATCTTTAAAATTTACATTTTGTGCATCTTTCCCGCTTGTTGCTTCAGCGTGCCTAAAATAGATGATATAACCACCATTCAGTAGCTTGTCGAATGTCATAATATCCTCCAATAATGAGATATTTATATGATAAATATTAGTCTATTATAGGTACTGCAAAAAGGTTCCTGAATGAATGTCTAACTTAACTCGGTACCACAGTGATTACAAAAACTTGCATTTACGATATTTTCTTGTTTACAACTTTGGCAAATCAGTATTAAATGTTCACCACATTGATTACAAAACTTTGCATTAATAGGGTTTTGCTGATGGCAGTTAAGACAATTTAAAGATTGATTTGATTTGTTTCCTTGTTGAATTGCATTAGAAATTTCTTTTACTCCAACTGTTGTTTCTTTTGCTAAATAGTTAAATGTATCTTTTGCAACTGGTGCATATTCTCTACTCTGATACTTTGCAAGATTTCCACCGTAACCTAATCCTGAAAGTGTAAATCCGACAAATAAGAGCGGTATTGCTACAAAAAATAGCCAAAAGTATTTCGGTTCCTCAAATATTTGCAGTGTAAAAAAATCAACAGCGGCTACTATCATGCATACTAAACTTATAATTAGTAGTGTAGGTCCTAGTATACGGAAAAATGAACGTGCTTTTCTATGTTGATCAGGTATAAATTTATCTCGCTCCATAGCTGAGCTCCTTTTAATAATTATTTATAAAAAAACATTAATCTGCCGCTTTTATTAGTAAGCTCAATTAAAAAACTGTATTTAATATTGATGATCGAATAGATCTTATAAACAATGCTTCTCGTGATGGATGTATTCTATTTGTTAAAAAGATACAGTAAATCTCCTTTAATGGATCAAACCATAAACTAGTTCCAGTGAATCCGAGATGTCCTATGATCGCATTCTCTCTTACATCAGTAGAAAAGAAATCCCAACCCAAACCTCTTGGCTCGTTTAAATGACTAGTATGATTTATCATAGAATTAGCTATTAATTGTTCGTTTAATATTTTTTGTCCTTTATAAAAACCTTTTGACATAATCATATTGCAAAATTGAACTAAATCATTAGCAGTTGAAAAGACTCCAGCATGCCCTGCAATACCACCTAAAATAGAAGCATTTTCATCATGAACAGTTCCCTTTAAACATGCCTGAATTTCTTCTCTAAATTCTGTAGGAGCTACTCGTAAAAGATAGTCTTGATTATGTGGGGTAAACATAGTCTCATGCATATCTATCTTGTTCCAAATATGTTTTTGGACATAATCATATAAAGATTCACCACTTATTTTTTCAACAATTTCACCTAATAAAATAAAACCTCTATTGCTATAAGAAACCATACTTCCGTTGGCATTTTCAAGCGGACTTTGTAGGATGCCTTTAATCATTTCATTTTTACTTTCGCCGTATTGTTTTAAATAAGTACGAGCCGAAAGACCAGAAGTATGTGTTAATAATTGAGCTATCGTAACATTCCCTAATGGACCATCTTCAGATTCTGGATAGAATTCTTTTAAACAGGATTGTAAACTAAGTATACCTTGATCTATTAAATGAAGTATGGCGGGGAGGGTTGCTACAACTTTAGTTAAAGACGCTAAGTCGAATATTGTATCTAAAGTCATTTTTTCTTGAGTAGGTTGAATTTGACGAGAACCAAAAGCTTCTGCCCACTTAATTTCTCCTTTTTCAGCTAATACAATGACACAGCCAGGAATAAGAGCTTTCTTTGTGGAATTTCTCAACTCATCTCGTAAATTTTTTAAACTTATTTTCGAATTATTCGGTAATGGATGTTCACTTAAATACTTTTCATTAAATGACCATATATTATTTTTGCTCATGCTTTCTCTCCTCAAAAATTATCTTAAATCCGTATAACATAAATTTGGTAACATAAAATTCTATAAAATAAAATTAGTAAATTACGTTGTTTATCTATTGAGCAAATGACAATATATTGTTGAATGTATTGAAGGCTGGGCGTGCATCTGTAGGCTGCGCCTGGTCCCTCCTTTTTCATTTTCTCTTCACTACACCATATCATTATTTCAAAACAAACTCTCCCATTTTGTGTAAATGAATTACAAACAGCTTTTATTGGTTTTCTAACAAAGGTAGCGCTAGGAAAATGCGAAAATATAACGTTAAGGGAATTACAATAAAAAAACCCTCAATCTCGGACTGGATCAAGGGTTTCCTGTTTAATAAAATGGATTTATTGTTTAACTAATGTGTGAAATTATATTCTTAGTCACCTTATTATTTAATCGGTATTCGTGTGCCATTTACAATGATAGCTGTAACATCGTTAACATCCAGAGGTTCTTTCGTACCCCAACTTGAATTGAAAGTATGTTTATTTGGGTTTTGACTTCCCCCTTCACCTTCTAACTGGATAATACTATTTACAGTTTCAACTTCTACTAACATATCACTGACCATGTTATTTTCTTCTTTATAGGTACCAATTACTTGTAATCCTAGAGGACTAATTGTTATATATTCAAAGAGTTGCCCTTCAACTAAAATGTCATTTTTCCAAGTGCGAATATTTTGTTCTGAATCACTTATATTTGCTGCTACCTTCCAGTTGCCTTCAACGCCAGAAGTAACGGCACCATTATAAAGCAGATCATAGTTACTAATATTCTCTTCTTCTACAGAAAATACATATTCTTCGTATTTATAAACTGCATCAGCATAATCGTCATTTTTCTGATCAAGTAAGTTATTTTCCTTATCTCTGTAAAATACGAAACTATAATCATGTTCAATTAAATTACCTTCTGGACCTTTTAAAGAAAGCATTGCATCACTAGGACCAAACTCTTTGTCGAAAATTTTCCCTAGTTGCACATGTAGTTTTCCTTCTATTATACCTATATTTGAAACCCACTGATCTTTTTCACCATGGGGCATATTAGCATAATGACTTGGCATTAACGCCTCTGATATTGAACTTAAATCTTCAGGCCAGTTGCTTCCTCCCCAGATTTGTTCATTTTCAATTGGTATTGTTTCAACATCTTCAGTTCCTGTAAAGTCGACAGAAATAGGTTCGTCTATATAGTTTTTTACGTCAAAATAAATAAGGAAACTGCTAAGCTCCAATGGATCTGCTAATGGAGAATTCGGATCACTTGTAATATCAAACTCATAATAAATGGTATTCGTATCTTCATTAAAATAAAGGATTTTTTGGCTTAATAAAAAGCCGGCTGAAATAAGCTCCTCTTCTCCATTAACTGCTTCATTTGAATTCATTTTTACATTGAACCCGTCTTTGAAGCTAGTCTGTTCTGTAAGCCTGTTTTGACCTGTTATATCCTGAAGAGATAAGTAAACAATTGCTTTATTATTATATTTCTGTGCACCGATTACCTCCATGCGGATTCCTTGATCCTCACTATAAACTTCAACTGGCTCAATAATCTCACCAAAAGAAGGATTAAATCTCTCTATGAACCAATCGAAATTTCCTATAGCAGCAGCTGTTGCACTTGCAACTATCCCCACCGACAATACAATAGTCGCAACCGTTGACCATGCCCATCGTCTGTTTTGCCTAGCAGGGATAGTCGCACTTTCCTCATGTAATTTGCTTTTAACCTGTTCTACAAGTTTACTTGAATCAACATTGATTTGTGAAAGCGTATCATAGATAGTTTTTTCGTCCTTATCAAATTTGCTCATAATTAGACTCCTTTCTACAATATTCAAAGTTTAGATATTTAACGAATTTATCTTTAGCCCTTTGATATTGCTTCCGTAAAGCAGCTGTGGAACTTCCTGTAAGCATTGATAGTTCTTCGTAACTTCGATCCTCCATTATCCGCCCATATAATAAGGCACGCTCTTTCGGTTTAAGTTTCTGTAAAGCACGAAGCGTCTCATCACTCAAACCTGTATCTTCCTCTGGAATAACTACTTCACTACGAAGTTCATAAAAAAATAAGATCTTACGCTTTTTCAGTTGATTTAAACAGCGATTATATGTAATTTTGTACAACCATGCAGAGAGATTATCACCATCAAAAGTATCCCATTTTTTATAGGCTGAAAGAAAAACTTCTTGTACAATATTTTCTGCTTCATGATAATCACATAATATCGTTGTTGCATAGCGAAGTAGTTTTTCACCATAAAGATTGATTGTTTCTTCCAGCTCCTCTTCTCCCATTTCAATAATTTTTTTATCCAAAAGCTCACCTCTTTATTAATTAGTAATCAGTCAACTGTACCCTTATAACAGTTTAAAGTACTGTTTTGTGACAAAAATTTAATTATTTTATTAAAAATTTAAAGTGTAAGTAGGTTTTCGTCGTCAAGTTATAGCGCTTAGCCCAATGTTAAAAAAGCCAAACCCTTGATAGTTAAGGGATTAGCTTTTGAGATTGAATGTTTAATACTTTGTTAAACTAATAGATATTTTCTCTATATTCAGATGTACTAGACACATCCTTGTTTAGAGTTAAACCGCATTTTTCTGATGGTAAACAAGTCATATTTAAATTATGCCAATAGTTGATTCAGTTGTTTTTCAATTTTTTGTAGCTCTCTTGTAGCAGTATATCGCTTATCCTTTAGCTTATTTATCGTTTCAGAAATATCATCAATGACTCGCTGTAGTTTTATAAAGACATAATCAATTTCTTCATGCACTTTCCAAGCACTAAATATGTCATCAGTGAAAAAATTAAAAAATTTTACAAATCCATTAATATTAATTTCTACGTCATGTAGTTTAAGTTCTTCAACATCGAGTAGCTCATTTTTAAAGTTTTGAAGCGCCATTTGAGCATGATGAATAAAGTATGAAGTATCTTTTAGTTTGTCGTATTTCATTTTCGTTGCTTTGATTCCACCGCCCCAAAATAGGTCCCAATCTGAGTAGTCCTTCGCTTTTTTCATATCTTCTAATGCGGTTAATAGAACTTGATATGCTTTTTTTCCCGCTTCGATCGTATCATCTATTTCTGTTATTAATCGTTGGCATAATTGTTTTTTTATATCAATCTGCTCTATCTCGGCAATTCGATCCTTATTATTTACACGTAGCCATTCCTTTTTATCTAAAACGTTTTTTTCTAAAGTGTTTTGTAACGTTATTTCGTCCAGTGAATCTATACGCAGTTGCAACTCTTTTAGTTGGTGTGAATACTCCTCGGCTACAGCATAACTTTCATTCAACTTGAATTCTTTAATTGCAGCTAGTTTTTCCTGTTCTTGAACATCGCTCTTACCAAATAAACTGCGTATGGAAGTAATAAATGAGTGTTTCTCTGTTTTGTCTAATTGTAATTTAAGTTGCTGAATATCCGTTTCGTATTTAGAAATATCAATTTGCACAATTTTTAATTGTTTTTCAATTGCCTTCTTTTTTTCTTTTAATTTTTCTAATTCATTAATTTGCCGATTGACGTACTCAGATTGAATTTGTAAGGTTTTCCAATCCATATTAATTAAATCCCCCCTGATTTGTCTTTATGTATCAACTGCTCTTTATTGTTATACGTTAATATCCGATATTATGATTCAATTATAGGGTAATTTTAACGTAAAGTGGGGTTTGGTTTACCAATACCTCTTTTGCTATTTTCTGCACTGATAGCTCAAAAGTTTACGTAAATAAAGAGCTGTCCTACTTACGGGACAGCTCTGTTAATCAATACAAATTATTTATTACCCCAAAACTCCATAGGGTTGTCTTGATTACTATGTAATGGCATTTGTTTTATTACCATTGCACGCTCATGCTTCTCTTTTTTTAGCTCATTGTAAATGAACTTAGATTTATCAAGGCCTACTTGGGTAGCATCTTCTACAGATTGACAATAGAATACTTGCTCAATGCCTGCAAAATACATTGCTGTTAAACACATTGCACATGGTTCACCACTTGCATACATCGTAAAGCCTGATAGATTACCAGTTTGTAACTGTTGTTGGGCACGACGAATAGCAAGTAGCTCCGCATGACCGCTTACATCATGTATTTTGTGTAATTCATTGACACCTTCAGCAATTACTTCTTCATTGTTTACAAGCACTGCACCAAACGGTTGTCCACCTTCCTGTACATTTTGCACGGCTAGTTGTATAGCTCTTTCCATAAATTGATTCATCTATATGTCCTCCTACAATTCTATATTTTTATCTTAACGGAAATAGATGCCATTGTCTTTTGATTAATATTGTTATCGATTATTTCTTTAGGTTGGAGATAATTATCTGCTTGTTGAAATGATTAGTGTGTATACCTATTTAAGGAGTACCTACTAATTATTAAATTTGCTTTTCTAGTATTAATTCAGAAATACAAAACATTCGCACTCAATTATCTGTTGAATATTTCCGGTGTACATTTCTTCGATGAATCTGTAAAACAAGCCATAGAAGATTGCCTATAACAAGCACCTACGACTACTCTACTCATCGAGAATAATAATAAAAAGATAAGTCAAATAAAATTTTTTGAAAGATTTAAACCTAATTTCACGAATTTATTGGAAAAAATCGGACACTTTTCACTATTCATCAGCGACTTGCAGTATATAATAAGTTGGGAGGGTCAGAAATGCTGAAAATAAAACACATTGAATTTATAAAAGTTGTTTATGATGAATCGATGTCCCACAACATCTTTTCCATTGCAAATATAACTTTTTCAAACTACGAGCCGATTTACGGTGCTTTGCTATACTGGTGCCAAAATACGACTAAAGCTGAATATACACCAGAAGGCGATTATAAGTTTTTCTATGATATGGAGCATATATCGTACTTTGCATCAGTGAAATTCCCGAAAAATATCGGTTTAACACGTGATCAAAAACAAGAACTAGCATATATTTTACTTGAGGAACGCGGTTCAGTAGGCTCATATAGCTTCCCTACGCATAAAAGTCGTCAAAAGCGGTACAATGTCGCAAAGGAATTTAAACTATTGAACTTTCCAACTAATTTCTATCCTGAAATGATAGATGATAGTATTGTCCAGCTGAAAACTAGCAATGTTGAACAAATAATAGAGAAACACCCGTCATTAACGAAAACATTTATTAAAAAATATATCACGTGGCGATATCATGCTGCAAAAATGCATCCAGCCGATTTAGAGACATATTTACCGTTTATAAACTTTCACTATATTTGCTTAGCTAATCCATTTCTTTCAGAAAAATATTTGATTCATCATCTAGATGAAGTATCTCCATTATTACAATATAATTATCCTGTTTTAAATCGTCTTTCTTCTTCCTTTAAACGTTACTTAATAGAACGCATAAAGGCCGACAAGCAGGCCATAAATCCGGAGTTTGCATCTGATGTAGAGGCATTTATAGAGGATGAAGATTACTATAAACATTACGAGATTAACTATTTGGATCCTGAGGAATTGGAAGAGGAAGTGTATTTACAGTTTTTCGAGTATGATATCGGTCCATACAAATGGGCAGGAAGCGAACATTTAATAAAAGGAATCCCTTCTCTCGCCTGTCAAATTTACGATCAAGAAGGATTTAAAAAGCCTTCAATTAAAGAAATGGACCTGTTAATTCACACATATTCAGAGCAGCAATTAACACTACTCTGTGCTATTTTAGAGCCGCATTGGTTACATCGATATCGAAATGAATTAAACTGGGCAACGATTTGTCGCTATAATTCATATTTATCCGAAGATTTTATTATGTCACACATAAAATTTATCGATTTTGATGCGCTAGGTGACAATAAAAGCTGTGAGTTATCTGAGGATTTTCTATATAAGTATATGAAACGTTTTAATCATCAAAAACCGGTCCCACTTGTCATTCGTAATTTAACTGTGCAGCTATATATCGATTTTAAAGATACAATTAAAGTAGATTTACAGCTTCTCGAGCAATACGGTGAGACGATAGATGAAAAGGAATTAGCTTTACTACAAAATATGTTTATAGAATAAGTAAACGCCCAAGATTTGTGGCTCTTGGGCGTTGTTTTTATTAACTGGCGTAAAGACTTTCCATTTTTTTCGTGAAATCTTCTACATTTAAAGGTTTACTATAAAAATACCCTTGGACAGATTCACAATTATGTTGTTTTAAAAGTTGTAATTCTTCTAATTGTTCTACACCCTCTGCTATTACACTTAAATTAAGTGCATGAGCAAGCTTTATAATAGCAGCTACCATCGCTTCATCCGATTTGCTAAGCGTAATATTTCGAATAAAAGTTCTATCAATTTTTAGTGTATCAATTGGGAACTGACGTAAATAGTTTAATGATGAATACCCTGTACCAAAATCATCAATAGAAATGGTAATGCCCATTTCCTTCATTTCCATGATTTTTTTTATCAAGTCATCTGTATAGTCCATCATCGTCATTTCAGTAATTTCGATTTCTAAAAATTTGGGATTGATTGTAGTTTCATTAATAATTTGTTTTAATCTTTGGATAAAGTCTATTTCTGAAATATGAGTTGGCGAAATATTTACGGCTACACGTAATTCAGTATTGTATGTTTCGTTCCATTGTTTCATTTGACATAATGCCTGGCGCAGTACCCACTCACCAATGTCCGAAATAAGGCCACACTGTTCCGCAAATGGAATAAACTTATCAGGTAACATATAGCCTAAATCATCATCATACCAACGAATTAATGCCTCCATACCTGTCATCACATTTTGTTGGATATTCATTTTCGGTTGATAATGCAATTCGAACAGATTATTGCGTAATGCGGTATGCAATTTTGTTTCTAATAGTAATGTGCGGTCATCAGTACCTTTCATATTTTCTTCATATATTTCATAGCTGTTTCCCCGCTTACTTTTTGCAGCATACATGGCAATATCGGAACATCTCAATAATTTCGTTACAGTCTTACCATGTTCAGGATACATGCTAATACCCATACTTATACTCGCATAAAACTCATATTCGTAAAAAGTAAAGCTTTCTTTTAGAACATTGGCAATTTTCCCTGCGATTTTATGAGTAAGTGATACATCCTTTAATAAATATACAAATTCGTCCCCATTTAATCGATAAAAGGAATCAACTTGATCATCAATACTCACAAAACGACTAGCAAGTTCTTTTAAAAACAAATCCCCTACTTTATGTCCTAATCCATCATTAATACTTTTAAAACGATTGACGTCAATGAAAAATAAAGCAAATTTTGATTGTGTATGTTGTGATTGTTCGATTTCATTTTCCAGCCGTTTTATTAAGCTCCGGCGATTTGGTAAGCCTGTCAAATCATCATGATAGGCAATATATGTAATTTCTTTCAAGTTTTTTTGTGCTGTAATATCTGTGCGTATTGAAATATATTGATATGGTCTGCCATTCGCGTTAATAAAAGGCACAATCGTAGTCTGTACCCAGTATAGTGAATCATCTTTAGCACGGTTACAAATTTCACCATACCAAGTTTGGCCACTACCAATTACACGCCACATTTCTTTAAAGAACGACTTTGGATGAACTCCAGAGTTTAACAGTCTATGATTTTGGCCAATTAGCTCTTCTTTAGAGTATTTAGAAATATCACAGAAGCAGTCATTCGCATTTGTAATGGTACCTTTTGCGTCAGTGACAGCTACGATTGCTGATTTATCAAGCGCAGCTTTAATATCTTTCAATTCTTCAAATGTTAAATCTGTAGAATTATTCATATGCATAATAATCTCCTTCGATTCACTCGATAAAAACAAATTGTATGAGAAAAGTTATTTGGTTTTGAATTCTATTATTACAATTATAATGCTTGTATTACTTTTATTACAATACATTTCGCTATTTATGTCGATTTATCGAGTTTATTATTACATAATTGCATCAAAAAAGGGTTATTATGAAAAGCAATTTTGAACCGAAACCTTTGCGACGAAGATGGCAACTGATGTAACAACCACAGCAGCAATAATATTTAGTGGATATTTAGTATGCATTGGAAAAAGGCTATCCAGAAATCGCAACTCTCTGGATAGCCCCTATTTTTTATTTAACTTTTTCGATTAAGTCGTACATATGTGAACTGATGTTGTTCAGTGATGTGATTGCACCATTTAAGTCTTCTACTGAACGATACTGTTCGTGGGAAGTATTAGAAATAATACCGATTTGGTCGACATTCAACTCATTTGTTTTCGCAATTTGATTAAACAATGCGACAACGCTCTCTGTATGTGTAATCAAATCTGTTGTGGCAAGTGAAATGTCCGTTATTTCTTGTTCTAGTTCGGAAATAGTCGTAAAAATCTTTTCAAAAGCCACTTCACTTCTCTCAATAGATTCATGTCCTTTATCGATCTCATGTACGCTGTCTTGCATTTTACCGGCTATATGATCAATTCTCTGTTGAATATCTTCCATTACCGTGTCGATTTCAGATACTGCACCTTGTGTATTCATTGCTAAATGGCGAATTTCAGTTGCCACAACAGAAAATCCTTTTCCATGTTCACCTGCTCGCGCAGCTTCAATCGATGCATTTAATGCCAATAACTTTGTTTGTTCAGATATGGAATGGATAACCGTTAATAGATTGGCTATTTGCGTAGATTGACTAGCAAGTGATTCAGTTAATGATTTGACAGATGTAACTGTTGTTGTAATGATTTTCATTTGATTTGTTACTTCTTGTATTGTTTCTTTACCTATTAACGCCTCTTGTATACCATGATGAGATTTAAGCAGTACATTATCTGTGCTTCCATGAATAACTGTAAATAGCTTCATATTTTCACTGTTTTGCTGGATACCTTCTTCAAGCGCTTGTGCTTCTTCCACAGTAATTTATATTAAGTTGCGTTAAAGAGTTTGCAATATTTAAACTAGATGCTGTTGTATCATCAGACGCATCCTGTAATAAAGTTGAGAGTGATTTTAATTCATTGCCTTCATTTGAGATTTCCTTAAATAATTGCTTTAACTGTTCTTCAGCTGCTTCTCTTTCTTTAGTCAAACGAAGCTCAGTAACCCGAGTATTGTAAATAATTATACCAGTAGCAATAGCTGTCATTATTAAAAACACAGCATGCAATAATAGTAATGAGAAACGATAAGTCGGTGTTCCACAGAGAAGTTCAGGGAAGAAGAAAAAACCTACGAAATGGTGAATCGCAAATATAACGGTACTAACAATAATCATTTTTACTTGTTGGAAACTAGCGATTATTGCGATGACCATAAAAATGGAGAAATGGTATTCAGTTAATCCATCTCCACCTGCGATAATACTAATACTTGCGGTTGTAAGGGTTAATGTTAAAAACAACGGTAAAAGTTTATGTTCACGATCAATTTTTAACAATACAGCGGCTATTATGAATAAAATAATCGGTGTGACAAACATCAAATTTAAGATGATTGTTAAGCCACCACTTAAATTAAGTACTCCAAGTAATACTACATAATCATCTAAAAAGCCAAATACACGATGTAATATATGTATACTAATAGATAAAAGTACAACTAAACCTGTTAAGTAAAATAAGGGCATGATTTTAGAATCTTTTTGTGTTGTAATCAATAATAAAACGACCTTTCAATGTATTTTTGAAACGAACAAGAAGTGCTATAAATACCATACCAATGTAATGAATAACTAGTAATATAATTGTGCCATGCTATATGTTACTTAAAAGAGAAATTTATGTAAATGGGTATATACTACTTCATGGTTATAAAAGAAAAATAAACCTTACGGACTGTTATTTTCCATAAGGTTTACGATCTATTATTACTATTAACTGGCATAGTCATCGGCGCCTCGTTTCTGCTCGGCACTCTTATTATAGGCATCGAGCTGTTCTTGTGATAAATTCAAAACAAAATAATAGAAATTTACTGGATCTATCGCAAGTTTTTGACATGCTTCTTTGTAATATTCATACCCTGTTCGATAATCTGCCATATTTAATTAAGCCCCTTTTTTGATCGAGCTTGTTCATTAAAAGCAGTTAATTGCTCTGGCGATAATTGAATAACATAGTAACGGAAATTCACCGGTTCTAATCCAAACAGCTCACATTTCTCTAAATAACATTCATAGCCTTCTCTATACATTGACATTTATTTCATCCTCTCGCTTTGTACTATAACAGCTGTTTATTTATGTACTTAATATAGTACAGATGCAATGAGTTGTCAATAAATAATCTGAAAAATTCATACAAAAAACCGCAACCTAATATGGGTGCGGTTTTAGTTTACATAATAATATTATTGAAAGGATTACTTTTCATTACTTCTTGAATTTGCTCATCTTCAATATGCGTGTATATTTGTGTTGTCGCAACACTAGAATGTCCTAAAATATGTTGTAAACTTCGTATATCCGCACCAGCTTTATACATTAAAGTGGCGGAAGTATGTCGTAGCTTATGTGGTGTTAGTTTCTCTCTGTTTAATGTAGAAGTATTTAGCTGCTTTACAATCTTTGCTATTGATTGCCTTGCAAAACGGGTTCCTTTTTGTGAAACAAAAAGGGGCTCAACCCCATCTCCTTTATAAAGATGACGTTGTGGTAAATAGCGGTTTAGTGCATCCAAACAGCCATCATTCATATAAACGATTCGCTCTTTATCACCTTTCCCAATCACTGTTACATTCCTACCTTGTACAGAATGCATATTTAATGAACATAGCTCTGAAACACGAATGCCTAAATTTAAGAAAAACATTATTATGCAATAATCACGTGCAGAGTACTGCTGAAGCTTCGTTGCCTCAATAAACGTTTGTGCTTCTTGTAAATTTAAATAAACAGGCGCTCGTTTTCCGATTTTCGGTGTTTCGAGTTCATCTGCTGGATTTTCTTCTATTAAACGGCGCTTCCCTTTTAAATATTTAAAAAAGGATTTTAATGTTGCTACTTTCCTTGCTCTAGCAGCAGCGGAATTTTGTCGTTGTATTTCGCAATATTCCATAAATAAATATAAATCTTCAAGCGTTAATTGCTTAATCCAGTCAATTGTAATTTCTGATATATCAATCGTATGTATTTGTGAAGTCGGGATATCATCTTCCACTGCTTTTAAAAATCGAAAAAATAAAACGAGATCATATTCATATTCTTTTCTTGTACGCTGTGATTTACCTGTAATCGTTGTTAAGTATATTAGGAAGTCTTTTAATATTTTCGGTTGTTTCGTTTTCAAAACTATTCACCTCAGAGCTAATTATACCATAAATAAAGTTCCCAAATATGTATTTGGGAACTTTATTAGAATATTAGGCTGAAAACAGCTATAAATAGAACTAGTGTTCCTGTTTCTTGAAATCGCATTTTAAAGCAGTGAAATTTTGTTTTGCGTATACTTACCCATCTCACTTCTTCTGAGAGTGATTTTGAGAATAGAAAAACAGCATGGATTTAGCCATGCTGTTTTGTTTAAAATTGTTTTTATGATTGATTATTGTTCGGGTTTCGCTATGGTTATAGTTTCATACAGCAAGTCCACTAGCAGACTACTAAAGTTAAGTTTTTCCATTCAATTAATAACAGTTACTTTCCTTCTAGTTCTTTGATCATTTCATCTAAGTCTAGTTCGAATATTTCATCAGCATGAATATATTCTTGCTTATGTTCCTTATAACTAATTGGAATAATTTTTATCTTACCACCTTCTATTGCCGCAAAGCGATTATAGTTTTCTAAGCCGGAGTATCGTCCACCTATCTCTTGTATTTCTTCTCCGTATTCATCCTCAATTTTAAAGAATAAATCCTCTGAAATATTCGTCATTTTATAGACTAATTTTGAAGTAATCGGTGTTAAAATTAATTCCTCTACTACAATATTTTGACCATTTTCTAAAGTAAAGCTATGATTAATTGGAATTCGATTTGTACTTGCGATTAGGTTTTCTCCAGAAGCTTTAAATTTAAATTTCCATTTACCTTTCATTATTTTTTCGGAATCGCTTCTTTCTAAATCATTAAATACGATGCGAATCGCTTTTTCATTTTTTAAATCAATATCCCCAATATCAGCTGCCCAAAAATAATTAATGTAAGACTCTGTTATTTCTCGTGGACCACCGCCACCACCCATTTCTATTTTTTGACCGTCAATATATACATCAATATCCGTAAACCAATTATAAGCTAAATCATCGCCCTTAAAATTTGTATGAAATGTACTGCTAATAAGAAGTTGTCCTTCATCTAAAATGATTTCATTTAACGTTACTTTTACACCGTTATCTTCAACAGACTCGCCCACAATCGTTTTATAATCAGTCAGTGTGCCTGCTTTTGAATAAACAAAAGCCTCTAGTTTTTCGCCAATAATCGAGATATTCGCTAAGGCAAAATTAGAGTTAACAGCAATAATCGAAACAAGTGCAATTGAGGCAACGAGTGAGATAATTTTCACGGGCATTGAACGACGACCGTTTAATTTCTTTTTAATACGTTTTTTAATAACCTTCTTTTCTATATCCGTTAAGGACTGTTTTTCAAATTGGTCAAAATCGATTTTTTCATTATTCAATTCTTTCAATATATCCTTCATATACATCCCCCTAATTATTAAATCGATTGCGAAATGCTGTACGCAATTTCTTACGACCACGTGATAATCGATTATAAAGTACCGACCTATGGACACCATGCTCTTTCGCCAGTTCCTCTATACTTTTTTGCTCGCCATAATGTTGTAAAAATAATAATTGATCTTCTTTTTTCAAAGAAGAAAGGAGCTGCTCGGTTTCACTGCTCAGTGTATTTTCCATTATTTTTGTCTCGGCATTATTAAAATCTACCAACATATGTTCTTCTATTTCTTGTTGATGAAGAAATTTTTTATATTGCCTTTGATAATCAATCGACTTGTACTTTGTAATAGCGGCAATCCAGTTTTTTAATGAATTTTTATTTTTGTCGTAAGAAGCAATGTTTTGCCATACTAAAAGGAGTACGTCATCCAAGCATTCATCTTGAATGATTTCTAAATTTCCTAAGTATTTCTTAATAATCGACTTGATGATACTTCCATATTCATCAACTATAAAAAAGAGTGCTTTTTCATTTTTTACTAGCAATTGTTCCGCTACATTTTCTTCTGTAATTTTCATTTACTACCTCCAAAATAAGGGCCCTATACTCTTATTACGTTTTCAATCGGATATTTTCTATCAAAATCTGAAAATAATTATCTGTTTTTTAAATATCCATCGAGTACTTAATCCATTTGATTAAGTACTCTTTTTATCAGCTATATAGCTCCTATAAATACTTCTTCAATTCTAAATATATTTCGGAACTAGCGCTACATATTTTAGAATGATTCATAAACCCCTACTTCAAAAGCATTTATGTTTGACATTCGATTTAATCATAAACTTCACCGTATTTTAATCCCCCTAATTAACCCTTATAATTACATTAGTGCAATAATTATCAAAAACTTTTCTTATTTCCCCCGTATACTTAGTCTTGAGGTGAGCAGTTATGTATAGTCAAATCGTTCAGCAAATCGTAGATACATTAGAAGAAAAATTATTAACAACGTGGCAGTTGGATCATTACGCACAAAAAATAGGATATTCAAAATTTTATTTAACGCGTCAATTTAAAAAAGAAACTGGTTTAACGATTGGCGAATATATTCGAAAAAGGCGTCTTGCCGTTTCTGCCTTTTTATTGCTTCACTCCGATTACACAATTCTTGACATTTCGCTCGAATGTCAATTTCAATCGCAAGAAGCCTTTACACGCGC
The DNA here is from genome assembly GCF_039888725.1 of Solibacillus sp. CAU 1738. Classification (NCBI taxonomy): domain Bacteria; kingdom Bacillati; phylum Bacillota; class Bacilli; order Caryophanales; family Caryophanaceae; genus Solibacillus; species Solibacillus sp. CAU 1738. Next base: position 109,383 of record NZ_JBDQQN010000007.1, read on the forward strand.
ATTTAAAGAGCTATACAACATGCCACCCGGTAAATATCGCCATGTTATGCGTTCTTTACACATAAAGGAGGAAAAGGAAATGACAACGACAAATGAGGTAAAAGGTTGGCTATTAACTGGGACAAATCCATCTGTTTATACAATGAAGGCAGACCACGAAGTATTCCATACAGGCTCAAAATCAGGTTATCTTAGCTCTAAACGTCCTGCTGAGGAAGGACAATTTGGTACGATGATGCAAGTGTTCTCTGCTAAAAACTGGGTTGGTAAGCGGATGAAAATGTCATGCTTCATAAAAACAAAAGATGCAATGAAATGTGGGGCTTGGTGCCGTATTGATACTAGAAACGGAGATTTGCTGCAGTTTGATAATATGGACGATCGTTCTATCCATGGGACGACAGACTGGAATTATTATTCAATTGTTTTAGATGTATCTGAAGAAAGTGCAGCCATTCATTTTGGAATTTTACTTGTAGGCTCAGGTGAAGTATGGATTGACGGGGTTGCATTTGAAGAAGTGGATGATTCAATACCATCTACTAACATAATAGGCTCTGCTGGTGAATTGCCATTAGAGCCAGTGAATTTAGGGTTTGATGATTTATGATGTTACTTGATTTACTGTTTGATATCGTTATCAACATCTATACATCGTTAGGCTATGGAACAAAGGAACACAAAATTGAATCTAAAATGGAGAAAATCAAAACTAATCATCCAAAAGCCTACGAAATCTATCTGCATAATAAAGCTATATTCGAAACAGACACAGAACTAAGTGAAAAAATTATGCACTTAAATTTGAAAAACAAAATGGCGGTCAACAACATAGTCAAAGAGATTTTCACACATTTTGCGATGGCAGCTTAATTTTTCATCATAGTAAAAAATTGAAAAGCCTGCTCAAGTGTCTATCGAGCAGGCATATTTTTTAGTTACTATAGCTAAATTCTTAATAACCTATATAACTACACCAATTTGTGGAATATGAGTTTTCACTAATAGGTGTAATTTTTATTTTTGACTGCTTTTTTTGCCCTCTTTACTATTTTGGTACTAGCTTTTATAATTTAGTATAAGCACCAGATACTAATTATGAAGATTATATGCCTAAAGTATAGGTATAAAGGAGAGATAGTTATGTTCAATACTCAACAAATTAAAGAAATTATTCCACACCGCTACCCTTTTTTATTAGTTGATCGTATTCTTGAAGTAGAGGAAGGAAAACGTGCAGTCGGAATTAAAAATGTTACAGCTAATGAAGAGTTCTTTAATGGTCACTTTCCAAATTATCCAGTAATGCCAGGCGTTCTTATAGTTGAAGCGTTGGCACAAGTAAGTGCAGTTATTATGTTAATGAAAGAAGAAAATCGAGGAAAGCTTGGCTTGTTTGCTGGTATTGACCGGTGTCGGTTCAAGAAACAAGTCCACCCTGGCGATCAATTACGTTTAGAAGTAGAAATAACTAGAGTTCGTGGATTAATTGCAAAAGCTAATGCTGTTGCTACAGTAGATGGCGAAGTCGCTTGTGAAGCAGAAGTTACATTCGCTCTTTACAACGAGAAAGAAGCATAAAGATTTATTAATATTTTCACCCTATTTTCTATAGAATTTACTCTTAGACAAAAAATCACCTCTTAAGAGATTGATATCTCATGAGGTGATTTTTATCAAACTATTTTCTATGTTATCGAATTTTATTAGGGGTAGATTTGGCAACATTTATTAATAATAATTTACAAATCCTGTTTCACTAAAGCCCTCGAAATTCAAGGTATTTCTCTACTTCTTCGCTTGCTTTTGGCAATTCCATTCCATATTCCCAAATTAAAATTTTATCCTTTTTTGTACCAAAATAAACTGTTTTTATCTTCTTGCCGCTAATTAATTCTAGTTCCTTAATATCTATAAAATCATACCCTTTTTCGAATGCATACGGAGGTTGTGCTTCTTTCTTTATTATTGGACGTAGTGGAGTAATATATAAATTCCCTTCATTGTCCACATGGGTTTTAATTCTATCTAATCTATATCCATCGTTTATTTCGAGATAATATACAATTTTTCCATCTTCCATTTCACTTATCTCGCTAATTTCCGCTACATCTGTTGCAACACTATTCATTTCCCACTTAAATAAGCCGACATAACCTAAAATAATTGATGTTATCAATAGTGCACTTATTATTCCACCTTTAATAAGGGACTTTAAGCGTAATCTATTCCACGAAATAGATATATTTTTTATGGCATTGCTACTCTTCTTATTTTCAATAATATTTTTTTCTGGAATATGGATTTCATCTTGAATTTTTTCTAATTCCATTTTGCAGTTATTACACTTTGCAAGATGTTCTTCCACCATTCTTTTGCTTTCATCACTACATACACTGTCGTAATACAATGGAAGCATATCTCTAATTATTTCACATGACACTTTACTCATTCCTATTCCTCCCTCAACAAATCTTGAATTTTACCTTTAGCTCGGTGAAATGTGACTCTTGCCCAACTTTCTGTTTTCTCAAAAAGCTCACTTATTTCCTTAAAGGAAAGCTCTCCAAATACTCTTAATGTAAAAACTTCTTTATATGGCTCTTCTAAGGAATGTAAGACCTTGTGCAAACGAAAGGTATCTTCTTTATTTACTATTATTGATTCAATACTATTCTCGCTTATTTCTTCTGGTATTTCGTCTGTTTCATATCGCTTTTGTTTATCGAGATAAGTAAAATATGTGTTTTTGGCTATTTGACAAAGCCATACATTGATTTTGCAATTGCCTTTGAAATTATCAATACTTTTTAAAGCCTTAAAAAATGTTTCTTGCGTAATTTCTTCGGCAATCTTTTCGTTACGACTTATCGATAATACAAACGAGTATACATCTCGGAAATATTGATTGTATATACTCTCAAACTCTTTCACATTTCTACCTCCTTTCATAATTAAGACTAAGTAAAGTAAATTTCGTTACAAAAATCACAAAAAAAATTATCATTATATACTTAGAAATTTTTGTTTCTCTCAACTTCTTGAAGTGGAGGTCTTACATCCCGTTAATCTGCGATAAAGTCTGCCTTTAGATTTATATCATTATTAGAATGTTAAAAAATAACTAAACCTGTTTCTCTTTAACAGTGAATAAACATCCGTATCATATGGTTTATCATTTGGATACATATACTTTTTTAGCGTACCTTCCTTTGTATAACCTAATCTTATTAATAACTGACTCGAACCTTTATTTTCAACAAAAACAACTGCACCTATACATTCTAATCCAAGTTCTTGAAACCCAAATCACTTTATCAACAGCGGTTAATCCATTACCTAAGGAGTAGATAATTTATGAATCTAGTTGTTGACTTGATATCGCAAAAGGTGAAAGTCAGGTTCAAATGTTCTTGGATAAGAAGATGCCAGATAAAAACAGTGTGAAAGTTAATCATAGGGAAGAAGGTTAGAGGAGTTAACCGCTTATTTACAAGATTTAGAGCGTCAAACAGGGATGAAGCCACCTATTTTTAGTTGAATAAAAAATGCACCCAAAAGCGTCGTTTGGGTACATTTTTTTGCTTAACCTTGTAGATCCGCATAAATCGGACGAGATTCCTTATAGTGTTGTAAAAAATATGTATTTAAAAAATTATTTATTAGATTGCTGTTTTTTTATCGTGAATTCTGAATTCTTCATATTCTCCCAACCGATGTATGCTGCACCTATTATTAATGCAATAATACACATAGTTGGCTTAGGAAAAGACAGAGAATTCCAATAACGTTTATGCGACAATAGTGATTTATTTGTTAAAAATAATAATTTGAGTGGTTTCTAATCCTAATCGTTTTTTTAATTCTTCAGTAATAGTAAATGAAATAGTTGAACCTTTTTCTACATCTACAAATTTATGATGTATTCCAGTAACAACGGTGCCATCAGTGACATATGTTTCAGCAGGATTAGAGTTCACTTTTAAATGCTCCATATAATCTCCACTTATTTTTCCTTGTATAAAAATTTCATATGGTAAAATAGGATATTCTGATTGCCTTTGTGTCAAAGAAATCTCAATTGCGTTTTCTTGTATTTCAACTTTACCGTTTGTTGGAACAGTTACTCCGTTAATTAGCAATTTATAATCCCATAACTTTATTGCTAAATCTTTTAATTGAGCGTTACTATAACCTTTAATAAGGTCATCAATCAATTGTTTATAATAATCTGCTTCCTCTTTCTTATAGTTAAAATCAATTTGAATATTATGCAATGCAGCTTGAAGTTCCTCTTTCTGCTTTTCTAGATTGTTGATTTGAGTAGTTTTGTCTTCCAGAAGCTGTGTTGAGGCGTTTACTTCCTCTATTTTGTCACTATTTGTAGAGTTGTCCTCATTCTTATTTGAGCAAGCAACAAGAATAAACATAAAACTTAAGCATACTATAATTCTTTTCACCTAATCTACACCTCTAAACTTTGTATTGTCTCACTAAATTTTCCAATAAAATTTTATCATAGCAAACCAGTTATCAAACTCTCGTTTAGTGACATTACTTCTTAACGTTGTAAAACCTCATAAATCTAAAGGGACCCTATTACAAATTATAAATCTTTATTATAAAGTTAATCTTCAAGGGGTATTACTGCCCGTAATTCTGCTATAAAGCTACACAATTTTAATCTAATGAAAATTCATACCCAATATAGTTGAATGTATTGTTAAAACCTAAACTTTCTGCAATTGCAATAGAGGGCTTATTCGATTCCATACAATCCCAATATGGAACGATATCATTTTCTAAACAATCTTTGACAAAATGATGGGCAACTTTTTGAGCTGTTTTTTTCCCTCGATAAGACTCTAACGTTTCAATATCTACACAATGTATATTTCCAACAACAAAACCCGAAAAGCATATACTAATAATATGGTTGTTGTGAACAATACAATAACCAGTTCCTTGATTAAAGAACTTATCAGGCGAAGACCAATACTCTAAAATTTTAGAGTGTAAAAATTTAATATTATGAATTTCGTTGTTATTATTTTCGTAGAGAGTGCTACTAATCTTTATTACAGCATATCCCTGTTCAAGGACTGGCTCATTTCTAGCGTTATAGATCTCTTTTTGCAGTGTATAGACTCTCTGGTTCCAGCTGCCTACTTTACGATGTTCAAACATCTTTTCTATAATCTTATTCCATTTGGGGTGATTACCTATTGCTTCAAACCAATTTAGTCCGACTTTCTTAGCTTCGGGTTTGATAACGGTATCAATAAAACTATTCATTTGGTTATTAAATACTTCATTTTCTTCATCTCCAATAAAAATAAATCCATCATTATTGCCTAACCATACAAGTGCAGATTTAGGAGATGTAGTATCATCCACAAAAACACGGCCAGGATTAATTCCTTCAACTACAGCTTTTACTTCTAATTGCCCTTGATGACTTAATAAACGTTTACATATATAAAACTCATTCTTAGTTAATTCAGATATCATTGTCGAATGCTCCATTCATTTAAAAATATGGTTAAGTAAAAGAACCTCTGAATATATTATTGTGGTATATAACTTAATAATCTATCTAAAGAATTGATTTCGGCATACGGTTTTATTTCGGTAGAATTCTTGATCATATGAGGATTGAACCATATGCCCTTCATATTAGCATTTTGACAACCAGCAATATCTTTTTCTATGTCATCTCCAATGAATAATGCGTCCTCTGGTTGTACATTGAGCTTTTTTAATGCTAATTCAAATATGCGTCTGTCAGGTTTACTATATCCCACTTCTTCAGAAATAATTATTGTATCAAAACAACTATTTAAATTTGTGTTATTTATTTTATCTTTTTGTCTCTGCGTTGAGCCGTTTGTTATTATGGCCACTTTAACTTGATTCTTAATTGTATTTACAATATTAATAGTGTTTTGGTTAATAGAGAAACAATGGGGAAAATGTTCATTCCAAAAATCTTGAATAGAGTTGCTTGGCAATCTATATATTGGTGGGAATTTCTCGAAAAATGCTTCCAAAACTTTTGATTTATCATTATGGCCATAACTGCTTTTATCAAACTCTTTAAATTGCTGCAACATTTCATTTTTCATTGTAAGTTCAAGGTCTTCATAACACTTATCTAAAATAAGTAAAAACATTTTTTCTACTGCTTTATCTCTATCAAGTAACGTATCATCTAAATCAAACAGCATTGCTTTCAAAGTACTTCACAGCCTTTCTACTTTATATAATTATTCCTAATCCCTATATTCCATAATATAACACATTATCTTAACCATATGTTTCAGGAGTAGGTTCTTCCAATAAGGGATTGTATAAAATTAGAAAGTAAACTATAATATTACTGTTCTTTCCGGAAACTAAGGTATAAGGGGAAAATTATGAAATTATTCATCAGGATAGGTTTATATGTTGTAATAGCATTGGTCAGTATAATTTTATTAATGCTTGTTTTTAGGGAATATAAGCAATATCAGATTAATATGGAATCTAAAGAGATTATTCAAAATGGCGGGATCAGTGAAGTTAGGAAATTAACGATCGGTGGAATATCTCAATATATTTTAGTGGATGGACAAAGTAAAGAGAATCCATTCATAATTTTTTTGCATGGAGGTCCAGGGCAGCCGTTTCCATTTGGGGTAAGTTCACGAAATCAATTCCCTGTCATTACTGAGAAATTTAATGCGGTCTATTTTGATCAAAGAGGTTCAGGGAAAAGTTTCGATAAAAATATTGATGTGGAGACAATGAATATTGAACAATTCATCTCTGATACGAATGAAGTAATTGATTTTGTGCGTAAGGAATACTCTCAGGATAAGGTGTACTTGGTTGGAATGTCCTGGGGTAGTATTATTGGCTTGCAGTTAGCAAATCGAGATCCGGACAAATTCTATGGTTACATTGGAATAGATCAAATAGTAAATATTAAAGATGGTCAAGTTCTAGGAAAGCAATGGCTGAAGGATATAGCGAAAGACGATAAGAATCTTCTAGACCAAATTGAGTCCTTTGGAGAACCACCGTATTATGGGGAGCTAGAATCACAATATAGCGACATCGTTAATAAATATAATGGATTTAACTACAAGGATGAAAATACGAAAGGTGCAAATCTTTTTAAGTTAGCTGGAAGATCGCTTGTTTCTCCCGACTATAGTTTGAAAGATATTTATGCAAGTTTTGTTTCAGGGGCAACCTTTAGCTTAATAGATAGCAAGGAATTGCAAAAGGAAATTATTAATACTGATTTTAATGAATTGACAATATTTAAGACACCCTTTTATATAATTCAGGGAAAACACGATAAGGTGGCAAACTTTGAGTTAGCAAAGAGTTACTTTGATCGAATTGATGCCCCTAAGAAGAAATTTATCACTCTGGAAAACTCAGCACATATGCCAAATGAAGAAGATTTTGAATTTTTAATCCAATCTATACTTCAGTTAAACGAACATTAATAAAAATTTGGACAAGTATCTCCTACAATTGTTTTACTGTTACTTTTACAAAAGCGAAAACGGTAAAAACGGTGCAATCGGCTCATAAAATTCACTATTAAAAGACTTGATTGTTGAATTCAAACAATCAGTTCGATTTTAAAAAAAAACTCATTTGCAATAAAAATGCAAATGAGTTTTCTTCCCTAGCCTAACCATGTATTAAAAGCTTATTTAACTATTTCTCTCAAGGAATTGATAAATGTCCATCATTTCTTTTTTATTCAATTCTCGAATTCGATTGAAGATTGGAATATCCGCAACTGCCTCAATATTTAAGCTTTCAGAAATAACATCGCCTACATTGCCTGTTAGCCATGTTTTCACATCTATTCCTTCAACTACGTCTTGAAGCCCTTCTTCATTAATACCCGTTGCCAAACAGCTCACACATGGAATAGATAATTTATATACGCCATCATGCAGATTGTCTTCTGATATTACTTTCTTTCCTTTACAGAAAGGACATGGATGACTTTTTTTAATCTTATTTATTTGTGTTACAAGCTTTTTGTAACCAAATGCTTCATACACATACGTAAGTTTTTTGTACTTTCCATTCGTGAAGTATTGGTCAATAAAAGTTTCTCGCGTTTCTGTTATATTGGCAAAATCGCAAATAGTAACTCTGTTGTTTTTGCTAATTGCCTCGATATTTACGCTAATATGATTCCAGAATGGTAAAGCATTTTGTAAAACGATTTCATAGTGAGAGAAACTTGCCATTTCAAGTTCAAACATTTTCAATGCGACCTGAGTTTCCCTTGGTAATAGAGAAACATCTTCTAGCAAAGTCATATCTCCTCCAACTATCGCTCTTAACTTTTCTAAAATAGGTATACTTCCAACAGATTTCAACACTTGATCAATTGGCTGCTTTATAATATCCCGAATATCTGTGTCACCAAATGTTAGCTTTTTACGATGCTTTAATACCGTACCAAGGCAGATTGGACAAGTAATCATTTCTTTTGATTCTTTAATTTCTTGCTTCAGCTCGGATTTTGATACAACCATATACATACCTATGATTTTATTGAAGCCTTCCCATGTTCTCGATGCTTTCGTAGCTTTATCGTAAAATGACTTTTCCCAATAACCATATAAATACGTATGCTTTTCATCCTCAGTCATGTCATTAAAGCTTTTACTCATATCGAGTCCTAATTCGTTTTTAATTTCATTAAATATAAACTCGATTTTGGGCAATTGATAAAATTTTAATACTTCTATTACTTCTTGTTTCAATTGTCCATCCCAGAACGGCACCGTTTTATCTTGTAAGGCAAGATTATAATCGAATCTTTCTATTACTCCTCGACCAGAGCAGCAAGGGCAATGATTGTCTTGAGAATAGAAATCAAAGCTATTCGTATCTTTATTAGTTGGATGAGCTGCAACGATATGATTAATCACCCCACCTAATTCAAAAAGAAAACTATATTGACTATATAAGTGCCTTTCCAAATCAATCGCGATTACGGGGGCAATAATATTTGATTCGTACTCACCATAAATTAAACGAGCCATTGATGATAAACTTTTTAAAATACCACCTTTATAAATATTTTCAGCATTTTTAAAATAGGCAATGTGGTTTTCGTTTAAATAATTTAAACCTTTTTGCTCGTTCAATGTTGAAGAAATATGCTCAGGTGCGACACTAATTACTTGTTGCTTATAGTCATTATGACTGACAACATCAAGGTCCTCTACAGGTTCAAGCTGTCTTTTACCAAAATCAGCAATAAAATCTGAGTTATCAATCATATACGAATTATGCTCAATCATAATAATGGAAATCGTTTCATCCTTCAAAATATCTCTAATACTATCGATAAATTGATTTAGGATGTTTTGCGATAATCCTTTCGAAGGCTCATCAAAAATAAATAACGTGTGTGGGTTTCTAGTTTGAGCAAATAGCTCAGAAACTAAATGGATACATTGAAACTCTCCAGTAGATAAAGATTGTGTTTTTCTTTCCAATGTTAAATAGCCGAGACCAAGTTTAATCAATAAGCTTAATCGTTTTTGAACGATGTCTTCCTTTGGCAGTTCATCAATAATATCTTCAATAGAACGCTCAAATAAATCATCAATGTCATCACTATACTTCTTTAGCTTCTGTTTAATATCAAGGAATGTCGCAATTGTGGATCTGCTTGTAATCGATTGGTTTCGATCTTGTCCAACCATTACGAGTTTATCTTTTGGATAACGTTTTACAAAATCTTTCGCTATACATTCATTCACAAGTGTAGATTTTCCACAACCTGACTCACCCGTGAACGTTACAAGTCTATTTTTAGGAATTCGGATTTCGGCCATTTGGATATTACGACAATATAAATCGCGGAATTCGTAATACTCAGTAGGTGTTGTTTGATTGAGTTCTTTATTAATTGGTTTTGGTCGCGGAGACTCTTCAACAATTTTCCCACCGTATTTACCACTACCTGGTCCGAAGAATATTTGCTCATCCGTTGTATTTAGTACCGTATCAGAATGATCAATGAACCAAATTTGATTTTTACAACCTAATTGTTGTATCTCCTCTAAAATATTCACTAATGTATTGTGATCAAGACCTACAGAAATTTCATCAATAATGATGACCGTGTTTTCACTTGCTGCCATGAATTCAGCTAAGTACAATCGTGTTAATTCCCCACCAGACAGCGTTCCCATAATACGATTCAATGTTAAATAGCCAATATTCATATTGATAATATTTTTAAGAATTTTTTGCTTACCTTCGCTAATATTTAAAACTTCTGCAAGTGAAAGAATCGTTTCAATGCTTAATTCGTGAATATCAGAAATATTATGTGGTCGATCCAATAATTCGATAGTATATTGTAGTACTTCTGGATTGTAGCGCTTTCCTTCACACTTTTTACACTCGATATTTTTATTCGTACCTCGACCTTTACAAGGTGGACACCAACCTAATTCATTATTAAATGAAAAAACTTCTGGAGAAAGATGGTGTTTTTCTGCAAGCGTTACACGAATCTCTGTAAACACACCAGTATGTGTACCGATTGTCGAACGTGGATTAGAGGAAATAGATGATCGTCCTAAAAAAAGGACTAATGGCATTTCTTCCATCTTAATCGCACTAAAATTCGTTTTCATTATGTTAGGGAATAAATATTGATATTCAGCTTTAGGCAATAAGGATACAAGGCGTTTCTTGGATTCTTCACCAATTGTTTGACAAAAAGTCGTTTTACCCGATCCAGATAATCCGGCAATCGCTAGTGATTGATCATCCGGTAAATCTATATTTATGCGGTGAATATTGTTAGCAATTAATTGATTTATTTTCATCAGTTTTAGCTCCATTTTCTATTTCTAGTATTGCCATGTTAGCATAATTTCAATTGAATGTATTGTGTAATTAGAAAATGAAAATGTTCTCTATAATTTGTTTTCAAGTTTTGATAAAAATGAGTGTAGATACTGTTGTGGCAGTGCTGCCATATCCGTTAGCGCTACATGCTTATTTATGTAGCGTTTTTTATTATTGTCCAATTGATAGCCAGTAATTTGTATGTTTTCTCGTAAGCCTTTAGCAAGTTCCATAAAGTCGGCAAGTTTTCCATAAAACATTCCGTCGAGTTCTTCAATTTGCAACTGAAAATCTTCTATCGACCCTTGAAGTTCATATATAAATACATTTGCAAACTCATAGTCCTTTATATATTTATTATCAATTACATATTGAATGACACCAAGAGATGTTAAATCATTAAATGCTACCGTTAATCCAATTTCTTCTTGTAGTTCACGAACACCATCTTCTACAGATTCAGTGGCAAGTAGATGGCCAGCAGCTGTAATATCAAATTGGTTAGGATAATCCTTTTTATTTTTACTTCGTAGCTGGAAGTATATTAACCACTCATCTTCTTTCTTTTGCAATACCCAGCAATGAAACACTTCATGCCAATATCCTTGTTTATGTACTTCATCGCGAGATTTGGTACCAATTTGTTTATAATTCTCATCAAATATCTTTAGTATTTCCGGCATTAGTATCTCCTTAGAAAAAGACTTAGTACTGCTTTTATGCCTTAGTGTAATTGTGTAATGAAAAACTGCTTAACATCAATGTTTAAGCCTTGACGTTAAGCAGTTTTAGAGCGCCTCTTAATATCTTTCATGTATTCGCATAACTTCACGCATAAATTGGTCATATGTTTCTTTTTTAAATTCAATTGGTTTTAATGGCGTACTTTCAATTAATTTTAGCTGATTGGCCGTTGTAATTGTGAAGTTAAAAGACATTTTATCATCCAAAAAGGCTTGGCTACCAACAAAGTTTTCACTAACATCCACAGCTCCCCAATAAGCAACTTTAAAATGAATAAGGTAGTCGCCAAATTGCTTGGCAAAATAGCCTGTTTGTAAATTTTGGTGCATATAAAGCGGATTATAAAGAATTTTCATTTTTTCTTCATACCAAGCGATGGCTTCATTAGCTTCCTCTTTCATTAAATAAGCTAAAATTTGATTGAGCACCTCTTTATTATTATACAGAGCTTCTATTATGATACTATTTGAATGCTGATCTGGACCTTTTTTTGGTAATGTAATAGTATTAGGAGTATTAAAGAAAATTGTTCGATCTTGTTTGTTCAAATCATCATGACGTTTAAAATCGGTTTGCTTTAACTGTAAAAATTGCTCGATCTCATCAGGGGTAGGCATGTTATAAGTAGAATTTTTTGCAACTCTTTCAGCCATATCTTGTGAATAATAATACTCTTTTTCACCTATTTTCATCAAATACTGAACAGGCTTTACTTGGTAACCTTCAGATACTGTCCAACCTGGGAACAACGGATGGATGGCTGTAGGTCGCGACTCATTCCATAGATTCATGTATTCATAGGTCAGTATAAATTGACGATAATCCTCGCTTGTGTAATTCGTCGGTAAAAAGATATCACCACTTGGCTTAATTGCTGGCATTTCTCCCGCTTCTCGCATCGCACGATAAATAAAAGCCGTGTAATGGGCTCTTGTTAAATACGTGTTTTCACGAAACGTTCGATCCTCATAACCTGATGTTACATTTGCTTGATAAAGTGCAGTTACATATGGATCGTACTTAGTTGATACATCTGATAATGGATGTGTCTCTTTAGTATCTAATTGATAAGCAATGGCAATAATTTTCGCCATTTCTCCACGTGTTAATGGAGCTTCAGGGTTAATGTTACCCTTCTTGTCCAGCTCTAATAGGCCTGCTTCCATTAAATTTTTGATGTCACTATAATATGCATTATTTATTGATAAATCTTTAGGTGCTTTAAAAGTCGATGTTTTCGGCAATGTTTTGACAGTACGCGTAATAAGTGCTGCGGCATGTTTGCGAGACAATGTTTGATTTGGCTTGAATGTACCATCTGGGTAACCACTAATAACCCCCTTCTCTGCCATCATGTGAATAACATCAAAGTTTGGATTCTTTTTTGTTACGTCTTTAAAAAGTTTCGTATAAGTTGCCGCATCTGTTGTTGTGGGTGCGATAATAACAGGCGTCGTTAAAGATAATGCCATGGCCATCAACACGATTTTATTATGACGTAATTTCATTATTGATCTCTCCTAAGTAAAGCATTTGTCTATCATTCCTCTAAACTGACTTCACTTTCTATTAGACGGATTAAAATACAAATAGTTACATATATAGAAAGGAATTATAATAACTTTTCAACAGAGAGTGAGGCTTTCCAATAAGCTCCAAGCCCCTAAAATAAAGCCGTTGTAGAAAAATATCTACAACGGCTTTTGAATTTTTACTGACTATCTGGACACCCTATTTTATTTTGTAGGAAATGTGCAACGAGTGGAGATTTTATTAATTGTCTAATTTGCGGAGTTTAGAGGGCTGTCAATTTTATAAATAGGTTAGTATAGCAAGAAGTTTCAACCATAAATAAGCTACTTATCAATGATAAAAATCATAGGATAAGTAGCTTTACCTAACAATAAATTAATATCAAGTGAGTTGATTTCCGCTACGGCTGAGGATACCACGATGTTGGGCCAATAAAAAAACATCTCACTTCTATGAAATGAATAGAGGTGAGATGATATTATTCATACTTTCTATAAATTGTAATATGTGTTTGTTGCTATAAACCCCATCGATTTCGACTATTCTGTCTCTTTTGGCTGCTGTTGCTGGTAATCCTTTTCAGATACAAGTGGGATTGATCTTAAGAAAACAGCTACAATTACTGCAACAAGCATGATAATAGAACCGACAAGGAAAGTAGAAGTTAGAGCATCATTAAAAACATCTCTCACATTTCTAATTACAGATTCTGCAAATGGTAACATATCTGCTGGCATCGCTTTTTGTATTTGTTCCAACTTAGGTTGATCCAAAAGTACTTCAGGATTCATAAGTTCACCGAATTGTTTTGCTTGCTCAGTTGGAATATTTAGTTGACCTGTCTGTGAGTCGCTAGCGAACACTTCTGTCATCCTTGTTGCCATTCGGGAGCTCATAACCGTACCTAGGACACCTATTCCTATTGTACTCCCCAATGAACGGAATAATTGCGAAGACGCAGAAGCCACACCTAATTGTCTTAGAGGGACCGCATTCTGCACACTTAATGAAATAACAGGCATGCTTGCACCAAGACCGATTCCGACAATACATAAATAAAGTATAATTAAGGAAATAGGTGTATCAATCGTTATGAAATACAGTAGAAAAATGCCAATGGTAGTCATAAGTAATCCAAAAATGAGCAAACCTTTATACTTCCCTATCTTTGTCATGAGTTGACCAGCAAAAGCTGTTGCAAAAACCATCACAATGGACATTGGCATCATTATAAAACCTGAACCACTAGGTGATATGCCTTTTACACCTTGTATGAAGAATGGAGCATAGATCATAACCCCCATCATGCCCGCACCAAGTAAAAATCCGATAATATTCGACATAGTAACAATATCATTTTTAAATAAAGACAATGGCAAAACTGGAGATTTTACTTTTGACTCTGTAAAAATGAAAGCACCAAGACCAACAATCGTTAATCCAATTAAGCTAGCAATTTCCCATGATGTCCAAGCATATTTCCCAGGACCTTCACCTGCTAAACTAAAAGTAAGTAGCAGCGAAACAATCGTTACAGTTAGGAAAAGGGAACCAAAATAATCGATTGTTTCTCCTTCTCTTCGTGGTACTTTTGGAAATAAGACAGCAATCATTATAAAAGCGAAAACTCCTAAAGGTAGGAAAACCCAAAACACCCAATGCCAATCTAAATGATCCACGATATATCCGCCTATTAATGGTCCAAGGACACTAGAGATACCGAATACACCACTCATCAATCCTGTCCAACGTGCTCGCTCTCTTGGTAAATATAAATCACCAATAGCTGTAAAGGCTGTTGACGTAATGACACCTGCACCAAATCCAGTTATTCCACGGAACGTAATTAGTTGAAATATGTTAGTTGATAAGCCTGACAAGAATGAGCCTAGTATGAATAAACCAATACCTGCCAATATGAACGGTTTTCGTCCATATATATCTGAAAGCTTACCAACGAGAATAGTAGCGACAGCCGTTGTCAGTAAGTAAATAGTTATAGCCCATGTATAGTAATCAATTCCACCAAGCTTTGCAATAATTCGTGGCATAGCAACCCCTATAATTGTTTGGTTGATTGCAGAAAAGAACATAGCTATCATAATCGCAATCATGATTGTAACTTTCTTTTTCTCTGTTAAATGAATCATTTATCCTATTCCTCTCTCATTTCTTTAATATTTTTCTCAGCCTGTTCAAAAGTGCTAATTAAAAAATTCAAATCTGTTTCGGATAAATTGCTGAACACTAATTGCATTACCTTACGCGCTTCCTTTTGCAAATTAGCTAATACTTCCTTCCCCTCTTTAGTCATATCTAAATAAACGACACGACGATCCTGTTCGTCACGAACTCTTGTAATATATCCATTATCTATTAGTTTGTCAGAAGCCGTTGTCACTGCTCCAGGCGTAAGATGCAATGCTTCAGCTACCTCGGACATTTTCAGATGTCCTTTTCGTTCAAGCAAAAACAAAATATGCGATTGTGAACCCGGAAAGCGTTCTTCAAAAACACCTTTCCATAAATAACTCATATTTTTAGATAAATTCCAGAATAGCTTTTCAAATTGCAAAAAAAGTTGTTGATTATCCGGCGACATTTATTTTCCCCTTTTCATTAGTTTTATCATCAAATAGTTTAATCATTAAATTAATTGTCAGTATATTTCTTTTACCGATAATTGTCAACCCATTTATTCCCTAAAGAACAGGAGACATATTGTCCATTTTCTTGTGGCTTCCACGTACGTCACCGAATTCTTATTTTGGCAAAAAAATCCTACTTTTAATTTTGTTTAAGTACGTGTATCGCACTCACAATAATTAATGTAGGATTTTAATATTAGCATCATTTGTTGAATCATCCGAGAAACATTCTTATTTGTCATTAATATGTATTAGGGTATAATCACGTTATACGCCATTAACTGTAATACTGCTCACTATATAAAAAAAACAGCATGGAAAAACCATACTGTTTACCCTAATCGGCGTTTTAAATTAATTGATAGTAAGAGTGCTGGAATTGTACAAACGACCATTCCTAAAAATGCAAAGCGCGGTTCAATTTCGTATAAAAACCCACCGAACAGTGTTAGCACAGCTGTACTCCAGCTCATTGCAAGTGCACCGTACATCCCTTGTGCATTTGGCATTTGCTCTTTCGGTAAATATTGCGTGAAAAATAAGATAACTGCAAAATGGGCCATCGCAAAGGATAATGCATGCAGTGCTTGTGAGAAAATAAACACTGGAATAGATGGAATTAACGAAACGAGCAACCAGCGTACTGTTGAACCCGCTGCCGCAAAAATTAATAATGAAGCCGGTTTCCAATTACCAAACACGCGGTCTGCTTTTGCAAAATATAAAATTTCAAATATCACACCAATATTAATAATAAGTCCGATATAAAATTTAGACACACCTAATTGCTGCAAATAAATATAACCGTAATTGTAATAAGAAGCGTGTGCCCCTTGCAATAATATCGCAATTAATAGTACGACCGGGAAGTACTTCACCTTTAGCAAGCCTTTTATTGTAAAATCGTTACTGTGTAATGCTTTCGGTTTTTCCAGCAATATTTCTGGCGCAGGTCTAGCGTTTAATAAAAATAATACACCTAACCCCGCTATCATTAGCCACAAAATCGTCCCGTCACCAAATTTTGCAGTAATCATACTAATAATAAGTACCATGATAATAAAGCCAGTTGAGCCGTAAGAACGACTTTTTCCGTAATGAAGCTGGCCATTTTGTACAAGTAATCCAGCTACACTATCAAGTGCAGGCATCAGTGCTGGATAAAATAAACTAAAAACTATCGTTACAATTAGTAATGAACTAAATGAACTTGCTGGAATATAGAAAAATGCTGTAATGAAAGAACCTGCTGCAAGTACATCTAAAACTCGTTTACTACTCCATTTTTTCGATACATACGGAAATGCAAAAAGCGTTGAACAACCCCTTGCTACTAATCCGAAGCTCATAATTAAACTTGCCTCAGGAACTGTTAATCCTTTCCCATAGATTAAAAACCCTGACCAATAAGGTAAGAAAATGCCCCAAGTCATGAAAAACGTAAAGAAGTTTTGAGACATCCATCGTTGTTGATTCATTGTAATCCCTCCGTATGACTTGCATCATAGCATGTTTCCACATAAAATAATGTGAGATATCTCATATTTAGGTGGTGTTTTATGCAAATTTTACAAAACAAACTAAAAAAAGATTATATTGATCAATTCCCGATTCAACAGTTTTTCTCTTTCGATGTTGCGGACATTTTAGAAGTTCATCAATTCGAGCGCGGTGAGTGGATTAATAGTGAAGGATCTTTTCCAGAGTATTTGTATTTATTAATAGAAGGAAAAGCAAAAATATATTGTACACAGGAAAATGGTAAAGTCGCACTGATTAGCTTTGCACAGCCTGGGACATTTATAGGTGAAATTGAGTTATTGAATAACGATTACTACTCTAAAGGCATACAAACAATGAATAAATCGATTTGTATTGCGCTACCCTTAAGTAAATGTAAAGACAAACTTTTATCAGATGTTATTTTCCTACGTTATTTATGTACTTTTTTAGGCAATAAAACGTCACTTATGACTGCGAAATTTACACAAAGCCTAGCTTATCCATTGGAAAATAGACTTGCAGAGTTTATTTTACTATCAGCAGATGATGACGTATATAATGAAAAGCATACAGAAGTTTGTGATTATTTAGGCGTTTCTTACCGTCATTTATTACATGTACTATCCATGTTTTGTGAATCAGGTATACTAGAAAAGCGCGGTCGAAATTATATGATTTTAAATGCTGATGAATTAAAAAAACGAGCGACGACGATTCATAGTTAAATCGTCGTTACTCGATTAAATTAATTTCAATCCAATTGTAGCGCTTAATATCATCGCGATAAAAAGAATTCGTTTCCAGTCTTTTGATTCACCGTATGCGACCATTCCTAATATCGCACCACCAGCAGCACCAATTCCTGTCCAAATCGCATAGGCTGTGCCCATTGGCAAAGTTTTCATCGCAATAGATAGTAAAAAGAAGCTAGCTGTGAAAAACAATATCATATACAAAGCAGACTGCCAATTTCGAACCTGATACATTTTCCCAATCATAAAAACGCCCATCATTTCACATAAACCAGCTAAAATTAATGCAAACCAAGCCATTAAACATCAGCCTCCTTATTACCAGAAACGAGTTTTAGTCCCATTACACCTGTTAATAATAAAGCGATGAGTAAAAGCTTTATAATTTGCACCGGCTCACCGAAAAATACCATATCAGCTGTTACAGTTCCAGCAGTCCCAAGCCCTACGAAAACAGCATACACAGTTCCTACCGGTAGCTTGCCACTTGCATGAATCATTAAATAAAAACTTACTACAATACAAATAATCGTCATTATCCATTCAAATGGACTAGCTGCGTGCTTTAATCCGATTACCCATCCGACTTCAAAAACGGCAGCAATAACGACTTGTAACCATGTGTTCATAAAAATCCTCCCTAAAATCAGAAAAAGCTTGAAAGAATACTGTTTTAACAGTAGTTCTCCCAGGCTTTTATCCTTCCGTGACACACAAATATGTGCGTGTTTTCTCTCGGACCAGACTAGCGGCTGCTACGGAACCCTAGAAAACTATACATATTTTATTAGTTCACATTTTAGCTCACATAATCTAATTATGTCAATCTATACGAAAAGATTAATTTTTTCCCCATCACGTGTGATTTTCCAATTTGACGAAAGAATCGAAGAAATAGCTTTTTCTGTGTCAGTATCAACAGTAATTCCGTATAGACCGAATTCCTGTACATCATAGTTTTCTTCATTAAGACCATAGCGCAGTCGTAATATGTTTTTCAAACCGTTTATTGTAAGAAACTTTACTGTGTAAGTATTAGTATACGCTTCTTTTAATTCAGTTGGATTATTATCGTATAATTTTTGAATTAACGTAAGGTCAACATTAAAGTCTTTAAATAACGACAGATCACGTGTATTTAATTGTTGTTCTACTTGTTCGTAATCATATTTTGTTTTTAATGATTCGATAATAAATGCTTCCATCATTGAAATTTGCATGCTGTCATCTCCAATTCTTTTAACTATTTTAATTGTAGCATTTTACTGGGAATTAGGCATCCCCTTCCATTCTTAGAGCACGCTCTTTTAATACACTTTTTCTAGCATAACCATATTTTTCAAATAAAAGATCGAGATCCGTATTATCTTGCTTTTGCATATCCTCTTGAATGGCAAAATAGCGCACATTTGTACATGTCACTTTATATCCTACCATTATCGAAACATGCTTAAATAACCGCTCAATCGTCTTCACAGAGATTGGTTCCCCTTGTTTATTGCCAAGACCGAGCCATATATAATCAATCTGCTGAGCAATTGGTAGTACCTCTTCGGTTGAAAGCTTATATAGGTCTAGCCATCTTAGCAGTTCTTTAGATACTGGCAAATCACGATAGCTTTGTTTGCTTATTATGCGGATACTTTCACTATTTATATGGGACCATTTCATGCGAACAACTTCACTTGGTTTTATACCAAGCTCTGAAATGATTCTCATAATTGTATAATTTCGTAGTGCCATCCACTGCACTTCCACTTCATCTACTGTTTCATACACAGTGAACCAAATTTGTAATGCTTGCCTTATTTGCTTATTAGTTAAAACATTGAGTTCGTTTTTGCTGTTCTCTAACGGTAAAAATAGTTGATCATCAACCGGTTTCATAATATTTCGTGATTGGAGAAAGTGAACAAAGCTTTTCAAACTAGCCAATTTACGATTGATCGTAGTAATTGATGAATAATTTTCTTGCAGCTGTATTTTATATTGTTCGATACTTTCAGCAGTAATCGATTCAAGTTTATTTTTTTTAACAAATTGTATAAATTGTGCGCTATCTAAGCTGTATTGTTTTATTGTATGGGCTGATTTACTCTGTCCATCAAGAAATGTTTTAAAGTGTTCCACATAAACAGTTAAATTGTTCATACTATGCTCCTTATATAATCTGGCGTGAGTTATTTAGTTTTTTTATAGTATATGTTCGTAGTAAGGTTAGTATTTATCAATCAAAGTGTCGGATAATATGTAATTAGTGTAGCCATTAGAACATAGTTATTAACAAGAAAAGTGCTTTTTTATATTTAGGAAACACTTGTTCCCATCTTTATTATATAGCATTTTTATTATTTTTTCACCACTAATGCCGTGCAAGTATTTAGTTATTTTTCACTCTTTTTCTACAGCTAACTCCTTTTTAGTTCAATACTCACATAACGGTAGGATAAATTGTTATAGTAGTATATAATAAGACCAATTCACAGTCAGGGGGTTCAATCATGCAAGTTCGTACGACAAGATTAGAAGCAGAAGATGCGAAGATTATTTATCAGGAAACAGCGGAGCTCGCAATTATTACAATACACCGCCCTCAAGCGAAAAACGCGTTAACTGCAAATATGTGGGATCAATTAGCAAAAATCGCTATTCGCACACTTGAAAATCCAAAAAATAAAGTATTAATTTTACGAGGCTCTGGTGAAAACTTCACAGCAGGCTCTGATATAAAAGAATTCAATTCGATTTCATTGGAAAAAGCCGAAGAAGCTTTTATTCATATGGAAAAGACTATTTCTACAATTGAAAATTTACCGATTCCTGTAATCGGGGTTATTAACGGTCCGGCAATGGGAGCTGGGCTTGAGCTAGCATTAGCATGCGATATACGCATCGGTTCAGAAAAAACGAAAATGGGGATTCCTGTAGGTAAGTTAGGGATTACATTGAATAATAAATTTGCAAAGCGTTTAGTTGATTTAGTCGGCCCTTCTGCGACGAAGGATTTTGTTTTTACTGGCCGTATGTATAAAGCCGATGAAGCGTATAAATCAGGCATGCTGAACTATTTAGTTGCTGAGAAAGATCTTAATAAATTTATGATCCGTATGGGTAAACTTGTAGCAGGAATGTCCCCTGACTCACTACAAGCAGTTAAACGCTCAGTAAAAGAATGTGTTGATTCAACTCCAGCTTTATGGCAAGGTTCAACACCGTTCGTATCGCAAACTGATTTCTCAGAAGGTGTTCGCGCATTCGTTGAAAAGCGTCAGCCTCAGTTTACAAGGAAACATTAACGATACTTATTTACTTTGTAATAATAATGGTCAATCAAGCAATTTTTACAGAATCAAAATCATAACGAAGAACCCCCTTGTATTCCAAAAGATACAAGGGGGTGTAGGCATTTTATTATTCAAACCTTTTACTTTTATTTCTGGCTCTTCATTTATTTTATAGAATGCCCGGCACTAATATCGTTACCTCTTTCCCATCAATCAGCGTACTAAATGCGTAAACTGGTTGATAAAAACCTTTAGAATCTAATTGATAACTCAAATCCACTTGTTCGATCTGAACGGTTTTGATTCTTTTATTTTCATTATATTTAAAGTTTCCTGCCAAAATTTCTTCATATGCTGCTAGTTCACCTTTCAACTGGATGTCCTTCGCTTTATCATATGTAACGATTTGATGATCGAATCCCTTCACTGTATCATCATCATAATAATCTACTTTTAACGAACCATCGATTAATTGATTATCAACCTCCAATTTGTCAACAGTCCATTCATAGGTTCCCGTTTTAAGCTGCTTGAAGTCTGCTTGTTGTGGTATAGTGATATCAAATTCTTTTAATCGGTTTTTTAGTGTATTTTCATCACTGACCTGAGGTTTAACGTTTTCATCAAAACTTGAAAAATCTTGATAACGATAGCTGCCATTTAAAAAATCCACCCACATATTATGAGTCCTGTTTTCACCCAGCCAATAAATGGCTTCGTTTTGGTACGAGATAATTTCCATATTGGATGAATCAAGTTGCATCCCTTCAAAGAAATTCTTGACAAATTGTTCTGCCGACTCATTAGTTAGACCTGCTGCTTTATATACTATTGCCGTATCCCGCTCATTATTTAGTTGGATACTTGTCGTAACAGTTGTATTCTTCATATTTGTCTTCGAACTCGGTACGATCGATAAATTTCCAAACTCTTTTGTCTCATAGTAAGCAATCATTCCAAACGAGAACAATATAACTAACAAGAACGGCGAAAAAAATGCAATTGATTGCTTTATTCCTTTACTTTTATAAGCCATTACTCCCATGGTAAAACCGTAACCAATAACAGCTCCAAGTACATTATTAAATAAATCATCGAATTCAAAAATTCCGAAACCAGTTATGTATTGTACCGTTTCAATCGATAGTGTGAAGATCATAGCAAGTCCGATTGTCCAACGCACTTTTTGAAAACGAGAATGTAGCAGTGGTAGTATCATTCCAAACGGCACGAACATTAAAATGTTGAAATAAATAAACTGCCAATGCCTTACACTAAAAAGATACCAAGCTTCACGGTAAGAGCTAAATAATGATAAATTTACGCTTCCTGAAAAATTGTTCGCCCCTCGATTTAAAAACGTCACACCGAGCACCATTAATAAGTAGCTCAAAAATAATCCAACTAGTAAAAATCGTTTCTTGTTAATCCCTTTTTTTTCACCTAAAAACTTTTTATAAATTACATAATAAGCGATTAAAAAAAGGATACTTAAAACGATAAGCGCACTAAATGCGAAAAAAATATTCCCTCTAAGTATCCCGATAATTTCTTGTAACCTCATAATTATCTCTTTTTACTCCTTTTATTATTAATAGTTTTTCTATATTGACACGATTCACATCCACTACAGAACATTGACAGTCTTTTTTCCTTCAATAAGCTAACGTAGTTATTATTTCATTGATTTTCCACTCGCATTATAGGCCATAATAGAGCTTCCATTTTGTTAGCGTAATGTAAAACCGGCTCATTGCTTGCTACTTGAATACCTTCATTAAATAAAATTGAATTATTATATATTTCACCTTCAGCATGCTGTAGCGGCCAATAATCATGTAAAATATCACAGCGCACTACTTCACCTCTTCTATTTAATGAAAACAAAGAGTAGCGTTCAAATAACCATTGTTCAAAAGATTCTTTCGCTGCATAAAACGGTTGAGTAATAGGGCTATAACGGCAATGAAACTCAAATTCATCAACATTATGCCTTTTACTACTGAAGTCTATATGTTGTTCATCTTGCTTCATCTTTATAGTAGCTGCTTGAATAGGCATATAGTAAAATGTTTTGGCCAGTACACCTGCAAGTAAGTTATTCATATCAATCCTAATAAAATATATACCGCGCTTCCCATTAATAGTTACATACGTACGTAAATTTAATTGTAAAAATCTATTCGTACCGTAAATTGGTGGGAATAGCCGCACTCGTTGATTATTAACGAAAAATGGCACGATACCAATCCAGCCAGTACCGTTATAAGAATCTAAAGGGAGGACTGTTGGAACATGTTTTTGTAGCAATTCGAGCTTTACTGGATAATGTGCAAATAATAAATCGGACCAAGTTTGCTTCATTACCCACGGCAAATTTGGGATAGGGCAACCACTATGATGAACCATCCATTTCGCTTTCAAGTCTTCTTTCATAGTAATGTACGTCCTTTTGATTTTTATTAAATTGTACCCTTATTATGCAGCGATGAATCAGTTTAATCCCTTTTCATTAATAGTTTCAACTTTTACTTATGAATCCCCTTCACTTCTATGTTAATAACTTCTGGCTCAATCATAAAAGTTTTTATAAATGCCCCAACCAATAGTATTTGTAATTGTTGAATTTCTTTGATGACCTCATAATCCAACGGTGCTTTTATATAAATTACAAGCTTCACTGTCGGAACTGTTGAAAGATCTACTTGCAAGCTATCAATCCGAGCTACAAACTTTTGTTGTTGTGTTTCATGCTGTAGTACATCGTGGTATACCCTTTTACTAATATTAATCGTTTCATGATGGAAATCTGGTCTTACAATCGTTGTCTCACCAAGCTTAACACGATTACTCGTAAATATTTCTCTACCTTTTTTGATAAAGCGCTTAAAGAAGTTTTGCTCAACTTGTCTGTAAGGAATTGGCATTACATGTTGCCCCTTCGTCTCCCTGACAAAACGAGCCATCTTTATTTCACGCGGAGAACGAATATCTTGTACGTAATAAAAATATGTAATAGGCTCAATGTCGAGATGTTTCGCTATTTTTTTTGTCATTTTATCGGATGTACCAATAAGTAAAATTGAAGTTAAATTGGCTTCTGTAATAGCTTTTTTGACAGCTTCCCTATGTGTTGACTCGTCAAAAATCGCTCGACGTACGGCTGTTACTGTATTTTTTTCAAACTTTGCACTTGTGCCAGCACGTTTTTCTCCATTTACGATCAATATTCCATCATCAATAATACCTTCAATTTGATGCTCATATGCAAATTGTAAGGCAGATGTACTCTTGCCTGTCCCACTTGCACCACTTAGTGAATATACAATCATCCGATCGCCCCCTACTACTAGTTTAGTGTATAGCATCTCTTTTTACGATACGGTTTATGCTCTTTTTACATAGACATTTGCTATATATTAAGAATAAACTCTTTTTTCTGTCATAGTAAACACACTCACAAGCTAATATGCTAAAATATTATTTACATCAGAAAGTTATTAAGGAGTGTTTGAAGTTGAATATTGTGCCATCAAAAAAAATGTCGCTCTTTGCACCTGCGATATTTGGCGATTTAAAAGCATTTGCAAAACAGCAGCAACAAAAAGGGATGGAATGTATAGATCTTAGTTTAGGTAGTCCCGACATCCCTCCCGCCGAAATGCTCCGAGAACATATGTCAAAACTTAGTGCTTTAACTAGTTCATACGGCTATACATTAACAGGCATTCAAGCATTTAACGAAGCGGTTTGCCGTTATTATAAACGAGTAAATGGAGTCGATTTAGAAGCTGCAACAGAAGTTGTACAAACTATTGGTTCACAAGAAGGGCTTGTACACTTGCCAGTTGCATTTTGTGATCCAGGAGATATCGTTTTAACAACAAATCCAGCATACGTGGCATACGATGCGGGTATTCATTTAGCTGGTGCTGAACCATTCTATATGTCATTAAATAAAGAGAATGGTTTTTTACCAGACTTAGCAAGTGTTCCTGAAGAGATTGCTCAAAAAGCAAAACTACTTATTTTAAACTTACCTGGTAATCCAGTACCCGCAATGCCTTCAGTAGCTTACTTTGAAGAAGTAGTGGCCTTTGCAAAAAAATATAATATTATCGTTTTACATGACGCAGCCTATTCAGAGTTTTACTTTACAGGCGACGCACCATTGAGCTTCCTTGCAACACCAGGGGCAAAAGAAGTCGGCTTAGAAATTAACTCGCTGTCAAAAAGCTTTAGTTTAGCAGGCACTCGTATTGCGTATATCGTTGGTAATGCGGAAATGATTCGTATAATAAAAGATTTAAAGTCAAACTTAGACTTCGGTATTTTCGAGCCAATACAACAAACAGCTGCACTTGCTTTAGATCATGCAGAAGAAATTACTGCAAATTTACGTACTACATTTGCAGCACGTCATAAAGCGTTAATGAACGGTTTAACTGACATCGGTTGGGAAGTTGCCCCATCTAACGGCGGTATGTTCGTCTGGGCAAAACATCCGTATGATATAGATAGTAAAACATTAGCCTTTAAAGCGATTGAACAAACAGGTGTCATTATGGTACCTGGAACTGCATTTGGTAGTGCTGGTGAAGGCTATATGCGCCTAGCTTTAGTGCAGGACGTTGATACATTAACACGAGCTGTTGAAAAATTAAAACAGTTAACATTATAAGAAAAAGCTATCTTCCACGGGATTATACGTCGTGTGAAAGATAGCTTTTTAGTTTGAAAACCAATACTTTCGTAGTTTTTGGTGGTTTACCGGCAATAATTTTGAATTACCGGCGACTTTACTTTGCATAAGCTTATTCAACACTAAAAATATACTAAAACCTATTTGGGGATCCATTCTCCAATAATATAGCTTATCTTGGTAATGAGAATATCACTGAATGACCTTTAAATTGTTTTTTGCCATCATCTTGTACAAACGGACCGAATTCTAAATCAAACCTTTTAAAGATTTCGAACTCATCTTTTCTAAATAAGAAAACATGATATTTCTCACCTTGTTCCCCTGCTTCAATATATCGAGGATTATTAGGCTCTACCATTCCTTGCGCAAAAACATTTCCTCGATTTTGATCAATCGTTACTTTTGAACTTAAATTCGTAATGCTAATTTTCTCACTAGATTGATTATCAATAATGAATTTTGCTGTTAATGCGACAATGCCATTATCCCCAAAATTTCGGAATCGATCTTCATGAGCTTTCGTTGGGATTATTTCAGTATATTGAATCCCTTCAAGCGTTACTTTGACATCTGCCAATTGTTGCGTCTCATTTATCGCCATGTTCTCAAAAATCAGCTCTTTATCAGCCATGTTATCTGTAGTTAGACGATCTGGGTAAAACACATGTGCACTAGCAACAGCCTCGGCTTGTACCTCATTATACGTAAAGTCGAAAATCGCATTTCCTTTGTAGCTACCGGAGAATTGATCATTATCGGCAACGCCACCTTCAATGACAAATTTAGGCTTCACAGTATCTAAAAGCTTAAAATCATCATTCGTCAAAGTAAATGTTACAAGGCCAGTGACTTTTTCTCCTGCAGCCCATTTTGTCACTTTTTCAGTAGCTGATTTTGGATATTCATCTCTCACAAACGTATTTCGTTTATGAATATAATCGGATGGACCTGTCAACTGAATGTTCATGTTAAGAGGATAATTCATTGTCTTGTTTATTGTATTTTCGACTGTTACTTTTGCTGTAATTACATACCCTTCTGTTTGATCATCAAATTCGATATAGAAATCAGTATTCATATCGGTTACTTTAACTATTTGATATGCGTCTACACTTACTTTAAATCCATCCATATCATGCAAATAACCTGGATTTTCATTTGTATAAATAACTTCAACATTCCCTTCCGATTGCTTGGCAATGTTTGGGTTAAATATTTCTCCGGAAGCTGCCCCCACTTCCTGTACTTCTGACTCCTCCTCTTCTGTTTCCTTATCATTTGTTGTAGCTTCATTAGTCGTATCTTCAGCAGATGTTTCTGAATTGCTTGATGTTTCAGCTGCCTCTGAATCCTTTGGTGATTCATTTGATTTATCCTCACCACATGCTGCTAGTAACATTAAAGAAAGAACTGCTGAAGAAATTTTCAAATATTTTACCATAATTTTACACTCCCATTATCGATTTCCTGAACAAGTATAAAACACCGATTGCCAAAATAAACCTAAAATACCTAAATATGTAAAAATAGATAGTATAGTAATACAAAGTGATTGTATAATTATGTAAAACGTCATTTTAGGAACAAGACAACCAGATTATCTATTACTCAAATTGAATAGTTCTAACGTATTAAAGAATGAACAGGTGCGGGAACCTTTTTACATGGCAATAATTAAGAAAATGGTTAAATATCAAACTTAAAGAGTGTGTCAGTAGAGATTGCATAAAAAGCGATGTTACTTATATTAAATCTAAATGCTTATCCAGTACCTTATAAACAGCATTAGTCCTGGAACAGCATATAGTTTAGAGCCTCGAAATAGTACTCTTGCTGTTTATAAAATTCAAACTACAATAAAAAGCTATCTTCCACACGAAAATACATGTGAAAGATAGCTTTTTTAGTCTAATAACGTATATGTAATTTCCTCTTCAGCCTTAACTTCAGTGCCATTTAAGAAAGTTACAATTGTTTGGAAAATAATTTTTTCTCCTTCTAAACATCCCCAACGCTCATCTGGGATTATTTCAAACGGTACTATTTCTGCGTCCTTCGTGTGAATCGTCCCTACCATTTCTACTGAATGCTTGCCGATAATTGAATAACTTTCACCCGACATTTTAAGCACCTTCAATGTAATGAAATCAATATGCTCTGCCTCGTCCTCTGCGGTTACAAAGAGAGAGCCATTTAGCGTATCCCCTTCAATAATCTCCATGTTCGTTAAAATGGTTTCCACTTTTACTGAATCGAATTCAATCACTGTAAATACTTTCAATTGGCATCCCCCTTGTTATAAAAAATCGATAGCATAAGCTATCGATTAATATCTTTGTATAAATTGTCTGGATCCGTTTGGAATCGGTTGTAACGAATTTTAAATAATGTATAGAAATGTGTTACGAGTACTTTCATTAAAGCATATACCGGAATCCCTAAAATTACTCCTGGTACACCAAACAATGAACCTGCTGTTAGCAAAATGAAAATGATTGTAATTGGATGTACACTGAGTGATTTCCCCATAATTTGAGGAGAGATAAACTTCCCTTCAATAAGCTGTACAATTGTCCATACAATAATTAGCTTCACGACCATGAATGGTTCTGACACAATGGCAATAATAAAAGCCGGTGTAATGGCAATAACAGGACCTAGATATGGAACAACACTCGTAATCATCGCTAAGAAGCCAAGGAGTAATGCATACTTTAAACCGATAATTAAAAAGCCAATTGTTACCATCATCCCTATACATATGGATACTAAAATTTGGCCCTGAATATAAGAGCTAAACTGTTTATCCATATCATGCAACACTTCACCAACGAAGCCGCGTATACCTGGAGGCGATAAACGTAAAATAAACTTCGGCATTTTTTCGCCTTCATACAGTAAGTAAAATAAGATGAACGGTACAATTACTAGCGATAAAACAAACCCTGTTAAAGCAGATACAAAGCCTGTAATACCACTAGCTACACCAGAAGCAAAGCCTGTAACAAGATCTTTTACCGTATTGACTAGGTCACCTGTTAACTTCATCACTACATCATCATAATTTAAGTTAATCAATTCAAAATATTCACTTATCCTTGAACTGTTCATCCAAGATACAATGTCTTCAACAAAAGACATAAAGTAAATTGGGAATTCTTGCATTAAATTTGTAAATTGATCGCGTAAAAATGGATAAACGAGCAATACAAGTAACGTAATGAGCCCTATTACACCTAAATAAATTATGAGAATGCCCCATATTTTTGGTATTCGCCATTTCATGAAAAGACGTAGGAACGGTCTTAGTAAATAATATAAAATAACCCCTAATACCCCTGGCAAAACGACAACTTCAAATAATACTCGCAGTGGTTGAAAAATAAAGGCTATTTTGTCGTAAACTAATATAACACAGCCTATTAACAATACAATAATTAGCAAGAACAATAAATTTTTTCCGCCTAAAAATCGGATAAATCGCGTCGAGAAAAAATTGGACTTCTCTTGTGGCAATTGTTTATCTTGTAAATTTTCTTTCTCGTGTTCCAAAAAACCACCCCGACCAATTGTCAAATTTTCTAATATTTCTATATTAACATGAAAAAACCAATTAGTAATAAAAATACTATTTTAGCTGTAAAAATTCATGTAACGCTGTTTTATTTGCTTCTTTATCAATTTCAAGGACAGATCCTGCATGGCTATAAGAATTGAATGAATACGTCCCTTCTAATGGAACCGTCATTTTTTCAATTGTGACTGGACCACCTGCCACGACAGATAAGACTGTTTTGAGTTCTTGTGCTGATGTTAAATCACTTGTAATATAACCTTGTGCTGCACCAACAAATTTAGGTAAATTTTTCACATTACTAGGAGAAAACAGTTCGTCTTTCAATGCTTCTATTACTTTTTGCTGACGTGCTACACGACCGAAATCTCCTTCAGCGTCATGACGGAAGCGCGCATAGCCAAGTAATTGTTGGCCATTTAGCCTTTGCGTTCCTTGCTTTAACGAGACACCAATATAAGCTGACATATCTTTTTCAACATATATTTCTATACCATTTGGTGCTAATATATCAATCAGTTCTTCAAAGCTTTTAAAATCTATTAGAGCATAATGATGTATTGGCACATCAAACATATTTGTTAGCGTATCTTTTAAAAGCTGCACACCACCTAAATAGTATGCTGTATTTAGTTTATAAGATTGAAAACCTGGGATTTCTGCATAAATATCACGCATAAATGAAACAAGCTTCATTTTATTAGTTTCTCTATTCCATGAAAGCAGCATCATTGTATCCGTTCGAGATTTCTCTTCTCCTCGACTATCTACGCCAAGTATTAAATAGTTTTCAATTTTATTTACTTTTTCATCTGGGACAAATTTTTCTTCAGGAATCTTCGTTTGGCTTGCATATTCCTTCCCACTGTTATATTGCTGTACAATATAAACTCCGCACAAAATAAATAGTACTAGTAGCAAGAAAATAAGCAAGCGCCCTTTTCTTAAACGCTTCTTATTATAGCGAGTTTCACGATCTTGTTGTGCCATTCTCTTTCTCCTTTTTTTATTCGTGCTATGTTGACGATTGTCACTCACATTTTGTTCCTAGTAGTACAACCATTATACTACTTTCTCCCAGCCTGTCACAGATTAGCCCTTGTAGTTTACGAAAAAATTGAATATTGTGTAGCATTTTTATGTCATGCTACAATATGTCTTAAATGATTGGAGTGATTATCGTGCAAAAAGCTACATTTGCTGGCGGATGTTTTTGGTGTATGGTTAAGCCGTTTGATGAATGGGACGGTATACATAAAGTAACGAGCGGTTATATGGGCGGTCATGTAGAAAAACCTACGTATGCAGATGTTAAAGGTGGCCAATCGGGGCATTTAGAAGTCGTACAGATTGAATTTGATGAAGCGATTTTTAGCTATGAAAAATTGCTCGATATTTTTTGGATGCAAATTGATCCAACTGATGCAGGTGGGCAATTTCATGACCGAGGTGAATCTTATACAACGGCGATTTTTACACATAGCGAAGAGCAACAGTCAATTGCTGCAGCATCAAAAAGTAAGTTAGCTGAAAGTGGTCGTTTTTCCAAGCCAATTGTAACTCCTATTAGAGAAGCACATACTTTTTACGCAGCAGAAGATTATCATCAAGATTATTACAAAAAAGACCCTGAGCATTATAAAGAAGACCGTAGTAAATCCGGTCGTGATGATTTTATCCAAGTGCATTGGGAAAAATAACGAAATGGCTGATCTAGTTGGTTTCAAATAATGATTGATAATTAATAATAAAGTTCGATAAAATCTTACTTAAGAATTTTCCCACAAAATTCAAACGAATGAAAATATCGCCTATTTCATTCGTTTTTCCCGCTATTTCTTATATACTTAAATTTTTTTCGATTGAACTACCTTCTAGAATCGTTGATTGTAGCGGAGGGCCGCCGACTCCACCGGGATAAGCGCGAGCGGAAAATCCATTTTTTCCGGGAGTTTCTCGGAAAAAATTAGTTGGAGCCGTGCCCCGGGGAAACCGCGCGGACCAAAGCGGAAATCAACGCCCTATGTTAGAAAGGGGTGCAATGAATTTATCACCACACCCCCAACATTTATACTTAATTCAAACCTACTGTACTCGCTTCAATGCAGTACAGCCATTTGTAAAAATATTTAGTTTACATAATAATATTATTGTTGAACAAAAGCGTTAATTGCTGTTAGGAATGCATCGCCGTATTTTTCAAGCTTACTTTCCCCTACACCGCTAACTGCAAGAAACTCTGTTGCATTTTGCGGGCGTTTTGCACACATATCTTGCAATGTTTTATCCGAAAATACTACGAATGGTGGTACGCCCTCTTGTGTCGCAATTGTTTTACGAATGGTACGTAATTGTTCAAATAATGGGTCGTTCTCCGTTGTAACACGCTGCTCTACATGTTTGCGGCGAACAACTTGTGAATTCCCCATCAAAACTTCCTTGCCGCGCTCTGCCACATATATCGTAGGAAATTGTCCATTACTAACAGCGAGGAGTTTTTCAGCTATTAAAAACTCGATAAAATTGGCAATATCTTTTGCTGACATCGGTTTTAAAATCCCATATGTCGGAAGTCTTTCAAAACCAAACTCTGTTACTTTTTTATTGCGAGAGCCTGCTAACACTTGTGCCGTAATCGTTTTCCCAAATTTTTGTCCCATTCTTACAACACATGATAATACCTTTTGTGCCTGCTCTGTAACATCTTCCTTCGGTCGTTCATCTGCACAATTACTGCATCGCTTACAGTTAACAGCTTCTTCTTCACCAAAATACTTAATAATATAGCTTTGCAAACAATTTTCTGTATGACAATAATCGACCATTTGCTGTAGCTTTGTTAATTCTAAAGGAATTCGCGAGCGGTCTAATGCTTGATCGATTAGGAAGCGCTGCGTTTGCTCATCACTAGAGGCATAAAGCAAAATACATTCACTAGGCAAGCCGTCTCGTCCCGCACGCCCAGCTTCTTGATAATAACTTTCCATATTGCGAGGCATTTGGTAGTGAATAACGAAGCGCACATTTGTCTTATTTATACCCATACCAAAGGCATTTGTCGCCACCATTACTTGCACTTCATCACGCAAGAAACGATTTTGCTCATATGTACGGTCTTCTTCCCCCATACCTCCGTGATATTTTGCAGTTTTCACACCCATTTTTTGTAGCATGTCATAAACCGATTCCACTGTTTTTCTTGTAGATGCGTAAATAATGCCTGACTCAGCTTGATTGTTTTTTATAAACTGCTTGACAAACATATCTTTACTAACAGCAGACTGTACTGAAAAATGTAAATTATCCCGCGCAAATCCCGTTATAAACGTATTATCATCTGATATAGCTAAAATCGAACGAATATCGTCACAAACTGCTGGTGTAGCTGTTGCAGTAAGAGCAATAATAGTCGGACGTTGTTGCCATAGCCTCAATATTTTTTGAATTCCACGGTAACTAGGGCGGAAATCATGGCCCCATTGCGAAATACAATGTGCCTCGTCTATAGCAATTAGCGGTACGTGAATATTCATTAACTCCGTACAAAAAGCTTCATTTTCTAATCTTTCTGGAGCAATATAAAGAAGCTTTATTTGCCCACTGCGCACACCATACATTACATCTTGTACTTCTTCATACGATTGAGAACTATTAATAAATGCTGCCCGTATACCGCTTGCAACAAGCATATCAACTTGATCCTTCATTAATGAAATAAGTGGCGATATTACAATTGTTGTTCCTTCTAGTACGAGCGCAGGTACTTGGTAACAAAGTGACTTACCTCCACCCGTCGGCATAACGATAAGAGTATCTTGTCCAGCTAATACACGCTCAATTGCTTGCTGCTGGCCCTCTCGAAACGTATCATATCCAAAGTAAGTTTTTAAATGTTGTTTTGCTAATGTCATCATAATCTCGTTATTTCATCCTTCCTCTCTTTCTATTATACATAGATTTTGAACGTTATGTTCTGTGATTTAGTTTACATAATAATATTATTAAAAGTATATATAGTTACATTAAAAAAGGAGCGCCTTAAAGACGCTCAAAGTCATGTTAATCAATAAGCTGTTTGGCAAATTGATTTGCTAGTTGTAATGATTGTTCATCAATACCTGTTTCGATATCCATTTTATGCAGTAATTCGACAAGTTTCTTTGTTGAAATATTGCCTGTTGCACCAGGTGAAAAAGGACATCCACCAAGACCCGCTATTGAACTATCAAACTTCTTTATACCTGCTTGTATCGCAGCAATAGTATTGGCGTAAGCAAAACCGTTCGTATCATGGAAATGAGCAACAAACACTGTGTTTGGAAAAAGTTCTAGTAATCTCTTAAAACGTTCATAAACAATTTTAGGTGTCGCTTGTCCATTCGTGTCACCAATTGAAATTTCATCTACTCCATGTTGTACAAAATGGCGTACAACCCGTTCCACTTGATCAAAGGACACAGCCCCCTCATATGGACAGCTAAAGCACATCGACACATACCCTCGAATAAATAGATTATGCTCTTTAGCTTTAGCAAACATATTTACACATTCTTGTAATGATTCCTCGATGGAGCGATTAATATTTTTTTGATTAAAAGTTTCACTAGCTCCAACAAATACTGCAATTTGTTTTACTCCAGCATCTATTGCAAGCTGCAACGCCTTCATATTTGGAGTTAGCACAATAAAATCAAGATTGATCTCTTTACAAAATTCAACAATTTCCTGTGCATCAGCCATTTGTGGTACTGCCCTTGGATGAACGAATGAAGCTGTTTCAATTCGCCTAACCCCTGTTGCACTAAGTTTTTTTATTAATTCTTTTTTTAATGCTGTTGGAACGAATTGACTTTCATTTTGTAATCCATCACGCGGTCCAACTTCGATTATTTCTACCTCTTTCGGAAAATACATTATTCCACCTACAATCTAATATTATCGCAAACGAAATATCTAAACTATTCAATAATCAGAAAATTATATCTATATTAACAATAAACAAAATTCGAATGCTCGTCAAAAAAAAGAGTCAAAAAAGAACTAATTCGCTCTTAAACGCAAATTAGTTCTTAAATACAACATTCCCATTATTCTATTATATTCATTGAGATGATTTTATATTCGCTATCAATCAATATAAGTTTCAAAATAATCTTTACCTCCGATGTTTCTTTGCCAGTAACATAGTCCGCTACTGCTTCAACAATAAATTGAGTATCTGCATACGTAATCTGTTTAATTTTGCTCACTTCAAATCGAACATTTTCTGTAACTGAATAACTTTCTATTAGCTTTTTCTTTAAATCATCAGATGCAATATATTTATTAATTTCATCCAACTTACCTTCTTGTAAAAATGTATTAAAGTCTTCTATAAACAAATGGGTAAACTGCTCAATATCATCTGGATTGTATGTAAATGTTGCCTTCTCATATTGGTCTAATACTGACATATCATACACTTCTATAACCTCATAATCTTTCATTGCGCTGTTAAAAGCCTGACGATCTTCAAGAATTGACTTCGCTTTCGGATTAATTGCTTGTTTAATTATTGCAGGTTGAATAATTACAGGCTGTATTTCCCCATCAACCATTTTAAATGATGTAAAGGATTGCAATATATTATCTTTTGCTACAATTCCCCCAATTTCCTTAGTAGAATCACTTGGTGTATTTGCTAATTCATAAGGGATAATATTGGCAGATGATTTTATAGAAATAAGTGCGAAATTATATTCAGAATTCAGGACACGTATTTCCCCTTCAAGCTGTTGACCGTTTGCTAGTACAACAAGTGCCTTTGGATGAGCTCTCACAACAGATCCAATAGTCACAATCCATTTTTCTCTTCCATCTACATAAATAACATAACCATCTGCACTACCACTAGTACTATATACTTTTACATTTGGCTCAACATTTTCAACGGGTGCTGACTCTTGTTTTTCAAACATCGAGTTAACTGATTGATTGGCATTACTTTGGCAACCACTCAGTAATAGCATCACCATTATTAATAGAATCTTTTTCAATATAATTCACCTCAAGTTTCTGTATTTATATTAGCGCATGAAGCTATTAAAAAACAGGAGAAATCGTAATTGATTTCTCCTGTCGATTTTATTTTCTATTTCGCTGAATCAAGTACACTGAAATAAACAGTGCGATAAATAATAGAGCATAAATCACTTTCGTATAGAAATGCGTACCGGTCATATCATAAACGATACCAATTAATAATGGGGTAATCGCACCCATCATAAATCCTCCTGAAAGAACCATCGCGCTCCATTCATTCGCTTCACGTTTATTTTTCGCTTCATCTAATGGTAGTATCAAGCCAATTGGGAATAAACCACTTAATGTAATCCCTAAAATGATTGCGCCAGTCCATGTTGCCCATGCTGCTTCGAAAAATAAAAGAGCAACACCTAAAGCACCAATGGCCAGTAAGCCGTATAACCACGCAATACGATTTGGATACCTTTGAATAAGCATTGAAATAAAAATATTACTAACTAATTGTACAATCGACATTGTCGTTAAAATTGACCCCGCAGTTAGTAGTGAAAATCCTTCATCCATTGCAATTGGTGATAGCCACGTAGTTAACGAAAAGAATAACGATGTTTGTAAGCCGAAGTAAAATAGTAATAGCCAGGCAGTTTTCGTTTTCCATGGATTGCGAGCCGCTTCATCGGTAACTGTAACGTCGTTTACTGTCTTGTCTTTATCAATTGCTATTAACCATATAATCATTGCGACAATAGCTAGTACACCCCATATGCCTAGTGCAAATGACCAGCTATTAAAACGCTCATAAAAGATCCCTGAAAATCCTGCACTTATTGTTGCACCCGCACCGATTGCTAGTGAATATAATCCGATAACTAATGCCAATTGTTCTGGGAATTTTTCTTTAATAAATGCGTTGATCATCGGACTTATTATTGCTATGGCAAAGCCTAAAACAAAGCAAGTTACAAGTAGTGATGCATAACTTGTGAAAAATAATCTTGCAAATGTGGCGATACCAATTAATGTTACAAAAAAGAATATCGCCATGCGGTAACCCATTCTCTTTTGGAATTGAACTGCGAGTGGTGCAAATAACCCCATACAGAATACTGGAATTGATGTCAGTAAGCTCATTTTCGTATTGGAAATTTGCAAATCCTCACCTATCGTATTCAATAATGGACCAACAGACGTAAT
Source organism: Solibacillus sp. CAU 1738 (assembly GCF_039888725.1). Classification (NCBI taxonomy): domain Bacteria; kingdom Bacillati; phylum Bacillota; class Bacilli; order Caryophanales; family Caryophanaceae; genus Solibacillus; species Solibacillus sp. CAU 1738. The sequence continues at coordinate 146,240 of NZ_JBDQQN010000007.1, forward strand.
CGATGGTCTTAAATTAATGGAAATTAAAAAAATTGCTACAAGAGCTAAAATAAATTTCCAACCTTTCATTTGTTGCATAAAAATCCTCATTTCTTCTATACATAATGCTAGTAAAACATATTAACAGATGTCCAATAACCTTTCTACTGTCCATCGCATAAATTTATTTTGTGTTTTAATTTGTCCATTATTGCTAATATCAATAATATTTATTTCACGCCAAAATAGAAAGTATTGTGTACAAAAGAGGACATTGCGTTCTTTTCCAAACAATCATATGAAAATTGACGTATTTATTAAGGAGGAACTCTTCAAGTAAGTGGTGTAGGTCTTCACTATGGCTACCGTAAATTATTTGACGACGTAAATATTAAATTCACGTTGAAGATGGATTATGAAGTTTATAAGTGGTATACCCTTTAAAATCAAGGATAGTTAATGAGGTAGGTAAGTAAATATCTTTGAATAAAATTCTCAATATTGCCTTAGCTATTATCATTAATCTGCTTCTTTGTTTAATGTTCATATAAAAAGCCAACAAACGTTGATTTAACAACATCTACGGCTTTTAGGATCATTTCCAAACTGTCATTTGGGAACTTTTATTAGGTTTGTTTTGTATACTTTATTAGTTCTTGTTGCACTAAAGCACCCGTAAGTTGCTCAAGAAAAAGTTGTTATCTCTACCCTTTTAATGGTCGAACTCCATCAGATTATTTTATTATAGGCAAGGTCACTTGATTTACCCAATCCTGGATGAATCGCTCTTGATGTGCATTCAAATGAGGTAGGTTATTGCGAGTAAAGAATCTATGTTCGTGACTTTCTTCTGTATCGTGCATTAATTCTCCAGAAAAACAACTTGAATGGAAAATGATCTGAATGCTGAAAACCTTATCTCCATTCGGATATTCTGCAAATCCTTCTTTACCTGAATAAATACCAAACAACTTTAATTGTTCAACTCTCAATCCTGTTTCCTCAAATGTTTCGCGCACAGCAGTTTCAAGAACGGTTTCCCCAAGCTCCATAAAACCGCCTGGGATACCCCAAACATCTCGATCTTTTCGATGTTGTAGTAAAATCTTATTCTCTTGTTCAATAATAATTCCACAGCCAACAGTCATTAGCACTTCATTTCCAATTAACTTACGAATTGTTTGTATGTAGTCCATCATTTCCTCCTTAAATTCTCTCAGATAATCGTTATTATCAAATAAATTCATTTTTCCTTTAAGAACTTCTCCGTTAGTATTTCTCAATTTTTATTTTGATATTTTCTTCACTAATTGTTACGTTTTCTGTTTTAGAAACTTTCTTAATAGAATCTTCAACTATTTGTTGAATCAACGTATCATCAACTTTTACATCCTTCAGGAAACCTACTGATATAGAAAGTTCTTTAAAATACCTTCTAACATCATTGAATCCGCCTCAATTGTCGTTTGTTCTGTAATAGCTACGATTATTTCATCTTTTAATTCTGAAAGAAATATATTTTCTGGTGGTAAAATTGCATCAAATTCCCCGTTTTCCATAATATCTATTACTTCCACTTCGGGCTCTCCATTACACCCAACTAACAAAATTGAACTAAATGCAATTCCTGAAATTATAGCTTTTTTCATCACATCTAAATTCCCCTTTCAAAATCAAATTGCACACTCCACAACAATTCTCCATACGTAAATCCGACGTAATATATTGGTAAAAGTTTCAATATAAAACATAATATTGTACAACAACCTACCTCTTTTGTTTAATAAAAAATACACCCAAAGCAGTGTTTGGGTGCATTCGAATAAGTATTCAAGTAAAGACCTCGTTAATGTAATAGGAAACTCATATTTATGAAAAGTTATTCCATCAGAAAAACTTCTGACTCAAGTCTATTTAACCAATTATGAACTAATGCGTTAAATACATCGGTTTGCTCGATTTGTAGGTTGTGACCAGCCATATCAAGCACTGCAAAAGTTGCCCTTGGGTAATCTTCTATTAGTCGCCACGCATCATGGTATCCGACTACATTGTCCTGACGCCCAGTGATAATTAGCGTGGGATACTCAAGTTTTGATGAAATATCGAATGTAAAGTCATAGCCATTTTGACGAATGTGGTTTACGAATTCATAATTAGTTTGTTTAGAAGGAAGTAAAATTTCATTTCGAAACCTCTCCCATTCAGTTTGACCTTGTACTACCCCCATGGAGCAAAATTCATCAGCCTCTTCTGGGGACAAATGTGAAATCAATTTACTGTCTCTTTTTAGAACGGTGTGCGGTGGTACTACCCTTTCATCGAATTCAGGTATAGTCAATGGTGCCATCAGTAATAATCCTCGAACTGTGTCTTGTCGTGAACGGACTATACCTCTTGCAATGTACCCTCCATATGAATTACCACAAATAATAAACGGTTGACTTGGGATAATCTCATCCAAAAGACGTAATATCGCTGCTAAAATATCATCAGAGTTCTGAATAGATGGGTGTGACTCGGAATGCCCCATACCGGGTAAGTCTATGTATATTCTCTTCCAACCGCTTCGTTTCTCGAATAACGGTTCCATTGCATGTAACATTACTTGATGGTCAAGTGTCCAACCATGCAACATAATGATGGGATATCCATCTCCAATTACTTTATGGTGAATTGACATGTATTTGTTGCCCCTTTCTCTGTAAACCGAATGTATCGACATGGATATTTAATCCTTTCATACATATTTTACAATTTTAACAAACTTTCTTGTTCAACTAAACTGCTTTTTATATAAGTGAATTTATCAAAAGTTTGATTGTAGGTATAGTGTGCTATTTCTATTAGTTGTCCATCGCTGAATCTTATTTCAGGTACACTTTTTACACTTGTTGAAGCTAAGGAAAAAGTAATAAACAGAGAAAATTAATGATATTTGCTAACCTAATCTTTTACCTTTTTACAAAAGTTATCTCATTATTTAATTTCACCTATCCTATGTGATATAATAAAAAGTATTGTGTAAAAAGGTTTAAATCATTAACAAACCACAAAATTATAATCCAAATCACGAGGAGGAACTTACATGATTCAAGTAAGTGGTGTAGGTCTTCGCTATGGCGACCGTAAATTATTTGACGACGTAAATATTAAATTCACACCTGGCAACTGTTACGGGTTAATCGGTGCTAATGGTGCTGGTAAATCAACATTTTTAAAAATTTTATCTGGTGATATCGAGGCACAAGAAGGCCACGTATCTATGGGTAAAGATGAGCGTTTATCTGTCCTAAAACAAAATCACTTCGAATACGATGAGTTTAACGTATTAGATACAGTTGTTATGGGGAACAAACGTCTTTGGGAAGTAAAAGCAGAAAAAGACGCGATCTACGCAAAAGAAGAATTTTCTGATGAAGATGGCATGCGTGCTGCAGAATTAGAAGGTGAATTCGCTGACCTAAATGGTTGGGAAGCTGAATCAGAAGCAGCAACATTATTAAATGGTTTAGGAATTGGCGACGACCTTCATTACATGCTAATGGCTGACCTAGAAGGTTCTGACAAAGTCAAAGTCTTATTAGCTCAAGCTCTATTTGGTAAGCCAGACGTACTATTACTGGATGAGCCTACCAACCACCTTGACTTAAAAGCTATCCAATGGTTAGAAGAGTTCTTAATTAACTTTGAAAATACAGTTATTGTAGTATCCCATGACCGTCACTTCTTAAACAAAGTATGTACGCATATCGCGGACCTTGATTTCGGTAAAATTCAACTATACGTTGGTAACTATGATTTCTGGTATGAATCTAGTCAATTAGCACAAAAAATGATGGCAGATCAAAACAAGAAAAAAGAAGAAAAGATTAAAGAGCTACAAGCATTCGTTGCTCGTTTCTCTGCGAACGCTTCTAAATCAAGCCAAGCCACTTCTCGTAAGAAAATGTTAGATAAAATCGAGCTTGATGACATTAAACCATCTAGCCGTAAATATCCATTCATCAACTTCCAAATTGGACGTGAAATTGGTAATGATGTATTAACAGTCGATGGTTTATCTGCCTCACAAGAAGGCGTAACATTATTTAAAGACATTCGCTTCTCTATGAATAAAGAAGATAAAATCGTACTAATTGGTAGTCCAATCGCGAAAACAGCATTGTTCGATATTTTAACTGGTCAAGCTGAAGCGGATGCTGGTACGTTCAAATGGGGCGTAACAACTTCACAAAGCTATTTTGAAAATGACCATGACAAATACTTTACTGGTAGCGAAAAATCATTAGTTGAATGGTTACGCCAATACTCACCTGATGACGAAACAGAAAGCTTTTTACGCGGCTTCCTAGGACGTATGCTATTCTCTGGTGAAGAAGTGAAAAAATCCCCTTCTGTACTTTCAGGGGGAGAAAAAGTTCGCTGCATGCTTTCTAAAATGATGCTATCAAACTCAAACGTTTTAATTTTAGACGAACCAACGAACCATTTAGATTTAGAATCAATCCAAGCACTAAACGAAGGCTTAATCCGCTTTAAAGGTGCAATGTTATTCACATCTCATGACCACCAATTCATTCAAACAATTGCTAACCGTGTAATTGAAATCCGTGAAGACGGTTCAATTCTTGACAAGCAATTAACTTATGATGAATTCCTTGAGTGGAAAGATAAAGAGAAAATTAAATAACCCGTACAACTTTCAAAGTGTTGATTTATCAACGTTTTATAAAGTGACGAATTTTTAGCCTTTCCGCATTCCCCCGTTCTCCCCCTGTTTTTTGGGAGGAGATCGGGGGATTTTTTAATATTAAATTGGTTCTATTATATTTGTTGGGGTATGTACTTAATTTTGCCGAAAAAGGCAGGAGATCACTCTTTTTTATATTTTCTACTATTATAAAATTTATAAGCAAATACTTACTATGTACCATGAAAAAAGTAGCGATTCGCCCGTGGGAGGTTAATTTTCGCTCATGGCAACCCACTTTTCGCCCGTGGCAACCTAATTTCCGCTCATGGGAACATTCTTTTCGCCAATAGGACATCTATTTACACCATGGGACCGCTTCATGCTGTTTGTATATGTACCCGCGCATAGTATTGACATTTAATAAACGGAATCATTAAATACTATTCATCGCTTTTTCCATCGAAACAACGTATAATGTAAAGAAGCAGAAGAAGAATTCAATTTTTCCTCTAGTTAAAAAAAGAGGTGCAATTACTTGAAACAGTTTGAAAAAGAATTACCAGAACAATATGAAGCATTAAAGAAACAAGCAAACTATACGTCTAGCTGGCGCGAGCGTTTAGCAGCAGTTGAAACGTTATCAGCTTATCAACATGCAAAAGTTATCGATTTATTAAATAATCGTATGAAAAATGATACAGTTTACAAAGTGCAAATGGCAGCTTACAAAGCTCTTGTAGCGTTTGGTGAGAACGTAGAAAAACCAACACCTGCTCGTTTTGATATTATTAAAGGTACAGATAAAATTTTCCTACGTGTGAAAAAAAGCTTACCAAAAGACCACACAGTGGCTGACTTTGCAGAGAAGCTAAAACGCATGCGTATAGATGTATATGATGCGTATGAAGGCGACAAAGGTGAACAATTTATGACTTGGTTAGAGGAACGTTGGGCTAAGCTGTAAACAGTCGTAAAAAAACCATTCTCTCCTTTTATGGATGGCGGCACTGAAAAAGGCCAAGAAAAAACTTAAACGATTACGTGAATGGATCTTTGTTCACGTAATCGTTTTTCTTTTCACTTCCACAGGAAAATCATAGTATAATAAGAATAATGAATAATAGTGCGACCATGACATATAAGGGAGTTGATATTGAGTGTTAAAAGGTAGATTTAAAGAGACACTAATCAATATAGCATTTATTTGTATTATTTTAATAATGTTGATCTCTTCATATTTAGTATTAATATATAATTATTCTAAATATGGTAGTTTCCTTTACTCGTCAATTGTATTTACGATTTTATTGTTCGTCTCTTATTTAATCATTTATTATTTTTATCAGAAATTCATAAGTAAATTCAAATGAAACAATTACATTATTAACTTTCTCATCTAAATTTACGGATAATGTTATATAAATATATCTGAATTATTCGTATTTTCGCACTACATACGAATTCGTTCCGTGGGCGAGAGATGAGCCTCTTTCACTAAGTTGCAGGGATGTTAGTCACGAAGGCGTTGCCGCTGTCGCTTTGCTTTCGCGCAGATAAATTGTCACACGATGTGACGTTTTTAGCCTTCGTTCTTTTATTGCTTTCTCACCGAAAGCTTTGCTCTGCAGCGAAAGGCGTAGCCGTCAGCCACACTCGCCGACTTTCGCTATATTAATTAGTGTTAGTATTTTTTTTAACAAACTATTTATAAAGGAGATGTTCACTTGAGAGAAATCATAGACCATTTAGGTAGAAAAGTACAAATTCCATTTCCTCCAAAGCGTATTATTTCGATTTGTCCAGCTATTACAGAAACGCTCTATCACTTAGGTTTAGAAGAGGAAATTGTTGGACGAACTAAATATTGTATTTACCCGAAGCAACAAGTGGAGCACGCGACAATTGTTGGTGGTACAAAACAAGTAGAATTTGATGTAATTCAATCGTTACAACCTGATTTAATTATCGCTGAGAAAGAAGAAAATACGCCAGAAATCATTGAAATGCTAGAAACCCATTTCCCTGTCTTCGTATTCCAAATAGAATCTATTCATGAAGCTTATCGCATGATAAAAGATGCTGGTATGCTAACAGGACGAGAGGAAGAAAGCACAAAATTACTCGGAGAAGTTTCTGAATCATTTCAACAGCTACCAAAAAAACGTGGAAGAGCAGCCTATATGATGTGGCGTAAACCTTATATGGTTGTGGGTGCAACTACATACATTAACGATGTACTGCAAACTCTCGGCTTTGAAAATCCATTTACAACGTATGAAGGACGCTATCCAGCCGTTGATATAACTGCATTGCAACAGGAGCAACTCGATTACTTATTTTTATCGACAGAGCCCTTCCCTTTTGCTCAAAAGCATATTGATGAATTAGCCGTTCATTTGCCAAATACGACTATCCAAATTATTAATGGCGAAATGTTTTGGTACGGTTCAAAGATGAAAGAAGCCGCGCATTATTTCCAAAAGATATTTACATAAAGCAAATTAGACACTTAGCTGCAAATAATGCAGTTAAGTGTCTAATTCTTTCTTAGTAAAACAGCCAGCAATTAAGAGTAAATCAATTATTACATATTAATTAAAGAAATCGCCTCATTACGAAGTGGGATGCTTAACCTCTCCTGCAATTCTTCAAACGATAAATCGCCAATGATTTCTTTTACTATAACTTCTCCATTTTCAAAAGCGAAAACAGCATATTCTGTTACAAGTAATTCAATTTGGCGAATACCACTTGTTGGATAGGATAAATCCTTCACCACTTTCGGTTCCCCGTCTTTAGTAAATAACGTGGCGGCACCAATGACTTTTTTAGCACCAACAACTAAATCCATGGCACCACCTACACCTAAAATTGGTTGTCCTGGAACTGCCCAGTTTGCTATTTCCCCCATTGTATTTACTTGCAAAATACCTAGAACAGCGACATCAATATGTCCTCCTCTAATCATTGCAAACGAATCTGCACTATCAAAGAAAGAAGCACCACTTGAAATAGTAATAGACTCTTTTCCAGCTGATATTAAATCAGCATCGACTTGATCTTCTGTTGGTGGAGGACCCATTCCAAGTAAACCATTTTCGGATTGTAAATATACTTCTTTACCTTCCATAAATGAAGTAACTAAAGTCGGAATTCCAATCCCTAAATTGACCACTTGCCCTTCTTCTAATTCTTGTGCAATGCGTTTCGCAATGACAGCACGAACATCAAGCTTTGACATAACTTTCACCTACCTTTGTATATTTTGTTTGTACGATATAATCAACATACACATGCGGTGTGACAATTACTTCTGGATCTAACTCGCCTACTTCTAATATTTCGTCTACTTCAGCTATGACAACGCTCGCAGCAGTTGCCATCATTGGATTAAAATTTCGAGCAGTCGTGTGATAAGTTAAATTCCCTAAACGGTCGGCTGTTTTTGCTCGAATTATAGCAACGTCGCCTTTAATTGCTTTTTCAAAAATATAACGCTCTCCATCAATTTCCCGTTCTTCTTTCCCTTTTGCTAATTCTGTCCCTACAGCTGTTTTCGTATAAAACCCACCAATACCAGCACCACCGCAACGTAAAGCTTCAGCTAACGTTCCTTGTGGTATTAAATCAATTTCAAGCTTTCCTTCTGACCAAGCAACAACAGCTTCACGGTTCATCGTAAAAAATGAACCAATAGCTTTCTCTATTTGCCCTTGAATAAATAATTTGTGTAATCCAATTCCATGATCCCCTAAGTTATTGCTTACAATATGTAATCCCTTTACATCCGTTTCTGCCATTAAATCAATTACAGTTAGTGGTGAACCAGATAAACCAAATCCGCCTGCTAAAATTACTTGGTTATCTTTAAATATATCCTTCAATTCTGTAACACATTGAACCACTTTATTTTTCATGTCTATCACCCTTTCAAATCACAAAACTATACCGTAGTATAATTTTGTTTTAAAATACAAATATAACCTGCATACGGAGGAAGAAAAAATATGAACAAAATAGAGAAAAAACAACAAAGAGGAGAGGAAAAGAAAGAACTTATTGCAAAAGTAGCCTTGAAATTATTTAAAGAAAATGGTTATATCAATGTAACCGTTGATGAAATAGTAAAAGTATGTAACACATCAAAAGGATCATTCTATCATCATTACAATTCTAAAGCCGATATTTTAAACGAACATTTTACTATTGCAGATAAATACTATGAAAAAATGTATATAACACTTCCAACTGATCTATCAGCTAAAGAGCGCTTACGACTTTTTTTGCATAAAATGTATGTTTACTTAGAAAAAACATTTGGCCGTGAATTTTTGGCAATCATGTATTCAACATCTTTAGAATCTGAAGAACAATTATATTTCCGTAATCCGAATCGTAAGTTATTCATTCTTTTGGAAGAATTATTAGCTGAAATATTGAAAGAAAATCCGGATTCTTCTGATTTACAATTACATGCATTAAAGCAAGCACTCATTCAGGTCGTAATGGGAAGTATCTATTACTGGTGTACATTACGAAACGATAAATCATTACACGAAAGTGCAAATGCCCCTATTCATCACTTTTTGTATAGCTTCTATTAAATTATTTGAGAAATATAAGGTGTCCTATAAGCCATCACTTATAAGACACCTTATATACGATTTTTTAGACTCTTTCTAGTAAAATCGCGATGCCTTGACCGCCACCGATACATAATGATGCAACACCGTATCGAGCATTTTTTTCATGTAATTCTAATGCTAAAGAATAGGAAATTCGTGCTCCACTAGCACCTACAGGATGGCCAAGTGCAACTGCCCCCCCATTTACATTCACTTTTTCAGCTGGTACACCTAATTCTTTTATTACAGCTAAAGACTGTGAAGAAAACGCTTCATTAAACTCAAATAAATCTATATCCTCTAGTGTTAAACCTGCTTTTTCCACTACTTGACGCGTAGCAGGAACAGGTCCAATTCCCATAATATTAGGATCCACACCAGCAACAGCATAGGCAACAATTTTGGCAAGTGGTTTTACATTATGTGCTTTCACTGCTTCTTCACTCATAACAACAACAGCAGCTGCACCGTCATTAATACCTGAAGCATTTGCTGGAGTTACTGTACCGTCTTTTTTGAAACTTGGTTTTAATTGTGCAATTTTTTCAGGATCTAATTGAGGTCGAATATGCTCGTCTTTATCTAAAACTAGAACATTACCTTTTCGGTCTCTTACTTCCACACCAATGATTTCTTTTGCAAAACGACCGCTTTCTACTGCTGTAGATGCTTTTTTATGTGACTCAATCGCAAATGCGTCTTGTTCTTCACGAGAAATATTATATTTTTCTGCAAGGTTTTCAGCTGTTACGCCCATTCCACAGCCAATATAGTTATCTGTTAATGTCCCCCATAGCATGTCATCAATTTGTGGTACTTTATTTGGCGAACCAAAACGTGTATCACGTAAAATACGAGGTGCTTGTGACATATTTTCTGTACCACCAGCTACAATAATATGTGCGTCACCAAGTAAGATTGATTGAACGCCCGATACAATTGACTGCATACCAGAACCACATAAACGGTTTACTGTTAGAGCACGTGATTCATTTTTCAAACCACTATTTAAGCCAATATGACGCGCTAAATAAGCTGAGTTGGCAGAAGTATGAATGATATTACCAATAATAATCTCATCTACTTCTTCCGGATCTACATTTGAACGGTTTAAAGCTTCTTTTACCGCGGTTACTGCTAAATCAATATCCGAAACATCTTTAAAAATACCTCCAAAACTACCAAACGCTGTACGTGCACCTTCAACGATATATGCCATAATACTCTCCTCTTTTCTTAAAGTTTTCTTACATTCCACCAGCTACTTTAATATGCTCCATCGTAATGGCTTTAGCTGCCTCTGATGCTAAGAATACAACTGTATCTGCAATTTCTTCTGCTTCGATAAAACGATTCATAGCTTGGCGTGGATATACGATACGACTTAATGCTTCGCTTTCTGTTAATCCCTCTGATTTATTTAAGTCTTCTAATTGCTTTACGAGTAATGGTGTTTTTACTGCTCCTGGACAAACAGCATTTACAGTAATACCGAAGCTAGCGCCTTCAATACCTGTTACATCTGTTAAACCAATGACCCCGTGTTTTGCCGCAACGTAAGCAGCCTTTTCTGGTGAAGCCATTTTCCCATGAACAGAAGAAATATTAATGATACGACCGTATCGCGCTTCTTTCATATGTGGGAATACGTATTTTGTCATTAGGAATACGCCTGTAAGCATGACATCGATTAAAAGCTGCCATTTTTCTAAAGGGAAATCTTCCACTTTATCACGATGTTGCAAGCCAGCATTGTTAACTAATACATCGATTTTCCCTTTTTCAGCTATAATACGTGCAATTCCATTTGCCACAGACTCTTCACTACGAACATCTAAAACAAAACCACTTGTTTGACTGCCGTAGTGGTTTACAGCTTCATCAATACGTTTTTCGTCTAAATCAAGTAAGTAAACAAAATCACCTTGTGCAATGAATTTCTCAACTATCGCAGAACCTAAACCACCTGTTGCCCCAGTTACTAATACTACTTTTGGTGTCATACAAATTCCTCCTAATAATGCGTTGTAAGTAAATGTTTCAATAACTCTTCATCTCTTTGCAAGACGAGCTCATCAAATCCTTTTCCTGGATATTCGAAGAACCCTTTACCCGTTTTTACGCCATATGCTTGCTCATTTACTAAATCTTTAATTACAGGGAAAGTTCGTATAGAAGATTCAATTTCTCCTTGCAAGTTCCCTAATACTTTATCCCAAATATCTAAGCCACCAAAATCCATTATTTTTAGTAAACCGCTTGTAGCATATCTAAAGCCTGGCCCATCAAATATTGTTTTTTCAAGATCTTCTTTCGTGACAACACCATCTTCTAAAAGGGATATTGCTTCACGAGCTAACGCTACTTGAATACGATTTGCTACTAGACCTGCTACCTCTTTATAAACTCTAATTGGTGTCTTTCCAATTGACTCAAATAAGGCATGTACCTTTTCTAAAACACCATGGTCAGTGTTTGGTAGTTGTAACAACTCAACTAACGGCACTATTTGCGCTGGATTAAAGAAATGCGTTAATATAACTCGATTTTTCATCCTCGACACGTTTTCAGTAATTTCAGATAACTTAAGACTTGAAGTATTCGAGGCTAATATTGCATCACTTTTCACTATAGTGTCTAGCTTTGCAAATACATTTTGTTTTACTTCAATTTGCTCTATAACACTTTCAATAATTAAATCCGTTTCTTTAAAACTATCTAGTGTTGTTGTCCACTCTATTAGTTTAAATGCATTTTGCTTTGATAATTGAAGTGGAAACTGTGCTTTCTCAAATAAATCATAATACGTATTAAATTTCTCTTTTGCTAAATTTAAATGGTCCTCTGAAACATCAAAAATTACTGTGTTATAACCATGTATGGCAAAGTAAAATCCAATACCAAATCCCATAGTACCTGAACCTATTACACCCACTTGTTTCAACGTGCTCATCTCCCTTAGTAGAACATAATCGCAACAATTAATGCTGGAATTGCGGCAAGGACTGGTCCAACTACTGCAACAAAAAATACATGTTTATAGGCATCTTTATGCGTTAATCCAGTTACTACTAAAGTAGTGATAACCGCGCCATTATGTGGTAAAGCATCAAGACCACCAGATGCAATGGCTGCTACTCGGTGAAACGCTTCAGGATTTACACCTAATTTTAAATATGTATCCGTCAAGGTTTCCATCGCAATCGCTAAACCACCAGAACTTGATCCTGTAATTCCCGCTAATAATGTTGTTGCAACATATAACGAAATTAATGGATTACCTGGAATATTTGTAATCATATCTTGGAATACTGTAAAACCAGCTGTCACAGCGATAACTGCCCCATATCCAACATCAGCTGATGTATTAATGATTGGTAATACAGCATTTGTAGCACCTATATTAATAGATTCTTTCTTTTTCTCAATGAATTTCCAAAAGATAATCATTGCTACTAAACAAGTAATCATCAATGTGTAAAGTACTTCTAACTTAAATACATTTAATAGCACAATTAATAATACTGGCGGAATCAAACTAACAATCATATTAGGCAATGCTCTATTGGCATATTTATCTACAAGAAGTGCGGGATCATCAGATTTTTCAAGATTTTTCATATTTGCATATGTTTCATTCTTCTTCTCTGATCTTTTCAACGCATAATTCATATACCAAATATTAAATGCAATTAAAGTAATAGCTGCAACAATACCAATCCATACTCCCGCAGTTACTGTTGTCCCTAAATATTTGATTGGGATGATGTTTTGAATTGCTGGTGTACCAGGAACCATTGTCATTGTGAATGTCGCAACACCCGTGAAATATGCTGCTATAAATAAATGCCAAGGGATATCCATTTCTCGGAAAATTGGTTTTGCAATAGGTAGGATCGCAAATACTACTACGAATAAACTAACTCCCCCAAAAGTTAAAAACGCACAGACAAACATAATACTAATTAATACACGTAACTTACTATTTCGACCTAGTAATTTTAATAAACCGTGTGCAATTGTACGTGCTGCCCCAGAATCATCCATAAACTTTCCGAACATCGCTGCAAATAGGAAAATTAAGAAATAATTCTTTACATAATTAGTGAAACCAGTCATGTACGCGCCTTGGAAAGTTTCTAAAATCGGTAGGTTGTTACTCAAGATAACAAATAAACTAACAACTGGTGCAATAATAACGATAGTAAAACCTCTCATTGCTAAAAAAACGAGAAGTGCTAAAGAAATAACAATCGTCAGTAAACTCCACATACTTTTCCCCCTCCTCAAAACAGACCGTAGTTTGTTTTGTTCTTTCTCATTCTACAATACAGGGAAAAATATGTAAATGCATAATTTAGAATTTTCACTACACTACGTAGATGTTTTTGTTAATTACAACAATTTCTCATACTGAATACTTTCCATTAATACTTGTAAATGCGAGGAAATAAAGTTGAAAAGAGAATATTTGTGGAAAATAAATAGCATAGGGTGTGAGATATTATGCTAGAAAAGCGTGAAATGAAAGAAAATTGATATTATTGCGGGATAATTTCACTTATATACGAGGCATTTCAGACAGCAATGTTGCACTACTGATGGAAATGGATTTTAGATGTGTTCAAGCTGTGCAATCTATTTTTGCTCAAATTTATTATATAAATCGCCTTATTAGCTCATGTATTTTATTCTTTTTTCATCTGTTTTCACATTATTATGTGACAATGTTGATCCAAAAATCTTATAAAAATTGCGCTTAATTTATCATTTTACTCACTAATTCTCCACTCTAACTTTATGATTAATGCTAAAATTCGCTGTAAATCAACTAATTATTCTACAAGTAATTTAGATATTTAATGCTTTTTTTCTCTTTTTGCATTAATTACATCAAGTGTGGAGAAATAAAAATACCTACGATTAGGGTTTTGCAAGCTGTTTAAAAAGTTGAAGGAGTTTTTGAAAGTGGATTTTCTAAATCGCGTTTTGCGCAATAAGCGATTTCGATATACAACTTATTTGAAAATAAGTGTCAATTATAGCCGATGACACTTATTTATTTTTAAGTCGTATATCAATTTCGATAAATGACATGATCGTTGTCTAAAAATTGTGTGATAAATTTTGTTGTAGTTATTTTTTTGCAATCTCACATTTATGTTACGGACATCCTTACAGCATTTATTTTAAGCACCATCATTACTGATAAAGTTAAAGAGAAACTTTTAGAAAGTATGAAAAAACTGAATTTTTTTATATTCTTTCGGATATCTCAAAAAAATATAAACGCCTTAAATTTTTAAAAATAAAAGTTTGAGACGTTTTACTCGAAAAGGAAAATAAGTTATTGCGAGAAAAAAATGAGAAGGTCGTTAATTCTTTAAGAATATTTAGTTTGAAATTAAGTTAAAATAAGTTGCTATGAAATGAAAATAAAGTTATTTAATTTTATAAGCTCAAACAAACATAACCCCGTTCAAGTTAGGACGGGGTTAAAATATAGTTGATTAATTATTAATTTACGAAACATCACTATACTAAAAAATATAACAATAAAGTCGTTTGAAAATCTAAGATTTATTTAACAATCGCGCCTGATTGTTTCTGTAAAGTCATTCGTTTATTTCCATTCCTTGAGTTCTAGGTGCTTATTCCCCAACCATACCATCATTATCTCGATCATCCATATATGGATATAACCAATGATCACTTGTTATTGGCATGCTATAACCTGCTGTTTTTGCTTCTTTAATCGTCACTTGTCCATTTCCATCTGTATCAACTTTAGAAATATCTTCAGTGCCATTCGAAGCATTGGACTTATTTGAGTTAGTTGATTTACCTCCAGTTAATCCTAGAGATTTATTTATTTCATCAGGGTTGCCGTTATCAAACTCATCTACAATTTTATTCCCTTTTAAAGTGTATGTGTACTTGTAATGAGAAGGAATCTGCGTTTCCGTATTAGGATATGTGATAATTGCTTCGAAATTAGTAGCTCCACCCGCTTTACGAATAGCGTCTTCCATATATGCTTGATCACCATGTCGGTTAAGCGTACTATCTTGTGGCGTAATATTATAAGCGTTTGATACCCCACCAAGAGAATCTGCAATAATATGTCCTTCATCTAAATCTGCTTTCTCAACACCAGGAACTTTTGCTTCATCAGCGTAGTATCTGCCAGATGATGTTACGGGTTCGGTACGGTCATCTTGTAGAACGATTTCGTCAGCAATGACTCGAACCAATTGCCCTGCCTCATTCGTGAATGCATAGTAATGTCGGTCCCCAAAGCCAATGTCAACGACGACGTTAGGTTCGCGATGTCCTGACAAATCGCCACCATCAACTTCAATCAGTTTGTATCCTTTGAACAGTTCATCTTTTGATTGAGTTGATGTTTTTTCTGATACTGATTTTTCAGTTACAGTAGTTTTTTCTGTTTCACTATTATTTGTGGTTACTTGTTGTGAATCTGTTTCTTTATCAGTAACGGATGCATCTTCTACGTTAGTACAACCAATTATAAAGATGGCAGTTAAAAGTAAGATTAAATAGTTTATTTTCTTTTTCATTTTAGTACTCCTTATAGTATTTTTCTATTGAACATTCAAGAAATCTTTGAATAAAACATAAATTAACATAGTTAATCTATTTATAATATCATATTAAAATATTAATTTTATTACAGTAGATACTTAGTTCAAAATATGTAGTATTAAATTCCAATAAAGATTAGTAGAGTCCATAGCACTGAAAAAGGCCCAATTCCAATTCAAGAATTGCGCCGGATTATGGAATATCATTATAATAAAGAAAAGTAGTTGGGAAATTATAGGATTAAGAGACTTCGATTATTTTATACTGTGTTATTATTAAATAATGCTATTCTAGTCATTTACTTTTTCCTTACAAAAGAAAAAACACCCAATGTAAGCGAGCAGACTAGTCCTATAATGGATAGTTTGAACACTTACATAGAGTGATTTAAGTACCTCTATATAGTTGGTTTAGGTTATAAAAGATATTTAATGACGTTTTTTATGTTTAGACAGCTTTTCATGCTTATGCATGTAACGCCTTAATTGTTTGAGCTACTTGCTCTTCTGTTAAATTGTGACGCACGATGTAGCGATTGCGCGCATGCTCTGTACATTCGATTGTACAGCCCCCTAAATGCTTTGCTTCATTTTCTTCAGATGCTATGATTTGCTTGTTACATTCAGGGTTTGCACAGTTAATGTAACGTTCACAAGGTTCACCGTCATAGTGATCACGACCGATAATCACACGCTCTACTTGATTGATTGGCACCGTTAAACGCTCATCAAATACGTACATTTGACCGTCCCATAATTGGCCTTTCGTAATATGGTCTTTTCCGTACGTTGCAACACCGCCATGTAATTGACCGACATCGCCAAAGCCTTCACGTTTCATCCATCCTGAAAACTTCTCACAACGAATCCCACCCGTGCAATATGTTAAAACATTTTTACCTTCAAATAGCTCGCGGTTTTCACGTACCCATTCCGGTGTATCACGGAAGTTTTCTACATCTGGTCGAATCGCGCCACGAAAATGGCCGACATCGTATTCATACGTGTTACGCACATCCAATACTACTGTATTTTCATCTTGCATTTCAGCAAGGAATTGTTCTGGTGACAGGTAGCGACCTGTTAATTCATGCGGATTTACGTCTTCTTCTAAGCCTAAGTTTACTAACTCAGGACGTGGGCGTACGTGCATTTTTTTGAATGCATGGCCATCTGCCGCATCAATTTTGAAGACAATGCCTTCAAATAATGAGTCTGCTTGCATGTTTGCCATATATTGCTCTGTTTGCTCAATCGTACCCGAAACAGTTCCGTTAATGCCCTCATTAGCTACTAAAATACGACCTTTTAAACCGATTTCTTTACACATTTCTAAGTGCATTGCTGAAAACGCAGCTGGATCTTCAATCTTCGTGTAATGGTAATATAATAAAACTTGATAATTCATTGTTTCCACCTATCATTTCACATATTTGCAGGATATACCTGATAGTTTCTTTTACGACCTATTAACCATAAAGGATAATCGTTTAATATGCTATCGGTAATTAGGTTGAAATGAATATAAATATTGTTTTTAAAGAATTGGTGAAGTGGTTAGCGGACCTTCTTTTATAAAGAAGTGTTATTCAACAATATGGCCAGTTCGTATTATAAGGTCAGCCAGAGAAATCTGGTTGACTATTTTTTATTCAATTTATAGATTGATAGTAGCCGGGGTAGAACGTTATGGCCCGTGGGACTTGATCCCGTCAACAAAACGGTTCAC
>NZ_JBDQQN010000008.1:0-156068 GCF_039888725.1 Solibacillus sp. CAU 1738
CGCTTCCGCTTTCGATACATAAAAACATTTGCTGGCATCAATTTTGATGTCCAAAATTTTTGTTTCATAATTAAATGAAACTTTATTGATTAACGTTTTGCTTGTTCAGTTTTCAAGGTTCATGTTGTTTCATTGTCGCGTCATCTCTTGGCGACTCACTTATAGTACCATCGCACGAGCATGAAAGTCAACACTATTTCATAAGTTTTTTAATAGAAAGCTATTTTTCTGCAAAAAACTATGTGAAAAAAGGGGCGTTTAAATCGCGAAAAGTACTGGTATTACTAGGTTTATCGGTCATTCTATTATTATTCTACAAAAACGAAATTTCTTCTGTTATTCCTGTATTTCATGTAACAAATGAGCCAAATGTAATTTCAAAAGGGCATTATGGGCAAACTTTAATATTAGAAGTTAGCTTTTCTCATGATGGTTTTGAACAATGGTTAGAAAATGTGCAACCTCCATATCCTTTACTTGTCTTACACAGTGATTGGATTGAACGATCACCTTCTACAATTGAAATTATACAAAAAAAACGACTACCGACAGCTTTACTCGGAAATGATAGTGAAACGTATGAAATTGACAGTACCATTCAGAAAGAAATTGGTATTTATGAAAAGCACTTTGGACGGAAGCCATTATGGTTTATGACACAAGATTACACATTCTCTGATGAACTAAAGCAAAAAATATTTGCAGAAAGAGTGAATATGATTACACCGACTGCTCTGTGGCAAAACGATATGCAGTTATCAGAAGGAATGATTATTGCTGTACCTATGCACGAAAGTTCTATTATAGACTTTGAACAATTAACTTCTTTTATGCAGAAGCAGCCGTTTGTTTCTATAGAAGAAAACCTATTTGGCTATACAATTAAAACAAAAAGATTTCCTCAGTAAAAAAATGCCTAGAAAGCATGGAGCATACTTTCTAGGCATTTGATATTTAATTTTGAGTTGCTTGCTGCTTCATTGTTTCTTTACGTGCTTTGCGACGAGCTTCAAGTCTTTTACGATCTTCTTCTGATTTTGAATTGTATTTTGGTAGCATTAATAGTTGGTATGCATTAACCGCTATTAATGGGAATAATAATAGTGCGACGTAAGTGTCGATATTACCTTGACGACCCATTAATGCAATAATCCATTCAAGGGATGTAACAACTATCATAAAGAATATCGCAGGAATTAGTACATATTTTTTCTCTGTCATTTTTGTTTTCTGAATTGCTGTTGCAATAGCCGCGCATACTAAAAATAGTAAGAGTCCTATGTAGAATACCCAGTCTTTGGCTGATTCTGCACCGGGGGCAAAACGGAACATTACTAGGTCAACTAAAACGATAATTATTAATAACATTTGTACCCAGTTCCATAATGTCAAAGTTCGGAAAATGTTAACCCCTACTTGGTGTAATGTTAAATATGCGAAGAACCCAGCTTGCGCAATTACGCTCATTGTAAAACCTAATAAAATCATCCATGCGAATGCAGCGATGAATTCGCCAATTTCACCTGCTGCTAAATATGGTTGGAAAAAGTCCCAACGTATAATGATGCCAGCTACACCCGTAACGCCACCACCAACTATCATTGCCATAAAGAAAAATTTAACCCAATTTCGTATTGTCACGACGTAACGTCCCCCATTTTCTAATGTCCTTTATCATTTTATCAATCGCCACATAAAAAAGCTAATACTCGTACAACCCAATACATATTATCCGTAGAAATGTGAACAATAAATGAAAGAGCCTTGTCAAGAAAGGACGGATTAAGCATGTATCGAATATTATTTGTTTTGCTTTCTTTGCTACTTGTTGCCGGTTGTACTGAATCGGACTCAAAAACCGTGTCATATGATGAAGTGAAAAAAATTATGATTGATTCTATTCAAACGGAAGACGGAAAAAAGGCTTTACGCCAAATTTTAGAGGATCCTACTTTCCGAGAGCTACTCGTACTCGATGGCGAAGAAGTGAAAAAAGCAACAGAGCAAACACTATTATCAAAAGAAGCTGAGGAGTTTTGGAAAAAGGCGTTCCAAGATCCGAAATTCAAAGAGGCATTAGCAAAAAGTATGAAAGAACAGCAGCAGGCCATTTTAAAAGATCTAATAAAGGACTCTTCGTACCAGGAGGATTTAATATCTTTTTTTGGACAAAGTGAAATGCAAAAACAATTAGAGACAATTTTAAAAAGTGCCTCTCTTCGCAAAGAAATGGAAAAAGTAGTTATGGACACAATTGATAACCCAATTTTACAATCGAAGTGGCAAGAGCTCATAAGGGCAAGTGGTGAAGCAGCTAGTAGTTCTGGCGGAGGTGCTGGTGGAGGTGCTGGATCAGGTAATGAAGAGAAGAAAGACGAGAAGAAAAACGAAGGTTCTACTAAAGGCAGTGGCCAATAGCGAGTGCTTCAGCTAGCAGGGATACACAAATAATCGACTATGACAATTAATGTAAAGATAGAAAAATCGAGTAATCATCGTTTATTAATAAAAATAGCAGCTTAAATGGGGAAACCCATTCTAAGCCGCTTTTGTTATTTAATTCGTTAATTTCTCAATTACTTTTCGAGCCATATCTAAATATAGCTGACCTGTTGGGTGATTTTCATCATAAATAGAAGGCGCAAAATCGTCATTTGTCCAGTCAGGTTGTCCTAATGGAATTTGACCAAGTAGCTCGGTGCGTAACTCATCAGCAAGTTTTGGTCCGCCGCCTTTACCAAACACGTACTCACGCTCACCTGATTTTGATTCGTACCAAGCCATATTTTCCACAACACCTAAAATGTCATGGTTTGTTTGTAATGCCATAGCACCCGCGCGCGCCGCTACGAAGGCTGCCGTTGGATGCGGTGTAGTAACAACAATTTCTTTTGAAGACGGTAGCATTTGGTGAATATCTAACGCTACGTCTCCTGTGCCCGGCGGTAAATCTAATAACAGGTAATCTAAATCTCCCCACTCAACATCACGGAAAAATTGATCTAATACTTTTCCAAGCATCGGCCCACGCCATACAATTGGTGCATTATTTTCCACGAAAAAGCCCATTGAAATGACTTTCACACCCATACGTTCAACTGGGTAAATACGGTCATCTTTAACAACAGGCATTTCCTGAATACCCATCATATCCGGTACACTAAAGCCATAAATATCGGCGTCAATTAAACCTACTTTTTTGCCGAGGCGAGATAGTGCAACGGCCATGTTTACAGACACCGTTGACTTCCCTACGCCGCCTTTACCAGAGGCAATTGAAATAAATTGCACGCTCGATAATGGTGATAAAATATCTTGCGCTTCCGCCTCAGTTGCTTGGCCACGGAAAGCTTCTAATGCTTCTGCAGAAAGCTCTTCAAAACGAATACCTACTGATTGCGCACCGTTTTCCTTTAACACTTCTACAATTTTCATTTGCAGAGTCATTTGTTCCGGTGTGTTTGTTTTGGCAATTGCCACTTTTACACTCACATGACCTTTTTCCTCTTTAATTGATACGTTTGTGATCCCGTTCGTTTGCTCTAGCGTTTTATGTAAAAATGGATCTTGTAGTTGTCCTAATAGTTCTCTAACTTGTTGTTCGTTCATCGCATGAAACACTCCCCTATTTTGATGTCCATTAGTAGTATATCATACCCATTATTGATGCATAGTAGTTGGTGCCTTATTCGAATTGTAAAAGGAAATAATTTTCGATGCCGCGCACAATCGCCAGCGCCATCTTTTCTTGATAGCCTGGATCGATTAATAATTCTCGCTCTTCTTCATTACTAATGAAACCTGTTTCTACTAAAATCGCAGGTACTTTGGCTTTCTTTAGTAAATAGATTTTCTCAATAGCCAACGCTTCACGGTCTGTATTTTGCATGTGCTCTCGAATAGATGCCTGAATTGCTTTCGCGAGCGCCTCACTTTCTTCATTACCTTCCTTATGATAAAACACTTGTGCACCACGCCATTTACTGTTCGGAATGGCATTTGCATGAATCGTAACGAATAAGTCCGGCTCACTCTTTTGAATGAGTGTCTCACGAAGGAAAATATCTTGTTTTTTGCGTTCACGTAATGTCGCGAATTCTTCTTTCGGAGCATGCTCAGATAAAACGTCCCCATCTGTATTGCGTGTCATAACCACCTCTGCACCGAGTCGCCCGAGCTGCCTGGCAACCTTTTGAGTAATCGCAAGTGTGATATCTTTCTCAATCACATCTGCCTTTGATGCACCCCCGTCAATCCCACCATGCCCTGCGTCTAATACGATTTTAACTCCTCCAAGTGGTTCAGGTAAGAAAAATCGTTTATCGGATGCACTCGTTTCATAAACAACGACAATCATACAGCAAAATAAAATTACAATTAGCGCTAGCCAACGCTTCATATGCACACCACCTTTTGCTTACTATACGCAAAAGGGGTCAAGCATATGCTTTAGTTCACAAGTTCGTTTTGTAATGTTGCATAAAAACCTTTCTGCGACATTAATGTGCCGTGATTACCGTGCTCTAAAATACGCCCATCTTTAATGACTAAAATTTGATCAGCATTTTCGATTGTTTTTAAGCGATGTGCGATGACAAAACTCGTACGTCCTTGCATTAAGTTATTTAACCCTTTTTGAATATGCACTTCTGTCATCGTATCTACACTAGAAGTAGCTTCATCTAAAATCAATATATCTGGGTCTTCTAAAATAGCGCGTGCAATGGCAATCAGTTGCCGCTGTCCTTGACTTAAATTCATCCCACCAGAAGTTAGGAGTGTGTCGTACTGTTGCGGTAAGTATTTAATGAAGTTATGTGCATACGCAATTTTCGCTGCTTGTTCTACTTCTGCATCGGTTGCCCCCAGTTTACCGAAGCGAATATTTTCTCTTACTGTACCGGAAAATAAATACGTATCTTGCAGTACAACACCAACATGGTCGCGAACATTTGACATTTTATACGACTCGATTGGCACACCGTCTAGTAAGAGTTTGCCGCCTGTTGCATCATAAAAACGCGTTAATAGCTGGATAATCGTCGTCTTCCCTGAGCCAGTAGGACCTACCAGTGCAATTGTCTCGCCTGCACGTGCTGTAAAGTCGATGCCCCGTAAAATTGGTTTACCTTGTTCATAGGAGAAAGTTACTTGTTCAAATTGAACGTCGCCATTCAATTGCTGTTTACTAATCGCATTTGGCGCATCTTCAATCTCTTCCTGCTCATCTAAAATTTCAAATACGCGCTCCGCCCCAGCAATAGCCGATTGGAATGTATTGAGTAAACTCGATAATTGGTTGATTGGACGGAAAAATTGACGTGTATATGTGACGAACGACGCGATGACCCCAATTGTCACCGAGCCATAAACGGCCATAACTGCACCTGATCCAATTACAAGTCCAAGCCCTAAGTTATTCATAAAGTTATTAATTGGTCCCATAAAACCTGAAATAATATCCGCACGCATAGCAGAACCTCGCAGTCGCTCATTTGCCTCTGTAAATTCTACTAATGTTTGCTTCTCTTTACTAAATAACGTTGTAATATCTGCATTCGAAATCGTCTCTTCAATATAGCCATTTAACTGACCTAAATCACGTTGCCGCGCAACAAAGTTCACACTGCTACGTTTAATAATTTGTTTTGTCGCCCACACAATGAGCGGAATAACTAGGAGTGTTACAATAGCTAGCATCCAGTTTAAATAAAAAAGCGCAATTGCTGTTCCAATAATCGTCAAAACCGAAGACACAATTTGAATAACACTTTGTGAAAGGGCGGCATTTAAACTTTCAATATCATTCGTCATGCGACTCATTAAATCACCTTGCTGACGTTTATCAAAAAACGAAAGCGGTAACGACTGTAACTTATCAAATAATTGCTGGCGTAATGTACGAATCGTTTTCTGCGCAACACGAATCATAACGAATGTTTGAAGCCATGTTAATAGTGAGGACACAGTAAAGATTGCCGCGAGCATAAGTGACATACTAATTGCCCCGCTCACATTTCTCTTAATAATATAATCATCTATAATAATCCCGATTAACAATGGCCCTAATAAACTTAATAGCGAGCTAATAATGACAAATGCGACAGCGCTAATCATGCCAAGCTTTTGCTGACGTAAATAAGTCCAAATACGCTTTAATGTCTGTTGTTGATTTTTCGGCTTTACGACAGGTCCGTTAAATCTTCCGCCTGGATGTCGCATTGGTAGGGGTCCCGCTGGTAGTTTATTCATTCAACGTCCCTCCCTTTTCCGCTTGCGTTTGGGCAATTTGTTGATACAGTGCGCTCGCTTTTAATAGCTCCTCATGTGTACCAATTGCCGCCAATTGACCGTCATCTAGTACAAGAATTTTATCGGCGTCCTTAATGGAAGAAATTTTAGACGATACAATAAATTTCGTCGACTGATCAAATTGCGTTCGTATTGCTTGTTGGATTTTCTTTTCAGAAATACTATCAACCGCACTTGTGACATCATCTAATACTAGAATCGCCGGCTGACGTACAAAGGCGCGTGCCATAGCAAGACGCTGCTTTTGTCCCCCCGATAAATTCGTAGCACCTTGTGTTAGTTTGTGTGCTGTT
Source organism: Solibacillus sp. CAU 1738 (assembly GCF_039888725.1). Taxonomy (NCBI): domain Bacteria; kingdom Bacillati; phylum Bacillota; class Bacilli; order Caryophanales; family Caryophanaceae; genus Solibacillus; species Solibacillus sp. CAU 1738. The sequence continues at coordinate 6,606 of NZ_JBDQQN010000008.1, forward strand.
TGCTCTGGTAGCTTATCCACGAATTCAGCTGCACAAGCTGTTAAAAGTGCCTCTGCAATTTCTTCATCTGTTGCCTGCTCATTGCCGTAGCGAATATTTTCTGCAATTGTTTTAGAAAATAACGTAGCCCTTTGTGGTGCAAAACCGATCGACTCTCGAATATGCCGCACATCATATTGTGTAACTGGTACGCCGTCGATTTTCACCATACCTGTATCGACATTAAATAGTCGTGGTATCATTTTAACAAGTGTCGATTTCCCACTACCGGTCATCCCAATAATACCAATCGTCTCACCAGCTCGTGCCGTAAATGAAATGTTTTTCAACACGGGTTCTGTATCTTTATTATATGAAAAACTCACATTTTCAAATTCGATATCTCCGCGCACAGTATGTATAACGGGCTGCTCATCGTTCGTAATATCCGTTTGTTCCTCTAGTACTCGCACGATACGCTCTGCACTCGGCATCGCACGCGCCAGCTGTACAAGTACCATCGAAGAACTCATTAACCCGTTCATGACCATCATTAAATAGTTGATGAATGCTAAAATAACCCCTACTTGAATTGTGCCACTATCTACTTTAATCGCACCAAGCCACAATGCCGCTATCATTCCCAAATTCACGACAAACATTGTCAGCGGACCTAAAATCCCAACAATTTGATCTGCAGTAATATTACGTTTCATCAGCTCTGTATTCACATCAGCGAACCCGTCGATTTGATGTTGCTTACGATTGTACGCTTTTATAACACGAATACCTGCAAGATTCTCCTGTACTTTCGTGTTCACTTTGTCGACAACAAGCTGCACTTTAGAAAAAAGCTTGCCGGAAATCATCGTAAAGAAATAGACACTTACGGCTAGAATTGGTACAACGACAAGTAATATTGAAAATAGCTCCCGCGCTGTAAAAAAGACGATGACAACAGCACCGATAAACATCATCGGACCACGCACAAAAATTTTCAGTAGCATTGTGAGTGCCCGTTGTAGCATTTCCACATCACTCGTTAAATTCGTAATAAGCTTACCCAGTGTAAATTTGTCCTTACTGCTACTCGAAAAATATATAATTGTTTCGTATAGATCATGTCGTATATCTGTCGCAAAGTTGACTGCTGCACGTGATGCGTAAACGGAGCAACCAATCCCCCCGACTAACCCTAAAACAGCTGCACCAATCATAAGACCGAACATTTTTAAAATATACAGTGTATCATCCTTTGCAATTCCGTCATCGATAATGTGCTGTAAAATAGTTGGTTGTATTAAATCCATCCCAACTTCTAGTAGCATCATGAGGGGTGCAATAATTGCAAATGCCATATATGGCTTTAAATACTTTGTTAGCTTTAAAACTGCCTGCATTTATGTACCTCCCTTTATCTAGTCTTCCTGCTTACCTTGTTCTGCAAGCTCATCTAAACGAAACATCACCTTAAATTCATTCATAATTGCTTCGGTTGCTTTTAACTCCCCCGCAATCATCGGATGAATTGACTGTAGCTCCGTTGCTTCCAACTGCCCTTTTAATGTATCGCGTTTCGTTTCTAATTGTTGATAAAACATTAACGCTCGGCCACGTCTAAACGTCTGTGCACCACCACGTCTATTACCACGTCCGCATTTTTCTTCACTCATACTATCACCTCAATGAATACAATTGTATACCAATGTATACAATTTGACTACTTGCAAAAACGCAAAAAAACCCCCCAAGGAAAATCCTTGAGAGGTTGGAAGTTCGATATAAACGTAAAATTAACGTTTTGAGAACTGAGGTGCACGACGAGCGCCGCGTAGACCTGGTTTTTTACGTTCTTTCATACGAGCATCACGAGTAAGTAAGCCAGCAGATTTAAGAACTGGACGGAAATCTGGATCAACTTGTAGTAAAGCACGTGCGATACCATGACGGATTGCACCAGCTTGACCAGTGAAACCACCACCGTTTACGTTAACGTGAACGTCATAGCTACCTTTTGTTTCAGTTGCTTCAAGTGGTTGGTTGATGATTAAAAGTAAAGTTTCATATGGTAGGTAATCAGCAACGTCACGGTTGTTAATTACGATTTTGCCTTCGCCTGGTACTAAACGTACGCGAGCTGTAGAGCTTTTACGGCGACCAGTGCCGATGTATTGAACTTGTGCCAAGGTTGTATCCTCCTATTAATTTAGTATATTAACCGCGAAGCTCGTATGCTTCTGGTTTTTGTGCAGCGTGTGGGTGTTCTGTACCAACATAAACGTTAAGTTTAGTGAACATTTTGCGACCTAAAGAGTTTTTAGGTAACATACCTTTAACTGCTAACTCAATCATTTGAGTTGGGTATTTCGCTTTCATTTCTCCAGCTGTACGTTGTTTTAATCCGCCAGAGAATTGAGTGTGACGGTAGTAAATTTTACCTTCTAATTTATTACCAGTTAACTCAATTTTATCAGCGTTGATGATGATTACGTGATCACCTGTATCAACGTTTGGTGTGAAAGTTGGTTTATGTTTACCGCGTAGGATAGCAGCTACTTCAGAAGCTAAACGTCCAAGAGTTTGGCCTTCTGCGTCAATTACTAACCACTTACGGTCTACTTCGTGGCCTTTAGCCATGAAAGTTGTACGCATGTTTGTATCCTCCTAATCGATATTAAATTACCGTTATTTTTCATTATATACACTTATAAGTTTCGGGGCTTATTTTGTGGTGGTAATGAAAATACCATACATCATCATATACTTAATAACGTTTAAAGTCAAGCCATTTAATTGAACACCTGGAGAGGTTGTTAAAGTACTGAAGACGCACTTTTTCCCCGTTATTTCTCAACATCATAATAAACTTTTTCTAAATATAAACCATGTGCTGGTGCGGTTTTCCCTGCATTACCACGGTCTAATGAAGCGATTGCCGCTGCTACACTTTCAGGCGTGCGGCGGCCAATACCCACTTCCCATAAAGTACCTGCAATAATACGCACCATATTATATAGGAAACCATTTCCTTCGATTGTCATATGCAGTTCATCACCGTGCCAATTAAGCTCTAACGCATGTACGGTACGCACCTTATCGATCACACTCGTATTAGCTGCGCAAAAGCATGTAAAATCATGTGTACCCAAAATTGCATGCGCTGCCTTTCGCATCATTTCAACATTTGGTTTTACACCGTTCGTTTCAACCGAATAAAAACGATTGAACGGGCTTTGTACTGTACTACAGTCCCAAATATAGCGATAGCGTTTACCACTAACGCTATAGCGCGCGTGAAAATCATCTGCTACTTGCTCTACTGACAAAACACGAATATCTCGAGGTAGCTGCACATTTAAAGCCTTTTGATACTTATCAAGGGGAATCGCTAGTGGTGTGTCAAAATGAATGACCTGGCCGCTCGCATGTACACGTGCATCCGTGCGACCACTCGCTGTAACATGTACTTTTTCTCCTTTATGCATCGTCATAAGTACCTTTTCTAACTCCAGCTGAACTGTACGCTCACCTGGCTGGACTTGATAACCAGAAAACTGCGTACCGTCATAACTAATTGTCGCCTTTAGTCTCATTTGTAATCTCCTAACTTAACTACGATAGAAGAACAACAGCACCGCCATTGCAATTAGCGCCACTAAACTTATCGTATCACCAAAATCCCATTTCAACTGGCGATAGCGTGTTCTTCCTTCACCGCCACGATAGCCGCGCACTTCCATCGCTGTCGCTAAGTCTTCCGCACGTTTAAACGCACTAACAAATAGTGGAACAAGCAGTGGAACAACAGCTTTCAAACGGTCTTTAATAGACCCTGCACTAAGATCTGAGCCACGTGCCATTTGAGCCTTCATAATTTTATCTGTCTCATCCATTAATGTAGGAATAAAACGTAATGAAATCGACATCATTAACGCCAGCTCGTGCACTGGCATTTTTATTTTCTTCAATGGACCAAGTAACACTTCAATACCGTCCGTAATTGAGATCGGTGACGTCGTTAATGTTAAAATCGACGTCATAAAAACAAGCACTAAAAAACGTGTTGATATGAAAATCCCTTGTTTCAAACCTTCTTCATAGATTTTAATAAAGCCTAAATCTAGAATAACATTGCCTTCACGCGTAAACAGTACATGTAACAAGAACGTAAATATCATTAATATAATGACCGGCTTTAAACCGTTAATTAAAAAATATAAACGAATGCGCGAAATTAATACTACAAATAGTGTAAACGCCAGCAAGAGGGCATATGTCACTACATTATTCGCTAAAAATACGATAATTATAAAAGCAAAGACAAAGATTAACTTCGAACGAGGATCGAGCCTATGTACGAACGAGTCTCCTGGAATGTAGCGCCCGAAGATCATTTTCTCCATCATAACTCGCCACGCTCCTCTTTTATTGCCCGTGCAATTTCAACCGCGAGCTCTTCTTCTGTTAAACAAATTTTTGCTAATCGTTTATCCATCATGGCCTCCACACGTCTTTGGAAACGGACAATGCGTGGCGGTTCTAAACGATATTTCGCAAGTGTTTCAGTATCCCCGAAAATTTCACGCGGTTCTCCCGCTAATACACAACGCCCTTCATGCATAATCGATACACGATCTGCATAACGTGCTGCATCTTCCATACTATGCGTTACGAGAATTGTCGTTAACCCTTGCTCTTTATGCAGCTGATAAAACATTTCCATCATTTCTTTTTGACCGCGTGGATCTAGCCCTGCTGTCGGTTCGTCTAAGACAATCACTTCAGGTTGCATGGCAAGCACCCCTGCTATGGCTACACGGCGCATTTGTCCACCTGATAAATCAAACGGTGACTTCTCTAACACTTCTTCCGTTAAACCAACAAGTGTAATGAGCTCTCGCGCACGATGCTCTGCTTCCTGTTCTGACACTCCAAAATTCATCGGACCGAACATAATATCCTTTAATACAGTTTCTTCAAATAGCTGATGCTCAGGAAACTGGAACACAATCCCGACCTTTTGACGAATTGGCTTTAATTCCTTCGCCTTTTTCCCTGCTTCAATGACGCGGTCGCCAATGTGCACTTCACCACTAGAAGGCTTCAGTAACCCATTAAAATGTTGCAAGATAGTGGATTTCCCTGAACCAGTATGACCGATAATCGCTTGATATGATTTATCTGCAATGGCTAAATCTACATCAAATAGCGCAAATTTCTCGAATGGTGTGCCTTTGGAATAAGCATAGCTTACTTGTTGAAGTTTGATGTCCATAAATCATTCACCAGCTCTTCTTCTGTCATATGTTGTCCTACTAGCTGTACACCTTGTGCTTGTATGAGCTTCGTCATTTTCATAGCAAAAGGCAGATCTAACCCAAAGGCGATTAACTCCTCACCTAATGCAAAGATTTCACTCGGTGTACCTTCCGCATACTTTTTCCCGTCATTCATAAAAATAATACGGTCTGCTAGTATTGCTTCTTCTAAATCATGCGTAATCGAAATAACGGTTAAACCAATTTTCTCACGCAAAGCTTGTACTGTATTTAAAACTTCCTCACGTCCTTGTGGATCGAGCATAGATGTTGCTTCATCTAATATAAGGAGCTTGGGATGCATCGCAAGCGCTCCTGCGATAGCAACACGCTGTTTTTGACCTCCTGATAAATGATGAGGCTCTTGATTTAAAAAGCCTTCCATTTTAACTTGCTTCAGCGAGTCGTGTACACGCTCAACCATTTCAGCATACGGTACACCATTATTTTCAAGGGAAAATGCCACATCATCTTGTACAGTTGCCCCAACAAACTGGTTATCAGGATTTTGGAACACCATACCGATTTGTGAACGTATTTTCCATAAATTTTCTTCAGTAAGTACTTCACGCATAACGCGGACTTCGCCTTCTTCCGGGAATAGTAAACCGCTCATTAATTTTGCCGTTGTGGATTTCCCAGAACCGTTATGACCAACAATTGCAATCCACTCCCCTTCCTGCACAGCAAATGTAACAGACTGAACTGCTTTGCGTGCTTCTTTTTCATCAGGGGTATAGGAGAACGTTACGTTGTTGAATGATAATATTTCTGTCATACCTCGGCTCCTCTCTTTCTCAGCTCTACTCTTTAACTTACACCGTTTTTATATGTTGCGCTAGCATTTATCACATTTTTCAACATATATAAAAATAAAGCACGTTACTAAGCAAAGTTGCCGAACGTACTTTATGTTTGTATATGTATAACGGAAGAAGTGGTACTATTCGCCATTCTTCTTTAGAATAAAAAAGCGCGCACCTCATTCAGAGAAATGCGCTTTTGACTACATTTGAGTAAGAACACGGCTGCTCATTTCCGTATTCTTGTGAATGAGGTGCGGAGAGCTAGACGAGACGCCGTACACGATGTACCCGCTCATCATAACGCTCAGCTTAATTATTGTCGTATAAATCGAATAAAATATTATTTAAAAAAGGGAGTGCCGTTCAACAGGTGAACTAGGCACCCCCCAAAACACGCTAAGTTAGGATTAAACTAATTCAATCACAACTACAGGTGCGCCGTCTCCACGACGAGGACCTACTTTAAGGATACGAGTGTAACCACCTTGACGTTCTGTGTAACGTGGTGCAACATCATCAAATAACTTTTGAAGTGCAAATGAAGTTGTTTCGTTACCTTCTTCGTCAGTTGTAGTAACTAACTCACGACGGATGAATGCTGCCGCTTGACGACGAGCATGTAAATCACCGCGTTTACCTAAAGTAATCATTTTTTCAACAGCTTTACGAACTTCCTTCGCGCGAGCTTCAGTCGTTTCGATACGCTCGTTGATGATTAAGTCAGTAGCTAAGTCACGTAACATCGCTTTACGTTGAGAACTTGTACGACCAAGTTTTCTGTAACCCATGGACGTTTCCCTCCTTTTAAAATATCTGATCTAGCTTAATAGTATAAGTTCGCTTAGTCTTCTTTACGTAATCCTAAACCAAGCTCTTCTAACTTCGCTTTAACTTCTTCTAAAGATTTACGACCAAGGTTGCGTACTTTCATCATGTCATCTTCTGACTTATTAGCTAACTCTAGTACTGTATTAATACCAGCACGCTTTAAGCAGTTGTAAGAACGTACAGAAAGATCAAGCTCTTCGATAGTCATCTCTAAAACTTTTTCTTTTTGATCTTCTTCTTTTTCAACCATGATTTCAGCCGTTTGCGCTTCGTTTGTCATACCTACGAAGATATTTAAATGCTCTGTTAAAATTTTAGCTCCAAGCGAAATCGCCTCTTTCGGACCGATGCTACCATCTGTCCACACATCAAGTGATAACTTATCGTAGTCAGAGTTTTGTCCAACACGAGTGTTTTCAACTTGGAAATTGACGCGTGAAACTGGAGTGTAAATAGAGTCGATCGGGATCACGCCGATAGGAAGATCCTCACGTTTGTTTTGATCAGCAGGAGTGTAACCACGGCCTCGTTGTGCGTACATACGCATACGTAAATGACCGTTTTTAGCGATTGTTGCAATATATAGATCTGGATTTAAAATTTCAACGTCACTGTCATGTGTAATGTCAGCAGCTGTTATCGTTCCGTCACCCTTCACATCAATCTCAATGACTTTTTCTTCGTCAGAGTAGATTTTTAAAGCTAGCTTTTTCACGTTTAAGATAATTGATGCAACATCTTCTACTACGCCTTCTACAGTTGAGAATTCGTGTAATACGCCGTCAATTTGAATTGACGTAACAGCAGCTCCTGGTAATGAAGACAGAAGGATTCGACGTAAAGAATTACCCAAAGTGTTTCCATATCCGCGTTCTAGCGGTTCTACAACAAACTTGCCATACTTGGCATCTTCGCTGATCTCCACTGTTTCAATCTTTGGTTTTTCAATTTCGATCATTCAATTTACCCTCCTTCAAAACATCAAATGTATAGGTTCATACCATCATAGTTGTCGATCTTGATTGACCGTTATAAATTGCACAAGACTTTTTGCACAAAGAAATGATGTACTTAAAGGCATTATACCCTTAAGCTGCACCCATTACACGCGACGACGTTTTGGCGGACGGCAACCGTTATGAGGAACTGGAGTAACGTCTTTAATAGCAGTTACTTCTAAACCAGCAGCTTGAAGTGCACGAATTGCAGCTTCACGACCAGCACCAGGACCTTTAACAGTTACTTCCAACGTTTTCAGACCATGTTCAAGGGATGTCTTTGCAGCAGTTTCAGCAGCCATTTGAGCAGCAAATGGAGTTGATTTACGTGAACCACGGAAACCTAAAGCACCAGCTGAAGACCATGATACAGCATTACCTTGCATATCTGTAATCGTTACGATTGTATTGTTAAATGTAGAACGGATGTGTGCAATACCAGCTTCGATATTCTTTTTCACACGACGTTTACGAGTTTGTTGTTTACGAGCCATGTTAAGAAGGAACCTCCTTTACTTAATTATTTTTTCTTGTTCGCTACAGTTTTACGAGGACCTTTACGCGTACGCGCATTGTTTTTCGTATTTTGACCACGAACAGGTAAACCACGACGGTGACGGATACCACGGTTACAACCGATTTCCATCAGACGTTTAATATTAAGTGAAATTTCGCGACGTAAGTCACCTTCCACTTTTAGAGTGTCTAGTTGCTCACGGATTTGGTTCAATTGATCTTCAGTTAAGTCGCGTACGCGTGTATCTTCGTTGATACCTGCAGCAGCTAATACTTTTTGTGAAGTTGTTTTACCAATACCGTAAATGTAAGTTAAAGAAATTACCACGCGTTTGTCGCGAGGAATGTCAACACCAGCAATACGTGCCATGTACGTTGTGCACCTCCTTATTAATTACCCTTGTTTTTGTTTGTGTTTAGGATTTTCACAGATTACCATTACTTTACCGCGTCGGCGAATTACTTTACATTTTTCGCAGATCGGTTTCACAGATGGTCTCACTTTCATCTAACCTAACCTCCTTAGTAGTCCGGAGTGCAAAAGATTATTTAAAACGGTATGTGATACGACCGCGAGTTAAATCATAAGGAGATAACTCAATAGTAACCTTATCTCCAGGTAGAATGCGGATAAAGTGCATACGTATCTTTCCAGAAACGTGTGCAAGCACTGTGTGCCCATTTTCTAATTCTACCTTAAACATCGCGTTTGGCAAAGTCTCAACAACTGTCCCTTCGACTTCAATTACATCATCTTTCGCCATTCACTCTCGTCTCCCTTCTATATGCAAATTCTGATTACCCAGCAGATAACCAATATAACTGTTTTCTTCCTATATTAGAAGCAACTCGTCTCAACATATGCTTGGATTGTATGAGAGATGTTCGAAAGACGCTCGTCTGGTTTCGCTTCACACAATCCACGGAATGAACAGATCCGGTAAAGGAAACTGTATCCCTTATGTTAACACGATAGCCGGAATGTCTTAGATGAGAGATTCATACCCGTTACACAGATGCTTCCACGAAACCCATTATATAACGTTAAGATCATCACACCAAAAGTGCTCCCCTAATCAAGTATATACCGGGCACAATATGCTTTTGCAACTCTCAAAAAATTATGTTTCGTTGTTGCCTCCGCACGCCTCCCGCGGAAGCAGTATACTAGCGCCCGGGCGGGTATTAGCTGCGGATGCCCTGTAATAGAGCGTCAAGATCAGCAAATACTGTATCAATATGTTGCTGCCCATTAATATTCGTTAAAACACCTTTAGCTTGGTAGAAATCAAGTAAAGGTTGTGCTTGATTCATATTTACTTCCAGACGGTTTGCTACTGTTTCTGGATTATCATCGGCACGAGTGTATAACTCGCCGCCATCTTTATCACATTTCCCTTCCTCAACTGGAGGATTGAAAATTACGTGGTAAGATGATCCACAAACTTTACAAATTCGACGACCGCTTAAACGTGCTACTAATTCATCTTTTTCAACTTGGATATTAATCGTATGCTCGATTGCACGGCCAAGATCTTCAAGGATGCTATCTAAAGCTTCTGCTTGAGGAACTGTACGTGGGAATCCATCTAATAAGAATCCTTTTTCACAGTCTTGTTGGCTTAGTCGCTCACGTACGATACCAATCGTTACTTCATCCGGCACTAAAGCACCTTGATCCATAAACGATTTAGCTTGTAAACCTAGTTCAGTGCCGTCTTTAATAGCTGCACGGAACATATCGCCTGTAGAAATATGAGGGATTGCGTACTTCGCAACAATTTTGTCTGCCTGAGTACCTTTACCTGCACCTGGTAGACCCATTAAAACGATATTCATACGTAATATCTCCCCTCAGAAAAAGCTAAACTCTAGCTGGTTAAGGAAACGAAAACGTTCCCTAAAACCAACATTACTTCATAAAGCCTTTATAATGACGTTTTACTAGTTGTGACTCTAATTGCTTCATAGTTTCAAGTGCAACACCGACTACGATAATAATACTTGTTCCACCTATTTGAGCCGAAGCTGGTAGGTTCATAAAAGTAGTAAATAAAACCGGCATTATAGAGATGATACATAGGAAGATCGCGCCAACAAAAGTTAAACGATAAAGGATTTTTGTTAAATAAGCTTGTGTATCATTACCTGGGCGAATACCCGGAATGTATGCACCTTGTTTTTTCAAGTTATCAGCCACATTTTCAGGATTCACTTGAATGAATGCGTAGAAGTATGTGAATGCAACGATCAATGCAACGTAAATTAACATTCCGATTGGATGTGAATAATCAAACGTCTTCGTAATGAAATTTGTTACGCTATTTTGACCGAAGAATGTAGCCAAAGTTCGTGGTGTAACAAGAAACGCCATTGCAAAGATTACCGGAATAACCCCTGCAGCATTTACTTTTAACGGTAAGTGCGTTTGTTGACCACCAGATTGTGGCGTACGACCGGCAACTCGTTTTGCGTATTGAATAGGAATTTTACGTAACGCTTGGTTAATATAAATTACCCCAACAATAACGGCAAGAATAACTAAAGCGAGTAATGCAAGGATAACAATCCTAATGAAAAGTTGATCTCCAGCACCTTCGATTTGTTGTGCATAAATTTGGTTTATCGTGGTTGGAATCGCAGCTACTATACCAGCGAAGATAATGATAGAAATACCATTACCAACACCATGTGCAGTAATCTGTTCAGATAACCAAAGTAAGAAAGCAGTACCAGCTGTTAACACAACTGCGATCGTTAAATACGATGTAATGCTAGTATCTGTAATCAGTGTTCCACCGTAGAACTGGTTAAACCCGAACGACATTGCGAAAGACTGAATAAAGGCTAACACAATCGTAAAATAACGAGTGAACTGAGCTAACTTGCGTCGCCCAACGTCACCTTGCTTTGCCCACTCTGCAAATTTCGGTACAACGTCCATTTGCAGTAACTGAATAATAATTGAGGCTGTGATGTACGGCATAATTCCCATCGCAAAGATAGAGAAATTTTTAAGTGCACCACCGCCAAACGTATTAAGGAAACCTACTAAGTTAAACTCATCCGTTGCCTTTAATACATCTGCGTTAACGTTTGGTACCGGGATGAAAGTCCCGATACGAAAAACGATTAACATTAATAATGTAAAAATGATTTTATTTCTTATATCTCGAACGCGCATAAAGTTAGAGATCGTCTGAAACATTAAATCACCTCAGTTGTTCCGCCAGCATTCTCGATTGCTTCTTTAGCTGAAGCCGAGAATTTATGAGCTTTTACTGTAAGCTTTTTAGTTAAAGTTCCGTGTCCTAAAACTTTAATACCAGCCTTTTCGTTGCTCACAACACCCGTTTCTAATAATAATGCAGCTGTTACCTCTGCACCATCTTCAAAACGGTTTAATACGTCAAGGTTAACGATAGCGTATTCTTTACGGTTAATGTTCGTAAAGCCACGTTTCGGTAAACGACGGAAAAGTGGGTTTTGACCCCCCTCAAATCCTGGGCGAACGCCGCCGCCAGAACGAGCGTTTTGACCTTTATGACCTTTACCTGCAGTTTTACCGTTACCAGAACCGATACCACGACCAACTCGGTTACGTACTTTACGCGAGCCTTCTGCTGGTTTTAACTCATGAAGTTTCATATTGGTGGCACCTCCTTGTTCAATGATATGAAATTAAATTTCTTTTACAGTAACTAAGTGAGCTACTTTTGTTAACATACCGCGAATAGCTGCGTTGTCAGCATGCTCAACAGTTTGGTTAAGTTTGTTTAAGCCAAGAGCTTCAACAGTTTTACGTTGACCTGGTTTTGACCCGATCACAGATTTAGTAAGGGTGATTTGTAATTTAGCCATTATAATTCCCCCCTTATCCTAATAATTCTTCCACTGATTTACCGCGAAGTTTTGCAACGTCCTCAGCGCGTTTTAATTCAGTTAAACCTGCTACAGTTGCACGCACCATGTTAATTGGTGTGTTTGAACCTAGAGATTTTGAAAGAATATCAGTAATACCAGCTAGTTCTAGTACGGCACGAACCGGACCACCAGCAATTACTCCTGTACCAGGAGCTGCAGGTTTAATTAAGATTGAACCTGCACCGAAGCGACCTTGCACTAAGTGTGGAGTAGTTCCACCCACGCGTGGTACTTCGATTAAGTTTTTCTTCGCGTCTTCAACAGCTTTGCGGATTGCGTCTGGAACCTCTTGAGCTTTACCAGTACCGAAACCTACATGACCGTTTTTATCTCCAACAACAACTAGTGCTGTGAAGCGGAAGCGACGACCACCTTTAACAACTTTAGCAACACGGTTAATAGTAACTACGCGCTCTTCAAGTTCTAATTTGTTTGCGTCAATGCGACTCATGAAGTATGTCCCTCCTTCTTATTAAAATTCTAAGCCGTTTTCACGTGCAGCTTCAGCTAAAGCTTTCACACGTCCATGATATAAGTAACCACCACGGTCAAATACAACAGCAGTAATATTTTTTTCCGCAGCGCGTTTTGCGATTATTTCACCGATTTTAGCTGCAGCTTCAACGTTTGAGCCAGCACCCTCGAAATCTTTTTCTTGAGTGTTAGCAGAAACTAAAGTTACACCAGCTACGTCATCGATTAATTGTGCGTAAATATTCTTGTTAGAACGGAATACGTTTAAGCGTGGACGCTGAGCAGTACCCGAAATTTTAGAACGTACACGTGCATGACGTTTTTTACGAACTTGATTTTTATCTTGTTTCGTAATCACAGAGGTCACTCCTTTCTAATGCTTTAAGCAGCATTATTTACCTGTTTTACCTTCTTTACGACGAACGAATTCGCCTTCGTAACGAATACCTTTACCTTTATATGGCTCTGGTGGACGAACGTCACGGATGTTTGATGCTAAAGCACCAACGCGTTCTTTAGAAATACCTTTAATAATGATTTTAGTGTTTGAAGGTACTTCCACTTCTAAACCTTGTTCAGGTGTGAACTCTACTGGATGAGAGTAACCTACGTTAAGTACAAGTTTGTTACCTTGTAATTGAGCACGGTAACCTACACCAACAAGTTCTAGAGCACGAGAGAAACCTTCAGAAACACCCGTTACCATGTTAGCTAGTAGAGCACGAGTTGTACCATGGTTAGTACGGTGTTCTTTCGATTCAGATGGGCGTGAGATTTTAATAACCGCACCCTCTTGCTCGATTTTCATATCACTATGGAATTGACGAGTTAATTCGCCTTTAGGACCTTTAACTGTAACTGTGTTGTCGGCAGCGACTTCAACAGTTACGTTAGCAGGTACCTCGATAAGTTTTTTACCTACGCGAGACATTTAAGTTGCACCTCCATTCTTTTGTTACTAATTACCAAACGTATGCTAAGATTTCTCCGCCAACTTGTTTAGCGCGAGCTTCTTTATCAGTTAATAAACCTTGTGAAGTAGATACTAAAGCGATACCAAGACCGTTTAATACTTTTGGTACTTCATTTGTTTTAGCATATACACGTAGACCTGGTTTAGAAATACGTTTTAAGCCAGTAATAACGCGCTCGTTATCTTTACCGTATTTTAAGAAGATACGGATGATACCTTGCTTGTTGTCTTCTACGTACTCAACGTCACGTACGAAACCTTCACGCTTTAAAATTTCAGCGATTTCTTTCTTTAGGTTAGAAGCTGGAACTTCTAACTTTTCGTGACGAACCATGTTCGCATTACGAATGCGAGTAAGCATATCTGCAATCGGATCAGTCATTGTCATGAAAATTTACCTCCTTCCCAAATTAGGGGATTACCAGCTGGCTTTTTTAACGCCAGGAATTTGTCCCTTATATGCAAGTTCACGGAAACAAATACGGCAAAGTTTAAATTTGCGATATACAGAATGTGGACGGCCACAGCGTTCACAACGTGTATATTCTTGTACTTTAAATTTTTGCGTGCGTTGTTGTTTAACGATCATTGATTTTTTAGCCACGTTTTCGCCCTCCTTACTTTATTACTTTTGGAACGGCATACCGAATTGTGTCAATAACTCGCGAGCTTCTTCATCAGAATTCGCAGTCGTTACGATCACGATGTCCATACCGCGTACTTTCGAAACTTTATCGTAATCGATTTCAGGGAAAATTAATTGCTCTTTTACACCTAAAGTGTAGTTACCGCGACCGTCAAACGCTTTTTTAGAAACGCCACGGAAGTCACGTACACGAGGTAAAGAAATTGAGATTAATTTATCCAAGAATTCATACATACGCTCACCGCGTAATGTAACTTTAGCACCGATAGGCATACCTTCACGTAGGCGGAAACCTGCGATCGATTTTTTAGCTTTAGTTACAACTGGTTTTTGACCAGTAATAATTGTTAGTTCTTCTACAGCAGCATCTAATGCTTTTGAGTTTTGAACAGCGTCACCAACACCCATGTTGATTACGATCTTGTCAACTTTCGGCAATTGCATTACTGATTTATATCCAAACTTGCTCATAAGAGCAGGTGAAACTTCATTTAAATATTTTTCTTTTAGGCGGCTCATGTTTGTACCTCCCTTCTTATTTTACTTATTAGTCGATTACTACACCTGATTTTTTTGCAACACGAACTTTTTTACCGTTTTCGATTTTGTAACCTACGCGAGTCGGCTCGCCAGATTTAGGATCGATTAGCATTACGTTCGAAACGTGGATTGCAGCTTCTTGAGATACAATACCACCTTGTGGGTTTAGTTGGTTAGGTTTCACGTGTTTTTTCACAATGTTTACACCTTCAACAAGAACGCGGTCTTGTTTAGGGAAAGCAGCTAAAACAACGCCATCTTTACCTTTATCTTTACCAGTAATAACTTTTACCTTGTCGCCCTTTTTAACATGCATTATGTGTCGCACCTCCTTGATTGGTACTGTCATATAATTAAAGAACTTCTGGAGCTAGAGAAACGATCTTCATGAAGTTGCCATCACGTAATTCACGTGCAACTGGTCCGAAAATACGAGTTCCGCGTGGTGATTTATCGTCTTTGATGATTACACAAGCGTTTTCGTCAAATTTGATATAAGTACCGTCTTTACGACGAGCACCAGATTTAGTGCGAACGATAACAGCCTTAACAACGTCGCCTTTCTTGACAACGCCACCTGGTGTTGCTTTCTTAACTGTACATACAACGATATCGCCGATGTTAGCAGTTTTACGTCCAGAACCACCAAGCACTTTAATTGTTAATACTTCACGTGCACCTGAGTTGTCAGCAACTTTCATACGACTTTCTTGTTGGATCACTTAGGTTACCTCCCTTCGGAAATTGGTATGTTCCGAAATAGTTATTAAATAATAACCGCTTTTTCTACAACTTCCAATAGACGGAAACGTTTAGTAGCTGATAGCGGGCGAGTTTCCATGATACGTACGATATCACCGATTTTCGCTGTGTTTAACTCATCATGAGCTTTAAACTTTTTAGAGTATTTTACACGCTTACCGTAAAGCTTGTGCTTTTTGTGTGTTTCAACTAAAACAGTAACAGTTTTGTCCATTTTATCTGAAACAACACGGCCCGTGTAAACTTTGCGTTGGTTACGCTCAGTCATACTTGAAAACCTCCTTTATCAGTATTATTTTGCACTGATTTCTCTTTCACGAATCACAGTTTTCATACGCGCGATCGCTTTGCGAACTTCGCGGATACGAGCTGTGTTTTCTAATTGACCAGTCGCCAATTGGAAGCGAAGGTTGAAAAGCTCTTCTTTCAGTGATTTCACTTTTAATTCAATTTCAGAAGTGGCAAGGTCACGGATTTCATTAGCTTTCATTAGATTCACCACCAGTTTCTTGACGTTTTACAATCTTACATTTAACAGGAAGTTTGTGTGATGCTAAACGAAGTGCTTCACGTGCGATCTCTTCAGATACACCAGCAATCTCGAACATTACTTTTCCTGGTTTTACTACTGCTACCCAACCTTCAGGAGAACCTTTACCAGAACCCATGCGGACTTCTAGAGGCTTTTTAGTGTAAGGTTTATGTGGGAAGATTTTGATCCATACCTTACCGCCACGTTTCATGTAACGAGTCATTGCGATACGAGCAGATTCGATTTGACGGTTAGTAATCCAAGATGCAGTAGTTGCTTGTAAGCCCCACTCACCGAAAGTTACTTCTTTACCGCCTTTCGCTTCTCCACGCATGTTACCACGGTGTTCACGACGATATTTTACGCGTTTAGGTAATAACATATTATTTGCCTCCTTCCACAGAGTTCTTCTTAGTAGGAAGGACTTCACCACGGTAGATCCATACTTTAACACCTAGTTTACCGTAAGTAGTGTCAGCTTCTGCATGAGCATAATCAATGTCAGCACGAAGAGTATGAAGTGGAACAGTTCCTTCGCTATAGTGTTCAGCACGCGCGATATCAGCGCCACCTAAACGACCAGATACTTGTGTTTTGATACCTTTTGCACCAGCGCGAATTGTGCGTTGGATTGCTTGTTTTTGAGCACGACGGAATGATACGCGGTTCTCAAGTTGACGAGCGATGTTTTCTGCTACTAGACGAGCATCAAGATCAGCACGTTTAATTTCTACGATGTTAATGTGTACACGCTTACCAGTTAAATCGTTAAGATATTTACGTAAGTTTTCTACTTCCGTACCACCTTTACCGATTACCATACCTGGTTTCGCAGTGTGAATTGTAATGTTTACGCGATTTGCAGCGCGTTCGATTTCCACTTTAGATACAGATGCATCTTTTAGTGTAGATTCGATATATTTACGAACTTTGATGTCTTCGTGTAAAAGGTCTGCATAGTCTTTTTCTGCGAACCATTTTGATTCCCAATCACGAATAATACCAACGCGTAGTCCTATTGGATGTACTTTTTGACCCACGGATTATCCCTCCTTCTTCTCTGATACCACGATTGTAATGTGGCTTGTACGTTTATTAATTGCGCTTGCGCGTCCTTGAGCACGTGGACGGAAACGTTTTAATGTTGGACCTTCGTCAACGAAAACTTCAGATACAACTAAATTGTTAACGTCTAACTCATAGTTATGTTCAGCGTTTGCAACTGCAGATTTTAATACTTTCTCAACGACTGGAGACGCCGCTTTTGGAGTATGACGTAAAATTGCAACTGCTTCACCGATTTGCTTGCCTCGAATTAAGTCTACTACTAGACGTACTTTGCGAGGAGCGATACGAACTGTACGAGCGATAGCTTTAGCTTGTGTCATTAGGATTTACCTCCTCTCAAAATTAGCGTCTTGTTTTCTTATCGTCTGCACCGTGACCTTTGTAAGTACGTGTCGGTGCGAATTCACCTAGTTTGTGACCTACCATATCTTCTGTCACGTATACAGGAACGTGTTTACGTCCATCATATACAGCGATTGTTAATCCGATGAAGTTCGGGAAGATAGTAGAACGGCGAGACCAAGTTTTAATAACCTGTTTTTTCTCAGAAGCCTCTTGTACTTCCACCTTTTTCATAAGGTGATCATCGACAAAAGGTCCTTTTTTCAAGCTGCGACCCATTTAGGAACCTCCCTCCGTGATCCGACCACGGTCCTCACATAGAACCGTAGTTTAACCACATTATTTTTTACGACCACGAATAATAAATTTAGATGATTTATTTTTCTTTTTGCGCGTTTTATAACCAAGAGCTGGTTTGCCCCATGGTGTCATTGGAGATTTACGTCCAATTGGAGAACGTCCTTCACCACCACCGTGTGGGTGATCATTAGGGTTCATTACAGAACCACGAACAGTTGGGCGTTTACCTAACCAACGAGAACGACCTGCTTTACCAATATGGATAAGTTCATGTTGTTCATTACCAACTTGACCGATAGTAGCACGGCAAGTAGCTAATATTAAACGAACTTCACCAGATTGAAGACGAACGATTACATATTTACCTTCACGACCAAGTACTTGTGCAGAAGTACCAGCAGAACGTACTAATTGTCCACCTTTACCAGGTTTTAACTCGATGTTATGGATTGTTGTACCCATTGGAATGTTTACTAATGGTAAAGCGTTACCTACTTTAATGTCTGCCTCTGGACCTGAAACGATCGTTTGACCTACTTCAAGACCTTTCGGAGCTAGGATATAACGTTTTTCACCGTCAGCGTAGTTGATTAATGCGATATTCGCAGAGCGGTTTGGATCATATTCGATAGTAGCAACGCGTCCTGGAATGCCGTCTTTAAGACGTTTGAAGTCGATTACGCGATATTGCTTCTTATGACCACCACCGTGATGACGAACAGTAATTTTACCTTGGTTGTTACGACCAGCTTTGCGTTTAGTTGGCTCTAATAAAGACTTTTCAGGTTTATTAGTAGTAATTTCAGCAAAGTCAGATGACGTCATATTACGACGACCATTTGAGGTTGGTTTATACTTTTTAATCGCCATGTGTTTTCCCTCCTTCTTGATTGTTCAATTCATAAAATCCGTATTGGATATTATACTTCGAATAATTCAATTTCTTTTGAGTCAGCAGTTAATTTAACAATTGCTTTACGGCGTTTGTTAGTATAGCCACTGAATTTACCAACGCGTTTGAATTTACCTTTGTAGTTCATGATGTTGACTTTTTCAACTTTCACGCCAAAGATTTCTTCTACTGCGTCTTTAACTTGAGTTTTGTTAGCGCGAGTGTCTACTTCGAAAGTGTACTTTTTCTCTGCTAAAATTTCTGAAGAACGCTCAGTAATGACCGGACGTTTGATGATATCACGTGCTTCCATTATCCAAGCACCTCCTCAACTTTTTCTACTGCAGCTTTTGTGAATACAACTTTGTCATGACCTAATAGATCTAGAACGTTGATTCCTTCAGCTGTTAAAACAGTTACACCTGGGATGTTACGAGCAGATAACGCTACGTTTTCATTAAGGTCTGCTGTAACGAATAGAGCTTTTGTGTTAATTTCAAGAGCTGCTAAGATAGCTTTGAAATCTTTAGTTTTTGGTGCATTTAATGTTAATGCATCAAGTACTACGAAGTTTTGTTCTACAACTTTAGCTGATAAAGCAGATTTAAGAGCTAAGCGACGAACTTTCTTCGGTAATTTGTAAGAATAGCTACGTGGAGTTGGACCGAATACGATACCACCGCCGCGCCATTGTGGAGAGCGGATCGAACCTTGACGAGCACGACCAGTTCCTTTTTGACGCCATGGCTTACGACCACCACCAGCAACTTCAGAACGGTTTTTAACTTTGTGATTACCTTGACGTAGAGAAGCGCGTTGAGCGATTACTGCGTCGAATAATACTGCTTCGTTTGGCTCGATTCCGAAGATCGCATCGTTTAATTCGATTTCACCAACTGAAGCACCTGTTTGACTAAGTACAGATACTTTTGTCATTCCTGTTTCCTCCTTTCTTCGAGAAATTATTTAGATTTAATAGCAGTTTTAACTGTTACTAATGCTTTTTTAGAACCAGGAACATTACCTTTTACTAATAGTAGGTTACGTTCAACATCAACCTTAACGATTTCAAGGTTTTGGATAGTTGCAACGACGCCACCCATTTGACCAGGTAATTTCTTTTGTTTGAATACGCGGTTCGGAGCAACTGGACCCATTGAACCAGGACGACGGTGGTAACGAGAACCGTGGGCCATAGGACCACGAGATTGACCATGGCGTTTAATTACACCTTGGAAACCTTTACCTTTAGTAACACCTGTTACATCAATTACATCGCCTTCTGCGAAAATTTCTACTTTGACTTCTTGACCAACTTCGTACTCTTCCACGTTTACGTTGCGGAATTCACGAATGAAGCGCTTAGGAGCCGTATTTGCTTTTGCTACGTGACCTTGTTGTGGTTTGTTAGAAAGCTTAACGCGCTTGTCTTCGAAACCTACTTGGATCGCTTCGTAACCATCAGTTTCAACTGTTTTCTTTTGAAGAACTACGTTTGGAGTAGCTTCAATTACTGTTACAGGGATTAAATCTCCGTTTTCAGCGAAAACTTGAGTCATACCGATTTTTCTACCTAAGATTCCTTTAGCCATTTGTCACACCTCCTGTAAATTTTAAAAGTTCTATTTTTTTACCATTAAAGTTTGATTTCGATATCAACGCCAGATGGTAAATCAAGTTTCATTAACGCATCAACAGTTTGTGGTGTTGGGTTAACGATATCGATTAGACGTTTATGCGTACGCATTTCGAATTGTTCACGAGAATCTTTGTACTTGTGAACCGCACGAAGAATCGTATACACAGATCTTTCAGTTGGTAACGGAATCGGACCTGATACGCTAGCACCTGAACGTTTTGCAGTTTCAACAATTTTTTCAGCAGACTGATCAAGAATACGGTGATCATACGCTTTTAAACGAATACGAATTTTTTGTTTTGCCATTACTTTCCCTCCTTCTCGCCTATTTTCTAGACATTCTCCACGAAAATTTCTCCTACACACCGCCATGGCAAAGCGGCCGGGTGTGTCGGCAACCTCTCGCTTCATCGCAGTCAAAGACCAACATTCAATATTATATACAATCCTAATACAATAAGCAAGTGTTTTGGAAAGTTTTTTTGAATGCTGTTCTTTTTAGTTAAATCAAATTAAATACTATGTTTCGCTTTTATAAGCCGTTTTTTAGTATATAAGAGTATTAAGATGAGCGCAACAAAAAAGGTGCAAAATACTGTATATCTAATATTCTGATTACTATGAGAAAAACTGTGGCATAATTTCTGCATTTTTTATCTCTATTATATAGGAAGGCTAATTTCGTATTCATTTAATCCACTACCCTAAATTGCACTAACAGCACAATTCAAATAAAAAAGCGCCCCCAAAAATTAAGAGCACTTTTCTACATTTTATAATGATTGTTTAATAACTTTTTTATAATACTGAATCGATAGAATTGCAAACACAACATACATCGCAATATAAAGGCTCATCGTAATGACAAGCGGTGCAAGAAGTTCTGAGCCGAATAAAAACCAACCTGACTTTACTGCAAATGTACTATGGAGTAAACCGATTAAAAGGGGTACTCCAAAGTTAAATGCTTGTTTTGCATAAATTCCTCGCATAATTTCTTGCTGTGAAAATCCGATTTTTCGCAAAATCGTATAGGATGACATTTCTTCATCAGCCTCTGACATTTGTTTAAAGTATAAGATGCTACCCGTTGCTAGTAAAAAGGCTAACCCTAAAAAGGCTGTTGTAAATATAGCTACGCCCATAGACTGAATCGTTGAGTTACGTGCTTGCTCATAGGAAGGCTGAATAAACGTTTCTGTAATCATTCCATTACTTTCTTCATCAAGAACTTCTCTAGACAGCTTCCTTAATTCTAATGCCTTGTAAAGTGATTCTGCCTGTGCTATATATTTACCATCAACTTCTACAGAGATCTGTTTTGAAAAAGGATTGGTCACTGATGCTGGAATTGCCTCGAAACTTTCATCTGTCATAATAAAGATCGGCGCTCCCCCACCAATAGCCCAACCAGTAAATATATCCTCTCTAACATCTTTAATGTGCATTTTAAAATACTCGTCACCTACACGTAAGCTTGCTTCTGCACCTACATTCATAGGAAGCATTTGCGCCATTGTACCTGCATAGTTCGTTATTAATAGCTCATCATCATTCAAATTATAATCTGATACAACTTGTTGGAAATCCGATAGCGGTATGACAGTTGTTCCCGCATCTAAATTAATTAGTGGACTATTTTTTAAGTCGACTTCTACTATTTCACTCACGTTCACAAAAACCTGCTTTAATCTGAACGTCGTTGTCTCATAAGGAATATTATTAAGGTCAAGTGCCTCTAAAAACTTTTCACCTTCCTCATCATACACTGTAAAATCAGTAGGTGAAGATAGCCTAGCTTGACTACTCGCCGAATAATAAGAAATATATGAAAGTGTTGTAATAGCTAAGGACACAGCTGTGAGCACTGTAATAAGTGTTAACGACTTCGCATTTCCTTTCATCCTGTGCATAATTGGTGTAACAGCTAGTACATCAACCGAGCTTAAATGACCGTTTTTCTTAAGGCGAATTAAATTCATCACAAAGGACACAGAAAAACGGAATACTAAAAATGTCCCACCGATTGTCGTTACTAAAATGATAATCATATTTAAGAACATGTTACCCATAGTTTCTAAATCAAAAAGCTTTGTAGAAGCATAGTAACCATACGCAATAAGCCCTATACCAAATGCACCGATAATCATTTGCATCGGGCTAAAACGTTTCACTCGCTCATCCGCCTGTTTAGACGCCGTAAATAATGATAATAGAGACACACGGCGAATGATAAACGCCATTTGAACTAATATGATCACTAATAAAATACCAAAAATAGTTGCCGTTTGTTTAATAGCCTGTGTACTTAGCGTCATGCTAACTACCGACTCGAAAGCTAGAACCTTTAATAAAATCATGGCAAATAATCGTGAACTTAAAAAGCCAAGCCCCATGCCAATAATTACTGCACCTACAAATAACAAAATGTTTTCTAATGCTATTAAACGGGTGATTAACCCTTTCGTCATCCCGATTAACTGATAAAGTCCTACTTCTTTGCTGCGGCGCTTCATAAACAAATGATTCGCGTATAAAACGAAAAATGTCACGATAAAATAGAGTAAATATGAAGCTGCTTCAAATCCCGAAGCTGCTGTGCCACTTTTTTCTGTAGCTTTTAAAACGGATTCATTATACTGCAATGTAATAAATGAAAAATACAACGTCACACTAAAAATAAGTGCAAAAAAGTATAAGTAGTAGTGCTTAATGTTTTTTTGCATACTGCGTAGCACGAGCTGGCTAAGCGTCATAACCATCACCGCCTAGTACACTTTGCGTATTTAGAATTTGCTGAAAAAACTCGTTACGTGCCTTATCTCCTTTATAAAGCTCTGTATATATTTTTCCATCTTTTAAAAACAGCACTCGACTACAGAAGCTTGCTGCTACCGCATCATGTGTTACCATCATAATGGTCGCTTGTTTATCCTTATTAATCCTTTCTAAATTTGAAAGTAACGCTGTAGCAGATTTAGAATCCAATGCACCAGTCGGCTCATCTGCAAATATAATGGAAGGGTTTGAAATTAATGCGCGCGCTGCAGAAGTTCGTTGTTTCTGTCCGCCCGAAATTTCATTAGGATATTTACTTGTTATGTCCTCTATACTTAATATACTTACAAGCTCCTTGAACCTTGCTTCCGCTGCTGCTTTTGGTATTTTACTAATTGAAAGCGGTAGTAAAATATTTTCCTTAACCGTTAATGTATCAAGTAAATTATAGTCTTGGAATATAAATCCTAGCTGCTCTCGACGGAAATTTGCTAATACCTTTTCTTTCATCCCTTGTAATTGTTGACCGTTAATTTCTACAAGTCCTTCAGATACTGAATCAATCGAGCATAGTACATTTAATAATGTTGTTTTACCTGAACCAGAGGGACCCATAATCCCGACAAATTCACCTTTACTAACTTCTAAATCAATGCCTTTTAATACTTCTTGCTTTAAAGCACGCTTACCATATGTTTTACGGACTTTTCTCGCTACTAAAATTGACATGTTTACTCACCCTTTACTTAATACTTGTTGCTTTAATTGTATCTTGTTTATACACTTGTTTCGTGCGTTTTGGATGACAAATGAAAACGGTACATGACATTTTCGTCACATACCGTAAGATTTTAAATACTCATTGTTCAGTGGGAATTGAATGGCCACAGTTGTTCCTACACCTTCTTGTGACTCAACCTTTAAGCGAATCCCTAATTTTTCTGCTGATTGCTTTGCTAAGTAGAGCCCCATCCCTGTTGCAGCCGTTGTTTCTCGTCCGATTGTACCTGTATATGACTTTTGAAAGACTCGTGGTAAGTCTTCAGCAGCAATACCACACCCAAAGTCTTGTACATATAGTAATACGTGCCCTTTCGTGTCTCGAGCTGTATATATGTGAATTTCAGTATTTGGTTTACTGTACTTTACAGCATTTGAAAATATTTGTCTGAAGATGAAGGCTAACCATTTAGAATCTGTTGTCACTATGTCCTCCAATTTATCAACTTCGATACCTATCCCTTTTTCAAAGCACCAAGATCGTAACTCGCCAATCTCTTTATAGACAACTGATTGTAAAGCGACTTTCTCCAGTCTGTTATCCTTTTCAATTGTAGATAATCGTGTAGCATGAAGCTGTTGATCCAGTAGTAAGTGTATTCGAATCCACTCATTTTCCATTCTTTCTTTCAACGTATAAGGTTCTATTTGATCACTCATTAATTTCATTGCAGTCATGGGGGACTTCATTTCATGGACCCATGCTATAATTTCATCTTGCCTTTCCAATGCATCGATTTTTTGCTTGTTAATTTGTTGCTCTAGCTCATCAATAGTTCTAGTTACTTGCTGTAATATTTTTTGTTGAAACGGCGATAGGTCGCCCACTACGGCACCACCACTACATAAGAGGCGCAATTGCTTCATTTCCTTTACATAGCGCCAAAGTAAAAAGAGAAGAAAGATAAGTATATTTATTACATTAATATATTGTATTGACACTTTCGAAAATCCTACATCCAAAAAAAATAAAACATTCATCCATAATTGTAGGAAGGAGAATATCCCAATCCAGGCGCGCTTTTCTTTTAAAAACAACCACATTATTTTGTCACCGCCATATAGCCAAGCCCCTTTTTCGTCACAATCACATCTAGCAGACCTATTTCTTCTAATCGTTGGCGCAGACGGTTCACATTAACGGATAGTGTATTATCATTCACGAACCGCTCATCATCCCATAATTTACGCATGAGTTCATCACGCGATACGATTTTATCAACATGATTAAGAAGCACACGTAAAATAAAAAACTCATTTTTCGTTAACTCAATCGTTTGTTCTTTATACGCTATAGTACTTTTAGAAAAATCGACAACTGCTCCATTCCATGTTGTTAATTCTGCTTTTTTCTCCTGGTAATCGTATGTACGTCTTAACATTGCTTGCACTTTCGCCAGTAGTACTTCCATATTAAAAGGTTTTTGTATAAAATCATCGCCCCCAAGTTGCATTGACATAACCATGTCCATCGGGTGATCGCGTGAAGATAGAAATAGAATAGGCACTTTCGAATGCATACGAATTTCCCTACACCAATGAAAACCATCAAATGCAGGTAGCTGAATATCAATTATGACAAGCTGTGGCTGTTCCTTTATAAAATCATCCATCACCTTTTGGAAACTAGATACGCCTACTACACGTAACGACCATTGCGTAAAACGCTCTTGAATTGCGGTAAAAATTGATGGATCATCTTCTATCAGCAATACTGTGAATTCCATGCAAAAATCCCTCCCTCTACCATTTTAACACAAAAAAACCAACTAGTAGGCGTCCCTAAAAGTTGGTTTTTTAAAATTAGCAGTTAGCTAAAATTATTTTTGGATAGAAGCTACTACACCAGCGCCTACAGTACGGCCACCCTCACGGATAGAGAATTTAGTACCTTCTTCAAGAGCGATTGGAGCGATAAGTTCTACTGTCATTTCGATGTTATCACCAGGCATAACCATTTCTACGCCTTCTGGTAAGTTACAAATACCTGTTACGTCAGTTGTACGGAAGTAGAACTGAGGACGGTAGTTAGTGAAGAAAGGAGTATGACGGCCACCTTCTTCTTTTGATAAAACGTAAACTTCAGCTTTGAAGTTTGTGTGTGGAGTGATTGAGCCTGGTTTAGCTAATACTTGACCACGTTGGATTTCTTCACGAGCTACACCACGAAGTAATGCACCGATGTTGTCACCAGCTTCAGCGTAGTCTAATAATTTACGGAACATTTCTACACCAGTTACAGTTGTAGATTTAGCTTCTTCAGTGATACCGATGATTTCTACAACGTCACCAACTTTAACTTGACCACGTTCAACACGGCCAGTTGCTACTGTACCACGACCAGTGATAGAGAATACGTCCTCTACTGGCATCATGAATGGTTTGTCAGTTTGACGTTCTGGAGTTGGGATGTAAGAATCTACAGCGTCCATTAATTCAACGATTTTTTCTTCCCATTCTGCTTCGCCTTCAAGAGCTTTAAGAGCAGAACCTTTGATTACAGGAATATCGTCGCCTGGGAAGTCATATTCAGATAGTAGGTCACGGATTTCCATTTCTACTAATTCTAATAATTCTTCGTCGTCAACCATATCACATTTGTTCATGAATACTACTAAGTATGGAACACCTACTTGACGAGATAAAAGGATGTGTTCACGAGTTTGTGGCATTGGGCCATCAGCAGCAGATACTACTAAGATACCGCCGTCCATTTGTGCAGCACCAGTGATCATGTTTTTAACATAGTCAGCGTGTCCTGGGCAGTCAACGTGTGCATAGTGACGAGATTCAGTTTCGTATTCTACGTGAGAAGTATTGATTGTGATACCACGCTCTTTTTCTTCTGGAGCGTTGTCGATGTCAGCGTAAGATTTAGCTGTACCACCCATTTTTTTAGAAAGAACTGTAGCGATTGCTGCAGTTAAAGTTGTTTTACCATGGTCAACGTGTCCGATTGTACCAATGTTAGCATGCGTTTTCGAACGGTCAAATTTTTCTTTAGCCATTAGAGAATGCCTCCTAAATATCTATTTTAGTTTTTTTATGTTACAACTGCTGGCTCGAACCGGGCCCAGCCGAGCCAGTCAATCATAGCTTACAAATTAGTTATACTTTATGCAAGATGAAAATTCAATTATTCACCTTTATTTTTTTTAATGATTTCAGCAGCGATTGATTTTGGTACTTCTTCATAATGATCAAATGTCATTGAGAATACACCGCGACCTTGCGTTGCAGAACGAAGAGTTGTTGCGTAACCAAACATTTCCGATAAAGGAACCATTGCACGAACAACTTGAGAGTTACCGCGAGCATCCATACCCTCAACGCGTCCGCGACGAGAAGTAATGTTACCCATGATATCACCAAGGTACTCTTCAGGAATTACAACTTCAACTTTCATCATTGGTTCTAAAATTACTGCGTCACATTGTTTCGCAGCTTCTTTAAGAGCCATAGATGCAGCAATTTTGAACGCCATCTCATTCGAGTCAACGTCATGGTAAGAACCGAATACTAATTTCGCTTTAATGTCGATTAATGGGTAACCAGCTACTACACCGCGGTCAAGAGAGTCACGAAGACCCGCTTCTACTGCAGGAATGTATTCACGAGGTACTACACCACCAACGATAGCGTTTTCGAATTCAAATCCTTTACCTTCTTCGTTTGGAGAGAACTCAATCGTTACGTCTCCGTATTGTCCACGACCACCAGATTGGCGAGTGAATTTACCTTGAACTTTTGCAGAGCTACGGAATGTTTCACGGTAAGATACCATTGGAGCACCTACGTTTGCTTCTACTTTAAATTCACGGCGCATACGGTCAACTAAGATATCAAGGTGAAGCTCACCCATACCTGAGATGATTGTTTGTCCAGTTTCTGTGTCAGTGTGAGCACGGAAAGTTGGATCCTCTTCTTGAAGTTTAGCTAAAGCTTGACCCATTTTATCTTGGTCAGCTTTTGATTTTGGTTCTACAGAAAGAGAAATTACAGGCTCTGGGAACTCCATTGATTCAAGAATAACTAGGTTTTTCTCGTCACATAGAGTATCACCAGTAGTAGTATCTTTAAGACCTACTGCTGCTGCGATATCCCCTGCAAATACTTTAGAAATCTCTTCACGAGAGTTAGCGTGCATTTGTAGGATACGACCTACACGCTCACGTTTACCTTTAGAAGAGTTTTGTACGTATGAACCTGAATCTAATGTTCCAGAGTACACACGGAAGAAAGTTAATTTACCTACGAATGGGTCAGTCATAACTTTGAATGCAAGAGCTGAGAATGGCTCATCATCAGAAGATTTACGTACTAACTCTTCGTCACCATCAACTGTAGTACCTTTGATTGCTGGTACATCAATTGGAGATGGTAAATAATCGATAACTGCATTTAACATTGGGCGTACGCCTTTGTGTTTGAATGCAGTACCACAGATTACTGGGTAGAATTCTACTGCGATTGTAGCACGACGGATAGCCGCTTTAAGCTCAGCAACAGTAATTTCTTCGCCTTCTAAATATTTTTCCATGATATCTTCATCAACACTTGCAACAGCGTCGATTAATTTTTCACGGTATTCTTCAGCTTGTGCGCGGTATTCTTCAGGAATTTCACCTTCAGTTACTGCTGTACCTTTTTCGTCGCCGTAGAAAGTAGCTTTCATTTCAACTAAGTCGATGATTGCAGAGAACTGATCTTCGGCTCCGATAGGTAATTGAATAGGGTGAGCGTTTGCTTGTAAACGATCGTGCAGAGTTCCTACAGAATATAAGAAGTCTGCTCCTGTTTTATCCATTTTATTAATGAATACAATACGTGGAACACCGTATGTTGTAGCTTGACGCCATACAGTTTCAGTTTGAGGCTCAACACCAGATTGAGCATCAAGTACTGTTACAGCACCGTCTAGTACGCGTAATGAACGTTCTACTTCTACAGTGAAGTCTACGTGTCCAGGTGTATCAATGATGTTTACACGGTGTCCTGCCCATTGAGCTGTTGTTGCAGCAGAAGTGATTGTGATACCACGTTCTTGCTCTTGCTCCATCCAGTCCATTTGAGAAGCACCTTCGTGAGTTTCACCGATTTTGTGAATCTTACCAGTGTAATAAAGGATACGCTCAGTTGTTGTTGTTTTACCAGCATCAATGTGAGCCATGATCCCAATATTACGAGTATTCTCTAGAGAGAATTCGCGTTTCATAGGAAATTTCTCCTTCCATATTGGGTTAAAACTATATATAACCTTGTGTTAGCTAAGCAGCTAACACAAAGGTCGAATTACCAGCGGTAGTGAGCAAATGCTTTGTTTGCTTCTGCCATTTTGTGCATATCTTCACGTTTCTTAACTGAAGCACCTGTGTTGTTAGATGCATCTAAGATTTCGTTAGCTAAACGCTCTTCCATAGTTTTTTCACCACGAAGACGAGAGTAGTTAACTAGGTAGCGAAGACCTAAAGTTGTACGACGTTCTGGACGTACTTCAACCGGTACTTGGTAGTTAGAACCACCAACACGGCGAGCGCGTACTTCAAGAACTGGCATTACGTTGTTTAATGCTGCTTCAAATACTTCTAAAGGATTTTGACCAGAACGCTCTTGAACTAATTCGAAAGCTCCGTATAAAATCTTTTGAGAAGTACCTCTTTTACCATCAACCATCATTTTATTGATTAAACGAGTTACTAGTTTTGAATTGTAAATTGGATCTGGTAACACGTCACGTTTGGAAACAGGACCTTTACGAGGCATGTGTTTTCCTCCTTTCAAATAGTGAATTATCTATTTTATTTAGACGTTATATTATTTTTTTTCTTTAGGGCGTTTTGTTCCGTATTTAGAACGTGATTGCATACGACCGTTTACACCAGCAGTATCAAGAGCACCACGTACGATATGGTAACGAACACCCGCTAAGTCTTTTACGCGTCCGCCACGGATAAGAACAACACTGTGCTCTTGTAAGTTGTGGCCTTCACCTGGGATATACGCTGTAACCTCAAGTAGGTTAGATAAGCGTACACGAGCGTATTTACGTAAAGCCGAGTTCGGTTTACGTGGTGTCATTGTACCTACACGAGTACAAACACCGCGTTTTTGTGGAGATTTAACATCAGTTAAAGATTTTTTAAATGAGTTGTATCCTTTGTTTAACGCTGGTGATTTTGATTTCGTGATTTTAGATTTACGAGGCTTACGTACTAATTGGTTAATTGTAGGCATCGATATTCCTCCCTTCATTAATTCCTTGTCAATACCACACATCCAGGTGGTTCATTTTTTGGGTAAAAACAAAGTCTTTGTGTACACTACACAAAAACTACATCGCAGTAATCGCAATAACCGCAGCTCCAACATGAATGCCGCAAGCTTTTCCAAGCTCTTTTTTTGACTCGACCAAAGTAATTGGTATACCGATTTCTTTCGCGAGAAGAATGGCCGGATCGGTTACCCAATTGTCTGCATCAAGTGCGACAAAAAGCTCTGTAACTTGACCAGCATGCATTGCTTTCACTGCTTGCTTTGTACCTATGATTGTTTGACTAGTCTTTACTTTATCATAAGACATTTTCATATCCTCCAAAAGCACAGACAGTTAACTATCAACCTTCAATATATTATCATTGACAAATTCCACTGTCAACTAATATCTTTAAAAATTCCGGCAGAGAGTGTTCTCTCCACCGGAATAAAAAGCTTATTCAGCCGAAGTTAATTCTTCTTCCGATTCTACATTATCTTGCATCATACGGATTTGACGATAACGTTGCATACCAGTACCTGCTGGAACAAGTTTACCGATAATTACGTTTTCTTTCAGACCAAGAAGTTCATCACGTTTACCTTTAATTGCAGCATCCGTTAAGACACGAGTCGTTTCTTGGAATGATGCAGCAGATAAGAATGATTCTGTTTCAAGAGAAGCTTTTGTAATACCAAGAATTACTGGGCGACAAGTTGCAGCGTTTTTGCCATTCATGACAGCTTCTGCGTTTGCTTCTGAGAATTGGTGAATATCAAGTAATGAACCTGGTAATAAATCAGTATCACCTGCTTCAATTACACGCACTTTTCGAAGCATTTGGCGAACCATTACTTCGATATGTTTGTCACCAATTTCTACACCTTGCATACGGTATACTTTTTGTACTTCTTTTAACAGATACTCTTGTACTGTTGATACGTCTTTTACTTTTAATAATTGCTTTGGATCGATAGAACCTTCTGTTAGAAGTTGTCCCGGTTCGATTGCATCGCCTAATTGAACTTTTAATCGAGCGTTATAAGGCGCTTGATATTTACGCGTTTCTACTTCACCGTGGACTGTAATTTCTTTTAAGCCTTCACGAATTTCATCAATATCTGATACGACACCTGAGATTTCTGAAATAACCGCTTGCCCTTTCGGATTACGCGATTCGAAAATCTCTTGGATACGCGGAAGACCCATTGTGATATCGTTTCCGGCTACCCCACCTGTATGGAATGTACGCATCGTTAACTGTGTACCTGGCTCACCGATTGATTGAGCTGCGATAATACCTACCGCTTCGCCAACTTCAACCTCTTCACCAGTTGCTAAGTTCATGCCGTAACATTTTTTACATACACCGTGTTTTGTATTACATGTGAATGCAGAACGGATTGTGATTTCCTCAATGCCCGCTTCTTCAATTACACGCGCTACATCTTGAGTAATTAATCCATCACGCTCTAAAATTACTTCGCTTGTTTCAGGGTGCAAGATTGTTTTCTTCGCATAACGACCTACAATACGCTCATCTAATCCTTCGATTAGTTCATTGCCTTCCATTAACGCACCGATTAGTAATCCACGGTCAGTACCGCAGTCATCTTCACGTACGATAACATCTTGTGCAACGTCTACTAAACGACGAGTTAAGTAACCTGAATCGGCTGTTTTTAGTGCTGTATCGGCAAGACCTTTACGCGCACCGTGTGTAGAGATGAAGTACTCTAATACCGTTAAACCTTCACGGAATGAAGATTTGATTGGTAACTCGATAATACGACCAGCCGGGTTGGCCATCAGACCACGCATACCAGCTAATTGCGTAAAGTTAGACGCGTTACCACGAGCTCCTGAGTCAGACATCATGAAGATCGGGTTCGTTTTCTCTAACGATTTCATCAGTTTTGATTGGATCTCATCTTTCGCAGTTGACCAGCTAGAGATTACACGATCGTAACGCTCTTCTTCTGTAATTAAACCACGACGGAATTGAACCATTACTTTATCTACTTTTGCTTGTGCTTCATCTAGGATAACGCCTTTATCTGGTAAAACGACGATATCTGATACACCTACTGTAATACCTGCACGAGTAGAGTATTTGAAACCTAAATCTTTCATGCGGTCAAGCATTTTAGATGTTTCAGTAATATGGAATCGCTTGAATACTTCTGCAATAACATTACCTAAGAATTTTTTGCGGAATGGTGGTACTGCTGGAACAGAAGCAAAGTGTTTTTGTAACACTGCTTTACGCTGTGCTTCTACTTTTTCTGATTCTGACAGATTCGCATACCCTTCCGTAGCTTCTAACTCTGATAATAGTTCTGCATCAATTGATAACTTCACAAAATACTTTTCAGGTGTTTTTTGCTCTAAGTTTATATCAGTCGGTTCATTAATATAAGGGAATGTTTCAGGAAGAATTTCATTGAAAATTACCTTACCAACCGTTGTTAATAAGAACATATTATTTTGCTCTTCTGTGAACGTTTGGTTGTTTACTGAACCAGCTTTAATTGCAATACGTGTGTGTAAATGCACATGACCAGTTTGGTATGCGATTAACACTTCATTTGGACCGTAGAAGATAGAACCTTCACCACGAGCACCTTCACGCTCAAGCGTTAAGTAATAGTTACCTAATACCATATCTTGAGATGGAGTTACGACTGGTTTACCATCTTTCGGGTTCAAGATGTTTTGTGCTGCTAACATCAGTAGGCGAGCTTCTGCTTGTGCTTCAGCTGACAATGGTACGTGTACCGCCATTTGGTCTCCATCGAAGTCAGCGTTATAAGCTGTACATACTAATGGGTGAAGACGAATTGCACGACCTTCTACTAATGTAGGCTCGAATGCTTGAATACCAAGACGGTGAAGCGTCGGTGCACGGTTTAGAAGTACTGGATGCTCACGAATTACGTCTTCTAAAACGTCCCAAACTTCATTATGCATACGCTCAATTTTACGTTTTGCACTCTTAATATTATGCGCTAGGCCACGTTCTACTAATTCTTTCATAACGAAAGGTTTAAATAGTTCGATTGCCATTTCTTTTGGCAGACCGCATTGATACATTTTTAAATTTGGACCTACTACGATAACCGAACGACCAGAGTAGTCTACACGTTTACCTAGTAAGTTTTGACGGAAACGACCTTGTTTACCTTTCAACATATGTGAAAGTGATTTTAAAGGACGGTTACCAGGACCTGTTACCGGACGACCACGACGACCGTTATCAATTAACGCATCGACCGCTTCTTGTAACATACGTTTTTCGTTTTGAACGATAATGCTTGGAGCACCTAAGTCTAATAAACGTTTTAAACGGTTGTTACGGTTGATAACACGACGATAAAGATCATTTAAGTCAGATGTAGCGAAACGACCACCGTCTAATTGCACCATTGGACGAAGCTCTGGTGGAATGACTGGTAGTACGTCTAAAATCATCCATTCTGGTTTGTTGCCAGAATTACGGAATGATTCCACTACTTCAAGGCGTTTAATCGCACGAGTACGACGTTGCCCCTGTGCAGTTTTCAGCTCTTCTTTAAGCATTACTGTTTCTTCTTCAAGATCGATTTTCTCAAGAAGTTTTTTAATCGCTTCCGCACCCATTGCAGCATCAAAAGTTGCGCCGAATTTTTCGCGATAAGCGCGGTATTCTTTTTCAGAAAGAAGCTGTTTGTTTTCTAAGTTTGTACCTGCAGGGTCGATTACTACGTAAGATGCGAAATAAATCACTTCTTCAAGTGCGCGTGGAGACATGTCTAAAATAAGACCCATGCGACTAGGAATCCCTTTAAAGTACCAAATGTGAGAAACAGGAGCAGCTAATTCGATGTGACCCATACGTTCACGACGAACTTTTGCACGTGTAACTTCAACACCACAACGATCACAAACTACGCCTTTATAGCGAACACGTTTGTATTTACCACAGTGACATTCCCAGTCTTTAGTTGGCCCGAAAATGCGTTCGCAGAAAAGACCATCTTTTTCTGGTTTAAGTGTACGGTAGTTGATTGTTTCAGGTTTTTTTACTTCACCATATGACCAAGAGCGAATCTTGTCAGGAGAAGCTAAACCAATTTTCATATATTCAAATTCATTAACATCTATCAAGGAGCCTACCTCCCTTTAGTATAAGTCCTTTAATGACTTTTCCGTAGCTCGACATTCAATCGTAAAAAGTATGCACTTTTATACGTTAAATTTACGTTTGATTTTATTACTAGAAAAAATCGGGCAGGGCAATACCTGCCCGATTTTGTTTGAAAATATTATTCAATAGTTTCGACTGGGTCTTCTTCTTTCTCTGGAGGAATTATATTTAATGCATCCGCCGGTTGAAGATCTTCTTCTTCGTCAAGATCACGAAGTTCTACTTCTTCATCGTTGATTGTCAGCATTTTTACATCCATACCTAAAGATTGAAGCTCTTTAATTAATACTTTGAATGATTCCGGAACACCTGGCTCTGGAACACTTTCACCTTTAACGATTGCTTCATATGTTTTCACACGACCGACAACATCATCTGATTTTACAGTTAAAATCTCTTGTAATGTGTACGCAGCACCGTATGCTTCAAGGGCCCATACTTCCATCTCACCGAAACGTTGTCCACCGAACTGTGCTTTACCGCCAAGTGGCTGTTGAGTAACAAGTGAATATGGTCCAGTTGAACGTGCGTGAAGCTTATCGTCAACCATGTGGGCAAGTTTAATCATATACATGATACCTACTGATACGCGGTTATCAAATGGCTCACCAGAACGTCCATCATACAAAATTGTTTTACCGTCACGGTTCATACCCGCTTCTTCCATCGTTTCCCAAACGTCTTCCTCATTCGCACCATCGAATACTGGTGTCGCCATATGAATACCTAAGTAACGTGAAGCCATACCTAAGTGTAGTTCTAAAACTTGTCCGATATTCATACGAGAAGGTACGCCAAGTGGGTTTAACATGATATCAACAGGAGTACCATCTGGCATGAATGGCATATCCTCTTCCGGTAAGATACGTGAGATTACCCCTTTGTTACCATGACGTCCGGCCATTTTGTCCCCAACGCGGATTTTACGTTTTTGAACAATGTAAGCACGAACTAATTGGTTAACACCCGGTGGTAATTCATCGCCGTCTTCACGGTTGAATACTTTTACATCAAGAACTATACCGCCAGCTCCGTGAGGTACACGTAATGAAGTATCACGTACTTCGCGTGCTTTCTCACCGAAGATTGCATGTAATAGTCGCTCTTCAGCAGTTAACTCAGTAACCCCTTTAGGCGTTACTTTACCAACTAAGATATCACCATCACGAACTTCCGCACCAATTCGGATAATACCGCGTTCGTCTAAGTTGCGAAGCGCATCTTCCCCAACGTTTGGAATGTCACGTGTGATTTCTTCAGGTCCAAGTTTTGTATCACGAGACTCTGATTCGTATTCTTCGATATGAACAGAAGTGTAAACGTCATCTTTTACAAGACGCTCGCTCATGATTACGGCATCCTCATAGTTGAAACCATCCCATGTCATGAAAGCAACAAGTACGTTACGACCTAGTGCTAGTTCTCCGAGTTCCATAGAAGGACCATCAGCTAAAATGTCACGAGGCTTCACGCGGTCGCCAACTTTAACGATAGGACGTTGGTTATATGATGTACCTTGGTTTGAACGGATGAATTTTTGTAATTTATATTTTGTTAAATCGCCTTTAACTTCTTTACCATCAACAGTTTCGATGCGACGTACGTGGATCGAACGAGCTTCAACGTGCTCAACAATTCCATCATACTTTGCAACTACTGCAGCACCAGAATCACGTGCGTCAACATGTTCCATACCTGTACCAACGAATGGTGCTTCTGGGTTTAATAAAGGTACCGCTTGACGTTGCATGTTCGCTCCCATTAAAGCACGGTTAGAGTCATCGTTCTCTAAGAAAGGAATACATGCAGTGGCAGCAGACACTACTTGTTTAGGAGATACGTCCATGTAGTCAATACGATCTTTCTTGAATACCGTATTATCGCCTCGGAAACGTCCAACAACTTCTTCCTTAGCGAATGTACCATCTTCATTTAATATAGAGTTCGCTTGTGCTACTACGTAGTTATCTTCCTCATCTGCCGTTAAATAGTCGATACGATCTGTTACTCGACCCGTTTCAGGATCTACACGACGATATGGTGTTTCGATAAAGCCGAATTTATTCACTTTCGCGAACGATGAAAGTGAGTTGATCAAACCGATGTTTGGTCCCTCAGGCGTTTCAATCGGACACATACGACCATAGTGAGAATAGTGAACGTCTCGAACTTCCATACCTGCACGTTCACGTGTTAAACCACCTGGCCCTAATGCAGATAGACGACGTTTGTGCGTTAACTCTGCAAGTGGGTTTGTTTGGTCCATGAATTGTGATAATTGAGAGCTACCGAAGAACTCTTTAATCGACGCAATTACAGGACGGATATTGATTAGTTGTTGTGGTACAATCGCAGCCGTGTCGTTAATCGACATACGTTCACGTACTACACGCTCCATACGAGATAAACCGATACGGAATTGGTTTTGTAATAACTCACCAACTGAACGTAAACGGCGGTTACCTAAATGATCAATATCATCTGTATTACCAACGCCATATAATAAGTTGAAGAAGTATGAGACAGAAGCGATTACGTCAGCTGGCATAATGTTCTTCACTTCTTCATCAATATAAGCGTTTGAGATTACATTAATTTCTTTTTGTGCTTCGTCATTTGGAGCATAGATTTTAATTGATTGTACTGTAATATCATCTTCTAGTACGCCACCAACTTGTGTTAACGTACGGAAGCCGATGCCATTTTCTAAATAAGGGATAATCTTATCTAGATTACGACGATCAAGAACTGTACCTTTTTCAACTAAAATTTCGCCTGTTTCTGGATCAGCAAGCGTTTCTGCAATCGTTTGGTTGAATAAACGATTTTTAATGTGAAGCTTTTTATTCATTTTATAACGACCGACATTCGCTAAATCATAGCGTTTAGCATCGAAGAAACGAGAATATAATAAGCTTTTTGCACTGTCTACAGTTGGTGGCTCACCTGGACGTAAACGCTCATAGATTTCAAGAAGCGCTTTTTCAGTGCTTTCTGTGTTATCTTTTTCAAGCGTATTACGAAGGTACTCATTGTCACCGATAATATCGATGATTTCTTGATCTGAACCAAAACCTAAAGCACGTAATAAAACAGTTACAGGAAGTTTACGTGTACGATCGATACGAACATAGACAACATCCTTTGCATCTATTTCATACTCGAGCCACGCACCACGGTTTGGAATTACTGTAGCGCCAAAGCCTTTTTTACCGTTCTTGTCAGTTTTATCATGGAAGTAAACACTTGGTGAACGAACTAACTGTGAAACGATAACGCGTTCGGCACCATTAATAATAAATGTGCCCGTTTCCGTCATTAATGGGAAATCACCCATGAAGACGTCTTGCTCTTTTACTTCATCTGTTTCTTTGTTGTGAAGACGTACTTTTACGCGTAATGGCGCAGCATAAGTTACGTCACGTTCTTTACACTCATCAACATCATACTTAGGTTCTCCTAAAGTATAGTCGACGAATTCAAGTGAAAGATTGCCTGTAAAATCTTCGATTGGAGAAATGTCGTGGAACATCTCGCGCAATCCTTCTGCAAGGAACCACTCATAAGATGCTGTTTGAATCTCGATTAAATTCGGAAGCTCTAGCACCTCATTAATACGCGCAAAACTTCTACGCTGACGGTGTTGTCCGTACTGAACTAGTTGACCTGTCAACTCATTCACCCCTCAATAAAGCGATAATAGGTCTTTGCAAAATCATCCAAATAGTGTATGATTTCGAAAGATAGAAAGAAAACGAGTATCATAACGACCTCATTTTCGGTTAAACTAAACTTAATTCTTCGTGAGTATACCCTAAAAAACATCTTTTTAATGCAAATGGGCATACTTCCTCAAAATAATAATTTTGCATTTTATTATGTTATCATAGTCGATTTGTCAAGTCAATATTTTAAATCGTACAGATTTATTTTGTCGCACGGATAATCCAATATCCTTTTTTCTTCTCAACAACATCCACTTCTGAAAACATCTCTTCTAAATGGCTAACCGTCGATGGCGCACCTTGTTTTTTTTGGATAACAACCCATAACTCACCACTAGCGGCTAACATATTATAGGCCTCATCATAAAACTTAAACACTGTATCTTTCCCAGCGCGAATTGGCGGATTCGTTAAAATAGCAGCCACTTGTATACCAACTTCAACATTCGCTAGCCCGTCACTTTCAAATATCTGTACATTTTGAATCCCGTTCACTTGTGCATTCTTTTCCGCTAAAGCTACCGCTCGCGTATTAATATCCATCATGTGAACAATTCGCTCCGGATACGCTTTGGCAAGTGATAACCCGATTGGTCCATATCCACAACCAACATCAAGTAATACGCCCGAAATTTCAGGCATTTCAAACGCATCAATTAACACACGGGAGCCAAAATCTACTTCGCTTTTACTAAATACACCTGCATCTGTTTCAAATACAAATTCAAATCCTAGCAAAGTAAATTTCCAACGGCGCGGTTTACTGTCCGTTTGAGGCTTATTAGAATAATAATGTTCTGACACGCCAGAGCGCCTCCTTACTAGTCGTCCCTAAAATACTTAGATAAAAAGAAAAGCCCGTCGAAATGACGAGCTTTTCCTATAAAGTAGTTGTAAGTAAAAATTACTTAACTTCTACAGTAGCGCCAACTTCTTCAAGTTTAGCTTTGATTTCTTCAGCTTCTGCTTTAGAAGCGCCTTCTTTAAGAGCTTTAGGAGCGTTGTCAACAACCTCTTTAGCTTCTTTTAGACCTAAACCAGTGATTTCACGAACCACTTTGATTACTTTAATTTTTTCAGCACCAGCAGATGCTAATACTACGTCAAATTCAGTTTGCTCTTCAGCAGCAGCAGCGCCACCAGCAACTACAGCTACAGGAGCAGCTGCTGTTACACCGAATTCTTCTTCGATTGCTTTTACTAAGTCGTTTAATTCAAGAACTGTCATAACTTTGATAGCTTCTAAGATTTGCTCTTTGTTCATTTTAAATTTCCTCCTACTTGGATGTTTTTAGTATTTTAGGCAGTTAAGCCTGATTTTGAAGTTAAGATGCTATTAAGCGCCTTGTTCTTCTTTTTGTTCTGCAACAGCTTTTGTTGCAAGTGCGAAGTTGCGCACTGGAGCTTGAAGTACAGATAAAAGCATAGAAAGTAGACCTTCGCGTGATGGAAGTTCCGCAAGAGCTTTAACGTCTTCAACAGATGAAACAACACCTTCAATGATACCAGCTTTAATTTCTAACGCTTCGTTTTTCTTAGCGAACTCGTTAATGATTTTAGCTGGAGCTACTACGTCTTCGTTTGAGAACGCAACAGCGTTTGGACCAGTTAAGAATTCATTAATTGCTTCAACACCCGCGATTTCAGTTGCACGACGAGTTAAAGTGTTTTTGTACACTTTAAACTCAACGCCAGCTTCACGAAGTTGTTTACGAAGTTCTGTAACTTGAGAAACAGTAAGACCGCGATAGTCAACTACTACTACAGATGCAGCAGCTTGGAATTTCTCAGCGATTTCTTGCACTTGAACTACTTTAGTTTCAATTGCTTTGCTCATCTTGATGACACCTCCTATTAGAATGAGTCATTTATACCGACAAAAGAAAAGCCTCTATATCAAATAGACATAGAGGCTGAAAGTCATCATCTTAAAAAGAATCCGAATTCCGATGTCCTCGGTAGGAACATTAAGTGACAAGTCACTCCTACTGTCTACGGTACAAATGGATGATTCACAACAGCATCCATCTTATCAAGTAAGAGGATTGTTGTCAACTATTTTATATTATCAGTGAAAAACACCGAGTCAATAACGATTTATTATTTAACTACTACGTTTGAAGCGTCAACTTTAATAGCTGGACCCATTGTTGTAGTAACGTTTACAGATTTCATATAAGTACCTTTAGCTGCAGCAGGTTTTGCTTTTTGAACTACATCAAATACAGCTAAGAAGTTTTCTGCTAATTTTTCTGTACCGAATGAAACTTTACCGATAGGAGCGTGGATAATACCAGTTTTATCAGCGCGGTACTCTACTTTACCAGCTTTAATTTCTTCGATAGCTTTAGTTACGTCGAAAGTAACTGTACCAGTTTTAGGGTTTGGCATTAAGCCTTTAGGACCTAATACACGACCAAGTTTACCAACTTCACCCATCATGTCTGGAGTTGCAACGATCACGTCGAAGTCGAACCAGCCACCTTGGATTTTTTGGATGTACTCAGCATCGCCTACATAGTCTGCACCTGCAGCTTCTGCTTCTTTTAGTTTTTCACCTTTAGCGAATACTAATACACGTTGAGTTTTACCAGTACCGTGTGGAAGTACTACTGCACCACGGATTTGTTGGTCATTTTTACGAGTATCGATTCCTAGTTTGAAAGCTACTTCTACAGTTGCGTCGAAGTTTACTGTGCTTGTTTTTTGCGCTAAAGCTACTGCTTCTTCTACAGAATATAGAGTTGCGCGGTCGATTAATTTAGCTGCTTCTTGCAGTTTTTTACCTTTTTTAGCCATTATAATTTCCTCCTTGATTGTGGTTATAGCGGAATATACCTCCCACGAATAAAGGTTGCGCGCTCACCTGGAGCGCAGCAACCTTCCAAAAACAAAAGCGTCATCAAGTAAATGGGAATTAGTCTTCGATAACAATACCCATGCTACGTGCAGTACCTTCAACCATTAACATTGCAGCTTCAACTGAAGCAGCGTTAAGGTCTGGCATTTTTTGTTCAGCGATTTCGCGAACTTTATCACGTTTAACCGTTGCAACTTTTTTACGGTTTGGTTCACCAGATCCAGATTGGATACCAGCTGCTACTTTAAGTAGAACTGCTGCAGGTGGAGTTTTCGTAATGAAAGTAAATGAACGGTCTTCGAATACTGAAATTTCAACCGGAATGATTAGACCAGCTTGATCAGCAGTACGAGCATTGAATTCTTTACAGAATCCCATGATGTTTACACCTGCTTGACCTAGTGCGGGACCAACCGGTGGAGCTGGGTTTGCTTTACCAGCAGGGATTTGAAGTTTTACAACTTTAATAACTTTTTTAGCCACGAGACACACCTCCTTAAGTCCGTGATGTGGTAATTGGGTTGCCCCTCCCACTCAATATCTGTCTGTCAGCTAATTTGCCGATAACATTAAACATTTATCAGGCAGACTGAAATTTTTTTACAGTCTGACCTATGAAATAATAACACTTTTAAAGTGTATACGCAAGCACAAATAAAAACCAAATTTGTCTCTATGTGCTTGTATTTAATTTTTGAATTACGTTAAATCCTGTATATTACAGCTTCACACAGCGGTAGCGCACTTATATCAATACTTTATCAATATCCACAAGAGTCTTCTACACCAGCCATATAAACATAGCTTTATTTTACCTAAAACGCGAAATGAAGCTAGATTTTACGAATTTGTTCAAAGTTTAGTTCCATAATTGTTTCGCGACCAAACATATCAACACTTACTTTCACTTTTCCTTTGTCGATATCAATTTCTTCGACTTTACCTTGGAAGTGAGCGAATGGCCCCTCTAACACTTCAACCGCTTCGCCAACTGTTACAGCTATTTCACCAATTGCCGTTTCGTTCATGCCCATCTGAGCAAGTAGGCGTTCTGCTTCTTCAGGAAGTAATGGCGTTGGTTTGGCACCGCCGCCTGAAGAACCAATAAACCCTGTTACACCCGGTGTATTGCGCACCACATACCATGAATCATCTGTCATAATGATTTCAACAAGTACATAGCCCGGAAAAACTTTACGCATTACTGTGCGTTTTTTGCCATCTTCTTTTACATCAATTTCTTCTTGCTCAGGTACGATTACTCGGAAAATTTTATCTTGCATTCCCATTGTTTCAACGCGTTTTTCAAGATTCGCCTTTACACGGTTTTCATAACCTGAATAAGTATGAACTACATACCAATTTTTTCCATAATCGTGAGGACTACTCGTCCGCCCCTCCTTTATTTCTTACAAATAATACGTACAACAATATTTATTTACTGAATTACAGCTTGATGAATTCCTAGCAAATAAATGCTTTGAACTCGCAAGTTAACTCATTTGCAAAACAAATGAAAAAACCCGTTGTTCCACATGGACGGGCTATTTCACAAATATTAATATTGCTTTTCTTTATAGACTTAAGAACCAACGGAATAATTCTGAAATTCCTAGATCAACGACAACAAAAAATAAAGCCATAACGATAACAGTTAAAACTACAACAACAGTATACTTTGTTAACTCTTTACTTTTTGGCCAGCTTGTTTTTCTCATTTCTACGCCGACTTCGTGTAGAAAACTCGTAACTTTGCTCATTTTAGTCTAACCCCCGAACAAATCGTTTCTTCTATGTTTCAATCATTTTATAATGTTTGCTTATGCACTGTATGCTCATTGCAATGCGAACAAAATTTTTTCAACTCTAAACGCTCTTTTGCACTATCCTTTGCTAGTTGCGTATAGTTTCTTGAGCCACATTTTTCGCAAGCTATAACGACTTTCCTTGCCATTTGAATCACCTTTTCGGCAGTTTGTCTTTTCAAGACTAACACCTAATAATCAGACTGTCAACAAGCGCAACAGCTATATTAACTGATTTCTCCAAATTCTAAATGACGCTCTAGTTTGCGCTTTACACGCTGCAAGGCATTATCAATCGACTTCACGTGGCGGTTTAATAGTTCAGATATTTCATGATAAGATCTGCCCTCTAAATAAAGAGTTAGTACTTGCTGTTCCAGCTCACTTAACACTTCCGTCATCTTTTCTTCTAGGTGGCTATATTCCTCTCGATTAATCATTACATGCTCTGGATCATCAGATAACGGGCTCGTAATAATATCCATTAGTGTGCGCTCCGATTCCTCATCATATATAGGTTTATCAAGAGATACATACGAATTAAGCGGTATATGTTTTTGGCGCGTAGCCGTTTTTATAGCTGTAATAATTTGGCGCGTAATGCATAGCTCTGCAAACGCTCGAAATGAAGATAGCTTGTCCCCTTTAAAGTCACGGATCGCTTTGTATAAGCCAATCATTCCTTCTTGTACAATATCTTCCTTATCTGCTCCAATTAAAAAATATGAACGAGCCTTCATTTTTACAAAGAGACGGTATTTCGTAATTAAAAAATCTAATGCATCTGTATTACCTAGATGAACTTGCTCTACAAGCTCTTCATCTGAAAATCTTTCAAATTGCTGTATGACTTGCACTTTACTACTTTTAAGCAACAGTATCACCTCAGTCACGCCAGAATCATTAGGAACAGTATAATTGAATTGGAAAATATAGGTCAATAAGTTATTTGATTCCTCGTCGCCATTTTTCAAACATTAGTTCTACATCTTTTGATAACGGAATGCGCGAGGCAGGTCTTTCCGTTTGAGTTGTTTTTACTTTAGACGAAATTTTCGATTGGATAATTTGCATTTCGATTTCTAACTCACGCGCAGACTTCCGAAGTGCTCCTTGTCCAAATACGACGCTTTGTTCTGTCATATCCGATGTCGCTACATGAATTTGTATCTTTCTACCTTTTAGCTCATTCGTTAATTTTTCTATGCGTTCGTCTGCCGTCTCATTTTTTCTTGTGTAAATGACTTCCAGCGCATGTTGTACATATAATTGTTCGGTGCCGGGAACGAGATGGGCATCAAATACAATAATAACACGCCATCCCATTGCCGCTTTATATTCAGCCATCAATTCAATTAGTCTATCCCGCGCATCTTCAAAATTTTTATCTCGGAGTGGTCGGAGTTCTTTCCAGGCACCAATCATATTATAGCCATCTACTAGCAAAATATTTTGCATATTAGATTTCTTGACGTTTACGGTACACTTCGTACATTAGTAGTGCCGCCGCAACCGACGCATTTAACGAAGTAACATGGCCAACCATTGGCAAGTTATAAAGGAAATCACATTTCTCTTTTAAG
This sequence comes from Solibacillus sp. CAU 1738, assembly GCF_039888725.1. Lineage (NCBI taxonomy): Bacteria > Bacillati > Bacillota > Bacilli > Caryophanales > Caryophanaceae > Solibacillus > Solibacillus sp. CAU 1738. Next base: position 51,113 of record NZ_JBDQQN010000008.1, read on the forward strand.
AGACGACTCATACCTTTACCTTCGCTACCAATAATAATTGCTAGTGGTAATGTCGCATCCATTTTACGATAATCCGCTGAGCCCTTTGCATCTGTACCAGCAATCCATACACCACGATCTTTTAACTCATCCACTGTTTGTGCCAAATTCGTAACACGTACGACAGGCACATGTTCAATAGCGCCTGTTGATGCTTTTGCTACAACCGCTGTTAAACCAACTGCTCGTCGCTTTGGAATAATAATACCATGTACACCAATCGCATCAGCTGTACGCATTATTGAACCTAAATTATGAGGATCTTCCAACTCATCCAAAATTAAAAAGAACGGATCTTCGTTTTTTGCTTGTGCTGCTGCAAATAAATCGTCTAATTCTGCATAATCATAAGCCGCAACCGAAGCCACAATGCCTTGGTGATTAGCATCTGATAATTGGTCCACTTTTTTCTTTGGTACGAACTGCACTAACACTCCGCGCTCACGTGCTAAATCAAGCAGCTCATTTATCCCAGCTTTTTTCACGCCTTCAGCAATCCATAGTTTGTTCATTTCGCGTCCCGAGCGTAACGCTTCTAGTACAGGGTTTTTTCCTGCAATCATTTCACCTGTTTGTTCCGTCATCTAAGACACTCCCTTTGATTCTTCGATAATTGTTATTGCGTAGTCAATAATTTCGTAAACACGATCCAGTTGCCGTGATAAATACAAGCTACCTAATACCGCTTCAAAGCCAGAGCTATTACGATACGTTTGCACATCTGTATTTTTCGGTACCGTGCCTGATTTAGCATTGCGTCCACGTTTAAAAACAGCCATTTCCTCTTCTGTTAAGAAATTCTCATCCATAAAACGATACATAATCATCGACTGCGCTTTCGCCGATACATATTTTGTTGCTTCACGGTGGAGCGTATTAGGTTTCACGCGACCAGCAAGCAAAAGATGTTCACGCACCTTTTGCTCGAGTACCGCGTCGCCCATATACGCAAGGGCTAATGCATTTAGTTGTTTAACATCTTCAATACGAAGCTTTGACATACATTACCCTCGTTTCCATCGTGTACCTTGGCGTGTATCTTCTAGTACGATATTTAAGCTAAGGAGTTGGTCACGAATTTCATCAGAACGGGCAAAGTCACGATTTTTACGTGCCGCATTTCGTTCTTCAATTAATGCTTCGATTTCTTCATCTAGCAATTCTTGGTCAACTTTAAATGTAATACCTAAGACGTCACCTAGCGTATCAAAAGTTGCCAGGAAGGCATTTAAAATATGTGCTTCTGTATTACTTTCCGCCAGATATATATTCGCTAAACGGGCTAATTCAAATAATGCTGAAATAGCATTGGCTGTGTTAAAATCATCGTTCATCGCTTCTTCAAATTGGGCTTTTACTTCCGCCATTTTCGCTAACCACATATTGCCATCCTCGGCTAAGTCTGCTGCTGTAGCTAGACGGTGCTCTACATTGTGATAAGCAGTTCGTAAACGTTCTAAACTTGCACGTGCCGCTTCCACTAAATCTTGTGCAAAGTTAATTGGATGGCGGTAATGTACTGATAGCATGAAGAAACGTAATACTTGTGGGTCAATTTGCTGACGAATATCATTTACTAATACAAAGTTGCCCAGTGACTTTGACATTTTTTCATTGTCGATATTAATGTACCCATTATGCATCCAGTAGCGGGCAAATGTTTTATTATTATGCGCTTCGGATTGCGCAATTTCATTTTCATGGTGCGGGAATGTTAAGTCTTGACCACCTGCGTGAATATCGATTGTGTCACCTAAATGTTCACGCGCCATAACCGAACATTCAATATGCCAGCCAGGTCGACCGTCACCCCAAGGACTCGCCCAATATATCTCACCTTGTTTCGCGGCTTTCCACAATGCGAAATCAAGTGGATCTTCTTTCTTTTCGCCTGCTTCAATACGAGCCCCTACTTTTAAATCGTCAATTGATTGATGTGATAGTTTCCCGTAACCATTGAATTTACGTGTACGATAATAAACATCGCCTTCAGATTCATATGCATACTCTTTATCAATTAACACTTTTATAAATTCAATAATATCATCCATATGCTCTGTTACACGTGGATGTGCATCGGCTTTTTTGCAGCCAAGCGCTGTAATATCGTCAAAGTAAGCGCCAATAAAGCGTTCTGTTAACTCAAATACTTCTTCACCAAGCTCATTTGCTGCTTTAATAATTTTGTCATCTACATCTGTAAAGTTCGATACAAATTTCACTTCATAGCCAGCATATTGCAAGTACCGACGCACTGTATCATAAACAATGACAGGGCGGGAATTTCCTATATGAATATAATTATAAACAGTAGGTCCACACACATACATTTTCACTTTTCCTTCTTCTAATGGGACGAATGGTTCTTTTTGTCTCGTTAACGAGTTGAAAATTTGAATACTCATCGTTCGTTCTCCTTTTTTAAAGCTGTAATTTCTTGTTGTAGTTTTTTCATTGTTTTCTCTAAGTCATCACAACGGTCACCCATTGGATCAGGAATATTTTGATGGTCAAGTTTTTGCATTTTTTTACTCGGGTCTGTATAGCGTACCCCATCTAACATAACAACTTTCCCCGGAATACCAACGATTGTTGCATTTGGCGGTACGTCTTTCAATACGACCGAGCCTGCCCCTACTTTACTATTTTCACCGATTGTAATCGAGCCCAACACTTTTGCACCTGTAGCAACGAGCACATTATCTTCTAATGTCGGATGGCGCTTCCCTTTCTCTTTTCCCGTACCACCTAATGTTACTCCCTGATATAACGTTACATTGTCACCTATTTCACATGTTTCACCAATCACAACGCCCATCCCGTGGTCGATAAAGAAACGGCGTCCAATTTTTGCTCCTGGGTGAATTTCGATACCCGTAAAGAAGCGACTCACTTGGGAAATGACGCGTGCAATAAAATAAAAGCGTCGTTTGAAAAACCAGTGTGCGATACGATGCGACCATGTTGCATGTAATCCTGAATAAGTTAATACAACTTCTAACACACTCCGCGCAGCAGGGTCGTTTTCGAAAATATTATTAATATCTTCTTTCATTCGCTTAAACATCAACATACCTCCTTTTTTGTCATTCTAGTTACTCTAAAAGAAGCCGTTCCCTCTTATTGCAATTTTCACAAAAAAATAAAAACGCCCCCGCCACCACTGATGGTGACAGAGACGCTTACTTAGCGCGGTTCCACTCTGGTTGAAAGAATCAAATTCTTTCCGCTTAACGTCTTTTTAACGGGGACGAAGCCGGCTTGCCTACTGATTTCAGCGAAGCGCTCAAAGGTGCATTTCGGTGTTGCATTGGCTCAGACCATTTTCAGCCGGTGATGGTCCTCTCTTTAGAGCGTGCGCGACGTACTTCTCCTTATCAAAGCTTTCTATATGGCCACTAACAGACATTTGTATGGCAGCCTTAAATTCTACTTTAATTAATGTTGTAGCTTTATTTTACATAAATTTTCTAATAAATCAAATATTTTATTCCGCGTATTTTTCTACACGTGCAATAGCTTTTTCTTTACCAATTAAACTAATGGCATTTGGTAGTTCTGGGCCATGCGTTTGACCTGTTGTCACAACACGGATTGGCATAAATAAGTTCTTCCCTTTATGACCTGTTTCTTTTTGTACCGCTTTAATAGCCGCTTTAATTGAATCTGCATCGAATGTTTCTAGCGCCTCTAGCTGTGCTTTGAATGCAGCCATTACTTCCGGTACTTGTTCTCCGGCTAGTACTTCGTTTGCCGCTTCATCATATTCAATTTCATCTTTGAAGAATAGCTCAGAAAGCTCAACGATTTCTGCACCGAAGCTCATTTGGTCGTGATACAGACCGATTAAATCAGAAGCCCAAGCTGCTTGTTCTTCTGTTAACTCAGCTGCTACTAAGCCTGCTTTTTGTAAATGTGGTAAAGCTAATGCCACTACGTCTTCACGAGATAGTTTTTTAATATATTGATTGTTCATCCATGTTAGTTTCGTTTTATCGAACATAGATGGTGATTTCGAAAGGCGTTTTTCATCAAATAATTTGATGAATTCTTCTTTCGAGAATATCTCTTCCTCACCTTCAGGAGACCAACCTAATAAACCGAAGAAATTGAACATTGCTTCCGGTAAATAACCTAAATCTTTATACTGTGCAACGAATTGGATAATGGATTCATCGCGTTTGGATAATTTCTTACGATCCTCATTGACGATTAGCGTCATATGACCGTACTCAGGATATTCCCAACCAAATGCATCAAAAATCATCATTTGTTTTGGTGTGTTTGATAAATGCTCCTCACCGCGGAAAACGTGTGAAATTTCCATAAAATGATCATCAAGCACTACTGCATAATTATATGTTGGAATACCATTTGCTTTTACAAGTACCCAATCACCAATATCTTTTGATTCGAATGTTACTTCACCACGAACTAAGTCTGTAAATTTATATGTTGTATCCGCTGGTACGCGCATGCGAATTGTGTACGCTTCACCCGCCGCTTCTTTTGCCGCTACTTCATCAGCAGTTAAATGACGGCATTTCCCATCATATGTCGGCGCTGCTACGCCTGACTCTTTTTGCGCTTCACGTGACGCCTCAAGCTCTTCAGACGTACAGAAACATTTATACGCTTTACCTTCTGTAAGTAAGCGCTCTGCATGCTCTTTATAAACATCTAAACGCTCCATTTGGCGGTACGGTGCATATGGGCCACCAATATCGATTGACTCATCAGGAATAATACCTAACCAACGTAAGTTATCAAGCTGCGATGCTTCGCCGCCTTCAACGTTACGCTCAATATCTGTATCCTCAATGCGCACTACGAAAGTACCGTCATGATGTTTTGCATATAAATAGTTGAACAATGCTGTACGTGCGCCACCAATATGTAAAAAACCTGTTGGAGACGGCGCGTAACGAACACGAACTTGTTTCGTCATAAGTAAAACCCTCCTAAAATTACGTCTGAAAAAAAATTTCCCGACCTAGTTAACTTCGTTCATTTTACCACTCTGCTTGAGAGAATAAAAGTGGCGCGTGTCAAGGAATTTCACACACGCCGCATTTACTTGCAGAGCGTCTGCGAACGTAAATACACTTTATTATTATTTTTTTATTAATAAAATTGTCGCCATTGCAGCAATGCCTTCTTCACGACCGACAAAACCTAATTTTTCTGTCGTTGTCGCTTTAACATTTACTTGTGATGGCTCTGCGTTTAATAATTCTGCAATACGGTTTTGCATTGGCTGAATATACGGCGCCATTTTTGGACGTTGCGCCATAATTGTACAGTCTACATTACCAAGTACATAACCGCGTTCCTCAACAATTTTCCAAATGTATGCTAGTAATTTCGCTGAATCCGCATCTTTCCATTCCGGATCTGTATCTGGGAAGTGACGACCAATATCACCCTCACCAATTGCTCCAAGTGCCGCGTCTGTTACTGTATGCAATAATACGTCAGCATCTGAATGTCCAATTAATCCACGCTCATATGGTATTTCAATGCCTCCAATAATTAGCGGACGCCCTTCTGCAAATTCATGTACGTCAAAACCTTGTCCTACTCGAAACATATGCTATTGCTACTTCAACATGTCTATTGAAGCAGCATTCACCTTCTTTCACTATAAATATTTTTCTGAATCATTACTTTACATTTTAGCATATTTCCTAGGAAATGGAGTTGTTAGCATCTACGGTGAACTCTATACTGGAATACAGTATATTCCGTCTATACGTAGAGCGTCCCACAGCTCCATATTATATAACCTAAAAAAGGCAATTCACTCAATGTTGTCGAATGAATTGCCTTAATAAATGGAGTTTCTTAAAGTTTCGATTAACCGCGCTGTCGCAAGATCGCTTCACCAAACACTAAGTCTTCTTTAGTCGTCATTTTTACATTCTCGTAACTACTTTCCACGATATGTACCGCATGACCAAGACGTTCGACTAACATCGCCTCATCCGTGCCAAGGAATCCAACTTTTTCTGCAACATCTTCTGCTTCATAAATAAGTTTAAATCGGAAAGCTTGGGGTGTTTGGATCATCCATAAGCTTTCACGATCAACCGTTTCCTCAATAATCCCATCACGTACTTTTTTCATCGTATCCTTTGCGCGAACACCCGCAATCGCTGCACCATGATCATGCGCACTTTGCACAAGATTGGCAATAATATCATGCGTAATAAACGGACGCGCCGCATCATGCACAAGTACTATATCGACTTGCTCCATTTCCTTCATGCAGGAATGCACTGAATGTTGCCGTTCTTCGCCCCCTGCCGGCAACCCTTTTACTTTTGTAATACCGTACTGAGTAAGCATCTCTTCAATCAACGGGCGCTCCTCTGGTCTTACTGCAAGCCAAATGCCTGTGCAGTTCGTATCCTGCTCAAATACCTCAAGTGTGTGTATTAGAATCGGTTTCTCTAATAGCTTTAAGAATAATTTATTTTGCCCTGCGCCCATACGCTTACCGCTTCCCGCTGCAGGTAAAACTACTTCATATCGCAATTACTTACTCACTTCCTACTCCTCTTTTGGCTTCGCGAAAATCATGCGACCTGCTGACGTTTGCAAGACACTTGTTACCGTCACTGTAATCGCCTGACCAATATAACCACGACCACCTTCTACAACTATCATTGTGCCATCATCCAAATATGCAACGCCTTGATTATGCTCTTTTCCATCTTTAATGACAACAACTTGCATATCTTCACCTGGAATAACGACCGGTTTGACCGCATTTGCAAGATCATTAATGTTGAGCACTTGTACATGGTGTAAGTCACATACTTTATTTAAATTAAAATCATTCGTTAATATTTGTGCGTTGCGCTTTTTCGCTAAACGAACAAGCTTTAAATCTACTTCATGTATATCGTCAAAATCATCATCTACAATTAATACTTGTGATTTGCGCTCATCTTGTAATCTCTTTAGGATATCTAAGCCACGACGCCCCCGTGTACGTTTTAACGTATCCGACGAATCGGCAATATGCTGTAGCTCCGTTAATACGAATTGCGGAACGATGAGAGCTCCTTCGATAAAGCCTGTTTCTGAAATATCAGCTATACGCCCATCAATAATTACGCTCGTATCCAGTAATTTAGAAAATGCGGCATCATCCTGCACAGAAGCTTTCTTTTTTTGGGCACTACCTTTAGATGAAAACATTAATAGCAGTTCCTCACGCTTTTTAAAGCCTAAACGGAAGCCTAAATAACCAAGCACAATAGATAGTAAAATAGGGACTGCTTCCGTCACAATCGATAATTGAATGCTCTCCACTGCAAAGCCAATAAAGTATGCAATAATTAAACCTACTATAAGCCCTAGCGTACCGAATAATAAATCTCCGGCAGGTAGCTTAAATAAAACGTCTTCCATCCACATAATAAAACGGACACAATAATCAGATAATAAAAATGATAGGACAAATAACAAGCTTGCGCCTAAAGCTACTGAAACAAAAGGATTGTCGAGCCAAGGATTAGATGATAAATGCATAAGTTCGTATAATGGCGGTAAAAAAATAAGACCTAACGCTCCCCCAATAAATAAAAATGCAACTTGAATTATTCTTTTCAGCATACACTTCACCTCCTACTAGTAATTATACATAGTTCTTTCATTCATTGCGACGCACAACCCCTTGTACTAAAAACAAAATTTATTCTAAATTAAAACAAAATACTCTATTTTAAAAGTATTTTTACTAAAAACAATACAAACTACTTATTGAAAATACAGTCGTCAATATTACGACATGCTACTCAAAAAAAAGTTCGTTTACGCACGAATTAATATACAACTATTATTCTTTATTAAGTAGCCCTATATCACGCTAATATAGGGCTTTTTTTTACAATTCGTTAAAACATGCTCGTAAAGAGTCGCCAATTGTTTCCACACCGACAACTTGAATACCAGACGGGAAATCCCAACCCCCAATATTGGATGCCGGAATAAAGGCGCGCTGGAAGCCAAGTTTTGCCGCTTCTTGCACACGTTGTTCAATACGTGATACACGGCGTACTTCTCCGGTTAACCCAACCTCACCAATAAAACAATCAGTTGCTCTTACTGCTTGATCTTTAAAGCTCGATACTATAGATGTTAAAACCGCTAAATCAATCGCTGGTTCATCTAGCTTTACACCACCAGCTACTTTAATATACGCATCTTGCGCTTGCAACATCATCCCCATACGTTTTTCAAGAACCGCCATTAATAATTGCACTCGGTTTTGGTCCACTCCGTTTGCCATACGCTTCGGATAATTAAAGCTTGTCGGCGTTATTAGCGATTGGATTTCTACTAAAATCGGACGGGTTCCTTCCATTGACGCAACAATCGTCGAACCCGCGGCCCCTTGTGAACGCTCTTGTAAAAATAGCTCTGAAGGATTTAATACTTCTTTTAAGCCCGCCTGTAGCATTTCAAAAATAGCAATTTCATTTGTCGAGCCAAAACGGTTTTTTTGACTACGTAAAATACGGTGATTATGATGGCGCTCTCCTTCAAAATATAGCACTGTATCGACCATATGCTCAAGTAAGCGCGGCCCCGCAATTTGCCCTTCTTTCGTAACATGCCCAACTAAAAAGATCGCGATATTTTTTGTTTTAGCAATACGCATTAACTCCGCTGTACATTCACGCACTTGCGAGACGCTCCCCGGCGCGCTTGTCACTTCTGGATGATGTACCGTTTGAATAGAGTCAACAACAACAAACTTCGGCTGTACCTCTTCAATCGTTTGATGTAAAAATTCTAGATTGGTCTCCGAGTATATGTACAGCTCTTGAGATTTTACACCGAGGCGCTCTGCACGCAATTTCGTCTGACGAATTGATTCTTCACCAGAAATATAGAGCACACGCTGACCTCTATTAGAAAGGAGCGCGGAAACTTGTAATAATAGCGTCGATTTCCCGATACCTGGATCACCACCAATAAGCACGAGTGAGCCAGCCACTATCCCTCCACCGAGCACACGATTTAGTTCACTCATTTCTGTGACAATACGTGCTTCTTCTGCCGTTTCAACATTCATAATTGGCACGGCCTTTTGCGTAGTAGCATTCGAGTGCTGAAACGCCCCTCGAGGACCTTTCGCGATGACTTCTGTTTCTTCGACCATCGTATTCCACTCGCCACAGCCCGGACAGCGCCCCATCCATTTTGCAGATTCGTAGCCACATGAGTTACAAGTAAATTTCGTTTTTTTCTTTGCCATATGTCCTCCAACGTTTTTCTTACCATTATAGCAAACGGCATATATGTTTCACACAGACACAAAAATGCCTGAGCATACAGCCCAGGCATTTCTTTTATACGTTTGCTTCTTGTTGCTGTTTTCCTCGAACTACAAACTCACCATCAACATAATCAAAGACAACAACTTCACCTGTTAATACTGTGCCTTTTAATAACTCTTCTGACAGGCGGTCTTCCACATGTTTTTGTAATGCGCGGCGAATTGGACGTGCGCCGTACTGTGGATCGTAACCTTCATCCGCAATTTTTTCTAGTGCAGCATCCGTTAGCTCTAATTCGATATTCTGCTCTTTTAGACGTTTCGTTAAAGAATTCGCCATCAATGTTACGATTTCTTTTAAGTGATCCTTTTCAAGAGAGTGGAACACAATCATTTCATCGATACGGTTTAAGAACTCTGGACGGAATGCCTTTTTCAGCTCTTCTAGCATTGTACCTTTCATATCTTTATGCTTTGAAGCTGCATCTCCCATACTGAAGCCTAGGTTCTTTTGATATTTTAGTGCATCTGCACCAACGTTTGATGTCATAATGACAACCGTGTTACGGAAATCTACAACACGACCTTTTGAATCTGTTAAACGCCCGTCTTCAAGTACCTGTAGTAAGATGTTAAACACATCTGGGTGCGCTTTTTCTATTTCATCTAGTAAAACAACAGAGTAAGGCTTGCGACGTACTTTTTCTGTAAGCTGACCACCTTCATCAAAACCTACATAACCTGGAGGGGCACCAACAAGTCGAGAAGTTGAGTGTTTTTCCATGTACTCAGACATATCGACACGAATCATTGCGTCCTCATCGCCAAACATCACTTCTGCTAACGCTCTTGCAAGTTCTGTTTTACCAACACCTGTAGGACCAAGGAAAATGAATGAGCCAATTGGACGTTTCGGATCCTTTAGCCCCGCACGCGCACGTCGAATGGCACGTGAAATTGCTTCTACCGCCTCACTTTGACCAACAACACGGTTATGCAATTGTTCTTCAAGGTTTAACAGCTTTGCAGATTCCTCTTGGGCAATTTTCGATACTGGAATTCCAGTCCACATCGACACGACTTTCGCAATATCATCGACTGTTACTTTTGATTCTGCTTTGCCTTGTGCCTCTTTCCATGCCTTTTTCGTTTGCTCTAGCTCTTCTTTTAGCTTTTGCTCAGAATCGCGTAGTGCTGCTGCTTTTTCAAATTCTTGACCTGATACAGCTGCGTTTTTCTCGGAACGAACGCCTTCTAAACGTACTTCTAATTCCTTTAAATTTGGTGGTATTGTAAATGATCGCAAGCGTACTTTTGAGCCTGCTTCATCGATTAAATCAATCGCTTTATCTGGTAAGAAACGGTCTGAAATGTAGCGGTCTGATAATTTCGCCGCTGCTTCAACTGCCTCGTCAGTAATTTTCACGCGATGATGTGCTTCGTAACGATCACGTAAACCATAAATAATTTGGATTGTTTCATCAATTGTCGGCTCATCTACTTGAATTGGTTGGAAGCGGCGCTCTAACGCAGCATCTTTCTCGATATATTTACGGTACTCATCTAACGTTGTCGCACCGATACATTGTAATTCACCTCGAGCGAGTGATGGTTTTAAAATATTGGAAGCATCAATCGCACCTTCCGCTCCACCTGCACCGATTAATGTATGCAATTCATCAATGAATAAAATAATATTACCTGCTTGACGAATTTCATCCATTACTTTTTTCAGGCGGTCCTCGAACTCACCACGATATTTTGTACCGGCTACAACAGTCCCCATATCGAGTGTCATTACACGTTTATCTCGTAGCGTTTCCGGCACTTCGTTGTTGACGATTTGCTGTGCTAAGCCTTCTGCAATCGCTGTCTTACCAACACCAGGCTCACCGATTAATACTGGGTTGTTTTTCGTACGGCGCGATAATACTTCTACAACGCGTGTAATTTCCTTAGAACGGCCAATAACTGGATCAAGTGTACCTTCACGAGCAATTGCTGTTAAATCACGAGCTAGACCGTCCAATGTAGGTGTATTTGCCGCTTGACTTGCCGCGCTACCGTTTTGGTTCGCATCATTATTACCGAGTAGTAACAAAACTTGTTGGCGTGCTTTATTTAAACTTACACCTGTATTCGCTAATACACGAGCAGCTACTCCTTCACCTTCACGAATAAGCGCTAATAAAATATGCTCTGTTCCAATATAAGAATGCCCTAGTTTGCGGGACTCGTCGACAGATAGCTCAATCACCTTTTTAGCACGTGGTGTATAATGAACAATCGGGCCAACATTTTCTGTTCCTTTGCCGACTAATTCCTCTACACCCGATTCAATCATTTGCGGGCTAATGTCGATTGCTTCTAAAGCCTTTGCTGCAATACCGCCCCCTTCACGAACGAGACCGAGTAAAATATGCTCTGTTCCGATTGAATCATGCTTCCAACGAATTGCTTCTTCTTGTGCTAGTTGTAACACCTTTTGCGCGCGTTGAGTAAATCGATTAAACATCATACGGTTTCTCTCCTTTTTCCCTTATAGTTAAACCTGCATTATGCAGTTTCTCTTGTAAGTATTTTGCACGGAAAATATCACGTTCCGTCGCATCTAACGGAATACCTGCGTACTGTTGAATAAAACCAGGCTGAATAAATACCATGCATTCATTTAAACAGTTTTGCGAGATATTATTAATTAAACCTAAATCGACTCCTAAACGGACATTGGATAAACAAGTGGCAGCCTCCTCACTCGTCAAAATACGGGCGTAAAGAAGTGTCCCCAGTGCCCTGTTTACCCTGTCATCTAATGTAACTTGTGCACGCTCCAATAGTTTTTTTCGGGAAGCGCGTTCTTTTTCAATAATTTGCTCAACGACCTTTTGCAGTTCATCTAAAATTTCCCGTTCTGACTTACCGAGTGTCACTTGATTGGATATTTGATATATATTACCTAAATTTTCGCTACCTTCTCCGTATATCCCTCTCACAACCATGCCTAGTCGTGTCATCATCTGAATGAGAACATTCATTTGCTTAGACATCGTAAGGGCTGGTAAGTGCATCATAATGGAAGCACGTAAGCCTGTTCCGACATTCGTTGGACAGCTTGTTAAATATCCGAATAGTTCATCGTAGGCATAGCTTAATTTCCCACCTAATAAATCATCAATTTTGCATGCCCGGTTGTATGTTTCAGCTATTTGTAAGCCAGGTGCTAAACATTGAATACGTATATGGTCTTCTTCATTTACCATCACACTTACGGATTCATCAGCTGACAAAAACACAGCAGCCGTTTGTTCATTTTTCGCTAAATACGGGCTAATCAAATGCTTTTCAACAAGTACTTGGCGCTCAAGTAATGAGATATCCTTCATTGGAAAATAGGAAAAGTTTGTTTGCTCCTGAACAGCAAGCAGCGTGTTCATTAGCTTTTCTTGTATTTTATTCGCTTCCTCTTCTGAAAAGCTAAGCGGAAAACGCATTCCAGTTAAATTTCTCGCTAATCTAACACGCGTTGTCATTACAATATCCGACGCGTCACCATGTTGTTCCATCCACCTTGCCGTTGAATGCTGCAGGAAGTGCTCGATATTCATACATCAACACTCCCAACATTTAATTTTTGCTGTAGCGCTTTAATATCATCACGCATTTTTGCCGCCTCTTCAAAGCGTTCTTCAGCAATCACATGCTGCATTTGTTGTCTAATCGTTTCAATTTGTGCTTGTAACTGCTCGGTACTTACGGCAGCTGATTTCCCTTTATGCGTTGTCCCTGCTTGTAAGCGACTTAGTACAGGTGGCAGTTGATCACGGAATGTGTTGTAGCAATCTGCACAGCCAAACTTTCCTTGCTTTAAGAAATGACGGTACGTGAAGCCACATGTTGGGCAAGTGCTTTGCGTCGTCTTTTTTTCTCCTGTTTGTGCAGCTTTCCACATTGGAACACCGAACCAGTTGGAAATAAGCTGATGTAATGCAACGGGCTCCTCTTGTATATCGGTCTGGAATGGATGGTATTTTGATGCACAAACTTCACAATAGTGATTTGCTATTGTCTGCCCGTTTTGAACTTTTGTTACTGTGACAGATGCATGCCTCTGCTTACAATGCTCACAAATCATGCGAATCACCCCACCTTACTTTTTGTCATATTTCAGCGTTAGTAACATTGCTTTTATTATATATGCACGAACTTCATCACGTAGAGGCAAGGGTAGTGCAAGGGTCGATCTACTAAAAGCGGCTAACATAAGCTTCGCCTCGCGTTTTGTAATGACCTCTTCATCAATTAATCGATATACCATATGCTCGGCTGCCTGCTGCGTTACTTCATCTCCCACTAGTTCGATCATGTCGTCAATCAACGCCGTTTTCGAATGGGCAGACACACGTAATATACGAATATAACCACCACCGCCGCGCTTACTCTCCACTAAATAACCACGTTCTGCAGTAAATCGTGTATTTATGACATAATTTATTTGAGAAGGAACGCATTGAAATTTATCTGCAAGTTCGCTACGTTTTATTTCAATATGCCCTTGTCCACCTAATTCGATAACTTGTTTCAAATAACCTTCAATGATGTCAGATATATTCCTCACTTTTGTCCTTCACCCCAATCTAACCACTGACTTTGACTATCTTTGACTTAATTATATAAAATGGTAAAAAAGAAATGCAATTAAAAACCCTCATAAAAGAAATGCGCAAGCGCCCTGCTTAGCCCTGACAGCTGCTTGCTGACCTGAATCGAAAGCATTTTTCCGGCTTTCAACCGAGGGGCAGAAGCGACCTCAAGGCGCCGGGCGCTTGAGCTAGACACTGCTCAAACTCCAGAAATTTATAATACTCTTCAAAAAAAAGCAAAACTCTCCACGCGGAAAGTTTTGCCGTTATTTTACATTTTTAAACTACATCCAGCGACCAACGATTGGATAATTCCAAGATGTCCCGTTTAATGCTTTGACAATACCGATAATCGGAACTACTAACAACATAATCGAGAACACGATTAAGAATGGAATGCCGATTAAAAAAATTGAGAAGAATGTTGAAATAACAACTAATAACCACATTACAAACTGGAATAGCAATGCCTGAATGGATAATCGTTTTACTTCATCCTCAGAGCTCATTAAAAAAAATAAAATGGGCACAAGCATAGGCGCAAAAAATGCACTTGCATGGATTATTACTTTTGACCATTTTGTATCCATATATCAACCTCTCCCGTTTTGTTTTTTATCTATACCACATATACGAAGTGCTCTAAAAAAAGATTCACTTAAAGAAAAAAATGCACCGATTTACCGGTACATTAGAATATAACAAAATAAATTATCTATACGGTCCTACATCATCCGGGTTATCACCCTCTTGTGGAAATAGGAAATACGAAATAATCGCGGCTAAAGCAGATGCGCCTAAAATAATTAAAAATTTATGCAATGACGGTACATCTTGATGAAAGTTAAATAGCATATACCCAGCTGATACCCCTACAATAACAGAAAGTGGAATAACAAATTTTAAACGACCTTTATAAAATTTCATCTTAAACTTCCTTTTCATAGTTTAATTGCTCTATTAATTCTAACATGGTTTAAAAATAAAACACAGACATAAACCTGACATTTACAATGGAAACATAATTAAACAAATATATTTAGAAAATACATGTAAATAAGATGAAAAAATAGTAAAATAGCAGTTGGACATATATAAGATTAAATAAACGGATGTGCTAGATAAGCTACGACAGAATGGAGAAAATAATGGTAAATTGGTTCACGAAGAAAGAGACGCATCAATCTAGTTTTTTTGAGACATCAAAGTATATTAACGATGTTCAGCTCGACGTATCAGAATATCCAAATATTACAAAACAACTTCAATTACTACAGCTAACAACAGAAGATTTAGCAATTCTTAAGCAACTACAGCCACTGACAGAAGACTTGATACCTCATATGGTAGATCAATTTTACGCGGCGATTAGTTTAAGTGAAACATTAATGGACATTATTCAAAGTACATCCCGCATTGATAAGTTGAAAATTACACTACATAAGCATTTAAGCGATCTTTTCATCGGCCATATAAACAATGCTTATATTGAGGAACGCAAAATGATCGCCCATACGCATGTACGTATTGGATTACAATCAAAATGGTATTTAGCATCCTTCCAATCGCTGATGACAACATTTATTTCATTCGTCAACGAGCTGGATTTATCGAAAAAAGACGCTACCAAAGCAATTAATGCCTTCTCAAAAGTCATTAACTTTGAACAGCAACTAGTAATTGAGGCTTATGAAAAAGAAGAGGACCGTATCCGTTTTGAGTCAGAAAAGGTTAAATCAACATTAGTTAGTACGATTCAAAGTACAGCGCAAGAATTAACAGCAATTAGCGAAGAAACATCTGCTTCTCTACAAGCCATATCCTTACAAACAGATGACATCGCTTCCGCAACCGATCAAGGATTATCATTTGTTGCCGAAACAGAAAACAAATCAACTGTAGGGAAAGAACATTTAGAAACACAAACTCACTTAATGAATACCATTTTAAATAGCGTCAATGTGCTTGAAACATCCATGTCAGCACTACGCGTATCTTCACAAAAAATATCAGATATCGTTGGACTTGTAACAGGCATTGCCGATCAAACAAATCTACTTGCACTCAATGCTTCAATCGAGGCAGCGCGTGCTGGCGAACATGGTAAAGGCTTTGCTGTTGTAGCAGATGAAGTACGAAAACTAGCAGAAGAAACTAAATCGGCCGTACAAAATGTTTCATATTTAATAAAAGAAACAGAAAATAATATTATGAGCATGGCTACCTCTGTTACTAGCGTTGATTCTCAAGTACAAATGACGGTCGAAACACAACACAACCTAGAAGAATCGTTTAACTCTATCGCAGAAGCGGTATTAGGAATTAAAGGTCAGTATATGAGTACTGCTGAAGATATTCACATGATTTCCAATTTAATAACTGAATTAACAGAGGGTGCTACAGTCGTTGCCTCATCTTCTGATTCATTATTAAATGTTGTTATTGAATTAACAGATTAATAAGGTTTATACCCGACAGGATACTTTTCACCTCGGCAAGAAAGTAGTTATACACTTTCGCCTATTGAATCGATGTGTCTTCCGGGGACGGATAATGCTTTGACACTTTTCCAACTCAAAAGCTTATATTTTCATAGCATTTAAAAAAGCTGAAGTTCGCAAATGAACTTCAGCTTTTCTTAATGAGACAACGCTCTCTTTGCTTTACGGTGCTCGCGGCGTTTCGGTCCTGTTTCAAATAATCGTTTTTCTGTTTCCGTTTCCGGATAGACGCCCGGAACTTCTACTGGTTTGCCTTCATCATCAATAGCAACCATTGTGACAAAGGATTCCGTAGTTAAACGTTCTTCCCCTGTTTTTAAATTACGTGACACGACGCGTACATACACTTCCATCGATGTACGTCCTGTGCAAGTCACAATCCCTTCAAGTTCTAGTACATCACCTGCATAAGCAGGGGATACAAAATCTACAGAATCAATTGAAGCAGTGACAACTTCGCCCTTTGCATGCTTCATTGAAGTAATAGCAGCAACCTCATCAATATATGCTAATACCCGCCCACCAAAAATAGAGCTATGGTGATTTGTATCGGGTGGTAACACAAGTCGTGTTTGAATTGTACGCGACTGACTCATTGGCACGGAATGGCCCATAATTACATACACTCCTTAAAAACTATCTTCCATTCATGTTACATTTCGGGACATGTAATTTCAAATGTTTTGCTAAAATAGTAGTTGCATACGTTATAGTGAAGTTTTTATTGTGATTAATTTCAAATCCGTCATTTCTTCAATCGCGTATTTTATACCTTCACGTCCGTAACCACTCATTTTCACTCCGCCATACGGCATATTATCTGTACGGAAAGTCGGTATATCATTAATAATAACCGCTCCCGCCTCTAACTCATCTGCCGCTCGCATCGCATCTGTTAGTATATTTGTATAAATTCCTGCATTTAACCCAAGCTCTGATTCATTCACAAGAGCGATCGCTTCATCAAGTGATTTGTACGGAACAAGGGATACGATTGGAGCAAATGTTTCTTGGCATACGACTTTCATATGTGCTCCCACATTTGTCATAACAGTCGGTGTACAAGTACGTTCAGTAAACTCAGCCCCCGTTGCAACAACGGCTCCTTGTGCTTTAGCTTCATCAATCCATTGCTTAATTCGTTCCACTTCATTAGGATGAATCATTGCACTAACATCCGTTGTGTTTTTTAACGGATCTCCGACTATTAACTTTTTCGTTTCCGTTACAAAGCTTTCGGCAAATTGCTCATAAATGGATTCATGTATATATATACGTTGCAATGATATACATACTTGTCCTGCAAAGCCAAACGCACCACTTACTGTACGACTAATAATCTTGTCAATTGGCGCTGATGGTTCTACGATGACGGCTGCATTTGAACCTAGCTCTAGCGTAATTTTTCGAAGCCCAATCTTTTCTTTAATTTTCAGCCCGACTGCACCACTTCCTGTAAATGTAACTTTTTTCACAAGTGGATGCGTTGTTAATGTATCGCTCAATTCCCCGCCTGAGCCCGTTACAATTTGCAGTGCGCCATCTGGCAATCCTGCTTCTTTAAAAATTTCAGCCATCACTAGCGCACTTAGAGGTGTTTGTGTTGCCGGCTTTAGCACGACGGTATTACCAACAGCAAAAGCAGGTCCAAGTTTATGTGCCACTAGATTAAACGGGAAATTGAAAGGCGTAATTGCACATACTACACCGAGTGGTACCCGCTTAGTAAAGCCGATTCGGTCTGTCGTTCCTGGTGCCGCATCCATTGGCACTGTTTCGCCCATCGATTGCTTCGCTGCCTCTGCTGAAAATTGATATGTAGCAATCGTACGGTCTATTTCAGCTAGTCCAGCTACTAATGGCTTTCCTGCTTCAAGCGCTAAAATTTCCGCAAATTCCTGTTTGCGCTCGCGCATAATCGCTACAACTTTATATAAAATTTCCGCGCGGTCATACGCAGTCGTTTTCTTAAACGTTTGAAATGCCGCGTGAGCTCCTTCAATTGCACGCTCCACGTCATTTATACTTGCCTTTGCTATTTGTGCAATGATTTCACCTGTATAAGGAGATGCTAAATTATACGTCCTCTCTACACTCTCCCATTTACCGTTGATCCATAATTTCGCATGTTGCATAAAAATAGCCTCCTTTTATATTTGATAAACTTATTATACGCTTCCTTTTTATACAAGTTTTAATATATGCTATATTTTAAGAATCCTATTAACGTACTAACGATTGTAATCGCGCTAAGTTTTTTTGCGCTTCGAGTAATGCGAGGGTCTACACGAACCCCTCAATAATTCGTCACACTTGTAAAATCATCTTAAAGATTATGAACAAAATATGTAAACATTACACCACTTCTCTTCGTAATATAGAAAGCAAAAGTATCATTTTTCACATAAAAAAACCCGCCCGCAAATTGCAGGCAGATTCATTACTAACTATTTAATTCTTTCTGTTCATCATCCGTAAATATACGTGACCTCGTTAAAAACCGTTTTCCTTCGACTCCTTCTAGAGAAAACATACCACCGCGCCCATCTACTACATCAATAATAAGCTGTGTATGCTTCCAGTAATCGAACTGATTTTTATGCATATAAAACGGTGCGCCACCAATTTCACCGAGCAGCACGTCTTGATTGCCTATAATGAGATCCCCTTCTGGGTAACACATCGGCGAAGATCCATCACAGCACCCGCCAGATTGATGGAACATAACGGGACCGTGACGCGCAACAAGTACGGCAATTAACTCTAATGCTGACTCCGTTGCTGTAACACGTTCAGCCATCCCCTGCACCTCCTAATGATTAGAAGAAGCCTAATTTATTTGGATTATAGCTCACGAGTAAGTTTTTCGTTTGCTGATAATGACTTAACATCATTTTATGATTTTCGCGTCCGACACCAGACATTTTATAGCCGCCGAATGCTGCATGTGCAGGATACGCATGGTAGCAATTTGTCCAAACACGTCCAGCTTGAATGCCTCGGCCAAAGCGATACGCCGTATTCATATCGCGCGTCCAAATACCTGACCCTAATCCATATAATGTGTCGTTCGCGATTTCTAATGCTTCCTCTTTCGTTTTAAATGTTGTTACCGCTACAACCGGACCAAAAATTTCCTCTTGGAAGATGCGCATTTTATTATGGCCTTTGAAAACAGTTGGTTTAATATAATAACCTTCTGCAAAATCGCCTTCTAATGCATTACGCTCTCCTCCTATTAAACATTCTGCCCCTTCTTGCTTACCGATATCTAAATAAGATAGAATTTTTTCCATTTGTTCTGTCGAAGCCTGTGCACCCATCATCGTATTCGGATCAAGTGGGTTACCCGTCGTAATCGCTTCAATCCGCTGTAATACACGTTCCATAAACGGCTCATAAATGGACTCTTGGATTAACGCACGGGAAGGACATGTACATACTTCCCCTTGATTCAATGCGAATAATACAAAACCTTCAACTGCTTTATCTAAAAGTTCATCATCTGCATCCATAATATCTTCAAAGAAAATATTTGGTGATTTTCCGCCTAATTCCAGCGTTACTGGAATTAAATTTTGTGAAGCGTATTGCATAATTAAGCGCCCCGTCGTTGTTTCACCAGTGAAGGCGATTTTTCCGATGCGCGGATTTGATGCAAGGGGTTTACCTGCTTCTAGACCGAAACCGTTTACAATATTAAGCACACCTGGTGGTAATAAATCCGCGATCAGCTCGACAAGTACCATAATTGATACAGGAGTCTGCTCTGCTGGCTTTAATACAACGCAGTTGCCTGCTGCTAAAGCCGGTGCTAGCTTCCATACCGCCATTAGGATCGGGAAGTTCCACGGGATAATTTGCCCAACAACACCAATCGGCTCATGGAAATGATACGCTACTGTATCATCATCAATTTGGCTTAATGCCCCTTCTTGTGCTCTAAGCGCTCCTGCAAAATAACGGAAATGATCAATTGCTAAAGGAATATCTGCATTTAATGTTTCACGTACTGCCTTACCATTCTCCCACGTTTCAGCTACCGCTAACATTTCAAGGTTCGCTTCCATACGGTCTGCAATTTTCAATAAAATATTGCTGCGTTCTGTAGCAGATGTATGACCCCATGCATCTTTTGCTGCATGCGCGGCATCAAGTGCTAGTTCAATATCTTCTTCGGTAGAACGGGCTGCTTGCGTAAATACTTGTCCTGTTACCGGCGTTACATTGTCAAAATACTGACCTTTTACTGGCGGTGTCCATTTACCACCAATGTAGTTGTCATAACGCTCCTTAAACTCTACTACTGCCCCTGCTGTGTTTGGAAATGCATAAACCATTAATATTCTCCCCCTTGCATGAAATGTGTGTTGATCATACCCATACACAAAGCTGCCACTGCTACTAGAAGAAAGGTATTTCTATTATTATATTGTCAGAAAACAAGATTTATTTCAAATTATATAATTCAGTTTTCTAAATTTACTGAATTTATTTAATTTCCGCTTATTGCACGGAGTTTCGGGTAAAATTATGAAATGAGCGTTATTTAAGGAGGCTGTTGTTTTGAAGAGGATATTATTAACGGCTTTATGCGCGTTTTCTTTCTTTTTATTTGTAGGAAAAACCGCTGAGGCCAAGCAAACGACCATTGAGATTTCACAAGATACTGTAGCTCGCTTACATTTACAGCATGAACCAATAAAATATATTACGCTTTATAAAGGGCAGCATTTTGTAGCTACAAAAGGTGAGGATATATGGGAAATACAGATCGGTAATGGTATGGTATCAATTGCATCTCACTTTGCAGTTGCTTCAAATGCAGCGATTTCAAATGCACGAATACTTAATAAAGTAGAAATTAATACGGTGAATTTTGCGAATGTTTACCCGAAGCATGAAAAGAAAGGCAAGCCGATTGCGACAATCGCTAAAGATATGCGCATTAGCTCTAATGGGCGTAAAGGCGATTTTTATGAGGTGATTATCGGTGGTAGAAAAGGGTATATCCATTTCAAGGATGTTGAACTCGACAAAGGTGTGCCGGTATTAATTTATCACCATTTTGTTAAAGATCAAAAAAAGACAGCTTTTCATAATAATTTATCAGTGTATGATATCGATTTATTTGAACAGCAAATGCAGTATTTAAAACAAAATGGCTTCACGACAATTACTCTCCAAGATTTCGACTTATGGACACAGCGCAAGCAAAACTTACCTGCAAAAGCTGTCGTGCTAACATTTGATGATGGTAATTTATCTATACCGCATCTTGTGTATCCTATATTAAAACAATATAATATGCGCGGTGCTTCATTCATTATTGGCGATCGTGTAAAAGAAGACGCACCCGAATTTGAAATGCTAAAAGTTCAATTTGCTGGCTTAAAAGAATTAGCAATGATTTCAGATATTATCGATTTAGAGCATCACACATATGCATTGCACCGATTCAATTACGACACTGGTCGAGGCTATTTACAAGATACGAAGTTAAATGATTTGCGTCGAGATTTCCAACATACAACGGAAATTATTCAACGAGCAAATCCAGCAGCAAATCCAAAATATTTAGCTTATCCGTATGGAAAGTATTCTAAAAATCAAGAAATCGCGATAATCGATAGTGGTGTATCACTCGCCTTTTTAAATAAAGGCGGAAAAGCGAAAATTAATAGCCCGCGCCTTTACGTTCCGCGCGTGCCTATTCAAGCGACTACAACATTGGCCCAGTTTAAACAGCTCGTCAATAACTAAACAACTGTGTATGATCACACAATTGAATGATTCGAAATGAAGGTGAAAAATATGCGCATAAATAAATATTTAGCAGAAGCAGGCATCGTATCACGTCGCGGTGCTGATAAATGGATTGAAGAAGGAAAAATAACGATTAACGGCGAGCCGGCAACAATCGGCAGCCGCGTAGAAGAAGGCGACGTCGTTTGTGTAGACGGCAAGCCTGTCACAAAAGAAGAACAGCTCGTGTATATCGTACTGAACAAACCAGTCGGCATTACTAGCACAACAGAAAGACATATTAAAGGGAATGTTGTGGATTTCATCAATCATCCACTACGCATTTTTCACATTGGTCGTTTAGATAAAGACTCTGAAGGATTATTACTACTAACTAATGACGGTGATATCGTCAACGAAATATTACGTGCTGAGAACCATCACGAAAAAGAATATGTAGTACAAGTCGATAAACCGATTACAGATCAATTTTTGCGTGATATGAGTGCAGGTGTAGAAATTTTAGATACGAAAACACTCCCTTGCCGCGTCGAAAAAGTATCAAATACTGTCTTCAAAATTATTTTAGAGCAAGGGCTTAATCGCCAAATTCGCCGGATGTGTTCAGCATTAGGCTACTCAGTAAAACGCCTACAACGTATTCGCATTATGAATATCCATATAGGCAATTTAAAAGTAGGTCAATGGCGAGACTTAACAGATAAAGAACGCAACGACCTATTTAAGCTTTTAAACTACAAACAACACTAAATAGCATTTATTCTTCCCGCGCGACAACAGAAAAACGAACCGCAAAGAAAGATAGCGGTTCGTTTTTCATATGCTTATAGCCAGATTGTCGCCTTAATCTAATGTCTCGTACGCCATTTTGCGAATAACTGCCTCATGCTGCGGATAATCCTTCAGTAGCTCATCCTGCGTAAACAGCTCAAAATCAGCAAAATCAAAACCAGGTGCTACCATGCAGCCTACTAAACTAAACGTGTTAGCCTCATCAACAGAAGAACCGAAAATTGTATGCTTCGGTACTAATATTTGAGGCATTTCTCCATTATCTATATTAAGACCTAATTTTTTCGCTTCATATGTCCCATCCGGATAAATCATATGTACCGTTAAGGGACTGCCACCGTGATAATACCAAAGCTCATCTGATTGTAGACGGTGGAGATGCGAAATGTCTTCTGAACGTAGTAAGAAATAAATACTTGTATACAACGGTCTTAACACATTACGTGTTGTCATTTCCTCTGTTCCAGCAAACGTTGATTTATAGTACCCTCCTTCCGGATGTGCTTCCAAATTCATTTTTTCAATATAAAACTCAGCGGTATGCGCCATAGTAAATCACTCCTCACGTTCCACCTTATCGAAAAAAAAGCTACATCGCAAGGTCTACAAGTTAACTCATATACATTATAATCCACCAAGATATGCCGCTTTTACTTCATCACGTTCCTGTAATTCTTTCGCTGTGCCCGACAGAACGATTTTCCCCGTTTCGAGTACGTACGCACGATGCGCAACAGATAGTGCCATATTCGCATTTTGCTCAACTAACAGAACCGTTGCGCCCTCTTTGTTAACCATTTCGATAATATTGAATATATTTTTGACCATAAGTGGTGCAAGGCCCATTGACGGCTCATCCATTAATAGCAACTTCGGTTTCGCCATTAATGCACGCCCCATCGCTAACATCTGTTGCTCACCGCCAGATAGTGTACCTGATTGTTGCTTGCGGCGTTCAAACAGCCGTGGAAACAATTCATACACGTGCTCCATATCCTTTTTAATCCCGTCATGATCTTTGCGCAAATACGCCCCAAGCTGTAAATTTTCCTCAGCGCTCATATTAGCAAATACGCGCCGTCCTTCTGGCACATGCGAAATACCTGCTTTTACGATAGATTGAGCAGCCTTGCCATCAATATTAGAGCCTAAATATTCAATGGACCCTTTTTTCGGTTTAAGTAGACCCGATAACGTTTTAAGTAATGTACTTTTTCCTGCACCATTTGCTCCTATTAAAGTAACAATCTCACCTTCATTTACTTCTAAGGAGATCCCTTTTAAAACTTGAATATGCCCGTAGTATACGTCGATATCATTTACTTTTAGCATATTAATCCGCCACCTCCTCCCCTAAATACGCTTCAATTACTTTCGGGTTTGCCCGGATTTCTGCTGGCGTACCATCCGCAATTAGTTGCCCGTGGTCTAGCACATAAATACGTTCACAGATCCCCATAACTAGCTGCATATCATGCTCAATTAATAAAATGGTTAAGTTGAATTCCTTTCGAATAAATGCAATTAACCGCATTAATTCATGTGTTTCTTGAGGGTTCATTCCCGCTGCTGGTTCATCTAGTAACAGCAATTTTGGCCCCGCAGCAAGTGCACGCGCAATTTCTAGACGACGCTGCATGCCGTACGGTAAATTTTTCGCAAGCTCATCTTTATAAATGTCTAAGCCGAAAATTTTCAAGAACGCTAAAGATTGCTGTTCCATTTTCTCTTCACCGTTGAAATGCTTTCGTAAGCGAAGGATGGAAGTTAGAATATTATGATTCGCTAGTGAGTGGTTTGCTACTTTTACGTTATCTAAAACCGATAACTCTTTAAATAAACGTATATTTTGAAACGTGCGACTAATACCGCCGCGCGTTACTTTATATGGACTAAGGCCTTGTATTTGTTTCCCGTTGAACGTAATTGTCCCCTCAGTCGGCGCGTATACACCCGTTAACATATTAAACGCCGTCGTTTTCCCGGCACCATTTGGACCGATTAAGCCAATCAATTCTCCTCGATTCATATACATATTGACGTTTTGTACCGCTTTTAAGCCGCCAAATTGAATCCCTAAGTTTTCAACATTAAGAAGAGTACTCATGCTTTCGTAACTCCTTTTTTACTGAACTTGAATAAATCCGTCATTTCTTTCGTACCCATTAAACCGGTAGGACGGTAAAGCATTACTAAAATTAAAACAAGCGAATATATAATCATTCGTGTTTCAGGGAAGCCTTGTAAATACGTTGAAACGATTGTTAAGAAAATCGCCGCAATGACAGAACCTGAAAGACTTCCTAAGCCACCAAGTACAACGATTATTAAAATATCAAATGATTTTAGAAAACCGAAAGTTGTAGGTTGAATAAAATAAAAGTTATGCGCGTAAATTGCACCTGCAAGCCCAGCAAAGAACGAACCAATCGCAAACGCCACAACTTTATAGTAAGTTGTGTTAATCCCCATCGAATCAGCGGCAATTTCGTCTTCTCGAATCGAAATACACGCACGACCGTGGCGAGAATTCGTAAAGTTTGAGATGACTAAAATAGTGATCGCTACGCCAACGAACGCATATGTCCAGTTTGTTTGGTAATCCACTAGCATCCCAGCTGCACCGCCAACATAATCAATATTCAAGAAAATAATACGGATAATTTCAGCAAAACCAAGTGTCGCAATGGCTAAATAGTCTCCTTTTAGACGCAGCGTTGGAATCCCTACGAGTAAACCCGCAAGCATTGCTACAGCTGAACCTGCTAAAATGGCTATTGGAAACGGCATGCCTAGATTCATTGTAAATATTCCAGAAATGTACGCCCCTACTGCTAAGAAACCCGCGTGACCAATTGAGAACTGACCCGTAATTCCGATAACGATATGCAGGCTGACCGCAAGCATAATGTTAATACACATCGTAATTAGCATGTTTTGATAGTATAAATTAAGCGCACCGGTAGAAATCAAAACTTGCACAACTACATAGAGTACAAGCGCTATAACTGCATAGCCCCAAAAAACTTTAGACTTTTTCATACAGCCCACCTACACTTTCTCACGGGTGTTTTTACCAAAAATACCCGCTGGTCGTAAAATTAAAATGAAGATTAATATGACAAACGCTGCTGCGTCACGCCACAAAGAATAACCGAGCGCACTTACTACTGTTTCAACCACCCCAAGTACTAAACCACCGACCATCGCACCTGGAATAATACCAATCCCCCCAAGTACGGCTGCTACGAAAGCCTTTAAGCCTGGTAAAATCCCCATTAACGGGTCAATGCGCGTATAGTAAATACCAAATATGACACCAGCTGCCCCTGCTAATGCTGAACCGATTGCGAATGTTGCTGAAATTGTGTTATCTACGTTGATCCCCATTAGACGTGCGGCATCCGCATCATGTGATACGGCACGCATCGCCTTACCGATTTTCGTTTGGTGTACAATAAATTGTAATAAAACCATTAAAACGATTGAAACTGTTAAAATAAAAATCGATTGCGTACTAATTTGCACACCCAAAATATCGATTGTCTTATTTTTTAACACTTCCGGATATGCTTCCGGAGATGCACCGCGAACACGGAAGAAAATAACCGTATATTCAATTAATAATGAAACTCCAATTGCTGTAATTAAGGCCGCTATTCTTGTTGCATTTCGTAAACGCTTGTAAGCAACTCGCTCTATAATTACACCAATGACTGCACATAAAACCATTGCTAATAAAAGCGCTAAGATAAAATGCATATCCCATCTTACTATTGCGTAAAAACCAATAAATGCACCGAGCATAAACACATCACCGTGAGCGAAGTTGATAAGCTTGATGATTCCGTACACCATTGTGTACCCTAGAGCAATTAATGCATAAATACTTCCTAGTGAAATTCCGTTCACTAATTGTTGTATCCACTCCATGTTTATTCACCCCTTATCCAGTAAAGTTATGTTAACAACAAAACGGTAAAAAGGGAGGCATAGCTCGCCTCCCTTTTTAACTGCACTGAAGATTTAAGGATTAACTTTAGAATTGAACACTTGACTACCGTTTTTAAATTCAAGAACTGTCGCTGACTTAACTGGGTTATGCTTTTTATCTACTGTGAATGTACCTGTAATTAGGCTTAAATCTTTAGTTTCTGCTAAAGCATTTTTTATACCTACACTAGTAATAGTATCTCCCGAACGCTCAATAGCATCTTTTAAGAAATACACTGTATCATAACCTAATGCGTGGAATGCGTTTGGCGCTTCGTTATATTTCGCTTTGAAAGCTTTTACGAATTCTTGAATTGTTGCATCTGGATCTTCAGAGGAATAGTGGTTTGTAATATATGTGTTGTTTAGTGCATCCCCTCCAGCTAAGTCCACTAAAGTTGGAGAGTCCCAACCATCTGCACCCATTAGAGGTACAGTAATGCCTAATTCACGTGCTTGTTTGACGATTAGACCCACTTCCTCATAATAACCAGGTATGAAAACGAAATCGGGGTTTGCTGATTTGATTTTAGTTAATGTAGCTTTGAAGTCTACATCTTTCGCTACATATGCTTCCTCTGCTACTACTTTACCGCCGTTTGCTAAGATCGTTTCTTTAAATGATGCTGCTAAACCCTTTGCATAATCAGATGCATTGTCGGCATAGATAGCTACGTTTTTCGCTCCGAGCTCACCTGTTGCAAAATTTGCTGCTACTGTCCCTTGGAATGGGTCAATAAAGCATGTTCGGAATGCGTAATCATTAATTTTACCATCCTTATTTTCTGTTACGTTTGGAGCTGTACCTGAAGCCGTTACTACCGGTACTTTATATTTTTCCGCAATTGATACAGTAGCTACTGTATTACCAGATGTCGCCGGTCCAATCATTGCTACTACTTTTTCTTTCTCTGCTAAACGAATTGCAGCAGATGTCGCCTCTGAGTTTTCGGATTTATTATCTACTTTAATTAACTCAATTTTCTTACCGTTAATACCGCCTTTAGCGTTAATCTCCTCTACCGCTAAAGTAGCGCCATCTCCAATAGATGAACCGTACGATGCTACGTTTCCAGATAACTCAAGATTTGCACCAATTTTTATCGTATCACTATCATCGCTTACAGAATTACCTCCGCTCGTTGAAGTGCCACAACCCGCAAGCGCACCTACCAAAACTGAAGACGCTAAAAATATTGAAGCTAATTTCTTTAATTTACGTTGTTTCATCCGAACTTCCCCCTCAATGTTTTTTTAACATGTTTTGTACTTTCAAATAGTTATTGAGTATATATGCAGCTTACTTAACTTTTATATCAGAATGTTCAGAATTTTGAATACATACAAACATCACCAAAATCTTCAACTATTGAACTTTTATCTATTCATTTAATAACTTTTTATTAATTAGTTCATTAATATTTCTACCTCTAAACCACGTGCTACATGCCACATGACTTATATCAATAAAGATAAAGCTAATAGTACGTATACAAATAGGCGGTACCATAAGTTTTTCCTACTCATAGTACCGCCTAACTTTATACATTTAATTGTAGTTGAAAAGATTGCTGCCAATCGAGGAGCTCATCAGGATTCATTGGCTTCGCAAAATAATAACCTTGGATATGTGGTGCATCGCATTCGCGAATTAAAAAATCTACTTGTTCTTTCGTTTCCACACCTTCTACAACGACTTTCATTTTTAATGATTGCCCAAGCTGTATCATTGATTTGATAATTGAGGTATCTTTTGCTGACATTGGTACATCATCGATAAATGATTTATCAATTTTCAATGTTGTAATAGGGATTTTCTTTAAATAAGAAAAAGACGAAGCACCTGTACCAAAATCATCCAGCGCTACAGAAAAACCAGCTGTTCGAAATTCACGCACTACTTTTTCGGCGCTTGCGATTGTTTTCACAAAACTTGTTTCCGTAATTTCTAACTCAATCGCATCGGCATTTATATTATACAAATCGATTGTCGTTTTTAGAACTTTCATTAATCTGCTAGATGTCAAGTAATGCCCTGGAATATTTATCGCCACCTGCTTAGGCATACCACTCATATTTTCCCATATTTTTAATTGCTGGCATACTTTGTCGATAATCCAGTCTGTTAAATCTTCCATCCGATTATTTGCCTCAAAAATAGGTAAGAACACGGCCGGAGATAAAAAGCCATACTTAGTGTGCTGCCAACGTATGAGTGCTTCAACACTTTTTACAGTATTCGTTTTTGGATCGACTTTCGGTTGGTACACGAGAAATAAATGATTAAGACTTATTGCACAGTCTATATCCGCTACAATTTCCTCCGTGAAGTTACGCGTATGTAGCTTCGGATTGTACTGCACAATATTTAATTTATTGTCGGTACCAGGGTATTTGATAACCGACAAACTATTTGAATATAATTTTTTCAATGTATTTACGTGTTCATTTTCTGAAGGGACATATACACATACACCTTGTAATATTATTTCGTTCCCTTCAAAAATAATGCCTTCTTTTAGATGCTCCGATAAAACATGTAATTTTGCATATAATTCCTTTGCTGCCGCCTCATCATTTGCTACATAGGCAAATCGATTTCCTTGTGTACGATATAAATCTGTTAACGGTGGTAAATATAAAAGGAGCAATTTCGATAAATGGCTAATAAGTCGATCGACAAATAAATAGCCATGCTCTTGATTATACGACTCCAAATCTCGGAAATTCCAAACGGCAATTGCACTTACTTCCGACATTTTCTCTATCCTTTCCTGGAATATACGACGATTCGGTAATTTCGTTAATGGATCAAAATAATGAATTCGATTTTCTATATATCGATCGATAAAAGTTGTCGCTAATAATAGCACCAAAATTAAAACGATGCTAACCGTTACTCCACTTGTTAACACGACCATGTCTACCTCATTCATTCCCACGTGTGCCATCGTTTGTAATGGTGCGACGTAAAGCTTCATCGCATACATACCACAATAGTGTGTACTTGAAATTGCTAATGCTAGTCCTAGAGATGTGACAACACGAGAGGAAATGAAGAGTATATATGTATGAACGTTAGAAAAAAAATATAGTGCTATAAAAGAAACTATAATTGATATTATTATAGACAAACTCAATATCCATGGATTGTAGTAATGACTTACATTTTCTAATTTCATCGCATAGATGCCTAAATAATGCATGCTTGATATGCCTATGCCCATTAATGCACCAGCTAAAATATGTAAACGCAACCTTTTTCGAGGCTGATTAACAAAATAGAATGCAAGAAAAGTAGCGATCATGACGGGTAATAACGACAGTATCGTAATCCATAAATTATGAGATACCATCACCGGTAAATCGAGCGCGGCCATACCTATAAAGTGCATCGACCATACGCCTAAAGTCATCGAAATAGATGCAAATAACAGCCATATATTTTTACTTATTAAGCTATTTTGCCCGATTCGAATCGTACAAGATAGCGCAGTAAAAGAACCAATCCATGCTGTAGCTACTGATAAAATAACAATCCACGGTGAAAAATTCATTGCCATATGAACTATTGATGAATCATTTGGTATAGAAAACATCTCATCTCACCTCTTCTTTCCTTTATGCTACAACTTTTACGCTCCATGCTTTAAAAAAATTGAATTTATTATAAATTTACAAGTGGAAATTCCTTATATATGTAAATTGAAGCTATTACTTTATAGTATTTGAACCTAAATACCCATTAAAAAGGTCATATTTCCTTAAAAAGGAATATACACCTTTTTGTATATTTAAGCTAATTCTTTCACAATCGCCTCAGACAACGAAGCGACTAACGACTCCACTGTTTGCGGTACAAAGCTTTCTAGTACTGGATTAACCCCAAATCTTAAAAAGAACTGAAAATATTCACCCTTTTATATCAATAAATTCAGAGAGATGCGAGCATGTCCAAACTGTACTCCAAATAGATGTTTTAATACATGCCAATTGTAATAAGCAGAGACTTCAAAAACACGTGTTTTTTCTTAGATTTTGAATTCTTTTATATTTTTCGTAAATTATACTTTGACAATTGGCCGAAAATCAGTTAAATTACCAAATGGCGAATGTTTTTAAAAAATATACGGATAATATTCGTATTTAGGAGTGTTTATTAATGGATAATGTATTTGACTATGAAGATATTCAATTAATTCCGGCGAAGTGTATTGTAGAAAGCCGTTCAGAATGTGATACATCTGTTACTTTAGGTGGACACACGTTTAAACTACCTGTTGTTCCAGCAAATATGCAGACTATTATCGACGAGAATATTGCACTGAAGTTAGCTGAAAGCGGTTACTTTTACATTATGCACCGCTTTAATCCAGAAAAACGTGTAGAGTTCATTCAAAATATGCAAGGCCGTAGTTTAATTGCTTCAATAAGTGTTGGGGTTAAACAGGAAGAATATACTTTCATTGAAGAGTTAGCTGCAGCTAATCTAGTACCTGAATTCATAACAATCGATATTGCACACGGTCATTCAAATGCCGTTATTCGTATGATTCAGCATATTAAGAAGCACTTGCCTGCTAGCTTTGTTATTGCGGGTAATGTTGGTACACCTGAAGCTGTTCGTGAGCTTGAAAATGCTGGTGCCGATGCAACTAAAGTTGGTATTGGACCAGGAAAAGTTTGTATTACAAAAATTAAAACAGGTTTCGGTACTGGTGGATGGCAATTAGCTGCTCTACGTTGGTGTTCTAAAGCTGCAACGAAGCCAATTATTGCAGACGGTGGTATCCGTACAAACGGCGACATCGCTAAATCAGTACGCTTCGGTGCATCTATGGTAATGATTGGTTCATTATTTGCTGGTCACGAAGAGTCTCCAGGCGAAACAATAGAAATCGACGGCAAGCTAGTGAAAGAATACTTCGGCTCAGCATCTGAATTCCAAAAAGGCGAAAAGAAAAACGTCGAAGGTAAAAAAATGTACGTGGAGCATAAAGGTAGCTTAAAAGATACATTAACTGAAATGGAACAGGATCTTCAGTCATCTATTTCTTATGCTGGCGGCACGAAGCTAGATGCTATCCGTAACGTTGATTATGTTATCGTGAAAAACTCTATCTTTAATGGCGATAAAGTATATTAATATGACACAACGCAATAATGATTAAATTGCGTAACTAGCACATAAAATACGAAAGGTTCTTGCCCAGCACAATGGCGAGCAAGAACCTTTTTAACTGTTACTACTTAATGTACGTAACTCATTACTTAAATGATTTAATTGTTGTGATGACTCCGTAATCGACTGAATTAATTCATTTTCCGATCTTAACGTGCTCACAATTTGCTCTGTGGAAGCCGAGTTTTCTTCTGAAATTTGAGCGATTTGTTGAATTTGTATTTGCGCTTGTTGGAACTCATGTGTTGCGCCTTGAATTGTCGCTGTATTTAGGCGTAGTTGTTCATTCGTTTTAGCAAAGGATTGTGTTACTTCTTGTACAGCAATTGCAATCTCTTGTAATAAAGCCTGACCCTCGCTAATCGCCTGTTTCCCTTCATGTGAGTACTGTTGTGCGATACTTGATTTATTAAACAGGTTTTGTGTCACTGTAGTAATTTCAGAAACGGTACTCGCACTTTGCTCTGCCAATTTACGTACTTCATCAGCTACTACAGCAAAGCCTTTCCCGTGCTCTCCTGCTCTTGCCGCTTCAATCGCTGCATTTAAAGCAAGTAAGTTTGTTTGATCAGCGATATCCGTAATACCGTTTAATAAAGTATTAACCGTCTGCAAGCTAACTTGTAAATCATCGACTGTTTCCGTTGTTGTCGAAATTGTACGTTCCATCGTTTGCATTTGTATAGTCACTGCATTTACTTTATTCCAGCTATTTTGCATTTGTTTATTCATATGCTCTGATTGTTGTGCGACCTCTTCAGAAACAATCACGGTTTCATCCATTTTTATAGCAGACTGGTGCATGACTTCATTGACTTGTCCAACCATTTTTGCCTCATCATTAATCGCTGTAGCTATGTGCTGTACTGAATCGAGTACAGAAGCACTTGAAGTATACATTGTTTGCACATTCGTATCTACATCTTTTACATGCTCATTTAATTGCACCGCCCCAACTTCTACTGTTGAGAGTGTAGAAGCAAGTTGTTTTAAAAGCTCTTCTGTTTCTAGTTCTTTCTGTTTGGCATCCGCAATAAGCTTGCTACCCCAATCTGTCACAAAGTATAAACTCGTAATAACACCTACGTACACCGCATATACACTGAAAAACTGTGGCAATGATGAACCCACACCTAAAAAACTTGTACCATTATATACATAGACTACTATTACATAGGCCATTACGATTGCACCAAAAACGCCTAAAATTTTCTTATCAAAATAAAGAGCGGCCATAATAATTGTAAATAATAAAATATAATGCTTATTTAAGGCGTAACCGTCTAATATAAATAGTACGAAAATTACTGTCGCAGGGAGTAGCGCGAAGAAAATACCCTTTATTTTGTACGGTATAGGTAGAAAATAGTTAATAGTCGAAAGAATAAGTACGCTAACTCCGGCTGCAATATAAATAAGCGCCCCGCTTAGTCCATCTTTCAAAACTAATGGTGTCACAATTAAAAAAACAAGCACCGTTGTTAAAAATAAATTTAAATTATGTACACGTTGAACATTGTAAGCATTCTGTTCCATATAATTCCCCTTATAAGCATTTAGTTATATCCTTTTCGATTTTTCCGAATATATATTTTTCACTATATAATAGATGATATAACTATTTTATACAATACATTTTCTATATAATGGTATATATTTAACAACATATTTTTCCATATAAGAACATTTATTGAAGAAATAACTGATTGTAACGACAGAAAAAGGGCTTATAAATAGCCCCTTATCCCGCCTACTCTAAGAAGAATTAATTGTGGTTTTTTTCTTTAGAAATAAACGTTTTACAACATGTGTCTGATGAACGACTGGCTTCTTCAGACATAGTGTGGAGATTAAAATCAGAAGCAAACTCTGTATTATTTTTGTCTTTTGAGTGGTAATCCATATCTATCACAATTTTATCGGCCCCACAAATATTTCCTTTTGCATGGAAAACACAATTTGATACAGTACAGTTCACTTCTACATTTGGCATAGTTCTCCCCCTTTTTGATTTGTAATACCATGAAAAATATAGAACAAGAAACATCTTCTTATCCATACTCCTCAAAGTATATCTTGTCCATTTCAGCGTTTTTTATTTTTTCTTAAAGCGCATCATTTTTTATACATCATTTGCTTCGAGGAATTTCCACAATAGCTGTAGTTTCTATTTCATTAGTTGATTTTATTGAGATTTTCCCCTTATACTTACTCACTATTTCCTTCACAATAAATAAACCCTGTCCTCTTACCTTTCCCTGCTCGGCTTTTTTTGTCGTATAACCTTGTTTAAAAATAGATTCATTTTCTATTATTACAGGTCCTGTATTCGTAATTTTAAATACATATTTCTTGTCATCTGCATTACAACTAATCGAAATTTTTCGTTCTCCCTCAGGTAACTCTTTAGCTGCATCAATAGCATTATCAATTAAATTCGATAATATTTTGATTAAATCTGTTGTTTTTAAATTATCAAATGAATTACAAGAAATTGTAAAACCCATTTCGATTTGATGATTCTGTGCAGCAAGCTTCTTTGTTTGTAACAAAACAGAAAGACCAGGATGATCTATATTAAATTTGAGAGATTGAATTGCTTGTACTTCTTTAGACAGAGACGATAAATAATTCTTTGCAAGATCTACTTCTTCTAATTGTAGAAACCCATGTAAAACTTGAATATGATTCGTAAAATCATGCCTTAAAGACGAGACAGAGGTGATTAATGATTTAATTTCTGTTTGGTATGTATCCTCTGTATATCCTACTTCCTTCATTACTTCTCTTTGATACCATCTTTGTAAAAACCAGAAAGATATGATTACGACAAAAATAACTACGCCATTAAACACAAAGAGAAGAATATTATTTTCGAGAACTTTCGATTTGATATCATTAATTGTATTGGCGCCAATATCGATACCTATATAGCCGATTATTTTCCCTACTTCATCTTTTATTGGTACCCCAACCGAAACATAGGTGCCATAAATGGGATCCTCAATAACACCTGTTACATATGTATTACCTTCATAGGCTTTCTTAACCTGAGCTTCGGGTACTGTACAAACCTCTCCAATAGGAAAACTCTTTTTTATTTCCTCTGGCTCTCCTACTATCATTGCTCTGGATACTTTTGGATTATCAATTTCCAATGTATACACATTTAACGCGCTAAGTTTTTCTCGTACATCATTTAAGTAACTTCTTATTTCCCAATAATATTCATTTCTCACGGGATTTTTTAAAAATTGCTTATAGGCTTCTATATTTATCGATATAGCTATGGATTTTGCTGCTTCAAGAGTTTGATTAGTAATTGCCTCTTCAACGGTCTTTTTCATCTTCGCATAAGAGGTATAAACGTTTAAACTAGTAAACAACAATAATAAGACAGCCGATAACATTAAAATTAGTTTTATTTTACGATTTTTCATACAGACTGGTACTTCCTCATCTTTTTATTAAAAAGGTAGATAACTCATAAATCCCCTTAATTGCACGTACAAGCAAAAACTTTCTTTTCAACAATAGCATTATACTATAGTAATTTTAAAAATATTGGTTTGTAATATAATAAATTTCCGAAGACATGCTCTGCGCATCTCACATAGATAAAATGATGTTGCAATATTGCCTTTCAAATAAATATAAAAAGGAGAAAGACATTTTAATATTATGCCCTTCTCCTTATTCTAAATTAATTTTTTTGTTCTTATTACATGGCTAAACATATTGTTATTTCCTTATAAACTGACCCTACTACTTTATGCAAAATTGATACTTTCAAATAGGTCAATACTTTGCTAAATTTAATAGAACTTAATAAATAAGGAAGAAAAGGGTAATGACAATGGAGACTACAAAAAGCTATTCAAATATACAAATTTTCAATTTAATTCTAACCGCGATGTTAATTGCACTCGTTTTCATTGCAACTCTCTTTATTAATATTAAATTACCTATTACAGCAAAGGGTGGTTTAGTTCATCTTGGAACAGCAATGCTATTTATCGCATCCATCTTATTTGGCCCTAAAAAGGGGGCAATTGCAGGTGCCTTTGGTATGGGCTTATTCGATTTAATATCTGGTTGGACATTGTGGGCACCTTTTACTTTTTTAACTCGTGGTTTGCAAGGATACATAGTTGGAAAAATTGCCTGGTCGAGTGGTCACAAAGGAGGTAGTTTTACTTTCAATCTATTAGCTACCATTAGTTCTATTCCCTTTATGATAGCGGGTTATTACATTTGTGAACTAGTCCTATTTAATAGCTGGATTATACCCTCATTATCTATTCCTGGAAACCTCCTTCAAAATGTTGTAGGAATTTGTGTAGCCATTCCAGTTTGTGCTGTACTAAAAAAAGTTCCTCTATTTAAATAATATAAAAGCCGATTTTCTATTTATATAGAATATCGGCCTTTACTTTTATATAAAATTTTCAGAAAATGGTTTTACTTTAATTATGCTTACGAAACTTTATAATTACTTCGCTAATCACGATATAGCTAATCTAAAGTATTAAATGTAAATTAATTTTCACAGTTAAGATTAACATACTACTCTATGTTAATATAATCTCACAGAAAAATTATTTCCATAAACCTGCTTTTTCTAATTTCTTTTTACCTTTAAATGCTAACAATACTAAAACTGCATTTATAATAAACATACCAGCAAGTCCATACAGTACAAATGTATAGCTACCAGTAATATCTTTAATAAAGCCATATCCAGGTAACGCAACGATCCCTGCTAATGCTAAACCAATTGCAGCTGTTGAATAAATTTGACTGTAATCTTTAGTACCAAATAGGGCTGTTGTTAATAGTGGTCCTAATGTTCCTAATGATGAAATAACAAATCCAAAGATTCCAATAGCAACTGTAAATAACGTTGGGTTTTCAGGCACTGTTAGGAAAATACCAACTGGCACTAAACCTAATAACATTGCAAATACAGCAGTACTTTTCGCACCAATTTTATCGCTTAATACACCAAAAGATAAGGCTCCAATTAATACACCGATTTGCATTGCACCTAGAGCGCTACCAGCAAATTTAATATCATAACCAATACCCATTGCAAACGGAGCAATATGTTGGGCAAAACTTGCGATTGACGTAATGATAAAGAAGAACGCCAATAACGAGAAAAATGCGCTAGATTTTTTTGCTACTGAAGCCGCAATACCAGTTAATGTTTCTTGTTGAGCAGATGCATTTTGACTAGCACCAGCTTCTTCCATACCTAATGGTTGTAAACCTTTTTGTTGTGGAGCCATGCGAATAACTAATAATACAATTGGAATAATTATTGCTGTTACACCGATACCTAAAGCAATATACGTAAATCTCCAACCTTGAGTTGCAATTAAATTAGCTACTAATGGCTGAATAACTGCACCAAGTACACCACCAATCGCTACCATAATACCGATCGCTAAACCATTATGTTTTTTAAACCAGTTATTGATTAAAACAGGACCTGCCATTTGTGTAATGAAAATTGAACCGATTGCCATTGGAATACTGAATAAATACCAGCCCCACACCGAGCTCATGAAGCCAAACATTGCGAATGAACCAGCCATTAAAATAATAGAAACAATTAATATTAATCTAATATCATATTTAGCCATTAATTTACCTGCGATAGGTAAGAAAATCATAGTAACAATAGAAGCAATACTAAAGTATAATGTTAAGCTCCCCATACCAATTCCTAAGTCTTGAGTAACAGGTGTTAGGAATAAGCCACCTGCAGTTGAAATTCCGTTTTTACCTACACCGACCATAATAGATAAAGCTATTAATAATATCCACGCATAGTGGATTTTTTTCTTTTGTTGTTGATTCATGATGTAATCCTCATATTCTAATTTATTTTATTGCCATGTCGTAATAAAAACGTGGCCTCATTTATGTGATTTAAACGTAAAGCACTATACTAAAATTTAACGTAATTTAATAGATCCGCCGTCAACCATAATAGTTTGTCCAGTAATATAAGAAGAATCTTCACTTGCTAAAAATACTGCTACACGGCCGATGTCATCCTCAATTTCACCAAGTCTTCTTAGAGGAATTTTAGCTAGCATGCCTTGGTAATACTCTGGGTTTTCTTCAGCCCATTGAATCATACCAGGTGATTTAGCAATCGGTGCAATGATGTTAACATTGATGCCGAATGGACCAAACTCATTCGCTGCTACACGAGTTATAGCGCGGATCGCTTCTTTTGCAACAGCATAAGAACCTTGATTAACATCTCCGTTAATTCCCGCCCCAGATGCAAAGTTGATGATATTCCCTTTTGTTTCTTTTAAATATGGTAGTGCAGCTTGCATTAAGTAGAATGTTGGATAAAATCCTGTATTAAATGATAAATCGAAATCTGCTTGAGTCGTATCTGCAATCGAATTCATTCTTGATGCATGTGCATTGTTTACTAAAATATCTAGCTTGCCATATCTCTCAACAACTTGCGTCACAATATTTGCTAGTTTGTCATGTTCTGCAAGATTCGCTTGAATAAACATTGCTTCTGGTTGGTATTCTTGTAATTCCTTAATTGTTTGGTTTCCAATTTCCTCGTTTAAATCGACGATTACAACTTTTGCACCTTCTTTTACAAATGCAGTTGCCATGCCTCTACCGATGCCGCCTGCGCCACCAGTGATAATTGCAACTTTTCCATCAAGTTTTTTCATGATTATTTCTCCTTAATGACTACATTTCTGACAAGTACCTAACATTACTTGAAACTGTAGGGCGATTACTTCTCATAATCTAGCTTTTCCTTTAAACTGAATATCAATCTCTAAAATTCCCAAAACCATTTAGAGAATACAAACAAATAAAGTACGTTGATTTCAAATTTTGGCGCCAGTAATTTGAAATCTCAAGGCAACTAATAATAACCGAGTAACTTTATGTAACCCATAATAACTGTATTAATAGAATGTGTCAATAATATGAACAAATTTGTTTTCCATCTTCAAATTGTCATAATATAGTGATAAACTTAAAAAATAGTTACTTAGTTATTAATTACTACCTAAAAATGAAGTATTTGTATTTTAAGGAGATGTTAATATTGAATGAACAACAGCTAGATGACAGGGTTTACAACAAAATTGAAGTGGCTTACTCAATTATAGGTAAAAAGTGGATGTGTTTAATTATCAATTCTTTAATGGATGTTCCAAAAAGATTTAGTGAAATAAACTCTATAATTCCTGAATTAAGTAAGCGGATGCTTACCGAACGGTTGAAAGAACTCGAAGATTATGACATTATTTTGCGGAACGTCATTACAGATCGCCCCCTACGTTCTGAATATTCCTTAACTAATAAAGGGGAAGATTTAGGAGTTGCTCTTCAAACTGTCGAATCTTGGGCTAAAAAGTGGTTATAAATTGGATTATTATTTAAGAGTTTATATTTAAAAAAGTAATTTTAGCCCTATTTTGCATGGAAGAG
The DNA here is from genome assembly GCF_039888725.1 of Solibacillus sp. CAU 1738. Classification (NCBI taxonomy): domain Bacteria; kingdom Bacillati; phylum Bacillota; class Bacilli; order Caryophanales; family Caryophanaceae; genus Solibacillus; species Solibacillus sp. CAU 1738. Next base: position 90,809 of record NZ_JBDQQN010000008.1, read on the forward strand.
CTGGATAGTGGATATTATTTACTCCCGTCTTATGGTGAATATTTGTGTACAATAATGTCTCAGTTCTCTTACTAATCATAAGGTGTTTAGTATTATTTTTTTGTCTTAATATTCACCTCATTAAGACGTGGAATTTTTTAAAGATACTGCTGGCTATACGTATTCTATAACGAGTGAAATAACCTTTTCATAATGAAAACAGAGACCATTTACGTATAATGGTCTCTGCTAGTACTGTTTTTTCATGCCAAATGGAATTATATATGAACGGAGTTAGATTATTAGGTAATATTTCGATTAACACAAACTTGATTTTTCCCGCTTTTCTTTGCTCTATAGAGGGCTATATCTGCAAAATGAAATAAATCTGCAAAAGACGTTACGATACTATTAGAGTTATCTGCTATCCCAATACTGACTTGTACGGAGACAGATTTTTCATCTTTAATAATCTTTAGCGTTCTTATCGTATCTTTTATTTTTCCGGCTTTTTTCTTACCTTCTTCAAGCGAAACATCTTTTAAGAAAACAATGAATTCATCCCCGCCATACCGGCCCATTAATTCACCTTCGTTGAGAATACTTGAGCAAGCCTTGCTTACTTGTCTTATTACTTCATCTCCGAATAAGTGCCCGAATTCATCATTGAAATATTTAAAATTATCGATATCAAATACTATACATACGATGCTCTCATTATTGACAGTAGCTTGTTCTAACCATTCATTTATCGTATTTTCTAAGTAATCTCGATTGTAAGTACCTGTCAAATAATCTATATTAGCTTTCTTTTCTATCGCTGATATTCTATGCTTCATTTCCAATTTAAGCGCTGCTAATGATAATTCACGGTCGCTAATTTCTTTAAGTACTGCTATATATTCTTTTTGAACATGATATCCTAAATGAATATCGTTCATTAACTCGCATAATTTACATCTTTCTTCGTGAATCGTCTTTAATAAACTTACATCATTATATTCTTCAACTAATTGTTTTGCATAAGTATACGATTCATATGCCTCTACATATAATTTTTTCTTAGAGTACCAGGCTCCTTGTAAATCGTAACATTGGGCTTTTTCTCTTGTAAATGATTCTAAAAAAGGCTCATTAATCATTTCATCTATTAATAATTTGGAAGAATATAGATCATTAAGACCAATATATGCTTTTGCAATATTTAATTTAACACGTAGCTCTAAAACTTCACTTTCAGGTTTATGTAGTTTAGCCATTTCAAGTCCTATTTTAGCGAGTTTTAAAGCTTTCCCAAAATCTTCTTCAAGTATATATACATGACTTAAATTGCTATATGCATTGCTAATAATATTATACTTTTTTATTTTATTCCCTAAATCAATAGTTTGTTTAAGTGTTTCTTTTGCTTTTTCAAAATCATTTTTATATTCATAAAGGATGAATCGGATATTGTATAAGTTTAACCAATCCGAATCGTCTCCATATTTATTACAAATTTCGAGGTAAGCATCAATACTGTTAAATGCTTCTTCTAAATCACCGATACAATAGAAAGAAGCAGCATTATTAATATGTGCAATTAAAATGGATTTATAGTCTTTTACTTCTAGTCCTCGTTCAAGAAGAGTATAGCTAGCTTCAATTGTTTCTTTGTATTTCCCTGCAGCTCTAAGGGAAGTTACCTTTTCTTGCAATAGTTTTAACCCTTCGTTAACCATACTTAACTCCCAATTCTCATATTAAAAGTAATATTTTTATAACAATATCATTATTATACTACTTTATGGAATGACATTTATACAGAAATAACAATATAAATTAATTTCTTCATCTCCTTGAATTTCCCATTTATTTTGCTGTGCCTATTTAATTTACTTAATCATAAAAAAAAGAACCTTCAATCCAAAAATGGATTAAAGGTCCTATGTTTTAATTTCATTAATACTCTATTAATCACTAATACTTCTTCATAAAAGAAAGGATATCCCATTAAAGAAAAAGGATTACTAAACTTTTAATTAATGATCCTACTATTTTTTGTTTAATTCTAGCGCCTGAGCTGTTGTAGTATGAATCTCGTTAATAAGCTCTGGATTTTCTACTAATTTCACGCCATAAGAAGGAATCATTTCCTTAATTTTCGGTTCCCATTCTTTCATTTGTTGTGGGAAGCATTTGTTAATAACTTCAAGCATTACAGATACCGCCGTTGAAGCACCTGGAGAGGCACCAAGTAATGCAGCAATTGAACCATCAGCAGCACTTACCACTTCCGTACCAAATTGAAGTGTTCCTTTGCCCGCTGCAGTATCTTTAATAACTTGTACACGTTGACCAGCTACGATAATATCCCAATCTTCACTCTTCGCTGTCGGGATAAAGTCACGTAGCTCTTCCATACGTTGTTCTTTTGATAACAACAGTTGTTGAATCAGATATTTTGTTAAAGCCATTTCTTTTACTCCAGCCGCCAATAATGTTGTAATATTATGCGGTTTGATTGAAGCAAATAAATCCATATATGATCCCGTTTTTAAGAACTTAGGTGAGAAGCCTGCAAACGGTCCGAATAATAATGATTTCTTGTTATCGATGTAACGTGTGTCAAGGTGCGGAACAGACATCGGAGGCGCGCCAACTGCGGCTTTTCCGTATACTTTACCATTATGTTGTTCTACAATTTCTTGATTATTACATACCATAAATAATCCACTAATTGGGAATCCACCGATGTGTTTCCCTTCAGGAATACCTGATTTTTGTAACAACTCAAGGCTTCCTCCGCCAGCTCCAAGGAAGACGAATTTTGCTTTATGGTATTCCATTTTACAGCCTTCTAAATCATGGACTTTAATCTCCCATGTACCATCTTTCATACGTTTAATGCTTTCAACACTATGTTTATAGTTAACATCGACTTCATTATTTTTTAAGTGGTCGACTAACATACGTGTTAAAGCACCAAAGTTAACATCCGTACCAGAATCGATTTTTGTTGCTGCAATCGGTTCTTTTGATTTACGGTCATTCATAATAAGAGGGATCCATTCCTTTAGTGTTTCTGTATTATCAGAAAACTCCATACCTTGGAATAGAGGATTGTTTGACATTGTTTCAAAACGTCTTTTTAGAAACTCTACATTTTTTTCCCCTTGAACCATACTCATATGAGGTAGTGGCATAATAAAGTTTTGTGGGTTGCTAATTAGGTTTCTATTTACTAGATATGACCAAAATTGCAATGAATCTTGGAACTGTTCATTAACTTTAATAGCTTTCGAAATATCGATAGATCCATCTGTTTTTTCACTTGTGTAGTTTAGTTCGCACAATGCAGCATGTCCTGTTCCTGCGTTGTTCAATTCTTGAGAGCTTTCCTCCCCTGCTTTTTCAAGCTTCTCAAAAACTGTAATCTTCCAATCTGGTGCTAATTCTTTAAGCATTGTCCCTAAAGTTGCACTCATGATTCCGGCACCAATTAAGATAACATCTGATTTAATATGTCTGTTACTCATTATTACCTTCCCTTTATATGTTAAGATTTGCAGAAAAAATGTAAGCGCTCCCGCTCAAAACGTCACAAAAAGACATAGCGTGACTAAGAAGCAACACTTTTTCTGTATCAATTATTGCCTTATTATAGTGTAACATAATAGTGAAACGAATAAAATATCAACTATTTTGTTACAGTTTTTTCAAAACAAAACACTAGCATTTACCAAGAGATTGATTGATTAATGTAGCATTTTTAGGGTTTATATAGAATTAACTGAATTCGCAAAAAAGTTAAACCAACTTACCATTTATAAGTGAAATTTAAGTTTTCTCTAATTTATTAAGGTTTAAGTATGTCACATTACAAAAATTATGAGGAATATTTAATAAGCCCTCTACCAACTATATTAGAGGCAGGATTAAATTCGTTCTTCCATTAAGCACTCGTGCTGCTACTCAAATTTACGACCACTTTTTCCACCTTGCATTTCCCACCCTTTCTACAATTATCCAATACATTTTGGAAATACTTTCATAATAAAGTGCTAGGAGGACCCTTTTTCCAACTCGCATTTTGAATGCTTGATAAATTATTGATATTTCATTGAAACACATTTAGATAACAGTAATTCATACGCAATAAAGCAGGCGTTGTCATTGTAGTTATTGGATATATTTTCATTTTTTACATATTTTTCAATGTTTCAGAAAATTAATATAGTTAAATAGTAATACGATTAAATGTATTTCTTAGAGATAAGTCCTTATATCGATTTACAGAATAAAATAATTTAGAAAATAATTGAATTTTTTATTATTAAAGTAATATTTACTAGGGAAAAGTCAGTCCATTATAAAATTAATAGGATCCTATACTACTATTGATATTAAATATCATTTAAATAATACTTGTAATTGGAATATTGATACAATAAATCATAACTTTTCTTGTAATTTACTATACGGAATTTTTATATTAATCAGTTATCGAGTGTTACTTACAAGAGAAAAGTAAGGAGTTCCTAAATTATTTATGAAAAAAGTAGCTGAAATTATTGCAGAAAATTTAAAAAACATGGGCGTCCGACACGTCTTTGGTGTACCTGGAAAAGCTGTAGTGCCTTTAATGCTCAACTTAGAAGATGCAGGCATTAAGTTTAATTTAGCTAGGCATGAAGGTGGGGCTGGCTATATAGCTTCAGGTTATTCATTAATGAACAATTCTATCGGAGTTGCGATAGGTACTTCTGGTCCAGGTGGTACAAACTTATTAACAGCTGCGGCCCAAGCTAAAGCGTGGCATTTACCTGTTGTTTTTATTACTGGACAGCCTTCCGTTAAAGGCATCGGCAATCCTTTTGGACAAGACTCTACACCTTTTGGTACAGACTTGGTCAAAATGTTTGAACCCGTAACAAAGTATAGTGCTCGCATTGATCGAGCAGAGTCTTTTAAGAATCACTTTACACACGCTATTAAAACAGCATTATTTGGTGTAAAAGGTCCTGTTCATCTTTCAATTCCTGCGGATGTACTTTTAGAAGAAACTGAATCATTTATTTTAGAAATTCCAAACGAATTACCACATGTAGTCGCAACGCCAAATATGTTACAAAAAGCTTTGGACTGTATTTTAAGTGCAAAACGACCTGTCATCATTTTAGGTAAAGGTGTACATTCTTCTAAAGCTTATGAAGAAGTAATTCGTTTTGCAGAAACTTTCCATATTCCAGTTATGACAACCCCTGGTGGTAAAGGAACGTTTCCAACTACACACCCTCTTTCATTAGATGGTTTTGGATTAGGTGGTTCAACTAAATCAACTGAATTTTTAAAAAAGCAATGTGACTTAATGATTGTCTTAGGTTCGAAGTTATCGGATATGTCTTTTGTTGGTATTGACCCTTCTTTATATCCAAATAAAGTAATTCACTTCGACTATGATCACACATTTATCGGCAAATCTATTCCTGTAGAAACTCACTATGTTCTTGGAGATTTGAAGAATAATCTTGATTGTTTACTTGCATCATTTAAGGGCAATTTGAAACACGATACTACGCTACTACATGAGCATGTTGAAATGGATGCGTTGAATACAAGTTCATCAGATCGATTATTAGCTAAAGAAGTAATCGGTGCTATAAGAAAGGCTCTTCCAGAAGATACTGTATTCTTCGGAGATGATGGTAGTCATTCCTTCTTTGCTATACAAAACCTACAATTACCAAAGCCAGCAACCTTTTATTTTGACGATGTTTTTGGCGCAATGGGACATGCTATTGGATTTAGTATCGGTGCTAAAATAGGCAACCCTGATAAAAATATTGTTTGTTTAACAGGCGATGGTTGTTTCTTTATGCATGGAAATGAAATCTCAACAGCAGCTGATAATCATGTTGCTACAAAATTCATCGTTTTAAATAATGGAAGACTTGATATGGTTGATAAAGGGATGTCCAAAAATGTCGGAAAAGCAGTTGGTACACTATTTAAAAACGAATTAAATGTTAAACAGTTCAGTGAAGCAATGGGTGCTTTAGCATTTAGATGTTGGACAATTGATGAACTTCAGACAGCTCTTCAAGAAGCTTTAAACCATTCAACAGGTCCTACTGTTATTGAGGTAATGGTTGATCAAGAAGAAATTCCTCCTACATTAATGCGAGGATAACTTACAGCAGAGGTGAATATAAGTGGCTCAAATAGAAGAAAAATATAAAAGTTTAGAAAAGCTTTCTGGTAAAGAAGGCGTTTCGATCATGAAAGATTTACAAAGTGTGTTTCCAGACTTGAGTGATTTATCTACCAAATTACACGAGGAAATATATGAGCGAGACATATTAGATTTAAAACAACAAGAGATCATAACATTATCTGTTTTACTTGCGCAAGGGAATATAGAGTCGGCTTTTAAATTTCATATTAATGCAGCTCTACACGCTGGTCTATCTAAAGAAGAAATTTTTGAAATTATTTACCATTGCGCACCATATGTAGGTTTTCCGCGCGCAATTAATGGTGCTTATGCAGCACATGACATTTTTGTTGAAAATGGGTTAACGTCAATTTAAATTACTTGGAGGAATATATTATGTCAATTACAACAAAATCTATTACAAAAGTACAAGATGGTGCTTATTATTATAGAGGAAATACTACTGACCTTTCTATTGAAGATGCAAAACAAATTTCTGAAACAGTAAAAAGAGAAGTAAGCAAACCTACAATTAAATACTTCATCGTAGACAACCGCGATTTAAATGGACCATATAAACAAGACGTTCAAGATATTTGGACAGATTTAATGAATTTTGTAGCTGGGCAAGTTGAAAAAAACGTTGTTATTTGCAAGGATTCTGTGACGTTAATGCAAATAAACCGTTTATCAAGAAACGCAGGTACTGCTAACACTGTTAAAGCGTTTATAGATGAAAAAGAAGCTTTAGCATTTATTAATTTAACATCATTTCCATTTTAATTCGTGAGATTCCAATATTAAATAAACCCATTTAGTGTACGCTTATTAAAAGTGTACCTAAATGGGTTTTTCTTATAGGATTGTCCAAGCTAATTGCGTGCCTGGCACTATTCAATTCATTGTTTTTATGAGCTCAAATAGTTTTAAAATACTCTTTGGAAATGTGCGATCTTTCATTGTGCTTAAGTATACATTACGATTTAAAAACTCACTGTGTACTGGGCGTGTTAGTAAGCATTCTGATAAATGTTGTGTGACATAGTGTTGAGGTAAAAGGGCAATTCCTAACCCTTCCTCTACTAATACTTTGATCATTTCAAATCGCTCTATTTTATATTGAATATGGGGTGTGACATTTTCCTGTTCAAATGCTTTTAATATTTGTGCACTCGTTTGAAACTCTGGCATGCCAATTATTAACGCTTCTTCAGTAAAGTCTACTAACGTTATAATTTCCTTCGTGGCAAATGGATGCCCTTTTTTTAATAACACGACGTACGGTTCGTTATACAATAATTCACTCTTTATTTCAGTATCAACAATATGCTGGTTAGTAATTACCCCGTGCACATGTAAACCTAACAACGCTTGGCGCACAGTTTGATTATACAATGTGTCAATTAGTGTTATTTGATTATGTGGGTATTGTTTTTGATAGGCAATCATTACTTTTGAAAACCAGTAATTTGCTGACTCAATCATACCTAATCGAATTTCTAAATGTTCCCCTTTAGCTAACTCTTTTAGCTCCGTATCCATCACTTCATATTGGGCAATTAAATTTTTCGATCGTTCATAAAATTGCTGCCCTAATTCCGTTAATTGAAATTGCTTCGTTGTTCTTTCTATTAGTGGTGCATTGATTTCTTGTTCTAGTGTTTTTATCGCATTGCTTAAGGAAGGCTGTGAAATATGCAACACTTTTGCAGCCCTTGAAAAGCTTCGATATTTTACTATCGCATCAAAATAATACATCTTCCGTAAATCCATTTAACTATCTCTCCTATAGTTTTAAACTATTATAAGATAAAAACTTAATACTTGTTATTATAAATGTTTGAAAATATAATAATAATATGAATTTTTATAGTTTTCAAGAAGGTGGATGCAATGTATAAAATAACAGATTCCGATGTTTGGCAAGGTCGTATCGATCACGATACGGATCACACTTACTTTCGTTATCATCAAATTATTCAATTAGCGACTACAGCTAAACAAGGTTCGATTGGGTTAATAGGCTTTGTTTGCGATGAAGGTGTACGTCGTAACAATGGTCGTGTTGGTGCAAAAAATGCCCCTTTTGCCTTGCGCAAGCAGTTAGCACCATTACCATGGCGTAATGATGTTCATGAAAATTCCCTAATTGATTTTGGGGATATCATTTGTGAAGGCCATGAATTAGAGCGTGCTCAACAGGAACTAGGAGATAAAGTTGCTGACATTTTAACGAACGGAAAGGCCATTGTACTAGGAGGCGGCCATGAAACATTATATGGACAATATTTAGGGGTACGAAAAGCAGCAGGCCCGGATGCTTCGATCGGTTTGCTTAATATTGATGCTCACTTTGATATGCGTTCGTATGACATTCAAACTTCATCAGGTACTATGTTTAAACAAATTTTAGACGAGGATCCGAATGCACACTATTTCGTATGTGGCATCCAGCAATATGGTAATACGACTGCATTATTCAATACAGCTGATCAATATAGTGTGCAATATTTTTTAGATGAACAGTTGGATTCGGCTTCATTCTCTACACAATTAAATGATTTTATGGATACACATGACGTTTTACTGGTTACACTCTGTATGGATGTCTTAAATGCCGCTGAAGCACCTGGTGTCAGCGCGCCATCACCATTTGGTTTATCTGCTTTAAAGGTTCGTGAAATTTTACGCCAAATGGTTTCACACAAAAAAACAGTCAGCTTTAGCATTTGTGAAGTCAACCCTTCACTTGACGTTAATAATCAAACTGCAAAATTAGGTGCTTATTTTATTAACGAAGTCATTATGAGCAGTTTTGAATAAATAAAGGGGGATTTATATGGCATTTAACCAAATTACAACACTTTGCCTAGCAGTAACATTATTTTTAATTGGTTCATTTTTAATTAAAAAGATTAGTTTTTTAAATCGATTTTGTATTCCCGCGCCTGTAGTTGGAGGCTTGTTATTTGCTATTTTAGCAACGGTTTTAAAAAGTTTCGACATCCTTGAAATTACATTAGACACTTCACTACAATCCATTTTCATGATTACATTCTTTACAACAATTGGACTAGGTGCAAGTTTCAAACTTGTTAAATTAGGCGGAAAACTACTCGTAATTTATTGGTTAGCTTGTGGATTCTTAGCTTTAATGCAAAATATCATTGGCGTTTCATTAGCGAAAGTAATGGATATTCACCCATTACTCGGTGTTATGGCTGGAGCTGTTTCAATGGAAGGTGGTCATGGTGGTGCTGCCGCTTATGGAGAAACAATTGAAGGCTTAGGCGTAGCTTCTGCTGTATCAATCGGGATGGCTGCTGCAACGTGTGGATTAGTAGCTGGTGGACTTGTAGGTGGTCCAGTTATTCAATACTTAATTCGCAAATTCGACTTAAAGCCATCTTCTGAAGAAACAGAAGAATACGTTGAAAAAGCACAACATCCTATTACAGAAAAATCTTTTATGGTACAAGTTTTCTTAATCACATTCAGTATGGCTGCTGGTACTTATGTTGGAGAATGGTTCTCTAGTATGACGGGATTCGTATTACCAGGTTATGTAGGTGCCATGTTCGTAGCTGTAATCGTTCGTAACATCGTGGATCGCATCAACCCTGATTTAATCAACATGAAGGAAATAAACTTAATCGGTGATATTTCTCTTGGTATTTTCTTATCCATGGCATTAATGAGCATTAAATTATGGGAAATCGCAGACTTAGCCTTACCATTATTTATTATCATTTTAGCTCAAGTAATCTTCATCGTATTATTCGCGGTGTTCGTTCTTTTCCGCTTACTTGGCAAAGACTACGATGCAGCGGTTATGGTATCTGGTTTCCTTGGACACGGTCTTGGTGCAACACCTAACGCAATGGCTAATATGTCAGCCATCGTTTCAAAATTTGGTCCATCACGAAAAGCATTCCTAATCGTGCCCATCGTAGGTGCCTTCTTAATCGACGTGTTTGGTATGCCGATTATTATTACTACAATCAATATGTTTAAATAAGAATATCTGGCATTCCATATTCCAAAAGCACAAACCCTTATAAAATCCAAGGTTTGTGTTTTTTTTGAATGCATGTCTGGCTAATAATTCACAACCTTAATACCTATATGTAATTTCAATATTGCCATACTAAGAAAAATAAAATACCCCCTTCGTTTTATGGAACCGACGGGGAGTATTGTCTAATGTTACTGCTATTTCAAGCTCTTTTTCACTTCGTGTAATTGCTGCTTAATCAGCTCTAACTGGTCTTTATTTTGTTGAACTATATCTAAATGCTCACCATATTGTTCTGCATTCAAGAGTGCATTTTCTGCATGCGTTATTTGATTGAAAACATGCTCAACTGCCATCTCTTCTGGATGTGACTTCGCTAACTTCAACAAACGCTCTGCCTTTTGAACAGAGTTGCTTGACAACGTGCTTGGATGATCCTGTTTCCAACTCATATGTGAATGCTTAGCCAATATTTCCTCTTCCCTTCTTGCCAAATAGTTAATTGATCTAGACATAGTATTGTAAAATGTCTAGAAAATATGCACAGATGGAATTAGGATTTACATTATGTTTACTTTTCTAATAACAGCATCTACTCTTTTTGGGTGTTTCCATGCCATAATTAATGATATTACAGTAATCCCTTTATATAGAATTGAAAAAAGAAGTATCAAGGACATTTAGTTGTTCTTGGATACTTCTCTAATAAAGTGACTATGTTCTTTCTATTAAGATATAGCTCGCATTACTTATACTAATTCTAAAGCTATTTCCACCATCTTTGTGAATGAAGTTTGTCTCTCTTCTTGTGTCGTTTGTTCATGTGTAATCATATGGTCACTTACTGTTAAAATTGTTAATGCTTTAGCTCCAGCACTAGCAGCATTTAAATATAAACTTGTCGTTTCCATTTCTTCCGCTAATATTCCCATCTTAGCCCACTTTTCTGTTGCAGTTACATCAGCATTATAGAAAACATCACTAGATAGTACATTCCCTACATGAGCCTTATAATTCTTTTCATCAGCTATTTTCTTAGCTTTCTCTAATAATTCATAAGATGCTGTAATTGGCAATTGACCTGGAAGATTAAATTGATGTGCAAAATTTGAATTTGTTGCTGCTCCCATAGCAAGAATAATATCATATAACTTAATATCATTTTGCATAGCCCCACATGAACCTATACGAATTAAATTTTTTACTCCAAAAATATTAATTAGTTCCCATGAATATATTGCCATGCTTGGTGCTCCCATACCGGTACCCATAACAGAAACTTTCTTTCCTTTATATTCGCCTGTGTACCCCAGCATGCCTCTAATTTCATTAAAAAGAACAGGTTTTTCTAAAAAGTTTTCAGCTATAAACTTTGCTCGAAGTGGATCTCCTGGTAAAAGTATAGTTTCTGCTATTTCTGCTCCATTTGGCTTAATATGTGGTGTTTCTTTTAACTCATTGTTTTTCATTTGATTGTCTCCTAAATATCTTAATTTTTTTGTTAAACTATATCTTTTGCAATTGAGGCATTTTTTATTATAAATGTGATCTCCCCAAAACATCCAATCCAATTTTAGAAAAAACCAAAATAACAGCGGACTTTTCATCCAAAAATAAAGAAACAAGCACCAATAGGAGTGCTTGTTTCTTTGTCTAAAAAGGTCTATTCTCTTTAAAAATCTTTCGAATTATCTTGCAGTAGCTCCACCGTCAATAACGAACTCTGTTCCCGTTGTGAAAGAAGATTCATCAGATGCAAGGAATACAACTGTATGTGCAACTTCTTCGGTATTACCCATTCTTCCAAGTGGATATGCGTTATTTAATTCTTCTGTTGTACGTCCAGTTGCTTCTGAAGCGTAATCTGTCATGGCAGTTTCAATGAATCCTGGGTGAATAGAGTTTACACGGATACCTTTTCCAGCGAATTCAATAGCAGCATCTTTTGTCATGATGCGTACAGCACCTTTACTTGCCCCATAAAGAGCATGTCCAGGAGCTCCAAATAAACCAGCAATTGATGAAGCATTAATAATAGAACCTTTATTTTGTTCTGCCATCACAGGTATTACGTGCTTCATACCAAGGAAGACTCCTGTTACATTAATAGACATTAAACGATTCCATTCATCTAATTCTATTTCAGTAAGAGGTTTGATGATATAGATTCCTGCATTATTAAATAATACATCGATTTTATCGAAATGGCTTTTTGTTTCACTAACAACCATTTTCCAATCGTCTTCGCTGCTTACGTTATGTTGTACGAAAATGGCTTCAGCACCCATTGCTTGAATCTCTTGAGCAGTGTTCATAGCTGCCTCTTTATTAATATCAGTTACGACTACCTTTGCGCCTTCTTTCGCAAATTTTAAGGCTGTTTCTTTACCGATTCCAGTTCCTCCACCAGTAATAATTGCAACTTTGTTTTGTAATCTCATAATAAACTCTTCCTCTCATAATTAGATGTTTTTATCAAAATATATTAAGCAATCTTTTTTACATCCGGTTTAACAAACAACAAGAACAATATTGAACATAATAGGATTGCACCTGACACCAATAAAACAGAATTATTATATCCTTGAATAATATTCTCTTTTGATAAACCAATAATAAATCCAGTAGCTACCGGGGCTATCATTCCGCCTACATTTTGGAATGACATTAAAATACTTGCCATAAGTCCGCTTCGCTCCGGTACTAACCTCATCATAATTTGTGGTCCAATCGCAAAGTTTGCACCCGTTAAACCATAAGCTAGACCGAATGCAATGACAGTCCAAATAGGATTTTGTATAAACACCACAGAAATAAGCAACAGACTGCCAATAGCGGCAGCAACGCCAGTCACTAATACACGGGATAAACGCCAATTTTGTGTTTTTGCTAGTACTTTGTCAGAAATCATCGACACTAGGAAAATTATTGCAGCAGAACTTATTCCAATTAATGAAACAGATATCCCCATTTGACTAGAAGTCAGACCTATTACTTTAGTTAAATAGTTCGGCATCCAGATTGCCGTCCATACGACAAATATAAATGAAGAGAAGGCTAGAAATAACGTGAAAAGTGAAGTTGGTGAAAAAATTGCCATTACTACTTCTTTACCACTTTTCTTTTGAATACTATTTTCGGCCGCTTTTTTTGTTGCTACATTTTGCTCTGTACTAGAAGGGCTTTCTTTTGTAGTAAATATAAATAGGAGAACCCAAATTACACTTATCCCTCCAAATACGGCAAAAGCAACTTTCCAGCCAAACGTTGTAAGCCCAATGATAATAGGCGCTAAAACTAACCCACCTGCTGTGGCTCCTAGAGTAAATAAAGAGCTTGCCACTCCGCGTTTTTCAGCAGGGAACCACTTATTGATGTGGCTCATTGCCACTGGACCAAATGGACCTTGGAAGATTCCTAATAGTACTCTATATAAAATCAGCGCACTAAATCCATTAATCGCTAGAGCTCCAAATTGTATGATGCCCCACGATAGTATGAGAATGGAAAGTACTTTTTTTGTTCCAAACCGATCCGAAAGTGCAGCACCGATAATTCCAGCTATTGGAAATAACCAATAGTAAGCACTTCCCACTAGACCCCATTGGCTAGCATTCAATCCAAGATCATTCATAATTAATTCCGCTGAAAGACCGATTATATTTTTTCCAGAGAAATTAATTAAATTTCCAAAGAACAAAAATGTAATAATGCCCCAAAGAACCCAGTTATATTTCCTGGTCGATTTCAATGTGTTGTCCATCTAGATGTTCATCTCCCCAAAAACATTATTCATGAATTTAACCCGATATCAGGAAAAAGTAACAAATCTTCCAATTATAGTTTGGATTCACTCCAATTTCTTCTATTAAGTCCGTTTGAAAAATTATTTCAATATTTTAATTGTAATTGATCCCCTATATTTCACATGTCAAAGCGTGTTGCGGTATAATAAAAGTAGGTCATCTATCCTACACACTAATGATTATGTGATATTTACCATACAATGAAGGGAATCTATAATTATTTTTTATGTTTATAAGCACTAATACCAACGTCTTTAATTGATGAAATTTTACTCAAGAGTGATTCCGTGAATTGAAAGTAGTCACAATTTGTTCACATTTATTATTTTACAATGTCACAGCAAGCTAGAACTATCCTATAAATTAAGGTTAATTGTTATTTCACCCCCTCAATATATAGGTAATTTTTTGTTAAAGGAGAGATAATAATAAATGCGCTCTGATTCATTTCCCTATAGTGATATATCATTTGAGGAGTTTAAAATCTTTCTAAAACAAAATAAAACCAAACTTCAAATGAATATTAATGTACAAATAAGATTAGAAACAAATATATCTAAAGAAGAACAATCTATTGTAGAATTTCTTGCAAGTTCATTTTTGGGGATTTTAACCGAAACAGACCAAATTAAAACCCAATCCGATTTAGATACCCTTTTAACTGCCTGGATACAAACGTATTCAATGACTTTGGATTATCATTATTTACACATACTACACCTTATTCTAGAAAAGTCTTTGGCAAATTTATTAAAAAATTCAACTGATGTAAAGGAATATTCGTATATATTTTACTTGCCTATTATTGCTTCAAAAATTTCTAACCTTTTTTCAAATTTGAAGAACACGATTATTACTTCCGATGATTTTCATTCCCATTCATCTCAGAGCTTGTTATCTTCATATTTGGAATTATTTCCGATTCAACAACTTTTCCTTGTTCAGCATCATAATAAAACTAGCCCTATCACATTTCGATGGGGAAGAACAGAACAAGAAACGATCCAAAAAATACCTTTTTATCCGTTTGCAGATATAAAAAGTGACCAATTAAATGAGATATATGAGCAATCGCTATTATTAAAAGTTGGTGAAACTAGCATTTATATCTATCCCAAAACAGCATTAGAAATGGAACAAGAAGAAACAATCAGAAATTATCTGTTACGTTTTAATGATTTTGCTAGTATTAATGCACAATTTGAAAAAACTTTACTAAAAAAACTTAAAGTTCTAGATCAACTTACTAAAGTTCTCATACGCTACTCGGGTAGAAATGACTTCATAAACATAATAAAGGGATGCGAGGAGCTCCTTAACTTTAAAAGATGTGTTTTCTATGCATATATTCCTTGGTCAAGTGAGTTTAAAGGCGTAATTGGTGCAGAATTATCGAAGGTTCAAAAAACACAAGGATACGTATATCCGAATCAGTTGTTTCATACCATGCTCATTACAAAAAAACCGGTATTTATCAAAAACCCTGTACACTCGGTAAAAAGTGAGACAATTGAGTTATTCAGCCTATCTTCACTAATTGTTGCTCCAATATGTTATAACGAAGAAGTTCTCGGTTGGATGACTTTAGATCAAGTAGGACAAGAGTTTGATTGTACGCAAGAGGATTTACAACTTATAGAGGAAGTTTGCAATAGAATAGGATTATTTTTAAAGAATTTCGATCATAATGTTTCACCAAGTAATAATTTCGAATTAACTGATCGCGAGTTAAGTGTTTTAACGCTTTTAGCAGATGGATACGATAATAAGAAAATGGGGGAGTTCCTCCATCTAAGCGAGCATACAATTAGAGATTACATAAGTAGTCTTATGTTAAAGTTAAAAGCTAAAAACCGTACCCAAGTTGTATCTGCTGGTTTCCGACTTGGATTATTGACCTAATTTCTAAGCCAATAGCTTTCTCATAATTAAGGGATTGGTTCTTCGAAGTCATTTATCGATTATTAAATTGAATAAGAAAAATATGGAGAACTAGTTCAATAAAAATACTTAATACAACAAATATTTATCTACACAAAACAGCACCTTCGACCAGTAGTGGAAAGGTGCTGCTTCTATTTATTAGGGAAAATGCACTTACTTATGGTACGGTTCTCTGCACTATCCTAAATGCGATTCCCCCTACTCTTCATTACCGTACCGATTTTGCTTACCCATCCATTCATTTGCCTCTCGCCATTTAACTTTTTTAGCAGAGATCCAGCTCACGCCACTTTCTATATTTTTTTCAGGGTGCCAATCAAATTCATTGGCCCAATAATAATTGTCTTCGTACTTTAATATATTTGCATCCTGTATTATTGAATCATAGTTTTCCGGACTTGGTATAATATGAATACCTGTCACACTTTCAAAAAAGATTTCAATGGCAGATGGATTTTTATACTGGCGTTGAAATAGCATTTTAACATTTGTATCTAATTCCCAGGGAACAGCCATTGCTAAACTTTCACCTACATAAGTACCTGTCCACATATGTAATTCCTTTAAGCAGCCATCATGAAAATAGCCAAAGTACTTTAATAAATAATCAATATCAGATTGCTTTTTTATTTCGAACCAATTCATATGCATCTTCCTCCAAAATGGATAATATCTCCAAAATAATTCGTTAAAACATGTAAAATACCTTTCAAAATCAACAAAAAACCACCTAAAACATCGTTGATACAATGTTCTAGATGGTTCTTTTCATATACTGCCTTTACTTATGGTACGGTTCTCCGTAATAGGCTTTAGTGCGATTTTTATACAACGCTTAAATATAAATCGAATGTGTCCTCAGTTTTATGTATCCTGTGTAATGTATACACAGAATACATACTTAATTATTATATCTCAGATTTCCATGCTATAATAATTAAGTAATAAACAACAATTGTTGACACTGAATAATGGTAATTACAAATTAATCAAATTAGCATTATTGGGTGCCAAACCCATTAGAGTTCTTCAGGAACAAAGAATTCTACCGCAGCATCTCCTTGTGAGATGTTGCCTTTTTTGTTTCCATGAATTTTTTGGGGCTACCAATTAAAATTATGAACAAAAGCGCTTTGCCATAAACGTAAACAATAGCATTTTCAATGTTGCCTTCTGCAAAAATTTATATTTTCATACTTATTAAATTAAAACCACCTAAGACGTTTCAAGTTCAACGTCCTAAATGGCCTTTTTTAAAACCGCACTTACTTATGGTACGGTTCACCTAATCCATTAATCCAAAAAGGTGTAGTCTTCTCCTAATGAGAAGACTACACCTTTTTAGTAAACTCTATAAATGAAAAAACATCTGCCTTAGGCTTCCATGTAAGAAGAAAAAAGCAGGCATTTTCCAAAACCTAATTGTAATACAGGTTTTCAGTCGGATATACTGGATCATTAGTGATGTCGATTCCAAGCTTCTTAAAGGTCTGTTCGTTTTCCCTATTCAATATAACCGTAGAATGAGCTTGTGTGTCTTTTAAATTCGGCAGTTGCTTATAAGCCAGCTCAGAAGTAGGGTTAGTGACCGCACTGATTGCCAGTGCAATCAGCACTTCATTGGCGCTTAGTGTCGGAACTCGGCTGTTCAAATCATCGGTTTTCAACCGTTGAATCGTCTGCAAAATCATCGGTGACAGTAAATCAATTTCATCGGCAATATTGGCCAATTTCTTCAACCCATTCAGAATCGCGGCTGCCGAAGCATCCATCAAAGTTGTCGTTCGACCGGTGATCATCTCGCCATTTGGCAGTTCTATCGCAATTACGGCTTGCAAATTCGTGCTGTCAATTCTCTCTTGGATTGCTTTCGCATAATTACGGGCCGGCAATACAGGTGCCCGATCCTCTTTCTTTAAGTCAGTCTCTTCCAAAATCACTTGCATATGGCGTACACTATCTTCATCGGCAAGCCCTTTTTTATAGTCGTTCTCTACGACAAAACTGCGCCGAATGATTTCCTGCCTGGCAGCTTCTTGCACGACCATATCGTCGGTGATACCCGATTTTAGACGATTAACACCCATATCGGTCGGTGAGCGGTAAACAGACTCTTTACCAGTAATCCTTTCAATAATCCGTTTGATGACAGGAAACGTCTCAATATCACGATTATAATTGATCGCTACTTTCCCGTATGCTTCATAGTGATAATTGTCAATCATATTCACGTCTTTCAAATCGACGGTAGCCGCTTCATAAGCGATGTTTACCGGGTGCTTTAACGGCAAGTTCCAAACCGGAAAAGTCTCAAACTTGGCATAGCCGACTTTATTCCCCAGTTTATTCTCATGGTAAATTTGGTTAAGGCAGGTTGCAAGCTTTCCGCTGGCCGGGCCAGGTGCCGTTACTACCACGATTGGCTTTGTCGTTTTAATATAGGGATTCATCGCAAATCCCCCCTCGCCAATGACCGCTTCCACATTTGTAGGATAACCTTTGATTTCACTGTGGGTGCAGACGCTAATTCCGCTTCTCTCAAGCTTGGTCATAAATACTTTGGCTGTTGGCTGTCCTTGATAACGAGTGAGCAAGACACTGTTGACAGAAATGCCATATGCCCGGTATTCATCAATTAAGCGCAAGACATCTTGGTCATAAGTGATACCGTAATCTTCACGGACTTTGTTCCGTTCGATGTCTCCAGCGTACACACAGATGATGATTTCCGCATTTTCTTTCAGCGTATTCAATAATTTGATCTTGGCATCTTCATCAAATCCAGGCAAGACACGCTTGGCATGTTTGTCGCCTATCAATTTTCCGCCAAATTCCAAGTAAAGTTTATCATACTGCTGCACCCGTTCTAGGATGTAGGCAGATTGTTCTTGCAAATATTTCTCCGAATCAAATCCAACTTTTTTCATTTAATTTCCGCCCGCCTTCTATATTTGAAGCTTTCTCTTAAATCGATAGATAAAAACGCCTTAAGAGAGAATACTAACTAAAATACATCTTTTATCATTATAAAGCTTTTAAAAAAATAGACAAAGGAAAACTGGCTCAATCATTTCAGTGATTGGGTCATTCTAATAGGTTCATTGACCTTATCATGAATGTATTCATCCAAAATAACTGAATTTGGGCATGAGGAGTTGCCCCGCTTAACCTATTTATAGTTTAGCATTCCGAAACTCAAACAGTTGATCAATTCTTTAACACTCCTAAATGGCAATCAGCCTTTGCGAATTGGTTACCATCTAAAAAAAGAAACCTTTTTGTCCTTACATAGTTATGAAATTTGAAACTGTGTATTATGAAGTTTGCTATATGTTCCTCCAACTTCAATCAGCTCATTATGTGTTCCTTGTTCTATCCTCAGATGGGCCAACAAGTACAATTGTTTCTCCCCCTCTTTACGTTAAAGTTAATATTACTGAGGACTGTTCCTTTTCCTTCATAACCGAATGTTACATATTTGTATTCAATGTCTCCATTTAAATGTTAACATCCATAGGATTTAGATTATCTTTCCCATCAGGTGCAGTGTTTAGCAAATCCAAATAACGACGAAAACCCGCTATTCCTTTTGGATAGGTTTCAATAACTGAATTAATTTGATTTATCGGCGTAAGGAAAACGTTATAATTTGGTTTAATAACTGTATTATCTTCAGCATTTGTACAAAACATGTATAAGTTAGAGTTTATTTAATATTATAAACCTCATTTACTTATGGTACGGTTCACCCTTAATAATCCTAAAGCTCCGATAAATTTGCTCGACTAAAACTAGCTTCATGAGCTGGTGAGGTAATGTCATTTTGCCAAAGCATAGCTTTTCATCAGCACGTCGCATTACATCGTCGTGTAGGCCGAGTGAGCCGCCGATGACGAAGGCGACTTTACTTTTGCCGTATGTCATGAGTGCGTCCAGATCCGCGGCCATTTCTTCGGATGTTTTCATTTTGCCATCAAGTGCAAGTGCAATGACGTGCGTGTTGTCGCTTAGCTTTGCTAAAATGCGCTCGCCTTCCTTCTTTTTCACGATTTCCATTTCCGCATCCGATAGTTGTTCGGGTGCTTTTTCGTCTGGGACTTCGACTAGCTCTACTTTTGCATAGCTACCGAGGCGCTTTACGTATTCATCAATTCCCATTTTTAAGTACTTTTCTTTTAGTTTTCCTACTGATATGATGGTAATATTCACAGCTTATCCACCTTTACATTTCATTTACAAACACGTTATCCACAAAAGTTATCCACATATCAACAAGAGAATTCAATATATTGTGTAAAGTTATTTACTTGATACTATATATGTAGCTTGCTCTTCACAGTAAGAACATTTTGTGGATAACTTTTCTTCTTCGGTTAATTTATCCATAATGGGGAACTCTTCCGTCTCTGCAACAAACATGTCTAACGCGTGATCTATATGTGTTTCACAACTAAATTTTTTCATTTTTTACGTCCTCCAATAATCTGAAATTTCCACAAACTTATACACATTTTCGCAAATGTTATCCACAACCTATTGTAACAAAGAAAAAACAAGTAGGAAAGAAAGTGCTTTCTTTCACTACTTGTTGTGTACAATTTAATATCTTCCGTTTTAGTTATCCACAAATTATAACGTTGTTTTATTTACTAAAACTAATTCTAACTCGACTAATTTACCTTGGCGATATACTTTCATTTTTAATTTATCGCCCACTTCTTTTTCATTATATAAATGTTTTCGTAGTTCGATGGAGTTTTCGATTTTTTTGCCATCCATTTCGACAATTACGTCATATTGTTTTGCGCCTGCTTTATCCGCTGCTGAACCTTTTACTACTTCCGTAATAACGACACCCGTTGTTACTTCTTCAGGTATGTTCAATGTTTGTTGCTGATAAAATGCTGGTACCTCTGTTAAGTCAAGTAATGAAATACCCATTGCTGGACGTTGTACTTCACCTTTTAACTCTAACTCCTCAATAATTGGAATAGCACTGTTAATTGGGATAGAGAAGCCTAAGCCTTCAACAGAAGACTCCGCAATTTTCATGGAGTTAATGCCGATTAATTCACCTGCGAGATTAATAAGTGCACCACCACTATTCCCTGGGTTGATTGCTGCGTCAGTTTGTAAAACTTCCATATTCCAATCTACATAACCATCTTCGTTTAAATCCATCGGAACTGAACGATCTTTACCTGATACGACACCTGCCGTTACGGAACCGTAAAATTCTAACCCTAATGGATTACCAATAGCGATAACTGCTTCTCCTTGCTTTAATACATCGGAGTCACCAAACTTGGCAACAGTCGTTACATTTTTACTGCTAATCGAAATGATTGCTAAATCTGTCCAAATATCACTACCGACTAATTCAGCATTTTCTTTAGAACCATCAGCAAGTGTTACTTCTACTTGTTGTGCATCACTAACTACGTGGTGGTTTGTAACAATATAAGCTTTGTCCCCAGCAATTTTATAAATAACCCCAGAGCCACTACCTGCTGCCTGTGTAGTAGATTGTTGATTCCAGAAGTTTGATACTTGCCTCATATTTGTAATACCAACTACTGCCTCTGATACTTCCTCAACAGCCTTAGTAATATCAGTTGTTACTGCAGTAGCTGTTTGTGTATTATGCTGGTTAGGCTGATTAATTGCTGTATTCGTACCTGGCAGTTGTCCAACGAGCGAAGGTAATAATAGCCACATTAATAAGGCACCGACTATTACTCCTGAAAGGCCGCTAACAAAATAGCCCGTTTTATTTCCCCCTTTATCCTTTTTTGCACGTTTTTTATTTAGCTCTTCTTCTTCTTCACGTTTTAGACGTTCTTGAAGAGGTGTTAATGGTTCCTGCTGTGTAGGTTGTTTTTCTTCATCATTATAATTCATCTAAATCTTCCTTTCGATTATTTCTTAGTATTAGCATACACATAAAACATTAAAATTAGATGAAAAATAATTAAAACTACATTAAAAAGAGTTTTATGCGATGTGCATAAAACTCTTTTTTATAAAATCAAACCGTTACGAGCTTTGTCGGTTGTTCTGCATCTGTATCATGAAGATGCACGAATTCCCCTGTAATAATACCGCAAGACTGCAATGTTTGCGATACACTCATACGTGCTAATTCTTTCATATTATTATCTTTACTTAAATGTGATAAATAAATTTGAGTTGGTTTTTCAAATACAACATCACTCATTGCAACTGCTGCATCCTCATTTGAAACATGCCCTACGTCACTTAAAATACGGCGCTTAATACTCCAAGGATATCGACCCATTTGAAGCATTCCGATATCATGATTACTTTCAAAAACAAAAGAATCCGCCCCGCGTATATGCCCTTTCATCCGGTCACTGACATAGCCTGTATCAGTAATAACCGCAAGCTTCCGGCCATTTTCATGAAATACATAAAACATTGGATCGACCGCGTCATGGGAAACAGCAAATGATTGAATGTCCATCGAACCAAATGTTTTCACTGTCTCCATATCAAACTGGAACCGCAAGTCTATTGGAATATTACCTATATGGGTTTCCATTGCATCCCACGTTTTTGCATTAGCAAATATCGGAACATTGTATTTACGCGCTACAACACCGAGCCCTTTTATATGGTCACTATGCTCATGCGTCACTAAAATACCTGAAAGCTTTTTCATATCACGATCAATTTTAGCGAAAAGCTGTTCCATTTTTTTACCACTCAGACCTACATCGACTAAAAATGCATGGTCATCATTTTCTACATATACTGCGTTTCCTGTACTACCACTAGCTAAAACACTAAATCGCATGTGTAAAACTCCCTATTCTTCTTCCTCTACATCTTTTACATCTAACTGCATATCGATTACTTTCCCTTCGACTGCATTAACAAAAAACTGTTCATTCATTCCATCCGCAGTTTCCACACGGACTTCCCATGTTGGTGCAAATACTTGTGTTTGCGTAAGCTGCACAAGTGTCGAGTAGCCTAATTCCATACTTGTTATATGTGAATCTGGCTTTAATAAGTTTTTCGCGTACAATGATTGAATGATTTGAATTGGTGTGAATATATTTTTTTTCCGATTTAATTCTTCTAAGTTTTCAAGCATCTTTTGCTCATACTTGTACACTTCGCCATCTTCATTGAAATACACTTTTACGAAACCGTTATATAGCGTGCTATCATTCATACGTTGGAAGCAAATCGCACTACCTTCATCTGCATCAATATTCCATACTTTATAGGAAGAACCTTCATAAACATACTGTTGTAAAAATTCTTGAAAACTTTCTACTTCATCTATGCTACGCAATTTAATTGGCTCTCTTAACGTTACAACTAGCGTATTATTATCGCTTTCTATATTATACGATTGTTTCGCACTTACCGGGAGCTCATCAATATTAAAGTTTTTTACCTTACCTGTAATATATGTTGCCGTTTCAATATTAGTTGGCAAAGCATCATAGGTTATATTATCTTCCTTTAAACGAACTTCAATATCTTTTTCCCCAGGTTCTTCAACTTTCTGTGCCTCATTATAGTTATTTAAATACTGCAAATACAAAAAGATATTTAATATTAAAAACACAAAGATGAATATAGATTTTGTTTTACTCCAATCCATATTCAATCCCCCCTAATCGTTCAGGCGTAATATGCGTCCAACCAGCATCTGTAATCATAAACCAGCTGGGCACTAACGTGAACCATTCTACGTTTTGATTTTGTACTAAATAATAGCCTACAACAATATCTTTTACATCCTGAAGCTGATAATCCGTATGATGTTTAATATACTCTAGTATTTCCGGACCAGAAGCTAGTTCTTTCACCGTTTTCTCTCCCGGAATATCCATAATAAGCGAATAGTAAGGACGACGATAACGGAAAATGCGATCATCACCCCAAGTTGTTGTAATTCGTGTTAGCGTGTCATTACTATAGACCGGGTAGCCTTGCAAGTACAATTGATATTCTGTCACATGCTTTTGTAAATTCATTGCTGAAAATCTATAATCTGCTGTAATCCCCCCGTGCTCGTTCAAAAAATCAAAGCTGTCTTCAAACAAACGGGAAGCTGGTATGAGTGATAGACTCTCCGCTGCAGGATATACATAGTTAATAATTTTGCTCTGCGTATCTACTGTCATGAGCGACATTCCATCATCATATTTTTCATATTGTACACTTTCAATATTTCTCTGCACGATATTTGGATCTGTAAATAAAATATTTTTAAATAAATTTGGTGAGATTTCATCAATATAATACGTGTATTGTGTCAATTCAATGCCATCACTTACTGTATAAAGTGATAATGCATCTGGTCGCTCAACCTCTACATATTCAGCAAAGTTTAATGCCGGCTTAATAAAACCACGTAAAAGTTTTGTTTCATCAAAGACTGTCACATATGAACGGTATGATGTTCGATTTTCAGTACTAATAAACAAAAACTGTAATTGACTGCTTGTAGCTAGGCGACTCCAGTCAACAATAATGCGGTTAAAAGTTGTTTCCGGCAAATCTTTATCACTGAATGGTAAAATTGTAGAAAATGCAGGCAACGGCACATCAGTTGGGAAAAATAACGTCATGCGGTCGTTTATACGTTGCATTTCGTTTATTTTTACATCTGATAGATTATTATTAATTAATGTAAAATCTTGTGCCTGCATTTTTGGTATCATGGACATAAAACTATCTATAACTGTACTTGATACACTACCTGTAAAAACGTCATCTTCTCTAAATAATATTCGGTAAGGTTTGATTACTTGCTCCGCTGTCTTTTTATTACCGATGTACACTTGTTCTACTTGCACATCTTCCATCGTTTTATAATTTGGCTGGTAGCTCCAAGCCATAAACGTCAGCAACAAGCTAAGAGACACAAGGAGAAATAGAACAACAGATTTTATATGTTCAATATATTTCATTCCCAATCCCCCGCTTCATCAAGTTCATAAGGCAATGTGAAGAAAATTGTTGTACCTGCACCTTCCTCACTTTCTGCCCAAATTTTACCGCCATGTGCTTCAATCATTTCACGCGCAATAGCAAGTCCTAAACCAGACCCTCCCATTGAACGTGCACGAGCTCGGTCTACACGGTAGAAACGGTCAAAAATACGGCCGACATTTTCTTTTGGAATACCCATCCCATCATCTGAGACCATTACTTTTAGCATCGTGTCATGCACCGTAAAGCCAAAGCGAATATTGCCGCCATCTGGTGAATATTTCAGTGCATTGGAAATTATATTATCAATAACTTGTGTTAATTTATCTGTATCAATATCCACAAAATAGCTAGTTTCTGGCAGCAAACGAATAAACTCTACATTTTGCGATTTTGACATTTCAAAACGGTCGATAATTCGATTGAAAAACTTATTAAATTCAACAAAGTCTTTATTTAGTTCGTAATCTTGACTATCCATTTTCGATAGTTGAAGTAAATCATTTACGAGGCGGATCATACGCTCGGTCTCTGTTTGTGTTACATTTAAAAACATCGGTGCAATTTTTTCGTCACGCCATGCGCCACCCTCTAGCGCTTCTAAATAGCTACGCATTGTCGTTAATGGTGTACGAAGCTCATGCGAAACATTAGCTACAAATTCACGTCGCTCCATATCGATTTTTTCTTGTTCCGTAATATCATGTAATACGGTAATTAAACCATTAACAAAGCCCGTTTCCTTTTGAATAACTGAGAAATTTGCACGTAATATATACGGCGCATCATACGTACTAAAATTTAAATTAACTGGATCCTTTAAATGAATTAAATCTTCAAAGCTATACTCCTGATCTAGTCCAAGAACTGAAGCAATCGGACGATTCATCATTGTTTCACGTGAAACATGTAATAAACTAAGTGCCGGCTCATTAATTAAAATTATTTTACCTTTACGATCCGTTGCAATAACTCCGTCTGTCATATTACTAAGAACTGATGCTAACTTTCGACGCTCCGCTTCAGCTGTTGATTGCGATTCTTGTAGACGATTTGTTAAATGATTAAAAGCAATAGCAAGTTGTCCAATTTCATCTGTCCCATAAACACGAACTTTTCGAGAGAAATTCCCTTTTGACATCGCCTGTGCTTGTTTACGCATATCCGATATTGGTCGTGTTATTGTACGCGCTACTAAAATCCCTAATATTATTGTAATAATAAGAGACATTGCCGTCCCCGCTGCAAAAATACGGTTAATTTCGCTCATTTGCTCAAATACTTTTTCAATATTCGATTCAATATATATGACTCCGATTACTTCACTGTTCGGACCAACTGTTTTAAAAATCGGCTTGGCTAATCCCCAAACACGCTTATTTGTATTTTTTTTATAAAATATTTTTTCTTTATAAATTTCCGCTTCCATAGACTTACGAACAAGTTCATCCGTTGAACGTTGCCCGACAATCGATTGGTTATTTCTGTCAGATGTAGCTAATATACGATAACGATTATCAATAACACGAATTTCATTTATATCGTCTGTAGTAAACTCCCGCAAAATGACACTTAAACTTTCTTCAAGCGATGGTGTCGTGTCATTTCGTTCTTTTAATATTTCCTCACGAATACTATATTGGACAAGATCAATACTTTGGGAAATAGATAATTGGAAATTTGTTTTTAAATTTTTCTCTAACTCTTTTGAGAAGTACATTCCAATTATTTGTAAAGCAATCATAATTAATAAAATATAAATTAACACAAGCTTTACATGAATTGACTTAAAAAAGCTAACTTTTTGCATTCATTTTACTCCTGCTCAGGATTTCGTAAATAATAGCCTACTCCTCGACGTGTCACAATCCATGTAGGATGACTAGGGTTGTCTTCAATTTTTTCACGTAAACGGCGAATCGTTACATCCACTGTACGAACATCACCAAAATAATCATAGCCCCATACCGTTTGTAGTAAGTGCTCGCGTGTCATTACTTGGCCAATATGTTTTGCCAAATAGTGTAACAATTCGAATTCACGATGTGTTAATTCTATTGCCTCATCCCGTTTTAATACTAAATACGCATCCGGTTGGATTGTTAATGAGCCAACGACGATATCATTCGTTTCTTCTACTACTTCCCCGACTTGTGTTGCGACATTAAGCCTGCGCATATTAGCTTTGACACGTGCAATTAGCTCACGCGTACTAAATGGTTTTGTTACATAATCATCTGCACCCATTTCCAGACCTAGCACTTTATCAATCTCAGACCCTTTAGCTGTAAGCATAATGATTGGGAAGTCATACTTTTTTCGAACTTCTCGACATACTTCCATACCATCACGCTTCGGCAGCATAATATCCAACAACATTAAATCCGGCTGCTCTTCCTCTATTTTTTCTAACGCCTCATCACCGTCATACGCACAAATTACACGATAACCTTCCTTTATTAAATTGAACTGCAAAATATCCGCGATTGGTTTCTCGTCATCTACAACTAAAATGGTTTTACTCATATCCATCTTCCTCTCACTAATTTATTTTTATATACATTTGTTTAATTTCAAATTCAGTCTACTTTAACTCTATCATGCTTTACAATTTGATGCATTAAACAGATATTTCATATAAGACTATTTCTCAGGAAATAATTATATAAAAAAAATGTATATGCTCCCCTCTCTACTTACAACGAACAAAATGGCATTTGAGGTTACTCGATGCAAAATGTTTACAGAATACTTTGGCCATACTTCAATGCAAAATGATTATACGTTATTATATTATGAAAAAAGACAGTCCATTTCTAGGACTGTCTTTGAATGCTTATGGTAAGTAAGATAAAGGATTCACTAATGCGCCGTTTTTATGGATTTCAAAATGTAAATGGGTACCTGTTGAATTACCAGTTGAACCCATCACTGCAATTGCTGATCCTTGTTCAACAACTTGTCCAACAGAAACATCAATTTGTGAAAGATGCGCATAAATTGTTTCGTAACCATTGTTATGATTTACAACAATTTTATTACCGTATGTGCCGTCCCAACCTGTAAATGTAACAACACCATTATCGGCTGATTTAATTGTGTAATTTGATGGTCGTGCGATATCAATACCGCGGTGGTAAGCTCCCCATCGTTCGCCTACATTACTTGAAATATAGCCCCCATTTGTTGGCCAAGAGAAACTGCCTGTACCACGAGAAGGAATCACTTTTGTTCCAACTTCCACAACTCGATTTTCAGGTTCTTGTGTTATTTCTTCATTTGTAACGACACGTTCTGTCCGTTCCCCATTTTCAAGAGTGATTAAATAAGACACTTCTTTTTTACCTTCAGCGCCCTCTGCTATAACTTTCTTCTCACCTTTTGGCATACGGGCATTTTCTTCTACAATATGTGCATAGTCAATTGTTTCAACTTTAGACTTTTCTTCTACAACTTTTACTGTTACTAATGGTTTATTTACTGTTACGTTTAACTCTTGTCCAATTTGTAAAACCGTTGTATCACTAATACTTGGGTTTAACTCAAGTAATTCAGATGTTTTCAGCTCATGCTCTTTTGCGATTGATCCAAGCACATCACCAGCTTGTACAGTATAAACTTCCTTCTCAAGCGTACCTGTTTGTAATAATTCTACAGCTTCTTCAGCATTTAAAATTTCTGTCGGTTTTGCCTTAGTCGCTTCGCCTTCAACTGGTTCTAATATAGAGACCTCTAAAATACGTGTTTCATTTTTCTTTAGTTCACGTAATTGAGTATTATCTTTGTTATTATTTAATGCATCTAATTCTTCTTGTGTAACATATTCAAGCTTTAGTAAATTAAGTGCTTTTTCATATTCAGCCTCGTCTTTTACGTATGCTACTGTTTCGCCGCTCACTTGTAGAGCATAAGCTTCCGCTTCAACAACGAGTGCCTGCTTTAATTTTGCTAATATGTCTGCATCATTTGTACTTGCTTGGAAAACCTGCTCCGGAACAACTTCGATATTTGAATGAGCATCAACAAATAACTCATCATATTTTTCACTTACTTGTTGCTCTTTTTCTGTAATTACCATTTCAACTGCTTCTAAATTTGATACTGCGCCAATATAAGCGTCATTGGCATAAATATGATAAATTTTGCTAAATGAATTTTTTCCTTCTACTTCTTTAGAAAAGCCTACATTTAACGTCAAACCAAGCAGTAAAAGTGCTGCAATTGAAGTCTTTTTTAATAGATTTGATTGCCGCTTCAATAAACTATGATATTGTATATTAGAGTCTTTCTTTATGTTCCATTTCGAACTCATGATAAAGCCCCTTCCAAAATCTGTCCAATAAATACGTATAGGATTTTTATGTGAAAAATCACACTCCTCTAATGTATCATATTACTTATTTCTATTGAACTATTTATAGTTTTTGTAATGAAACTGTATTATTATATAATAATTTGTCATAATTCAGGAATTACTTTAACTATTTATAACAACAATTGGTATGTTTTTCTATTAAATTTATATTCAACCAATAAGACTTTTATACATTTAAATACTATTTTGTCTTTTTCATAAATATAAAAACTCCTTAAAACAATACGTTTCAAGGAGTTTTTATATTAAAAGCTATTTGTCATTGTTCTATTATTCTTAAATAGTAGGGGCAATACTTTTCTATTCTCTCACTAAACTCACTGAGAAAAAACCTATTATTATTAATTCATTTAACATTACCTACCATATATTCTGATAGGTAAAAAAGTATTAGAATTAATATTCCGGTGGCGGCTGATGCTCCGACCAATCCACGTTAATAAACTTATTGAATTCTTTTTTGAAAGCAAGCGTTACTGTACCAGTTGGACCGTTACGTTGCTTTGCTATTATAATCTCAATCATATTTTTGCTCTCAGACTCTTTATCGTAATAGTCATCACGATATAAGAATGCAACGATATCAGCATCTTGCTCGATCGAACCAGATTCACGCAAGTCACTCATCATCGGGCGCTTATCTTGTCGCTGTTCAACACCACGAGAAAGCTGAGATAATGCAATTACAGGAACTTTTAATTCACGTGCAAGACCCTTTAATGAACGTGAGATTTCTGATACTTCTTGCTGACGGTTCTCACCAGGACGTCCACTACCTTGAATAAGCTGTAAATAGTCGATTAAAATCATGCCAAGACCGTGTTCCTGGGCTAAACGGCGGCATTTTGCACGAATTTCATTAATGCGAACACCTGGTGTATCATCAATAAAAATACCAGAATTCGATAAACTCCCCATCGCCATAGTTAGCTTTCCCCAGTCATCTGTAGTTAAGGCACCCGTACGTAATACTTGCGCATCAATATTTCCTTCCGCACAAAGCATACGCATAACAAGCTGTTCAGCACCCATCTCGAGTGAGAATATCGCTACGTTTTCGCGAGCCTGTACTGCTACACTTTGCGCTACATTAAGTGCAAATGCGGTTTTACCTACAGATGGACGAGCTGCAACAATAATTAAATCATTGCGCTGGAAACCAGCTGTAATACGATCTAAATCGCGGAATCCAGTTGGGATACCTGTGACATCACCTTGTCTTGATTGTAATTTTTCAATATTATCAAACGTTTCGACAAGTACATCTTTAACATGCTTGAAGTCGCCCGCATTTTTACGATTGGCGACTTCCATCATTTTCTTTTCTGCCTCAGATAGTAATGCTTCTACTTCATCCTCACGTGTATAACCATCTTGAACAATTTTTGTTGCAACATTGATTAAACGACGTAATAAAGCCTTCTCTTCTACAATTTTTGCGTAATGTGCAATATTAGCAGCTGTTGGTACTGCGTTCGCAAGCTCCGTAATATACGATAGCCCACCAACATCCTCGAGCTCTTTTTTTACTGAAAGTTCTTCTGTAACTGTGACAACATCTATCGCTTTTCCTTGATCACTTAGTGTAAGCATCGTTTGGAAAATTATTTGATGTGCACGACGATAAAAATCTTCCGGCATTAAAATTTCTGATGCTGTAATTAACGCTTGTGGCTCAAGAAATATAGCACCGATAACCGATTGCTCAGCTTCATGGTTATGCGGCGGAACGCGGTCCATCATGGATTCGTTCATAGTATGCTCTCCTTATTCAGCGATAACATGTACTTTTAATGTAGCTTTTACATCATGATGTAATTTTACCGGGATATTTGTATAGCCTAAAGAACGGATGCCTTCATTACAATCCATTTTACGTTTATCTATTTTAATATTATGTGTTTTTTGCAATTCATCTGCTACTTGCTTTGTTGAAACTGATCCGAATAGACGACCACCTTCACCAGATTTAGCTTTCACTACAACTTCTAACGCTTCAACTTTCTCTTTTAAATCTTTTGCCGCTTGTAACTCAGCTGCTGCATTTTTTTCTTCTAATTTCTTTTGACCTTCTAATTGGCTAATCGCTTGGTTATTTGCTTCAACTGCATAACCGTTTTTAATTAAAAAGTTTTGTGCGTAACCATCCGCTACATTTTTAATTTCACCTTTTTTACCTTTACCTTTTACGTCTTTTAAAAATACTACTTTCATTGTTCATTACTCCCTTCCATTACTTCTGCAATTGCATCTATTAAATATTTTTTCACTTCATCTATAGAGTTCGCTTCAATTTGTGTTGCGGCATTCGTTAAATGGCCCCCACCACCGAGTTTTTCCATTACGAGCTGTACGTTCGTTTCACCTAAAGAACGTGCACTAATGCCAATAAGTCCGTCGTTACGGTGCGCAATGACAAACGCAGCAGACACATCCTTCATCGTTAGTAAAATATCTGCTGTTTGGGCGATTAATACTGAATCATACACGCGTCCGTCATCCCCTGTGGCAACAGCAATACCTGGGAATACAAATTTTACAGTCTGTACGATTTTCGAGCGCTCAATATACGTATCAACATCTTCTTTTAATAACCGTTGCACTAATATTGTATCGGCCCCATGTGATCGCAAATAGGAAGCTGCTTCAAACGTTCGTGCACCTGTTCGCAATGTAAAGCTTTTCGTATCAACGATAATTCCTGATAATAATGCCGTTGCTTCAAGCATCGCTATTTTTTCATTTTTTGGCTGATATTCAAGTAGCTCTGTTACTAACTCCGCCGTTGATGATGCATATGGCTCCATATAAACAAGCGTTGGATTAAGGATAAATTCCTCACCACGACGATGATGGTCAATGACAACAACTTTATCTACTTTGTTAAATAATCGCTGGTCAATAACAAGACTTGGTTTATGTGTATCGACAATAACAAGTAGCGATTTAGCTGTTACTTTAGATAATGCTTCATCTGGTGAAATAAAGCGGTCGTAAAAATCCGATTTCTCTTCTATTTCTACCATCAGCCTATCTACACTACCGTTTATTTCATCGAAATTAACGACAATATAGCCTTCTACTTTATTCATTTGCGCCATTTTCCGGACCCCAATAGCTGCACCAATTGCATCCATATCCGGATTTTTGTGCCCCATCACAAACACTTGATCACTTTCTTGAATAAGATCACGCAGTGCATGGGAAATGACGCGCGCTCTTACACGTGTTCGCTTTTCTACCGGGTTTGTTTTCCCACCGTAAAAACGTAATTTTCCATTTGGCTGTTTAATCGCCACTTGGTCACCACCACGGCCCAGCACTAGATCGAGACTTGATTGTGCTAGCTCGCCAAGCTCAATTAATGATGGCGACCCAGCACCTACACCGATACTTAACGTTAACGACAAGTTTTTTTGCATCGTACGTTCACGAATTACATCTAAAATTGAAAACTTTTTCTTCTCTAACTCGGCTAAAATCGATTCATTTAACACGGCTAAAAAACGATCCGACGAAATACGCTTCACAAAAATTCCGTAATGAGCACCCCATTCATTTACAATAGAGGTGATCATCGTATTCGTCACACTGCGTGCCTGGTCATCCATCGCTTGGGTTAATTCATCATAGTTATCAATAAATAGTACAGCAAGAACTGTTCGATCTGCAAAATATTGCGTTTCAATCTCTACTTGCTCTGTTACATCAAAAAAGTATAATAATTTTTCCTTGTTTTTATAAAACACACGATACTTACGCTCACGAATTGTTATCGTTATTTCTCGCTTTTCCTCTGGCTTGATTAAGCTATACAAGCCTTCTGACAAGCTAAACATATCTTCTCCAATAAGTGATTCCACATCTAATGCTTGCAACATAAACGGGTTCGCCCACTCAATTTCATACTTATCATTAATGAGCACTATCCCAATTGGCATTTCTAAAAGGGCTTCTTCCCCCACTTTTTTCATACGAAAGGATATTGATTCGATATGCTTTTCTGTTTCTAAATAAGTAGTTCTTTCAATTCTCCAAGCATAAAAAAGCCCTACAGTAGCAAGTAATAAATATACAAGGCCGCCAATCCAAAAGCTCGAGAAAATAAGGAAGAATGCTGCCACTATCGCTAGAAAGGATAGAAATAAAAGCGGATATCGGATTAATCGTTTTCTAAAAATACCCATTTTTATTAACCCCTCATTTCTTCTGTTTCTTTCCTTTAACAAATTCACGTAAGTTAAATCCTAAATCAATAATACCTAGTAAAATTACGAATGATAGTAAAGGTATCGCAAGTAATGTTATTAAAACTTTTAAAAAGTTTGGTGCCATGTATTCATCAATAATAAAGTAAATAAACGATAAACCTTGTAACGTAAATAATACCCATAATAGAAACGAAAAGTTCAATGTAATAACATAAAGCATCGTCCCAATTTCAGGCTTTACGAATAGGTTAATAATTAACACAATTAAGTAATACCATAAAATAGCCCTCGGTAAGCGCATATTTTTAAACGCTGCAAACTTTGGCACTTCAATACCTAAACGCTTTAGTATTGGTAAATTGACGGAAATTAATATAAATGCTAAGGCGAAAACAGCAAGCGTAATCGATGCTGGTAGTGCCATCTCCATCATATCGAACAGCGCATTTAAATATTCTTGTGTAACAATTTGCTTGCCTGTTAGCTGTTCTGATAAAGTCAGTGCTTGCTCATAACTGTCACGCATAAGCTTCATTGAATCTTTAATAAAATCAAATTCAAATAAGCGTAATGAAATAATATACTGAATTACAAATGTAAATAATAAGGTTAAACTAGAAGACATGAGTAAAAATAGTTTACTTTTTTTTGTTCGAAGCGCATCACCAATCGCAACACCAATTGCAGCGAAGATGAGCGAAAACGGTATGATCATCACTCCACCGAAAAAGAAGGTAATAACAACTGCAATTGTTGCAACCATAATTGCTGTCGTACGATCATATTTTGCACTAAACCACGCAATCGGTAGTAATGCAAATACCGTTGCAATCACGTTAATAATAGGTATATAAAAGGCAATTGCGATTAGTACAGCAAATAAGGCTATCATCATAGCGCCTTGCGTTAACCTTCTCGTTTGATTATTTGGCATAAAGGACCTTCCTTTTTATAATTACAAAAACTTTTTCTCACTCTTTTTATTATACCATTTTTTTAGGTAGCAAACAAAAATGCAAAAACGAACAAATGATTGATTTCGTATATTTCCTCAAAAAAAAAATCCGATAAAATCAAAATGATTTCATCGAATTTATTGACTTCCCTACAATTTAGTCATTTTATTTACTTTTTTCTTCCTTATAAAAGCGCTCGCCAGATTCTGGGTTGAAGTAAACAACTAATCGCTTATTTGTGATTGGATCAATGGATATCTCATTAGTACGTACGAAGCCTTTAGGAACTTGTTGCCCATGTTTTGTTTTAAACCGGCGATCCCAGATGAACCATGATCCGATTATTAATATAATAAGAATTAACAATTGGATACTATAAAATCCTATAATCCATTCCATTTGTTATCTCTTTTCCACGATAACAGCTGTTCCATAAGATACAATTTCACTCATATTTTGACCGATTTCACCGGAGTCAAAACGCATCATAACAATAGCGTTTGCCCCCATTGCTGTAGCGTTTTTCACCATACGATCTATTGCTTGTTTTCTCGCATCTTCAAGCATTTCTGTATACTGATTTATTTCTCCGCCTACAAGCCCCTTTAGCGACGCAACGATATCTTTACCAATTCCTCTTGCTCTTACGGTTAAACCAAATACTGGACCTAACACTTCAGTAATTTGATGATTAGCAATATTCTCAGTTGTTACGATGATCATATAAATTCGCCCCTTAACAAAAATAATTCTTATTTATTCATTATACAATATCTCTTTAAACATTATGGATGATAAACAATTATATGCTAAAACTTCATTCGATATATCACGGGGAATCGTATCATTAGGAATCTTTAAAAGATGATGGTTGATATTCTTTTTGCATAGAAATGAGCCAAATAAAATCATCCTCAGCAATAATTTGAATGTCCAGACCAAGGCTAATTAACTGCTCAGCTTTTAATTGTTTCGTACTTTTACTACGTCGCTTCTTCCCAAGAATAACGAAATCCGTCTCCTTTGTAACAGCCCCTTGCATAATCCCTCCATAGGCTCGCACTTTTTTCGCAGCTTCTGAACGCGTCATAGTGGAAAGGGCGCCTGTAAAAACGATTTGTTTATTATAAAAAGGATGCATCAACTGTTCGGATGGGTCAGAAAGTAAGATAACCTCTGTGTTGTCCTTATTTTTGCTCATGTTGGTTCTCCTTGATTGAATAGACAGATTTTCACCTAATAGGCGAGATTGATTGATTCCAGGGGATTTAAGTAACAGGTGCCTTATATAAAGGAATTTCGCTCTGGACTTATGGACTCCAGCCTATAAAATAGCAACAACCATTCCTTTCCCCTGTATTGTATATAAAAAAGCACAACAAAGGGTAATTAGCGCCTTTGCTGTGCTTTATTTAGAGATTATTATTTTTCTTCTGCAACGAATGGAAGTAAAGCCATAATACGAGAAACTTTAATTGCAGATGTAAGTTTACGTTGGTATTTAGCTGAAGTTCCAGTTACGCGACGTGGTAAAATTTTACCGCGCTCAGAGATGAATTTCTTTAAAAGATCTACATCTTTGTAGTCGATGTGCGTAATGTTGTTTGAAGTGAAGTAGCAAACTTTACGGCGTTTGCGGCCTCCGCGACGTGGTGCCATTATCGGTATCCTCCTTTAATAGTTTTAATTGGATGCCAAAGTATCAAATTAGAACGGTAAATCGTCTTCAGATACTTCGATTGGTCCTTTGCTGTTTGCAAAAGGATCTTCATCCATACGTGTATAGTTTTGCTGATTCTGTGGTGGTTGATTTTGTTGATATGAACCATATGAATCTTGAGTAGGAGCACCGCCAAATTGTTCGTTTGGTTGGTTATTATAGCTTGGTTGCCCGCCACCATAATTTCCGCCACCGAACTGTTGGTTTGGCGCACTTTGAGATGCATTACCTCCGCTGCGAGGCTCTAAGAACTGTACAGCATCTGCAACAACATCCGTCGTGTATACGCGCTTCCCATCTTGTCCTTCAAAGCTACCTGTTTGAATACGACCTTCTACGCCAACTAAGCTCCCTTTACGCATAAAGTTTGCTAAGTTTTCCGCTTGTTTTCTCCAAGCAATACAGCCGATGAAGTCAGCTTCGCGATCACCTTGTTGGTTCGAGAATGTTCGGTTTACAGCAATTGTAAAACGAGCCATAGGAACTCCACTTGGTGTGTATCGAAGCTCAGGATCCTTCGTAAGTCTTCCAACTAATACGACACGGTTAATCATCAGTATACAACCTCCTTTACAGCATTTTAGTTAAAAATTATTTTGCATCTTCACGAACAGCGATGTGACGGATAATGTCTTCGCTGATATTAGCTAAACGAGTGTATTCGTTGATTGCTTCTGAACCAGCGTTTACT
Organism: Solibacillus sp. CAU 1738; assembly: GCF_039888725.1. Classification (NCBI taxonomy): domain Bacteria; kingdom Bacillati; phylum Bacillota; class Bacilli; order Caryophanales; family Caryophanaceae; genus Solibacillus; species Solibacillus sp. CAU 1738. The sequence continues at coordinate 127,678 of NZ_JBDQQN010000008.1, forward strand.
TTCACGATTTGGTAGAAACCTTCGCGGAAGTCGTTGATTTCGTAAGCTAAGCGGCGTTTGCCCCACTCTTTTGCCTCGATGATTTCAGCACCGTTTGAAGTTAAGATTTCGTTGAAACGCTCAACTAAAGCTTTTTTAGCTTCGTCTTCAATGTTCGGGCGGATAATGTACATTAATTCATACTTTCTCATCTTTGTTTTGCACCTCCTTATGGACTTGGGCTCTCCTAATTTTAGGGAGCAAGGAGTAAGTAAATTGTATTACTCACATCAATGAATTGTAACACAATAAAATAAGCATCGCAACTATATCATGACAATTAGATGTAATTTCACCTTATAGTATAATTATATTAAGGAGTAGATAAGGAGTGAATTTGATGATTCAAAATGAACCTCACATTATTGAATTGAACATGCAAAAAATAGCAAAGGCGAACATTTGGTTAACCATTATTTTAATGATCATCTTTTTTATATTAAATAGTTTAATACATCAACACTTTACTATTCGTTTTTCCTTTTTGGATACAATCATTTTTTCCCTTGCTTATATCGTGCTTATTGCATTACATGAAGCTTTCCATCTAATCGGCTTTATGATTTTTGGCAATGTGAAATATAAAGAACTAGATTACGGTGTGAATTTAAAACTTGGCATCGCCTATGCAACAACCTCAAAGCCACTGCGTAACAAGGCGATGAAACGGGCTTTACTATTACCTTTTTGGACAACTGGTGTCATTCCATCTATGATTGGTTTTTATATTGATAGTACGATGCTTGTATTACTCGGAGCAGTTCTAATTGCAGGAGCAGTTGGAGATTTTTATATGTACAAGGAGCTGAAGAAATTTACGGATGATGCACTTGTAAAGGATGATCCAAAGCTACCTAAATTATATGTTTATCAAACTTAACTATTCTATACCTTGCTATTAACTGAGCAAGGTATTTTATTTCACTAGTTTTTTTAGATTACTTCGTATATGTTATAACCTACTAAATAACCTCTTTCTATAAGTACTTTATAATCAATTATTCAAGTCTACTATTTTAGGACTATATTTAGACACTATTAACAGAATTTTTAGAATAAAATTGATTTAATACTATAAAAGGAGGCTTTCTATGTTAATTCGTTCAAAAAGAAGTATACGTAAAATTTTGCTTACTTTAGTAGTTGTATTTGCTTTTTCCTTCATGTACAGCAATACGACCCACGCTAACGAAGAAAACGTCATTGCACAGTTAAAAAATCGGGGATTTAAACAACCCGTAAACTTAGGCATTGGTGCATCAGAAGTTGTATTAATAAATGCTGTTTTCGGTCAAGAGGATGGTAGAAACGTTGTCTATGCAACAGCAAACGGCGGTATTTTCAATATTGTCGATGTCAAAACGAATGAACTATTGTTCTCTCAACAATTAGAAGGTGTTTCTCAAGTATGGAGTCACTCCATTGCCAAAGATGGCAATGTGTATATCGCTGCACTTGCTAACGCTAATATTGGTGAGGTGTGGCGTTATTCTCCACAAACGAAAAAAGTAACAAAGCTAGGTGTCCCAAGTCCAACTCATCAAGTATGGAGTAGTACAACAGATGATGCAGGCAATTTGTACGTTGGTACGTACGCAGAAAACGATGGGCGTATTTTTAAGTATGATGTACCTACTAATCAATTTATTGATTTAGGCAAGATCGATAGTGGGAATGGCAGTTATATTCGCTCATTAGAATACTATGACGGCTATTTATATGCTGGTTTAGGCGTATCTGGAAAAGTCTATCGCATCAATACGACTACGTTAGCAAAAGAAGACATTACAAAAAATGTACCGAACATTATCGGCAAGCCTTTAGCTGATATTAATTTCGCTTATGATATGAGTATCGCAGGGCATTATTTAGTAACACGTTTTGATGAAGGAAAAGAAGGGGCCATTTTATTTTATAATTTGCTCACTCAGCAATGGGTAGAAGATGTTAAACTAGCAAAATTACATGATGGCACAGCAAATGATTTTGGTAGTTTTGGATTTATTCAGATCCCTACTAAGGATGACAAAATTTATGTTATTCATAACAGAGAAATCGTCGAAGTAAATATGACAACATTCGAAATCCGCCGTACAGGTATTAGTTTCGCAGCAGGATTGCGTGGCGGTGCGGCAATGGAATTCGGTACACCTGACTTACCTGGTGCCTCCGTCGTTACTATGACAAGATTAGGTCAAATTTTCATTGCAAATTTAGAAACAGGAACAACAAAAACACTACCAGGCGCAATGGTTGCTTCCCCTTTAAAATTACACAATTTAGGTGAAGGTCCAGATGGCAATCTATATATGACGACATATCCTGGTGGTCCTAAAGGTTCTAAGTTCAACACAAAAACAAATCAATTCGTCACTTATAGCCAAGGACAAGCAGAAGGTATTGTAGCTGGAAAAAATAATGACCTATACTTCGGTATTTATCCAGGGGCAGTTATTCAAAAAATGAATACTGATACATTAGCTCTCCAAACATTATTTGAATTGAAGACTGATTACGATCAAGATCGCCCATATATTATGAAATTTGAAGATAGTAAGCTATTAATTGGAACAATCCCTAACTATCAAAAATTAGGTGGATCCTTAACTATTTTTGATACATTATCGAGTACCAAATTAACATACCCAAATGTCATCAAAGATCATAGCATTGTCGGCTTAGCCATGAAAAACGGAAAAATTTACGGCTCAACAACTATTCGTGGTGGTCTAGATATTAACCCTACTGCAACTAAAGCAAAGTTATTTGTATGGGATATCGCATCTGAGCGAGTAATTAAAGAAACTGAATTAGCTATTCCTGAATTAGATGCGCCTCCAATGATTAGCGGTCTAACATTTGGACCGGATGAGCTATTATGGGGCGCTGTGGATGGTATTATTTTCGCATTAAATCCTGAAACGCTTGACGTTGTAAAATATAAAAACTTATATCCACAAATTAAAAATCGCGGTATGTGGCGCCCTGTTCATATCGAATTTGGTCAAGACGGGCTATTATACACTGATGTTGCCGGGAAATTATCTGTCTTGGATCCAAAAACGCTCGACTCTGTATCACTCATTTCATCTGGACCAGAGATCGATTTCATGGTGTTAGCACAAGATGCAGCTGGTAATGAAAACATCTACTATATTGATGCAACAGCGACTCATTTATATATGATTCCTGTAATCGATGGTGGCGAAGTGGAAACGCCAGAAGTACCAGAAATGGAAACTGTAAATGTGACACTTGAGAATCCTAGCTTTGAAGAACGTGTCAAAAAAAATGTCATTCCAGGTTGGTCATCGCTATTTGGTGCTTTTTCAGCCAATGTAAAATTTGAAGTGAGTAATCTACGTTCAATAGATGGCGCAGCAAGCTTGAAAATAGTAGATACAGCTCAAAATGAAACAGTTTTTGCGCAATCTAATTTAATTCCGATTGAGGCAGGACAAACATATACTGCTTCAACAAAGCTATTTTTAGAGGATGGTAGTGTCAGCTTCTTCTTACGTTATTATAATGAAAACGGTGTGCAAGTAGGGACAGATAAAGACGGTGAAAATATCATTCACGTGCGTGGTGGACATAAAGAGTGGCAAACTGTACAAGCAATCGTACCTGCACTAGAAGGAGCAAAATATGCACGTATTTTCCTTGGAGCTTCCAATTACTTCACAACAAACGGGGCTTATTTTGATGATATTCAATTAACGTTTGAACGAGAAAAGGTTCCAGGTCCAACAAAACCAGGCAAAGGAAACCAGCCTGACAAACCAGGGAAGGGCAATCAACCTGATAAGCCTGGTAAAGGGAATCAGCCTGACAAACCAGGAAAGGGCAATCAACCTGATAAACCTGGTAAAGGCAATCAACCTAATGAGCTAGATTGATTTGTTTATAAATTACGAAAGGGGGTGTCCAGAAAGTTTTTACTTTCTGGACACCCCCTTTAATCATTAATAATTATCCATTTTCAAATATTGCTCCTGTGGTGGTCGCATCAAAATGCCACCATCCTCGTCGCAAAATGTTTTTTCAGACGGACCCTTATCTATTTACACATTAAATCGGAATAACATAATATCGCCGTCTTGAACGATATATTCTTTACCTTCTAAACGTACTTTACCTGCTTCTTTGGCAGCCGTCATTGAACCGTATTCTACTAAATCTTCGTATGCAACAGTTTCCGCACGGATGAATCCTCGTTCGAAGTCAGTATGGATAACGCCTGCGCATTGTGGTGCTTTCATACCTTTACGGAATGTCCATGCACGTACTTCTTGTACACCTGCAGTAAAGTAAGTTGCAAGACCTAGTAAATCATAAGAAGCGCGAATTAATTGGTCTAAACCAGATTCTTCGATACCTAACTCTTCTAGGAACATCGCTTTTTCTTCGTCATCTAACTCAGAAATTTCTTCTTCGATTTTTGCACAAATTGTAATGACTTGCGCTCCTTCAGCAGCTGCAAAATCACGTACCATTTTCACATACTCATTGTTAGCTGCATCTGCAACTTCATCTTCAGATACGTTTGCAACATAAAGCATAGGTTTAATAGTTAACAAGTGTAGACCTTTAATAATCTTCTTCTCGTCATCAGAAAGATCTGCCGCGCGCGCTGGTTTTTCAGCTTCTAACACTTCTTTAATTTTCAGTAAAATTGGCTCTTCAATCATAGCCTCTTTATCTTTTTGTTTGGCCATTTTTGAAACGCGTTGAATGCGCTTATCAACAGACTCCATGTCCGCTAAAATAAGCTCCAAGTTAATTACTTCGATATCATCGATCGGATTAACTGAACCGGATACGTGCGTAATATTTTCGTCCACAAAGCAGCGTACAACTTGGCAAATTGCGTCTACTTCTCGGATATGCGCTAAAAATTTATTCCCTAAACCTTCACCTTTAGAAGCACCTTTTACGATCCCTGCAATGTCCGTAAATTCAAATGCTGTTGGTACAGTTTTCTTTGGTTCTACTAATTCTGTTAATTTATCTAAACGTGCATCCGGTACTTCAACAATCCCTACGTTCGGATCGATTGTTGCGAATGGATAGTTAGCAGCGAGTGCACCTGCTTTTGTTATTGCGTTAAATAGTGTCGATTTACCAACGTTCGGTAAGCCTACGATACCAGCTGTTAATGCCATGCATGACACAACCTTTCTAAGTTTTGTTCATTTTTTACTAGTTGATAACCCTATCTATTATATTGATTCATGGAATAAAAGTCTAATGCTGCTGAAACATTGAACCTAGGTCAAAAAACTAAGATTCGTTCACCCTCGTAATTACTTTTTTCATTTTTTTTTCAAATTCCCGTCGAGGGATAAGTACGCTATGCCCGCATCCTTCACATTTAATACGAATATCCGCACCTAGACGAATAATTTTCCATGCATTCGTTCCACATGGATGTTGCTTTTTCATTTCTACAATATCATTTAGCTCAAATGACTTTTGGTTCAAGTTATTCTCCCCCTTCAACTTCTCGACCCATCACACGGTCATACAACATCATTTTCGGATACGGAATAGGAATACCGTTCTTCTCTAATAATTCCTTTACATCACGACGAATTGTACGTGTTACTCCGTATTGCTGTAACGGTAATGTCTCTGCCATAATACGAACCGTTACCTCTGTCCCTGTAATGCTCTGTACACCTAGAAATGTCGGTGCACTAACAAGCTCAGGATGCACTTTTGGTAACGTTTCTAAATAAGCCGTAATTACCTTTTCAGCTTTTTCAATATTTGCATCAACAGCGAGATGCATATCAATCATTACTTTTGAGTTATTAATAGAATAGTTCACAACATCCGTTATCAAACCGTTCGGAATTATAAATTGTTCACCAGTTGACCCTTTTATCTTTGTTGTACGCAAGCCAATCTCAACGACTGTACCTTCTGCCGTATTAATTTTAATGTAATCACCAACAGCAAACTGATCTTCGAAAATAATAAAAAATCCTGTAATTACGTCCTTAACTAAGCTTTGTGCACCAAAACCAATTGCTAAACCAGCAATCCCTGCCCCGGCAAGTAAACCAGCAACTTGAATATGAAGAGATGCTAAAATCCCCATAATTGCTGAAAAATAAACTAAATAAGACAGTACACTTTGGAGTAACTTTAATATTGTTTTTTGACGTCGTTCTGAATATTTGAGTGGCGTACGCATGCGTAATGTAAATATATTCGTAATAATTTTATTCCCAATTCGAATTGCTAAATACGATACTAAGACAATCGCGATTATTTTAATGGATGCTACTATAACAAAATCCCATAGTTCTTGGCTCGTCACAAAATCCAAAAACTTTTGGCTTATTCGGTTTAACCCTTTTAAATCACCTGTCGCCAAATTTAGTTCTTCTGTTCCCATTTTTTCCACCTCTTGTATAACGGATTAACAATTTGAATATACTGCATAAATATAACGTATTTTTAATTTGAAAACGAGTAATAAACTTTAAATAAGAAAGTGAGACTATGTTTATGCAAAATAACACAAATTTGTCTGTTCACTATGAAAAGTCTAGCGCAGTTTGGCAACTAAGTGAAATATTTTTACAAACAATTCCCTTCGGACATGATAGGCTAGTTTTTTGTTGCATCGGCACAGACCGTTCTACAGGCGATGCGCTCGGTCCATTAATCGGTAGCCAGTTAACAAGTAACTTCGCCTTCCCATTTGAAGTGATTGGAACACTAGAAAAACCACTTCATGCACTCAACTTGCTAGACACATATAATGATTTGCAAATAGGTATAGAAATACCTTTTGTCATAGCAATTGATGCATGCCTAGGTGAACAAAGTCGGATTGGTATGATTATCGTCGATGAAGGTCCGCTTTACCCTGGACGAGCTGTAAAAAAACAATTACCCCCAATCGGTGACTTGTCCATCAAAGGCGTTGTCAACGTTGGAGGCTTTATGGAAGCACAAGTATTGCAAAACACAAGACTTCACTTAACGTATACGATGAGTGAAAAAATTGCTCGTGCCCTACAGCTATCTTGGCAGCGGCACTTATTGAAAAATAAAAATACTAGCTACAATTATCCCAACTACAACAAAACTAGGCAACAAATTGGCTACTCGAATTTTCGTTAAACCAACGATATTCAAACCAATTGCTAATATCATAACACCACCTGTTGCTGTCATTTCCTGAATGAATAAATCAAGGGCTGCTTGCGGGATGTAGGAGCTTATAAAACCCGAAGCTATCGCAATAGTACCTTGATATAAAATTACTGGGATGGCTGATAATAACACACCAATTCCTAAAGTAGATGCTAAAATAATCGAGATAAAACCGTCAATAATACCTTTTGTAATGAGCACATTATGATCATTACGTAAACCGCTATCTAATGCACCAATAATCGCCATCGAACCTATTACAAAAATGAGTGACGCTGAGATAAAGCCCTCTGCAATTGAACTATTACTTTTCGTACCAAACAATGATTCAACCCAATTGCCGAAACGATTAAACCGTTTATCTAGATCTAGCCATTCGCCTAGTATCGCCCCTATAACTAAACTAATAATCATAACGACAAAATTTTTGCTCGCAAAACTCATTTGAATACCTAAAACGGCTACACTTAAGCCGATGATTGACATAACAGTTTCTTTCATTTTTTCAGGGATATTTCGAAACAGCCGCCCAATAACCCCCCCTAATAGAATGAACAATGCATTAATTAATGAACCTAATAAAACCATGACTTGCCCTCTCTTAATTGCGGCTCGTTATTACTCTCTTTCTACTTGTAAAATATCTAAAATACGCTCTAAATCTTCTGCTGAGTAGAATTCGATTTCGATTTTCCCTTTATCTTTTTGCTTCTTTATTTGGACATTCGTACCGAAATAATCACGTAATTGCGATTCTGTCGCTTGTACAAAAATATCGCGTGGTTGCGGTTTTGTTTCACGTGAAACATCATCGTTTAATGCCTGAACAAGGGCTTCCACTTGACGCACATTTAACTGTTGCGCTATTACTTTTTTAGCGACTTCAAAAATTTGCTTTTTATTTTTCAGACCAAGTAACGTCCGTCCATGCCCCATCGACAATGCGCCTTCATTGACCATCGCACGCACTTCGTCTGGTAGTTGCAGTAAACGGATATGGTTCGCAATATGAGGACGGCTTTTCCCTAGTCGGTTCGCTAAATCTTCTTGCGTGAAATGAAGCTTGTCAATTAAGTTACTATACGCTTCCGCTTCTTCAATCGGTGTTAAATCTTCACGTTGTAAGTTTTCTAAAATGGCAACTTCCATCATCTGCTGCTCAGTCATGTCTTTTACGATAACAGGTATTTCTGTTAGTCCAGCAATTTTTGCTGCACGGTAGCGACGTTCTCCTGCGACAATTTCAAACTTCTTCCCTTTTTTTCGTGCCACAATCGGCTGAATAATACCGTGCTCACGAATAGACTGTGCAAGTTCCTCTATCGACTCATCATTAAAGACTTTTCGTGGCTGGAATGGATTTGCTACTAACTTAGTTACGTCAATTTGCTGTACGCTCGCTTCATGTTGAATCGCTTCTTCTGGAAATAATGCGCCAATTCCTTTTCCTAATCCTTTAACCATGTTTAATCACTTCCCTTGCTAGCTCTATATACATTTCTGCACCTCGCGATTTTGCATCATAAATAATAATCGGCTCACCGTGACTCGGTGCTTCACTTAAACGGATATTGCGTGGAATAACTGTTTTATATACTTTATCTTGGAAATATTTCTTTACCTCTTCAATTACTTGAATACCTAAATTTGTACGTGCATCTAGCATCGTTAAAAGCACGCCATCAATCATTAAATTTTTATTTAAATGCTTTTGTACCAATCTCACAGTCGATAATAACTGACTTAATCCTTCTAATGCATAATATTCACATTGCACAGGGATAATAAGCGAATCCGCTGCCATTAACGCATTAATCGTTAGTAACCCCAGCGAAGGCGGACAATCAATAATTATATACTCATATTCCCCTTTTACATGCTGTAAAGCATTTTTTAGTCTAGCTTCACGTGAAATAGTGGAAACAAGCTCAATTTCCGCTCCCGCTAATGAAATCGTCGCAGGTACTACGAATAAATTTTCAACGTTTGATTGTATAACAGTTGCTCTTACATCTTCATCATCAATTAGTATGTCATATATGCATGACTGTACTTCCCCTTTATTAATACCAACACCACTCGTCGTATTACCTTGCGGGTCAATATCAATGAGCAACACCTTCTTACCTAAATACGCTAAACATGCACTTAAGTTGACGGATGTCGTCGTCTTTCCTACACCGCCTTTTTGATTGGCGATTGCGATCACTTTCCCCACACTATCCACCTGCTTCCATCACTCAATTCATCACATATGTAACTTCAATAAGACTTAAAAACAGTTTCTTATACAATTCATTCTATCAAAATACAAACATAGTTCATAAGATTATTGTTAATTTTTAAAATAAAAATCTCTCGCTAGAAATAAAGCGAGAGAGAATCATTGCGTAATATTATTTTTTCTTAGGGATTTTCACAGTAATTTGATAATATTCCTCTGTGTCTTCCTCTTCTGTTTTTACTTGTATACCACTTTTTGTAACCATTGATAGTGATTGTTTAATCGTATTTAGTGCAATACGGACATCTTTACTAATTGCTTTGCGCTTTGGCTTTTCTTTTTTTACAGTCTCTTCTTGTGGCTCTAAAATTTGCTGAATTTGATTTTCTAATTGACGTACATTCCAGTCGTATTCAATCACTGCTGCAATTAATTGCATTTGCAATTGTTCATCTTTTACAGCAATAAGCGCACGTGCATGTCGTTCTGTAATTTCCCGCTTTAAAATCGCCTCTTGGACAAATTGAGGTAATTTAAGTAAGCGCAATTTATTAGCTACTGTTGACTGACCTTTTCCTAAACGCTGAGCGAGGGCTTCTTGAGTGAGTGAATGAAGTTCAAGCAATTGTTGATAAGCAAGGGCTTCTTCGATTGCTGTTAACTCTTCACGCTGAAGATTTTCTATTAATGCAATCGACGCCGTTTCCTTATCACTCAAATTACGTACAATCGCCGGTACTTCAGTCCATTGTAATTTTTTCATTGCACGATAACGACGCTCACCTGCAATAATTTCATATACATCTTCACCATCTCGACGACGCACAACAATCGGCTGAATTACACCATGTGTATGGATTGTTCTTGATAATTCTTCAATTTTTTCATCATCAAATACTGTACGAGGTTGAAAACGATTCGGTACAATTTTACCAATGGAAATTTTCACTACTTCTTCCATTGCCATATTCTCTTCTACAGCTACAGCTTCTACTTCACTTTTCACTTCAGGCTCTTTTCCGCCTCCGAAAAAACGTGAAAAAGGACTTTTCATCCGAGTGGCACCACCTTTAAGAAACTATCTTACTCATTATGAATATTATTTATTATTCGGGCTGAAATGTACATAGAATAAAAGTTTATTTTAACAAAAGTATATTGGCGACCTCATCTTTTAAAAAAAGGCCAATATAATTATGTATGCATGAGATAGAGAAAATATCTATCACATGCCAAAAAATATATTATCTAAATTGGTGTTTTGTTCGGAACACCTGGTTTACGAGGATATTTCTTTGGCGTTTGTTTCACCTTATCGAAAATATAAAGTGTGCGCTCGCTTTCTTCAACGGGTAGTGTGAATGAAAATTCTTCATTCAACTCCGTGCCAAGAGTAGTAATCGCTTTTTTTGCATCCTTCAATTCTTCTTTTCCTGCAGCCGCTTTTAATGCAACAAAATAACCACCTTGTTTAGCAAGCGGTACACATAGCTCAGATAATACAGACAAGCGCGCTACAGCACGGGCCGTCACGACATCGAACTGCTCACGGTATTTTGCATTTTGTCCAAATTCCTCCGCGCGTGCGTGAACAAATGATACATTCTCCAACCCAAGTTCTTCACTTAAATGAGTTAAAAAGGTAATACGTTTATTGAGTGAATCGACAATTGTAATGTGTAAATGAGGGAAACAAATTTTTATCGGTAGGCTCGGGAAACCTGCACCTGCACCAACATCACAAACAGATTGTACTTTGGTAAAATCAAAATAGAAGCTTGTACTAATTGAATCATAGAAATGCTTTAAATAGACACCTTCTAAATCTGTAATCGCTGTTAAGTTCATTTTTTCATTCCACTCAACAAGTAGCTCAAAATATTTTTTAAACTGAGCGATTTGTATTTCTGTTAGCTCAATACCTTTTTCCTTTAACGCTTCAATAAATTGTTGTTCGTTCATAGGAATCTCCTTTACATAAAGAGCGCCTACATAGAAGCGCTCTTACCAAATTTAATCGTTTGCTACACGTGCGATTTTCCCTTGCTCAATATAAACAAGTAAAATTGAAATATCTGCCGGATTTACACCTGCAATACGAGATGCTTGTGCAATTGATAATGGACGCACTTCATTCAGCTTTTGACGAGCCTCTGTTGCTAAGCTCGAAATTGCATCATAATCAATGTTCTCTGGAATTTTTTTATCTTCCATTTTGCGTAGCCTTTCGACTTGCTGTAATGCTTTTTGAATATAGCCTTCGTATTTTAATTGAATTTCAATTTGTTCTTTAGCTTCTTCTGAAAGATCTACTCCAGATGGTGTTAATGATGCGACTAAATCATAGTGCATTTCCGTACGTTTTAATAAATCTGCGCCACGGATGCCATCTTTTAACTCTGTTCCACCAACCGAACGAATTGTTTCTTGAGTTTGTTCATTCGGCTTAATAATAACTTCACGTAAACGGGCAATTTCAGCTTGGACTTGCTCACGTTTTGCTGTGAACTGTGCATAGCGTTCTTCTGAAATCATGCCAATCTTATACCCGATATCCGTTAAACGTAAATCTGCATTGTCATGACGTAGCAATAAACGATATTCTGCACGTGATGTTAATAGACGGTAAGGTTCAGGCGTACCTTTAGTTATTAAATCGTCAATTAATACACCGATATACGCTTCTGCTCGGCTTAAAATGATTTCTTCTTTGCCAAGTACTTTCGCTGCTGCATTCATACCTGCCATTAAGCCTTGTGCAGCCGCTTCCTCGTAACCAGATGTACCGTTAATTTGACCTGCTGTATATAACCCTTTTATACGTTTTGTTTCTAACGTTGGCCATAATTGTGTTGGCACAATCGCATCGTATTCAATCGCATATCCTGCACGCATCATTTCAGCATTTTCTAGACCTGGAACAGATGCTACTAACCGTTTTTGTACATGCTCTGGTAAGCTTGTTGATAAGCCTTGCACATATACTTCACGCGTATTACGTCCTTCTGGCTCTAAGAAAATTTGATGACGTGGTTTATCATTAAATCTCACAACTTTATCTTCAATTGATGGGCAATAGCGAGGGCCCGTTCCTTTAATCATACCTGAATACATCGGTGAAAGATGTAGGTTTTCTTCAATAATTTCATGTGTTTGCGTACTAGTATATGTTAACCAGCATGGGAGCTGATCCATAATGAATTCAGTTGTTTCAAAGCTGAAAGCATGCGGCACATCATCACCTGGTTGGATTTCTGTTTTAGAATAGTCGATTGTACGGCTATTTACACGTGGTGGTGTACCTGTTTTAAAGCGCACTAAATCAAAGCCAATTTCTTTTAAATTATCAGCTAGCTTAATTGATGGTTGTTGGTTATTTGGACCACTTGAATATTTCAAGTCGCCAATAATTATTTCACCGCGCAAAAATGTACCAGTCGTAATAATAACTGCTTTTGCACGATAAATAGCACCGATTTGCGTAATAACACCGCGAATTTCACCATCTTCAATAATTAACTCTTCTACCATCGCTTGATTTATTTGTAAGTTCTCTTGCTCTTCTAGTAGACGCTTCATTTCTTGCTGATAAAGTACTTTATCTGCTTGCGCACGTAATGCACGTACCGCCGGACCTTTACCCGTATTTAACATACGCATTTGAATATGCGTTTTATCAATAACTTTCCCCATCGCGCCGCCAAGTGCATCAATTTCGCGTACGACGATCCCCTTTGCAGGACCACCGATAGATGGATTACATGGCATAAACGCAATCATATCTAAGTTAATTGTTAGCATTAATGTTTTAGCACCTATTTTCGCTGATGCGTAAGCTGCTTCAGCGCCTGCGTGACCTGCACCGACTACGATAACATCAAACGTGCCTGCCTCATATTTTGTTGACATGCTCGTATCTTCCTTTCTCTATATGAATGGCTATTTCCCTAAACAGAATTGTGAGAATAGCTGATTAATTAAGCTTTCCTGTACAGTATCACCGACAATTTCCCCGAGAATTTCCCATGTACGTGTTACATCGATTTGTACCATATCCACTGGTACACCTGCTTCAGCAGCGGCCAATGCATCTTCAACCGTACTTTGTGCTTTGTGTAATAATGCAATATGGCGTGCATTTGATACATACGTCAGATCTCCTGCTTCAACCTGTCCTTCAAAGAATAGGGCTGCAATTGCTTCTTCAAGCTCCATAATACCCTCTTCTTTTAATAGCGACGTCGTTACTACACGGTGATTGCCTGCTAACTCCTGTACACGTTGTAAATCTATTTGGCGTGGTAAATCTGTTTTATTCACTACCACGATGTAGTCCATGTTTTTGATTGTTTCAAATAAACGTTCATCTTCAAGTGATAAACTTTCTGCTGCATTCAGCACAAGTAAAATTAAATCTGCGCCTTTTAATGCTTCACGAGAACGTTCGACACCAATTCGTTCCACAATATCTTCTGTTTCACGAATACCGGCTGTATCAACTAGACGTAATGGTACGCCACGTACGTTGACGTATTCTTCTATAATATCACGCGTTGTCCCTGCAATTTCTGTGACAATCGCTTTATTTTCCTGTACCAAACTGTTTAATAGTGAAGATTTCCCTACGTTTGGGCGACCTAAAATAACAGTGGATAGCCCTTCGCGTAAAATTTTCCCTTGTGATGATGTTTGTAGTAATTTTACGATTTCATTACGGACCCAGCTACATTTCTCAAGTAATACAGGTACCGTCATTTCCTCTACATCATCATACTCTGGGTAATCGATATTTACTTCAACTTGCGCTAATGTTTCAAGTAAAGCTTGGCGCAAATCTCCAATTAAACGTGAAAGTTTCCCATCCATTTGCCCAAGAGCCATATTCATGGCACGATCAGTTTTCGCTCGAATTAAATCCATTACAGCCTCTGCTTGTGATAAATCAATTCGACCATTTAAAAATGCGCGCTTTGTAAACTCACCAGGCTCAGCAATTGTTGCACCGTTCCGAAGTACTAATTGTAATACACGATTAACAGATACGATCCCACCATGGCAGTTAATTTCGATTACATCTTCACGCGTGAACGTTTTTGGTCCGCGCATTAATGACAGCATAACTTCCTCGACTACTTCCCCTGTCTTCGGATCGATTAAATGCCCATAATGAATCGTATGTGTTGCTTGCTCAGCTAATTTTTTGCCGCTTGGTGATTTAAATATTTTATCTGCAATCGCTACTGCTTCATCCCCACTTAAACGAACTATGGCAATCGCGCCTTCTCCCATCGGTGTGGATATCGCAGCAATCGTATTAAACTCCATTGCTATACCTCCTATGCTAACTTTATCCACATGTGGATAACTCCATTCGAACCATACTTTCTAACAACTTAGACTACCATATTTTCAGTAAAATCTAAAGTAAAGCATATTGGCATAAATAGAAGTCCGTTTCCATACATCACTCTTTATTTAAATCATTCGGTGCTGGCAGCATACTAATCTTAGGCAAAAAGAAAACGATCTATTTTCACCGAAAATAGACCGCTCTCATATTGTCTGTATGTCCAAACTGGTTATTTTACAGGTTCAATTACTAAATAGCGGTTTGGCTCCGTTCCCTCTGAATATGTTTCAATATCCAGACGGTTTGCCAATGTATGATGGATAATTTTCCGTTCATATGATGGCATTGGTTCAAAGACAACTTGCTTACCTGTATGAATTGCTTTATCCGCCATGCGCTCAGCTAATTGCTCCAGAGCAACGCGGCGACGTTCGCGATAATCTTCTACATCGAGTTTAACTAGCATAAATGACTTCGCACTTTTGTTAAGTACAAGCTGTGTTAATTGCTGGATAGCATTTAACGTTTGTCCTCGCTTACCAATAAGTAACGCTGCCTTTTCACTTTCTAACTTGAAAGACGTATATTTGCCTTCAGTTTTATGCTCGATACGTAAATCTGTAATGCCCATATCCTTTGCTATGCTAATTATATATGCCTTAGCTTCTTGGACTGGGTCTACTTGTCGTTCTTCTTGAGGTAGTTCTTGTTGTTCTGCTGATTGAATCCGGTCTTCAATGACGTCAGTTTGAGCTTGCTCCCCGTTAACTGCTTCAAGTGGTTGATCCACTTGTGGTTCTTGAATTGGTGCTTCTTCTACAGCTAGATTTTCAACTAATTGAACTTCTTCTTTCACAGTGACACGTACCTCAAAGGGACGTGCACCAAAACCTAAAAATCCTTTTTTACCTTTTTGTAAAACTTCAACATCTACTTGTTCACGGGTTTTGCCAAGCTTTTGTAACGCCAATGAGATCGCTTCCTGTTCAGTTGCGCCTATTTGCGTAAGTTGTTTCACTTTTTTGCCCCTCCTGTAGTAGTAGCTTCTGTTTTGTTTTTATTCCAAGGCTTATAAATCACAAGGTTTTGAATTACTGATACGATATTTCCGACAACCCAATATAATGGTAATGCTGCTGGTAAAGCCATACCAAATCCGATAATCATTAATGGCATGATGTACATCATGATTTTCATTTGAGGATTGTCTACTGCTGGACCTGTCATTAATACGACAAATTGGATAGCACCTGCACAAATTGCTAAAACTGGACTTGGTTCTGCTAACGGGAAAATTAAAAACGTCCCTAAATCAAACGCTGGCGTAGCATTCATACGACTAATCGCATGATAAAAACCAATTAAAATCGGCATTTGAATTAATACCGGTAAACATCCAGCTAGTGGATTGACACCTGCATTTTGCATTAATGCCATCATTTCTTGCTGGTATTTTTGTTGAGTAGCCGCATCTTTAGAGCTGTATTTCGCTTGTAGCTCCTTCATCTTCGGTTGTACTTCTTGCATTTTTTTCGAACTTTTAATTTGCTTGATTGTTAATGGTAAAATCGCAAGACGGATTATAATTGTTACGACAATAATCCCTAATGCGTATGTCCCTAAAAGATCAGCAAAAAATTTAATAACAGAAACTAGTGGCCAAACGATAAACTCATTCCAAAAGCCTTTGCTTTCCGCTGAGATTGGTTGACCAAATTCTGAGCACCCAGATAACAATAGAGCCGCCGATACGAGTGTCAGAACCATCCAAAGTCTTTTCTTCAACCTTCTTCCTCCTAAAGCAACTATTCAGTTTTATTTATGACGCTATTTTACCATGTGTTGGCGCGTACACTCTACTAATTATTCCGTATATTTTATATGCGTCTATAAATTCACTAAATTGAAATAGAATATCTTATTTCTTTTTTAAAACTTTTGCAATTCTTAAAACATGTTCCACACTTTTCTTTGTTTCGTGGAAATTTAAAGTGGCCGCCTGGTGTCGGGCGATAATAACATAATCCATATCTTGTCTTACTTCATCTTTTAACTCCAAAAATGTTTGACGAAGGTAACGCTTTACTTGATTTCGCGTAACAGCTTTACCAATCTTCTTACTTACCGATAAGCCGATGCGAAACTCCGATTGTTGTTCTTTTTTTAAGCAATACACAACAAATTGGCGATTCGCAAAAGACTTACCTTTTTTAAACACCTTTTGAAACTCTTCATTTTTCTTTATTCGTTGGCGTTTATTCATTCCTTCACCTGCTCCATCTAATCATTGGTACCTCTTTTTTCCGCCCTAGTTATCGTTTATGAAAGAAAAAAAAGACCACTGATGTGGCTCAGTGGACTTATGCTGATAATACTTTTCTTCCTTTACGACGACGAGCAGCTAATACTTTACGGCCGTTTTTTGTACTCATACGTGCGCGGAAACCGTGTACTTTACTGTGCTTACGTTTTTTAGGTTGGTATGTGCGTTTCATGTATATATACACCTCCTACATTCTAAGAGTTCTAATATCTATCTCTACATACAGACCTGCATATTATATATAGAAACCAATTACTTTGTCAACGTCTTAATCAAAATCTCTCTCTTTCCATTTACCGCCTCTCTATTATTTATCCACAAGTCACTTACTACCTCGGGAAATACGTTGTGGATAGTTTTTTTACCACAAAAATTATCCACATACGTTATCGACAACTTTTTCACAAACCCATACCCTGTGGACAACTCTTGTGTGCGTAATTATTGTTTTTGTGGATAAGTTTCTTAAAGTATTGAAATCACTCGTTTTTTTTGATACGATAATTGTGTTTTCCTTTGTGGAGTATTTTCTTGGGAAATATTTTATCCACAGTTGTTGATAATCTGTGGATAGTTTTTTACACTAACTTAGGATATAATTTATCCACAACCTGTTAATATGTGTATGTTAAAATATTTCCTATTAAAAATAAATGTATTTTAGTTTCGTTTTTCTATTAAACGAAGATGAAAGGACGAGCAAGCTTGGAACATTTAGAAGAATTATGGAATAATGTCCTGGCTCAAGTTGAACAAAAAATTTCAAAACCAAGCTTCGAAACGTGGCTGAAATCGACAAAGCTTTTGTCATGTAAAGGGACAAATGTAACGATTGCAGCACCGAACTCATTTGCGCGTGATTGGCTTGAAAACCATTATATTCACTTAATTACGGGCATTTTAACTGAGTTAACAGGCGAAGATTTGCTTATTAAATTTGTCGTTCAAAAAGATCAGGACTCGGATGATTTCGAACTACCAGCACCCAAAATCCAAGCGAGAGATCACGATTATCATGAAACTTCGCCGGGGATGTTGAACCCTAAATATACATTCGATACGTTTGTTATTGGTTCTGGTAATCGATTTGCCCATGCAGCTTCTCTTGCAGTAGCAGAAGCACCTGCAAAGGCTTATAACCCGTTCTTTATATACGGGGGAGTAGGGTTAGGCAAAACCCACTTGATGCACGCAATTGGCCACTATGTATTAGAACATAACCCAAATGCAAAAGTTGTATACTTATCCTCTGAAAAATTTACAAACGAGTTTATTAACTCTATTCGTGATAATAAAGCAATCGATTTCCGTAATAAATATCGTAATGTCGATGTACTTTTAATTGACGATATTCAATTTTTAGCAGGAAAAGAGTCTACACAAGAGGAATTTTTCCACACATTTAATACGTTACATGAAGAATCAAAGCAAATTGTAATCTCAAGTGACCGACCACCTAAGGAAATTCCGACGCTAGAGGATCGCCTGCGTTCACGCTTTGAATGGGGTTTAATTACAGATATCGCACCACCTGATTTAGAAACACGTATTGCAATTTTACGAAAAAAAGCAAAAGCTGACGGTTTAAACATTCCAAATGAAGTAATGCTGTATATAGCAAATCAAGTAGATACGAATATTCGTGAACTAGAAGGGGCATTAATTCGCGTAGTTGCTTACTCATCACTAGTTAATGAGGATGTCACACCAGAGCTTGCTGCTGCTGCTTTAAAGGATATTATTCCAAACTCAAAACCACGAATGATTTCAATTTTAGATATTCAAAACGCAGTTGGAGAACATTTCAGCATACGTTTAGAAGACTTTAAAGCTAAAAAACGAACAAAATCGATCGCCTTTCCGCGACAAGTCGCTATGTACTTATCTCGTGAACTTACAGACTTCTCGCTACCTAAAATTGGGGAGGAATTCGGCGGCCGTGACCATACAACCGTTATACATGCACATGAAAAAATCTCAACATTACTGAAACAAGATCAACAATTACAGCAAGATATTAAACAAATTCGCAGTATGCTAGGCAAATAATATTGTTGATAACTTTAGCTTTTTCGCACAAACTTATACACAGTCTATCTACATGTGGATAGACTGATTTTATTGGTAAAAAGGCACTTATCCACAAATCCACAGCGCCTATTACTATATCTATTTATCTTTTATTATAAAAAATTATTATATAAGTGGGGTTAGACTATGAAATTCGATATTATGCGTGACCGTTTACTTGCAGGTTTAAATGACGTCATGAAAGCTGTTAGTTCAAAAACGACAATTCCGATTTTAACGGGGATTAAAATTGATGTAACTAACGAAGGTGTCCATTTAACAGGGAGTGATGCAGATATTACGATCCAAACATTTATTCCTGTTGAAGAAAATGGAGAACAGCTAATTAATGTAATGCAAACAGGCTCTATTGTGTTACAAGCTCGTATGTTTAATGAAATCGTACGCAAATTACCAACAAATGATGTTGAAATTGAAGTATCAACAGGCTTCGCTACACTTATCCGTTCAGGTAAATCTGATTTCCACTTAATCGGATCAGATGCATCGGAATATCCGTTATTACCAGAAGTATCTGCTGATCGTCAATTTGCTATTCCTGCAGACTTATTAAAATCAATTATTCGCGAAACAGTATTCGCTGTCGCAACATCAGAAACTCGCCCGGTATTGACAGGTGTAAACTGGGAAATTTCTGGAGATGAATTAATATGCATTGCAACGGATAGTCACCGTTTGGCGCGCCGCAAAACAAAGTTAGAGCAATTACCAGAAGATGTAAGTAGTGTTGTCATTCCAGGTAAAAGCTTAAACGAATTAAATAAAATTTTAGAAGATACGACAAATCCGGTGCAAATTGCAATGACAAACCAACAAGTGTTGTTTAAAACGGAGGATGTTTTATTTTTCTCTCGTTTACTAGAAGGCAATTACCCAGACACATCTCGTTTAATACCAGAAGACTATAAAACGAATGTTACAATTAATGGGAAGTCATTATTGCAAGCTATTGACCGTGCATCACTTCTTGCTAGAGAAGATCGTAATAATGTTGTTCGTTTTGAAACATTAGAAGATAATACGGTGGAAATTTCGTCGAACTCACCTGAAATAGGGAAAGTAGAAGAGCAAATTCCAGTTGAGGCGTTAGAAGGGGAAAGTTTAAAAATTTCCTTTAGTGCGAAATACATGATGGAAGCATTAAAGGCAATTGATGGACAAGATGTTCTAATCCAATTTACTGGTGCAATGCGTCCGTTTATTTTACGTTCGATTCACGACGATGCAATTCTTCAACTGATTTTACCAGTGCGTACTTACTAATTAAAAAATGACAAGTAAATGTCCGGAAGGTTCAAATTTGAACCTTTTGGACATTTTACTTTCAAAGACTATAAGAAATAAACCTTTTGGGTTGCAATAGTATACAAGCACTTACGCTAATGCCATTGCGACAACCAATTAGAAGAGCAGTTTGACGAGTGTAAACAGACGTTAATGCTCTTTTCTTACTTCTTATATAATTTTTTGGTATGATAGAAGGATAGATTTTAAATAGCGGAGGATGGAAAATAGTGCAAGACATAATGATTGATACAGAATTTGTGACGTTAGGCCAAGTTTTAAAAATGACAGATGCTATTAGTTCAGGGGGCATGGCGAAATGGTTTTTAAGTGAACACGATGTATATGTGAACGGAGAAGTTGATGATCGCCGCGGACGTAAATTACGTAATGGGGATATCGTTAACATTCCAGGTATCGGTCGCTTCCGTATTTTAGACAACGGGTCAAATTAATGAATATCGAGCGTTTACATCTTACGAATTATCGTAATTACGAATCGCTAATGCTGGATTTTTCACCAAAAATCAACGTATTTATCGGGGAAAATGCGCAAGGTAAAACGAATGTGATGGAATCAATTTATGTTTTAGCGATGGCAAAGTCTCACCGCACTTCGAACGATAAAGAATTAATACGCTGGGGTTCAGACTATGGTAAAATAGAAGGTGTTGTACAAAAACGTTATGGTAGCCTCCCAATAGAATTAACGGTATCAAAAAAAGGGAAAAAGGGTAAAATAAATCATTTAGAGCAATCACGCCTTAGTAATTATATCGGGCAAATGAATGTCGTAATGTTTGCACCAGAAGACTTAAATGTTGTCAAAGGGAGTCCGCAACTGAGACGCCGATTTATCGATATGGAAATCGGTCAAATTTCGCCTGTATATTTACATGATTTATTAACATTTCAAAAGATTTTAAAACAACGCAACTCTATTTTAAAAAGCAATCAAGGACGTTCTTCACTAAATGATGTAATGTTTGATGTTTATACAGAGCAGTATATACGTGCTGCAGTACAAATTATTCGCAAAAGATTTCAATTTATGGAGCTTTTGCAGGCTTGGGCAGAACCAATTCACGCAGGGATTTCACGAGGTTTAGAAAAGCTTGTTATTCAATATCGTCCTATAGCAGGTTTAGATTCGAGTCAAACAGCTGAAGAGATGGAAGCCCATTTAGAAAAAAAGTTAGCCGAAGTAAAAAAAAGAGAGCTTGAGCGCGGTGTGACATTAATTGGTCCGCATCGTGATGATTTGCAATTTTTTGTTAATGATTACGATGTTCAAATATACGGTTCACAAGGTCAACAGCGAACAACAGCTTTGTCACTGAAACTAGCTGAAATTGAACTCATTAAACAAGAAACGAAAGAAACACCGATATTATTACTAGATGATGTGTTATCGGAGCTCGATGACTACAGACAATCTCATTTGTTAAATACCATTCAAGGGGAAGTACAAACGTTTGTTACTACTACGAGTGTGGAAGGTATTCATCATGAAACAATGACGCATGCAAAATTGTTTCACGTGAAACAAGGGGAAATCGAAATATAGTGTAGTAATTGTGCCATTTATTAATTTTGCAACGACAGAGTTTGAGAAAGAGTAGGTGAACAAGGTGGCATTAGAAGAGAAAGAAGTTCAGCAACAAGCTTATGATGCTGATCAAATACAAGTATTAGAAGGCTTAGAAGCAGTTCGAAAACGCCCAGGGATGTACATCGGTTCAACAAGTTCAAAAGGGTTACACCATTTAGTGTGGGAAATTGTTGATAATAG
Organism: Solibacillus sp. CAU 1738; assembly: GCF_039888725.1. NCBI lineage: Bacteria > Bacillati > Bacillota > Bacilli > Caryophanales > Caryophanaceae > Solibacillus > Solibacillus sp. CAU 1738. Next base: position 149,954 of record NZ_JBDQQN010000008.1, read on the forward strand.
TATCGATGAAGCACTCGCTGGCTTTTGTTCGGAAATAACAGTAGCAATTGAAAAGGACAACTGGATTCGAGTAGAAGACAATGGACGTGGGATTCCTGTAAGTACTCAAGAAAAAATGGGCCTGCCTGCTGTTGAAGTTATTATGACAGTGCTACATGCTGGTGGTAAATTTGGCGGTGGCGGTTATAAAGTATCGGGTGGTCTACACGGCGTAGGAGCTTCAGTTGTGAATGCTCTATCTGTTTCCACTGAAGTAGTTGTAAAACGTGATGGGCATGTACACTTAATAAAATTTTCACGTGGTAAAACAGTACAGCCTATAACTATTATTGGTGATTCCGACGAGACAGGAACAATAACACGCTTTAAAGCAGATGAAGAAATTTTTAAGGAAACGACAGTTTATGAATACGATATTTTAGCAACTCGTGTACGTGAGTTAGCATATTTAAATCGTGGTATTCGTATTACAATTGCTGACGAGCGTGAAGAAGAAGTTCGCTCAACAACATATCATTATGAAGGCGGTATTCGCTCTTACGTGGAACATTTAAATGCGAATAAAGAGCCAATTCATGATCCGATTGATGTATATGGTGAAAAAGACGGTATTTCAGTTGAGGTTGCAATGCAGTATAATGCGGGCTTCTCTTCAACAATTATGTCGTTCGCTAATAACATCAACACATACGAAGGTGGTACGCATGAATCAGGTTTTAAAACAGCATTAACGCGTATCATTAATGACTATGCCCGTAAAAATGGTCTCTTAAAAGAAGCAGATACAAACCTTACAGGGGAAGATGTTCGAGAAGGTTTAACCGCAATTGTTTCAGTAAAACACCCAGATCCACAATTTGAAGGGCAAACAAAAACTAAACTTGGCAACTCAGAAGTAAGCCAAATTACTAATGCTTTATTCTCTGAAGGCTTTGAACGTTTCATGTTAGAAAACCCTACTGTTGCTCGCCAAATTGTTGAAAAAGGAACAATGGCAGCACGTGCCCGTGTCGCAGCAAAAAAAGCACGTGAATTTACACGCCGTAAATCAGCATTAGAAGTATCAAGTCTTCCAGGTAAATTAGCGGATTGCTCATCAACTAGTCCATCAGAATGTGAAATTTACATCGTCGAAGGTGACTCTGCGGGTGGTTCAGCAAAAAATGGTCGTGATCGTCACTTCCAAGCTATTTTGCCATTGCGCGGGAAAATCTTAAACGTTGAAAAAGCACGTTTAGATAAAATTTTATCTAATGCTGAAATTCGTGCGATGATTACAGCATTTGGTACAGGTATTGGTGAAGAATTCAACTTAGAAAAAGCACGTTATCATAAAATCGTTATCATGACTGATGCCGATGTAGATGGTGCACATATTCGTGTATTACTACTTACATTCTTCTTCCGTTTCATGCGACCATTAATCGAAGCGGGCTATGTCTATGCAGCGAAGCCACCGCTATATCAAGTGAAGCAAGGTAAGCATGTAGAGTATTGTTATTCTGATCAAGAGTTAGAAGAGATTTTAGCACGTTTACCTAAAGTACCTAGACCAAATGTTCAGCGTTATAAAGGTCTTGGTGAAATGAATGCAGAACAACTTTGGGATACAACGATGGATCCGGAGCACCGTACATTAATTCGAGTAGAGCTTGATGATGCAATCGAAGCCGATAGAATTTTCGATCATTTAATGGGTGATGAAGTTGCACCACGTCGTGATTTTATTGAGGAAAATGCAGTATACGTGCAAGACTTGGATATTTAGTGCAATTGGAAGGAGGTCCTTATTTTGTCTGACATTCAACATGGAAACATTGAGTCAAGAAATATTACAACTGAAATAAAATCATCATTTTTAAGCTATGCGATGAGTGTTATTGTATCCCGTGCATTACCAGATGTACGTGACGGACTGAAACCTGTACATCGTCGTATTTTATACGGCATGCAGGAATTAGGAAACACAGCGGATAAGCCATATAAAAAGAGTGCGCGTATTGTTGGGGATGTAATGGGTAAATTCCACCCCCATGGTGACTCATCTATTTATGATGCGATGGTACGTATGGCACAAGATTTCAGCTATCGTTATATGTTAGTCGATGGACACGGTAACTTTGGTTCTGTCGATGGTGACGGTGCAGCGGCGATGCGTTATACGGAATCTCGTATGTCTAAAATTGCGATGGAAATGCTTCGTGATATTAATAAAGATACGATTGATTACGAACCAAACTACGATGGCAGTGAACATGAACCGAAAGTATTACCGGCACGTTATCCAAACTTACTTGTAAACGGTGCAGCCGGCATTGCTGTCGGTATGGCGACAAATATTCCACCACACCAACTAGGGGAAACAATCGATGCTGTACTAGCATTATCTGAAAACCCTGCAATTACGACAGATGAGTTAATGGAATTTATGCCGGGTCCTGATTTCCCGACTGGTGGTTTAATATTAGGACGCTCTGGTATTCGTCGTGCGTATGAAACCGGTCGTGGTTCGATCATTATTCGGGCGAAAGTAGAAATTGAACTAAAAGCAAATGGTAGAGAAACAATTTTAATTCATGAGCTTCCTTACCAAGTAAATAAAGCAAAGTTAATTGAAAAAATTGCTGAACTTGTACGCGATAAAAAAATCGATGGCATTACAAATTTACGTGACGAATCTGATCGTCGTGGTATGCGTGTTGTAATTGAAGTGCGTCGAGATGCCAATGCTAACGTCGTATTAAATAACTTATATAAACAAACAGCGATGCAATCTAGTTTTGGTATCAATATGCTAGCACTTGTTGATGGTCAACCAAAAGTATTGAGTTTAAAAGAAGCTTTACACCATTACTTAGAGCACCAAAAAGTTGTAATTACTCGCCGAACTGCATTCGAGCTTCGAAAAGCAGAAGAGCGTGCGCATATTTTAGAAGGTTTACGTATTGCACTTGACCATATCGATGAGATTATTGCTATTATTCGTGGATCTCGTAGTGGGGATGAGGCAAAGCCGCTATTAATGGAGCGCTTCAGCTTATCAGAACGCCAAGCACAAGCTATTTTAGATATGCGTTTAGTCCGTTTAAGTGGATTAGAACGCGAAAAGATTGAAGCAGAATACCAAGAACTACAAAAGCTAATTAGTGAGTTAAAAGCTATTTTAGCAGATGAAAGTAAAGTACTTGAAATTATTCGTCGTGAAATGCTAGAGATTAAAGATCGCTATAATGATACTCGCCGTACCGAAATTACATCTGGTGGTATGGAATTGATTGAGGACGAGGATTTAATTCCACGTGAAAACTCTGTCGTGACATTGACACATAACGGATATATTAAACGTTTAGCTGCTAACACGTATCGTTCTCAAAAACGCGGGGGTCGCGGTGTACAAGGTATGGGTACGAACGAGGATGACTTCGTAGAACACTTACTATTCACATCAACGCATGATACGATTCTATTCTTCACATCTAAAGGGAAAGTATTCCGTGCAAAAGGTTACGAAATTCCTGAATACGGTCGTACAGCAAAAGGCTTACCACTTGTAAACTTATTAAACGTAGAAAAAGATGAAAAAGTAACAGCGATGATTCGCGTCGATTCTTTCGATGAAGATGCATACTTTATCTTTACGACAAAAACAGGGATTACAAAACGTACACCGGTAGCACAATTTGCAAATATCCGTACAAATGGTTTAATTGCAATTGGCTTACGTGAAGATGATGAGTTGATATCTGTACGTTTAACAGACGGCATGAAACAAATTATTATCGGTACACGCGATGGAATGCTTGTCCGTTTCCAAGAAGACGATATCCGTTCGATGGGTCGTACTGCTGCAGGTGTGCGCGGAATTAAATTGCGCGAGGGCGATTGTGTAATAGGTATGGAAATCGTGGAGCCTGGTCAGGAAATATTAGTTGTAACTGAAAAAGGTTACGGTAAACGTACCCCTGAAGAAGAGTACCGTCTACAAAGTCGTGGCGGTGTCGGTCTTAAAACGATGCAAATTACAGAAAAGAACGGTAAAATGGTCGCTGTGAAAACAGTAGACGGCACAGAAGATTTAATGTTGATTACGATTAACGGAATGTTAATTCGTATGGACATCAATGATATTTCTGTTATTGGACGTAGCACACAAGGTGTTCGTTTAATTCGATTAGCCGACGAAGAGCTTGTAGCTACAGTTGCTAAAGTGAAAAAAGATGATTCAGACGATTTAGTTGAAGAAGAAATCGAACAAGAAGATTAATAATGGGGCCGTCTGAACAGCATGTTGAGACGGCCTCTTTGTAACTTTATATAGATCCCTTTTAAATACTAATCCCTGTGTCAACTTTCAAACTCATATTATTTTTACGACGAGTAGTTAATGGTAGGTCGCAGAAACCGGAACGTATTTTACTTCTGAATAGTTAATGCTGGAGTAATTAGTTGGGGATAAACGGAATCCGATGTGTTTTTCTAAGAAAATAGATATTCCCTCTTAATTTCTCAAATTAGTTAAGATACAATGGAAAGAAAAGTAAATGTTTAAAGGTGGGGTTTCTGTTGGAAGCTACTTATATGAATGTTTCTGAATTGCGTTTAGGTAAAGTAATTGCAGAAGATATTTTTGCCAATACTCAATATCCAATTATTTATAAAGATACAAAAGTTACATATGAACATCTGCATGTATTTAAGGCCTTTCGCGTTGCTAAAGTACTTGTTTATAATGATAATATTCCTGAAGCGAAGGATAATGATGCGGCGACACCTGTTATTGTTCAGCCGATAGTGACTGTTAATACATTTGAAAAGTACTATGCAGATGCAATTCAACAATTGAAGAAAGAATTTTTAAACTGGCAATCAGGTGCGAAAATAGATATTACAAAAGTACGAGGGATGATGATTCCTTTAATTGAACGTGTACTAGATAATCGCTCGTACATTTTTGATTTAGATAGCTATTCGAATCCAAAAGATTATTTATATCATCATTGCATCGCAACAGGTTTAATATCTGCTATTATGACGCAAAAATTAGGTCACGAGCGTGGTATTTGTATTCAAATGGCTATTGCAGGTATGTTAGCAGACAGTGGTATGGCAAAAGTACCTGCCAAAATCCGTGAGAAAAAGACGAAATTAACGGAAAAAGAATTTGCTGAAATCCGTCAACATCCTATTAATAGTTATTTAATGGTGAAAAATTTACCTGCTTTAAAAGATACAATGAAAGTCGCAATCTTCCAGCATCATGAACGCTTAAATGGAAGTGGCTATCCTAAAGGTGAGAAAAACGGGAATATTTCCGTCTTCTCGCAAATTATTGCTGTAGCTGATGTATACCATGCGATGACAAGTGAACGTTTGTATAGCCAAAAAAGAGCGACATTCCAAGTAATTGAGATGATTAAAGAGTCTGAGTTCGGTAAGTTTGATATTAAAGTTGTACAAGCATTAATTGATATCGTTGCTGATTTACCAATCGGTACAAAAGTAGAGCTCTCAAATAAGGAGCATGCAGAAGTAATGTTTATTAATAAGTACGCGCCAACAAGACCTTTAGTGAAAATCGTGAGTTCGGGGGAAATTATTGATTTAGCTGCTGTTCGTGCATTTCATATTTCACGTGTAATTACGAAGGATAAATATTAATTCTTTACTATACAATTAAAATACCGAATGCTTCTCTTTAACAGAAGTATTCGGTATTTTTAAATTGTATAAGCGATAAGGTTTAAGCAATAATGATTGTTCTAACTATGAATATATGTTGAATGGACATATCAATAATATACGAAAATGATAAAATGATATTTTTTTAAAAATAGTATTGACGTATAGAAAAATCCTTGTTATTATAAGTAAGTCGCTAAGATATGAAGCGAAAAACAACTAAATTAATTATTTTAAAAAAGTTGTTGACACAAACTTCGGTAAGTGTTATGATATAAAAGTTGTCACCGACAAACGGCTGACACGATGAACTTTGAAAACTGAACAAGCAAAACGTTAATCAATAAAGTTTCATTTAATTATGAAACAAAAATTTTGGACATCAAAATTGATGCCAGCAAATGTTTTTATGTATCGAAAGCGGAAGCGACAGATA
>NZ_JBDQQN010000009.1:0-104733 GCF_039888725.1 Solibacillus sp. CAU 1738
AATATTAGACCGTGTTTTACATCACGCAACGGTTGTAACAGTCGTAGGCAGCTCGTATCGAATGAAGGGGCATTTAGCGAAAGAAAACGAGTGATTTTGTACAAGCTTACGCAAGCGAAAGTGTACATAATTGTGTTGACATTTATAGGGTATTTGTAGTCTTTGTGTTAAAAGTTTACAAAATATAAGCCGGTTGTTATATTAAGTGTTAACACTGAAAAAATAGTAAAAAAAGAATAGGGAAGAGGGGTTTGAAAATGGATGTAAGATACCCAATTGGCAAATTACAAGTTCCTGAAAAAGTAACACTTGAACATGTTCAAGAATGGTTAAAGCAAATCGAAACATACACAATTCGATTAAGAGAAACTGTTGATGCTTTAAGTGATGAGGAATTAAGCAAAACTTATCGTGAAGGTGCATGGAATGTCCGTCAACTTGTACATCACATTGCAGATTCTCAGTTGAATATGTATCAACGCTTGAAGCTTGCTTTAACAGATAACAATCCAACAGTTCCAGCTTTTGATGAAGAGAAGTGGGCTGTTCAACCGGATACAGAGCTTCCTGTAGAAAGTTCTATTAAAATGTTAGAAGGCATAAATGAGCGTATCGTATCTTTAGGACAAAATTTATCTGAAGAGCAATTAGATCGAGCATTTACTCACCAAACAAACGGCAAAATAACAGTTTCAACTAAAGTTGCAAAATTAGCTTGGCACGAAGAGCATCATTTGGCTCATATAAAATTTGCACTATCAAAATAATTAAACTTTAATATATAAAGTGAATCTTCAATCAGTGGGGGTCTTACTGCCCTTTAGTCTGCGATAAAACTAGCATCGATTTATTTTATTTCAGGTGAGTCTACTACGTCTTAATATCATATACACCAGCATCAGCCACATTGTGAAGTGGTCGTATGGTTAGAGTGAGCATAATGAAAAAAGAACGAATTTCTGAGGGGAGAATTCGTTCTTTTTCTTGTTGTTTTAACAAAGGAAAGATATTTTCGTAGAAGTTATTATGCTAACAACGCAGTTTAGTTGAACAAATGATTTTATTAAAAATTCTTTGGAGAAAGAGAAAAGGATGCAACTCTGTAAATTACAGAATTACATCCTCTTTCTAGGAAAAGGTTAATTATCCTTTTTGAACGTTAGTTGCTTGAGGACCGCGTTGTCCTGCTTCAACGTCAAACGTTACTGGTTGACCTTCTTCTAAAGATTTGAATCCTTCGCCTTGGATAGCTGAGAAATGTACGAATACATCTTCGCCACCTTCACGTTCGATAAATCCAAAACCTTTTTCTGAGTTAAACCATTTTACTGTACCTTTTTCCATGAGAAAAAACCTCCGTTGCGTAATCCGCTTTTTGTTACTATTCTTGCTCAATACATAAGACGAAAATCACAGATTTGCAACTTAGTAAAGTCAAAAATAACTTTCTTATAAGATAGCATTACTCAAAAAAAATTTCAATTAGGAGGAGTAAAAAATTTTTAAAAAAAATGTGACAGAATCAGCTATTGGTTTGCAAATAATACACTTAAACAAACGGAAGCTTCTTATTATATAGTTCACCCATAACTTTCTGGTTGAACTTTTTTATTCAGATTTAAGCTATTAGTAGTCAGGGTAGAACGTACGGGGGCGTGGGACATTGATTCCTTAAACTAACTGGTCAACCCCTACTTGTAGAATTATGTTTCAGGCTGGTTGGACTTAGATCTCGTATAACAAGCGAAGCTATATACTATTTTGAGGTAATAGGGGTTACTGTTGAATACGGTGAAGGAGGAGAAAAAATGAATCCAGTAGTGGGTATTGATATCTCTAACGATGAAAGTGAGTCCGCCATTACAGTTGTCCCTTGTTCTTTGAAAATAAAAAGCCACAGCAAAGTCTATATTGAATAATTCCTCAAACAAATACTTAGAGAAAAAGAAGCGGCTTTGAGTGCTGCATTTTATTTCATTATCCGTTTGATTTTTTTTAGCTCATTTATTAAATAGTCTATCTGCTTTTCAATGTCTTCTATCTGTTTTGATTGTTCGTTCGAGCTTCGAGAACCTTGTTTTTTTTCTAAAGCTTCTAGTGCAAGTCCAGCAGCAACAGCTTGTAATCCATCACCTAATGTAGAAATAGATGCGCCAATAAATGTAAGTCTAGCAATATGAATTTCCTGTGATTCAGAGGATTGTTTTAAATTTTTTCTATTGTCATTCATCTTATATATCCTCCTTATCAAAAGTAAATGGTCTTAACTGCATCATATGTATTTTTTGTATTAAAGGTGAGGGCATTATAAAAAATGAAGTTTATGAAGGGAAAATAAAAAAATGCAGCATCTATTGACACTGCAACTTCATATAACCATTTCCTATTCAGGACCGATTTTCATAATAGTTTTTCCAAAATAATAAACGTCCTAATGTACTTGTGTTTGATAATAAGTTATGAAGCATGATATAAGTGTAGAAGAAGTTGAACAATGGACTTTATATTTTTGGACGAGAGTTTGAAGTTGTATTCATAGTGAGAGGATTTGAGTTTAAATTGAAAGAGAATTTTTGGCGTGATTTACCACGACCATTTTTTGTACTTGCACCAATGGAAGATGTGACAGATGTTGTTTTTCGTCACGTAGTAAGTAAAGCCGGTCGACCGGATGTATTTTTTACAGAGTTTACAAATTCGGATAGCTATTGTCATCCAGAGGGCATGAAAAGTGTGCGTGGCCGTTTGATTTTTACAGAAGATGAACAGCCAATGGTGGCACATATTTGGGGGGACAATCCCGAATATTTCCGTCAAATGAGTATTGGCATGGCTGAGCTAGGATTTAAAGGCATCGATATTAATATGGGCTGCCCTGTACCGAATGTGGCAACGAGAGGGAAAGGTAGCGGACTTATTTTGCGCCCGGACGTTTCGGCAGAACTTATTCAAGCAGCAAAAGCGGGTGGACTGCCTGTCAGCGTAAAAACACGACTTGGCTATAACGATGTAAATGAGTGGGAGGAGTGGCTAACACATATTTTACAGCAGGATATTGCGAACCTTTCTATTCATTTGCGTACAAGAAAGGAAATGAGCCAAGTAGATGCACATTGGGAGCTAATTCCGGAAATCAAAAAATTACGTGACCGTATCGCACCAAATACGCTACTAACAATTAACGGAGACATCCCTGATCGTGAAACAGGACTTAAGCTGGCTGAACAATATGGTATAGATGGCGTTATGATCGGGCGCGGTATTTTTAAAAATCCTTTCGCTTTTGAAAAAGAGCCAAAAGAGCATAGCAGTAAAGAGTACCTTGATCTTTTAAGATTGCAACTCGATCTTCAAGATCAATATGCAGAAGTACTGCCACGTTCAATCACAGGGCTGCATCGCTTTTTCAAAATCTATGTCAAAGGATTCCGTGGAGCTGGAGAATTGCGTAATCAATTGATGAACACGAAATCAACAGATGAAGTGCGTGCATTGCTTGATAGCTTTGAGTTAAACAATGAAGAGTGACCGTGGTCGGTAAAATGATGTAACCGCAAAAAAGTTAGAGCTTATTAAGCGGTAAGTTGGTTAGGATGAATGTGGTATTAAACCTACAAACACCACATATGTCGCCATACACACTCTACACATTTGAAGCGAACACGGATAGAGCTATAATAATTAAACCCTTGAAAATCCTTGTTAATGGATATTTCAAGGGTTGTTTTTATAGTGTGAACTGAATTTTAAGTAATTAAACGATTTCAGGCAACAGGAAGATTTTTGGGAATTATAACCCGTTAATTTACACTCACTTGTTGATATTTAATGTATACTTTAAATACCTTAAACAAGTAAGGGAGTATTTTTCTGGGAGAATTGCGATGAAATACGATTGTTTAATTGTTGATGATGAGATCGCTTTAGCTGAAACAACTTGTGAATATTTTAATATGTTTGAAGTTAATACCGCATTTGTAGATAGTGCAGAGGAGTGTAGGCGTTTTTTGGAAGAACATGAACCGTCAGTGATTCTTCTAGACATTAACCTCGGTAATGAATCTGGTTTTGATTTATGTAAAAAGTTGCGTAAAACAACGCAGATACCGATTTTATTTATAAGTGCACGCTCTAGTGATGACGACGTTTTGATTGCGCTTAATATCGGTGGGGACGATTATATACAAAAGCCATATACACTGAGTATTTTACTAGCAAAAGTAAAAGCAGTACTTAAAAGATATGGTGTTAGTTCGAGTAATGAGCAAGAAGTTTTAGAATTTGGACAGATCCAAATTGATACGAAACTTCATCGCGTTCGGGTAAATCGTCAGGACATTCAGCTAAAAACGATGGAATATAAACTGCTGTCTTATTTAGCGAAAAATAAAAATCGTATCATTACAAAAGATGAATTGTTTCGAAATGTGTGGGGAGATTCCTTTGTAGGGGATGGAACTCTGAACGTACATATTCGCCATTTACGCGAGAAAATTGAAGAGAATCCAAAGGACCCGCAATTTATAAAAACGATATGGGGAACAGGCTATGTATTAGAGGACTCCAAGCAATGAGAATAAAACTGCTAATGGTCATAGTTTTCGTTATTTTTGCTGCAGGAATCTCTTTCTCAATTATTATGATTAACAATAAAAATATTTCAGAAGTAAATATTGTAGCCATTAATGACGTAGTAAAAACCGTTGAAAAAAATTGGGAACAAATTAATAATGAAACATTTAATAACAGCGGCTTTCAACAACCACTTACGATTATAGATAATTATGAAAATGTAATTTATCAAACACCTAGTATGCAGTTTAATACAATATACGATGCTATTAAAAATAGAGATTCAATACTAGATGTGAAGCATAATGATGAGGTTGTCGGGAAAATTATAATCCGCAATAACGATCACGAAATAATACAACAAATGAAAAAGGAACTAGTTATATCCTTCAGTTTAATCGTTGGTCTAGTAATGCTTGTTAGTATTATTTATTATGTCTACATTTACAGAACGATCTTGAAACCTTTTCAGCAGCTTCAACATTTCGCAGCCAATGTCGCTAGAGGTAATCTAGATATTTCTTTAAATATGGAAAAAAATAATTATTTTGGTGCATTCACGGAAAGCTTTGATTTATTACGTGAGGAACTTTATGCTGCTCGTCAAAGAGAGTATGAATCTAATCGTAGTAAGAAGGAGCTTGTGGCTACATTAAGCCATGATATTAAGACGCCTATTGCTTCAATTAAAGCGGTAAGTGAGTTAATGCTTCTGCAAGTAAAAGATGAAAAAATGATTAAGCACGTAAATACAATCAATTCGAAAGCGGAGCAAGTTAACTTACTTGTTACGGATATGTTTCATGCCACTTTAGAAGAACTACAACAGTTAAAATTAACAGTAACTGAGCAATCGAGTGAAGTACTTGTTGAAATGATTGAAAATGTAAATTATGATCAACAAATCGAATATGACCCAATTCCACCATGTATTATTTTAACCGATCCCGTACGTATGCAGCAGGTAATCGATAATATTGTAAGTAATTCATATAAGTATGCTGGCACAAATATTTCGATCACGTCTCAAATCCATCAAGGTTATCTTGAGCTACGAATTCGAGATTTTGGACGGGGAATTAACGAAGAAGAATTGCCTCTACTGTTCAATAAATATTATCGAGGCAAAAATGTCGAAGGTAAGAATGGTTCAGGACTGGGTCTCTATATATCGAGGTACTTCATGGACAATATGCAAGGCCAAATTAACTGTTACAATCGAGATGACGGTTTTACAGTAGTCTTGAAAATAAAGTTAGCTAGTTAATTAAGGAACAATTAAGAATCGCACAAAGATTTAATAAGAATTCATTTTGTATGATAAGACTGTAATCTTCATTACGGTCTTTTTTCTTTGAGATGAAAATACAAAAGGGAGTGAAAAAACATGACTAAGACAATTATTAAAACAGAAAAGCTTTGTAAAACCTTTTCGAGCGGTGGAATTCAGCAGCATGTTTTAAAAAATTTAGATATCAGTTTATTTGACGGGGATTTTACGATCATCATGGGTAGTTCTGGATCTGGGAAATCCACTTTACTTTACGCAATGAGTGGTATGGATAAGCCAACGTTAGGTGAAATCGATTTTGCCGGAAAAAATATAACTAAATTAAACAACGATCAGCTCGCGATATTTAGAAGAAACCATTGTGGCTTTGTGTTTCAACAAATCTATTTACTAGACAATATGAGTGTACTAGATAATGTTCTGGCAAGTGGTCTTTTAGTAAATAAGAATAAGCGTGAACTCGCGCAAAAAGCCAAAGAATTATTAATACAAGTAGGAATCAATGACAACGCATGGTCTAAATTTCCGACACAGCTTTCTGGTGGTGAGGCGCAACGAGTTGGAATTGTTCGTGCATTGATTAACAGTCCGCAAATACTATTTGCAGATGAGCCAACCGGTGCATTAAACTCTGCTTCTAGTGAAAGTGTGTTAAATGTATTAACAAATGTAAATCAAAATGGGCAAAGTATCGTTATGGTCACTCACGATATGAAAACAGCTTTGCGTGGAAATCGAATTTTATTTTTGCGAGATGGTGTCATTTGCGGTGATTTACAGTTAGGTAGATACAGTGAACAAAAGAATCTCGAACGGCATGAAAAACTACAACATTTCCTAACAGAAATGAGGTGGTAAGGTGAAAATCATGAACCTAGCCATGGCGAATATTAGGAAAAGCAAATCTGCTACCGTGTCTTTATTTATATTCATTTTAGTTGCTGCGCTACTTCTTAATATTGGCTTAATGGTTATTACTCAACTAAATCCATTTTTTGATAAGAAAGCTGAACAACTAAAAGATCCTCACGCAATACTCATGATGGATGAAGCAAGCTATGATCCAAATTATAAAGACTTCATATCGAACTATTCTGGGGTGACAGAGACAGAAATAGAAGAGACTATCCTTATGAACATTGCCAAATATAATTTTGGGAATAGTGAATTAACTAGCAGTACAGCTATTTTTAATTCAGATGCTACTAGTAATATTGGGGAGTTGAAGTTAGTTGAAAAGCTAAATACTACAAGTGCTAATGATATTTTTATTCCTTACATTTTTAAAACAAACGGTGGCTATGAGTTAGGTGATGACTTTACCCTAACCTATCAAAACAAGGACTATGACTATCGAATTGCTGGATTCTTTGAAACAACAATGATGGGTACGACCAACGTTGGTGTTATGAAATTCATGCTACCAGCCGCTCCCTATCAAATATTAGCAGATGAATTAGACAATTTATCAAAAGGATATGCGATATCTGCATTGATGGAAGACAACACACAATCTACAAAGCTACTTAATGATTTTAATAAAAAGTTTCCTCAATCAGCAGCAGGAGATACAACCTCATATTTTTGGGGATTAGACATTGAAATGGTGAAAAGTGTGAGCATGTTGACCATTAACATTATCGCTACAATATTAGTAGCATTTTCAGCCATTGTCGTGCTTGTTTCACTAATTGTTATTAGGTTCCGTGTTTCGAATAATATTGAAGATGGAATGGCGAATATAGGAGTGTTAAAATCAATTGGCTATACAAGTAGGCAAATTCTTTCGTCAATTATACTTCAATATATATTAATTGCTTTTAGTGCTAGCGTAGTAGGAATTGCATTGTCATATGCTCTTATGCCGTTGATTGGAAGTATTATTTCAACTTTATCAGGATTAATATGGAATCAGTACTTTGATATGGTTGTTAATTGTATCAGTATTTTATTTGTGACGGTTTGTGTTGTAATCGTAACATTAATATCGGCCTTTCGGGTACGAAAAATTCTACCTGTTACGGCACTTCGCGGAGGTATTCAGACTCACAGTTTTAGAAAAAACCACATTCCTTTAGAAAAAGCGAAGGGCGGTCTTCAGTTCTTACTTGCTATTAAGTCAATGCTAGCAAATGTGAAGCAAAATATAATGATAATATTAATCGTGATGTCGCTAACTTTTGCAACAGTCTTTTCAGTAGTGCTGTATTACAACATTTCCTCGGACAAAACCGCATTCGTTAATTTATTTGGCGCGGAACCGTCGAATGTGTTGATATCTGTTAAGCCAGATGCAGATACAAGTGAACTTTTAAGTAACATTGAACAAATGGACCAAGTAAGGAAAGTAAATATATTCGATCTTATTGCAACAAATATTGATGATCAAACCGTATATATGACTGTTACGGATAATTTTAATCAGTTAGAAAATAATATTGTCTACGAAGGTCGCCAGCCAAAATATGAAAATGAAATATCGATCTCATGGGTAGTAGCAAGTCAAATCAATAAAGGAATTGGCGATACGGTTGAAGTAGAATATGGGACTGGAACAGCAAAATTTTTAATAACGGGCCTCAGTCAATCAATTGGTAATTTAGGACAGATAGCCGCATTAACGATGGGTGGCATTCAGCAAGTACAACCAGATTATAAAGGTACTACACTTCATGTATATTTAGACGGAATAGCGAACAAGGACTTTATTAAAAATGTTCAAAAACAGTATGGAGATTATATAGTTGAAACGTTAGATATCGATGAAAATATAGAAAGCCAAACTAGTATGTATACAGATGCAGTATTTGCTGTGATGGTGATCGTTTTGACAATAACTGTTCTAGTTGTTGGACTGATTTTATATCTAGTTATTAAAACGATGATAACAAAGCGAAAGAAAGAATTTGGCGTAATGAAAGCAATTGGTTTTTCAACGATTCAACTGATGAATCAAATATCCATCAGTTTGCTGCCTGTAATCTTTATAGGTGTTAGTATTGGTGGCTTGTTAGGGGTATTTTTCACTAATCCTATGCTTTCTGTCTTACTTTCAAGTGCAGGTGTTAAACGATTAGATTTTATTATTCATCTTCCAATTATTTTAGTGTTTTGCGTAGGAATCCTTATTTTAGCCTACATTGTCTCCATATTTGTATCATTCAAAATTAGGAAAATTTCTGCGTATGGATTAATTACGGAATAGTAGAGATCAGAAAATCAGCATATTTTAGTGTTAAAAATAGCTAAATTTCACTCAAACAAGGAACGAACCCATTCAATAAGCAGACGGTTTAGAAGTGCGATAATTCACTTCTAAATCGTCTGCTTTTACTGTTATTTTATTAATAAAGCTTTTTAATATCAAATATGTATAATTTTTTCAATGAAAACTCTGACAATTACCATCAAATGGTCATATTGACTTGTAAATGGAATTGGTTTAAATTAGTAAATATGGACTGAAGAAGTGTAGGGCATACTAGTCAATAAGTTATTTATTAGTAATTTATTAGAATCGTTGAATAACGTAGAAAGACCGATGAGGTTATTATCGAATACATATGCAAGCGGTTAATTCTATGAATCCTATAATAGAATAGCAATTTTGACTTCTAGAACTAACTTCATCTTAGATTGGAAAAAGAATAGGAGATGGGCTTTTTTGAATTCAATAGCATTAAGATTGTTAAAAACAGTTTCGTTATTACTTGCTGGACTTTTTGGTTTATTTGTATTTGCTGGAAACTTGCTTGACTATAATTCGAATTATGAATATGTTCAACACGTACTTTCAATGGACACAACATTTGAAGGGAATAAATTAATGTGGCGTGCGTTTGAAAGTAGTACTGTACATACAATTGCTTACTGGGGCTTAATTATAGCAGAAGGTGCTTTTAGTTTACTTGCATTCATTGGTGTCTATCATATGTTGAAAAATATTCGTTCAACTGGACGTCAATTTAACCGTGCTAAATCATTTGGATATTATGCATTTATTCTAGGTTTTACCATTTGGTATTTTGGATTCATTGTTATTGGAAGTGAGTGGTTCGCTATGTGGCAATCTCAAATCTGGAATGGAAAAGAGACTGCAATGGATATTACTTCGGTGTGGATCGGCTTTGCTATTTTATTAGCACTAAAAGATGAAGATTTAGACGCTTGATTTTTTGCTCTAAATACTTATGAAGTTCTGATAGAAAAGTATGGGAGTAAAAGTAGAGGGCTTTCTAAAAAGTCGAAGTATCGACCTTTCGGAAGGTCCTTCTTTTCGTTTTTTTGTAAAAGAACTTTTTACATCCGTGATAAAAAACGCCATAATACAAGTCTATTGTAGGGAGCTAGGGCTTACATTAGGCATCATAAGATAGAGAGGGGTAAGGAATAATGAAAAAAATGGGGATATTTCAGAGGAATTTAATTTGGACATTAGTTATTTCAATTTCTATATTAGTAATTGCGATTGCTTCCATTAACTATTTTCTAAGCAAAAAGAATTTAGAAATTGAAAAAGAGCAAACGGAACAGTTAATTCAAGAAAATTTGCTAAGTGCGATCGAAAGTTCCAATGTGGCCTATTCCATCATCGAACAATCTCTTTCTGAGAAAATGTTGTCATTTACGAATATACTGCAAAATGAGTACAAAGAGAATCCCGATGTTGCCTCTTGGGATTTAGAAGCATTCAAAAATCGTTTTGATGGTTTTGATATTTTTATAATTAACGATCAGTTTGTCATTGAATATGCAACACGAAAAGATGATTTAGGACTTGATTTTAAAGAACTTGGTCTAGGAGATTTACTTCAGCAGCGAATGGACGCGGGTACTTTTATCGCAGACCGTTTAGAAATTAGCGAAGCGACAAAAGAGACAAATAAGTTCAGTTATACAGCTACATATGATAAGAAGTACATGATTCAAATTGCTGCAACAGCAGATAAATTTTCTGACTTGATTCAATCATTAGACTTGGAAAAGGTAACATCCGATTTACAAAATGAATATGCATTTGTGAAAGACGTCGGCATTTATACAATTAATATCGATGGAGTACCTTCCTACTCGATGAATAAAAAGGATGAAGATGGAAAAGCTGCTCTACTCCCTGAATCACTAGTAAAATCAGCCGAAGAGGCAATTGTTGATAATAAAGAAAAAGTATTAAGAAACGTGGATGGAAATTCTGGGGTCGTTTATAAATTCATTCCCCAAATCAATTTAGAAGCAAATGATGAAAATAAATATAGAGAATCACGTTTACTTGTTGTAGCATATGACGACAATTTTTACACGGATAGATTAAAAATTAATAATCTAACTGTTTTCATAATGGTAATCGTTTCAGTCATTGTTGCTATTATTTTATCCATTGTAATTGGACGACGAGTGTCTAAGCCAATTCATCAATTCAGTCAAGTTATCGACCAAACGGCACAATTGAATTTTACTGATAATGAACAAATATCTAATTTGCTGAAGCGAAAAGACGACTTTGGCTTGTTAGCTGTGCAGTATGAAGAGATGTTATCTTCTGTACGGAAAGCATTTGAAAAAGTAATTAGCTCATCTGATCAATTGCTAGCAATGTCTAGTGAGTTTACTGCTAGTGCAGATGAAACGAAAATTGCATCTGTTCAAATTTCCAATTCCGTACAACAAATCGCTTTGGAAACAGAAGGTCAAACTAAGACTGTCCAGCATGCGGTTTCAGATCTTGGAACAATTATTGGCGAAGTAAGTAAACTGTCTGAAAGTATAAATAAGATGAACGAGCTCGCCCAACATACAGTATCAATTTCTACTAACGGAAATACTAGTGTTAAGGATACTGAAAAAAGTATGGAACAGATTAATAATTATACGAAGCAATCTAAAGGAATTGTAGTTGAATTGAATGAAAAATCAACACAAATTGAAAACTTCTCGTCTTTCATTACATCTATTGCGGAACAGACAAATTTATTAGCTCTAAATGCGGCAATTGAGTCAGCACGTGCTGGAGAAGCGGGGAAAGGTTTTGCAGTTGTTGCCGATGAAGTTCGGAAATTAGCTGAAGAATCAAGTAATGCAGCTAATCATATCCGCCAATTGATTAATGAAATCAAGCATAATATTTCACAAACGATGGACAGTATGACAGATAGTTATGAGGCTGTGAAAAAAGGCTCCACTTTAGTCAATGATACGGGTGAAGCTTTTGAAAAAATATTGCATGCGGTTAAAGATGTATCTGAACATACTTCAGAAGCTACGTCCATCTCCAAAGAAGTAGAGAATATCATAGCTAACTTGCAGAAGTCTGTTCAACAAATTTCATCATTGTATGAAAACTTAGCATCTTACTCAGTAGAAATTGCAGCATCGACGGAAGAACAAACTGCTACGGTTGAAGATGTTTCTGTTGCAGCCAATCATTTATCCAATATAGCAGAGGACTTAAAAAATGAAATTGGGAAGTTCACTGTGTAAAATTGAAGGCATTTCAAGCTTATTTAAATTATAAGTATAGGTCATTTGTTTTTTCCTAACTAAAATACAAAAATCAGTTTCTAAAAGGGCTATCCTATAAGTTTTTACTTATGGGATGGCCCTTTTTCTACTTCTCCGCGAATTACTCAAATAAACCCCTTTTACATTAACTGAAAATTAACAAAACATTTAATCATTCTAATATTGAGAGAATGATATAATAATTATAAATAAGTAATAAAGGGGGAGCGGATGGATGAAGTTAAGCAGGGAAGAAAAATCGTGGATTCTGTATGATTGTGGTAATTCAGCGTATTCGATAGCAATTACGACGGCCTTGTTTCCGATTGTATTCGGCATGTTTAAGGATACAAATAGTATGGATCTTGGCTACTTTAATTCATTAGCAAGTATTCTTATTGCGGTACTGAGCCCGGTTTTAGGAACGATAGCTGATTATAAAGATAAGAAAAAACGCTTCTTTATCTTTTTTGCATTACTTGGCATTATAGCGACGTTTTCGTTTGCATTTATTTCGCCTGACAGTGGTCAGTGGCAGCTTTTAATTTTACTTTACGTTTTATCGGCAATAGGCTTTGCTGGCGCGAATATTTTTTATGATTCCTTCTTAGTAGATGTCACAAGCGATGAAAGAATGGATAAAGTGTCAACAAGCGGCTTTGCTTACGGTTATATAAGCAGCGTTATTCCATTCGCGATTAGTCTTGTAGTCATTTTATTTATGGGGATGGATAAGGCAATTGGGTATCAAATTGGTTTTATGATTACAGCACTTTGGTGGGGATTACTGACGATTCCAATGGTGAAAGATGTGCATCAGCGTTACTTTATTGAGCCAGAACCGAAGCCTGTCGTAAATAGCTTTAAGAGACTGGGAAAAACATTTTTACAAATCAAAAATTATAAAGTAGTTTTTGTATTTTTAATCGCTTATTTCTTTTATATCGATGGAGTAGATACGATTATTAAAATGGTCGTTCCTTATGCGACAAGTGTGTTAGGGGATGATGCATTCAATACGTTCACTTTACTTGGCATTTTATTAATTATCCAAATCATTGCTTTTCCATGTGCGCTCCTATATGGGAATTTAGCTAAAAAATATTCAGCTAGACCACTGATTATCGTTGGAATTCTTACTTACATTATCTCTTGTGTAGCAGCCTTTTTCATTTCTTCTTTATGGCATATTTTCATTCTTGGAGCGTTAATTGGTTCGGCACAAGGAGGAATTCAAGCATTGAGTAGGTCCTATTACGGTAAAATCATTCCAAAAGAAAAGGCTACAGAATTTTTTGGCTTCTACAATATTTTTGGGAAATTCGCAGCTATTATGGGACCATTTTTGATGGCACTGACAACTACATTAACGGGTAACGCTAAATTTAGTATTTTGTCTATTATCCCGTTATTTATTATTGGACTAATAATATTTTTAACTTTACCTAAAGAGAAGAAGTTTGATGCAGAAGCGATAGGGTGATAAATATGAGTTCAAAAGCAAATCAAAAGAAGCATATAATTGTTATATCCTACGATGCATTTTCCGAGGACAATTGGGAGATGGCGAGTAAACAGCCTAATTTATCTAAGCTAATAAAAAACGGTGCCTATACGACGAAGGTGAAGAGTGTCTATCCAACGCTTACTTATGTAATACACGCAACTTATGTAACCGGTGTTTATCCGAATAAACATGGTGTTTATCATAATAACCCGTTCCAGCCGTTTGTAGCTGAGGAAGACCAAAGTTGGCACTGGTTTAGACGCGATATTAAAGTACCGACTGTTTATGACGAGGTAACTAAGCGTGGGATGAGAGTAGCGGGGATTTTATGGCCCGTTTCAGGAAAAGCTAGTATTAACTATAACATTCCTGAAATAAAAGCAATAAAAAATGAAAATCAAGCAATCAAAATATTAAAAAACGGTAGTCCAATCTTTAGTATTGGAATGGAATTAAAATACGGGCGATATCGTAAAGGGATTGAGCAGCCATATCTCGATGATTTTTCAACAATGTGTGCTGTTGATACTATAAAGCATAAAAAGCCAAACCTTCTACTTCTACATTTAATAGAACTGGATGAGGCTAAGCATGCTCTTGGCACAAAGGGGCAACATATCGACCAAGCAATTCAACGTATGGATAAACGGCTAGGCGATATAATGGATGCAGTTGAAGACGCTGGAATTAAAGAGAATACTACCTTTATAGTAGTAGGTGATCATGGACAACTAAATGTGCGATATAAGGTGTATCTCAATCGTCTGCTGAAAGATCACGGGCTCATTTATGAAGAAAATGGTGAAATGAAATGGAGAGCCTATGTGCAAGGTGCAGGTGGAGCTGCTTACTTGCATGTGAAGGAAGGAGATCTGGAAGCTCAAAAAATAGCGCTAGAATTACTAGATCAAGCTCGGGAAGAAAATTGCTACGGAATTGAAAGCATATTTACAAGAAATGACCTTGATGCACTACATGTAGATACTAAATTTCACTACATGATAGAGGCTAAGGAAGGATATGCTTTTGCTGATGCATACGATGAACCAATTATCGTTGATTTGCATGAGCGCGGTATTAAGTATGCGACACATGGCTATTCCCCAAATAAGCCTAATTATACAAGTGCGCTTGTTATTTCAGGGGAAGACATAAAAAATGAATGTGAACTAGGCGACGTAGAAGTAATAGATATTGCACCTACTATCGCGAACATTTTAGGAATCGATTTTCCAAACTGTGACGGAAGAGCTTTGACAGAAATATTTAAAATTAGTGTTAAATTGTAGCTTATGGAACCGTTACTATTGTTAGACATATATAAGCAGACGACTTTAGAAGTTTCATAGTGAAATTCTAAATGCGTCTGCTTTTCATATAAAAAAATTTTTTTGCGTAAATTTTTTAATACGTCGGAGTAATCAATCTATCCTTTTTATTGCATCTTTGGGCTTTATGCCTTCTTACTAGTATATGGCACGCATTGTTTGTGATAGCTTTAATATTAATTTTCTTATAGAAAAACGTAAATTAGTATGTTAGAATAACAAATAAAAATAATGATCCTTTAATATGGTCCAGAGAGGCTGAAAAGGGCTGCTTGATATTTTAAGTTATTACGTTACTAATATCTTTGTTTAATCATGCCCTTTTGTCTAATCTGACGAAAGGGCTTTTATTTTGCTTTTATAGTTGTAAGTGCACAACTAAAGTACCTCTTTTAATGAAGTCCAGTGAGGCTTTAAAGGAGAATGGAAGAGTTTTAATTAATAGATACATCCATTCATTCGTAAATAAAAGAGATTTATTACATCTAGAAAAACTGGAGGATAGTAGAATGGATTATCGTAAAAAGACCGTGGTCGCATCGGTAGCAGGTTTAACATTAGAAGGCATGGATATCATGTTTATCTCATTTGCTATGACAATGATTATTGCAGAATTTAACATTGATTTAGCAACAGGAGGATTTATTTCTTCTATAACGAATATAGGGATGTTATTAGGTGGAATAATTTTCGGAGTTTTAGCAGATAAGTATGGAAGGGTAAAGGTTTTTACATATACCGTTTTGTTGTTTGCAATCGGTACAGCTTTAACTGGATTAGCAACTAGTATTGAACAAGTATATTTATTTAGATTTATCGCAGGAATTGGTGCTGGAGGAGAATACGGGATCGGAATGGCGCTCGTAGCAGAAGCCTGGCCGAAGAATAAACAAGGGAGAGCGTCTTCGTATGTTAGTGTAGGTGCTCAATATGGTGTTATTTTAGCAGCGTTGCTAAGTGCAATCATCTTACCTACTTTAGGATGGAGAGCATTGTTCTTTGTTGGTGTAGTACCTGTAATTTTTGCCTTTATTGTACGAAAGAATTTAGATGAATCACCGGAGTGGCTAGCTGCTCAGAAGAATAAAAAAATAAATAAAAAAGATGAAAAGGGTAAATTAGTTCAATTGTTTGAAACTCCTCGAACAGCGATTACTACAATCTCCCTGATAATTATGGCAACGGTTCAAATCGCCGGTTATAACGGATTAATGATTTGGCTGCCATCTATGTTGCAACAATCACAAGGTTTATCTGTTTCAAGCTCTGCCATTTGGACAATTAGTACAGCTGTCGGCATGATTATAGGGATGTTAACCTTTGGACTTTTCCTAGATAAATTTGGAGCAAAACGTGCCTTTGGAGTATTCCTTATTGCCTCTGCATGTGCTGTGTTTTTATACTCATATGCAACTGGTAGTGCAGGTGTTTTAATAGGTGGAGCAATTGTCGGATTTTTCTCAAATGGAATGTTTGCCGGGTATGGGGCTTTAATTGGTAGCCTATATCCCGTTCAAATTCGAAGTACGGCAACGAACACGATTTTTAACTTCGGTAGAGCTATAGGAGGTTTTTCTCCAATCCTAGTTGGTTATATTCTACAAAGTTACGATATGAAAGTTGCGATGCTTTACTTAGCAGCCTTATATAGTATTTCCTTTGTTGTTATGATCACCCTTAAAAAAGGTAATTTAGAAAATATGAGAGAAACTATTTAACTAAAATAAAAAATACGTTTATTTAACCATCAATTGAAATGCATCTGCGTTTTAATTGATGGTTTTTTATTATAGATTGATTTGATATTTTACTAAATGGATAAATAATCCTCCTGCTTTTGGTATGAAAGGGGTGTTCAAAATGGCTTTTGAGACAACCCCTTTCATTGTTCTTATAGCTTCGAGTCTATTTCATTAATTCTTTTTACGAATCATAAGCCAAGGTCGCTGAATCTGTATTACCAAAAGTCAGATACCAAGGTGCTCCTAACTGTTTACCTGCAGGTATGAAAACGTCAAAAGTCTTTGACTGAGCATCGTAACGACGTACCGAACCTGTATCTGGTCCAGTTCCAGAAATCGGTACGAACAGTTTTCCACATGGTCCAAACAGGATTGCCATCGCAAAGGCACGTGGTTCACCAACTGTATCAAGATCAATTTTATCTAGAAATTTCCCGCATTTTCCGTCAAAAATAAGAATTTTATCTGTGTCGTTCTCGTCTGCACGAAAACTCGTCACATAAAGGTTGCCATCTGGACCGAAGACTAATCCTTCAGGACGGTGTAGGTTGTTGACGGCATTGCTCTCAATAAACACCTTTATGAATTCTCTTTTCACTGGGTCGAACTGCAATACCCAGCCATCTAGTGGGTCAAAAGGATTGAAGACTGAAACATAAAGCAAACCATCTGGACCGAAAACTACACTTCGTGGAAAGAATGGTCCATTGAAACAAGAGTGATCAAAATTACCGAGAAATTTACCACTAGTGCCATTATAAGCACGCAGTTTTCCTGGTTGAGGTATGTCATCGGGGCTTTGTAAGTCGGCCACATATAAGATATTGTTGTTGGAGAGGACTATGCCTCGAGGAGCAAATGGTGCCCCTTTTTGAACAGAAGTAACAAGTTCGTGTAGAAACGTACCTGTCTTTCCATTGTACTTCAATATATTACCGTTTTGTGGTTGATCCACGTTTTGGTTGGAGACAAGGAGATTGCCCCTACAGTTAAAGATAATACCCCTTGGACCGTGCAATCCACCACATTCTGATGCCACAAAAGTACCAAGGAACTTCCCTGTTGTTGCGTCAAAACGCTTGATAGTATTGTCGCTCGTGTCTCCAATATAAAGAAAATCTCTACAGATACCCAAAAAAACTCCTCCTTTCTATTAATAAATCTTGTAAGTAATAAAATTTCTTATACTTACTTTAATAATCTATGATAACGAGAGTGAATTGGTATGGGTAACCCTCTTGGAGAGTGGCAATATTTTGTGTAAATGAATAAGAATTTATAAAACTCGATAAATAATATGTTAAATATAAAATGGCAAAAAGATTGAGATTTTTTGAAACGAGGATCAATATTCTTTATAAAAATAGAAATGCAAAAGCAATTATATTTTTAACTTTAGAGGCAATATGTAGAGCATTAGAAGGCCAACCTGAGGTTATTTTAAGTAGAGCCAAGGAGAAGATTTTTAATTTTTGACAATGGATAGTTAACGTTCTTATTTCGCTAATGTCGGCTACGTCTTATAAGTAATTTAAGAACGGATTCCTATTTATGGGACTGCGTTCTTATTGTATTTAGTACTCTACGGAGCGTTTGTTGCGGTTAAGATTATTACCAATTATGATAAATGTATCAGGAGGTGAAGAGATGGATAGTAGTAAAATTGGTAATTTAATTTTAAAATTGCGGAAGGAAAAAGGGTTCACACAGAAAGAATTAGCTGATCGGATGAATATTTCTGACCGAACAATTTCAAAATGGGAGCGGGGGCAGGGATGTCCAGACGTATCCCTATTGCCCGATTTGTCTTCCCTCCTCGGTGTAAACATTGAAGATATTCTGGATGGTGAACTTACCACCAATGATTTTGTAGGAGGAAATATGAAAAAATCAAATTATTTTGTATGTACGTCATGTAATAATATTGTTTTATCCACAGGTAACGCAACGATTTCTTGCTGTGGGAGAAAGTTGGATGCTTTAGTGCCGACCAAAGCGATAGACGAAGAGAAGTTGGAGGTTTCACAAATTGAAGATCAGTTGTATATTTCAAGCGACCATCCAATGACTAAAGATCATTATATTTCATTTATTGCTTTTGCTACAGGAGATCAAGTGCAAATTATTAAGCAATATCCGGAATGGGCATTACAAACATACCTTCCTAAGCGTAAACATGGAACTTTGCTTTGGTACTGCACACAACACGGCCTATTTTATCAACTGATTTAACAGGAGGATGGTGCAAATCAAACCCCCAGTGCAGCAACTTACAAAGGTCGGGTGCATAGTTGGAGTTAGAATAAGACGGCCATTAAAATCGGGAAAATAGAAATGCAGACGATTTAGAAAAACGCTAAGGAGCGCTTTTAAATCGTCTGTTTCTAATTGTACATTTATTTCTGAAACCATTTAGCTCTACCATAACTTATAGTGATTATTTTGCTTCAGTTAATTTGTACAACTTTTTTAGTAATTAAGCACTTCTAATCACACTACTATTAGAAAGAGTTTTTTTATATGTCATTCATCAATTAGACCGCTTTCTTTAAACTTTTCTGAGAATTTTGCAACCTGTGCTCTTAATGGTGCCTTCCATGCAAGTCCAATCACTAAAAATACGACAAAATATCCGAGTAAGATAGCAGCGTTTTCAAAAAGCACACTCCAAAGAACGCCACCTACTGCTTCTCTCATGCCTGCTATTGCATAAGTAAAAGGCAGCATGGGATTGATCGTTTGAAAAAATTCTGGCATAACTTCAATAGGGAATGTCCCTCCAGAGGCAGATATTTGTAGCACTAAAAGAATCATCGCAATCGCTTTTCCAATATTCCCAAAAACTGAAACTAACGTGTAGACAATCATGCAAAAAACGATGCTAATAAAAACACCATATAAAATAAAAAGGGTCTTATTCACAACATAAGCCTTAAGTAAATATAAATCACCTAACGTTACAATCAATGCTTGTAATACCGCTATAGTTACAAAGGTGAGGTATCTTCCAATATAAGCTTTTCGAATACCCGAATTATTCACTTTTTCTGAAGGTGAAATGGCATTTACAGAAAGTAAGGATACTAATATTAATGCTCCTACCCATAAGGACAAAGTAGTGAAAAATGGCGACATGGCAGAACCATAGTTGGGTATTGCATATACACTGTTTTGCTTTATATCCACTGGAGATGCTAAAAATTCTGCTTCCTTTTTGGCCTCTAGTCGTAAAAGTCTTAGAATTTCATTGAACTGCTGTTCTTGGTTTAACGTTTTTAATTTTTGTGCAGTGGACTGAATGGAATTTCCGATTAAAGGAAGTTCTTTTCTTAAGTATTCAATATCTTTAATGCCAATATTTAAGGTAGAGTTTGCTGTATTTAATACGTCCTCCAATACAGGGAAATCTCTGTTAGCGTCTTGCAAAAGCTTATTAGTATTATTAACGACAGAAATAGCTTCATTGATGGTTTTATCCACGGAGGGAGCAATAGTGCTGTCATAGCTTTGTACCATATTGTCTAATGCATTTCCTAAAGCTTGGGAATCATTTTTTAGTTTTGTCAGAAGATCTAAGGAAATCTGCTTTTTATTATCGATATCGTTTATGATCATGTCAGTTGTTTCAAATAAGTTTTGGAGTTGATTTTCTTGTGTTTGCCAACTATCTAAAGTAGCTGAAAGGTTATTAGTGTTCGTTATCGTATTTAAAGAATTAATATAATCCGATAAATTGGATATCGTTTTTTGAGCTTGTGCGTAATGATCTCTAGCTGCTACTAGAAGGTCTCTAGCCTCTGTGGGAGCAGATTCAATCAAGGTTATGGTGTTAGTAATAAAAGTATTGGAAATCTCAGTAGCAGTTTTCAAACCTGTCATACTATCTATGATATAAGGATTAACATTACCTAAGGCATCCTTAACTCTATTCAAAAATTCCCTACTTTTTATAGCTGTGTCTGAAGCTTTAATTACCGTATCTTTAATTAAGGGCATATTTGACTGAACGTGGTTAACGACGGTCTGTAAAGTGACAGCTCCTTCATAAGCATCATTTACGACTTTGTTTATGGCAGGTATTTTTTGATCAACCTCATAAATAATATCGATTAAGTGCTCAATCTGGGGTTTTTTTTCTGTTAATTCCACACTGAGCGTGTTAAAAATGTTGAATATCAGGTAATTTACTGTTTCTACAATGTTGGAAGTTACTTGTTGTTGAATTGTTGTTACTCCGCTTTTCGTTATTTTAGGTGCAACTGCATTTTTCTTTTCGTTTACTGTATAAATTAATTCTGCTTTATGGGGTTGGTTTTGAGTAATGCTAACGATATTTTGTGAAAAATCCTCTGGTATCGTTATACTAGCGTAATACTTGCCGTACCTCACACCATTATCTGCTTCTTCTTTATTTACAAATCTCCAACCGATACTTTCATTTTCTTTCAGTTTATCTATAAGCTCATTTCCAGTGTTAAAGCTCCTTCCTTGATATACAGCCCCTTTGTCATTATTCACTAAAGCAACTAAAATCCCACTAGTATTGCTATAAGGATCCCAGGAGGCTTTTATATTGAACCAAGCATATAAAGAGGGAAGAATAATTAATGCCAAAATAACTATTAATGCAACCCAGTTAGAAAGGATGTTTCGAAAATCTTTTTTATAGATGGCCAGTATAGTCTTCATTTTATGCACCCTTTTACAAGTGATTTTTTATGCCAAGGATTAACTACTATTGCAAATTCAAATCGTCATACATGGAGCTTAGTGTACAGTAAAAGTGAAATTATTATGTATGCCGTTTGTGAAAAAATAATCGAGGACTAAATGTGGCATTATCTGAAGAAAAATGAGAATCTGATAAAATCCACCTTATACTACGGTTGAGGTGAAGAAGATGTTATACACAGTTTATGATAGGAACGTTTCAGTTGGAGCCGATACAAGAAGATGCAAAACGAAATTGTTGAAATTTTAAAAAACTAATTTAGGCTTAAACAGTAGTTGATGGGGCGGCGACCAGAGCCCCATCAAGCTTTTTGTATAAGGCTTATAGGATAAGAAAGTCCGTAAAGAGATTGTTTTTTGCTCCGTTTTTTCATTTAAAATTGAATTAGCAGTAGTTTTAATGTGCTTATCAGATCAAAAGGATTAATTTTCAAAATTTCCCTTCGTCTGTTTTTCAGCCATTGCAACAAGTCGTTTAGTGATTTCTCCACCAACTGACCCGTTTGCGCGAGAAGAAGCTTCTCCCCCAAGCTTTACACCAAACTCTTGTGCAATTTCATATTTCATTTGATTAACTGCTTCTTGTACACCTGGTACTTGTAGTTTATTTGAGCTTCGAGCCATTTTAATCACCTCCTTGTGGTGATATTAGAATGGTCGAGCATTCGTTTTTAATACATTTAAGAATGTGGTAATTGTGGGTGTTAGTATTGCTGAAAAATAAAGCGATACAATTCGAAATGTGTGAATTAATATTAGTTAGTTAGCTAAAAATGTAGTTACCTCTGTTATAATTATGCCTAGAACTTTTTCCGAGCACAGCGAAACGGAGTCCTGTTTGGAGAAGAATTTAGGAGGTTTTAATAAAATGACAACGAATGATATGTTAATTCGCTTACGCTATGCGTTAGATATTAAAAATGTAGATATGGTAGAAATTTTTAAACTTGGTGGTTTTGAAATTTCCAAGGAAGATGTGCTAAAGCTTCTGACAAAACCGAAAAATGAAGAGGAAGAAGCAGATTTTTATGATGGTGAAAACCATATAAAATGTACAAATAAAATGCTAGAAGCTTTTTTAAATGGCTTTATAATTTTTAAAAGAGGACCGCAGCAGCCTAAAGATGGTCAACCCGCGGGACCAATGCCGGTAACAGGGAAAGAAAGTCCAAATAATATGTTGTTAAAGAAAGTGAAAATCGCTTTGTCATTAACGAGTGAAGATATGCTAGATCTATTATACGAAGGTGGCGTAACGGTTTCGAAAGGGGAACTAGGCGCAATTTTACGTAACCCTAGCCATAAAAACTACAAAGAATGCGGCGACCGTTTTGCTAGGAATTTCTTAAAAGGCTTAACGATTAAATATAGAGGGTAAGAAAATTGCAAAATTAAATAATTAGCAATTAAATAAACTACAAAAGTCATAAAGCTCACTAACTGAAATCTTTCGGTTGGTGAGCTTTTTTTATTTGCTAAAGCGTTTCAATTCTGTGGAAGTGGGGTAGGATTCGCGGTCGGATACACATTTCGAAAACGAAATTTTGTATTTAAATATAATAATATTGACAAAATATAGCTAAAATGTGTATGATTGTTTTGACACAAAGTTGTCACAAAGGGAGAAGTAAAATGTTCACGAATAGAGGGATGCACGATGAATGTTATTGATTTATTGTTAATTGCTAGTTCATGTGTGACAATACCACTTGTTGTTGGTATTGTGTTGGATATTTTTTATTCTGAAAAAAAACAAATTCGATTCTCGTTACGTCGGGTATCTTTGTGGTATATGCTATTGTTTGGATTATCATTTATACCATCTGTTCTACTATCCATACTCAACGCATAAATCGACTTAATGCCAGCAATCACTTAGGGGTAAGTGTTTACTGCGAAAATTATATAAAGAGCAGCTACAACGGCAATAATTGCGTTGTAGCTGCTTTTTTCTTTTACAGAACAGTACCACTCCATAAAAAAGGCGAGCAAACAATTACATATTTAAGAATGATAAGTGAATCTATTGAATAAGATTTCAATTAAAAGGATTAATCTATTTACTATCTTTTTGAGGTGGGGTTTTTATGAAAACAGTATTCCTATTTTTTCTTAGTACTGTCTATTTATTTCTAGCATATGAAATGGAGACATCTGTAGTTAAACGGATTTATTTCTTTGTTGCAATTGCGCTATTATTATTTGGAGTGCGTAGTTATTTGAAAGCAAGACATGAATTCAATATAAAAATTGCCGAAATGGAAAAGGATAGTGAAGAAGCATTTAAAAAAATTCCGCATACGCATTATACAGTATGTAATGATTACTTAAATGCATTATTACTAGATACCCGAACGAATACACTATGTTTTGCTAACAAAGAAGATTGGGACGCTGAAGTAACAAAGAAAGAAATACACTTCGGTGGTATATACGAAGTCGCTATAGTAGAAGATGACATTATTTTAATGGTTAATACTATAAATGGTTCTCAAGGTGGAGCTTTACTTATAAAAGAAGATATTTTTATTTCTGAGGTGGAAGAAGAGGATGAAGAAACAGAGGAAAAAGACGAAACAGTATCCAAACTATCTTTAAAAATTGTCATTGATGATTTATCCGATCCAATCATTGAATGTATATTTATGGAGGAAAGTAGGCCCGTTTCAAAAGATGATGATGAATATACAGAAGCATATGAGCTATGCGAACAATGGTATCAAAAAATAAGTGTTATAATAAAGAAACATGAACTTGAACGAGTACAAGTGAAAAATTGGCAATGAACTTTGAACAAATTAGATGCTTAAATACAAAAGGAACAGCGAATCATTAATCGGATGATTCGCTGTTCCTTTTAAGCATAATTAATAGTTGACAAGGAGTTAACTTAAGGTAAAAAAATTGATGAGTTTTAGCGAGGAGAACTTAATTTTCGCTATAAGGATGCTCGTCTTTCTTTACAAATGTTTTGCAATCCGTCTCTTCACTCGTGGAGGCTTGGTCATCACTGCGACTCGATACTACATAAATAGCTGCTGCATCACATTTGTTTCCAGTTGCCCAAAACGAACAGCTGTTTACTTCACAAAGCACGTTTGTTGCCATAAAATAACACACCTCCTTTTTTACCAATATTAACAATTTAGAGGTAATTAATACTTAGCAAAAAAACATGAGCGAAGAATGGAATCAGGGATAAGATAAATTGCGTTAGACTACTGCGCTCAAAAATATGAGAAAACGATTAACTAAATAGTAGGTATCATAATTTCCCTCTCTTCATACTATGTATAAACCGCGCCCTGAATGGAGGGAAAACAATCGACATTTTAAATAAAATCAGAAGTTACAGGGAAGAAGAAAACAGGCTGAAGTGGGAAGGCAGTTTTGCAGAGTATTTGCAGATTGTAAAGGAAAGACCAGAAGTTGCACAAACAGCTCATTCACGCGTTTATAATATGATCAAAAGCGCCGGTGTCGAAGAACGTGATGGGCAAAAAATGTTTGGGTTTTTTGGTAAAGAAATTTTCGGTCTTGAAATGGCATTGGAGCGACTCGTAGAAGAGTATTTCCATCCTGCAGCAAAAAGGCTAGATGTTCGCAAACGAATTTTGTTATTAATGGGCCCAGTAAGTGGCGGGAAGTCAACAATTGTAACGTTGTTGAAAAATGGGCTTGAGCAATATTCTCGCACAGATGAAGGCGCGGTTTACGCGATAAAAGGATGCCCTATGCACGAGGACCCACTTCATCTTATCCCTCAGCATTTACGCAGTGATTTTTATGAAGAGTACGGGATACGTATTGAAGGGAGCCTGTCACCACTTAATACGATGCGTCTCGAACAAGAATATGATGGACAAATTGAAAATGTCCGCGTAGAAAGAATTTTCTTTGCTGAAGATAAACGCGTAGGTATCGGGACATTTACGCCGTCTGACCCGAAATCACAGGATATTGCAGATTTGACAGGTAGTATTGACTTTTCAACAATTGCAGAATATGGTTCAGAATCAGATCCACGTGCGTATCGATTTGATGGAGAGTTAAACAAAGCAAATCGCGGTATGATGGAGTTCCAGGAAATGCTGAAATTAGATGAAAAGTTTTTATGGCATTTGTTATCTTTGACGCAGGAAGGAAATTTTAAAGCAGGACGCTTTGCATTAATAAGTGCAGACGAACTGATTGTTGCGCATACGAATGAAACGGAATATCGTACGTTTATTGCGAATAAAAAGAATGAGGCATTACATTCTCGTATCATTGTCATGCCAATTCCTTATAATTTGAAAGTTAGTCAGGAAGAGCGAATTTATGAAAAAATGATTAATGAAAGCGATATGGCACATGTGCATATTGCACCACATGCACTACGTGTTGCTGCGATTTTCTCTGTATTAACAAGATTAGAAGTACCGAAAAAGCAAGGTGTTGATGTCGTCAAGAAAATGCGCCTATACGACGGCGAAAGTGTGGAGGGCTATAACGCGGTCGATATCGAGGAATTGAAAAAAGAGTACCCAAATGAGGGTATGAATGGCATTGACCCCCGCTATGTTATTAACCGTATTTCTTCTGCCATTATTCGCAAGGAAGTACCTTCGATTAATGCATTAGATGTGTTACGCTCACTTAAAGATGGTCTTGATCAGCATGCTTCGATTTCTGAAGAAGACAGAAAAAAATATATGAACTACATTGCAGTAGCGAGACGTGAATACGACGATATTGCGAAAAATGAAGTGCAAAAAGCATTTGTTTACTCGTATGAAGAATCGGCTAAAACATTAATGAATAATTATCTTGATAATGTCGAAGCCTATTGCAATAAAAATAAACTGCATGATCCGCTAACGGGAGAAGAAATGAATCCGGACGAAAAACTAATGCGTTCCATTGAAGAACAAATTGGTATTTCTGAAAATGCGAAAAAGGCATTTCGTGAAGAAATTTTAATTCGTTTGTCTGCATTTGCACGCAAAGGAAAGCGGTTTGATTATAACTCTCATGATCGTTTGCGAGATGCGATTCAAAAGAAATTGTTTGCGGACTTAAAAGATATCGTGAAAATTACAACATCTTCACAAACACCAGATGAGTCCCAGTTGAAAAGAATCAATGAAGTCGTTGCTACGCTTATTAATGAGCATGGGTATAACTCAACTTCAGCTAATGAGTTATTACGCTATGTAGGTAGCTTATTAAACCGCTAATATTTTAACGAATGTCCAAAAAGTGTGCTTCAAACTTTTTGGACATTTTTTTATTTCTTAAATTTAGTGAAATACCGACAAAAAATCGCATATGATAGACAAAGAATTTTTTGAGGGAGGATATATATGAGCGAAGACGATAATAGCCGCTTTGTCATCTCTCGGGAAGATTGGTCACTCCATCGCAAAGGACATCAAGACCAACAACGCCATAAAGAAAAAGTAGATGAGGCAATAAAAAACAATCTACCGGATTTAATAAGTGAAGAAAACATTATTTTATCGAATGGCAGAGATGTCATTAAAATTCCTATTCGTTCTTTAGATGAATATAAAATTCGTTATAACTATGACAAATCAAAGCATGTTGGTCAAGGACAAGGAGATAGTAAAGTAGGCGATGTAGTAGCCCGTGATGGCAGTGCAGGAAAGAGCAAGGGCGCGGGGCAAGGTACGAAAGCTGGAGATAAACCTGGGGACGACTATTACGAAGCTGAGGTCAGTTTTGAAGAAGTGCAGGACATTTTATTTCAGCAGTTAGAGCTACCAAATTTACAGCAAAAAGAAACTGCCGATATACCGACAGATAAAATTGAATTCAATGATATTCGAAAAAAAGGGTTAATGGGCAATATTGATAAAAAACAAACAATTTTAACGGCGATTAAGCGGAATGCCATAAAGGGCAAGGCATCCCTTACACCATTTCATAACGACGATTTACGTTTTAAAGTATGGGATGAAGTAGTAAAACCTGAATCGAAGGCAGTTGTTCTTGCCATGATGGATACGAGTGGCTCAATGGGGAATTTTGAAAAATCATGTGCTAGAAGCTTTTTCTTTTGGATGACAAAATTTTTACGTTCTAAGTATACGACAGTTGAAATTGAATTTATTGCACATCATACGGAAGCGAAAGTTGTAACAGAGGAAGAATTTTTTACGAAAGGTCAAAGTGGAGGGACAGTTTGTTCATCTGCCTATTCGAAAGCGTTAGAGTTAATTCAGCAAAAATACTCGCCGTCCCGGTTCAATATTTATCCTGTGCATTTTTCAGACGGTGAAAATTTATCATCGGATAATGAACGCTGCATAAAATTAGTGCAGGAGCTAATGGCAGTATCGCAAATGTTTGGATATGGCGAGGTCAATGCGTATAGTCGCATTTCATCACTAATGTCCACCTACAAAAAAATAGAGGACCCGAAATTTCGCCACTACATTTTGAAATATAAAACTGATGTTTATGCGGCATTAAAGAGCTTCTTCAAAAAAGAAGAGTCTCCAGTGTAAATACATGTATACGGTAATTAGCAAGAGCTTGTATAAACGTCTATGGAAAATGGAAAGTATTCGACATTTTACGGGAAGGGGGTTCAAGAATGGAAAAAGGGCTAAATCGAGCAATTGATGAAATAACGGAAATTGCAAAAGGATTTGGTTTGGATTTTTTCCCGATGCGCTACGAGATTTGTCCTGCAGATATTATTTATACATTCGGTGCTTATGGGATGCCAACTCGCTTTACTCATTGGAGCTTCGGTAAACAATTTCATAAAATGAAGTTGCAATATGATTTAGGACTTAGTCAAATATATGAGCTTGTCATTAACTCAAATCCTTGCTATGCCTTTTTACTTGATACGAATACATTGACACAAAATAAATTAATTATTGCACACGTATTGGCACATTGTGATTTCTTTAAAAATAATGTTCGCTTCTCGAATACAAGGCGAGATATGGTCGAAAGTATGACGGCGACAGCAGAACGAATTGCTAATTATGAATTGCTTTACGGTAAAGATGAAGTAGAAAAGTTTTTAGATGCTGTGTTAGCAATTCAAGAGCATATCGATCCTTCTATTTTAAGGCCGCAGCTAACGATGAAAGATGACGACTTGGATGAAGAATATATTGTAATACACAAAACACCATATGACGATTTATGGAGCATCGATCAGCCGGAGAAGAAAACGGAGAAGGTAAAACAAAAAAAGGCATTCCCACCATCACCAGAAAAAGATTTACTATTATTTATTGAGCAGCATAGTCGTGAATTAGAAGAATGGCAACGAGATATATTAACTATGTTACGTGAGGAAATGCTCTATTTTTGGCCACAACTAGAAACGAAAATTATGAATGAAGGTTGGGCATCTTTCTGGCATCAGCGCATCATGAGAGAATTGAATTTAACGACGTCAGAAACGATAGAATATGCCAAATTAAATGCTGGTGTTGTGCAACCTTCTAAAACATCTATTAACCCATATTATTTAGGTATTAAGATTTTCGAGGATATCGAGAGACGCTATAATGAGCCGACCGAGGAAATGCTACGATTTGGTGTGCAACCGAATTCTGGTCGAGAAAAAATTTTTGAAGTACGAGAAATTGAATCGGATATTTCCTTTATTCGTAACTATTTAACGAAGGATTTAGTTAAGCGAGAAGATCTTTATTTGTTTGCTAAAAAAGATGATGAATATCGTATAACTGATAAGGATTACGAAGAAGTGCGTGATCAGCTTGTATCGATGCGCGTAAACGGAGGTTTCCCGTATATTGTTGTAGAAAACGGTGACTATTTGCGTAATGGCGAGCTGTACTTAAAGCATGGCTATGAAGGAATGGAGCTGGACGCTAATTATTTAGAGCATGTTTTACCGTATATTTATCAGCTATGGGGTCGTTCTGTTCATATCGAGACATTTGTAGAGGAAAAGCCGGTTATTTATTACTATGATGGGAAAAAGAATAACCGCCGATCGAAATGAAGTCTGCACTATGCAGGTAAGAAGGGGCCTTTATAACAATAGGTCTGGAAGGAAAACCATTGAACAATAGCGCCTTGCATGAAGCGCAAAAACGAGATGTATAAGTCAGTCTCACTGGCTTGTGCGTCTCGTGCGCTATCGCCTTGACGAATAAATCAACAGAATACTATAACAATTTTAAGCTAGAAATGGGTAAATACACTTATTCAGTGCCTTTATGTTCGTTTAAAGTGATTTGTGTGCGGAAGAAGTATCGCAAAGTAAATTTTTTTACACGATAATTTAGACTTATTTGAACATCTTTTCACTCTTCGCCATATGTATACAAAGGAGAGGAGTGATCAAGATCGTTTCAATTGAAATATTAAATATTCAAGGCCATTCTTTTACAGCAGTAACAGTATTTTTACCGAAAACAACATTGTTAACGATTTCTAATGACCGAGGCTATATTATGTGTGGTGCATTAGATGTAGGGCTGCTAAATAGGCAATTGGCAGACCGTAAAATTATTGCCGGCCGAGCTGTTGGTGTGAAAACTATCGATCAATTATTAAATGCACCACTGGAGTCCGTTACGTATGAAGCCGAAGAGCACGGCATTACAAAAGGAATGATTGGGGAAGAAGCGTTATTAAAAATGATTTAAAATGTTACACAAAAAAGTCGCTACTAAGATTTGAATACAAGACTAAGTAGCGACTGCGTTATTATATTTCAATAATAATTGGCAAAATCATTGGCTTTTTCATCGTTAATGTAAAGATAAATTGGCCAACTGATTTCTTTATTGCTCTTTGCATCCCATGTACATTTGCTTCATTAAAATTGCTGACAGTTGTTGCAGCAATATCATTTACGTCATTTAACAGTTCCTCTGAGTTTTTTGCATAAACAAAGCCGCGAGAAATTGTATCAGGCTTTGATAATATACTGCCGTCTTCTTTACTAATCGTTAAAACAATAACGAGCATCCCGACTTCGGATAACTGTTTGCGGTCACGTAACACAATTTCTTCCACTTCATCAGTACCTATTCCATCGACATAAGTATCCCCGGCTTGTACATCACGTGTCTGTCTAGCTTTCTTGTTTACAATATCTACAACATCCCCGTTTTTCAGAATAAATACATTCTCTTGAGGTACACCAACCGATTCAGCTAATAACCGATGCAAATGGAGCATTCGGTATTCACCGTGAATCGGTATAAAATATGTTGGTTTCATTAGTGTAATCATGAGCTTCAAGTCTTCTTGATAACCGTGACCAGATACATGCATCCCTGTAATACTTGAAGAGCCATAAATGACATTGGCACCTAAACGAAATAAATTATCGACAATTCTTGAAACAGGCTTCTCGTTACCTGGTATAGGAGATGAAGCTAAAATAACGGTATCGTCAGGATAAACTTTTATGTCCCTATTATTGCCACTTGCCAATTTGGAAAGCGCGGCTAAAGGCTCTCCTTGACTCCCTGTGCACAGCACAACAACTTTATCGGGTGGGAGTCGATTCACATCACGTGCATCTACTAGCATCCAATCAGGAATGTCTAAATAGCCACGTTCAATCGCAACAGATACGACATTTACCATACTGCGCCCAAGCAAAACGAGCCTTCTATTCGTTTTTAATGCTGCGTCGACAATTTGCTGTACACGATTAACGTTTGAGGCAAATGTAGAAATGAAAATTTTTTGTTTTGCTTTAAGAAAGGCATCTTCAATATGGCTGCCTACTAATTGTTCTGATGGGGTAGAACCAGGGCGTTCAGCATTTGTACTTTCAGATATTAGTGCCAGCACTCCTTGTGTACCGATATTTGCCATTTTATGAATATCGGAGTATTGATCATTGACAGGTGTTAAATCGAATTTAAAATCTCCCGTATGGACAACATTTCCTTCTGGTGTATGAAAAACAATTCCTAAACAGTCGGGGATACTATGGCTCGTTCTGAAGAAACTAACATCGATTGCACCAAAATCTAGCTTAGAATCGGCATTAATTTCAATGAGTTTCGTTTCTCTCAGTAGTTTATGTTCCTTCAATTTTAATTCAATTAAACCGAGTGTAAAGCGCGTCGCATAAATTGGGATATTTAATTTTTTTAATAAATAAGGGATTCCCCCAATATGGTCTTCATGGCCATGGGTAACGAGTAAGCCCTTTATTTTTTCCTTGTGCTCTTGTAAATAAGAAAGATCAGGAATGATTAAATCGACCCCTAATAAACTATTATCCGCAAATTTACCGCCACAATCGACAATGACAATTTCATTTTCGTATTGAATAACATACATATTTTTACCGATTTCATTTATACCACCTAAAGCGAAGATGGATAGTGTATTTTCAGTTGTGGACAAACTTATTCCCTCCAATTTTCCGATAATACCTTTTACTTAGCTAAATTTATTATTCCTTGAAAACGCTTTCGCTATACGGAGAGGCATTATTTAAGGCGAATTCATACGCTCATACTATGAAATTTGCTAAAATGGATTGGATTATCGAAATATAAGAACTGGAATGGTGAAGTCAATTTGAAAACATTTAAAAAAGTATATATAGAAATAACGAGTGTTTGTAATTTAGCTTGTAGTTTTTGCCCACCAACAGAGCGTGCAAAAGGCTTAATTAAAGTCGAGCAATTTAATAAAATTTTAGATGAAATTCGTCCGCATACGAAATACATTTACTTACATGTAAAGGGCGAGCCGTTATTGCACCCTCGTATTGATCAGCTTTTAGATGCAGCACATGAAAAAGGCTTTAAAGTAAATATTACAACGAACGGTACGCTTATTAAGAAAAACTTCCACAAGCTATTAGGGAAGCCGGCACTTCGTCAAATTAACTTTTCGTTGCATAGCTTTGATGGTCATGAAGGGTCTGAAAACCGTGAGAAATATTTGGGTGATATTTTACAATTCGTGCGGGAAGTACAGGAGCATAATGTCATTATTTCATACCGTCTATGGAACTTACAAAAAGATCAGGTTACCGAAATTGCGGCAAGACGTAACCGAGAAACATTAGAAATATTAGAACAAGAATATAACTTAGACTACAAAATTGAAGAACGAGTTGAGCCTGGTAAAGGTGTAAAAATTGGAAAAAATATTTATTTAAATCAAGACCATGAATTCCAGTGGCCAAGCTTACTTGCACCAGAGGACAATGGCAAAGGATTTTGTCACGCTCTACGAAGCCAAGCTGCCATTTTAGTTGATGGCACAGTTGTTCCTTGTTGCTTAGATGGGGAAGGAGTTATTAACTTAGGTAACATCAATGAATCATCATTTTCGGACATTGTTGATAGTGATAGAGCGAATAATCTAATAGAAGGATTTTCACGACGCGAAGCAGTTGAAGAGTTATGTAGAAAATGCGGCTATAGACAAAAATTTGGTATTTAACACAAAAATTTAATAAACCAAAATGCTGTTCTTAGTCGGTTTGCTATGATAAAAAATAGTACTTTTGATTTTTTTAAAAACGGCGGATAGTAGGCTAAAATATTATAATAAATGCCGAGTTTTTTCCTGTATAATAAATATTAGATGAAATTTATTAGCGGGAGGCAAAAAACTATGAAGAAATGGAAGTACGGATTACTATCAGTAGCTGCATGGGCATTATTAACAGTACCAGTTTTTGCCGAAAAAAACTTTTCTGATATACAAGGCACACACCAAGCATCTATTGTTTATTTAGATAAAGTTGGTGCATTCGACTCGCTTGGTTGGCAGCAATATAAAGTGAATGAAAGTATTACTCGCAGTGAATCGATGCAAATTATGTATGATTTATTTCATGAAAAGATTCCTGCTGAGCGTCAATATACAGGCTTTACAGATGTAAGTACAAGTCACCCAAACTATAAAGCAATTGAATGGTCGTATGAAGCAGGCATTATCGATGGAACAGACGGGAAATTCAACCCGAACGGTTATTTAAAGCGTAGCCACTTTGCTAAAATTTTAGCAAATGCTTTTAATAT
This sequence comes from Solibacillus sp. CAU 1738, assembly GCF_039888725.1. Lineage (NCBI taxonomy): Bacteria > Bacillati > Bacillota > Bacilli > Caryophanales > Caryophanaceae > Solibacillus > Solibacillus sp. CAU 1738. The sequence goes on from NZ_JBDQQN010000009.1 coordinate 33,681, forward strand.
GACAACAACGCAAAAAAATACATTTAAAGATGTAAGCAAATCTACATGGGCATATGAATTTGTAAATATCCTATACGCTAATGGTATTACAATTAGCGAAAGCTTTATGCCAAACGATAATATGTCACGCGGCCAGCTAGCGACATTTTTAGTTCGTACAATCCAACATAGTGAAGGCAAAACGAATGAATCACAAGAAGTTGCAGGAGTTAACACAGATAAATTCACGGGAAAGGCAATAAAATCCTTTAACAGCGAATATGATTTTACTTGGAAGCAGACAGGTCAAAACAAGGACACTGAATTTTTCGGAGTAGATTCATTAACAAATGAAATTGAAGGCCAATATACCGCGAAAAATGGTACGAAGTTATTTTCAATGACTGTTGGCACGTCTACGTATGCAGATGTTGTAAAAAAATATGGACAACCAATAGAAAATTTTGTGAAAGGTAACACCCAATATAAATATTCTGATGCATATAACGGAAATGATTTTAAAAACATTTACGGTATTTATATTATTGACGATAAGTTTGTGACGTTCTTTTACGATAAATTCAATAACAGCAAAGTACGTTCAATAATGTGGATTGACGTAGAAGAAGAGAAAAACAAGCAAAGCTATTGGGGCGCGGGGAATGCAAAAGTGGCGCGTGCACACGAAGCAATTCTAGTTGAACTAATCAATGAAGCACGTTCAAAGGAAGGCTTACAAGCATTAACAAACAAATCAGCATCAGTAAATGTTGCGTTTCTACATAGTGATGACATGGCTAAAAATGGATATTTTTCACATGCAAATTTAAAAGGCCAATCACCGAAGCAGCGTTTCAATGCAAATGGCATGAAACCTACAGTAATCGCAGAAAATATTGCAGCTGGTCAGTTCAATGCGTTCTATGCCCATGAGGAGTGGCTGAATAGTAAAGGGCACCGTCCAAATGTTTTATTAGATAGTGTGGATAGTGTTTTAGTAGGCGTCGCTTACGATAAAGCAAAATCCCCATTTTATACAATTAATTTCTATAAATAATTGATCAAAAATATACTCATTTCATTTGTATGAAGTGGGTATATTTTTTTTATGGCAATTAATCGCTACTAATTGCCATTGCACGCTTATTTCAATTAAACTATAAATATATGTAATTTTCTGATTTTTTGACAAGGAGTGAAGTTGATGAGGGGGATTTTTACAGAAGAGCACGACATGTTTCGTAAGTCGTTACGGAAAATGCTCGACAAAGAAGCATATCCTTATTTTGGAGAATGGGAGCGCAGCCGTAATATTCCGCGTGGATTTTGGGAGAAGCTTGGATCGAATGGCTTTTTATGTCCACAAGTGAGTGAAGAATATGGGGGCTTAGGATTAGATTTTGGTTATTCTATGATTTTAACGGAAGAACTAGAACGTGTTGGTGCGGGGCTTGCGAGTGGGATTGTATTGCATTCGGATATTGTTACACCGTACATAGAAGCGTACGGCACTCATCAGCAAAAGGAAAAATGGCTACCGAAAAGTGTAACTGGGGAATTCATTTCTGCCATTGCAATGACAGAACCAGGTGCGGGCTCGGATTTAGCTGGCATTCAAACGACTGCAATTAGGCAAGGGGACCATTATATTGTAAATGGAGAAAAAACATTTATTACGAATGGTATGAATGCCGATTATGTAGTCGTTGTTTGCAAAACAGATTCACATATAACACCTGCACATAAAGGTATTAGCCTTCTCGTTGTTGAAACGGGTATGCCTGGCTTTAAGCGAGGCAAGAAGCTCGATAAAATTGGCTTGCATTCTGCGGATACAGGCGAGCTCATTTTTGAAGACGTGCAAGTTCCAGCAGAAAACTTGCTCGGCGAAGAAGGGAAAGGCTTTTATTATTTAATGAATAAACTCCAGCAAGAACGCTTAATCGTTGCAATTGAGGTGCAAATTGAAGCGGAGGAATGCTTAAGCTTAACAACTCAATACGTTAAGGAGCGCAAAGCATTTGGGAGTCGTATTGCGGATTTTCAAAATACGCAGTTTAAAATTGCAGAAATGGCAACGGAAATTGAGCTAGGGAGGACGTATGTAAATTCGCTTGTTGCACGCCATAGGGCAGGTGAGGAAATTGTAAAAGAAGTGTCTATGGCGAAATGGTGGATAAGCGAAATGGCAAAAAGAGTAGCGGGCGATTGTATGCATTTACATGGGGGATACGGTTATATGGAGGAATATGAAATCGCCCGTCGTTACCGAGATATACCAGTAGCGGCAATTTACGCTGGGACGACGGAAATTATGAAAAATATTATCGCAAAACAGCTTTTAAAATAATGGAGATGTGAAAAGTTTAAAAAGCATTTGTAGGATTAGGCATCCTTCAAATGCTTTTTTTATTTCTTAAGAATTTCTTCATAAAGCTCCTGCCTGTATCTTCAGATTTACTGTTTACACTAAGGACATAACAAAAGAATAAAGGATTGATAACATGATTGAAGTTAAATCATTACACCATACATTTACGATTGGTAAAAAAGGTAAAGAGAAAAAGGTCGATGTACTAAAAGGTATTCACTTTAATGTTCAGCAAGGAGAAATTGTATCTATTGTTGGAAAAAGTGGCTCTGGTAAATCAACTTTACTACAAGTAATGGCAGGATTTTTAGCGCCAGATGCAGGCTCGATTATTGTGAACGGCGTAGAGACAGCTCATTTTAATGAAAAGCAGAGCGCGGCATTCCGTTTAGAAAACTTCGGCTTCATTTTTCAAAATTTCCAGCTGCTACCGGGGCAAAATGTTGTGGAAAACATTGAGCTACCATTAAAGCTAAAAGGTGTTAGCTCCGCGGTTCGTAAAAAGAAAGTACAAGAACTATTAAAGAAGGTTGGATTAACGGAAGTCGCGGACCACTACCCAAATGAATTATCAGGCGGCCAACAGCAACGTGTATCGATTGCACGCGCGATGATTACGGAGCCGCCAATTATTTTAGCGGATGAACCGACAGGAAGTTTAGATATGCAAACAGAGCAAGAAATTTTATTGCTTATGCAGCAGTTAAATATCGAACATAATTTAACATTTGTCATTATTACGCATGATGAAGAGGTAGCATCTATTGCAGATCGAACCCTCCGCATGTCAGACGGTGTTTTAGTGGAGGACAAGTAATATGTTATTTAAAGATCAACTACAATTTGTATTACAACATATGCGAAAAAATAAGCTACGAGTGACGACAACCGTGCTAGCTGCAATGATTGGCTGTGCATTTTTAATCGTACTCGCTTCCGTCGGCTTTGGTATACAAGAAACGATGCGCGATGAAATTTTAAATCAAGAGCAAGTAACAGAAATAGACCTTTGGGGAGATGAAAGTTTATCTCCAGAAGATGAGAAGTGGATTAGTGAAGTTGAACATGTCAATGTCGTTCTAAATAAAGCCGACATTAGTAATCCAATCACTTCCACATTTGAAGATCGAACTGGCCATTCACAAGGTGTCATTTTGGATATGGATGCTCAGTCAAAGCTTCCTTCTAACTTAAGTGCAGGGCGATTACCGCAAGCTCCAAATGAAATTGTTGTTGGCTACCATTACGCACAAAGCTTATTAAATGAAGCAGATCAAGCAGAAATTGAGCGTAAGTCAAAAGAAGCCGAAGCAAATGGCACATGGTATAACGGGGAAGAAGAAGGCTATAAAGGAGAAATTTTAGGTAAACAAGTAAAGCTTGAAATAACAATGGATGAAGAAGGAACACAATCAGAAACAGCTACTTTTACAGTAGTTGGTATATTAAAGAAACCATCTTATGATTGGTATACTGATTCTTCTATTATTTTTGGACAAGACTTATTAGAGCAATTCCCGAAATTAGTCACATATCCATCGACTAAAATTTATGTAGACTCTTTAGAAAATGTCATGCCTGTATTAAGTGAACTGAAAGAGCAAGGTTATCAAGTATATTCTGTAGTTGAACAATTAGAGGAAATGGATTTATTTTTCCTTATCTTTAAAATCGGGCTTGTCTTTATAGGGACGATTGCTGTCTTAATTGCATCAATTGGTATTTTTAACACGATGACAATGGCTGTAACAGAGCGTACACGAGAAATTGGTGTATTAAAAGCAATTGGCGCGTCACCAGCATTAATTCAGCGATTATTTTTAATGGAAAGTGCGTTTATTGGATTATTAGGGACAGGCTTAGCGATTCTGTTATCGTATGCGATTAGCTTTGGGGCGAATGCGATATTACCTCATGTACTCGCTTACGCATTATCAGATGAAAGCTTAACAAAAACTGATTTTACGTTTTCATTAATCCCGCTGAATTTAGTATTAATTGCGGGAGGTATAAGTTTATTAGTAGCAATATTATCAGGATGGAGACCAGCGCGTAAAGCGACAAAAATTGAAGTCATTAATGCATTGCGCCAAGAATTATAAGGGCTGGACAAGGATGAGGATCATTATCCCTCATCCTTGTTTTCATGTATAAAGAAGTTTTAAAAGGTTAAGAAAATGTGGACTTTTGTAGTTCAAACGGTGTCCAGCTTCAGCGCCCAGCCCCTCGAGGTCGCTTCATGCCCTCAATCGAAAGCGGGAAGGATGCTTTCGTTTGAGTGCCTTCCAGCGCTTGTCGGGGCTAAGCAGGGCGCTTCAGCTTTTCTAATGTGTCTAGCTACAGCGCCCAGCCCCTCGAGGTCGCTTCTGCCCAGCAATCGAAAGCGGGAAAGATGCCTTCGTTTGCTGGCCATCCAGCGCTTGTCGGGGCTAAACGGGCGCATCTGCTTTTATTTCACATACTTTCCACGTGACCATGCGGCAAAATATGATAAACTATAGGCTATACTACAAACTTAAAGCGAGTTGAAAACAATGGAACAACCATTTTTACCGATATTATTAGGATCAGATATGAACGCATACGGTATGGCGCGTGCATTTTATGAAGCATACGGCATTAAACCGCTTGTGCTAGGGCGTTCCCACTTAACAGCAACGCAAGATAGTCGTATTTTAAACTTCCAACAAATTGATCGTTTAAATGAACAAGATGTATTCGCACCAGCGATGAAAAAAGTTGCAAAGGAATACGCAAGCCAAAACCTTCTATTATTAGCTTGTGGGGATGATTACGCAAAGCTCATTATTAAGAATAAGCCTATGTTGCAAGAATACTTCACTGTGCCATACATTGATGAAACGTTAATGGATCAAATTTTATTAAAAGAAAACTTCTATAAAATGTGTGAAAAGTACGATTTTAAATATCCTGGGACAACGACGGTAACAGCTGAAGATTATGAAAGCTTCACTCCACCGTTCGACTATCCGATTATTATTAAAGCGTCAAACTCTGTAGAATATTGGGCATGCTCATTCCCAGGTAAGAAGAAAGTATTTGTCGCGCATGATGAGGCGGAGAAAACAGCTATATTTAAAGCAATCTATAGCTCTAGCTACCAAGATACGATGATCGTCCAAGAATTTATTCCGGGTGATGATTCGTATATGCGTGTATTAAATGCGTATGTTGGCAAAGACGGCAAAGTGAAATTAATGTGCTTAGGTAACCCGATTTTAGAGGAGCATTCACCTGAAGGCATCGGTAGCTATGCTGCAATTATTACGACATTCGATAAAGAGTTAATGGATCAAGTACGCTTCTTTTTAGAGGATATTGGCTATACAGGCTTTGCAAACTTCGATATGAAATACGATGTACGCGACGGTCAGTACAAGCTATTTGAAATTAATTTACGAAACGGTCGTTCAAGTTATTACGTCACTGCAGCAGGTTACAACTTAATGAAGTATGTAGCAGATGACCGTATGCTCAATATTAAACAAGAGTTAACGTATGCAGACAATAAGCATTTATGGATGATTATCCCGAAAGGCGTACTATTTAAATATGCGTCTAATGAAAAGATGAAAATCGAAGCGAAAAGCTTAATTCGCCAAGGGAAATATACGAACTCCTTATTCTTTAAAGAGGATATGAATGCAAAACGCTGGGCGAAATTAACATTGAACACTTTAAATTACTATCGTAAGTACAAGAAATACTTTAACAACAAGGGTCTGACAGAATAAATGAAAAAAACATTAGGTATTATTGGTGGTGTCGGTCCGCTAGCGACGATGTTTATCGGTGAAATGATTGTGCGTCGTACAAAGGCAAGTAAGGATCAGGAGCATGTGCATACAATTATTGATAATGACACAACGATTCCAGACCGCACTGCTTATATTTTAGATCAAACAAATGAAAATCCAGTGCCGTATTTACAGCGTGATACGCAAAAACTTGCTTCAGTTGGAGCAGATATTATTTGTATTCCATGTAATACAGCGCACACATTTTTTCATGAAATGCAGGAAGTATCTCCTGTACCTGTGCTCCATATGATTCGTGAAACTGCGAAACGTGCTAGCGAGCTTGGCGCAAAACGTGTCGGCATTTTAGCAACGGATGGAACACTCGCTGCAAATGTATATCAAGCAGCATTGCAGGAGATGGATATTGAACCGGTTATAGCTAGTGTACATATCCAAAAGCAAGTCATGTCGGTTATTTACGACTATGTCAAAGCGGGTAAAGAAGTTACACCAGAGCAATGGCAGCCGATTGAAGATGCGATGTTAGGATTAGATTGCGATCGCATTATTTTAGGTTGCACGGAGTTATCCATTGTCAACAAAGAGCTAAAACTTGGTGAGCGTTATATTGATTCACTAATTGTCTTAGCTGAAGTGGCGATTACTGCATGTGGCTATGAATTAAATAATTAAAAGGGGATGTCTAGTACATCCTCTTTTTTCTTGAAAGCAAAGGAATGTGTTACACTAAACGCAAGTAGATAAAAGGTGGTAAACAAAATGTCAGTTATTCAATTATTAAATGAAACATTACAAAATAAATGGTCTTTCGAAACCGAAATGAAAATTCAACAAGAAATGATCCCGGCAATGTTAGAGGGCAAAGATATCGTAGCGGAATCGCCAACGGGTTCAGGTAAAACATTAGCGTATGTTTTGCCGATATTAAATAAAGTAGATGGCAGCAAAAAGCAAACACAAGCATTAATCGTAGCACCTTCACAGGAACTAGCAATGCAAATTGTTGAAGTTATTCGCGATTGGACAGCGGGCACAGACATTACTGTTCAGCAATTAATCGGAGGTGCAAACTCAGCACGTCAAATCGAAAAATTAAAGAAAAAACCAACGATTGTTGTTGGGACACCAGGTCGTCTAAATGAACTAGCCCGTGCAGGTAAATTAAAGTTAAAAGAAGTTGAAACAATCGTTCTTGATGAGTGTGACCAATTACTAAGCCGTGAATATCGCGTAGTTATAAAATCGTTTATTGATGGTGCAGCATTCGGTCGTCAAGTAGTTGTTGTATCGGCAACGATTACAGAGGAAATCGAAATTGTTGCAGAACGTATGATGTTCGAGCCAATTCGTATAAAAATTAAACCTGAAGATATGGTGAAGTTCGGTAAAGTTGTTCATTCATTCGTTAAAGTAGATGAGCGTGACAAAACAGATATGCTTCGTCGTCTAGCAAATATCGAAGGTTTACGCGCACTCGCATTTGTAAATAATATTGACCAAGTATTAATGAAGCAAAACAAGCTTGCTTATAAGGATGCGCCAATTGTGGCACTGCATTCTGAAATGAAAAAAGATGAGCGTAAAAAGGCACTAGATGCATTCCGTAATGGGGAAGCGCGCATTTTAATTGCGACAGATATTGCTGCACGTGGTTTAGATATTTCCGGTTTAACACATGTTATTCATGTAGACGTTCCTCGTACTATTGAACAATATACTCATCGCTCTGGTCGTACAGGTCGTGCTGGTGCAGACGGAGAAGTATTAACACTTCTTTCGTATAAAGATGAAAAAACATATAAAAAATGGGTACGTGAATTATCACAAAAAGCGGTACAAAAAGTATGGAGTCAAGGGGAGTTTGTAGAAGGGAATTCAAAAACAGTAACAGCTCAGAAAGCACCTGTACAAGCAGCAAAATCAGAGAAGAAGCCGTACAAATCAAAGTCAGGAAATAAAGGTGTTACATTTAGTAAATCTAAAAAATGAAATTATAAAAAGGGGAAATAAGCGATGTCATTTGAAGAAAAATTATCCGAATTTGCACAGTTAGCTGTACGTGTTGGTGTGAATATTCAACAAGGGCAATACTTATTAATTAATACTTCAACGGAGACTCTTGATTTTACACGTCTTGTTGTGGAAAAGGCTTACGAAGCAGGAGCAGGTCGTGTTCATGTGAATTTAACAGATGCAGTTTTCGACCGCGCATTTTATGAACATACAACTGAAGAAGAAATTTCGAAATTCCCCAAATGGATTGTGGCACAACGCGAAGAGGTAATCGAAAGGCAAGGTGCCATACTTTGGATTGATGCAGAGGATCCTGATTTACTAGCTGGTGTCGACGTAGCTAAGTTATCAGCACAGCAAAAAGCATCAGGGGCAGCGCTTGTGAATTACCGAAAAGCAGTCATGAATGACGATATCGCTTGGTCTATTATTGCTGTACCTTCGAAAAAATGGGCGGCAAAAGTATTTCCAGATTTACCAGAAGCGGAACAAGTAAATGCGTTATGGGATGCGATATTCAAAACAGTGCACATCGGTGATGGTAGTGCTGTGGAAAACTGGCATACACATATAACGAATTTAGAAGCACGCGCGGCGCAGTTGAACGCCAAAAAATTTAAAAAGCTTTATTATAATGCACCGGGTACGAACTTAACAATCGAACTACCAGATAAGCATATTTGGCTAACAGGTGGTAGTAAAACTCCCCTGGGCACAAAATTTATTGCGAATATGCCGACTGAGGAAGTATATACAATGCCGTTAAAATATGGTGTAAATGGGACTGTATCGAATACAAAGCCTCTTGTTTATAAAGGGAATGTGATTGACGAGTTTACATTAACTTTTGAAGCAGGGAAAATTATTAAAGCAGAAGCACAAGTAGGCAATGATTTGCTACAAGAGCTAATTAAATCTGACAAAGGCTCTAGTTATTTAGGTGAGGTTGCATTAGTACCACATGAATCACCTATATCGGCATCGAATATTTTATATTACAACACATTATTTGACGAAAACGCATCAAACCATTTAGCGATCGGTGAAGCGTACCCGACTTGCTATGAGGGCGGACGTGAATTAGCAGAAGGACAACTAGAATCTCTAGGGATTAATACATCCATAACACATGAAGATTTTATGATAGGTAGTGGGGAAATGGATATCGATGGTGAATTAGCTGATGGCACAATGGAGCCAATTTTCCGTAAAGGTAGCTGGGCTTTTTAGTATTTTTTGAGTGCCTTGAAAAAAATCGCTACGTTTTTAAAGGTAGGTGTCTAGATGAAAAAGTGGATACTGCTCGTACTTTTTTTAGTATGTGCGACAGAAGCAAGTGCAAAGGAAATTTATATTCCAATTGGTGATTCAATCGCAGCAGGTCAAACACCATACCGCCAAATCGATGTTGGATATACAGACTTAATTGCGCGGCAGCTAGCATTAAGTGGTCAGCTTCTTGACTATACGAAAGAGCTAACGTTTCCAGGTTATACTGTAGCAGATGTAGTTAATCGAATAGAGCAGGAAGATGCACGTGCATTATTGGCAGATGCAACGTTAATCACAATATCAGCAGGAGCAAACGATTTACTTCCACTTGTACAAGCAAATCCGTCTGCGGGTACACTCACTTTTTCACAGCTGTCAGCAGACTTTGCTTTAAATCGTGCTCGAAAAAATTTCATTACGCTACTTGATAAGGTGGAGCAATATGCACCAAATGCAGAAATATATGTAATCGGCTATTATTTCCCTTATCCGAATGTACATGAATCGCAAAAAATCGGTACGGAAAAACAGCTTACTTTATTAAATGAAATTTTAAAAAAGCAGGCTGAACTACAAGGAGCGCATTTTATTAATGTAGCGGAGCCTTTTGCTGCTAATGCGACCAGCTATTTACCGAATATAGCGGACGTCCACCCGACAATAGAAGGCTATCTTGTTATGGCAAATGCTTTTTTACGTGAATTTAATGGTAGTGAATTAGCAAAAGAACAACTCCCTGCACCAAACCCTTTAACGTTTGAACAGCTACTAAAGCTACGCGAAAACAATAGTAGAGAAGAGCGTAGTGATGTAGCGAAAAAAGAACAAATGAACGATATCGAAAAGTATATAATACGTTTCGGCTATTACCGAAATTTAGTATAAAAAGGAGTTGACTCATTTGAGTCAACTCCTTTTAACATTTACTTATTCAGTAATTTTAACATCTTTTAAATGATACATACTATCTGCAGTTACGACGAAGCCAGTAACTTTATTAGATACCCCAGTTAAGATAGATGGGTGTAAAACGAATGCAACTGGAGATTCATCAGAAATCATTTGGATTGCATCTTTGTAAATGCCTTCACGAGCAGATGGATCAGGTTCACGACGTCCAGCATCTAAAAGAGCATCAACCTCTGTGTTTGTGTAGAATGAACGGTTACCTGGGTCACCATGCTGTGTTGAGTGGAATAATGCATACAAACCATAGTCAGCATCACCAGTAGAGTTAGACCAACCTAAAATAAACATATCGTGCTCACCAGCAGCTGTTTTTTCTAAATATGCACCCCATTCAAGAACTTCGATACTTACGTCGATGTTCAGTTCTTTTAAACTTTCCTGTAATACGATCGCTACGTCTTGACGAACAGGGTTGTCATTCGTCCAAATTGTTGTTTTGAAACCATCGGCATAGCCAGCTTCAGCAAGTAAAGCTTTTGCTTCCTCAATGTTGTACTCCATAGATGTTACATCCTCTGTATATCCGAAAATACCAGGAGAAAGTGGGCTAATTGCTGGTATACCGAAACCATCATAAATACCATCAATTAAAGTTTTACGGTCGATTGCTTTCGAAATTGCTTGACGAACAAGTTTATTATCAAATGGTGCTTTATTTGTATTGAATCCGATATAAGTTAAAGATGTTGATGCTGTTTCATCGACCGAACCTACACCTGAATCGTTAACGATAGCAACTTGGTTAACCCCAACAGTTCCAATAATGTGAGCGTTACCTGATTGTAATTCCGCAACACGTGTAGCGCTTTCTGGTACTACTTTAAATGTTACACTATCAATATGTGCTGGTGTACCCCAGTAATTTGCGTTTTTAGTAAGTTTAATTTCATTACCTGGAGTCCAAGAACCGAAAACGAATGGACCAGTACCAACTGGATTTGCACTAATTACAGAACCGGCAACAACATCACCTTTAATCGCTGCGTAGTCTGCGTCGATTGATTTTGGTGAAATTAGGCCACCACCATTATGCGTTAAATGTGCAAGTAAAGGTGAGAATGGGTATTCAGTTATGAATTGTACAGTCGTATCGTCGATTACTTTTACTTCAGTAACCATTTCAAAAAGGAATGCACGTGGAGATGCAACGTCTGGATCAAGCACGCGATCAAAGTTTTTCTTAACTACTTCAGCATTAAATGCTTCGCCATCGTGGAAAGTTACACCAGAGCGAAGTTTGAACTCCCAAGTTAAATCATCTACTTGAGTCCAAGTTTCGGCTAAGCCAGGAGCTAAATTTCCGTTTGCATCACGTACTAATAGAGTTTCATAGATATTAGATTGCACGTTTGAAGATTGCACGTCATTCGAACCATGTGGATCTAATGATTGAGCATCTGATAACTCAGCGATTATTAAGTCGCCACCGCCAGAAGATGCAGTTTCTTCTGTAGCTGTACTACCCTCATTTTCTTGTGGTTTGGCAGTTTCTTCAGTTGTTTTTTCCTTATCCCCACCACAAGCCACCAATACTAGTGCCAGCGTTAGAGTTAAGAACAATAACCATAATGACTTTTTAGAAAACGTCATGCGAAAAATCCCCCTTATATAGTTATACTAGAATATTACAAAAATGTAACATCTGGATAAAATATAGCATAACAGTAATACTTCAATCAATATCAATTATAATAAAATTTAGACTATTCTTTTAATTGAATAATTTATTAGTGGACTTAAAACTATTTCGATATAGCCATATGAATAAAAAAAAAGACTATTTTATGCGTATTTTTAATAAAATACAGTTAAATATTGTTATTTCAGTAATGAATTTTCGGATTATAACACATCTAAAAAATATATTTTCTGAATTTTAATAAAATAAAAACTATTGAAATATTTTATATTTCATATATATACTGTAAGTCATATAGTTAAATAGCCTACAAGCTAGCAATTGTTCGACTATTGCATTAATGGAAGGATGGATGAAATGAGTGTGCAAACAGGAAATGCATTGGAGCCAATTAAAAGAAGCAGTCCACGATTTGAGTCATTTAAAACGTTTTCAAAACGACTAATGAAAAATAAAGCAGCTGTAATTGGTGGAATCGTTATTTTATTCATTATTCTTGTAGGAATTTTTGGACCGTTTCTTTTGAAAACCGATCCAAACGCACAAAATATTTTGAATAAACTACAGCCCCCATCAAAAGAGCATTGGTTTGGAACAGATAATTTTGGTCGGGATATTTTTACCCGTGTAATTTATGGAACAAAGCTAACATTAAAGGTTGGATTTCTATCTGTATTTCTTGGGGGAATAGTGGGTGTTACTTTAGGGGTAGTATCTGGTTACTATGGAGGCGTTATTGACACAATAATTATGCGTATTATGGATGTGTTATTAGCATTCCCTGGTATTTTATTAGCTTTAGCAATCGTTTCTGTTTTAGGGGGAAGTTTAACAAACGTAATCATTGCTGTTGGGATTTTCTCAGTCCCTGCGTTTGCCCGAATTGTACGCGGATCAACACTACAAGTGAAAAAACTAGAGTATATAGATGCTGTACGGGCTCTCGGTGCAAAAGATACCCGTATTATATTCAGACATATTTTACCGAATATTTTATCGCCTATTATAGTTCAAGCGACAATGCGTATTGCGACCGCGATATTAACGGCTTCCGGTTTAGCGTTTTTAGGGTTAGGTGCACAGCCACCAGCAGCGGAATGGGGAGCAATGTTAAGTGACGGCCGCTCGTACATGCATAATGCGGGCCATATGGTAATGTTCCCAGGCATGATGATTGTGATCGTCGTGCTGGCATTTAATATATTCGGAGATGGTTTGCGTGATGCACTTGATCCAAAAATGAAACAATAGGGGGGAACAAACGTGATTAAATATATTATCCGTCGTTTATTGCAAACGATTCCAGTATTAATTGGTGTTTCGATTTTAGTATTTTCATTGATGTTCCTTATCCCTGGAGACCCAGCGCAAGTAATGGCAGGAGAAGGTGCCTCACAGCAAACTATTGACAATATTCGTGAAAAGCTAGGTTTAAATGATCCAGCTTATGTTCAATATGGCCGTTTTTTAAACAATGCAATTCAAGGCGATTTAGGAAAATCCATTCGTAGTGGACGTCCGGTCATGGATGAAATAAAAATCCGTTTTTGGACAACTGTAGAACTCTCAATTTACTCAACCATTTTAGCAGTATTTCTTGGTTTAATTGCAGGTATTATCTCGGCAGTTCGTCATTATACGTTTACTGATATTGCAATTATGATTATTGCCTTATTCGGATTATCGATGCCGAACTTCTGGCTCGGTTTAATGTTAATCCAATGGTTCGCATTAGGGAATTTACCATTTGGTGATATGCCACCTTGGTTACTAGAAATTATTCATATGCGTCCATCTGGTTGGGGCGAATCTTGGCGACAGATGATCTTGCCAGTCATTACACTCGGAACAGGTGGAGCGGCAATTATTGCCCGTATGACGCGTTCTTCTATGCTGGAAGTAATCGAACAAGATTATATTCGTACAGCGCGTGCTAAAGGGGTATCGGAACGAATCGTTATTTATCGCCATGCACTAAAAAATGCTCTCATTCCTGTTGTAACAGTAATCGGTCTAGAATTTGGCGCCTTCTTAGGTGGAGCAGTATTAACTGAAACAATTTTTGCGATTAACGGTATGGGGCGCCTAACGATCGATGCAATAAGGCAACGAGATTTCCCAATCGTACAAGGAACAGTACTCGTCATTTCCCTACTGTTCGTACTCGTAAACTTGCTAGTTGATATTTCGTATAAGTTTTTAAATAAACGAATTGACTTGAACTAAACGGAAAAGAAACGAGGTGGACAAAATGACGCAACTAGAAAATATTTTAGAAGTTAATAATTTGCAAACAACCTTTGCAACAGACTATGGTGAAGTACATGCAGTAGACGGGGTGAGTTTTACTGTGCCGAAAGGAAAGACAATCGGAATAGTAGGTGAATCTGGCTCAGGTAAGAGTATTACAGCGCTTTCCATTTTACGTTTACTTGCTGTGAATGGGAAAGTAAAGGGCGGCGAAGTTCTTTTCAAAGGAAAAGATTTATTAAACCTAACGGAAAAACAAATGCGTGACATTCGTGGTAATCAAATTTCGATGATCTTTCAAGAACCAATGACATCATTAAACCCAGTTTACACAGTCGGACAGCAAATTAGTGAAACGCTCATTATTCATAAAAAGATCTCGAAAAGAGAAGCGATGGCACAATCGATTGAAATGCTCAAGCTAGTAGGCATTCCCTCTCCTGAAAAACGAGTTAAACAATATCCTTACGAGCTTTCGGGTGGGATGCGTCAACGTGTCATGATTGCGATGGCATTAGCATGTAATCCTGAGATTTTAATTGCTGATGAACCAACAACTGCGCTGGACGTAACGATTCAAGCACAAATTTTGGAGTTAATAAAAGATTTGCAAAACCGTTTAGGCATGTCGGTTATTATAATTACCCATGACTTAGGAGTTGTTGCGGAAACATGTGATTATGTTGCCGTTATGTATGCAGGGCAAGTGGTTGAGTATGCAGATGTCCGCTCATTATTTAAAAATCCAAAGCACCCTTATACATTAGGACTATTAAATTCATTACCGCGTCATGATATCGAGCAGGAAGCATTAATTCCGATTAAAGGGATGGTTCCTAGCCCGCATGATATGCCAGTAGGTTGCCGTTTTGCTCCGCGTTGTCCTGCAGTGACAGCACAATGCCGTGAAAGGCAGCCGAAGCTTGAAAGGAAAGAAGGGCAGGGACAAATTCGTTGTTGGATTTACTCAGACGAATGGGACGGCGAATCGGAGGTGACGCTATATGGCGAAAAAAGAACTGCTAAAAGTTGAAGGATTAAAACAGTATTTCCCTATTAAAGGGGGCTTTCTTGGCCGTACAGTGAATCACGTAAAGGCGCTTGATGGGATTTCGTTTACGATTTATGAAGGCGAAACAGTAAGTATTGTTGGGGAATCGGGTTGTGGTAAATCGACGACGGGACGTGCTATTTTACGTTTAGAGGAGCCGACAGATGGGGTTGTTGAATTCCAAGGGACGGATTTAACGAAAATTTCCAAAGGTGAGATGCGTAAGTTTCGGAAAGATTTGCAAATCATTTTCCAAGATCCATATGCATCCATTAACCCCCGACAAACAGTAGCGTCGGTATTAAATGAAGCGATGCAAATTCAAAATGTACTACCGCCGAATGAGCGTCGTGCACGTATCGAAGAGTTGCTTGAAACAGTAGGCTTGCGTCCATACCAAGCTGATCGTTACCCACACGAGTTCTCAGGTGGTCAACGTCAGCGTATTGGGATTGCGCGTGCGCTTTCTGTTAATCCGAAATTAATTATTTGTGATGAAGCAGTATCTGCACTAGACGTATCGATACAAGCACAAGTATTAAACTTATTAGAAGAACTTCAAAAAGAATATGGCTTAACGTATTTATTTATTTCGCATGATTTAGGTGTTGTTCGTCATATTTCAAATCGTATTATCGTTATGTATTTAGGAAAGATTGTAGAAATCGCGGATAAGGTAAGTTTATTTGAAAACCCGCAGCACCCATATACGAAGGCATTATTGTCGGCGATCCCTGTACCTGATCCGGATACGAAAAAGGATCGTATCGTCTTAAAAGGCGATGTACCTTCACCGATCGACCCGCCTACAGGTTGCCGCTTCCATACGCGTTGCCCATTCGCAACAGACAAATGCCGCAAAGAAGAGCCGCTGCTTCGAGCTTCTAATATTATGAAAGAAGGACATCAGGCAGCTTGTCATTACATGGAGGAAATAACAAAAGGTAGAATGACACCGAATTATTAAAAGTACTGCCACTTTTACGAATGTTTGTTCGTAAAAAGTGGTTTTTTATTTTGGGCATGATAGAATAGAAAAAAAGAAGTTCGAGGAGGCGTTCACGATGAAAATTTTCCATACAGCGGATTGGCATTTAGGAAAACTCGTACAAGGTGTTTATATGACGGAAGATCAGCGTTATGTGCTCGAGCAATTTGTAGCTGCGATTGATGAAGAACAGCCAGATGTCATTATCATTGCAGGGGACTTATATGATAGAGCTATTCCTCCAGTTGAAGCGGTTAATTTACTAGATGATATGTTAGCTGAAATTGTTTTGAAGCGTAACATTCCTATTGTCGCGATTGCAGGAAATCATGATAGCCCGACACGTGTACAATTCGGCAATCAACTTATGCAAAAAACAGGTTTGCATATCGTAGGTGAAATGACAGCAAGTTTAAAACCAGTCGTCATTTATGATGAGCATGGCCCTGTCCATTTTCATTTAATACCGTTTGCAGAGCCGTCAATCGTCAGAGCGGTGTTTGAGGATGATTCTATTGCGACATATGATGATGCAATGAAAATAGTAATTGAAAATTTACAAAGAGAAATGGATCCAGCAGCGCGCCATGTAGCAATAGCGCATGCTTTTATTACCCCATACGGCGAGAAAGGGGAAAATACAAGCGACTCCGAGCGACCGCTTGCAATAGGAGGTTCTGAGTGCATTGATGCCCATTATTTTGAGCCATTTCATTATACGGCACTCGGACATTTGCACCGCGCTCATTTCGTATTAAACGAAACAATTCGATATGCGGGATCTCCGTTGAAATTTTCCGTTTCTGAAGCAAATCATGAAAAAGGTTTTTTAGTCATTGATTTAGCAGCAGACGGCACGGTAACAACAACGAAACGTCTTCTCACACCACGCCGTGATTTGCGAATTGTGGAAGGGACATTACAAGAAATTTTACGACATGAAGAAAGTGAAGATTATGTCTTTGTACGTCTAACAGATATTACGCCAATTGTTGGGGCGATGGAGCAAATACGGACTGTTTATAAAAATGCAATGCATGTGGAGCGCAAGACATCGCGTGTTGAAAATATTATGCAAGAGGAAAAGATTACTCGCGACAAGCTAGACGACAGTACATTATTCAAAGGGTTTTTTGCGGAAATGACAGGCAATACCCCAAGTGATACAGCACTGCAAATTTTTGAAGAAGCGTTACAAGAGCTTTTAGCAGAAGAGCGTGAAGGGCAGGAGGTGACAGTGAAATGAAGCCAATAAAACTAACGATGCGTGCATTTGGTCCATATAAAGATACTGAAGTAATTGATTTTACGGAGCTGAAAGATAACCGCCTATTCGTTATTTCAGGTCAAACAGGTGCAGGGAAAACGACGATTTTTGATGGCATTTCCTTTGCATTATACGGCTCTGGAAGTGGACAAGACCGTAAAGAAAATAAATCGATGCGTAGTGATTTTGCAGATGACCAAGTGAACACTGCAGTAGAGCTAATATTCGAGGTACACGGGAGAAAATATCGTGTAATGCGCCAGCTTGCTCACGTGAAAATGGGAAATAAAGTAGCAACGGGTGAGGCTTATTCTTTTATGGAAATATTGCCAGATGGAACGGAAAAACAAGTAGTAGAGCGTCAAAAGGTTACGGATATTAATCAAAAAATCGAAGAAATTATCGGGCTTTCATATGATCAATTCAATCAAATTATCATGTTACCACAAGGTGAATTCCGTAAACTATTAACGTCCCAATCCGAAAATAAAGAAGCGATTTTGCGTAAAATATTTAAAACAGAGCGGTACGGACAAATTGCGAAAAAACTTGAAACGAAAAAGCAACTAGCTGAGCAACAGGAAAAAATCGCAAAAGCGCGTCGGGATAGTTATATCGAGCAAATCGCTGGAGCATTACCTCATCGTGACTCCCTACTATTTGAAAGGCTACAGGAGCGAGCGAATTTATACCAAATTAGCGAAGCATTAGATGAAGAATTGTTATATTACCAGATGAAAATCAAAAAGGATAATAAGCTTTATGAAGAAGCATTTAATAAGCATGATGTTCAGCAGAAAGCATTTATCGAACTACAAAGACAAAATGAACGTATCTCAGCCTTTGAGTTAAAACAAAAACAGCTAGCTGAAAAGCAAGCAGAGCAACCTATTTTCGATGCAAAGAAGGCACAATACGAGGCAGCGTTAAAGGCACAGCAGCTTACTCCTCTTTATAATCAATGTACACAATTAAAGAAAGAATTAGATGAAAAAACGCATGCAGTAAATACACTTTCTACACGTGCTAATCAGCTTCAACAGGAATTTTTGCAAGTTGAGCAACAGCTAAAAGTAGAAAACGAGCGTGAAGGGGAGCGCCATACTTATGTACAGCAGTTGGCGGAACTAGGAAAGCTAAAACCTGTATATGAAGAAATCGACCAGCTTATCACTACTGTTGAACAATTGCAAAATACAGTAAACGAACACCAAATGAAAGCGCAACAATTAGCAAACGATCATATTCAACTAAAGCAGTCTGCTGACAAGCTACAATTATTAATTGAACAAGATGAATTAAAAATCGCAAAGCTCCCTCAGTTACTAGAGGAGCAGCAATTTTTAAAAGAGGTAACAGCACTTTTTGCAAAACTTTCAGAAGAACAAGCTGTTGCAGAAAAGATAGCAATTAAACTTACGACACAACAGCAAGCATATGAAGTAGCGCAAAAACAATACGATGTGCAAATGGAAAAATGGTTAAATAGCCAAGCTCATACATTGGCATTAACTTTAGTACAAGGTGAACCATGTCCAGTTTGTGGAAGTACAGAGCACCCAGCTATTAGCGCAGCAAGTCTCGATCAGCTCGATCAATCCCAATTACAATTATTAAAAGGAAATGTGGACAAGCAATATCAGCTATTTATAGAACTGGAAACGAAGTTCAAAGTGGCACAGCAATCGCAAATAAGTTTTGAAGAGGAGCTGCAAAAATTAAATGTATCACTACATGCAAATGAACAATTGATGACACGCTACGAGGAAGTTATGAGTGAAGTCATGCATTTGCAAAAATTAACGCAATTAGTGACGGCAAATAAACAGCAACTACGCGATCTGCAGCAACAAATTACTCACCTAGAAATAACTAAGCAACAAGCTGAGCAATTGTACCATGAAGCAAATGCATCGTTCGTTCAGCAGCAAACAGTGCTTGAACAAAAGCGTATGAGTATGCCAACGAATGCAGCTAATTTAGCACAACTACAGCAAATGATTGCACAAGTTGAAGCACAATTAGTAGCATCTCAAAAAGCATTAAATATCGCACAACGTAATTATGAACAGGTGCATACAGAGAGTATTAAGACAAAGGAAATACTAAATGTTACAACGGAGCAACAGCAAGAGTTAGATGCAAAACTTACAACTGCTCGAGAACAGTTTGTAAACGATATGAAGGAAGCGGGTTTTGAAACGTTTAATCATTTTGCCGAGGCATCACGGACGAAGGAACAAATTGCCGAGTTGCAGCAAGCATATCTCGATTTTTCAAAGGAGTTACATGCACTTACTTCTTTTGTTGAACAAGAACAGCAGCAATTAGCAGATGTAGAAAAAGTGGATTTATCGCAAGCAGTAGCAAATCTTGCGGAATTAAAACAAGCGTATGAGGAAGCACTCCGAACAGTAAATGCTTCACAAGAATGCGAGAGACACTGTATTGATTACTCGGAAAAATTAGTAGCCATCGCCGATGAAATTACTGCTTTAGAGCAAATTTCGCATGAAATAATAGACTTATATAATATGCTGCGTGGACAAAATACGAAGAGAATCTCCTTTGAACGTTATATACAAATGGGCTATTTAGAACAAATTACTGAGGCGGCAAATGTACGCTTAAAGCATTTATCGAATGGCCAATATCAATTAATCTGCTCTGATCGTCAAGAATCCCATGGGAGACAAAGTGGATTGAGCTTAGATGTTTATGATAGTTATACCGGGCAAACACGCGATGTAAAATCGCTATCAGGCGGAGAGAAATTTAATGCATCACTATGTTTAGCATTAGGTATGGCAGATGTCATTCAAAGCTTCCAAGGTAGTGTGCGCATTGATACGATGTTTATTGATGAAGGTTTTGGTTCACTTGATGAAGAATCACTAATGCGTGCAATCGACACATTGATCGATTTACAAAAGTCAGGACGAATGATTGGTGTTATTTCACACGTCGCGGAGCTGAAAGCAGCAATTCCAGCTGTCCTCCAAGTAGAAAAGCTGAAAGAGGGCTTTAGCCGAACATCTATTGTCTTGAAATAATAAAAACAAGCTTCCCGTTAATTAGCACGGGAAGCTCGTCTTTTATTTTGAGCGTGTTGTCGTATTAGTTGATTGTTTCTTTGAATCGAGAACCTTTTTTACGACAGGATAGACAATAGGCGCCCATTTAATAGCTGTTTTGAAGATTTTGCTAATTTTCATAGTGTATGCACTCCTTCGATTAAGGTGCTCATTAGATGTGTTAAATATACATTTTTCAGCAAAGTACTATACATTAACGCATTACTTTTATTCCTTGTACTATATTCCAAATAATTAAAGCTAAATAAATTAATCCATAAAGTAACATACCGCCAATGCTAAAGAATATTAAATTATCATCGCCTTGATATCCTCCAAAAGAAAGCCCAAATATAAAATAAATGACAAAGAAAAATCCGAGTATTACAGGAATAATATGTGATAATAATGCCCGTTTAGCATGGCGTTTTACTTCTTCATCTTGAACAACAATCCAAATGATAACAGGGACTATAAAAGGTGCGAAAAAGACGCTAAAATAATTCAATGCACTTAATACTTTATTGTTATCCATAAAACAGTCCTCCCTTTTGTATTATGTACGCAAAATACCATCTATTAGTTTCAAATTTCTTCATAGTTGAAAATTTAACAATAATTCAGTAGAATGGAATTGTTCTAACAATAAATAATTGTATAACCACAAGGGGAGCCGATTAAGTCGGCTGAGATTGTACACTAGTTGTACTAACTCTTTGAACCTGTAAGTTAACACTTGCGTAGGGATGTGGATAGATACCGACTTCTAAGCGATGTCAGGCTCTGTCCTGATGTTGCTTTTTTATTGTAAGAAAGTATAAGTTTCTGGAGTTCGAGCAGTGTCGAGCTCCAGCGCCCAGCCACTCGAGGTAGTGGTCTGCCCTCTATCGAAAGCGAGAAAGCTGCTTTCAAACTCGGGTTTGCAAGTAGCTGTCGGGGCTAAGCAGGGCGCTTGTGCGTTTCTTATAGGCTTCTATTCCTCCTCTTAGTTCTAGGGAACAAAAGAAAGGAGACTTGTTATGAACAGAGAAAGATTATTGATGTTAGTAGAAATTGCTATTTTTGCTGCAATCGGAATTATTTTAGACATGTTGTCGTTTAGTTTACCACAAGGTGGCTCAGTTAGTTTTGTTATGGTGCCGATTGTGTTAATGGCGATGCGCTGGGGTATAGGAGCAGGCCTTGTTACAGGACTACTTATCGGCGTATTGCAAATGGTGTTAGGTCCAAAAATTTATCACTGGGCACAAGCTTTACTTGATTACGGTTTTGCGTTTACAGCTGTAGGACTCGCGGCAGTTGTGAGACAACCATTATTAACAGCACTAGCTGGGATGAATAAAGTAAAAATAGCTATCTATGTTTCAATTGGTGCAATTATTGGTGGCCTTTTACGCTACTTCGTACACACATTATCAGGGGTTGTATTCTTCTCTGAATATGCCGGTGATCAAAATGTATGGGTATATTCTATTGTTTACAATGGGTCGTATATGTTGCCAGCGATAATATTAACAGCTGTTGTCTGTGCATTTTTATTTACAGCATCACCAAAGTTGTTGAAACGATAAATAAGATACCTAGCCACTACTTCGGTGAACACTGAGGTAGTGGTTTTTTGTGTGTATTTATGTATTTGATTCGAGCGGAAAAGGAGCTCCAGCGGGTGAATCGTTGTGCCACGGGCGAAAAAGGAGCTCCCGTGGGCGAAAACCGGTGTCCCACGAGCGAAAAAGGAGCTCCCAGGGGCGAAAACTGGTGTGCCACGAGCGAAAAGGAGTTCCCATGGGCGAAAACCATTGTGCCACGGGCGAAACACAAGCTCCCACGAGCGAAACAGGACTTTCGTCTAAGTACTAAATGAAAAAACAAGATACGAGTAGCACTATTTATTTTCATAAGTATGTTATATTAGAAAGAGATTTTTTAGAGGAAGGACGTTTAAAATGATTGTAAAAACTCAAGAAGAATTAGATGCTTTTAAAAAAATCGGTCGAATCGTTGCGGAAATACGTGAAGCAATGAAGGCTGCTACAAAACCTGGTGTGACAACGAAGGAACTAGACGAAATTGCTGGTCGTATGTTTGAAGAGGTTGGCGCTGTTTCAGGTCCTAAAGGTGAATACGACTTCCCAGGATATACTTGCATTAGTGTTAATCATGAAGTTGCTCACGGTATCCCAGGAAGCAAAGTAATTCAAGAGGGCGATTTAGTTAATATTGATGTTTCAGGTTCTTTGAATGGTTATTTTGCGGATACTGGTATTTCGTTTGTTGTTGGTGATGGTTATGAAGAGAAAGAAAAACTATGCGCTGTAGCAAAATCTGCATTTGAACGTGCAATGACGAAAGTAAAAGCAGGCTCAAAATTAAACCAAATAGGTAAAGCAGTTGAGCGTGAAGCGAATGACCACGGCTTAACAGTTATTATGAATTTAACAGGTCACGGTCTTGGGAAATCTCTACATGAAGCACCTGACCATATATTAAATTATTATGATGCGTGGGATTCGACTATGATGAAAGAAGGAATGGTTTTAGCAGTAGAGCCATTCATTTCAGCAAAAGCAGAGCATATCGTTGAAGCAGGTGACGGCTGGACATTCATTACACCAGACAAATCACTTGTAGCACAAATTGAGCATTCTATTATCGTTACAAAAGATAAACCGATTATTTTAACAACTTTAGAAAATGAATAAAAAAATCGTGGGTTTAATACCCACGATTTTTTTTGACGAATAAAATGCCAGCGATGAGTACACCGCATAAAAATAATGCAGCTGTAGTAACTAAAAGCTCCTCTAAGCCGTTTTGAATTGCAATACCTACATAGCCCCAAATAAATATGATTGGCGCAACAATATCGAAATGGTGATAGCGCAGGTGAAGTGCAATTGCAGTACCAAATGTTAACAAAATAACAGCCCATAGTGCATTACTTAATCCGAATCCATGCCAGTTAAAGTAAACAATTATATAGGACATAAAGGTAATAAAGAAAAACAAGCTCCAACTTAAAAATAAAGCAATCGGTATACGAATCTTAATATTTTCAGTCGTTAACGGGTACGTAATATATAGTCCGAACAAAGAAAGGAGTTGTAAAACGAATAAAAAGATAGCGATGCCATTTTGGCCATTATGCCATGCAATAAAAAAGCTTATAAGAAAAATACTCGAAATAGCGAATAAGGTCGTTTGTAGCGACGTGACGGAGTTCGAGTTGCGATGTTTATAACAGTGCACAATCCATACTACAAGACTTGCAAATATTAATAACCAGCATAAATATACGTAATTGGCTGGGGAGAATAATAGCGGTAAACGATTAATAAGCTCAATTGTCGATTTTCCACTTAAACTACGCCAAAATGTTTGAATTGTAAATGCTGACATCACTAGTAAAAAACTAAAAAGTATTAAAATACGGCCCATTAAGCCCTCTCCTTTCTCTAGAATTATATACATTTCAACAGTTTTCAACAACAAATACAAAGTAAAATAATGATAGCATAAAATGATATTTCCATTTGAGGAGAGCTCTATTCGTGAAGTCATAATAAAAAGGTGTATTACCCCGTGAAACTTCTATCGGTGTAGAATACTTTCATCTACACCGATAGTTAGTAGAACCAATCGGACATTTACAGGCAGTTAAAAAAATCTGAAAATAAAGTTAAATATTTAGTTAATTACAAGTAAAAGGGTATTACTACCAGTTAATCTGCGATAAAATAGAAATAATACATAAAAAAGGGGGGATAAGATGGTGAAATTGAAAGATTTAGATTTGTCATTAGAGCTCGATAAAAAAATGTATAAAAAGAAAATAAAAGTCCTTCAATATGAAATGTTAAACGCGCAACAATTTTTGTTCAACAATAAGATTGGTTTAATTTTAGTATTTGAAGGTATGGATGCAGCTGGTAAAGGTGGGGCCATTAAACGATTAACGGAACGAATAGATCCACGTGGTTTGATTGTCCATCCAATTTCAGCGCCGCAGCCACATGAACTACGCTATAACTACATGCACCGCTTTTGGCGAAAGCTGCCACAGCACGGACAAATTGCAATTTTTGACCGCTCTTGGTACGGGCGTGTATTAGTGGAGCGCATTGAAGGCTTCGCTACAAAAGAAGAGTGGAGTCGTGCATACGATGAAATTAATGACTTTGAAAAATTATTAACTGATGGCGATTATATCGTGATGAAATTCTGGATACATATCGATTCAGATGAACAATTGAAACGCTTTAATGAACGTGCCGAAGATCCGTATAAAGCGTGGAAGCTAACAGATGAAGATTGGCGCAATCGTGAAAAATTTGATGATTATGTTGTAGCGGCAAATGAAATGTTCAAAAAAACGGACACTGAAAATGCACCATGGATTGTAGTACCAGGTAATGATAAATTGCATGCGCGTGTACAAGTATTGAAAGAGACGATTGCGCATATAGAAAAAGAAGCAACACGTCGAGGACTAAGCTTGACGAACATGTTAAATAAAGAGCAAGAAGAAGTGCAGGAGCAAGAAAGTACAAAAGAAAAAAGAAAACAAAAAAATAAGAGCATTTAATGGAGGAAAAAACAATGACAAAAACACTTTATCCAGAAGTATGGGACTTAGATGTATTTTTCCCTGGTGGTAGTCACTCGAAAGAATTTCACGCTTTTATTAATGCAATTCCAGAAAAGATTGCTACGTTAACGGCGCATGTCCAAGGCCTACAAGTACCAACTTCGAAAATTGAAGCAAATATTTTAGCGGATACACTTGAAAAATTTAAAGAAGTGAACGCAAATATGGGACAAGCTGGAGGCGTTTTATCTTGTTTAACAGCACAAGATATGACTGATCGACAAGCGCTATTATTACAAAGCCAGCTTAGTGCAATCGGTGCTACTGTTGCACCTGCTGCATTACGTTTTCACCAATTGCTAGGTGAAATTGATTCTGAAGTATTTGAAGAACTATTAACAACAGAAGAGCTTAGCGATTTCGCTTTCGTATTAACTGAATGGCGTGAAAAATCAAAACAAAGACTTTCTGAACAGGAAGAAGCATTAATTGCATCACTCGGAGTCGATGGTTACTCATCTTGGGGCCAAATGTACAATTTATTAATTGGTGATATTAAAGTTGAAGTCGAAGTGGATGGTGAAGTAAAGCAGCTATCTGTTGGACAAGCAAATAATTTAAGCTCACATCCTAATGCACAAGTTCGCCAAGCAGCTTTCGAGGCTCTTGAAAAAGTATTCACAGAAAAAGAAGAGTTTTTTGCAAAGACATTAAATCACTTAGCTGGATTCCGTCTAGCGACATATAAAAAACGTGGTTGGGAAGAAGTATTACAAGAACCATTACAAATTAATCGTATGAAACAAGAAACATTAGATGCAATGTGGGGAGCAATTACGGACAATAAAGAACCGTTTGCAAAATTCCTTACACATAAGGCGCAAATGCTTGGAAAAGAAAAGATGGACTTTTATGATTTTGATGCTCCGGTAACAACATCAACAGCAAAGCTATCTTATCAACAAGGGGCTGAATTTATTTTAAAGCAATTCGGTAAATTCGGACCGGAATTAGAAAAATTTGCACGTATGGCATTTGAAGACGGCTGGATTGAAGCAGAAGATCGTGATAATAAACGACCAGGTGGCTTCTGTACAGGTATGCCACTTGCCAATCAATCACGCATTTTCATGACTTATTCGGGTTCAATGTCAAACGTTTCGACGCTTGCACATGAATTAGGACATGCATTCCACTCATATGCATTACGTCCAGTGCATATGTTAAATCGTGGTTATGCGATGAACGTAGCAGAAACAGCATCCACATTTGCTGAAATGATTGTAGCGGATGCAGCAGTAAATGAAGCAGCTACTAAGGAAGAAAAAATTGCGTTACTAGAAGATAAAGTTCAACGTTCAGTAGCGTTCTTTATGAATATTCATGCGCGCTTCTTATTTGAAACACGTTTCTATGAGGAGCGTAAAGGTGGCATAGTATCGTCAGCTCGTTTAAATGAGTTAATGGAAGAGGCGCAACGTGAAGCATATGCAGGTGCACTTGGAGAAGCACATCCGCATTTCTGGGCATCTAAAATGCATTTCTATATTACAGGTGTACCGTTCTATAACTTCCCGTACACTTTTGGTTACTTATTCTCGTTAAGCATTTACGCAAAAGCACGAGAAGAAGGTAGCAACTTTGAAGAAAAGTATATAGCGTTATTACGTGATACAGCAGTGATGACAGTAGAAGATTTAGCAATGAAGCATTTAGGGGAAGATATAACGAAACGTGATTTCTGGGAGAAGGGCATTGCTCTATGTATAACAGATGTTGAAGAGTTTATTGAGCTTACTTCAAAAGAAGGGTGATTCAGTGATTGCAATCGAATGTGATCAGTGCGATTTACGTACTTTAGTTGAGTCTGATGCAACAAGTTTAGCGATACTTCTTTCTGATAATAAATATTTTTGGTCAACGTATGAACCGCTACATCGGCCGGATTTTTATACGGTAGAGGCACAGCGTAGAAAGATTGCTGAGAACTTAATGTTACTAGCTGAAAAACGCGAATTTTCATTTGGTATTTTTGCAAAAGGTACGAATAAATTAATTGGCCATATTTCGTTGTATGCGGTGAAACGCTTACCTTATTCAAGCGCATTTGTTGGCTATTCGATGGATGAACGATATGCAGGGCGGGGAATTGCGACGGCTGCAACACGAGCAGTTGTGCAGTTTGCATTTAATCAAGTAGGAGTGCATCGTGTAGAGGCGTATGTTTCACCGAGAAATGAGGCATCTATTCGCGTATTAGAAAAGACTGGATTTACTAGGGAAGGATTGCTACGTAAACTTCTTTTTATAAACGGCGAATGGGTCGACCATTTTATGTATGCGATATTGCAGGAAGATGAAAACGCGCGGAGATAGTTTCCGCGCGTTTTTCTTATTTAAAGATATTCACTACCATTTTGTACTAAATCTAGGCGTCCTGTGCTAGGGTCAATAACAAGACCATGTACAGGTATTCCTTTTGGCATTAGTGGATGTTTACGCACTAAGTCTACACTTTTTACTACACTTGTCGTTACATCGCCAAAGCCACGCAACCATTCGCGTAAATCAAATACCGAATAATTCACAGTGTCAATTGTCTCTTGTTTAATGCCGCGTTCTTTCATATGACTAAGCATCACATCAGGATCGATGGCGCTCATCCCACAATCATAGTGACCAATAACGTATACTTCTTCTGCTTGAAGCTCATATACCGCTACTAACAGACTGCGCATAATTCCTCCGAATGGATGATTAACGATTGCCCCTGCGCTTTTTACGATTTTTACGTCGCCATTCCGTAAATTCATAGCTTTCGGTAATAGCTCGACTAATCGCGTATCCATACAAGAAAGAATTACAATTTTTTTATCTGGATACTTTGTTGTAATAAAAGGTTCGTACTTTTTATCTGTTACGAACACTTCGTTAAAGCTTAAAATTTCTTGCAGTGAAGTCATTTCCTTACCCCTTTCCTTACATTACAATTTTAAAGCAAAAGAAAGAGAATTCAAACTATATCGACATATATGAGAAAATTTCTTGTGAAAATCGAGCGAACATTTATTAAAAAAGCATATAAATGAAAAAAAACAGTCGCTAAAACGCGACTGTTTTAAATAATTATTTTTTAGGATCGATACGTACAGAATCAGAAGAATTTAAACCTACTTGTAAGAAATGGATAAAGAACCATAAACAAATAAGAATAACTACCGAGAAACCTAGTACAGTTGTGTAGTACTCAGGTCCAAATGGATGGTGATGATTCATAATAGTGAGCCCCTCCAAAAATATATTTATTACAATAATTATACATTAAACAATCTAGCAATTGTAGTAGATTTTCGTATTAGTTAAATTTTACTAGCGTAACTGTGACGACATTATGAAAGAAGAGACAGCTAAAATGCCCAATTGCCTTTACGGAATACTGGTTCACTTTGACCATCAGCTGTAATTCCGTCGATGTTCATATCTCCAGAACCAATCATAAAGTCAACATGTGTAATACTTTGGTTTAAGCCATTTGCAGCTAGCTCATCTTGCGACATCGTTTTGCCACCTTCTAAACAAAACGCATAGGCGCTACCGATTGCTAAATGGTTCGATGCATTTTCATCAAATAATGTATTGAAGAATAATAAGTTAGAAGCAGAAATAGGTGATCCATGTGGTACTAATGCCACTTCGCCTAAATAGTGTGAGCCCTCATCTGTTTCTACAAGCGCTTTTAACACTTCTTCTCCTTGCTCTGCCTCAACATTTACGATGCGACCATTTTCAAATGTTACTTTAAAATTGTCGATAATATTGCCGCCGTAGCTTAGTGGCTTTGTACTCGATACATACCCATTTACGCCTGTCTTATTCGGCACAGTAAAAACTTCCTCTGTCGGCATATTTGCCATAAACTCATGACCACGTTCATTGACACTACCAGCACCACACCATAAATGTCCTTTAGGTAATTCGATTGTTAAATCTGTACCAGGAGCAGTGTAATGTAGCTTTGCATAATTTTTATTATTTAGGTAAGCTACTTTTTCATGTAAAGTTTCATCGTGCTTCTTCCATTCCTCAATAGGGTTTGCTAAATCTGCACGTGTCGCCTTGAAGATCGCATCCCATAAAGCATCTACTTGTTCGTTTTCTGGAAGAGCAGGGAATACTTTAGCTGCCCACTTTGCAGATGGTGCTGCAATAACAGTCCAGCTTATTTTGTCAGATTGAACGTACTGGCGGTATTTATTAAGAGCTGTTCCCGTTGCTTTTTGGTTAGCTGCAATACGCTTTGAGTCAATCCCTTTTAATAAATCCGGGCTTTGTGAAACGACAGACATAAAAGCAGCACCTTGCTCAGCTAACGACTCACGCTCTAATATTTTCCATTCAGGGAAGTAGTCGAATGAATCTTCGGGCGCTAATTCGTAACGAAGACGAGCGATTTCATCATCAGTAAAATCAACAAATACTTGCTTGGCTCCATTTTCATATGCCACCTTCGTTACTAAACGAACAAATGGTACAGTTTCAGTTGAAGCTTGGATATAAAGGTATTGGTCCTTTTGAATATTTATTCCTACCTTTACTGCTAATTCAGCATACTTTAATAAATTTTCATCAAAATTTGAGCTCATTGGTTTATTACCTCCGTTTTGGATTAATATAATTTTTGAAATATTGATTCTATATAATTAAATATACCGAATTTTACAAGAAAAAACATTAATACATCGAAAAAACATTGAATTGCTATTATACTAGATGAATAGAACTATTAAAAAACTGAAAATATGACCGAAGTAAATACAGAAATAGTAATTGGAGGTAGTACATATGGATATATCATCGGTTATAGGGATAGTAATCGCCTTTGCTGCATTACTAACAGGTATGGTGTTAAAAGGTGTTGGACTTGGTGCATTAATGAATCCAGCAGCTATTTTAATTATCATCTTCGGGACGATTGCGGCAGTAACTATTGCATTCCCTATGAAAGAACTAAAACGAGTACCAAAATTATTTAAAATCCTATTTACAGAAACAAAATTAGCAAATGATATTGATATTATTAAAATGTTCTCACAGTGGGCGGATTTAGCTCGTCGTGAAGGATTATTAGCACTCGAAAGTAAAGCAGCAGAAGTGGAAGATCCGTTTTTGAAAAATGGCTTAACACTTGCTATTGATGGACAAAACGCCGACTATATTCGTGATGTATTAACAGAAGAAGTAGAGGCGATGGAAGACCGTCATGCTAGTGGCGCAGGGATTTTCTCACAAGCTGGTACATATGCTCCAACTCTTGGGGTACTCGGAGCTGTAATTGGATTAATTGCAGCGTTAAAAGATATGAATGATATTGAAAAACTAGGACATGCCATTTCAGCCGCTTTCGTAGCAACATTACTAGGTATCTTTACTGGTTATGTATTATGGCATCCATTTGCAAACAAGCTGAAACGAAAATCAGCTATCGAAGTAAAACAAAAACAAATGATGATAGAAGGTATTTTATCTGTTCTTGAAGGGGAAGCACCACGTGTAATTGAGCAAAAACTTGCTTCTTACTTAACAATGGAAGAACGTAAGCAAATTACGGAAAGCGGGGCGGGTGGCCTTGGCAAAGAAGCATAAAAAGCATAAAAAGCACGAAGAACATATGGACGAGTCCTGGTTAGTACCGTATGCCGATATACTAACATTACTACTAGCTTTATTTATCGTACTATTTGCCTCCAGTTCTGTCGATCAAGAGAAAATGGATCAGATGGCAGCTGTATTCGGTCAAGTTTTTAATGGCGGTTCCGGTGTGATGGAAAACTCAGCAGTAGTACCGAATCCAAATGCGTCAAGCGAGCAACTTAACGATGCAGTTACTAAATACTTAGAAGACCAGGAAGAATTGCAACAAATTCAAGGCCGAGTAGATGAATTTATTGCTGTAAATGAGTTAGAAGAGCAGTTTGAATCAAAAATGACCGACGAGGGCTTGCTCATTACGATTCGTGATAGCGTTTTATTTGATCCAGGGAAAGCAAACGTCAAACAAGAGTATTTACCAATTGCCACGGAGCTTTCGAAAATTTTAGTATTTAATCCACAGCGCAATGTGGTTGTAACAGGTCATACGGATAATGTACCGATGAATAATGCAGAATTCAGGTCAAACTGGGAATTATCTGTAATGCGTGCAGTGAATTTCTTGAAAATTATTGTAGATAGTAATCAAGAGCTCGATTCAAAATACTTTAGCGTAAAAGGCTTCGGGGAATTTAATCCAATCGAATCTAATGATACTGCTGAGGGACGTGCGAAAAACCGCCGTGTAGAAGTACTTATACAACCATTAATTGCTGAAGATGGTACGGCAATTGTAGATCAATAATGAAAACAACATGTATCAATTTATTTTGATACATGTTATTTTTTTGACTTTATAAAAACAAAAGTTTATAATCTAAACAAATGTTCAAAAGGAGATACATGATGAATGAAAAAGAAAAACTAGTATTGCAATGTATTCATGATAATCCTTATTTATCTCAGCAGGAAATGGCGGATAATCTTAATATGTCTCGACCGGCCCTTGCCAATACTATTTCCAGCCTAATAAAAAAGGGAGAGATTATTGGACGTGCGTATGTGCTACCTCATAAGGGCACAATAGTTGCAATTGGTGGAGCAAATGTAGATAGAAAATTTCATATTACTGATGAAGTTCAGCTTGCCACTTCAAATCCTGCTACTGCAACTGAAAGCGTCGGTGGTGTAGCGCGAAACATTGCTGAAAATCTTGGCCGTTTAGGTAGTAAAGTAAAGCTATTAACAACAGTTGGGCATGACCAAGATGCAGAAATGATTGAACGTGCAAGTAGTGCATTTATCGAATTAGATTTAGTAGAAAAGCTAGAAGCGCAGCAAACAGGTTCTTATACAGCTGTATTAGACCGTGATGGCGAACTTGTCATTGCGCTTGCTAATATGGAAATTTATAATGCACTAACCCCGGCTATTTTACAAAAAAACGAGGCGACATTAATGAACGCATCGGGCATTATTATTGATTTAAACTGTCCGAAAGAAACAGTCATATACGTTCAGCAATTAGCACGAGATCGTGGTATTCCACTTACAATTGTCCCTGTTTCATCACCGAAAATGAATCGCATGCCAAATGATTTAACAGGTGTTACGTATTTCATTTGTAATCGAGATGAAGTAGAAGCTTATTTACAAGTCCAGCTTAGCGATGAAGCAAGCTATTTTGAGGCAGTAAGAAAGCTTCTAGAAAAAGGTGCTAAACATGTTGTATTAACGCTTGGAAATAAAGGAGTCATCGCAGGTAGTAAAGACGATTTGCAGCATTATCCTGCCTATAGTGTAGATCATATTATTGACGTAACAGGTGCAGGTGACGCATTTGTTAGTGCTTGTTTACACGGCATTATGCAAGAAGATGCGTTTAGTGATGCCATTGAATTTGGTTTATATCATGCAGCGAATACGTTACAAGCAGATACGACAGTGCGCCAAGTTGCACAAGACGAATATAAAAACTGGAGGAATTTAAAATGAAACAATATTTATCATATTCACAAGAAGTACTAGAGGCAAAGGAAAAAGGACTACCAATCGTAGCACTTGAATCTACAATTATTTCACACGGTATGCCATATCCGCAAAACGTAAAAACAGCGCGTGAAGTAGAACAAATTATCCGTGACAACGGTGCAGTTCCAGCTACAATTGCACTAATCGACGGTAAAATCAAAATCGGTTTATCTGATGAAGAATTAGAAATGTTCGGTAATGCACAAGGGGTAGCAAAAGCTTCTCGCCGTGACTTAGGTTACTTACTAGCTACGAAAAAACTAGGTGCGACAACAGTTGCTGCGACGATGATTTGTGCAGAACTTGCAGGTATTGAGCTATTCGTAACAGGCGGTATCGGTGGGGTACACCGTGGAGCTGAAACAACAATGGACATTTCAGCTGACTTAGAAGAATTAGCGATGACAAATGTTGCAGTAGTTTGTGCTGGTGCAAAATCAATTTTAGACATTGGCTTAACTTTAGAATACTTAGAAACAAAAGGTGTACCAGTTATCGGTTACGAAACGGATGTATTACCAGCATTCTACACACGTGAAAGCGATTTTAATGTCAATTTCCGTGCTGATTCAGCTGAAGAAGTAGCTGCAATGATGCGTGCGAAATGGGATTTAGGTTTACGTGGTGGAGCGATTATTGCAAACCCAATTCCAGTGGAGCATTCAATGGAGGCAAGCTTCATTAACGGCATTATTGCTACAGCTTTAAAAGAAGCAGAAGAACAAGGTATTGCAGGTAAAAACGTAACACCATTTTTATTAGGTAAAGTAAAAGAATTAACTGAAGGCAAATCTTTAGACGCAAATATTGCATTAGTTAAACATAATGCAAAAGTTGGCGCAGGCATTGCCGTTGCTTTAAACAAGTAATTATTTTGAAAGTCGCCGGTAAACCAAGAAAACTCAAATATAACAAAAAAATTGTGGACTCCCTAGAGTCCACAATTTTTATTTACGTAAAGAACCAAGCTCTGTTGCAATTGCTTGCATTTCGCTAGGGCTAAATGAATCGCGTTTCATAACCATTTCAAATAAATATAGTAAATCCTCGTAATGTTCTTCATTGAAGTTATCAGACTTCATCGCATCTACATTTACCATACGTAATTTCTCTTTAATTTGTTCTACCATATAAATCACGTTTTCTTGTGATGGTGTTGTTAAATTCATACGTTTACCTACCTTTCGATGTATACGAAAACATCATTTCATTTTGCTGGAACGTTGTCAACTGCTACTTTTATGTGTTCACTTTCAAAAACGGCGGAAGTTAGTTAAAATAAAAGTAGTAAAAGTTGTACATTATACAATATCGGGAATAATTCAGTATATATAGGAGGAGAAATTAATGAAGAGTAAATTAATACCAGCGATTATTTTAGGAGCTATAACTGGGGCTGCTGTTAGTATGTTTGACAAGAAAACACGTGAGCATACGGTTGATACATCGAAAAAGGTAAAAGAAACAGTATCTTACTATGCACAAAATCGCGATGAGTTGCAAACACTAATCGAAACAAAAATAGAGCAGGCACAATCGTTGTATACTACTACTTCGACGAATATAAACTCAATTATGAGCCATCTTGAAGATGCAAAAGAATTGCCTAAAACAGTGATGAGTTTAGTATCGGAAACAAAACAAGCCTTTTCAAATGATAACGTGCAGTGAATAAAAGGGGTTGAGGCTTTATAAAAGTGCGCAATAAAAACTCATCCAAGGTTATTACCTTCGTGAAATCCTTTGTTTCACCGAATGAGTCTGAAGTCGACGTAACAACGATAAAAGGCTTTACTATTGATATAGTGAATCGAATTAATCGTGCGGATAT
The DNA here is from genome assembly GCF_039888725.1 of Solibacillus sp. CAU 1738. Lineage (NCBI taxonomy): Bacteria > Bacillati > Bacillota > Bacilli > Caryophanales > Caryophanaceae > Solibacillus > Solibacillus sp. CAU 1738. The sequence continues at coordinate 68,375 of NZ_JBDQQN010000009.1, forward strand.
TTTAGGCATGGGAGCACAACTGGCATACTATTTTTTACTATCCATTTTTCCACTACTTATTTTTATAGTAACATTGTTGCCTTATTTAAAATTACAGCATCATCAAGTGTTTGCATTTTTAGGAGATATAATGCCTGCCGAAGTATATATGTTAACAGAAGATATCATTGTAGATGCTTTAACGAATCAAAATAGTGGGCTTTTATCTTTAGGTTTTATCGGGACTATGTGGTCAGCTTCAAGAGGTGTGAATGCGCTCATAAAAGGATTAAATCGAGCGTACGATGTTGAGGGGAAATCTGGATTTATAAATCGTTTTTGGTCAATAATCTTTACTGTATCTCTTGTAGTACTCATTTTTATTGCACTTATTTTCCCGGTTTTTGGTCAACAGCTTGGTAATCTGTTATTTTCCTATATGGGTATTGAAAGTTCATTCGAGTCAGTTTGGACATTTATACGTTGGATTACGCCAGTTGCTTTAATTATTACTGTCGTATCCGTTATGTATTGGATTGTGCCAAATACAGACCCACGGTTGACATTTAGTAGTATTATACCAGGCACTGTATTTGCAACACTAGGGTGGGTTATATTAACGTATGGCTTTTCATTTTATGTTAATAATTTTGCTAACTATAGTGCAACATACGGCAGTATTGCAGGGGTCATTGTACTAATGCTATGGCTGTATTTTACAGGCATTATTTTAATTTCAGGTGGATTATTAAATGCAGCCCTCCAAAATCGACAAATTGTGAAAATGGACAAACAAAAAGGGAATCTAAATATAGAGGGATAGGCATAATCAGTCTATTCCTCTTTTTTCTTTTTGCTGTCGAAAAGATTGTTGCTAATTAACTAACGAAGCAGTAGTTTAATAATCGTATTTAGTTTTGTTCAACAATAAGGCCAGATTATTGAATAACAACCTTTTATGAAAGGTTACCTAACGTTGATTTGGTAGCCTCTATAGAATCTCGAGGATAAGAAAAATAAAAAAACAGATAGAACGGTATCAATAAATAATACTTGTTCTACCCGTTTCATTAATCAAACTTTTCTTACCTCTAACTATACTGAATATTAAGCTACTGTTTTTGCCTGTAATAAATTGCGGTAATCCAGTAAATGCTTCACCATTAATACAACATTCATTAAGAAAATGCTGTATGCAGGGCAGCCTGTGAATGGCACTAAGAATAAATGAAACATCACCATATTAACAGATAGTGACATGAAAATAATTAACGCAAATGGCATAAAACGCTTTGTTATAAATGAAATCCCACAAATGATTTCGACAATCACTAGCATCGGTGCAAAATAACCTGTCGCCTCCATCGTATTCATATAGTATTGAGCTGTTTCGTTTTCATGTTCAGTTGGGAAGCCACCAGCGACAAACATAAAAATGCCTGATTCAATCATAATCAAACCAAGTACGAAACAGATAATCGTAGATAGTTTGTTCTTTATGTTGTCTTTTTTTAGGTCAGTTCGTCATAGCGTTTCCTTATTTTTTGCAATTATTTTACGCCAGGCACCCAACCAACATTACGTTTCATCATGTTCATTAGTGACTCTGGAATGTTATTATCACGACTCATATCCATTTCAGTAATAACTGGTTCACCAGCTGCTACTTTTTCTACCCAGTGTGGTTCAATTAATAACTCACGACCAAGTGCAAGTAAATCAGCACCTGTTTCCATCGCTTCTTTCGCATCTTCTGGTGAATAAATTGAACCAACACCGATAAACGGTACACGACCGTCAATCACGCGTTTTAAAATTTTAATACGGTTTTCTTTTTCACCGCTATAACGACGCGCTTCTGCACGGAAATCCCCTAATGAAATGTGTAAGTAATCGAGCTTTTCATCTGCTAAACGATCTACAAGTTGAACCGTTTCATCTAGAGTGATACCGTCTTCTTCAGGCTCTTCTGGGCTAAAACGATAACCAACGATAAATTGGTCATCGGCATATTGCGCTTTTGCACGGTTTACACTATCGATAGTTTCTAATAAGAATGTCATACGTTTTTCAACAGAGCCACCGTAACGGTCTGTACGTTTATTTGTAAAGCCTGAGAAGAATTGTTGGAATAAATATGTATTGGCACCGTGAATTTCCACACCGTCAAATCCTGCTTCAATTGCGCGACGTGTCGTTTCACCAAATGCTACGACTATTTCCTCAATTTCTTCTACCGTTAATGCACGAGCCACACCGCCATCTGCTGCAACGGTTTCACTTGCGCTTACGACATCGCCATTTGGCACTAGGTCACGTACTGCTTGGCGCCCACCATGATAAATTTGTAAAATTGCTTTTGCGCCACCGTCATGAATCGCATCTGCAATACGTTTTAAGCTCGGAATGTATTCATCGCTATGCGCCGAGATTTGACCTGGGAAGCCTTTCCCATTGGGAATCACGTAAGCACATGCTGTAATCACCGCACCGACGCCATATGAGCGCTCACGGTAATATGTAATCTCCGCATCTGATACTGTATCATCAGCATTTGCTGAGTAAGTTGTCATTGGCGCCATCACGTAACGATTACGAATAGTGACGCCGTTATTAAAAGTAAATGGTGTTAAATAAGTTGTCATGTGATTCACTCCTTCTAAAACAAGAGTAAATTTATCGGATTTAAAAGTCAAAGATCGCGCTTTACTACTACCTTTTATTTTCTGAATCATAATGAAAAAAGCAACAGAAAGGATGATTGTATAGAGAAAATTGCACGGCTTGCTGATTGGATGCGAGAGGCAAAAAGTAAGGTAAGATTTAATAGAAGGAAGAAGGAGATTAAGAAATGAAGAATAAGAATATGTTAAGCTTTCTTATTGTTGGATTAATAGGTATATTGATTGGTATGTTTATAGTGAGCCCATTAGTGAATTTATTCTCTTGAGATGTTTTTAAATATATATAATGAATTAGACCCTGATTAGACATACTTTTTTGTGTCACTAATCGGGGTCTAGTTCCTTTTTTTATTTTATTTCCCGTTTATACATTTTTCAACATACGTAACCCATTCAAAATAACTAAAATTGTACTGCCTTCGTGTCCGATAACGCCAAGAGGTAAATCAATCGCTTGAAAGAAGTTAGATGCGATTAATAACGTAATGACTGAAATCGAGAATATGATATTTTGCTTGACGATCCGTTGCATTTTACGTGATAGCTTTACTGCATAAGCAATTTTTGATAAATCATTTTTCATTAATACGACATCAGCAGTTTCTAATGCGACGTCAGTTCCGCCTCCCATTGCGATTCCGACCGATGCAGTTGCAAGTGCAGGTGCGTCGTTAATGCCATCTCCGACCATACCGACAGTTTTGTATTTTTCCATATATGATTTTATATAGTCGACTTTTGTTTCAGGTAAGCATTCGGCAATATAGTGATTAACGCCGGATTCAGCAGCGATGGCTTTTGCTGTTTTTTCATTGTCGCCTGTTAGCATCATAACGTCGATTCCAAGTTCTTGTAGCATAGAGACTGCTTTTTTTGCTTCCTCGCGCACTGTATCTTGCAACGCAACAAGTGCGCTAATACCTTCTTCGTCCTTAAGGAAAATAACCGTTTTCCCTTGTGCAGCGAGTTTTTCAGCGGCACTGTTAGCGAAAGTCTGTGATGACTCATAGCCTACAAAATCAGGTTTCCCAATACTATACATTTTGCCATCAATTGTTGCTTTAATGCCATAACCCGGAACGTCCTCAATCACTGCGTCGATAGAAGTAGCATGCTGTGCTTTCGCAAAAGCAGTAATGGCTTTTGCGAGAGGGTGATTCGATTGTGATTCAATCGCTGCTATAACTGCTAATGTATGTGTGCGATTTTTCTCGTCACGTACAATAAAATCTGTCACAACAGGTGTCCCTTGGGTTAATGTTCCTGTTTTATCAACAGCAAGTGCACGCAATATGCTTAAATGTTCTAAATGTAAACCGCCTTTAAATAATATCCCATTACGTGCACCGTTCGAAATAGATGCAAGAGTAGCAGGCATAATAGAGGCGACTAAAGCACATGGAGAAGCGACAACTAAAAGTACCATCGCGCGATAAAATGTCGTTGTCCAGTCCCAACCAAGTAAGTAGTAAGGCAGTACCATCATAATAGCAACTGCTGTTAATACTAATTTTACATATGTCCCTTCAAAACGCTCGATAAATTGTTGAGAAGGGGATTTTTCACTTTGTGCTGATTGTACGAGTGTAATAATTTTTTGGAATAGCGTTTCGGAACTTTGCTTTGTAACGTTAATTGTTAATACACCATTTAAATTTACCGTTCCTGCAAATACATCGTCGCCAACAATTTTAGTAATCGGCATTGATTCACCAGTAATTGCTGCTTCGTCCACATTGGAAGCACCTTTAAAAATAGTGCCATCTGCTGAAATACGCTCACCTGGTTTAACTAAAATATGGTCGCCAACCTTTAAAGAAGAAACAGCTACTTTAATCGGTTCAAAGCCACCCCGCACTAGCCAAGCTTCCTCGGGTTGTAATTCCATTAGCGCAGAAATTTCGCGATGGCTTTTGTTCATTGCGTATGTTTCAAGCGCACCACTTACTGCAAAAATGAATATTAGGATGGCACCTTCAGCCCAAAAACCGATAATGGCAGAACCAGTTGCAGCCAAAATCATTAATATTTCTACGTTGAGTGATTTGTTTTCGATCGTATCTTCTATGCCTTCTTTGGCTTTTGCATAACCACCAATCGCAAATGCACTTAAGTAAGCAATTATGGCAGCAGTCGTTTGTCCGTTTTTATCCATAAGCCATGCCAACCCGATAATAAATCCAGCGACAAGTGCGGCAATCAGTTCTTTATGTTCTATTATTTTCTCATTTACACTAACGTTTTCTCGATTAGAATACTCCATACTATACCTCCTTGATAATGATATTCACTATCAATAGCTAAATGAATTGATATTTGATAATGTTTATCATTTAGATTGGTTTTATTTCTAAGTTAGAATTATTATAATTAAGAGTATACGAGAGTACGGAAGTAAATGCAATATAAAAAAGCTTACGAATGGAAAATTTCCCTTCGCAAGCTTTTTTAGGAGCTCAAAGCGAATGCAGTTTTCGTAAAATTATTACGCGAATGCCCAACACCAACTATTAAAATGTAGACATAAATTATATGGTTCTACGTTAAATGTGGGGGGGCTGATTTTGAGGAATTAAAATTTATTGCACCCTTTTTGAATAGGGGCGTTGATTTCCATTCTGGGGTGGGCGCTTTCCTGGGGGCACGTCTCCAACTAAATTGTTTCGGATGGGACCGAAACAATTGGATTTTCCGCACGTGCGACTGTCGCTAAGCTTTCGCCGCAATAAACATTGCTTATCCCCAAGGAGTCACCGCCCCTCCATTCCAATCAACGCATCCTTAACCAAGATGAACGCCTACTTCTTTATATTCATGATCGGGTAAAAACTTTGCTTTTTTATGGACAAAATTGTGTGCATACCACAACAATTATAGAACCAATTATATACCAAAAGGGCCGCCTCATTTATGAGACAGCCCTAATTAAGGATTTAAGTATTAAAATACTCTTTCTGAGTACTGAGATAATTTCTCTAATGAAGATTTTTCTACATCGGCGTGTAATGAGTTACCGTGAGAGTCCATTGTTACAACTGCTGTAAAGCCTTCAACATTTAAGTGCCACATTGCTTCTGGAATACCGAATTCCATTAAGTCTACGCCGTCAACACCTTTAATGCAGTCTGCGTAGTACTGAGCCGCGCCACCGATTGCATTTAAGTATACGCCACCGTGCTCTTGTAGGGCAGCAAGTGTTTTTGGTCCCATACCGCCTTTACCAATTACAGCGCGGATACCGAATTTTTTCATAATGTCGCCTTGGTATGGCTCCTCGCGAATAGAAGTAGTTGGTCCAGCAGCTTTTACTGTCCAGTTTCCTGCTTCGTCTTTTGCCATTACAGGTCCACAGTGATAAATCACTTGTCCGTTTAAATCAACAGGTGCATCGTGGCTCATTAAGTGGTGGTGAATTGCGTCACGGCCAGTGAACATACGACCGTTAATTTTAACAACATCCCCAACTTTAAGTGCACGAATTTGTTCTTCAGAAATTGGAGCAGTTAATTCAACTAGTTCATTATCTGTAGATGCCGCTGTCTGTTCTTCGTCACGGAATGTAATTTTTTCTCCGTCTTGATAATGCCATTTAATAATTTCACCTGTAGCAGGATCGATATCAACAGCCATACGACGGTATGCCCAGCAGTTATAAGCTACTGATACATAGAATGAAGCTGGAATACGGTGCATCACGCCGATTTTACAGCCAAGTAAAGTTGCTTCACCGCCGAAGCCCATAGTACCAACGCCAAATGTATTTGATTTTTCTACGATATATTCTTCTAATTTTGCAAGATCTGGATTTGGGTTTGTATCTTCAACATTACGGAATAATTGCTCTTTTGCTAAATCATAGCCAGAAGAACGGTCGCCACCGATACCAACACCGATAAAGCCTGCAGAACAGCCTTGACCTTGTGCTTGCCATACTGAGTGAAGGATACATTTACGAATACCGTCTAAATCACGACCTGCACGGCCAAGACCTTCTAATTCTGTCGGTAAGCTATATTGAATGTTTTTGTTTTCACAGCCGCCACCTTTAAGAATTAGCTTAATTGTAATGTAATCGTTTTCCCATTGTTCAAACTTGATAACAGGAAGTCCGTCTCCTAAGTTGTTACCGCTATTTGCACCAGTTAGTGAATCTACTGCATTTGGACGTAATTTTGCATCAGCTGTAGTAGAAACGATTGCTTTTTTAATGGCTGCTTTAATTTCAAGTTGGTTTACGCCAATAGGAGTATACACTTTAAATGTAGGAAGGCCAGTATCTTGGCATATTGGTGATACGTTATCTTCGGCCATGACGATATTATTGGAAATAGTGTCTAAACTCATCGCAGCACGAGTACCTGCGTTTTCAGCTTGCTTCGCTTTTTTGATTGCACGGCGAACATCTTTTGGTAAGTTTGTAGACGTTTCAGTAACTAAGTTATAAAGACTTTTCTCTAATGTTTCTAAGTATGCCATGTTATTTTTCCCCCCAGAAAAATATAATAATATGAGTATTCACTCAAATATTATACTCTTTAAATGACATGAAAAAAAGGGGGTGTCCAGAAAGTAAACTTTCCTGACACCCCCGTCTCTCCTTAGTAATTATCCATAAAGACATATTGCTCCTGCGGTGGTCGCATCAAAATGCCACCGCCTTGCGAGCAGAGAATCCGTCTCAAAATCCTTTTTCAGACGGAACCTTTACGCCTCATTATTCAGTCGTTTCATTACGATGCTGGAATTGATCCATTTTTTCTTCAAGGTCATCCATCATTTGAATTAAACGATCGATATCTTCGAGTTCCGTTGTTTCCGGATCAATTGCGTCTAATACTTCTAGGAAAATTTCAAGACGCTCTTTTAAATACGTCACTTGCTGTTCTTTGTTTGTAATTGGATTCATAGTTGTCCCCTTATCAAATGATAAATGGGGTCCCTCCTTCACGATTAACATAGCTACATTATACATAGATTTTTGATGAATTGCTGTGTAGAAGTGAAGATTGGTGTAAAAAAATGCAGAAAATTGTGATGGATATGTAATGTTTTTTTACCTAAATACCAATTATGGAAAAACGTTGGGTCTTAATTACCCTTTTCAGAATATCTGTATTCTGAATATTTACATTATTCCGACTGTGTGTTAAAGTAAATTTAACAAATAGCGAAAGGGGCTGGTCGGAAAAAACATGTACTCACCTATACTTAATGTAAGGGAGGGAGTTTAAACTTTTTTCGGCAACATCAGCCGAGATGTAGTTTATACAAACGTAAGTGTATATAAGTGATATTTAAAACCCTAGTGAACTTTTAGAGATAAAGTTTACTGGGGTTTTGTGTTGTCTGCTATACTAATTTGTAGCAATTATTTTGGGGGCAACTATAGTGACAGCATCTTATGAACAGCGTAGATTTTGGATTTTAGTAATTATCGTATCTATTTCAGGTTTTTCACAAGGGATGTTACTACCGCTCATTTCAGTAATTTTTGAAACAGACGGAGTATCATCTACTTTAAACGGATTAAATGCTACTGGACTTTACATAGGGACATTGCTTATTTCACCATTTATAGAGCAGCCGTTACGAAAATATGGCTACAAACCGGTAATTATTGTAGGTGGGGCAATTGTCTTTTTATCGCTTGCAATGTTCCCATTATGGAAAAGTGTACTCTTTTGGTTCGCACTACGGATGCTCATAGGAATCGGTGATCACGCACTGCATTTTGCAACACAAACGTGGATTACTTCATCTACACCGCATGGTAATTTAGGGAAGAGCATGTCGATTTACGGCTTATCGTTCAGCATTGGCTTTGCAGTAGGTCCATTATTCGTCCCGCTTGTTAAAATTTCAGAAATATTCCCGTTTGTCATATCATCTGCAATGTGTTTACTTGCATGGTCACTCGTATTTTTTGTGGGCAATGAACGACCGGATGTCATTAAAGGAAATGTAGATAATCAAGGGAGCTTTACACGCTATAAAATGGCGTTCAAATTTGGTTGGATAGCTTTTTTACCGCCATTTATTTATGGATTTTTGGAGTCCTCACTAAATGCTTTATTCCCTGTATATGCACTACGTAAAGGTTTTGATGTGCCAATGGTTTCTGTTATGTTAGCAGCCTTTTCCGTAGGGGCAATTTTAACTCAGCTCCCACTAGGAATGCTTGGTGATAAAATTGGTCGACGCAAAGTAATTTTAGGTGGACTTTTTAGTGGTTCGGTGTTGTTTGCCGTTTGTAGCTTTTTTGAGTATTCAGCGACGATTGTAGCAGTATTATTTGCAATTACGGGAATGTGTATTGGTTCTATGTTCTCGCTCGGCATTACGTATATGACTGATTTAACACCAAAAGAGCTACTTCCTACTGGCAATTTAATTTGTGGGATTTTCTTTAGCTTAGGTAGTTTAAGTGGACCATTTTTAGGCGGACTATATTTACAACTAGTGAAAAATATAAGTTTTTTAATTTTAATAAGCGCTATGTTAATGATAATTTTTATTATTATTGCTAGCGCTCGGAAATTCGTACCTAAGAAACAGCTAGAAGTATAAAAAAAGCAGGCGTTCAATTACTTTGAACGTCTGCTTTTTAATGTAAAGAAGATAATGGAAGTTATAGCCATCGCTAACAAGATGTATATAAACTCCATTAAAAAGTTAATTCCACCAAATGTAACAGCTGATTGAAGCATAGAGCCACTTTGTGGCGAAGCCTCATGGTTAGATGTAATGACTAGTCCTGAAAGCCATTGAAGACCTAAAAAAGATAGAATAAAGATAACGGATACGATTAAGAAATTTTTCATTATGTATATACCTCCAATACTCTGCTTAATTTTACATGAAATTGTCTGAAATGTATTAAAGAAAGGTTCAAAAAATGAGAGTTGTTTTCGTGGACCTATAGTAAAACTATTACTTAATAGGTTATTATAGTAAATACGAATCTTAGAAAGGACTTTATTATGCTATCAAAATTTTTCTCTTATTATAAACCACATAAGCGTTTGTTTATGATCGACTTTTCGAGCGCAATTATCGTAGCTGTTTTAGAACTTGCTTTTCCGCTCGCTGTGCAGTGGTTCATTGATGAGCTATTGCCAGATGGGGATTGGGGCATGATTGTTAAGGTAAGTGTACTGTTATTATTTGTTTATATATTAAGTGCGGTACTAAACTTTATCGTCAATTATTTAGGTCATAAGCTCGGTATTAATATTGAAACGGATATGCGTCAGGAATTGTTTAATCATGTTCAAAGGCAATCATTCCGCTTCTTTGATAATACAAAAACAGGTCATATTATGAGTCGAATTACGAATGATTTATTTGATATTGGTGAGTTTGCTCATCATGGACCAGAAGATTTTTTCATTGCAATTATGACATTTATCGGTGCGTTTGCAATTATGTTCAACGTTAACCCGACACTTGCACTTATAGCTATTGTAATGGTGCCGTTTTTAACATGGCTTGTTACATTTAGTAATATGAAAATGAACAAAGCTTGGAAAGATATGTACGGTAAAATCGCTGATGTTAATGGGCGTGTAGAAGACAGCGTGTCTGGCGTGCGCGTTGTAAAATCTTTTACTAATGAAGAGTTTGAAATGGCTCGTTTCCGCGAACAAAATGGCTTCTTCCGTACAGCAAAGCTATATGCTTATAAAATAATGGCGGGCACACATTCAAGCATTTATATGATGACACGATTGTTAACGCTTGTTGTACTCATTGTAGGTGCATGGTTAAGTTTTAATGGCAAATTAAGTTACGGAGAGTTAGTAAGCTTCGTGTTATACACAAATGTTTTAATTAAACCAATCGATAAAATTAGCGCGTTACTCGAGTTGTATCCAAAAGGGATGGCAGGCTTTAAACGTTTCCGTGATTTAATCGAACAAGAGCCTGAAGTGCAGGACAAGCCAGATGCAATTGCTGTTTATGAATTGCAAGGCGATATTTCATTTAACCATGTAGATTTCTATTATGATTCATCAAAACAGGTGTTAAAAGATATTTCATTTTCTTTAAAAGCAGGGGAGACAATTGCCTTCGTTGGACCATCTGGAGCAGGGAAAACGACGATTTGTTCATTAATTCCTAGGTTTTATGATGTGAGCAGCGGGGCCATTACAATTGACGATATTGATATTCGTGATATGACTCAACAATCGCTGCGAGAGCAAATCGGGATTGTTCAGCAAGATGTATTTTTATTTACAGGTACAATTCGTGAAAATATTGCGTACGGTAAGCTAGATGCGTCTTTTGAGGACATTAAATCGGCTGCAGAAAGAGCACATTTAAAGTCATTTATTGAAGATTTACCAGACGGCTATGAAACACAAATTGGTGAGCGCGGCTTGAAATTATCAGGTGGTCAAAAACAACGTTTAGCAATTGCGCGTATGTTTTTAAAGAACCCGCCAATTTTAATTTTAGATGAGGCTACATCTGCGCTAGATACAGAAACAGAAATGATTATTCAGCAATCGTTAACGGAGCTTGCTGAAAACAGAACAACTCTTGTAATTGCGCATCGCCTTGCAACAATTCGCAATGCCGATCGTGTACTTGTTGTCACACCAGAGGGTATCGAAGAAGAAGGTACTTATGATGAATTAGTAGCAGCAGGGGGCGTGTTTGCGAATTTACATCATATTCAGTTTAAGAAATAGTAGTATGTCAGCATTCACTACTATTTCTGAAATTTTATCAATAATATTAAGTATCCACATTATTCCACGAGGATTTTCGAGAGAAATAGGAAAGAAGGCAGAAGGAGTTTAATCCCTCTGCCTTTTCTACTTTTTTCTTATAGGTAGTACAGTAATACTATAGAGCAATAATTGCACTTGATTACTTATTGTGCGTTCTCATCTGGTTGATGTATACCAAATATATTTCCTTCTGTATCCATAAAGTACCCTTGCCAAGCCATTCCAGGTAGTGCGTATTTAGGCATCGCAACATTGCCACCGTTGTTTAAAATTTTTGCTGCAGTGGAATCGTAATCTTCCACTCCCATTGTACAAACGTAGGAATTTAAGCTTTGACCCGTTTCTGGTGAAGCACTTTGGCGTTGCATTAAAGCGCCATTGATTCCTGGCTCTTTTTCATCGCCAGTCACTGCTCCGAAGTAAGGCATTCCAGCATAATTACTCCAATCCTCAAACTTCCAGTCGAATACCTCACCATAAAACTTTTTTGCTCTCTCCATATCGTTTACATGAATTTCAAAATGTATTAATCTTCCCATAATACCCTCCTGTTAAAAATAAATTTACTATTTAAAAAAACTCTCATTTTAAGCTTTTCTATAGTAAAAGGAGAGTTTATTAAATATTCTATTTTGGTGTTTTTAAATCCTTTTCGATTATATGAATACGTTAAATATTTCCCTAAATTGTTTTTTATCAAGTGATAAGTATTAGTTACCTTCCTGTAGTTATGTACGTGTTGCTATAAAAAGGTATTCGCAAATTTTTTATATTCCACAATTTTTTGAATTCATCAATGGAAACTTTGCGATTATAAATAGTGCTATCATCTTTACAATTTACTAAATGCTCCACGGATTCCGCGATGTATAAATAGTCCTTATCATATCCTATAACCGGGACAAAGTGTAAATCATTGCTCTTTTTATGTGCTTTAATAAAAACAATAACGGGATTTCCTTTACTAATCTGCTTTTTTAAAGTATTAATATTCCCTTTATAATAACTTGTTTTAAACTCTTTTTGATTTAAATAAGTTCGAATTCCTTTAGGATACACATATCCTGTTTTCATTTTGCTAGGGAAATTAGAGTATATATCAAATCCATCAGCTTCTATTCCGAAATGACGTAATACATAAGCAGTAGAAAATGCTGCACATTCATAATTTTTTTGTATATCAATTCTGTTTTTTTGATAAATCTGAAATTCTTCCGGAAACTTTCCCTTTTTTAACTCTAGCCTTGGTAATGTCATTAAATGTGCATTAATAATGGTATTTATAACTAGCCATATTAAAAGCGTATTAATTACGACCAAATTGATCCCCCTTAATAAAAAAATTCATATTACTATGTTTTTTTTCTAAGACCTTAAGCACAAAGTATTTGAACTCTTCGCTATGGATTATTATAAGGCAGTTCCCGTGATGACATATAATCCATGAAGTAACTACTCTACATATTAATAAAACCCTAATATAAATTTACCTAATAATACCATGTTAGTTTAGCGATAGAAAGCATTGCACACTGTGGTAGTATTATTGCCGTCGTTGTTTTACAACCTATTTTATAATAGTATTAAGGAGAATTTAAATAATCATTATTATGAGTATTATGGTTCGTATCACTGAATATTTATCTAGTAAGAGGAATTTATATTATGAGGAGGTAATCAAAATAAGGAAGTTTTTTGCAATATTTTTAGTTGTTGTTTCGACAATGGTGTTTTCTGCATGTTCAAACAACACAGATATACCAAAATCGCTCAGTAAGGAAGGCGTTGCACCCTATGAGTTATCAGAAAGTGATACATATCTTTTGGAGTCGTTAGGACTTGAAAAGGATACAAATATTGTATCTTTCAAAGCTCCTAAAACTGCAAAAAGCCTTAAAGTTAATGTTTATACTTTGAAAGATGACGACACTTGGAGTGTTATGGGAGGTGGACAGGTATTATTAGGGCCGGATGCCAATCCAGATGATAGCTTAGAAGGTACATTTGCAATGATACTTAAAGACAACTATGCAGTAGATTTCAACATCAACACAACGGGGATGGCTTCATATAAAACCGATACACTGGATGTCGATTATGAAATCTTAGCATCTTCAATAGGTTTTCTGACTGATTTTCAAAAGATTGAAATCAATAAAGAAATACCTGTTGCTATTATGATTTACGATGGTGGTTCCAGTATGAAAAGCTTTGCTATGGAAGATTTCTTTTCTCCTTCAAGATTTAAAGAAATGGATTTAGTCCAGGCAGTCACACTGACTTTTACCGATGAAAACCATTAGAATGTACTGACAAACACCTTCGCCAAATGAGCATACTCTACATTTTTAGTTAAGGTACAATATTAAAAAACGTTATATATAAGGAACTCCACTAAGCGAGTTCCTTTATTCGTTAGTTGATAAGATTACTTGTAGCCACAATGATGAAATTCGAATTCATTATACCTTCGAAAATCCTTTTAAAACGCTAAAAGAAGACAACAACCTAGATGGTTAGCTGTCTCCTTTTAAAAGGATTAGTTCTCTTCTTTTAATGTAAGTTGCGCCACACACTCCACATGAGCTGTCTGTGGAAACATATCTACAGGCTGAATATACTCAACGTTATAAAGCTTTGTTAATTCTTGCAAATCCTTCGCGAGTGTCGACGGGTTACAAGAAGTGTATACGAAGCGCTTTGGTTTGATTTTCATAACGGATTTAATAAAGCTTGCATCTAGACCTGTGCGCGGTGGGTCGACTGTAATAACATCAGGTGTGAATCCTTCACTATGCCAGCGAGCTAACCAACTTTCCGCTTTACCAGGGAAGTAACGAGCATGCTTGAAGCCGTGTTTACGCGCATTGCTTTTTGCGTCAGCAATACTTTCAGGCACGATATCCATGCCGCGCACTTCTTTTGCGTCTTTCGCTAACCATAAACCAATTGAACCTACACCGCAGTACGCGTCGACAACTGTTTCTTTTCCAGTCAATGCGGCTGCTTTTTTTATTTCATTATATAAATGTACTGTTTGCTCAGGGTTTAACTGGAAGAATGCGCGAGATGATAAGTCGAATGCTAGTTCTCCAAGCTCTTCATGAATTGTTTCTTTACCATCTAATACAATTGTTTCGTCACCGAAAATTAGTGAAGTTTTTTCACGATTAACGTTTTGTGTAATTGAAACAATTGATGGGTCAAGCTTTTTAATACGCTCGACTAATTCGGCTTTATGTGGCATTTCATTACGTGTTGTGACTAAGCATACTTGCGTTTCACCAGTGCGAATGCCCGTACGCACAACAATAGTACGTACTAAGCCGTTTAGAGTCTTACCGTCGTAAATAGGGATATTAAGTTTTTGCAATATTTTACGAGTACCGACAGTAATTTTTGAAGTTACAGGATGTTGCACTAAACAGTCATTAATATTAAGTAGCTTGTTTGAGCCTTCTGAAAATAGACCAGCATATACGCGCTTACCTTCTTTACGTACTTGGAATTGGCTTTTGTTTCGATAATTCCAAGGATTGTCCATGCCTAATGTTGGACGGATTTCTGTCGTTTCAGCAACTTTTGGTACGTATTTTTCAAGTGCTTGAATTACGATATCTCGTTTATTTTTCAGTTGACCTTCATATGACATATGCTGTAGCTGACATCCACCACACTCATCATAAACCGGGCAAGGAGCTTCTTGACGGAATTCACTTGCTTTTCTAATATTTATTACTTCTGCTTCTGCAAAATTGCGTTGTAGCTTTGTTACTTTTACGGTTACTTCTTCACCAGGAAGTGCACCTTTAACAAAGACAACATTACGTTTATAAAATCCGACACCTTCACCGTTAATACCGAGGCGCTTGATTGTTAAAGGGAACTTTTGACCAAGTTCCATTATTGTTTTATTCATTTTTCCACGTCCTTATTAAGTTCATCCAACAATTATAACGGACAGAAGTGTGAAAGGAAAGAAAGCAGATTATTATACATCAACGGGTAATAAAACAACTTTCTAAAGCAAAGAGCTACTTAGCTACTAGAAAAAATTCCAATAAAAAAGCAGTGAGAATTTGAGACCTCACTGCTAGCAATTTTATTTAAGGTAGAACCACGCCTTCAAATTCAAGTACGAGATCATCGAGTGAGGCAAATGTATAGCCCGCAGCCTTCGCATCTTTAATAAATTTCGGCAAAGCTTCAGCATTATCTTGTGCTACGGTATGCATTAAAATAACAGCCCCTGGATGAAGTTGTTGCATAAGTGCATCATATGCATACTTATAGCCTCGACGCTCATCTTTAAGCCAATCTTTGAAGGCAACTGACCAAAAAATATGACGGTATCCATAGTCATTACCAACTTTTAAAACTTGTTCGCTAAATATTCCTTCGGGTGGTCGGGTATAATAAGTGCGCTTTATCCCGGTTAGTTCATTCAATTTTTTATCGAATTTTTGCCATTCATCTACCATTTGATTAGTTGTTAACCGCGCCATATTTGGATGTCCATAGGAGTGATTGCCTATAATATGACCGTCATTAATCATGCGTTTCACTAAATCTGTTGCACTCGTTAAATAATGGCCTGTTAAAAAGAATGTTGCTGGGACTTTTTCGGCAGCAAGTGTGTCTAAAATGCTCTCAGTAAATCCGTTTTCATAACCATTATCAAATGTTAAATAGGCTATTTTTTTTTCGGGGTTTCCTTTATAAATGGCACCATATTTTTCAAGCGTTGCATCTAATTTTGCTCCTGCCTCGGCGGGTTCATTATTTGTAGAGCGTTTAAAACCCCAATGATATTCATCGGCTTGTGCAAAGGTACTAGGGAATATGACGAATGAAATGAGCACAATGCAGCTTATAAGTAATACGCCATATAAATGATGTTTCCACATAGCGCAACCTCCTTTTTACAAGTAGATTGCGCAAAATTGAGTTAGTTATACAGGTCATTAATGGCATTCTTTAGTGAAGTGAATTTGAAAATAAAACCAGAATCGAGCAATTTTTCGGGAACGACATATTGGCCTTCTAACACAAGGACACTTTTTTCACCGAGTGCGAGCTTCAAGGCGATGCTTGGTACAGGAAGCCAATGCGGTTTTGCTAACGCACGGGCAATTGTTTTGCCGAAACTCTTCATCCGTTTTGCATTCGGGGATGTGATGTTAATCGATCCGCTTAATTCAGGTGTTTCAATTGCATGCAAAATTGCACGAGCCACGTCTTCTACATGAACCCAAGATAGCCACTGTTCACCTGAACCGATAGTACCACCAACGAATAATTGGTATGGCAGTACAATTAGTGGTAGTGCACCTTCATTTTTCCCTAAAATAACTCCGAAACGGGTCAAGCATGTACGAATACCTAGTTGCTCTGCATGCATTGCTTTTTGCTCCCAGTCAGCTACGGTTTTGCCTAAAAAATCATGCGCTTGTTCAGAGGAATTTTCAGTGTAGACAGCTGTTGTTGAAGTTGGATAAATTCCGACAGCGCTAGCATTGACATACACGCTAGGACGTTCAGTTAAATTTTCAAATATACGAAGCACTTCATCCGTTGTATCCATTCGACTATTATAAATAGCCTTTTTTTGCGATGCAGTCCAGCGACCATCATTTAGAGATACTCCAGCTAAATTGACAAAGGCGTCAAGATCTTCAAGTGATTGCTCTGGTTTAGCACCGTTCATCCAGCGTAAATATTGCACACCATCTATATATTTTTCCTCGCCACGCGTTAAAATAAACACTTCATGTCCTTGTTCGCATAAAAGCTTTGTAAGCTCTTGCCCAACAAAGCCCGTTCCACCAGCAATTGCAATTTTCATTTAAAGACCTCCTTTATCAAAAACAGTTACCTTTGTTTAATATTTTACCCTATTATTTGTGTTCATGAAACGCTTTGAAAAAACATGTATACTAATAAGAAAAAGGGGGGAAGAGCATGTTCGTTATTTCGAGAATCGGGCGTCAAAAAAATAACCCCGAGCGCTACAATATATACTTAAATGACCAATATGCATTCGCAGTCGATGAAGGAACACTTATAAAGTTTGCTTTAACAAAAGGTAAAATGCTTGAGCAGTTTGAAATAGATGAAATTACGTATGAAGATGAGATTGCAAAAGCATTTAATAAAGCATTGCATTTTTTAAGCTTTCAAATGCGAAGTGAATATGAAGTGAAGAAAAAGTTAGTTGATGCAGGGTACGGCGAAGCAGTTGTGCTAGAAGCAATTCGAAAGTTAGAAACATTAGGCTTTTTAAATGATGAAACGTATTCGAAGGCATTATTGGAAACGAAAAAGAAAACAGCGAAAAAAGGTCCACGCGCGATAAAGCAAGATTTAATCAAAAAAGGTATTGATAAGAGCTTGCAGGAGCAAATACTAAGCTCATATACGCATGAAGAGCAAGTAGAAATTGCATTGCAGCTTGCAGAAAAAGAAGTACGGGCAGGTGCAAAAAAAACACCGTCGCAAGTAAAGCAAAAAATTTCGGATTTGCTCATGCGTAAAGGTTATTCATATACGATTGTAAACGAAGTACTTGACCAAATTGAGCTTGAGCGAGAAGATGATGAGTGGCAACATCTGATTGAGGCTCAAGGTGATAAAATTTGGCGCAAATATGTTGCGAAATTTACAGGCAGTGAGCTACGGATGAAAACGAAACAGGCACTTTACCAAAAAGGGTTCCCGGTAGAAGTAATTAATCGTTTTATAGAAGAGAAGGAGAATGAGGCATGATGGATAAAAACTACGCAGCAATGACAGAGCAAGAAATACGTGATGAAATTGCTATACTAAAAGAAAAATCTCGAAAAGCAGAGCAGCTAGGTATAGTCAATGAATTTGCCGTGTACGAACGTAAAGCACTAATGGCAGCAGCGTATTTAGTTGATTTAGATACAATTATACCGGGTGAAATGTACCGCATTAATGGCGCACCAGGCGAATTTTTTATGGTAGATCGTTTAAAAGGTCGCTTTGCATGGGGCCATCGTTTAGGCAGTGAACGCTATGAGGAGGCGCTGCCTGTTTCGATTTTAGAACCAATGAAAGTAGGGAAATAAAATGGAACAATATATTGAGAACTTAACAAAGGCGTTATTAGAAAAAAATCCAGCAATGCCAGCTGGACGTGCGCGTGTATGGGTAGAGCTTTTATGGAGTGACTTTGAAGCAACTTCGGCAAAAGCTGGCTACGAATTTCGAGGGCCACAATATACAGAAAAGCTTGTTAGTCAATTAATTGCAAGCTATGGAGATAAATTACATGAATTTGCAGGTAGAAATCCAAAATACGTACATTTATTAGATCAAAGTGAAGATATGATGCAATAATAAAAGGCTTGTCCAGAAAAGAAAAATTTTCTGGACAGGCCTTTCTTTTTGATAATAGGTAGTCACTAAAAACTATTACTTATGTTGTGATCACATCAAAATGTAACCATCTTTGTCGCGAAGGGGATGCGCCAGCGTTAATCACTCGCACCCACTTGGAGTTTCCTTTGTAATTTATCTTCAGTAAAAATCCAACCAGTATAGGAATTGACGATATTTAAATCCCCGTCTAAATGAACGACTGCTACGAACGGATAACGATTATTACTGCGATAGCGTAAATCAATTAACCGTACTTCTGTTATATTATTTTCAAGCTCTGATATTTCCCAACGATAAATTGGTGAAAATGATATGAACGATTGAAAGTTTGAATCTAACATTGCTTTTTCGACTAATGGTGTTTTAGGTAGCGGATGAATTTCGAATTTATCATAAATATTAACAGTACGGCGATAAGCTCGACCGACATAGTAGTGCGTTTTCGATGCTGCGGCTACACGCCAATAGAAAAAGCGCATTGTAGGAGCAACGATTACAAATTCCTCGTCTTGTATAGTTGCGTGCACGGCGCGTTTTACTGCCTTTTGCAATGCAAAACGTGCAATATAATAAAGAACAATAATAAAGTACATAATGCTAAATGTTAGTACCGGATTTGCACCGAATATCCAAATTAAAATCCCAATGCAGTGTAGTCCAAAAATGTACGGATCGAATGTATTAATAACACCGAGAGCTACCCATTTTTTCGAGAAGGGGCGAAAAGCTTGCGTCCCGTACGCATTAAAAATATCGACAAACACATGGAGGAAAACAGCGAGCTGTGTCCAAAACCATAAGTGCAAAGTGTTGGCGTCTTGTAAAATTAACGATAAAATAGCCGTTATAAGAAGCGGCCATAATAATGTAGCAGGAATGGAATGGGTAATACCGCGATGATGACGAATGTAGATTGCGTTATTACGCAGCTTTAAAACCGTATCGACATCAGGTGCTTGCGAGCCAATAATTGTACCTGCTATTACTGCGGTAAATGTAATTGGATGGCTTGCGACTACAGGATCAGCAAATGCTAATCCGCCTAGTGCGATACCCATTACAAGATGTGTGCCTGAATCCAATGTATCAACTCCTTGAATGTTTAAGTGCAATATTCGACAGCATTTTTCGCGGGGAATTATGTTAGATTCACTATACATAGTATACCCCCATTTACATGAAATAAAATCTAAAAAAAAGTGGAGGAAATCGTGAATTACGAATATAAGAAACAATTTCGACAAACTTTAGTCGATTGGTTTAATAAAGAAAAGAGAGATTTACCATGGAGACAAACGAAGGAGCCATATAAAATTTGGGTGTCAGAAGTGATGCTACAGCAAACGCGTGTAGATACTGTAATCCCTTATTACAATCGCTTTTTGGAACGCTTTCCAACAGCTGAATCATTAGCATATGCACAAGAAGAAGAGCTGCTGAAAATGTGGGAAGGACTTGGCTATTATTCGCGCGCACGCAATTTACAAGCCGGTGTGAGAGAAGTGGTCGAAACATATAATAGCGTTGTCCCAAATAACCGCACAGATATTTCAAAGTTAAAAGGTGTGGGTCCATATACAGCAGGTGCCATTCTTAGTATTGCATATGGCAAGCCTGAACATGCAGTAGATGGCAATGTAATGCGTGTATTAAGTCGTGTATTACATATTTTCGATGATATCGCTCAACCTAAAACGAAAAAAGTATTTGAAGAGGCAGTTACAGAGCTGATTGATCCACATAATCCATCGGCGTTCAACCAAGGTTTAATGGAACTTGGTGCATTAATTTGTACCCCGACTTCACCGAAGTGTTTGCTATGTCCTGTTCGTGATTATTGTGCAGCGTTCGAAGCTGGTAATACAGAAGAGCTACCAGTAAAATCAAAAAAAGTGAAAATGAAAAATATTAGCTATGATGTGTTTGCGGTACGCGATGATGAAGGGCGTTATTTACTTGAAAAGCGTCCAGCTGAAGGTTTGCTTGCTGGAATGTGGCAGTTTGCAATTGTAGAACATGGCAAGGAAGACTTAGTGTCGAAATATGGTGTCGAAGTCGAAAATAGTGCTCATATACTGAAATTTAAGCATATATTTTCACATTTAACATGGCATATCGATAGCTATGAGGTGCAAGCAGTAAAAATAAATACATTACGTGACAACGTACAGTTTTTCACAAAACAGCAAATTGAAAGCTTACCGATGCCTGTACCGATGTTAAAAATTTGGAAATATCTAAAATGATTTTTTACGTATAATTAATTACTCTCTGTGCACAATAATGAGCATGGAGGTGATTCATGATGAAGCGAAATCAAAACAACCAAAACAATACTCAAAATCGTCAAAATGAGGAATTCGGTACTGATACTGACTTCCAAGAAGTGCAAAAGCAAAACCAACAATCGGAGATGAAAAAGCAACAATCTTCGGGTCAATTTGCTAAGCGCAAACAGAGCAATGAGAACAATAACAGCAATTTCTAATTGTTCTAGGAAGTTCTTCAAAAGTGAATTTGCCTACTAAAGCAATCGGTGTAGACGAAATGTCTACGCCGATTTTCCTTTATATATTTTGGAGAATCCTTATCTAAAAAAATAAATTGGTTGAGATACGATTAAGTGGAGGCAAAGGTACAGGAATGAAGGCAATAACTATTTTAGACGCCTTACCCCAAATTTGAAGTAGAACCTTTTTGATATGTAATATGAAATTTGTGGTTTTCTAACTACACGTTTTCCTGTAGCATTGCTATAATAAAATAAAAACGTGAATTATCCAGATGTAGACGAAAAGGTGGGCTTCAAAATGGCATTACCAGTAGAAGGAGAAACGATACAAATACATAGTTATAAGCACAATGGTCGTATCCACCGTGTCTGGCAAGAAACGATGGTTTTAAAAGGGACGAAAAACATTGTCATTGGGGCAAATGAGAAAACGCTTGTGACGGAATCAGATGGTCGCACTTGGCTAACAAGAGAGCCGTCTATTTGCTATTTCCACGCAGAGCACTGGTTCAACGTTATTTGTATGCTGCGAGAGGACGGCGTTTATTATTATTGTAATATGAGTTCGCCGTTCGTATATGATAATAATTCCCTCAAGTATATAGACTATGACTTAGATGTGAAAGTTTTCCCCGATATGTCGTACACACTTCTTGATGAGGATGAATATGAGCAGCATAAACAGGAAATGGGATATCCAGAAGTTATAGACAAAATTTTGAAACGTAATGTAGCAAAATTAATTAGCTGGATTCAGCAACGTAGAGGACCGTTTGCACCAGATTTCATCGAAGTTTGGACAAATCGGTATGAATTGAATCGAGAAATTCAATCCAACCAAGACGTCCAACTAAATCGAGAAATCCAATCGAATCAAGAATAGCAAGGGACCTGCTAGAACATTCTGGCAGGCTTTTCTTTTGTTTTAAGGTATAATCAATAATTGGACCTTTACTTGTTCGAAAAATAGAAGGGGAGCTTTACATTGGATAGTATAAAAAGATATATGCGCTTCGTAAAACCGTATCGTTGGGAACTACTTTTGACGATCGTTATTGGGATTTTAAAATTTGCTATCCCACTATTTATCCCGCTACTTATTCAAATTGTTATTGATGATATAATTGGCTCGGATATTTTGACGGACTCTGAAAAAACGAAGCAGCTATTTTACTGGCTAGGGGGCACAATTATTGTGTTCTTTATTGTGCGACCGCCTATCGAATATTACCGTCAATATTTTGCACAGCAATTAAGTAATGAAATTTTGTTTGATATACGGAAAGAACTTTACGGACATTTACAACGCTTGAGTTTAAAGTATTACGCGAATACACGTGTTGGAGAGGTAATTTCGCGTGTCATTAATGACGTTGAACAAACGAAAAACTTTGTGATGACAGGACTTATGAATTTATGGCTTGACTTAGTAACGATTATTATTGCCATTGTTATTATGCTTTCAATGGATGTTAAGCTAACACTTGTATCACTTATCGCATTTCCGTTTTATGCCTTTAGTGTGAAATACTTCTTCGGTAAACTACGTGATTTGACGCGTAAACGTTCACAAGCTTTAGCTGGAGTGCAAAGTTATTTACATGAACGTGTTACTGGGATGAGTATTATTAAAAGCTTTACACTAGAAAAACACGAACAGAAAATTTTCGATGAAACGAATGGCGAATTTTTAGAAAAAGCGCTAGATCATTCGAAATGGAATGCGAAATCATTCGCTGTCGTCAATACGATTACCGATGTAGCACCGTTACTTGTAATTGGTTATGCGGGCTATCAAGTAGTGAATGGCGATTTAACAGTTGGTGTAATGGTGGCGTTTATAGCATATATTGAACGACTATATGGACCACTTCGCCGCCTTGTTAGCTCATCAACAACGCTAACACAGTCAATTGCATCTATGGACCGTATGTTTGAACTAATGGACGAGAAATACGATGTAGAAAATAAAGAAGATGCATATGAGCTAAATAATGTTAGCGGAAAAGTTCATTTCGATCATGTGTCTTTTAGCTATGGAGAAGATGGTAACACTGTACTCAATCAAATCGATTTCACAATAAACCCTGGCGAAACAGCGGCATTTGTCGGAATGAGTGGTGGCGGGAAATCAACGATCGTCAGCTTAATACCTCGATTTTACGATGCTGTTGATGGGGCTGTGAAAATTGATAATAAGGATGTTCGCGATGTTACAATTCAATCACTGCGCTCACAAATAGGTATTGTTTTGCAGGATAATATATTGTTTAGTGATTCTGTAAAGCAAAATATATTAATGGGTAAACCAAATGCAACAGATGAGGAAGTAATTGCTGCAGCTAAAGCCGCTAATGCACATGATTTTATAATGAATTTACCGGAAGGCTACGATACGAAAGTCGGAGAGCGCGGTGTGAAATTATCTGGTGGGCAAAAACAACGTGTAGCTATTGCACGCGTATTTTTGAAAAATCCACCAATCCTTGTATTGGACGAAGCAACATCGGCACTTGATTTAGAAAGTGAAGCATTAATTCAAGAATCGCTCGACCGTTTAGCACATGACCGTACAACAATTATTATTGCACACCGTTTATCCACAATCACACATGCGGATAAAATTTTCGTTATCGATCATGGACAACTTGTCGAAGAAGGCAATCATGTAACGTTAATGGACAAGCAAGGCGTGTATTATAATTTATTCCAAGTACAAAAATTAGATTAATAAAAAAGCGAAATCCTAAATTGGGATTTCGCTTTTTTTTATGTATAGGATTTATTCAAGTAATTGTTTACATGTGCATATGATTAATATGTGCATTTTCTAAATTTGTCTATTTCGATGCACTTTACAATTCTATTTCAGAAAAAGGGAGGAAACTAGATGAGCCGAAAATACATTCTTGAAGTTAAAGATTTGGAAACTAGTTTCTTTACGGATGACGGCAAAATTGCTGCCGTAGATCATATCAATTTTATAGTGGAAGAAGGTGAAATATTAGCTATAGTAGGTGAATCTGGTTGCGGAAAAAGCGTGACTTCCTTGTCTATTATGGGACTAGTTTCGAGCCCGCCTGGAAAAATTACTTCAGGAGAGATATTACTAGAGGGGAAAAACTTAGCGACTCTTTCTGAGAAAGAGATGCGCAAAATTAGAGGGAAGGATATAGCGATGATTTTTCAAGAACCAATGACATCGTTAAATCCTTTATTCACAATTGGGAATCAGTTAATTGAGGCCATTTTAATTCATAATAAAAAATGGACAAAAAAGCAGGCAAAAGAAAAAGCGATTGCCATGTTAAAGCTCGTTGGACTACCTCGCGCAGAAGAGTTGATTAATGACTATCCGCATCAATTATCAGGAGGTATGCGACAACGTGTCATGATTGCGATGGCATTAGTTTGTGATCCTAAAGTATTAATTGCGGATGAACCTACGACAGCGCTTGATGTAACGATTCAAGCGCAAATTTTAAAGTTAATAAATGATTTAAACGACAGGCTGAATACAGCTGTATTGTTAATTACTCATGATTTGGGAGTTGTTGCTGAAATATGTGAGCGCGTTATTGTAATGTATGCTGGGCAAATTGTGGAGCAAGCACCTGTTGAGGAGATTTTTAAAAACCCACAACATCCTTATACGAAAGGTCTTATTCAATCTGTTCCAGATATGCGTTTCAAAAAAGATACGTTGTACTCCATTCCTGGACATGTTCCGAAACCAGGTTCTATTCAAACTGGTTGCCGTTTTGCGCCTCGCTGCGAATTTGCATTTGAACGTTGCCGAGTTGAAAATCCTTCACTTTATCCTACATCGAGTTTGCAGGAAGCACGGTGCTTTTTACTAGAGGGAGGGGGAGTAGAACATGTCGAACGTATTACTGAAAGTTGAAAATCTAAAAAAGTATTTTCCACTTCGTACAGGCATGTTTTCAAGAAAATCAGGAGATGTAAAAGCGGTCGATGATATTTCCTTCGATGTATATGAAGGGGAGACACTTGGTATTGTTGGAGAATCTGGCTGTGGTAAGTCTACTACGGGAAGAGTTATTATGCGCTTACATGAGCCTACCGATGGAAAAGTAACATTTAAAGGAGTGGAATTAACAGCGTTATCGGAAAAAGAAATGCGACTGGCGAGACGAGATATTCAAATGGTGTTTCAAGATCCGTACGCATCACTTAATCCACGTCATACTGTTGGAAAGATATTAGAAGAGCCATTAATTGTTCATGGTATTGGCACCCAAGAAGAACGGAAAAGCAAAGTTCATGAGTATTTAGAAATCGTTGGTTTAAGTGCTTATCACGCAAAGCGATATCCTCATCAATTTAGTGGAGGGCAACGACAACGTATTGGTATAGCACGTGCCTTAATGACAAATCCCAAGTTGATAATCGCAGATGAACCTGTGTCTGCGCTAGATGTATCTATACAAGCGCAAGTTTTAAATTTAATGCAAAAACTACAGAAGGATTTAAAACTTACGTATATATTTATTGCGCATGATTTAGGAGTTGTTCGTCATATTAGCGATCGTGTTGGAGTAATGTATCTTGGTCGTATAGTTGAATTAGCAGAAAGTGAAATGTTGTATGAGGCACCACTTCATCCATATTCACAGGCGCTACTGTCTGCAGTACCAATTCCTGACCCTATTTATGAGCGTGAGCAAGTCATTTTAAATGGTGATATTCCTAGCCCTTCTAATCCTCCAGCAGGGTGTGCATTTCATACTCGCTGCCCATTTGTAATGGATGTTTGCAAACAACAAGTACCATCATTTTTACAAGCCAAACCTGGTCATTCTGTTGCATGTCACCTATATAGTGGCAAGTAGCAATGATAATAGAAACAAAACTTAGGAGGGGATCGTTTGAAAAATAAGTTTAGGTCACTTAGTTTATTTTTATTATTAATGCTTTCTATAGTATTAGTAGCTTGTAACACGGCTACGAAAGAAAAAGAAGGTGGGACAACAAGCGAAACTGAAACTGATACGGAAACGGATACTACAACGACTGAAACACAAGAAAATACGCCAGCTAAACCTCAAATTTTAGTATTTGGCCGTGGTGCAGACTCGGTTTCTCTGGATCCTGCGATTGTAACAGATGGTGAGTCATTTAAAGTTACACAAAATGTTTTTGAAACGTTACTAAATTTTGGACCACAAGACACGACTATTCAGCCAGGACTAGCAAAAACATGGGAAGTAAGTAGCGACGGCTTATCTTACACATTTACTTTAGAAGAAGGCGTTAAATTCCATGATGGTACAGATTTTAATGCTGAAGCTGTCATTAAAAACGTGAACCGTTGGAAAGCGGGTACTGCTGAAGACTTTTACTACTTCAACTCGATGTTTAAAGCGGAAGGTACGGACATTATTACGGATGTGAAGGCAGATGGCGATTATAAAGTTATATTCACATTGTCTCGCCCGCAAGCACCATTCTTAAAAAATATTGCAATGAGTCCATTTGGTATTGCCTCACCAACTGCATTTGAAGCAGCAGGTGATGCGTTTGGTGATAAGCCAGTCGGAACTGGACCATTCAAATTTGTTGAATGGAAACGTAATGATTCAATTACAATAGAAAAATTTGAAGATTACTGGGAAGAAGGATTACCGAAGCTGGATAAAGTTATTTTCCGTTCAATTCCTGATAACTCAGCTCGTTTGAATGCTTTAAATGCTGGAGAAATTGATTTAGCTGATGGTATTAATCCTTCTGATGGTAAAGGAATTGAAGCAAACTCAGCGCTTCAACTAATTGAGCGTCCATCTATGAATATCGGTTATTTAGGCTTAACGAATACTCGTAAACCATTTGATAATGTACTAGTTCGTCAAGCCGTGAATTACGCGATTAATAAGCAAGGGATTGTAGATGCGTTCTTCGAAGGCCGTGCACAAGTAGCGAAAAACCCGATGCCACCTTCGATTAGCGGCTATAACGATGAGGTTGAGCCATATCCGTATGATCCAGAAAAAGCAAAAGCTTTACTTGCTGAAGCAGGTTATGATGGCGCACCAATCGAACTATGGGCAATGCCTGTACCTCGTCCGTATATGCCAGACGGAGCAAAAGTAGCAGAAGTAATTCAGAAAAACCTTGAAGACGTAGGGATTCCTTCGAAAATTGTAACGTTTGAATGGGCTACTTATTTAGAAAAAACGAAAAACGGTGAAGCTGATGCATTCATGCTTGGCTGGACTGGAGATAACGGGGATGCAGATAACTTCATTTACACGTTATTAGATAAAGACAATATCGGAAGCAATAACTATGCGTACTACTCAAATGACAAAGTGCATGATTTATTAATCGCGGCACAATCTGAAACTGATGAAAATGTACGTATCGATTTATACAAACAAGCGCAAGTAATCATTCACGAAGATGCGCCTTGGGTTCCACTTGCTCACTCAACACCATTACTAGCTGCAAAAGCAGAGGTGAAAGGTTTCTTACCTCACCCAACAGGTTCTGACCGTTTGTTAAATGTTTCTATTGAATAATTAATTGATGTAGAAGGGAGCTCTGTTCCGTCACTGACGGAGCAGTGCCTTCTTTTAAGGTAATAGATTTCAAAGAGAGGTGAAGAATCATGCTTCACTATATTGGAAAAAGATTACTGCATTTAATTCCAGTTCTACTCGGAATGACATTTATTGTATTTTTAATTATTCGTGCGATCCCGGGTGATCCAGCTCAAGTTATACTAGGTCAGCAAGCATCGGCGGAGTCAATAGCTGCACTGCGCGATAAACTTGGCCTTAATAATCCATGGTATGTACAATATTTCGATTATTTAAAAGGAATCTTAACAGGGGATTTGGGAGAATCATTGCGGACAAGACAAGAAATTACTACCGAAGTATGGCCGTATTTAGCGGCAACATTTGAACTGGCCATTTTTGCAATGATTTTAGCGGTTATTATTGGAATGAACGCGGGCATTATTTCTGCCTGGTTCCAAAATTCATGGTTCGATTATATTGCAATGGTTGTAGCACTTGTTGGTGTATCCATGCCCATTTTCTGGCTTGGATTAATGGAACAATGGATTTTTAGTATTAATTTAGGATGGCTGCCTACGTCTGGTCGGGAAGAAGTGCGAGATCCAGTAACTGCTATTACGCATTTATACTTAATTGATACCTTGTTACAAGGTCGATTTGATCAATTTGTCGTATCGTTAAAGCATTTAATTTTACCTGGTGTAGCACTTGCTACAATACCGACAGCGATAATTGCGAGGATGACGCGTGCCTCCATGCTAGAAGTAATGCGTTCGGATTTTGTCCGTACCGCACGTGCAAAAGGACAAAAAATGTTTATTGTCATTTACAAACATGCTCTAAAAAATGCACTTATTCCGATTTTAACGGTTATTGGTTTACAAACAGGGCTGTTATTAGGTGGGGCGATATTAACAGAAACTATTTTTAGCTGGCCAGGTATTGGTCGGTATATTTATGAAGCGATTGGCTTCCGTGATTATCCTGTTATTCAGTCCGGTATTTTAATAGTGGCTTTTTTATTCATAATGATTAATTTGATTGTTGATGTTTTGTATACAGTGATTGATTCTAGGATCAAATACAACTAGAGGGGGCGGAGAATATGTCTGAAATCGTACCGAAAGCATCAGCTGAAATGGTCACCTTTCAAGATCGGTCAGTTGGACCTTGGAAAGAGGCTTGGCGAAGTTTTCGTAAAAGTAAATCGGCGCTCGTTGGAACTGCGATTGTCGTATTTTTTATCCTTCTAGCAATCTTTGGTCCTTTATTGGCACCTCAAGGAATCAATGACCAAAATTTATCGCAACGCCTGCTACCGCCATCGAGTGAGTTTTGGTTTGGCACAGATGATTTAGGACGAGATATTTTTTCTCGGATATTGCATGGTACTAGAATCTCATTATCAGTCGGATTTTTGGCGGTTGTGATGTCTGCTGTTGTCGGAAGTTTTTTTGGTATAATTGCTGGCTATTACGGACGTTGGGTGGACACGATTATTTCAAGGGTTTTCGATATTATGCTTGCTTTTCCAAGTATTTTACTAGCTATTGCAGTTGTATCGATTTTAGGGCCATCGTTAAGTAATGCTTTAATTGCGATAGCTATTATTAATGTACCAAACTTTGGTCGCCTAATTCGTTCAAGGGTGTTAACGATTAAAGAAGAAGAATACATTCATGCAGCAAAAGCAATAGGTATGAAAAATTCGAGGATTTTATGGAGGCATATATTGCCAAACTCCACGACACCGGTAATTGTTCAAGGAACACTAGCGATTGCAACAGCAATTTTGGAAGCAGCAGCACTTGGCTTTTTAGGGCTAGGAGCGGAAGCACCGCAACCAGAATGGGGCAAAATGTTAGCAGATGCACGTATTTTCTTATTAAATGCTCCGTGGGCAATGCTTTTTCCAGGCCTAGCGATTATGTTAACGGTTATTGGCTTTAATTTAATGGGGGATGGTTTGCGGGATGCACTTGATCCAAAAATGAAAAACTAAAAGGTTGGAGGCATAAGAGCCTCCAACCTTTTCTTAATAGAACTCAGTTTCTAAATCTATATTCTTCTCTTTACTATGATAGCGGCGATACGAATCGATTAGCGTATCTAAATGCTCCAAGTTTTCCTCGTAATCTAAAAGTCGCGATAACATGTACAACAAGTGATAGCTTGAAAACTCTTCTTCGTCTTCTGTTTCCTTCGCAATTGTTATTTGCTCAATGAACAAATCCATTACTTCTGTACGCTGCAAATGTTCTTCGTGACGAGTCCAATTTGAGTGTCCTACACGTAATTTTCCTGTATATTTCAACAGCAGCTGCTCGTGATATGTGAGTAATAAATCAAGTCGCTCTTGAATTAACAATAATATTTGCTCCGGTAAATTACCGAGTTCGTTTTCATGCTTATGCAGCCGTTGTAACAACTCTAAGCTTTTCTTCGAAGTAATAATCATTTGACGATAAATAACGAGTTTTCGTGCTTTAACAAATTTTTTGTTTTTGAAATATTGACGTTCTTCTTTATACAATTCATAAAGAGTGTCGATTTCTAATAATCGTGTTTTAAGTTTTGTTAATGCCATTTTTGTTGATGTATGTTCACTTGCTTGTCGAACAGCAAGACGTGTCCAACGAATAATATCGTCTTGTACAGAATTAATGCGCTTAAATAATTTAATTTCATAGCGAGGAGGTAAAAATACTAAATTCACAACAAATGCTGCGAAAACACCAACCATGACCGTAGTAAAACGAATAAGTCCGAACGTTAAAAAATCATCCCCTTGCACTTCCATAATCGCTACAGCGGTAACGAGTGCAAGTGTTATTGATTTCTCTAAGTTCATTTTAATCATGATACCGATTACGATAATGGCAGCAATTCCTATCGCCACTAGTTGATGACCAAAGAGTAAACCGAAAGTTACCGCAATGAATGCGCCGATTAAATTGCCTTGTATTTGCTCCAAAATCGTTAAATACGAACGATATATCGTTGGCTGGATGGCGAAAACAGCAGCGATCCCGGCGAACACAGGAGAAGGTAAATGTAATAATTCAGCTAGAAAAAGCGCAAAAACAATTGCGACACCTGTTTTTAAAACACGGGCACCTAATTTCATGAAAAATTAAGTCCTCTCTTTCTTTATTTAGTAGGGAAATTATCACTTTACCGAAAAAGTGTTAGCTGGTCAACCGGGATGAACTGAATTAAAGCTGTGAAAATGCATAATCAACCGCAGCGATTGTTTCGATAATATCTTCTTCCGTATGCTCTGTCGTTAAAAACCATGCTTCGTATTTAGAAGGTGCTAAGTTCACACCTTTTGAAATCATAAGCTTGAAGAAACGACCGAAAATTTCGCCGTCAGATTTTTCTGCTTGGCCATAGTTTTCAACTTTTTCATTTGTAAAGTAAATTGTTAACGCACCTTTTAGACGGTTTACAGTAATTGTTACATTATGCTTCATAGCTGCGTCTAAAATACCTTTTTCTAAAATAGCTCCAAGTCGATCCATTTCATCGTAAATGCCTGGCTGTTGTAAAACTTCAAGGCATGCAATACCAGCGAGCATTGATGCGGGGTTACCTGCCATTGTACCAGCTTGATATGCAGGACCTAGTGGAGCGACTGTTTCCATAATCTCTTTTTTACCACCGTAAGCACCAATTGGTAAGCCACCACCGATTACTTTACCCATCGCCACTAAATCAGGAGTTAAACCTAGCATTGTATGTGCTGCACCGTAATGGAATCGAAATGCTGTAATAACTTCGTCGTGAATTGTTAACGCACCGTATTCAGCAGCTAATTCGTGCACTAATTCTAAAAAGCCTGGATTCGGCTGGACGATACCGAAGTTACCTACGATTGGCTCAATTAAAATACCCGATAATTGATTGCCCCAACGTTCCATTGCAAATTTGAATGCTTCGGGATCATTGAATGGTACTGTAATGACTTCTGTAGCAACACTTTCAGGAACACCTGCTGAGTCTGGTGAGCCAAGTGTTGCAGGACCTGAACCAGCCGCTACTAAAACTTGATCGAAATGGCCGTGGTAGCAACCAGCGAATTTCATTATTTTCGTACGCCCTGTGTAAGCACGGGCAACACGTACTGTTGTCATTACTGCTTCTGTACCTGAGTTGTTGAAACGTACTTTATCTAATGTAGGAATAGCTTCTTTTAACATTTTCGCGAATTTTACTTCATGTTCTGTCGGTGTGCCGAACAGCACGCCCGTTTCTGCTGCATGTGCAATTGCTTTTGCGATATGCGGATGACCGTGACCTGTAACAATCGGGCCGTAAGCTGCTAAATAATCGATATAGCGGTTATCATCTACATCGTAAAAGTAAGCCCCTTTTCCACGAGCCATTACGATGGGTGCCCCACCACCAACTGCTTTATAAGAACGTGACGGGCTATTAACTCCACCAACGATATGTTCAAGAGCTTCTTTGTAAATTATTTCA
The DNA here is from genome assembly GCF_039888725.1 of Solibacillus sp. CAU 1738. Lineage (NCBI taxonomy): Bacteria > Bacillati > Bacillota > Bacilli > Caryophanales > Caryophanaceae > Solibacillus > Solibacillus sp. CAU 1738. Next base: position 100,719 of record NZ_JBDQQN010000009.1, read on the forward strand.
GATTTTGTATGATTCATCATTTTACCTCCAAATGGTTTATTCTTATCTATTGTAGACGGAATTTCATTTTCGTGCCAAAGAATTTGAAAGCAAGGAATGAGTTCGGTACGATAAAGTAAAGGGGGAGTATAATGACATTATTACAAAAGCAAGCACCTGATTTTTCTTTGTTAAACGAAAAAGGAGAAACGGTGCGACTTAGCGATTTTTTAGGAAAGTCTGTTGTACTATATTTTTATCCGAAAGACATGACACCAGGCTGTACAACTGAAGCATGTGATTTCCGAGATGCATATGGCGATTTCTCGGAGCTAAATGCTGTTATTTTAGGTGTGAGCCCAGATGATGCATCGAAGCACACAAAATTTATCGATAAACACGGCTTACCATTTTCATTACTAGTAGATGAAGATCATGCTACTGCTGAAGCTTACGGTGTATGGGTACTGAAAAAAATGTACGGTCGTGAATTTATGGGGATTGAGCGTTCGACATTTTTAATAAATGAGCAAGGAATCATTGTGAAAGAATGGCGTAAAGTCCGGGTGAAAAATCATATTGAAGACGTCTTAAATTATTTACGCGAAGGGGAGCAATAATATGAAAGTTTATTTTACGTTTGAGCCGAGAGAAGATTTACGTGAACCTTTAGTAGCGGAATTTCCGGAAGTCGAGTTTGTGTTTGATGCAAAGTTACAAAATGAACAATTAGCAAAAGCTAATATTTTAGTTACATACGGCGAAGATTTAAATGATGATAATATTGCATTTGCAGAAAATTTGCAGTGGATTTTCGTCGCATCTGCAGGTGTAGAAAAAATGCCAGCGCGTGCGATTACAGAGCGCGGTATTGTCGTATCAAATGTACGGGGCATCCATAAAAAACCGATGACTGAATCAATTCTGGCGCATATTTTGTCATTAAAACGTGCACTGCCTTTTATTTATGAACAGCAAGCAAAAGGTGAATGGAATAAAAAAGCGCATCTTTCAGAGTTAAATGGTTCAACTGCACTAATTATCGGGCCCGGTGCAATCGGTGCGGAAATTGGGCGTATTTTGCAAGCATTCGAAGTGCATACGATTGGCTGTAATAGTAGTGGTGCGCCTGCTACGTTTATGAATGAAACGTATTTAATTACCGAACTAAAAGAGCATTTACCGAAAGCAGATATTGTTATTTCTATGTTGCCGAGCACAGCTGAAACAAAGCATTTATTAACGTATGAGCATTTTAAAGCGATGAAGCCTGAAGCGATTTTTATGAATTTCGGTAGGGGAGATGTTGTCGCGGAGGATGTTTTAGTAAGTGCACTACAAGAGAAATTAATTTGGCACGCGGTTTTAGACGTTTATGAAGTAGAGCCATTACCAAAGGAAAGCATACTTTGGCAATTAAAGAACGTCACGCTATCACCGCATTTTTCAAGTCATTCATCTCGTTATGTAGAACGTAGCTTAGAAATTTTCAAACCAAGCTTAGCGAGTTGGCTAAAAGGTGAACGTGAATTAGAAAATAAAATGAATTTAATGCGCGGATATTAGTTCTAATTGAGAATCATATAGCTTAAACTGATAGAAATAGCCGATCCTATTTTCAATTACAATTCATAATTGTTGATTAATTATCTATTTATTCAAATGTTATTTGCTTGAAATAAGCAATTGTTGACAGAGTATAGGTAAATTAGATACACTATTTATAACAATTATAAATTAATAATCCGTATGAAAAGAGGTGCATGGCGATGTCTGAAATGCATTTAAAGGATGCTCTAGACACGTTAAAGACTACTGGTGTAAGGATTACCCCGCAACGTCATGCGATTTTAGAATATTTAATTCAGTCAATGATTCATCCGACAGCAGATGATATATATAAGGCGCTAGAAGATAAGTTTCCAAACATGAGTGTGGCGACGGTATACAACAATTTACGTGTATTCCGTGAAGTAGGCTTAGTGAAGGAGCTTACTTACGGCGATGCAGCAAGTCGTTTTGACTTCGTAACAGGCGATCACTACCATATGATTTGCGAATGTTGCGGTAAAATTGTGGACTTCCACTACCCAGGCTTAAACGAAGTAGAGCAGTTTGCATCACAAGTAACAGGTTTCCAAGTGAACTCGCATCGCTTAGAAGTGTATGGTACTTGCCCAGATTGTATTGGGAACAAAGATAAACAGGCGCTATAATGTTTTGACCTAGTAACGTAAATGTTGCTAGGTTTTTTTGTGGTAAGAAAAAGCTGTCCCGTAAATAGAAACTTACAGAACAGCTGGAGCATGCTTATTCACTCTGACTTTTATTATTGTAAGACTGGTCAAACTCTTTTCCTTCAAGTGTTGGATCAAGTGTAAGTGGCTCGTTACAGTACATGCACATATCAACTCGGCCAATTACTTTTGTATGCTTACCACATCCCGGACAAACGACTTGTACCGCTCGAGTGGATAGTAAACCAATCCAACCATAAACAACAGTACTACCAAGTATGCAAAGCAATCCAATCGACATAAAAATGATTACTAAAATTTGATTTTCGCGGAAGAAAATCGCACCATACATAATGATGAAGCCAATAAAAATAAGCGATAATGCGAATGATCGGATTTTATTTATTTTATTTTTATATTTTTTCATGTTGTTTTGCCTCCCAATCTATTGTCTACTATACCATAGAATGGTTTTATTTAGAAAAAACCTTTTTTAAAAGGGATTCGGTTAATGGCTGTCGAAACAACAATACATGAACATGTAATTTGATTTAGGGGGAAATACTATGGAACATATTTTACGTCCAATCTATCAGGAGCGCGCAAGTCAACCTGAAACATTAGGTGTAATTTTAATAAATAAACGTGAAGATGCCATGAACGTAACAGATACATTTGATTATGTGCTACTTATTATTGTAAAAGACGCAGAACAACCCATTTTCACGAAGCATTATATGTATGAAGATAAAAAGATGGTCATGCATACAGTAACTGAGCAACGATTAAGAAAATGGTTGTTTATTGGCACAAATAAGCGATTAGTAGACTGGATTTTCACCGGTAAAGTGATGTTTGATCGTAATGACTTCTTATATAAGCTTCGTTCAGAGCTTCAGGAATTTCCTTTCTTCGGTCGTAAAATTAAAACAGGAATTCAATATAGCAAACTTATTCGTCGTTACTTAGAAGGAAAAGAGTTTTTCGAAAGTGGCAATTATTTAGATGCATACAATCATGTAGTTGACTCACTACATCATTTAGGCCGCCTTTCAATTATTGATAGTGGTTTATATCCTGAAGTAACAGTATGGTCGCAAGTGAAAAAAATTGAGCCTGCAATTTACAAGTTATATGAAGAACTCATTTCAAATAATGAAAGTTTAGATAAGCGTTTAGAGTTATTATTTTTAGCTATTGAATTTTTAATCAACTCTAGAACACATGACGGAGCGCAACATATATTAGAAACTATGCTTGCTAAGCCGTCTTGGACAATTCAAGAATTACACGATCATGAAGAACTTAGCTACTATTCAACAGAGCTAGAAGTGTTTGTGGAATATTTAATTGAAAAGGAATATATATTAGTAGAGCCTGTCGTAGCAAAAAACGATGCAGTATTCCATAGAAACTATAGTGTAGATTTGCAGTTTGTTGAAAGTGAATACGGCTTGTAGTATAGTGTTCGAGGCGCTTATATAAAGCACCTCGATTTTTTTTGAAATAAAGTGTTGACTTTATAGAGTATAGTATTGTAATATATTAAATGTCGCTAAGACGTGATGCATTTAACAAACGAAAATGAGTTTTGAAAGTCGATAAAAACTTTTTTAAAAAAGTTGTTGACAAACGAAAACGAAAATGTTAAATTAGAGAAGTCGCTGAAAACAAGCGAAACAACATGAACCTTGAAAACTGAACAAGCAAAACGTTAATCAATAAAGTTTCATTTAATTATGAAACAAAAATTTTGGACATCAAAATTGATGCCAGCAAATGTTTTTATGTATCGAAAG